>NZ_JBFBCD010000023.1:0-1062 GCF_040683015.1 Nocardia sp. NPDC051030 | reverse complement strand
GCCCTACAGGCTTACACCAGGTATTCCATCACCTGGCCCAGCTACCTTCCTGCGTCACCCCATCGCTTGACTACTACAATCAGGGTCCCGTGCAGCCGTTCCCCCTCTCACCCGAAGGTTCGATAAGGAAACATTTGGACGGTTAGCACAACTGATTCGCCATTGGGCGCGGATACACGGGTACGGGAATATCAACCCGTTGTCCATCGACTACGCCTGTCGGCCTCGCCTTAGGTCCCGACTCACCCTGGGCGGATTAACCTGGCCCAGGAACCCTTGGTCATTCGGCGGACGAGTTTCTCACTCGTCTTTCGCTACTCATGCCTGCATTCTCACTCGCATGGCCTCCACGGCTGGATCACTCCGCCGCTTCCCTGGCCATACGACGCTCCCCTACCCATCCACACACCTGGCTCGAAAGCAGGTTAATGTGTGAATGCCGCGGCTTCGGCGGTGTACTTGAGCCCCGCTACATTGTCGGCGCAGGATCACTTGACCAGTGAGCTATTACGCACTCTTTCAAGGGTGGCTGCTTCTAAGCCAACCTCCTGGTTGTCTTCGCGACCCCACATCCTTTTCCACTTAGTACACGCTTAGGGGCCTTAGCCGGCGATCTGGGCTGTTTCCCTCTCGACTACGAAGCTTATCCCCCGCAGTCTCACTGCCACGCTCTCACACACCGGCATTCGGAGTTTGGCTGACTTCGGTAAGCTTGTGGGCCCCCTAGGCCATCCAGTAGCTCTACCTCCGGTGTGAAACACGTGACGCTGCACCTAAATGCATTTCGGGGAGAACCAGCTATCACGGAGTTTGATTGGCCTTTCACCCCTACCCACAGCTCATCCCCTCAGTTTTCAACCTAAGTGGGTTCGGGCCTCCACGACGTCTTACCGTCGCTTCACCCTGGCCATGGGTAGATCACTCCGCTTCGGGTCCATAGTGTGCGACTGAAGGGCGCCCTATTCGGACTCGCTTTCGCTACGGCTCCCCCACACGGGTTAACCTCGCCACACACCGATGACTCGCAGGCTCATTCTTCAAAAGGCACGCCATCACCCCACA
>NZ_JBFBCD010000022.1:0-1186 GCF_040683015.1 Nocardia sp. NPDC051030 | reverse complement strand
AGAGACTGTGAGGATGATGTTGATGGCATCCGAGTGGTCTGACCCGCTTAGAGACTGACGTCTTCGACTGTCCTGCTTTTGATTTGTTGACCGGTTCGGGTGCCATCGCGCACGCGGCCGGACGGGTGTTTGTGACCTCATAGGAGCTTGGTCAGAAGCCCCGCCACAGTCTTGTCCACCTGCCCGACCGGCGCGTGCCGCCCCGCAACGGTTTCCAACAAGGGACGGACACGACAAGCATGGCCGATCAAACCCGCGAAGTCACCGGCGGCGTCGACACGCACCGAGCGACTCATCACGCCGCCGTCATCGATTCAGTGGGACGCCACGTCGCTGACCGCGAGTTCCCGGCCACCGAGCGTGGCTACCGAGAGCTGTTGTGCTGGTTAGGTTCTCATGGGCCCGTTGTCAGGGTCGGAGTGGAAGGAACCGGAGCATACGGTGCCGAGCTGGCCCGGATACTGACCGCGGCGGCCGTCACGGTCATCGAGGTCGATCGCCCCGACCGCAAGACCCGCCGGACCCAGGGCAAATCCGACCCGATCGACGCCTATGCCGCCGCGACCGCGGTCCTGTCCGGACGCGCGAGCGGAACCCCGAAAACCCGCGACGGTGTCGTGGAAGCGGTGCGGGTGCTGCGCACCGCGCGCCGCAGCGCGGTCAAGGCCCGCACCCAGGCGATGAACCAGATCCGTGGCCTGCTCGTTTCCGCGCCCGCGGTGCTACGCGAGCAGACCACCGGTGCGAACCGCGCCACCCTGATCCGCACCCTGACCGGACTACGGCCCGGCCGCGACCTGGCACACCCACTGACCGCGACGAAGTCCGCGCTACGCGCGCTGGCGCGACGCCACCAGCTGCTCGACGCCGAGATCACCGAACTCGACTCCCAGATCCGGCCACTGATCGAGCAGGCCGGCCCCCGCCTGCTCGACATGTTCGGAGTCGGACCCGAAACCGCCGGACAACTCCTGACCACCACCGGCGACAACCCTGAGCGCATGCGCACCGAAGCCGCCTTCGCGCACCTGACCGGTGTCGCCCCGATCCCCGCCTCCTCCGGACGCACCCACCGGCACCGCCTCAACCGCGGCGGTGACCGCGCCGCCAACAACGCCCTGCACACCATCGCCCTGGTCCGCATGCGCCACGACCCACGCACCCGCGCCTACGTCGAACGCCGCAC
>NZ_JBFBCD010000021.1:0-1636 GCF_040683015.1 Nocardia sp. NPDC051030 | reverse complement strand
AGCCTGAGAGGTGATGCGTAGCCGATTGAGGCGAATTCAGTGATCCTATGCTGCCGAGAAAAGCCTCTAGCGAGCTGGTACACGGCCCGTACCCCAAACCGACACAGGTGGTCAGGTAGAGAATACTAAGGCGATCGAGATAACTGTGGTTAAGGAACTCGGCAAAATACCTCCGTAACTTCGGGAGAAGGAGGGCCATGTCTGGTGACGGGACTTGCTTCCTGAGCTGGGTGTGGTCGCAGAGACCAGTGAGAAGCGACTGTTTACTAAAAACACAGGTCCGTGCGAAGTCGTAAGACGATGTATACGGACTGACGCCTGCCCGGTGCCGGAAGGTTAAGAGGACCGGTTAGCACTTCGGTGCGAAGCTGAGAATTTAAGCCCCGGTAAACGGCGGTGGTAACTATAACCATCCTAAGGTAGCGAAATTCCTTGTCGGGTAAGTTCCGACCTGCACGAATGGCGTAACGACTTCTCAGCTGTCTCAACCACAGACTCGGCGAAATTGCAGTACGAGTAAAGATGCTCGTTACGCGCGGCAGGACGAAAAGACCCCGGGACCTTCACTATAGCTTGGTATTGGTGTTCGGTACGGTTTGTGTAGGATAGGTGGGAGACTGTGAAACTCGCACGCCAGTGTGGGTGGAGTCATCGTTGAAATACCACTCTGATCGTATTGGACCTCTAACCTCGGACCCTGATCGGGTTCAGGGACAGTGCCTGGTGGGTAGTTTAACTGGGGCGGTTGCCTCCCAAAATGTAACGGAGGCGCCCAAAGGTTCCCTCAGCCTGGTTGGCAATCAGGTGTCGAGTGCAAGTGCACAAGGGAGCTTGACTGTGAGACCGACAGGTCGAGCAGGGACGAAAGTCGGGACTAGTGATCCGGCACCGGCAAGTGGAAGCGGTGTCGCTCAACGGATAAAAGGTACCCCGGGGATAACAGGCTGATCTTCCCCAAGAGTCCATATCGACGGGATGGTTTGGCACCTCGATGTCGGCTCGTCGCATCCTGGGGCTGGAGTAGGTCCCAAGGGTTGGGCTGTTCGCCCATTAAAGCGGCACGCGAGCTGGGTTTAGAACGTCGTGAGACAGTTCGGTCTCTATCCGCCGCGCGCGTCAGAAACTTGAGGAAGGCTGTCCCTAGTACGAGAGGACCGGGACGGACGAACCTCTGGTGTGCCAGTTGTTCCGCCAGGAGCACGGCTGGTTTGCTACGTTCGGAAGGGATAACCGCTGAAAGCATCTAAGCGGGAAGCCTGTTCCAAGATGAGGTTTCTCACCCCCTCGAGGGGTTAAGGCCCCCAACAGACCATTGGGTTGATAGGCCGGAACTGGAAGCCCGGTAACGGGTGCAGGTGACCGGTACTAATAGGCCGAGGACTTACCAACAAAGCTGCTACGCGTCCACTGTGCGGTATCTGAAACAACACACAGATACCAGCGAGACAGAACCTAAGAGACAGAATCCTATTCTGTCGCAAAGGGTTCCGGCTCTCTGTGTCTAGTTTCATAGAGTTACGGCGGCTATAGCGACAGGGAAACGCCCGGTCCCATTCCGAACCCGGAAGCTAAGCCTGTCTGCGCCGATGGTACTGCACTCGACAGGGTGTGGGAGAGTAGGACACCGCCGGAACAT
>NZ_JBFBCD010000020.1:0-12504 GCF_040683015.1 Nocardia sp. NPDC051030 | reverse complement strand
GCGCCCACCCAGACCCCCCCCGCCCCCCCCCCGCCCCCCCCCTCCCCGGCGGGGGGCGGCCCGCGCGTCGCTCGCCCCCCCCGCCGCTGTATTCAGGTCCGGCAGGTCATGCCGGAAAAGCGTGTCAGCCCTTGATGACCTGCGTGCCGCCCGCGAACTTGTCGTGCCAGCCCTGCTTGTTCGGGTCCTGCTCGATGGTGACCGCGATGTAGATCTGCAGGCCGATGCTGATCAGCGTGCCCAAGCACGGGATCAGCCCGACAACGACGAACAGATTGCGCTTTGCCGAGGTCGCCGGATCCAGCGGAGCGCCGCCGGGGCCGAGCACCCGCAGGCCCAGGATCTTCTTGCCGAGCGTGGCGCCCTGCGAGGTCTCCAGCAGGATGAAGTAGCCGAACATGATGATCGGCAGCAGGATCTCCCACACGATGCCGAGCTTGCCCGGCAGCACCGCGTAGATGATGCCGCCGGGGATGCCGATGATCAGGCCATCGATGAGGCGGGCCGCGAACCGCAGCCACAGGTCACCCGGCTGAGCGCCGCCACCGAATTGCGGTGCACCGTAACCGGGGTTGCCACCCGGGAACGGCTGCTGCTGGCCGTAAGGCTGCTGCCCGTAGGGCTGCTGGCCGAACTGCGGCGGCTGCTGGCCGTACGGATCGGGCTGCTGCCCGAACTGCGGCGGCTGCTGCTGACCGTAGGGGTCGGACTGCCCATACGGCTGTTGTGGCTGTTGTGGCTGCTGGCCATAGGGATCCTGCTGCGGCTGCTGGCCGTAGGGATCGGACTGGGCGTAGGGCTGCTGGGGCTGCTGCGGCTGTGAACCGTAAGGCTGTCCCTGCGGGTACGGCTGCTGGCCATATGGCTGACCGCCCTGTGGCTGCCCGCCCTGCGGATACTGGTTGGGGTCGTACCCACCGCTTGTCATTGTCGCCGTCCTCGTCGTCTGCGTTTCGGAGTCTCAGTATTCGGAGTCTCTGGTCGAGTGGGTACGTTACGGACACGTACTGGGTTGCCTCAAGCCGTCGGGATCGAGTGTCCACGGTTCTCTTGGAAGGTTTTCCGGCCGGAATTGCGTCAGTAACCCGGTGGTTGAGGTTGCGCCCGGGTAGCCCAGTGAGTCCGCAAGCAGTTCGAGCACGTATTCCGGGGTTTCCCCGAGTGCCAGCCTATCGCGAAGGGTGACCGCGCCGTCTCGTTTGGCCAGCCGCTGACCCGCGGTGTTGAGGACCAGCGGCACATGCGCGTACTGCGGCACGGGCACTTCCAGCAGAGTTGCCAGATAGGCCTGGCGTGGGGTGGATGGCAACAGGTCATCGCCGCGCACCACCTGATCGATGCCTTGGGCGGCGTCGTCGACCACGACGGCGAGATTGTATGCGGGGGTACCGTCGCCCCGGCGCAGCACCAGATCGTCGACCGCGCCGCGATAGCGGCCGTGCAGTTCGTCGGTGATCTCGAAGCCGGTGATGTCGGCCCGGAGTCGCAGGGCGGCCGGTCGGCCCGCGTCGCGCCGTTGCGCCTTCTCGCCCTCCGTGAGCTCGCGGCAGGTTCCCGGGTACGCGCCCATCGGCCCGTGCGGTGCGGTCACCGCCTGCTGGATTTCCCTTCGGGTGCAGAAGCATTCATAGGTGCGCCCGGCGGAGGTGAGTCGTCCGATGGCCGCGTCGTACAGTGCGAGCCGCTCGGATTGCTGCACCACCTCCGGCTCCCAATCCAGTCCGATGGCCGCCAGATCCGCCAGCTGTCGTTCGGCCGCTCCGGCTTTGACCCGATCCAGATCCTCTATGCGCATGAGGAATCCGCGTCCGGTGGAGCGGGCGAACAGCCACGCCAGCAATGCGGTCCGCAGATTCCCGAGGTGCAGGTCGCCCGACGGGCTCGGCGCGAATCGGCCGTACCCGGTCACGGCCGGGGCGGTCGGAGCGCTGTGCGGTTTGCGGGTGGACACGTTCGTCCATGCTAGGCGCATGCGTATTCGCATACTTCGCGGCGCTGCCTGTCTTTCGCATTCTTGCGGGTGCACACCGTTGGTGTGAACCGGCAGTGGAATTGCGAATTCAGTGTTGGCTTGTGAGGCGCGGCCGAAGATCGCTGTCGGAGATGGGTTTTCCCTGGTCGAGCGCGGTCAGCAGGGTCTGGGCCAGGGCGATCAGGCCGGGCGAGTCGATGTGGTGCGGGGCCGGTCCAAAATCGGTGAGGCGATGCGTCGCGCGTGTGAGGAGTGTGCGAGCCCCCTTCGAATTTCCCCGCTGAATGTGGGTCAGGCCAACGGCGAATTGAGCGAGGCCCTGCCACAGCGACTTCTCGGCGAACGGACCGTTCTTCCACGCGGCCTCTAATACCTCGTGCGCGTTGAATGCGAGGCCGTCGTCGAGCAGCCGCTGGGCGTATTCGAGGGTCTCCGCCGGGGGTAGCTCGAGGTCGTCGGGAATCCGCTCTACGCCGATGCTGCCGGGCGGCAGGGGGCGGCCCAAACGGTCGCGAGGCCGGGCATTCCGGGCACGCCCGTCGTCGTCCCGGTCGCGTGCGAGATCGTCCTGCGGTGCGTCGGCCATGGTGTCCATGATCCCTGACCGCGGCCGGGCCGGTGCGGCGGGAGTTTGCCGGAAGGTCCGCTATTGGCCCGATAACAGAATTGGAGATTCCGACTTATGCGCTATTCAAAATGCCGCTATCTTTCTGCAAATAATTAGCTGGCTAACCTTGCCCTTTATTTGCTGATTGAAAACGAAAGAATGCGATCTCCTAATGACGAACCCTGCTAGTGTTTAGCGCGGGAACAGACACCGGGGGTGCATTCCCATCGTGAAGTGCAGAGGGAGGGTTGTACGGGAAGGTTGCGTACAACCGCAGGCGCACCAAGGGATCCGCGAATCCGCCGGATCACAACGTCGCCAAGATCGATGCCAGCAATTATTCGTGCTAGATGCAGCGAAGGAGCTAGTGCCGTGAAGGTGGATTGGACCGGCGCCGTATGGCGTAAGAGCAACCATAGTGGCCCCAACGGCAACTGCGTGGAGGTCGCGTTCCTGATGGACGGAAACGTGGCGGTTCGCGACAGTAAGGATCTCGGTCGTGGACCCACGCTTGCCTTCACCCCTGGCGAGTGGGACGCGTTCGTCGCGGGCGTATCCGATGGGGAGTTCAGGCGGGCCTGAACCAGAAACAGGGGCCCCGGGTCATTGAGGACTCGGGGCTTTTCGCTGTTCGGACACAAGTGCTGTTAAGAGCACAGTGCTGTTAGGGCACAGTGCAGTTCAGGAGTGGTGCCCGTTGCCGGACTCCTCTTCCTGCACCCGCCGCAGCACGGCCAGTTGCAGGTGCTCGGCCTCCTGGTCATTGACCCGGTTGGCCTCGCGTTCGTGCGGGGGATCGGCGATGAAGAAACTCCCGGTCCCGGGTCGGCCCGCAATGCCGAGCTCATTCATCTTCCGCGGCACCTTAGCGCCCTGGTACTCCAAGGGAATCGGATGCCCGTGCTCGTCGACCGGCCCCAGCGGCTGGTGAATCTCGATGTATTCGCCGTGCGGAAGCCGCTTGACCACACCGGTTTCGATGCCGTGCTCCAGCACCGCCCGATCGCCGCGCTGTAGACCCAGGCACAGCCGATACGCGGTCATGTAGGCCAGCGGCGGCACGAGCAGCAGCGCGATGCGGAAGAACCAGGTCGTCGCATTGAGCGAGATATGGAATTGCAGCGCGATGATGTCGTTCACGCAGGCCAGCGTGAGCACCAGGTAGAAGGTGAGCGACATGGCCCCGATCGCGGTGCGCACCGGCACATCTCGCGGTCGTTGCAGCAGGTTGTGCCGGGGTTCCTTATCGCCGGTGAGCCGTTTCTCGATCCACGGATACATGATGAGCAGGCCGAAGATGAGCGGCATGACGAGCGCGATCGAGAAGGCGCCGGGCACGGTATGGCCGAAGATATAGAGCTCCCAGGCCGGGAACAGGCGCAGGAATCCGTCGGTCCACATCATGTAGAAGTCCGGCTGCGTGCCCGCGGAGACCTGAGAGGGGTTGTACGGGCCCAGATTCCAGATCGGGTTGATCTGCAGTATCCCGCCCATGATGGCCAGCACGGCCAGCGTGAAGGCGAAGAACGCGCCCTGGTCCAGCGAGAACACCGGCACGATGCGGGTGCCGATCACGTTCTTCTCGGTGCGGCCGGGGCCGGGGTACTGGGTGTGCTTCTGGTACCAGACCAGCGCGATATGCGCGGCGATGAGCGCCAGCATGATGCCCGGCAGCAGCAGCACATGCGCTATGTACAGCCGCGGAATAATGATGTGGCCGGGGAATTCACCGCCGAATATCAGCCATTCCAGCCAGGTTCCGATGATCGGCGTGCCCAGCGGGATGCCCGCGAAGGCGGCGCGCAGCCCGGTGCCCGAGAGCAGGTCGTCGGGCAGCGAGTAGCCGAAGAAGCCCTCGAACATGGCCAGGATCAGCAGGATCGCACCGATCACCCAGTTGGCCTCGCGCGGTTTGCGGAAGGCTCCGGTGAAGAAGACGCGGCACAGGTGGATGATCATGGACGCGGAGAAGAGCAAGGCGGCCCAATGATGCACCTGGCGTACGAAGAGCCCGCCGCGCACATCGAAGGAGATGTCGAGGGAACTCTCGTAGGCGCGGGACATGGTGACGCCGCGCAGTGGCTGATAGGACCCGTTGTAGGTCACGTCGGTCATGGAGGGGTCGAAGAACAAGGTCAAATAGATGCCGGACAGCAGCAGGATGATGAAGCTGTACAGCGCGATTTCGCCGAGCAGGAAAGACCAGTGCGTCGGAAAGACCTTGTTGATGGACCTTTTGAGGAATGGTGCGCCGCGATATCGCTCATCGGCCGCATCCGCTTGTTCCGCCAGTCGACCGGCGGTTCGATTTCGAGTTGCCATTGCGGTCACCCCGCCCCCGGGAGAGTTCTGAAGGCTTCTACTACACACGGTAGCACTCAGACCGGCTGGGCTGTAGGGCGTTTCGCTAAGGTGATCGAGTGAATTCCCTGGCGCCCCGGGACGCCACCATGTACTGGTTGTCCGCCCGAACCCGCAATGATCTCTTCCTGCTCTACTGCTTCGCCGATTCCGGGCAGTCCGACGCGCTCCTGCGCCGCACCATCGCAAACCGGGTCGCTGGTATTCCAGATTTGCTGGTGCACGTGCTGGCCACTCCTGCAAACATTGCGTATCCGTTTTGGGCACCTTGCGAATTCATTGACGACCAGTTCACTGTCCATCCACTGCCCATTCCCACCTGGTCGAATCTCCAAGCGGCACTTGGCGAACTCCTCGCCACAGGTCTACGCGCCGACCGCCGCGCGTGGCACCTGCACGTCTTCCGCGAAGTGGACGACGCCCCCGGATTCGCTAGCGGCGAGTCCGCCCTGGTAGCGGTCTTGCAGCTATCGCACGCCCTCGCAGACGGCCGCCGAGCAGCGGAAATCGCCCGAGCCCTGTTCGCCGAGGCTCCGGTCGCGCCGGAATCCGCCGTGGCCGAACGCCACAAGTCGGTGCTGAGCCAGCCGATGTCCGCTGCTGCGGGCCTACTGCGCCGGATCGTGCCGGAATGGGTGGTCCCGGGGGAGACCATCACCGCGTGCGCCGCCGCCGTCGAGGCGCTGCCGGAGCTCCCGATCGGCATGGCCCGCACCGTGATTCGCGGCTTCGCCGCCGAAGGCGCACGGCGAAAACTGGCCGCCCTCACCTCGTCCGGCATAGTGCCGCAGTCCGCACCGGTCGTCCCGCCGAATCTCCTCAACGGCGGTGGCGCGAATCCGGCGGCCCACACCGTCCGCATGCTCGTCCGCGACGCGAACAGCCTGCGCGTCCCCGGCCACACCGTGACCGTGGTGGCCCTGACCGCCGTATCCCTCGCCCTCCAGCGCTACCTCGCATACCGAGGCGAACCAACCACACCCCTGCGCGCCCAAGTCCCCATGGCGGTCACCCCCAATGACACCGACCGCAACAGCTACCGCGACCTCTCGGTGGACCTCGCCACCACCGAACCGGTCCTGCGCCGCCGAGCCGCCCGTATAGCCGCGGACCTGACCACCCTCCGACAGCGCGCCGAACACCCTCTTCAAGAAGCTCAATCGCACGCCACCGCCGCCATCCCCGCCCCGATCCTGCACCGAAACGTCACCGGCTACCCGATTGATGTTCTCCCCGAACAAGTTTCGGGCCACACCGTGATGTCGAGCGTCCACCGCGGCCCCGCAGACCTGACTTTCGCCGGAAGCCCAGTCCGCTTCACCGCAGGCTTCCCCGCACTCGGTGCGGTCATGCACCTGACCCACGGCATCCACGGCCTCGGCAACACCGTCACCTTCTCCATCCACGCCGACCCCGACGTGATCCCCGACCTCGACGCCTACGCCGCCCGCCTTGACGCGGCCATCACCGAGGTAACCGAAGCGCTGCGGCCCGCAGACCTCGAGGCCAGCCCTCAGCCCGGCTGACCAGGCCCCACCGTCACCGCAATCGGTTCCTTCTCGGAAACCAACGTCCCGGGCGCAGGCGACTGCCCGGTCACCACCCACACCGAGCTATCACTATCGAACAAAACATTGTGCCCATCAGGCGCGGTCGCCTGTTTGATGTTGAAGCACACCCCATCCCCAAGCCCCGCATCCTCGAACCGCTTCCCCCGCAAATCCGGCAACGCCATCGGCCAAGCCTTGGCACGACACTGATCGGCGACCGACACCTGAGTAGTAGACGCCGCCGAACTCGGCGCACCCGCACCCTGATGCGAACTGTCGCCACACCCCGCCAGGCCGACGGCCGCCCCGGCGCACACGGCGGTAATGGTCAGAGCCGCAGCTGTTTTCATTGATTCCCCTCGATAGCCCGGGGTGACAATACCGCCCGCGCATTGCGCCCTCCGCAGTTGGAGGGGATACGACGAAAGCACCCTTCGGATCGGATCATGTTCGGGTCACGGAGTACGGGCATCAGTACGTGCCATCTCGGATCACGACACAGTCTGGATCGTTCTCGTCGCTGTCCTCGGACGGTACCGTGTACCGCTTGCGGGTGTCCGCGCAGATCACGTCGGCGAACTTGACCAGCGCGGGAATGTCGCCACTCTCGAAATGATCGAGGCTGGGCGCGATTACGCCATTGACCGATTCGCCCCAAACGATATTCATAAGTCGGTTGAGAACCGAATCCCGTTCCGGGTCTGCCAGCACCACGATGGCCAGGCAGTACCCGAGTTCCTCTGCGAGAGCATGAATTTGGGCCTCATCCTGCTCTCGTCGCGCGCCGGAGATCTCCCGGCGAAGGAATCCGATCGCGTATCGCTTCATGGCCGATCGCCCACATACTCGCGGTAGCCCGGTCGGCTGATGGCCAACCGGCCCCTGTCGGTCGACCGCCACCTAGCGGGCCCTTGCGGTGTACTCATCACGAGCCCCGTACGCGACAGTCTCAGCAGCGCTCGGCGGATCGAGGTCTCGGCGAGCATTGTCGTGCGGCAGAGCTGTTGAACGGTAAATGCTTGTGCTGGGTCGAGGATCGACAGTGCACCAAGCACTTTCGCCTCGGGCTCGGTTAATGCCATCGTCGCCCTTCGTCGTCTTCGTCGTCTCGAGGTGGCAACCCGGGGTCGCGACGACGAGCCGCGGCCCCCGAGCGCCTACCTGGACGGTATGGGCGAGGCGTGTTGCGCTACTACGAAATTGCGCCTGATTGCGAAGCAATCAGGCGCAATAAGTGCCGCAAGCTGGGATTATTGCGATGCAGGTATTTCTCATCTGAGGTTAGGAAGCCATCATGACCACCCTGCGATTGCTCGGCTCAGGATCAAAAGACGGCGGCTGTCCGGCTCTGTACGCGACCGATAACGGCCACGTTGTGCAAGGCATAGCCGCGCGAGAAGGCCGCGCCGTGCTTGTTCCGCATGCCCTGCTCAATTGGGCCGAACCTGGGACTGTGCTCGCCGTGGAGACCACCGACACCGCCGGTATGGTGCTTGTGGCTGGTGAGCCCGTCACCGCCGATGTGCGAGAGCGACTCACGTTGGATTCGGATGAAACGGCTGTGGAGGTTCCGCGATGCTCGCAGTGACGGGGGAGCTTGCGGGCGAAGGGATCTACGCCTCGTACTTCCGAGCCGCTCGCATAAGCGCCGTGCACGTCGAGGTTCAGGACTCTTACCAGGTGCCCGACGAATACGAGCCTCTGGTGCGATGGCGCGAAAGCCGGGAGATCATTGAAACCGACGGCGGGCGGCAGTGGTGCGCTCTCGTTGCCGAGACCTCCGCGCGCGGCGTGGAGGTGGCACGGGTGCGGGTGGTGACAGTTCCGCACAGCGAGTACACGGCATGGCTACTGGATGCCTGCGCCTCCAATATTGCTGCGGGCGAACAGATTCGATGGCTACCGCGACATCTCACCAGTGCAGCTGAAGTGCCCAGTGACGACTTTTGGCTGTTTGATGACGAAATCGTCGCATTCAACACCATCGATGCCGCCGGTGATGCGGTCGGCCTGGCCGTAACTACCGATCCCGCAATCGCTGCCGTGTGCACCGAAGCATGGGATCGGCTCTGGGGTAAGGGAATCGACCACAGCGACTACGTGCGATCGGAAAATATCAGTTCGTGACGGGAGTAGTACAGGCTCGGGCGGCCCTCGGAGCGCGGTTGCGTGAACTCCGAAGGGACGCCCGACTGCTAGCAAAAGACCTTGCCGCAGAATGTGGCTGGCACCCTTCCAAGGTCTCTCGCATCGAACTCGGTCAACAACAACCCAGCGAAGACGACCTACTCGCATGGTGTCGTGCCACCAATTCCTTGATGGTCTACGACGACCTCGTCGCCACCCTGCGCAATCTCCAGTCGATGTACCTGGAATGGCGGCGAGTCGTCGCTTCAGGGCGGGCGCATCGCCAGCGCCAATCACTCGACATCGAAGCCCGCGCCAGCCATATCCGCTGGTTTGAATCCTGGGTTGTTCCCGGCTTACTCCAAACACCCGCGTACGCGAAGGCCATCCTCACTGCCTGCCGGGCCGTGATCCCCGGCGGGCGTGACGACATCGACGAAGCCGTCGCCATCCGCATGACCCGACAGCGCGTACTCCGCTCAGGCAAACGCCGATTCGCCTTCATCATCGCGGAGGCGGCTCTCCGGCAGACCATCGGTTCATCCGAGATCATGGTCGAGCAACTGCGCGCGCTGATCGAGCATGCGCAGAATCCCCGCGTGGATCTCGGCATCGTGCCGTTGAATGTCGATGCGTGCATCGGCTCCCACGGATTCGCGATGTTCGACCGCGAAAGCGTCATGGTCGAGAACATCAGCGCGGAGTTGACCATCACGCGGCCAAGTGAGCTCGCAGTCTACGAAGACGTATTCGGCAAGGTGCATGCCGTGGCTCTGCGTGGTGCAGCGGCAGCCGAGCTCATGTCGAACGCTGCTGACCAACACTCACGCCTGTAGCGGCCCGCTGACATTGCGTTGCGGTTGGAGCGGATACGACGAAGGCCCCACCGGAACAGATCCGGTGGGGCCTTCGTGAGCGGAGGATAGGGGATTTGAACCCCTGAGGGCGTTAACCCAACCCGCGTTCCAGGCGAGCGCCATAGGCCACTAGGCGAATCCTCCGTGGAGCAATATACCGGGGTACCCCCGGTCGGAGGCAAATCGGTTGGTCAGGGCTACTTCTTCTTGAGGGCGGTGAGGGCTTTCTGGGCTTGGTCCTTGGCGATCGAGGCGACCTCTTCCTTGCTGACGGTCTCGCCCTGGCCTCGGTCGATGCTGACCTTGACCTTGACCGAGACGTTGCTGTCCTGCACGCCGACTGTGTAATCGAGCACAGCGAAGGAGGAGTAGTCGCTGGTCTCGGCGTGCCAGTAGCCCTGCGAGCCGATGCCGGTGACATCGCCGGAGGAGCGGCCCGAGCCGGTGGTGCCGGTGTCGTACTGCTTCCAGGACTCGTATTCGGGCTTGCCGTAGGCGCTGTTGAAGGACACATCGAGGGTGATGTCGGCCTCATTGGTGTGGTACTTGCTGGTGCTGGACTGGCCCGAGTAGCCGGCCGAGCATTCCAGGCGGCCGCCGCTGTAGTCGGTGGGCTTGGTCTCGGTGTGCGTGGGGCTGCCCTTGGAGGTGCTGGACCACTTGGTGAGCACGGTCGGGTCGATCAGCGTGCAGGCATTGGTGACGCTGTCCATGGAGTAGTTGCCGTCCATGTTCTTCTTCTTGTCGTCACCGCCCAGCGGGGAGGCCGGGCTGTCGCTGCCGGACAGGGCGATCACGCCGATACCGATGCCGACGATCACCACCAGGCCGATCACGCCGCCGATGATCCACCCGGCCTTGCTGCCGCTCGATGGAGGCCGAGGCGGGGTGGGGTAGCCGTATCCGCCCTGCATCGGAGCCTGAGGCTGCGCGAACTGCTGCGCGGGCTGAGCGAACTGCTGCTGCGGCGGCGCGGTGTACGGCTGCTGCGGCGCGCCATACGGCGCTCCGACCTGCGGCTGCGGCGGGTACGTGTTCATCGGCTGCTGCGGCGGAACCTGCTGTGCCGGCGGCGTATACGGCGGCATGCCGCCGTTCGAGTAGTTCAGCATGGTCGGATCCGTGCCGGTGACCGGCTGACCCTGGTCGTTGCCGGTCGGCGCGGTGGCCCACCACTGTGCGGTTTCCTGGTGTCTGGCGGGATCTTCGGGGCCGCCCGGTCCTGGATTCGAGCTTGTCACGTCGTTTTCCCCTCCGGTACTCCAGCGGGTGCCCCCGCGATGTCGGACAGATCGTAACGACCCGGGGCGGCGCAGGCATCCGAGAGCCGCTACACTGGCCGTCGGATCCAGCGCGGCGCGCATCCTGTGAACTCCCCCAGGGCCGGAAGGCAGCAAGGGTCAACGGGCTCTGCCGGGTGCGCTGGGTCCCCTTATTTTTATGAGGGGTCCGGGGGTTCAACCCCCGCTCGAATCTCTCCACGCTGTGCGTGTGCATATCGCTGTCCGTCTGTAGACGTTGCCGAGTAACGTGGTCGGTTGGTTCACGGCACGCCGTGAGCCACACATGTACCCACGCCCTTGGAAAGGCTGCCAGGATGCCTCGGCAAACGCAGATCGGTTTGATGAGCCATGCGGAACTCGTGTCGGAACACGAGACGCAGAGCGCGAACTACGCGAAGCTCAAGACCGAGAAGCTGACCCTGGATATTACGCGCGGCAAGCCTTCGCCCGAGCAGCTCGACCTGTCGCAGGAGCTGCTGTCGCTGCCGGGCAATGACGACTACCGCGACGGCATCGGCACCGACGTCCGCAATTACGGTGGCCTGCACGGCCTCCCGGAATTGCGCGCCATCTTCGGTGAGCTGCTCGGCATCCCGGTCTCGAACCTGCTGGCCGGAAACAATGCCAGCCTGGAGATCATGCACGACGTGCTCGTGTACTCCATGCTGCACGGCAATGCCGACTCCCCGCGCCGCTGGGTGGACGAGCCGAAGCTCAAGTTCCTGTGTCCCGCACCGGGTTACGACCGGCACTTCACCATCACCCAATCGCTCGGCTTCGAGATGCTCCCGATCCCGATGGGCCACGACGGCCCGGACGTGCACGCCATCACCGAAATGGTGGCGTCGGATTCCAGCATCAAGGGCCTGTGGGCGGTGCCGAACTACTCCAACCCGTCGGGCGTCACCTTCTCCGAAGCCATTACCCGCGAACTGGTTTCGATGCCCACCGCCGCCTCGGACTTCCGCCTGTTCTGGGACAACGCGTACGCGGTGCACCCGCTCACCGATCAGGCCGACCCGGTCCTGGACGTGCTCACCATGGCCGCCGACGCCGGGCACGCCAACCGCCCCTACGTCTTCGCCTCCACCTCGAAGATCACCTTCGCCGGTGCGGGCGTGAGCTTCTTCGGCTCGTCCACCGCCAACCTGGAGTGGTACCTGGGGCACGCGGGGAAGAAGAGCATCGGCCCGGACAAGGTGAACCAGCTGCGGCACCTGCGCTTCTTCAAGGACGCCGACGGCGTGCGCGCGCATATGCAGAAGCACCGCGACATTCTCGAGCCGAAGTTCAAGCTGGTCCTGAAGATCCTCGAGGATCGCCTGGGCGCGTCCAAGGTGGCGTCCTGGACCGAGCCCAAGGGCGGCTACTTCATCAGCCTGGATGTGCTGGAGGGCACCGCATCCCGCGTGGTGGCTCTGGCCAAGGAGGCGGGTATCGCGCTCACTCCGGCCGGTGCGTCCTACCCGTACGGAAAGGACGTGGAGGACAAGAACATTCGCCTCGCGCCGAGCTTCCCGTCGCTGGGTGAGCTGGAGAAGGCGATGGACGGTGTCGCGACCTGCGTGCTGCTGGCCGCCACCGAGAAGCTGCTCGCGGAGTAGCGAAACCGCCGAAACGAGAGGCGGGGGCCCCGCACACTGTGGGGCGGCGCGGTGTGGGTGGGGGGAGTTGGGGTTGGGTGGGGGCGGGGCGCGGGGGGGGTCGGGGGGGGGGGGTGTGGGCACCAGGTGCGCGGGCCGGGGCG
>NZ_JBFBCD010000019.1:0-22156 GCF_040683015.1 Nocardia sp. NPDC051030 | reverse complement strand
CGCCCGGTCCCATTCCGAACCCGGAAGCTAAGCCTGTCTGCGCCGATGGTACTGCACTCGACAGGGTGTGGGAGAGTAGGACACCGCCGGAACATTTTTCCGAAAAGGGGACCCATACCGGGTCCCCTTTTCGTCGTTGTGCGGCTCCGACCAAGTGCATTGGTCGCGGGCCTTCCTACTGCAACCCAAGGGCTGCGTGGACGCTACAAGCGCTCGTGATTGACTATGTGTTGGCGGGATCACCCCGTCGACCCTCACGCGCGCCAGCGCCGCGGCCGGGTGGCAGGCTACCTACAGAGAGGGATCACCGTGGCGGACCAGAACGACGGCCGTAAACCTTTCCGCCGCAGTGGCGGTTCCGGCGAGAGCGGCGGCTTCAATAACCGTCCGCCGCGCGACAACTCCGGCGGTGAACGCCGTGACCAGGGCGGATCCGGCTTCCGCAAGGATCGCCCCGAGGGCGGCCGTGACGGTGGCTCCGACCGCGGTGGATTCAGTCGTGGTGGCAGCGACCGTGGTGGCAGTGCCGGCCGTGGCGGCAGCGATCGCGGTGGCTCCGACCGTGCGGGCGGCAATCGAGACAACGCAGGTCGCGGTGGGTTTTCCCGCGACGGCGGGAATCGCGGCGAAGGCGATCGCGGCGGATACAACCGCGAGGGCCGTGGCGGCTTCAATCGCGATAATGAGAACCGCGGCGGTGGCTTCCGCCGCGACAATGACAGTAGTGACCGCGGTGGGTACAACCGCGAAGGCCGCAGCGGTGTGAACCGTGGTGGCGAGAGCCGTGACGGTGGTCGCGGTGGATTCAACCGTGGCAGCGGTGGCAGTGATAGCCGTGGCGGTGACAACCGGGGTGGGTTCAATCGCGGCGGCGACAGCGGCGGTCGTGGCGGGTTCAACCGCGGTGGAGATAGCCGGGATGGCGATCGCGGTGGCTTCCGCCGGTCCGGCGAAGGCCGCGACGACCGGGGCGGATTCAACCGTGGCGGCGACAGCCGTGGTGGCGACAGCCGTGGCGGTTTCAACCGTGGTGGGGACAACCGTGACAGTGGTCGCGGCGGGTTCAACCGTGGTGGTGACAGTCGTGGTGGCGACAATCGCGGCGGTGAGAGCCGTGGCGGATTCAATCGCAGTGGCGACAATCGCGGTGGTGAGAGCCGTGGTGGTTTCAACCGTGGCGGCGACAGCGGCGGTCGTGGCGGGTTCAACCGCGACAACGACAACCGTGGTGGCGGGTTCAACCGCGACAGCGGCAGCCGTGATGGTGGCAGCCGCGACTTCGGTCGCGACCGGCCCGAGCGTGGCGACCGCGATGATCGTAAGAGCTTCGGCCGCAGTGGTTTTGGTGGCGATCGCCGGGAGAACACCGGTGGCGGTTTCAATCGTGACCGTGCCGAGCGTCCGGATCGGGATCGTTCGGAGCGTCCGAACCGCGACCGTGCCGAAGGCTTCAAGAGCGACCGTTCCGAGGGCTTCAAGGGCGGCGACCGGGAAGGCTTCAAGCGGGACCGTTCCGATGATTCGGGCCGCAAGAGCTTCGATCGGGATCGGTCGGAGAACTCGGGTCGCGATCGTTCCGAGGGCCGCCCCGAGCGGTCGTTCTCCGGTGGCGACGACCGTCGTCGCGGCGGCGAGGGCGCTCGCTCCGGTGGTCCGCGGGCGGGCGGCGAACGCCGCGCGGGACGCCCGGATGAGCCGAACATTCCGGACGAAATCCAGGCCTCGGATCTCGAGCCCGCGGTGCGCCGCGACCTGCTGAGCCTGGACAAGAGCAATGCCGAGGCCGTCGCCCGGCACCTGGTCATGGTGGCGCAGCTGCTCGACGAGGATCCGGAGTTGGCGCTCGAGCATGCTCGGGCCGCCCGCCAGCGTGCCGGTCGCATTGCGGTCGTGCGCGAAACCGCCGGTGTCGCCGCCTATCACGCGGGTGAATGGGCGGAGGCGCTGTCCGAGCTCCGCACCGCGCGCCGCATGTCCGGTGGTGCCGGTCTGCTCGCTGTCATGGCCGACTGCGAGCGTGGCCTGGGCCGTCCCGAGCGGGCCATCGAACTCGGCCGCAGCGACGAAGCACGCCTGCTGACCGGTGACGAGGCCAGCGAGCTCCGCATTGTGGTGGCCGGTGCCCGCATGGATCTGGGTCAGCATGACCAGGCCGTGGTCACCCTCCAGACGTCCGAGCTGGAACCGTCCCGTACGGGTTCCGCCGCGGCTCGTCTGTTCTACGCCTACGCCGAAGCTCTCCTGGCCGCCGATCGCGGCGAGGAAGCGCTGACCTGGTTCATGAACGCCGCCTCCGCCGATACCGAAGGCGAGACCGACGCCGAGGAACGCGCCTCGGACCTGTCCGAGGGACCGGTCGACGAGGACGACTGGACGTCGGAGATCGATGACGAGTCGGACGACGACGAAGAGTCGGATGTCGATGCCGATGCGGACGACGTCAACGATGAGGCTCTGCCCGAGGCCGCCGAATCAGCCAAGGGCGCGGAATCGGCCAAGGACGCCGAAGAAGACGACCAGCCTGTGAAGTAGGTCCCAGATTTGAGATAAAGCGCCCGGTTCCGAAAGGAACCGGGCGCTTTTCGTTTAGGGCCGTGAAGTAGGTTTGATGGACTGCCATCCACGTGGTGGCGGCATTCACGGACATTGCCGATGAGGTTGGAAAGGGGCGGCATAATGCGGCTACGGGACCGTTTCGGCGCACTGCTGCTGGATTTGGATGGGACGCTTTTTCGCGGGCACGAGGTGATTCCCGGTGCGCCGGAGGCGCTTTCGGATGGATCCGCGAATCAGCGGCTGATGTACGTGACCAATAATGCCAGCCGCTCGGCCACCGCCGTGGCCGGTCATTTGAACGAACTCGGTTACGCCGCAACGGAAGACGAAGTGGTGACCAGCGCGCAAGCCGCCGCCCACCTGCTCGCCGCCCGCCTGGAACCCGGCTCGACGGTCCTCATCGTCGGCACCGATGACCTGGCCGCCGAAGTGAATGCCGTTGGCCTGGAGCCGATCCGCCGCTTCAATGGCGTGGCTCCCGCGGCCGTCGTCCAGGGTCATTCCCCCGAAACCGCCTGGCCGGACTTGGCCGAAGCCGCCTACGCCCTGCGTTCCGGCGCACTCTGGGTGGCCGCGAACACCGACGCCACCCTCCCCAACGAGCGCGGCCTGGCCCCCGGCAACGGTTCCATGGTGGCCGCCCTCCGCACCGCCTCCGGCCTCGAACCAGTAGTCGCGGGCAAGCCCTACGCGCCCCTCCTGGAGGACGCCCTCACCCGAGCCGGAACCCGAGACGCCCTCGTGGTCGGCGACCGCCTCGACACCGACATCGACGGCGCCCACTGCGTAGGCCTCGAATCCCTCCTGGTCCTCACCGGCGTGAGCACCCTCGCCGACCTCCGCACCCAGCAGCACCTCCCCACCTACATCGCGAAATCCCTCGATTCCCTGAACCACCCGATCGTCGAAACCGCTCCCATCACGGCTGCCGACGGCGACATCGTCGAGGTGATCACCACCCGTCTCCGTGAAAACCCGGGCCGCGCCATCGCACTCTCCGCACCGCCGTCAGCCCGAGACTGACTCGCCGCCGCCGGTGTGGATGTCGAGCGCCGCGCGGGCCACGGCCAGCCGCTCGGTCTGTTGCCGCTGATGGCCCCAGGACGGCCGCTGCTCGGTTGCCGCCCGTCCAGCCAGGAGAAATCCAGCCGTCCACGAGACGGTGGCGGCCTCGTCCAGGAGGCCGTCGAAGCTGCGGTTCATGGGCGGGATTGTTCCGCATCGCACCGACAGCTCTGACGGCGACACGGTACGTGTGTTCGAATGCGAGTTCGGGTAGCGTTGTCGCCACGATGAGTACGCCCACGCCGCACCCGCAGATCCCCGCGCCGGGACCCCGCCCCGGGGTGCCCATGCCCGGGCAGCATCTACCGGGCGCGAATCAGGAGTTCGCCGACCCGCAGCGGGTGCGCGCGGACGTCGATGCGCTGCTGGCCGAATTGACGGCGGGAGCGCGGGATTCGGTTGCCGACGGCACGGATATCGTGCGCCGCGCCCGCATTCTGGAGCAGGCGCACGACGTTCTGGTGCACGCCTTGGCAACGGTGGACAAGATCTGAGGTGGCCAGACGCGCGCGGGTGGACGCGGAACTGGTTCGCCGCGGGTTGGCGCGGTCGCGGGAACACGCGGTCGAGCTGATCGGCGCGGGCCGCGTCCTGATCAATGGAACGGTCGCCACCAAACCGGCGACAGGTGTGGAAACCGCCACGCCCTTACTGGTGCGGGATGAGCCCGACGAGGTGCAGTGGGCGTCGCGCGGTGCGAAGAAACTGCTGGGCGCGCTGGATGCGTTCGAGCCCCTGGGTGTGAGCGTCGAAGGGAAACGCTGCCTCGATGCGGGCGCGTCCACCGGTGGTTTCACCGATGTGCTGCTCTCCCGCGGAGCCAAGGAAGTGGTGGCCGCGGATGTCGGCTACGGCCAGCTGATCTGGCGTTTGCAGAACGATGACCGAGTACAGGTGCACGACCGCACCAATGTTCGCGCGCTCACCCCCGAACTCATTGGCGGCACAGTCGATCTGGTGGTGACCGACCTGTCGTTCATCTCACTCGCCCTGGTGCTGCCCGCATTGGCGACCTGCGCTGCGCCCGGCGCGGATCTGCTGCCGATGGTGAAGCCGCAGTTCGAGGTCGGTAAGGATCGCGTCGGATCCGGTGGCGTGGTGCGGGATCCGGCCTTGCGCGCGGAAACCGTGCGCGAAGTCGCCGCCGCCGCTGCGAAACTGGGATTGCGTACCCTCGGTGCGGTGGCGAGTCCGCTGCCGGGACCATCCGGGAATGTCGAGTACTTCCTGTGGTTGCGTAAGGAAGACGGTTCCGAACCAGAGCAAACGAATACGGCACCGGAGCAATCCGCGACACAGCACGCCACCGTCTCGGCGGGTACCGTGTCCTCGATGAATTCCGTCGTCTACGACGCGGATGAGGAGGCTCGGGTGGCGGCGCTGATCGATCGGGCGGTGCAGGAGGGTCCACAGTGAACGCGCCGAGCACGGCCCGGGAAATTCTATTGGTCGCGCATCCGGGGCGGTCCGAGATCACCGAGACCGCGCATCGCGTGGCGAAGATCTTCGACGATGCGGGCATCGGCCTGCGGGTCCTCGAGGACGAGGCCTACAGCACTCGTTTCGATGTGGACGATCAGGGCGAACCGGACGGCTACCCCATGCGGGTCATGCCGCATACGCTCGATGCCGCCGTCGGCTGCGAGATGGTGCTCGCCCTCGGTGGCGACGGCACCTTCCTGCGCGCGGCCGAACTGGCCCGCAATGCGTCGGTGCCGGTGCTGGGAATCAATCTGGGCCGCATCGGTTTTCTCACCGAGGCCGAGGCGGAGAACCTGGACGAGGCTCTCGCACAGGTGGTGCACCGCGATTACACGCTCGAAGAGCGCATGACCATTGATGTCAGTGTCCGCGTGGATGATGTGGTGGTGGAACGTGGCTGGGCCTTGAACGAGGCCAGCATCGAGAATGCCGCCCGCATGGGCGTACTGGAACTGATACTGGAGGTGGATGGTCGGCCGGTCTCCGCGTTCGGCTGTGACGGTGTGCTGATCGCCACTCCGACCGGTTCCACCGCATACGCCTTCTCGGCGGGCGGCCCGGTGGTGTGGCCGGAACTCGAGGCACTGCTGGTGATCCCGTCCAATGCCCACGCCCTGTTTGCGCGACCCCTGGTGACCAGCCCGGATTCGCTGATTGCGGTGGAAACCGTTGCGGTGGGCCACGATGCGATAGTTTTCCTCGACGGCCGACGCACCCTCGCATTGCCGCGGGGCGGCCGGGTGGAGGCGGTCCGTGGGGCCGAGCCGGTGCGGTGGGTTCGTCTCGATTCCGCGCCGTTCGCCGATCGGATGGTGCGCAAATTCCAACTGCCCGTGACAGGCTGGCGAGGCCGCCCGACCGAGCGGTCGGGCGCGGAGGCAGCAGCTCGCGTCGCCACGGAGCGCCAGAGTGCAGGCGAGATTGAAAACCGCCGAACGGAGAGCACGAGTGCTGACAGAGATCAGGATTGACGGGCTTGGCGTAATTTCCACCGCCACCGCGCAATTCCATGAAGGTTTGACCGTTCTGACCGGTGAGACCGGCGCGGGCAAGACGATGGTGGTCACCAGCCTGCACCTGCTCAGCGGAGCGCGCGCCGATGCCGGGCGCGTCCGGTTGGGTGCGTCGCGGGCCGTGGTCGAGGGCCGGTTCACCATCGAGGACGTGCACGACGGGGCGCGCGGCGAGGTCGATGAGGTGCTGGAATCCTCTGGGGCCGAACGCGATGACGACGGCAGCATTATCGCCGTCCGGACCGTCGGCAGTGATGGGCGTTCGCGCGCGCACCTGGGTGGGCGCAGTGTTCCCGCCGCCGTGCTCGCGGATTTCACGACCCCGCTGCTGACCGTGCACGGACAGAACGACCAGCTGCGGCTGCAACGCCCGGACCAGCAGTTGCATGCCCTGGACCAATTCGCTTCCGATGCCGTCGCACCGCTGTTGCAGAAGTATCAGAAGTCGCGCAAAACCTGGCTGGATGCCCGTAACCAGCTGCTGGAGCGCACCGCTCGCAGCCGGGAACTGGCGCTGGAAGCCGATCACCTGACCCAATCCCTGCATGAAATCGATGCCATCGCACCGGAACCCGGCGAGGATGATCGCCTGGTCGCGGAGGTACGGCGGCTCTCGGACCTGGACTCGCTGCGGGAAGCGGCGGCCACTGCCCATGACGCATTGGCCGGACCCAATGATTCGCCCGGCGAGAGCTCCGGCGCGCTGGATATGTTGGGCACGGCTCGCGCGCGCATCGAGGCGGCGGACGATCCGGCGCTGACCGCACTCGCACCGCGCCTCGGCGAGGCCATCTCGGTGGTGGTCGATCTGACCACCGAGCTCAGTTCCTACCTGTCGGACCTGCCCTCGGACCCCGGCGCGCTGGACACCATGCTCACCCGCCAGGCCGAATTGAAAACCCTCACACGGAAATACGCGCCCAATATCGACGGCGTCATCAAGTGGGCGGATGAGGCGCGCACCCGCCTGGCCTCCTTGGATGTCTCCGAGGAAGCCCTGGCCAATCTCGCCGCCGAGGTGGAGACCGCCGCCGTGAAGGTGCGCGAAACCGCCCGCAAGCTGACCGCCGCCCGCACCAAGGCCGCGGGCAAGCTGGCTTCCGCCGTCAGCGCCGAACTGGGCGGTCTGGCCATGGGCCGGGCCCGCCTGGAGGTCGAGGTGCGGCCGATGCCTGCGGGCGTACAGGATTCGGCCCCCCTCACGATCGACGGCAAGGAACTGCACGCCGGTTCCACCGGTGTCGACGAGGCCGAATTCCGCCTGGCCGCCCACTCCGGAGCCCAGCCACTGCCCTTGAGCAAGAGCGCCTCCGGCGGTGAGCTCTCCCGCATCATGCTCGCCCTCGAGGTGGTCCTGGCCAGCTCCGAACACGGCACCACCATGGTCTTCGACGAGGTCGACGCCGGTGTAGGTGGCCGCGCCGCAGTCGAAATCGGCCGCCGCCTGGCCCGCCTGGCCCGCACCCACCAGGTCATCGTGGTCACCCACCTCCCCCAGGTAGCCGCCTTCGCCGACACCCACCTGGTGGTCGACAAGGTGGATGACGGCAAGGGCGTCAAATCCGGCGTCCACTCCCTCACCCAGGACGAGCGCGTGGTCGAACTAGCCCGCATGCTCGCGGGCATGGGCGACACCGAAACCGGCCGAGCCCACGCCTGGGAACTCCTCACCACAGCCCACGCCGAAAAGGTCGGCGCAGCCAGCTGACTCCGAACGCGACTATTCGGCGGCCCGTTCGTGAGTGCACGTCCGACCCGAAAGAGCCGAACATGATTCGTATCAGCCGTCTCGCTGCCGCCGCACTGTTTGCGGGCGCGCTCGTCACCGGTGTCGCGGCCGGGGCTTCGGCAGCACCGGTGGGCAGCACCGGCATTGTGAAGGCCGCGGAGCAGGAACCGTTGGGGCCGTTCGCGCAGGAGAGTGAATGCCTCAGCCGCGGTAATCGCGGCATCGAGAATGGGGAGTGGAACGACTACGAGTGCGTGGGCGGCGCGGGTAACTGGAACGTGCAGCCGAAGTAGCCGTAGCTCACGAAACGGCCACCGGTGCGCGAGGGATGCGCCGGTGACCGTTTCGCGTCAGGACTTGAAGGGCGTCTTGCTACTTGACCGCTTTGCGGACGCCGCCGATGAGGACGTTGGTCAGGCTGCGCAGGCCGATCTCCAGGACCTTGGCGGGTACGGGGAGGCTGGGCTGGGATTCCATGGTGTAGACGATGCGGGTGCCGCCGGGGGCGTCCGAGAAGACGATGGTGCCGGTGTGGTGCTTGACCGGCGCACCGGCGATGACGCGGTAGACCATGCGCTCACCGGGGACGAGTTCGGTGGTCTCCTCGGTGACGCCGATGCCGCGCACGCCGAGCACGTACTGCGCGCCGATACCGGACGGGCTGCCGATGCCGGGCTTCTTCAGCGAAACCTGGATGGGGAGCTTGCCATTGAGGCTGTCGCGCTCGCTGAAGAGCTTGAAGACGACATCGCGGGGCGCGGGGATGACGGTATCGACTGTGCTGGTGGCCATCGCAGGAGCTTATCGTGGAAATGACTCAGCCTTACCGGCGAGTAAGGACATAGATCGAATGGGCCAAGCCCGATAGCTCTAATGGGACATACGGGGCTCTGGCGGCTGGCATCACTGTGACGAATGGGCATAGAGAGCGGCGCGCCTCCACCTATGGTTGAGACTTTGGGTTGATCATCGAGCGTTATGAAGATGTTGGCCTTGCTGTCGCGCAATACCGAAACGCTTCCTGGTCTGACCGGTATGGCCCGCGTCGACCGCAATACCCGTCGTCTGCTGCAACGCGTCGGACCCGGTGACGTGGTGTTCCTGGACGAGATGGACCTGGACCGGCTCACCGCCGACCGCCTGGTCGAGGCCGGTGCCGCCGTGGTGGTCAATGCCTCCCCGTCCATCTCCGGGCGCTACCCGAATCTGGGTCCGGAAGTGCTGGTGGCCAATGGCATTCTGCTGCTGGACGCGGTCAGCTCGGATGTCTTCACCAAGATCAAGGACGGCACCAAGGTGCGCGTCGACAATGGGGTGGTCTATGCCGACAAGCTGTCCAAGAAGGAGCCCGAAGCTCTGGTCGAGGGCATCGAACTCACCGAGGCCGGGATCGCCGAGCGCATGATCGAGGCCCGCAATGGGCTGGCCGATCACTTGGAAGCCTTCGCGGGCAACACCATCGAGTTCATCCGCACCGAAAGTTCGTTGCTCATAGACGGAATCGGGGTGCCGGAAGTCGTACTCGACATGAAGAAGCGGCATGTCGTGGTGGTCGCCGACGGCCCGGAGCATGCCGAGGACCTCAAGAGCATCAAGCCGTTCATCAAGGAGTACGCGCCGATCCTGATCGGTGTCGGCCGTGGCGCGGATACCTTGACCCGCAGCGGATATCGACCCGACCTGATCGTCGGCGATCCGGAGGAGATCACCGCCACCACGCTCAAATGCGGCGCGGAGGTGATCCTGCCCGCCGACACCGACGGGCACGCAAAGGGTTTGGAGCGCATCCAGGATCTGGGCATCGGCGCGACCACCTTCCCATCCTCCGGTGCACCCGCCGACCTTGCTCTGCTGCTGGCCGATCACCATGGCGCGGCACTGATCGTGACCGTCGGCGCGGCCGCCTCGCTCGACGATTTCTTCGACCGTGGCCGCCGTGATTCGAACCCGGCAACCTTCCTGACTCGCCTGAAAATGGGCACCAAGCTCATGGATGCGAAAGCCGTTGCGGCGCTGTACCGTCACCGGGGCTCCGGCTGGGCCGTGGCGTTGGTCGTGCTGGCCGCGCTGGTGGCGTTGATCGTCGCGGTGCTGGCCACGCACATGGGCGACGAGCTGACCACTTGGGCCACGCACGCTTGGGACCGGTTCTACCTATGGGCGCACCGGCAATACGACCACTTGAGGTAGGGGACCCATGATTTCGTTTCGCCACCACGCCATTTCGATCGCCGCGGTCTTCCTGGCCCTGGCGGTCGGCGTGGTGCTGGGCACCCGCACCCATGGCGACGGGTTGTTTCCCGGCACGGGGGACCGGCAGCAGATCGATGATCTGCGGGCCGCGAACGATCACCTGAACGAACAGGTGAAGGCGTCCGACTCCTTCCTGGCGGGCGCGGCGGGCAAGCTGCTCGCGGGCGCTCTGGCCAATCGCAGTGTCCTGGTGTTCACCACGCCGGATGCCGACAGCGCCGATGTGGATGCGGTCAAGGCCGCGCTCACCACCGCCGGGGCGAATGTCACCGGGCGGGTCGACCTCACCGGGGCCTTCACCGATTCCTCCGAGGGCGACCGCCTGCGCACCGCGCTCATGAACATCGTCCCCGCGGGCGCACAGCTGAAGATCGATGCGGTCGACCAGGGCAGCCTGGCCGGTGACTTGCTAGGCCAGGTGCTGCTCACCGATCCGGCGAACGGAAACGTGCGCGGCACTCAGCAGGAACGCAGCCTGGCCCTGGAGACACTGCGTGGTGGCGGCTTCGTCACCTTCGCCGACGCGCAGCCCGCGCAACTGGCCGTGGTCGTCACCGGAGACGGCGCTCGCGCCGACCAGAACAATCGCGGCACCATCATCGCCCGATTCGCCGGTGGGCTGCGCTCGCACGGCGCGGGTGTGGTGCTGGCGGGTCGCTACGGGGCCGCGGAGGGGCCGGGCCCGATCGCGGTGACGCGTTCGGAGGCCACCCTCGCCACGGTCACCACCGTCGACAATGTGGACCACGAGATCGGCCGCATCACCACCGTGCTCGGCCTCACCGAGCAGTTGAGCGGTGGTACCGGCCGATACGGCACGGGCGCGAAGGCGACCTCACTCACAGTCGCGGCCATGCCGCGCTGACCGTTCCGGGCCGTATCCGGGCATCAGCAGGCGGTATGTCCCCGGCAGCGCCGCCGTCCACCCGCAACAGCGAGGCAATCCGCCGCGACGGATCTGCGCGGCAGTCGATCGACTTCACGTTGACGTGTTACCGTGAAGTCCCGTGGGTAATTCACGGATTCCGGCGCGCGCGGCCACGAAGCACATATTCGTCAGCGGTGGTGTCGCCTCTTCACTCGGTAAGGGTCTGACGGCTTCGAGCCTCGGGCAGTTGCTTACTTCGCGCGGTTTGCGCGTCACTATGCAGAAGCTGGATCCGTATCTGAACGTCGATCCCGGCACCATGAATCCTTTCCAGCATGGAGAGGTTTTCGTGACCGAGGACGGCGCGGAGACGGACCTCGATGTCGGTCACTACGAACGCTTCCTCGACCGCGACCTGTCGCAGGATGCCAATGTCACTACAGGTCAGATCTATTCGTCGGTGATCGCCAAGGAGCGCCGCGGCGAGTACCTCGGTGACACCGTGCAGGTCATCCCGCACATCACCGATGCGATCAAGAGCCGGATCACGGCCATGGCGGCCCCGGATCTGCACGGTCAGATCCCGGATGTGGTCATCACCGAGATCGGCGGCACCGTCGGCGATATCGAGTCGCAGCCGTTCCTGGAGGCGGCACGGCAGATTCGCCACGATGTGGGTCGCGACAACTGCTTCTTCCTGCACGTGTCGCTGGTGCCCTACCTGGGCCCCTCGGGCGAGCTCAAGACGAAGCCGACTCAGCACTCGGTGGCGGCGCTGCGCAATATCGGTATCCAGCCCGATGCGCTGATCCTGCGTTGCGACCGGGATGTGCCGCAGCCGCTCAAGAACAAGATCGCGCTCATGTGCGACGTGGATGTGGACGCCTGCATCTCCACGCCGGACGCGCCGTCGATCTACGACATTCCGAAGGTGCTGCACCGCGAGGGCCTGGACGCGTACGTGGTGCGCCGCCTGGGTCTGCCGTTCCGCGATGTGGACTGGACCGTCTGGGGCGATCTGCTGGATCGGGTGCACAACCCGCGCGAGCACGTCACCGTCGCGCTGGTCGGCAAGTACGTCGACCTGCCGGACGCCTACCTGTCGGTCACCGAGGCGCTGCGCGCGGGCGGTTTCGCCTCGCGGGCCAAGGTGAACATCCGCTGGGTGCAGTCCGACGAGTGCGAGACCGAGGCCGGTGCTCGCCAGCACCTGGCCGATGTGGATGGCGTGCTCATCCCGGGTGGCTTCGGTATTCGCGGCATCGAGGGCAAGGTGGGCGCGATCCGCTACGCCCGCACGCATGGCATTCCGCTGCTGGGTCTGTGCCTGGGCTTGCAGTGTGTGGTCATCGAGGCGGCGCGCACGGTCGGGCTGACCGATGCCAACTCGGCCGAGTTCGAGCCGGACACCAAGTACCCGGTCATCTCCACCATGGCCGATCAGGAGCAGGCCGTCGCCGGTGAGGCGGATCTGGGCGGCACCATGCGCCTGGGCGCGTATCCGGCTGTGCTGGCGAAGGATTCGGTGGTGGCGGCCGCGTACGGTGCGACCGAGGTGTCCGAGCGGCACCGGCATCGCTTCGAGGTCAATAACGCCTACCGCGACAAGATCGCCAAGAGCGGCCTGAAGTTCAGCGGCACCTCCCCGGACGGCCACCTGGTCGAGTTCGTCGAGCTACCGCAGGACAAGCATCCGTTCTTCGTGGCCACGCAGGCGCATCCGGAGCTCAAGTCCCGTCCGACCCGTCCGCACCCGCTGTTCGCCGCCCTGATTTCGGCCTCGCTGAAATACAAGGCCGCCGAACGGCTTCCGGTCGAGATCCCGAACGAGGCTCCGGCCTCCGAAGGTGAGAAAGTCTCTTAATGACTTCCTCCGAGAGCGGCCGGGCAGCCGATGATTCGGCGCCCGGCACGCACGAGTTCGACACCCTGTCCAGCCGCACCGTCTACTCGGGCGCGATCCTGGCGTTGCGGCTGGATCAGGTGGTCATGCCCGGTGGGCGGACCGCCGAACGCGAGGTGATCGAACACCACGCCGCCGTCGCGGTCGCCGCGGTGGACGAGGACGACAACCTGGTGCTGATCAACCAGTACCGCCATCCGATCGGGCGGCGACTGCTGGAGCTGCCCGCCGGACTGCTCGACGAGCCCGGCGAGGACCCCCTCGCCGCGGCGAAACGCGAACTGGCCGAGGAAACCGGCCTGGCCGCACGGGATTGGTCGGTCCTGGTCGACGTAGCCCTCTCACCCGGCTTCACCGATGAGGCCCTCCGCGTCTACCTGGCCTCCGGCCTCTACGAAACCGACCAGCCCGAACCGGAACTGGAAGAGGCCGACCTCCAAGTCCTCCGACTCCCGGTATCCGAAGCCGTCCAAGCAGCCCTCTCCGGCGAAATCACCAACGCCACCGCAGTAGCTGGCGTCCTGGCCTTGATGACCGCCCGAGCCAACAATGTTGAGCTCCGCCCCGCGGATGCCCCCTGGCCCGGCATGCCCACCGCCTTCCTGAACCGCAAGGCAACCGGGACCCAGTAGCCCCAGCATCAATTGTTCACTGGTGCAGGCCCACCCCGGCGTGTCGCCTGCACCAGTGAACACTCGCCGATCCCACACGCGTCAGGGCGTCCAGGACATCCAGCCCAAGATCAACATGTAATGGCTGAGGCGACACGCCGCAAAACCCCTCAGCCATTACATGTTGATCTTCAAGCGAAGCGAAGCGAGCCGTCCCAGGTCTTGTCCCTTCTTGTCCAGGCATCTTTGTCGTTTGTCTCTTGATCTCTTCGCCCGTGTATCTGTTCAGTACCAAGCGGTCTCGTTTGCGTGTTCGATGCGAGAGTTCGTCGGTGCCTCCTGCCATGATGTGTCGCGTGCTGACGCGGCAGATCGACGCCTATCTCGACCACATGACGGTCGAGCGCGGTGCCGCGCGCAATACGCTCAGTGCGTATCGCCGTGATCTCAAGCGGTATCAGGACTTTCTGGACGTGCGTGGGGTCGAAACCCTGGCGCGGGTGGCGGAGACGGATATCGGGGATTTCATGGTCTCCCTACGTGCCGGTGACGCGGATCATCCCGCGCTGGCGGCTAGTTCGGCGGCGCGGGCGTTGGTGGCCGTGCGTGGGCTGCACAAGTTCGCTGCGGCGGAGGGGATTACGGAGGCGGATGTGGCGCATCCGGTGAAGCCGCCTACTCCGGCGCGGAGGTTGCCGAAAGCTTTGCCGTACGACCAGGTTTCGCGGCTGTTGGATGCGGCGGGCGGGGATATTGCTGATGGGCCGCGGGGGTTGCGGGATCGGGCGTTGTTGGAGTTGTTGTATTCCACTGGGGCTCGGATTTCGGAACTGGTCGGGTTGGATGTGGATGACATCGATGCGACCGAGCGGGCTGTGGTGTTGCACGGTAAGGGTGGTAAGCAGCGGATGGTGCCGATCGGGCGGCCTGCGCTCGCCGCGCTGGATGCCTACCTGGTGCGCGGGCGTCCGGCGCTCTCGTTGCACGGCAGGGGGAACAGTGCCTTGTTTCTGAATCATCGGGGCGGGCGGTTGTCTCGCCAGACCGCTTGGCAGGTCTTGCAATCCGCTGCTGAACGGGCCGGGATCGCCGCCCAGGTTTCGCCCCATACCCTGCGTCATTCGTTCGCCACGCATCTGCTGGACGGTGGCGCGGATGTGCGTGTGGTGCAGGAGTTACTCGGTCATGCCTCGGTGACGACAACCCAGATCTACACTCTGGTGACCGTCGGGACGCTCCACGAGGTGTGGGCAACCGCGCATCCGCGTGCCCGCTAACAGGTCTGAAGTGCAGGTTTACAGTGCGTGTCCGAACGTGGGGTTGGCGCGAACAGACGGTAGCGTCTGATAGTGACCGGTCCGCACACGCGGCCGGGCGCGCCGTCCTCCGGCACACCAGCTGGGGAGACGGGGCAAGGGCAGGAACGTCGAAGGAGCAGCGGACGTGACGAAAGCCGGTGGTGCGGGCCAGCGGATCGAAACCGCCGCGCAAACCCTGTGGGAGGCCGCCGATGTGGCCAACAGCGCGGAAGTCGGTCCGACGGGACGCCCGTTGCGAGAAATTCCGGAGCCGCGGGAGGCCGATCACACCGGTGACGCGCTGATCGTCGCCATGTGCAATCAGAAGGGCGGCGTCGGCAAAACCACCTCCACCATCAATCTCGGTGCGGCGCTGGCCGAATGCGGGCGGCGGGTGCTGCTGGTGGATCTGGATCCTCAGGGCGCGCTGTCCGCCGGGCTCGGCGTGGCGCACCACGATCTGGACAACACCGTGCACAACCTGCTGGTCGGGCCGGGCAAGGTCAGCGTGGACTCGGTGCTGATGAGCACCAAGGTCGACGGCATGGATCTGCTGCCCAGCAATATCGATCTGTCGGCGGCGGAGATTCAGCTGGTCAACGAGGTCGGCCGCGAGCACACGCTGGGCCGGGCCCTCGCGCCGCTGCGCAGCCGCTACGACTACATCCTGATCGACTGCCAGCCGTCGCTGGGTCTGCTCACGGTGAATGCTCTGGCCTGCGCGGATGGCGTCATCATTCCGATGGAGTGCGAATACTTTTCGCTGCGTGGACTGGCGTTGCTGAACGACACCGTGGAGAAGGTGCGGGACCGGTTGAATCCGGCGCTGACCCTGTACGGCATCGTTGTCACCATGTTCGATGCCCGTCTGCTGCATTCGCGCCAGGTCATGACGCGCGTGGTCGAGGTGTTCGGTGACCTGGTCTACGACACGGTGATCTCGCGTACCGTCCGCTTCCCCGACGCCAGCGTCGCGGGGGAGCCGATCACGACTTGGGCCCCGAAATCCGGTGGCGCGGAAGCGTATCGGGCCATGGCGCGGGAAGTCATCCACCGGTCGGGCCGTTGAGCGATTCTTTCGGAACCGCGTCCGAGCATGACCCGCCGGACGTGGATACCGGCATGTCCGCCGGGCACGACGAAGTCCGAGACGATGCCGCTGATTCAAGCGGCATCGTCTCGGACATTGTGGCGATCCCGGACAATTCCGGCGTGGCAGGGGAGATGTCGGACTCTGTGGTCGCGGACATGATCGCGGAGTCGCCGGATGCCGCGACTGCGGACGCGGATGCCGTGGTTGCGGATGCGAGCACGGCAACCACGGATGGTCCCGCTGCACCGGGCAATTCGGACAAAGACGGCAAGTTCCATTTGCGGCTGAGCAACTTCGAGGGTCCGTTCGACCTGTTGTTGCAACTGATCAGCTCGCGGCGGCTGGATGTCACCGAGGTCGCCTTGCACCGGGTGACGGATGAGTTCATCTCCTACACCAAGGCTTTGACGGCCAGTCTGTCCGGGGAGCAGGGGCTGCGGGCGGACAAGATCCTCGACCAGACCACCGAATTCCTGGTCATTGCCGCGACTTTGCTGGATCTCAAGGCGGCGCGGCTGCTGCCGTCGGGCGAGGTCTCCGACGAGGAAGATCTGGAACTCCTGGAGGCCCGCGACCTGCTGTTCGCGCGACTGTTGCAGTACCGCGCCTTCAAGCAGGTGGCCGAACTTCTCAGTGAACTCGAAGCGGCGGCCCTGCAGCGCTACCCGCGCGCGGTCTCGCTCGAGGAGCGCTACCTGGAGCTGTTGCCGGACGTTACGCTGGGAGTTGACGCCGCCGGGTTCGCGCAGGTGGCCGCGGCGGCGTTCACGCCGCGTCCGGTGCCGAAGGTGGGCTTGGATCACATTCACGCCCACACCATTTCGATCGCCGAACAGGCCGCGCTCGTGCTGGAAATGCTGAAGAGTCGCGGCGCCGGCGGCTGGACGACGTTCCACGAAGTCTGCGTCGACTGTGCGGCGCCGATCCAGATCGTCGCCCGCTTCCTGGCGTTGCTGGAGCTGTACCGGGGCAAGACGATCGAATTCGATCAACCCGACCCGCTGGGCCCCCTCTCGATCAGCTGGATCGGCGAGGAGCACGACCGACCGGCCGAACCCGTCACGATCGAGGAAGACTACGGATGACCGAGGCAGTGCAGGACTTGAACGACGACGCTCAGGACTCCGCCGACACCACGCCGGACCCGAGTCCCGCCGAGCCCGGTCCCGGTAGCGCCCTACAGGCCGTCCGCGACCTCCGGAACGCCATGTCGGAGTCGGCGACCGAGCCGGGGCAGGCTGCGCCCGCCGCCGCGCAAGGTTCCAACACTGCGCAAGGTTCCGCCGCTGCGCAGGAATCCGCCGCTGCGCAAGAGCCCGACGCCGCGCGGGAATCCACCGCCGCGCAACAGTCCGGCGCCGTGCCTGAATCAGCCGCTGCGCAGGAGCCCGACGCCGCGCGGGAATCCGGTGCCGTGCGGGAGTCTGCAGCTGTGCAGGTGTCCGCTGCTGCGCAGGAATCCACTGCCGCGCGGGAATCCGCTGCGCAAGAGTTCGCTGCTGCGCTGGGATCTGCCGCTGCGCCTGAGCCCGATGCTGCGGCTGAATCGGATGTCGAGCAGGAATCGGACGCCGAATCGGGCGATCTTGGCGATGACGAGCTGGATCGTGACGAGGAACTCAGTGAGGAGGAGTTTCGGTCTGCGCTGGAGGCGATGTTGCTGGTTGTGGATGCGCCTGCGCCTGTTGACCTGCTGGCTTCGGCGCTGGGTGGGGTGCATCCCATGCGGGTCGAGACGGCGCTGCGGGAGATGTCGGCGGAGTTGACCGTGCGGCGCAGTGGCATGGATCTCAGATTTGTGGGCGATGGGTGGCGTTATTACACGCGGACGGAGTTCGCGCCCTATGTGGAACGTATGCTGTTGGACGGCGCACGTTCGAAGTTGACTCGCGCCGCTTTGGAAACACTGGCAGTGATCGCCTATCGTCAACCGGTTACCCGGGCACGAGTGAGTGCGGTGCGCGGTGTGAACATTGATGGCGTGATCCGGACCCTGCTCGCGCGGGGGCTGATCGCGGAGGCCGGAACGGACCCGGAGACCAACGGCACTCAGTACCTCACCACCGAGCTGTTCCTGGAACGGATCGGACTCGCGTCCCTGGCGGATTTGCCGCCGTTGGCGCCCCTGCTCCCGGGCGTCGACCTGATCGACGAGATAAACGAGAGCTTGGATACCGATCCCCGGTACACCCGGCTCAAAAAGCCCGCCGTGGCGGATATCGACCTCGGCACCGAAGAATGAATGGACAACGTGAATACTCCCGCTCGCCGAGATGGCACACCGGACCGTAGTAAACGTGGAAGTGAACCCCCACAGGGTGGTTCTCGATCCGCACGCGGCCGGACCGACAGGTCCGAGGGCACGCGAAGTGGCGGATCTTCTTATGGCGGGGCCCGTGGCGGCTCCGCATCCGGCGGCACCCGCGGTGCCGCCCCGCGCGGCGGATCGCGCGACAGTCAGGGCCGTGGCGGTTCGTCCGGCTACGGCGATTCCTCTCGCGGCGGTTCGTCTTACGGCGGCTCCTCGCGCGGTGGCTCGTCCTATGGTGACTCCCCGCGTGGTGGCTCGAGCCGCGGCGGTTACGGCGATTCCTCGCGTGACGGCGGCTCCCGTGGTGGTTCGTCCTACGGTGATTCCTCGCGCGGCGGTCAGTCTCGTGGTGGTTCGTACGGTGATTCCCCGCGCGGCGGTTCGAGCCGTGGCGGCTATGGCGATTCCCCGCGTGGCGGCCAGAGTCGCGGCGGTTCGTCGTACGGCGATTCTCCGCGTGGTAGTTCGTCTTACGGCGGCTCCCGTGGTGGTTCGTACGGTGATTCCCCGCGCGGCGGTCAGTCCCGTGGCGGGTCGTCTTACGGCGAGTCCTCGCGTGGCGGTGCCCCCCGTGGCGGTTCGTCCTCGTACGACTCGCGTGGCGGCCAGTCCCGTGGCGGTTCGTCCTCGTATGACTCGCGTGGGGGCCAGTCCCGTGGCGATCGCCCCTGGGGCTCGGATTCGCGTAGTTCGGATTCGCGCGGTGGCGCTCCTGCCCGCGGCGGTCAGGGTGCCCCGCGTGGCGGCGATGCCCGTGGCGGCAAGCCGACCGGGTTCGGTTCGGACCGTGGCGGTTTCGGCCAGGATCGCAATGCGAGCCGGGGCCGGATCGGCGGTGGTCGTCCGTTGACACCGACGACCGCGCCGAGCCGCAAGAAGCCGAAGCCGGAGAAGAAGGTCACCGGTCCCGTGCTGATCAGCAATGCCAAACCCGCTCGTCATCAGCACGTCGATGTCGAGTCGCAGACCGGCCCTAAGAAGATGGCTTGGGGCGAGGGCGAGCGTTTGCAGAAGGTCCTGGCCAAGGCGGGTGTGGCCTCGCGCCGCGTCGCCGAGGACATGATCGATGCGGGCCGCGTCGAGGTCGACGGCAAGGTCGTGAAAGAGCAGGGCCTGCGCATCGATCCGGAGACCGCGATCGTTCGTGTCGACGGTGTGCGTGTCGTGGTGCGCGACGAGCAGGTGTATCTCGCGCTGAACAAGCCCAAGGGCTGGCAGTCGACCATGTCCGACGAGATGGGCCGCCCGTGTGTCGGCGATATTGTCGCCGAGCGGGTCGCGGCCGGACAGCGCCTGTTCCACGTCGGCCGTCTGGACGCCGACACCGAGGGCCTGCTGCTGCTCACCAATGACGGCGATCTGGCACACCGCCTGATGCACCCGTCCTTCGAGGTGTCCAAGACCTACCTGGCCACCGTCAATGGCGAGGTCAATAACCGCGACGTCGGCAAGCGCTTGAAAGAAGGCGTCGAGCTGGATGACGGCCCCGCCAAGGTGGACAAGTTCCAGGTGCTCGAGGTCGGCCAGGGCAAGTCGCTGGTGAAGGTGATCCTGCATGAGGGTCGCAAGCACATCGTGCGCCGCATTCTGGCCGAGGTCGGTCACCCCGTGAACGCCCTGGTGCGCACGCACGTGGGTCCGATCGCCCTGGGTGATCAGCGCCCGGGCACGCTGCGGGTGCTGGGCCGGGACGAAATCGGGAAGCTCTACGAGGCGGTGTCGTTGTGAATGGTGTGGGAAGTCTGATCGACACGACCGGCGCGCTGACGGGTATGACGCCGCTGGTGGTCGCCATGGACGGCCCGTCCGGCACCGGCAAGTCGAGCGTGTCGCGCATGCTCGCGACCCGTCTGGAGGCCAGCTACCTCGATACCGGTGCCATGTACCGGGTCGCGACCCTGCGCGTGCTGCGCAGCGACGTCGACCTGGATGATGCCGCCGCGATCGCGGTGGCGGTCAAGGAATTGCCGCTGACCATCGGCACCGACCCGATCCGCGAGGTCATCCTGCTCGACGGTGAGGACGTGTCCTCGGAGATCCGCGGCAATGCGGTGACCAAGGCCGTGTCCGCGGTGTCGGCCGTGCCCGAGGTGCGTGAGCAGCTCGTCGCCCTGCAGCGCGATATTGCCGCCGCACAGGGGCGAATCGTGGTGGAGGGCCGCGATATCGGCACCACCGTGCTGGTGAATGCCGATGTGAAGATCTATCTGACCGCGTCCGCCGAGGCGCGGGCCGCGCGCCGCAATGCGCAGAACATTGCCGAAGGCCGCGGCGACGATTTCGAGGCGGTGCTGGCCGATGTGCAGCGCCGCGACAACCTCGACTCCACCCGCAAGGTGTCCCCATTGCGTCCCGCCGAAGACGCGATCCTGGTGGACACCAGCGAATTGAACAAGGACGAGGTCATCGACGAGCTGTACCGCGTGGTGCGGCAGCAGATTTCGGCAGGAGGCTCGCAGTGACGCAGGACACCTTCGCCGGCGACGGCATCTGGTCGGACGAAACCGATTGGGATCTCGCCGAATTCGAGGGCGAGCAGGACGCCGAGCATGTACCCATGCCGACCTTGGCGGTCGTTGGCCGCCCGAATGTCGGCAAATCGACTCTGGTGAACCGCATTCTGGGCCGCCGCGAAGCGGTGGTCGAGGATATTCCGGGCGTGACCCGGGACCGCATCTCGTACGAGGCGAACTGGAACGGCCGCAAGTTCCTGGTGCAGGACACCGGCGGCTGGGAACCGGACGCCAAGGGACTGCAGCAGTCGGTGGCCCGCCAGGCCGAGGTCGCCATGCAGACCGCGGACGCGATCGTCGTCGTGGTGGATGCCACCACGGGCGCCACCTCGCCCGATGAGGCCGTCGCAAAGGTACTGCGGCGCTCCAAGACTCCGGTCATCCTGGTCGCCAATAAGGTCGACGATCAACGCTTGGAGTCCGAGGCCGCGGCGCTGTGGTCGCTGGGTCTCGGTGAGCCGTACATGGTTTCGGCCGCGCACGGCCGTGGCACCGGCGATCTGCTGGACCAGATTCTCGCGGTGCTGCCCGAAACCCCGCGCATGGACGGTCCCGTCGGTGGCGGTCCGCGTCGTGTGGCGCTGGTCGGTAAGCCGAATGTCGGCAAGTCCAGCCTGATGAACAAGCTCACCGGCGTGGAACGCTCGGTCGTGCACAATGTGGCGGGCACCACCGTCGACCCGGTCGACTCGCTGGTCGAATTGGGCGGCAAGCCTTGGCGTTTCGTCGATACCGCCGGTCTGCGCCGTAAGGTCGGCAATGCCAGCGGCACCGAGTACTACGCCTCACTGCGCACGCATTCGGCCATCGAGGCCGCCGAGGTGGCGGTCGTGCTCATCGACGCCTCGCAGCCGGTGACCGAGCAGGATCTGCGCGTCATCAGCATGGTCGGCGAGACCGGCCGTGCCCTCGTGATCGCCTACAACAAGTGGGATCTGGTCGACGAGGACCGGCGCGAGCAGCTGGAACGCGAAATCGACCGGGAAATGGTGCAGGTTCGCTGGGCCATGCGGGTGAACATCTCCGCGCACACCGGCCGCGCCGTCCAGAAGATGGTTCCCGCCATGGAAACCGCGCTGGAGTCCTGGGACAAGCGCATCTCCACGGGCCGACTCAACAACTGGCTCAAGGAGATCGTGGCGGCCACCCCGCCGCCGATGCGCGGCGGTCGCCTGCCCCGCGTCCTGTTCGCCACCCAGGCGGCCACCCGTCCGCCGACGTTCGTGCTCTTCACCACCGGCTTCCTCGAGGCGGGCTACCGCCGCTTCATCGAGCGAAAGCTGCGTGAGGAGTTCAACTTCGACGGTTCACCGGTGCGCGTGAACGTCCGCGTCCGCGAGAAGCGCGAGAAGAAGAAGTAACCCTGCGGATTTCGCAGTGCGAGCGGCCCGGCCGATGGTGGAAACCATCGGCCGGGCCGGTTGTTTTTTGCGACATAACAGATAGGTAGAGCGGGGTGTG
>NZ_JBFBCD010000018.1:0-41192 GCF_040683015.1 Nocardia sp. NPDC051030 | reverse complement strand
TCATCGCCCGAGAGGCCTACCACGCCCTGACCGACCCACCGGCCGCACCCAACCACCACATCTATCCAGCCGCTTGACATCTATAGGAGCATCAAAAGACAAGGGCGCCTGGACAAGAAGAGATAAACAAGAACAAACCCCAACGAGCAGCCCGAAATGCCCGAGATGGCACCCGCCGCTGCGCATCTCAGGAGTAGAACACGTTCAGGAGGGACATTAGACTGGGGTAAACGGACAAAACCCCGGCTCATGTCCCCCCTCGATGAACAGGCCGGGCCGACACGCTGCGACACGCCGATACCCGACCCCAGGGCCCTCGGTTGGGGTGTCTCGAGTCTTTTCATCTCTTTCTCGTCCAGGCGCCCTTGTCTTTTGCTCTTTATCTCTTGCTCTTTGGGGTTTGGTCCCGGAACGGGACCACAACCTTCCAGCCAGGCTGGAACGAGAGGCGACGGCACCCAATGGGGGAGCTAAAGCCGGGTACGGCAGGCGACGCAACCACGCAATATCCGTATTGCCGTGCGCTTTGGGCACGAGCTTCCCGAGTGGTGTTTCTGACCGGTGCGGTTAGTGAAAGCGATGGCCGAAGGCCGAGCCGGGCGAGGGTTCACCTCACCCCGAGGTCACACCGTTCGACTTGCGTTGGGCGACGGCTGTCAGGACCCCGCCGAGCCACGGGGTGTAGCGGGCAGGTTCGGCGGCGACCTTTTCCGCCAACGTCTCGGGGTCGACCCAGTCGATGTCGGCTACTTCGTCGGGGTCGGGCTGGGGTGCGACCCCGACAAGGTGCCCGATGAGCACATGATCGAACTCGTACTCGACCCGCCCCGTCGCCGGATCGGCGGCCTGATACGTGAACGTCCCGATCTCAGTGAGTTCGGCGGAGATGCCGAGCTCTTCAGTCAGCCGAATACCGGCCGCCTCGGCGACGGACTGCCCCGGCGCCGGGTGACCACAGCAGGTGTTGGTCCACAGCAGCGGAAAGCGGGTTTTCACTGCCGCTCGCTGCTGAAGGAGGACGAGACCGTCCGCGTCGAACAGCAGCACCGAGAACGCGCGGTGCAACTGTCCGGGCGCGGTGTGGGCCGCCGCCACCGGGAGGGAGCCGGACGCGCGCCCCCGCTCGTCCACGAGCTCGACGAGCAGGGTTTCGCGGTCGACCGCCGGGGTGGCGTCGGAAGCGTCGAGAGTGCCGGTCACCTGCCCACCTTATCGGCGGCGATCATGAGGTACTGGAAGCTGCCCTCCTTGTACGAGGTCAGGAAGGGTTTTTCCACACCGGTCGCAAGCTCGGAGTGGGTGCGCAGCTCCCAGTACGGGATGGTTGCCGGGGTGAGGTCGGTGACCGCCACCGGGACCAGGTTATTGGCCGCCAGGGCCTTGAAGTACTCGCTGCGCGGATGGATATTGCAGCCGTAGTGGGCATCGATCCAGCTCACCGAGGCCGAGCGCGCACCGAATACGTCATTGGAGCAACCCGTGATGCAGACGTAGCGCCCGCCCGGCTCCAGCAGTCGCGAGAATTCCGCGAACAGGTCGAAAAGGTCCACGTACATGGTGGTTTCATTGGTCCAGATGCCGCGTCGCGAGCCGGTCTCGAACCCGGTCTCCAGCATGTTCTTGAAATGGAACTTCACCTTCTCGTCGACGCCGCGGTCCTTGGCCTGCTCATTGGCGAAGCCGACCTGATATTCGGAGATGGTGACGCCGTCCACGCTGCAACCGAAGCGCTGATTGGCCATGAAGCTGGTGCCGCCGCGCCCCGAACCGCCGTCCATCAGCCGATCGCCCGGGCGGACATCGCCGAGTTGATCGAGCATGAGGTCGGCCTGGGCGGTTTCGAGCCGGTGCAGTTCCGCGATGATCCGTTCCTGCTGGGTCTCCTCGGGGCCTTCGAGAACGGACAGATCCGGTTCGCCGATGCCGTAATGGTGGTGGTAGAGCCCGTCCACCTCACCGAGTTTGGTGTTGACCCGGTCATCGTTGGGGTTGTTGTTCCAGTATGCGGCCACCGACTTCTGGTAGTCGGTCTTCAGAACGCCATCGGCTGCGGGGTGGAGAGCGGTCATGGCAGATCTTCCTCTCGTTGGCTGATGTCAGTCGTTGTAGCGGCGGCTGTCGGCATGCCAGGCGCGATTTCCGCCCATCCAGGCCCATAGCCCGCCGAGGAAGCGACGCAGTTCGGGGGAGCCGGTCGCGGCCAGCGCACCCGCCTCGGCCTCGAACCGGTGCATGAGTTCGTCATGCACCTCCGCGGTGCGCTGCACGGCTTCCCGTCGTGAGCACTTCTCCTCCGCGGCCAGCACCGTGGGCAGGTTGAATTCCCTTCCGTTGGAAAGGTCTTCGCGTGCCATGGAGTACAGGTCGTTCACCATCTGGGCGGCCAGGGCGGCGGTGGTGGTGACTCGGCGCATGCGCGGATCGGTGTATTCGGCGGCCGACAGCTCATATCCGTCGACGGCGTCGATGGGAGCCATACAGGGCAGGAAACTGTGCGGCTGCCGGTTCAGCAGGTACTCCCACACCGGCGGCATGCGCCCCGCACCCCGCCATCCGGCCTCCGCGCCGAGAGCGATGAACCAGCCCGCGATCTCGGTGCGCAGCCGGGCCAGCTGAGCGGGCGAGGCGTACTTGGCCAAATGCTCGAACGAGGTGCGAAAGGCCCGCAGAATCGGATCGCTCCGCATGGCCTTCTCTACCTGCGCCTGATACCGCGCGGGCAGGTGCACCGGATCCATTGCCGCAGCGCATAATTCGAGCCTCGGCCCCAGCTCCGCCTCCGCGCTGGAATGACTCCCGTCCGGTGCGATATCGCTGGCGTCCTCCTCGCAGTAGTAGTCGTCCACCGACCACTCCGACACCGCGCACTTGGCCGCCGCGAGCAGCCGGTCCGCGTCATCGCAGTTGGGATGTGCCAGCATGATCAAGCGCCCGAAGTTGGCCTTGTGAAGCTCGTCGAGTCGACCCTCATAAAGCCCGATCTCCTTGGCCCACGCGATGATTCCGGTGTTCACCGCCTCCGCCAGCACCGGATCGTCCCGCTGGGGCGGCGGACAGTACAGCGGTGGAATCGCAGACCCGGCGGCCCGCTTCCGCGGTGCCGATGGTCGCCCGAATCCGGCATGCGGAATCTGCCGGGTTGCCGAGGCTGAGCCGACCGCGCCCGACCCCGGTGGAATCCGCTGCGCTGGCGAAGAAGACCCAGGCTCCGTCGGCGCGAGCGGATTCCGCTGCGTTTGCGAGGAAGACTCGAGCCCCGTCGGCCCGAGCGGAATCCGCTGCAACGCTGAGGCCGACCCGAGTCCGGCAGGTCCATTCGGAATCCGCCGCACCCCCGGAATCACCTCCGAACCGGCGGCTCCATTCGTAAGCGGCGGCGCCGCACCGGATTCCGGATCCACCGCTGGCTCCGACACCGGCGGCCCGGTGGTGCCCGCCTGCTCCGCTCCCTGCGGCCGCAACGGTGGCGGGGGTCGTCCCACACCATTGGAGCGCGGCGCGGGCCGAGGCGGTGCGGCCGATTCGGCGAGCACGTCCGGCAGGTCCACCAGAATGCTGGCCGATCCGAGCCCTACCGGTCCGAGTAACCGCTTGGCCGAGACATGCACCTCGGCGGCATCGGATTCGTCGAGTCGTGAATCATCCAGCACACCAGGCTGATTCGAGAACGGCAGGGTGTGTGGCGCATTGGCGTCGAGGTTTTCCAAAAGTGCGGCGACGGCCGCCGCCACCTCGTGGGTGGCGGGCGGCGCGGCGGCGCGGGACAGCACCGACATGGCTGTCTCCGATCAGTCGGATTGCCGGGCGACCAGCACATTGTCGAGAATGCCGAGCGCGTCGGGGACCAGGACAGCGGCGGAGTAGTAGCAGCTCACCAGGTAGGAGATGATCGACTGATCGTCGATGCCCTTGAATCGCACATTCAGGCTGGGCTCGTACTCGTCCGGAATCCCGGTCTGGTGCAAGCCGATCACACCCTGATCCTTCTCGCCGGTGCGCATGGCGAGAATCGAAGTGGTCTGGGTGTCGCTGACCGGAATCTTGCCGCATGGATACAGCGGCACCCCGCGCCAAGCGGGCACGCGGTGGCCGTCGATCTCCACCGGGTCCGGGTAGATGCCGCGCTTATTGCATTCGCGGTAGAACGCGGCGATCGCCTTGGGATGCGCCAGGAACAGTTTGGTGCTGCGCCGCATGCTGAGCAGCTCGTCCATATCGTCCGGGGTCGGCGCTCCGGACTCGGTGTAGATGCGCTGCTTGAGATCGCAATTGTGGAGCAGGCCGAAGTCCGGATTATTGACCAGATCGTATTCGCGCCGCTCATACAGGGCTTCGATGGTCAGGCGCAACTGCTGTTCGATCTGATCCATCGGATCGTTGAACAGATCCGCGACGCGGGTGTGCACCCGCAATACGCTCTGCCCCAGGCTCAATTCGTATTCGCGCGGCCGATCGTCGTAGTCGACGTAGGTGCCGTCGAGCATTGGCTCACCGGAATGACCCGAGGAGATGACGATCTCGGACTCGCCGAATTTGTTCTGCGCCGTGGCGGGAGCCGAAACCAGTTCCGCCAGATGCGCTTGCAGCGAGGGGAGGTTCTCGGCCAGTTGCTGGAAGGTCGGCCGGGTCAGCACCAGCATGGTGGTGGGCGTGACCGTCTTGACGGTGACCGGCCAGATCGCGGCGTCATCGGTGAGCATTTCATCGCCGAAGAAATCGCCGCCGGCCAGCATGCCGAGCTTTGTGGTCTCGCCGTATTCGCCGGTGCCGAGCTTGGACAGCTTGCCGTGCACGATCAGCATGACCTGATCCATGGCATTGCCGAATTCGGCGACCACCGTGCCGGGCGGCAGGTCCCGCTGTTCGAAGCGCTGGGCGACGGACGTGAGCACCTCTTCATCGTCGAATCCGCGCAGCTGGGGGAGTTCTTGCAGTTCGAGCGGGATGACCCGGGCGTTCGGGCCATTGATGATGAATTCCACCTCGCCATTGCCGACGGTGTGCGTGAGCCGTCGATTGACCCGGTAGATACCGCCCTTCACCTGGGTCCACGGCAACGATCGGGTCAGCCAGCGGGAGCTGATGCCCTGCATCTGGGGTTCGGATTTGGTGGTGTGCGCCAGCTGGTGGGCGGCGGAAGTGCTGAGGGATTTGCGAACACCGTTTTCGGTCTGGATGGGCATATCGATGGTCATGCTGCGGTCCTCACCTTGAAGGGCCGCCGCGGATTGGCGGGTGATGAATCCACGGCGATACAGCAGGCCGGTATCGGGGCCTGCAGGAGTAGTCATGTGAGTGAAAAGACAAGCGCGACAGTGCGTTTCCAGCGAGACAAATGGTAGATGCCGTCGTCGGCGGGTCGCAGCGAAACGCATGAAGATGATGACTGGCGCGTTGCTACCGTTCGGAGTGTCGGGATTCGCCGCATTGCATACCGGTCGTCCGAGGTCCGTGCGCGGACGCCTCATCCATTCGCTGACCGGGCGAACGCACGGTGATCGCGGAGCTTCGCAGGTTTACATAGGACCGGTCGGTCTTTCGTCTTCTCGCGAACGCAACGACTGATTTCGTGAGGTCCGGGTAACTCCTTCGAGAGGCGGCGCAGTCCGTTGCGCTGCTCACAGAGCCCACGGGATAGGCTGAGGCTATGGCAAGCTCGACTGACCGCGTTGGGGCGGGTAGCGCAGGTCATGAGCAAGATATGTCTGGGAGCAGAGCCGTGAAATTCAATACGAAGTCCGTTGTGGGGCCGATGCAGCGCCTGGTGGCGACCGCCCAGAACGGGCTCGAAGTGATCCGGTTCGGGGGACTGGTTCACGAGTTCGAGTCGTCGCCGTACGAGGTGCATGAGCGCAAGCGGATGTACCGGCTGCGGCATTACTTTCCCGACGATGTGGCAACGGACCGACCGGTTGTATTGCTGGTGCCGCCGATCATGGTGACCGCCGAGATCTGGGACGTGAATGCCGCCGATGGGGCGGTCGGCATTCTGCACGAGGCCGGAATCGACTGCTGGGTAGTCGATTTCGGCTCACCCGCCACCGAGGAAGGCGGCTGGGACCGCGACCTCGCCGACCATGTGCTGGCCGTGGACAGCGCCATCGACTCGGTCAATGAGGTGACCGGCCGCGCGGTGCACCTGATGGGCTACTCGCAGGGCGGCATGTTCGCCTACCAGACCGCCGCCTACCGCTACGGCAAGGGCGTCGAATCCATCGTCACCTTCGGCAGTCCCGTGGACGCCGTGGCGGGCATGCCGTTCGGGCTGCCGCACGGGCTGGTCTCCGAGGCCGCCGACTTCCTCACCGACCATGTGCTGAACCGGCTGCCCATCACCGATTCCATGGTGCGCCTGGGCTTTCAGGCCCTGGACCCGATCAAGACCGCCAAATCGCGCCTGGACTTCCTGCGCCAGCTGCACGACCGCGAGGCGCTGCTGCCGCGTGAGCGCCAGCGCCGCTTCCTGGAGGCCGACGGCTTCATCGGCTACCCCGGCCCCGCGCTCACCGACCTGCTGCAGCAGTTCGTCAAGCACAATCGAATGATGCTGGGCGGCTTCGTCATCCGCGACCATCCGATTTCACTGGCCGAGATCCGCTGCCCCATCCTGGCTTTCGTCGGCGAGGTCGACGATATCGGCCAGCCCGCCGCCGTCCGCGGCATCGTGCGCGCCGCACCGAATTCCGATGTGTACGAAGCCAGCTTGGTGGCAGGGCATTTCGGCCTCGTCTCCGGCTCCACCGCCACCAAGCAGACCTGGCCGCTGGTGCGCGACTGGGTGAACTGGCTGGCCGGACGCGGCGAACTGCCCGCGCAGATCGAGCGCATGACCGAGCACGTGGCCAAGAAGCGCCCGAGCACCGCCCTCACCCGCGCCGTGCACGCCGTCGGCAGTCTCGCCGAAGCCGGTGCCGGTCTCGGCAAGACCATCGAAGGTGTGGCCGGGCAGACGCTGCGCGGCACCGTGGAACTCTCCGGCGAGGCGGCGCGGGCGCTGCCCCGGCTCACCCGGCTCGGCATGATCCAGCCGCACACCCGAATCTCGCTGGGCCGCTTGCTGTCCGAGCAGGCTCGGCGCGGGCCGCTGCGGGAGGCCTTCCTGTTCGACGATCGGGTGCACACGCATCAGGCCGTCGATGATCGCATCAATAACGTGGTGCGCGGGCTCATCTCGGTGGGCGTGCGACCGGCCAGCCGGGTCGGCGTGGTGATGGAGACCCGGCCCAGCGCCATGGTGGCGATTGCCGCGCTGTCGCGTCTCGGCGCGGTCGCGGTGCTGCTCGCGCCGGGTAGTGAACTGGGCAATGTGGTCGAGCTGACCGGTACGAAACTGCTGATCGCCGATCCGGAGAACTGCCGTGCCGCGGCCGCCACCGGCACCCGTGTGCTGGTGCTGGGCGGTGGAGCGCGGGTGGGCGGAGCGGACCCCGGCGGCTTGAACATTCCGGCCGGTTGCGATGTCACCGATCTCGAGCAGATCGACCCGTCCGAGGTCAGCCTGCCCGCCTGGTATCAGCCCAATCCGGGCCTGGCGCGGGAACTGGCATTCATCCTCGTCACCGGCACCGGGGATCGCTTCGACATCAAGTACGTGACCAACCATCGCTGGGCGCTGTCCGCGTTCGGTACCGCGTCCGCGGCCGACCTGGGCCGTCGCGACACCGTGTACTGCCTTGCGCCGCTGCACCATTCGTCCGGGCTGCTGGTGAGCCTGGGCGGCGCGGTGGCGGGCGGCAGCCGGATCGCGCTGGCGCGCTCGCTGGATCCGGAACGGTTCGCCGAGGAAGTCCACCGCTACGGCGTCACCGTGGTCACCTACACCTGGACCATGCTGCGCGACATCCTCGACGCCGACACCTTCCCGAACGGGCATCCGCATCCCATTCGCCTGTTCCTCGGCTCCGGTATGCCCGCGGGCCTGTGGCGGCGCACGCAGGAGCGTTTCGCGCCCGCCAGCGTCCTCGAGTTCTACGCCTCCATCGAGGGAGATGTGGTGCTGGCCAATGTCTCCGGCGCGAAGATCGGCAGCAAGGGCCGTCCCGTCCCCGGCACCGCGAAGGTCGAGCTCATCGCCTTCGACTCGACCACCGATGAAATCCTCACCGAGGACTCGGGTTTCGCGCGGCGCTGCGTCGACAATGAGGTGGGGCTGCTGATCGGCACCGCCTCCGACACCGTCGACATCTCCGCCGGTGGCCTGCGCGGCGTCTTCGCCCCCGGTGATGCCTGGATGCCCACCGAGAACCTCTTCCGCCGCGACAGCGATGGCGACTACTGGCTGATGGACCGGCGCGACACCGTGATTCACACTCCGCGCGGGCCGGTCTACACCCAGCCCATCGTGGACGTCCTCAATGACATCACGGCCGTGGATATGGAAGCCGCCTACGGCCTGCCGGTCGGTGAGCGCACCCTCGCGGTGGCGGCCGTCAGCATTCGTGAGGGCCTGCGCCTCGAGCCCAAGGACGTCACCGAGGCGCTGCGTGACCTCGCACCCGACCAGCGGCCCGATCTCGTCTACGTGGTGGACGATATTCCCCGCAGCTCCACCTTCCGCCCCTCCACCCGCGCCGTCCAAGCCGCCGGTCGCCCCGAGCCGGGCGACCGAACCTGGTGGTACAACCGGGAATCCGAGGTGTACGAAATCCTCACCGCGGAGCTGGCCCAACGACTCTTCGTCTGAGCGTGCAGTTTTCGGACTTTGGACCCCGTTCATGAAACGGTAATGATCCGGGTGATTAAATTCTCTCAGTGAATCGCCGAGGGGCGCATTCCAGAGGGAGACGAACACAATGTCCATCATGAAGAAGGCTCTCGCCACCACCGCCATCGCACTGGGTGCGGTCGCGGTGGCCACGGGCGCCGCGCACGCCGAAACCCTGACGGTCGAAGGCAACTACGCCACCGCGGCGGCCTGCGACGCCGACGGCTCCGGCGGCTCCTTCACCGCCGGCGGCGTCGAGCTGCGCGGCGAGGACGGCTGGAAGTACACCTGCGACCAGGGCAACGACGGCCTCTGGTACATGACCATCTTCCGCTGATCACTCAGCTGAACGGTCTTCGCCGAATGGGCAGCATCGGCTGAACACTGAACTGCTCGAACGGAAATGGCCCCCGGCACACAGTGCCGGGGGCCATTTCCATGCGGGAGGGACTACTTCTGCGCTTCCAGCGTGCGGACGCGATCGTCCAGGGCATGGATGGCCTGGGTCAGCGCCTTGGCGACGGAGACCATCGTCTCGGTGAAGACCACCTGAAGGTCCAAACGCCGGTTCAGCTCCGCGATCGGGTCGTCGTCGGCGGGAGCCGGTTGCTCGGCCAATTTGTCGAGAATCTCGTTGTGGCGCTTGGCCAGATCGCCGAGGGCCTGCTCGACTTCCGGGCTGAGATTTCGCTCGGACCCATTTTTCATGCCTGTCATATCTTCCCTCCCTCTCACCCCGGCGCGCGACGGTGCGCAGCGCAGAGCGACCGCACCGACGGTGTCCGCGCCGGGTTCTATCCTTGTCGATATGGTTTGGGGCCCGGATCACCCCTCGGATCCGGGCGGGGCTGGAAGCGGTCAGCCGCGCACTGCGCGGGATTCCCGGGTCGGAGACTTCTCCGTCTTCACAGCCGGTTTGGGGGGCTCGGCGAGTTGGCCGATGCGCTGGCGGGATACGTCGAGCAGGAATGCGGCGTCCACATCGGGGATTCCGGAGGCGCGCAGATCGCGGACGAGTGCGCGCTGGCTCGAATCCAGGGTGGCCACAAGGTCATCCAGTCGCGCGCGGAGCTCCAGGACGGTGTCCACGCGGGGCTGTAGATCCTCGGCCTGCTCGGTGTCGCGCACTGTGATCTTGACTTCGACGTGGGACATCGGGACGTCGAGGATCATGGCGACGAGTGCGCGGGCCTCGAACTCGACATCGACCAGATGCTTGGTCTGCCCGGCGGGGCCGTCGGCTCCGGCGACCTCGGGAATGGTGAGCTCCCACCATCGGCCGACACGGTCCACCAGCACGTCGTATGTGGTTGCCTTCGCCATCTTCTCCACCTCTTCCTAGTCCGCCGCCGAGCAATCGCAACCCGCTACCGCCTGGTTGATCTTGCGCATGACACCCGGCGATGCGTACCGATGCCCGGTCGGAACGCTGGCCCCGTGCTTGCTCTGGGCGCAGGTGTACCAGGCGTGGTGTCCTTCACCAGCGCGAGCGAGGGTCCAGCCGTGTGACTTGAGCTGTTTGATCACCCACTTTGTCGGTTGTTCCGCGATCACAATATTACGCTACCTCACTAGGCAAAATGCAAGCCATACAACTAGCAGCCATTTTGGCTAGTGAACTAGCGCGATTCTTCGACAGTGGAAGGGCTGACAATTGGAAAGCAAAGCATCAGTTACCGCATTTATGCAAATCGAGTGCCGCAGATGTGCGGTACTGGATTCTCGGCACTCAGTGCGGTGATCCAAAGAAAGTGCAGTCTGGACATGTTTTAAGGCGGGAGTATGATGCCTCCATGCCCGGCGGATTTCAGGACTGGCTGAAGCAGATCTCCGAGGGGAGGAGTGAACTGGCTATTGCTCAGCACATGGATGTGAACCCGAGCAAAGTCAATAGGCACCTGTTCGATACCTCCAAACCTCCTGTCGCACAGACGGTTATCGATTTCTGCCTCGCGTTCGCCGTCAACCCGGTCGAGGGATTGATCCAGGCCGGGCTCGCACCCGCCGAAGCCTTCCGGCTGCCCATCGTCGGCGATCGACCGGCCGTCAACGACGCCCTGCGCTCGGCCACCAACGGCCAGCTGGTCGAGGAACTCTCCCGCCGCCTCCTCGAAACCGAACAGCCCGCACCCGGACCGGAGCCCACCTCGCCTCGCCGACACACGAAAACCGCAAGGAGGCTGCTGTCATGACGGCTCTGACCCTGCTGCACATCGTCACCGGTGTGCTCTGCGCGGCCGTCGCCGTCGCACGCCTACCCCGCTGGCGGGAACCCACCACCCGCGCCACCACCATCGCCCTGGTGGCATTCGCCGGACTCATGGTCACCACCCTGACCAAGAACTCGGACTGGGAACGCAATGCCCCCGGTGTGACCTGGATGGACATCGTGTCCTACATCTTCGCCATCACCGCATCCGTCGCCATGGTCTACCTGGCCGCCCGCGCCCTGTCCTACACCAAGATCCTCTGGCTCACCCACACGGCCGCCATAGTCTGCGGCGGCTTCATCGGCGCCTACATCTGCGCCAGCATCCACTACGAAGGCCACGCCCAAGGCCGCTTCCTCCTCGTAATCACCGCCTGCATAACCGGATTCGCGGGCCTGTTCCTCTTCGCCGCAACCCTCCCCGCCATCGCCGAACGCGAAGTCCCCCGCTCCGGCCGCCTGACCCTGTTGGTCCTGGCGGCCTCCTCGCTGCTCTGGGCCATCGGAGCCGCCCGCCGCATAGCCGACAACATCCCCGTGACCGGCCCCCTCGTCACCCTGGCCCACCACCTCCCCTGGGAAGCCTCCACCGCCTCCGCCCTCCTCTTCGCCGTAGCGGGCATCCTCAGCCTCTACCTCCACTGGCAAGACGAGGCCCCCCTCAAACCAGACCTGCTGACCCCGGCCAACAGCTGACAGTGCCCTACGGCAGATCGGGCCAAGCTGCTCCCGCGAACCGCGGCTGAGTGCGAATCAGCTCACCCGGTGCGACGTGGATGTTGTTGGCCTGCGCCACCAGTTTCGGAATATCGCCAGGGGGAACGGGCGACCGCACTCCACACACCGGGCACTCCAGATACTGCTCGGTGTTCATCGGAAAGAGCGGCACGAAGAACAGCGTGAACTTCGTGACGAACTTGCGAAGCGCATGCGGGCTGGTATGCCGACATGAGCCGCAATACACCGTGAGCGTGGCCAGCGTGAACAGCTGCCGCCGAAAACCGAAGATGAGCACCGAAACCCCCAGACCCGCAACAAGATAGCCGGAGCATATACCGACGGGTTTCGGGTGATCGCTCGTCGCGCCCACTTCAGATCTTGGACGCGACGGGTAGGTCAGACGGTGAAGGAGGTGACGCCGTCGATTACGCGGGTGAGTTGCTGTTCGGTGAGGCCCGGCCAGAGGGGGAGGCGGACAAGGGTTTCGGAGAATTTCGCGCTGCGGGCGCAGGGGACCGGGGTGCGGCCGAGTTTGAGACCGGCGGGGGAGGAGTCCAGGGGGACGTAGTGGAAGGGGGCCACTATGCCTAGTTGGGACAGGTGGGAGATGAGGGCGTCTCGGCGGTGTTCGGTGGGGACGCGGAGGTAGTAGAGGTGGGCGGTGTGGTCGCGGTCTTCGGGGACCGTCATGAGCTGGACGTCGTTGCGGGCGGCCCACTCCGGTAGTCCGGCGGCGTAGGTATCCCACACGCGGTGACGGTTGGTTTGGATGGTGTCGAACTCGGCCAGCTGGGCGTCGAGGACGGCCGCGTTGAGTTCGCTGGGGAGGTAGCTGGAGCCGATGTCCTGCCAGGAGTATTTGTCGACCGCGCCGCGCAGGAAGCGGGCACGGTCGGTGCCCTTCTCACGAATGATTTCGGCTCGGGCCATGAGGATTTCGTCGGTCAGCAGGACCGCGCCGCCCTCACCGCAGTGCACGTTCTTGGTGTCGTGGAAGCTGAGCGCGCCGATGCTGCCGATGGTGCCCAGGGGGCGGCCACGCCAGCGGCCGCCGAGGCCGTGGGCATTGTCCTCGATCAAGGCGAGGGCGTGAGTGTCCGCAAGTTGTTGCAGGCGTTCCATATCCGCGCCCACGCCGCCGTAATGGATGATCATGATGGCTTTGGTGCGGGGGCTGATGCAGGCGGCCACCGATTCGGGGTCGATATTGCCGGTAGCCAGGTCGATATCGGCGAAAACGACTGTCGCGCCGCGCAATGCCATGGCCGTCGCGGTGGAGGTGAAGGCGAAGCTGGGGACGATCACCTCGTCGTCGGGGCCGAGTTCCAGTAGCAGCCCGGCCATTTCGAGAGCGGAGGTGCACGAGGTGGTGAGCAGCGCGTGCGGCGCTTCGGTGATCTCCCGCAGCTTGGCGGTGGCGGCCGCGGTGAACGGACCGTCGCCGTGGCTGTGATCGGAGGACAGCACGGCCTCCACATTCGGCAGCTCGCGCGCGGCGCGGAACGGGCGGCTGAAGATGATGCGATCAGTGCTCACTCGGGTCGATCCCCCTCGTCGCTGCATTACTGAACTGACTGTCCGAACGGTGCTCACGAGCCTGGTACGGGCGCGGGGTCGGCGAATCCACGGTCAGGTACAGCGGTTTGCCGACCAGCACATGCAATGCCACCCCAAGGTATTCGGCGATCAAGCCCAGCGAGAACAGCACCGCGCCCGAACACAGCAGCAGCACCGTCATGAGCGAGGCCCAGCCCTCGGGATCGGTGCCGCTATTGGTGAGCGCGTGATAAACCACCCACGCCGCCATCCCGCCACCGGCCAGCGCCAGCGTCAGCCCGAGCATGCTCACCAGGCGTAAACCGCGAGTTCCGCTGCACAGCACCATCTTCCAGAACAGCGAGAACAACCGCCGGTAGTTGTACCCCGACTCCTCGCGTCCCTCGGCGCGCAACTGCACCGGCACCTGCGCCACATCGCTCACCACCCAGGTGAGCGCCACATCCAGATACACGCCATTGGACGCGACCTGCGCCAGCTGCCGCGCGATATCGCCGCGAATCAGCCGATAGCTCTCGAACCGGGTGGAATCGGGGAACGCGAACACCGTCGCCAGCACGATCTTCGCGCCGCGTGAGGTGATATTGCGCAGGAACCCGTGCGGCCGGGTATTGACCGGTTTGGAGTACACGAGATCGGCGCGCTCGTTCAGCGCCGCGTCCAGGAAATCACCGATGAAGCCCGGGTCATGCTGCCCGTCCTCGTCCATGGTGACGGTCCAGTCGCCTTCCGCGGCCGCCATGCCCGCGATGGTCGCCGCGTCCTGCCCGAAATTGCGGCTCATCCAGACCACCCGCACCTGCGGATAGGTCTCTTCCAGCTCCTGCAACACCACATCGGACCGATCCGGCCCGTGATCGTGCACCAGGATGATCTCGTGCACCACGAACGCGGTGCCGCCGGGCGTGGTGACCGGACCGCTCAGCTTGTCCAGTTCGGCGACGAGCCCGGCAATGGTCTCCTCACCGCGATACACGGGGACGACGACGGACACGGCGTGCACTCGCGCGCGGCCCGAGGGACCGGGGGTGACGCTCGGCGCGGTCGCGGACCGTGACGTACGTGTGGACGGAATCGGCATCAGCTCAATCGACTTTCGAGGACGGTGCGTGCCGGCGCTCCTCGCCAAAAACCGGAGCCCGAGCCGCGCTGAACTCTAACATGGTGCAGGTCGCGGCCTTCGGCGCAGCAGCTCATCACTCCACCATCATTCCTGCGCCCCGCAATCACGCAACTAGCGGGTCGATGCCATCGCGTGCGACGCCCTGTAGGGTCTGGAACTCGTGGTGGAAAGTGCAATTTCGAAGGTGGCGGAGCCCACCGATTCCGAGCCGCAGGAGCGCTCGGCGAAGCGCGAGGTATACCGCTGGGGGTTCGTCACCGCGATCGGTGTGACGCTCGGCTATATCGCCGTAATCCTGGCGAACGCCCGCCACTTCTATACCGATGACACCGAATCCCAATATTCGGGCCTGTGGGTGTTTTTCGGCCGCGCGTTCCGCGACGGGGAGTTCCCGTTGCTGCGGCCGGATCAGTGGATGTCGGGCAACTACACCAATGAGGAGGCGGGCTTTTTCAACCCGCCGCAGCTGCTGATCGACCTGATCGCGCCCTCGGTGCCGAACCTGGCCGTGTACGCCACCATCGTCAAACTGATCTTCGCCATCATCGCCGGGCTCGGCGTGTACCGGGTGTGCCTGGCCTACAGCGCGCGCCCGGAGTGGGCCGCCGCGGCCGGTGTGGCATTCCCGTTCACGGGCTTCTTCCTGTTCTTCGATTCGGCCAGCTGGTTCACCGCCATGACGGGCACGGCGTGGATGATCCACGCGTGGGCGTCCTCGGTGCGTTACGCACGCGGGCAGAGTGGGCCGATTCCGGTCTTCGTGTACCTCTACCTGGCGATCTCGGTGCAGTACGTGTTCCCGGCGGTCGAAGCGGTGCTCATGCTGATCGCCCTCGGCGTCGGCGAGCTGGTGTACCGCCGCAAGGCTGCCCTCGCGCCGCTGACCAAGCTGGCCGCCGTCGCGGTGTGCGCGGGCCTGGCCGGGCTGATCACCTTCCTGCCGAGCATGCTGTCGGCCAAGGTGAGCTGGCGCGGCACCTCGCAGATCAATAACGACCAGTTCCTGACCGTGCCGTGGTCGGAATCGCTGAATGCCAGCCTGCCGAGCACGCTGCCCGCCTTCAATTCGTGGTGGGGCTATGTGCAGCCGCTGCCCATGGTCTACATCGCCTGGTTCCTGATTCCGGTGCTCGCGTTCGTCGACTGGGCGAAGGCGCGGCAGCACTGGAAGGAACTCGTCTCGATCGCCCTGTTCGCCATGATGGCGCTCATGTGGACGGCCGGGCCGGGCACCGTCGGACCGCTGCGCTGGCCCGCCCGCGTGCTGCCCATGCTGGCGCTGGGGCTGCTGGTGCTGGTGTGCGTGCTGCTGGGCCGCTTCGGCACGGTGCGGGATTGGCGTAATCGCGGGATCGCCGCGGGCGTGCTGATCGTGCTGCTGTTCGTGCGCACCTTCTCCGCCGATCCGCACAATGTGCTCTGGCATGTGCTGTCCGCGATCGTGGTCGCCGCCATCGGCGCGGGCGCGGTGTGGTTGGTGCGCGCCCGCGGGCTGTGGGCGGGCGTCGCGCTGACCATTGTCGCCATGTTCCCGATCGCCTACTTCCAGGTGTGGCGCGCGCAGCCCACGCCGATGTCGTGGAACCTGCCCGCCAATCGTGAAGAGGCCAAGGACGCGTTCCCGAAGTTCAACACCGGCACCACCATTCAGCTCGGCGATCGCGGACTCTTGCAGCCCGGCGACAAGAGCCTGAACGGCGCGTACGGGTCGCTGGTGTGGGGCAACTACGCCAAGGATCTGGAGAAGAACTACGTCAACGGCTATACGCCGAACGGGCACTTCTACTTCGGTGAAATGCTGTGCATGCGATGGGATGGCAGCACCTGCCCCGAGGCGTACCGCAATCTGTTCCTCCCGGAGCCGACCACCGGCCGCCCGCTCGCCGATCTCATGCTGATCGACCGAGTCGTGTTGCAGCGCGCCATGTTCCCCGACGCCGGTAATCAGCCCGCGCCCGATGGCTGGCATTTCGTCGACGTGCCCGGGCACGAGAAGTACATCTGGGCACTGGAACGCGACGGTGGGCTGATCTCGGCGGCCAATGGGCGCATCGCCGACGCGAGCAATGTGTCCGCCAAGTCGCTCTCGGAATCGGATATGTCCAGCCGCGTGCAGGTTTCGTCGGCGACCGGCGGGCGCGTCGTGTTCGCCCGGCTCGGCTGGCCCGGCTACCGCGTCACCCTGAACGGCAAGAGCATCCCGTTCAAGACGGTCGCGAAAGTCTTTGTCGCCGTCGATATCCCGGCGGGCACGAACAATGCCGAACTCGAGGTCACCTGGCGTCCGCCGGGCTGGAAGATCGGCGCGGCCAGCGCCGGAGCCGGACTCGTCGGCCTGGGCATCCTGGAGTGGCTGTACCTGCGCGGCCGCCGCCGCGGCGAGGACGCCGACCCTTTCGAACCGACCACCCCGCAGCCCGATCGCGAACTGGTGGACTCGGTTTCGTGACCGCCGAACGCTCGCTCGCAGAATCGGAGACAGCCGCGCTGCCGAAGGGAAGCGGCACTGTCACCGCGCCCACGGATGGAGCCGAGGCCGCAGCGCCGCATGTCCCCGAGGGTGAAGCGCCGGACGTCTCCAAGGGTGATACGCCGGACGTCTCCAAGGGTGATACGCCGGACGTCTCCAAGGGTGATACGCCGGACGTCTCCGTCAGCGGTCCGGGGCATATCCCTGCGGGCCGAGCACGGGAGGCGGGGTCCACTGGGCCGGAAGCGGCGGATGCCGCGCCCGCGGGACCGCTACTGAAGCTGGTGCAGCGGCAGGAGATCGCCTTTGCGCTAGTGGGCGGGTTCAACACATTGATGGGCATGGTGCTGACCATCGCCTGGCTGACCGTGCTGAACGGCGTGGTGTCGAAGAATGTGGCGGCGGCGCTGTCGGTGGCGCTGGCCTATGCCGTCGGCATGGTGGTCGCCTTCGTACTGCATCGCACGCTGGTTTTCCGCGTGCGTGGGCGCGTGCTGCGCGATTTCCTGGCGTTCGTCGGCGTCAACTCGGTCGGCATGGTGCTGAACATGGTGCTGCTGCAATTCGCCGTCTCGGTCCTGCACGCCCCCGCAAAACCGGCCGCCGTGGTCGTCATGGGCCTGGTCGCGATCGGCAGTTTCTTCGGCCACCGGCACATCTCGTTCCGCCGATCCCCCCACGATTCCCAGCCCGAGACCACGGCCCGGTAGGTTGTCGATCATGTCGGAGGAAATCCTGGACGCCACCCTGCTGAGCCTGCTCGCCTGCCCGCAGGACAAGGGCCCGCTACTGCTGGTCCGCGACGACAATGGCAGCAGCCTGCTCTACAACCCACGCCTGCACCGCGCGTACCCGATCGACGGCGGCATCCCGGTGCTGCTCGTGGACGAGGCTCGCGACGTCTCGGACGAAGAACACACGTCCTTCATCGCCCAGGGCTGAACGTCAAGCGCCGGGAAGGTCGCCGGTGAGGTAGCGCTGGAGGGTGGGGCCTACGGTGGCCACCAGCTCCTCGATCGGGGTGGACGCGATCGGCTCGATCTGCAGGATCTTGCGGGTGACGAGTAGTCCGGCTAGTTGCGAGGCCGCCAGCACCGACCGCTTCGTGCCCGAGCCCGGCGGCGAATCCACGCGGGCGCGAACATCTTTCAGCACGATCTCGAGCATGAAGGCGCGCACCAGCGCCGGATCTCCGCTCGCGATGAGCGTGCGGAAAGCGGCGACCGCCTGCACGCCGATGGGGGTGTCCCACACGGTGAGCACTGCTCGGACAATGGTCTCGCCGAGCTGATCGAGCGGCGCGTCGGCGATCTGCGTGAGCACCACTTGCGGGTCGATCGGGAATTCCAGTGCGGCGGTGAACAATTCCTGCTTGGTGCCGAAATAGTGGTGTACCAGCGCGGGATCCACGCTGGCCGCGGTGGCGATGGACCGGATCGAGGCCTTGTCGAACCCGACCTCGCCGAACCGCACCCGGGCGGCGTCGAGAATCGCCTCCCGGGTGCCGGATCGCCCGGGCCTGCGCCCGCTGCGATTGCCGTTGGTCGCCGTCACGCCGTCCGCCGGCGTAGGGTCGCCGCCCCGAGAATCAATGCCACGGCAGCGAATCCTGCCACGATCGCCAGATCCCGCCACATCTGCCCGGTCACCCCGGTGTGCGTCGACACCTGTTGCAGCGCGTCCACCGCATAACTGAGCGGCAGCACATTACTGATCGCCTCCAGCCAGCCCGGCAACTGCCCGCGCGGCACCAGCAGCCCGCACAGGAAGAACTGCGGCAGCACGATCACCGGCATGAACTGCACGGCCTGAAACTCGGTGCGCGCGAACGCACTTGCCAGCAGCCCGAGTGCCACACCAAGCACGGCGTCGACCACGGCGATCAGAATGACCAGTAACGGGCTCCCGGCGGCGGACAGATCCAGCAACCAGAACGCCACCAGGCAGGCGATGACGGCCTGACCCATCGCCGCGACCGAGAAGGCGGTGCCGTACCCGGCCAGCAGGTCGAGCTTGGACAGCGGCGTGGTCATCAATCGCTCCAAGGTCCCCGAAACCCGTTCGCGCTGCATGGCGATCGCGGTGATCAGGAACATGACCACGAACGGCAGGATGCCCAGCATGGTGATCCCGACCCGGTCGAACAGTCGAGGCGCGCCCGGCATGGTCGGATAGTTCTTGTACACGAAATACAGCAGCGTCATGAGCAGCGCGGGCACCAGCAGAATCATGGCCACGGTGCGGCGGTCGGCGCGCAACTGCTTGAGAATGCGCACGGTGGTGGCGGCATAGCAGCGCAACGGCTTCGGTCCGGCCGGGCGCGAAAGTGTCGCGGTCACAGCTCTTCTCCCTTACGGATGAGTGCGAGAAAGGCGTGCTCCAAGCTGGATTCGCCGGTACTGGAACGCAATTCGTCGGGACTGAGCTGAGCCAGCAGCCGCCCCTCGCGCATGAGCAGCAGCCGATCGCAATGCTCGGCCTCATCCATGACGTGACTGGAGACCAGCAGCGTGCGGCCCTGTCGCGCCAGCGCATGGAACTGCTCCCACAGATCGGCGCGCAGCACCGGATCCAGGCCCACGGTGGGCTCGTCCAGCACCAGCAGCTCCGGATCGGCCACCAGCGCGCACGCCAGTGAGGCCCGGGTCCGCTGCCCGCCGGAAAGCTGATTGCCCCGATTCCCGGCCCGCGCACCGAGACCCACCGCATTGATCGCGATCTCGACCTCATCGGTCGAACAGCCATACAGCGCACCGAAATACGCGACATTGTCGGTGACGGTGAGATCGTCGTAGATGCTCGGTGCCTGCGTCACATATCCGACCCGCCGCCGCAGCGCGGGCGATCCGGCCTCGTCGCCGAGCACCTGAACCGAGCCCTTCTCGATGATCTGCGTGCCCACAATGCTGCGCATGAGCGTGGTCTTACCGCAGCCCGAGGGGCCGAGCAGCCCGGTAATGCTGCCCCGGGGCACGGCGAGCGAAATGTCTTGCAGGACTTGCTGTCCACCGCGCCGCACCTCCAGGTGTTCGATCGCGATGGCGGGGGCCGCGCCGTGAGCCGCGGCTCCCGGGGGCGGGGAGGAACTCGGTGCCGTCATGGGGTCACCCTCAATTCATCGAGTGTTGAATTCACTACGTGATGAATTCTGCACCCGACGGCCGGAAAAGCACAAGACCCCGGCATGCGTGTCGCATGAACACGCCGCCGGGGTCTCGGAAATCGCCAGGTCAGTGCCCGGAATGATGCGACGGACTGCTCGGCTTACCCGCCTGTCCACCCGGCTCGACAACCACGAATTGCCCCATCATCCCCTGGTCCTCATGCCAGAGCAGATGGCAGTGGAACATGTACGGCGTATTCGGATCGGCCGGGCCGTCGAAGCGCATCACCAACTTCACGGTGTCGTCCGGCGCGAGGAATACGGTGTCCTTCGGGCCACTCAATGCCGCGCCCGGCTTCTCCCCATTCACCTCCAGCACCGCGAACTGCACATCGTGGACATGGAAGTTGTGCGGCATGCCGTCATCGTTGTGCACCGTCCAGGTCTCGGTGCTGCCGCGCTCCACCGTGGCGTCGATGCGATCCATGGCCATGGCCTGATCATTGATCTTCCCGAAATCCAGCTCGAAACTGCGCTCCCGCACCGAATCCGCAGCCTTCGCCGTCTGCTGCGCGACCAGCGCGCCCGGCAGTCGCGGCGACGGCCGCAGGGTATCGGCGGCCCGCAGCTCGAGCAGGTCGAAGGTGTCGTCGCCGCCATTGAACCGCTGTCCCCAGAAATCCAGCCCGGCATCCACCCGATCGCTGCGCAGCACCACCCGCTCACCCGGCTGCATCCGCACCACGATCTCGGCCCGCTCGCCCGGCGACAACTGCACATGCTTCATGTCCGCCGGTCGTTCCAGCAGCCCGCCATCGGTGCCGATCAGAGCGAACGCCCGATCGTCGGAGAATTCGAAGTTGTAGATCCGCGCCGTCGAGGCATTGAGCAACCGCAGCCGCACCAGCTCATCGCCCACGGTGCGATACGGCGCGAGCGTGCCATTCACCATGGTCCGATCCCCGAGGAACCCGACATCCGCGAACATCGCACGCCCGGTGCCGAATTGGTTCCCGGAGAACTTCAGATCCTGCACGATCAGCGGCAGATCATCCACGCCGTAGGTATGCGGCAACGGCAACGCGGATGAGGCATTGTCATCGAGCAAGAACATCCCTGCCAGCCCCTTGCGCACGTGAGATTCGGTGGCTCCATGCGGATGCGGGTGATACCAGAGCGTCGCGGCCGGTTGATCCACGGTCCAATCCGGTGTCCAGGTAGCCCCCGCCTCGACCATCTGATGTGGCCCGCCATCCATCGCGGCGGGCACATGCATCCCATGCCAATGCACCGTCGAAGCCTCATCGAGCCCGTTGTGCACCTGCATCCGGACCTTCTCGCCCCGGCTGGCCCGCAGGGTCGGCCCCAGATAGTCCCCATTGAACCCCCAGGTGTCGGTCACCTTCCCCTTCTCGAATTCCCGCTGCCCCGAACGCATATCGAGATCGAATACCCGAGTCCCATCCGCCTCGACCCGTGATTGCGCCAGTGGCGGAATGCTCAACTCTTGATCGAAAGCCATTGTCCCAACCGTGGATACATCCGCCGTCGAGTACAACCACACCGTCGCACCACCCACCGCAAGCGCCACCACTGCCACAAACCCCGTGAGAATCAGAAGAACTCGCCGCAACCGCGACCGTCGCACAACCGCCATGCCGCAAACGGTAGGAAACCCAGGTCACCCGGCACATCCGGAAGCGCCCCCATCTTCCACCCACCCAACCCCGACCTTGCCCCCGACTCGACCCGAGCCAAGTCGCCGCCGCGCTGACAACCGCTACCGGACAGCGATCATGACGAAACACTGACAAACCCGGCATCGACCGCTGATCAGGCCGCCTCGCATCGTTTCCGCGACGACAATCGCACTATGCGAGTACTGCTGACCGGCGCGGCCGGATTCATCGGTTCACACATCCACAGCGCACTGCTGGATGCGGGTCACGAGGTGATCGCTCTCGACTTCATGCTCGCCGCCGCCCACGGCCCGGCGGCCGTCCCGCCCAGTGGCGTAGCGCGAGTCGACGTGCGCGACCCCGACACTCTGGACCGCTATCTGCACGGCGTGGACGCCGTCTGCCACCAGGCCGCGGTCGTCGGCGCGGGTGTCAGCGCCCAGGATGCCCCCGCCTACGCGAGCCACAATGACCTCGGCACCGCCGTCCTGCTCGCCGCCATGGATCGCGCGAAATGCCGCCACCTGGTCCTGGCCTCCTCGATGGTCGTCTACGGCGAAGGCCGCTACCTCGACCCGCAGGGCACCCCCGTCGTCCCCGCGCCCCGCCGCCGCACAGACCTGGATGAGGGCCGCTTCGATCACCGGTCCGCCTCCGGTGAACCCCTGATGTGGTCACCCATAGACGAGGATGCCCGCCTCAACCCCCGCAGCCTCTACGCCGCAAGCAAACTCGCCCAAGAGCATTACGCCGCGGCCTGGGCCACAGCCACTAGCTCCACGGTGACCGCCCTGCGCTACCACAATGTCTATGGCCCCGAAATGCCCAGGGACACACCCTATTCCGGCGTCGCGGCCGTCTTCCGCAGCCAGCTCGAGACAGGCGATTCCCCTCGAGTCTTCGAAGACGGCCGACAAGCCCGAGACTTCATTCACGTCCGAGACATAGCCGTCGCCAATGTCCTCGCCCTGGAGAATCCCGTCGAAACCTTCATCCCCCTCAATGTCGCCTCGGGCCACCCGATCACGATTGCCGAGGTGGCGACCATCCTCGCCACCGCCAATGGCGGCAAGCCTCCCGTGACGACGGGCGACTACCGCTCCGGCGATGTCCGCCACATAGTCGCGAGCCCCGCCCGAGCCCGCGAAACCCTAGGCTTCACAGCCGCAATCACGCCCATTGAGGGCCTCACCGACTTCGCGACAGCCCCCTTGCGCCCCGCCACCGCCTCCGGCGCACCAACCTGGCGTTGACCCGACGCCCCGCCGCCGTGGCCGAACCCGCAGTGGGCCAGGCGCTCTCGCGAACTGTACCCAAGTGTGTGGCTCCAACTCACGTGATCGGGTCAGTGAGGACTGGCGACTGGGTGAAGTCAGTGGTGGTCGGGAGTGAGGAGTGGGAGGCGGACTTCGAATCGGGCACCCTGGTCGCGGTTTTCGGCCGTGATATCGCCGTGGTGGGCTTCGACGAGACCGGCCGCGATCGCGAGGCCCATGCCACTGGAGCTGCCCAGCCCGTCCGCACCGGGGGAGCGGGCGGAAGTGCCTCGGTAGGCGACCTCGAAGATGCGGGGGAGATCGGATTCGGAGATGCCGGGGCCGGTGTCGTCGACGCGGGTCCAGGCTTGGCCATTGTTGGTTCCGGCGGAGATGTCTATGCGGCCGCCGGGCGGGGTATGGGCGATGGCATTGGCGACAAGGTTGGTGAGGACCCGGCTCAGGGCGCGGTCGCTGCCGGAGACGACTATGCGTTTGTCGGGTTGCTCGGCGGCGAGGGTGATTCGGGCGCGCTGGGCGGTGGGTTCATTGGCGGCGAGGACCTCGTCGATGAGCTCGCGCAGGTCCACCGGTTCCAAGGTGAGCCGCAAGGCACCCGAGTTGATCTTCGACATTTCGAACAGGTCGTCGACCATGGTGGAGAGCCGATTCGTCTCCCGACCGATCTGATCCGCGTAGCGGGCCACATCGGCGGGCTGTTCGACCACCCCATCGGACAGGGCCTCGGCCATGGCACGAATCCCAGCGAGCGGGGTGCGCAGGTCATGGCTCACCCAGGCCACCAGCTCGCGCCGGGAGCGTTCGGCGGCGCGCTCCTGTTCCAGCATTTCGCGCTCCCACACCGTGGCTCGGGCCTGCGCCCGGCCGAGCAGAATGGCGGCGGGCACGGTCACGGCGGTCACCACGCCCAGCACCACCGCGGTGCGCTCGAACGCATCGGTGAACATGAGCCCGCTCACCGCGACGACACCACTCAGGGTGGCGAGTGTCGGAATCAGCACCAGCACAGCCATACTCGTGGTCATGGCGCGATTTCGCGTGTAGCGCAACAGCAATGCGCCGATTGCCACCACCGGCAGTGATCCGGCCAATGCGTAGCCGATCAGCCCGGACATATCAGTGGGCATCGCCCGCCTCCTCCTCCGCGACCCCATCCACGGAATCCGCACGCCCCCAGGCATATCCGCGTCCCCACACCGTGTCGACGCGGTGGGCCGCGCCCAGCTTGGCCCGCAGCCGCTTGATATGCACGGTCACCGTCGACAGATCCCCGAAACTCCACCCCCACACCTCCGCCAGCAGTTCGGTGCGGCTGAACACGCGTTGCTGATTCGCGAGCAGGAAGGCGAGCAAATCGAATTCCCGCGCCGTCAGATCGACCGGTATGCCCCCGACCTGCACCGTCCGCGCCGCCCGATGCAATTCCACCGGCCCGCTGCCGAGCACTTCCTCCGCGCTGGGCGCGGGCTTGGCCCGCCGCAGCACCGAGGCCACGCGCAGCGCCAGCTCACGCGGACTGAACGGCTTGGTCACGTAATCGTCTGCCCCCGACTGCAATCCGAGCACCCGATCATCCTCCTCACCGAGCGCGGTCAGCAGAATGATCGGAATCTCCGGATGCGGCCCCGACCGCACCGCCCGGCACAACTCGATCCCATCCGGCGCGGGCATCATCACATCCAGAATCGCCAGATCGATCTCATTGCGCGCCAGCACCTCCGCGCTCGACGGCCCGTCCGCGGTCTCCACCACGGTCATCCCATCCCGCTCCAGATACCGCCGCACCACCTCGCGAACCACCGGATCGTCATCGGCCACCAAAATGCGCATATCACTCACCAATTCGTCAGTATGAGATGGGAAATCAGCAGTGTTCCCGCCGCCTGCACCGCCAGCCAAACCCGCACATCCCGCCGAGGCAGCAGCGCCGTCCCGGCCAGAATCCACACATCGAACGGCAACCAGATCCGCTCCGTCTCGGCTTTGCTCAACCCGCTCAGATCGGCAGCCAACACGGTAAGAATCCCGGCCACGGCCAGCAACGCGGCCGGATCGACCACAGCCCGCCAGGCATTCAGAGCTTCGCGCACCCGCTTCGGCGATAGCACGCCGACCAGCCGTTGTGCCGGAACGGCATTGCTCGCTCGCGCGATGGATGTCTCCCGCTGCGCGATCAGCGATGCTCCGCGTGAATACGCACGCGCGGCGGGGACACTCGTAGCCCTCGAACGATCCCTCCGGGCCCACAGCGCGGCGATATGCAAGCCGGAGATCACCCTGTGCATCGCAGCCGCCGAAGCCAGGCCGATGACGCAGATCGTTGCGGCGAGGTTCCCCCAAACCCAATAGGAGTAGGGCCGCTCGCTCGCGATGCCCTGGTAATACCGTTGCACCACCAGGTGATAGCCGTCCAGCCACCAGAATCCGGCGGCGGCGAAGGCCACAACGACCAGCAGTACGCCGATCGCGACGGGTACGGCGGGGCGGAAACTGCGAGCGACCAGGATGGCCATTGCCGGAATCGCCATCAAGATCAGGCCGTAGCTGAGGAACAGGCCGAAGCCGAACAGCAGGCCGGATGCCAGCGCGACGGCAACCCATCCGCCGCGTTGACGAGTCGCGATGGCCAGCAGCGCCACCGCCCACGCGGTCACCCCTGCGAACAGTGCATCCGCAGACACCGCGATCCAGATCGCCGCCGGTGCGAGCACGAGGAAAGGCATTGCGGCGCGGGCTCTTTCCTCCGAGCCCAGCGCTCGAAGGGTCACCGGCACGGCCGCCGCCATGCTGGATCCGACCAGCAAGCACAGCAACCCGGCCCAGGTTCCGCCACTGAGACCGATGCGATCCAGCAGCACGAACACCAGCAACGCGCCCGGCGGATGTCCCGAGACGTGCGTGGTCCAGGAGTCGGGCTGGAAATCCAGGATGTGCCCGGAGAATCCGCGCAGCATCGCGCCGATATCGTGAACTCCGCCGACCTCGTGCAGGTATTCGTCGCGAGTGGTGAGCCGCCCGGCGAAACCGCGCTGCCATCCGTCGACCATGGCCAGCGCGAAGGCCCAGGCCATCGCGGTGAGCCAGGAGACGACCAGCAGTCGCCGCCAAGGCAGTCGCCGCGCCGCGATCGGCCCGTAGCCGATCACCGCCAGCGCAATAACGAGGGCCGCCCCCGTACCCCAACTCGTGTGCGGCAACCAGTTCCCGAAGATCGGCGCGGCCCCCGCGTACAGCCGGTCCCGCCACGGTTTGCCCATGATTCGCGGCAGCGCGAAAGCGGCGACGACCAGCAAGCCCGCACTCGCCGCGCAGTAGACCTCGGCGCGGCGCGTGAGACTCGGGGATCGGAGAGTGACCGGAGCGTTCCGCACGAATAACACCCTAGGCCGCCACACCGCCCCGACCCGCCGATACGGTCGTCCGTACAGGTCCCGTCATACTTTCGTCACCGCCGTCTTGACCCCGATCCGGGCCCTTCGGTCCTACGGTCATAGCGTGACCGAATCGAACCAGGAATCGGGCGTCACCGTGGTGATCCCGTGCCGAGACGAAGCCGGCGCACTTCCCGGCTTACTGTCCGCTATCCCTGCGGGATATCGAGTGATCGTGGTGGACAACGCATCCACCGATTCCACCGCCGCCGTGGCCAGATCCGGCGGCGCCACCGTCATCCCCGAACCCACCCCCGGCTACGGCAGCGCCGTCCACACCGGCATCCGCGCCGCCCACACCCCCATAGTCGCCGTCCTGGACGGCGACGGCTCCATGGATCCCCGCGAACTCCCTTCCCTGGTAGCCGAACTCACCCCCGACGTGGACATGGTCGTAGGCCGCCGCCGCCCCGTCGACGCCCGCACCTGGCCCTGGCACGCCCGCCTCGGCAACCTCCTGGTGGCGGCCCGCCTGCGCCGCCGCTACCACCTCCCCGTCCACGACATAGCCGCCATGCGAGTAGCCCACCGCGACCGCCTCCTGGCCCTCGGCCCTCTCCACCCCCGCTCGGGATACCCCCTCGCCCTCCTGGTAGCCGCCGCCTCCGCAGGCTGGCACCTGGTCGAACGCGATATCACCTACCGTCCCCGCACCCACGGCGTCTCCAAGGTCTCCGGCTCCCTCCGCGGAACCCTCCGCGCCGCAAAGGATTTCTGGAGCGTCCGATGATGAGCCCCGACCTCCCCGCGGCCCAGCCCACCTCGTGCATCCATCCGCAAGCGCCCGTCGCGCGTCCGGACCTGCCCGCCACCCAGTCCGCTCGCCGCAACCTCGCTGATGCGCCGGTGGCTCGCCGGGGCCTGCCCGTCACTCTGCTCGTAGTCGCCAAGGCTCCGATCGCAGGCTTTGCCAAAACCCGTCTCACGCCACCGTTCTCGCCTCGCGAGGCCGCCCGACTGGCCGCGGCGGCCCTGCTCGACACGCTGGACGCCGTCCGCGCCACCGCTGTCCAGCACCGCATGGTGGCCTGGACCGGCGATCTCGCCGATGCCGAGGAGGCGGATGAAATCGCAGCGGCTCTAGCCGATTTCACCATCTTCCGGCAACGCGGCGACGGCTTCGCCGAGCGGCTGGCCAACGCCCACGCCGACGCTTTCCGGCCCGGCCTGCCGGTCCTCCAAATCGGCATGGACACTCCACAACTCGGCCCGAGCCTGCTGGCCATGTCCGCCTCCCGCCTTCTGAACACCGGCGAAGCCGTACTCGGCCCCGCGGCCGACGGCGGCTGGTGGGCACTGGGCCTGCCCGACCCGCGCCCCGCCCGCCTCCTCACCGAAGTCCCCATGTCCACCTCTCACACCGGCGAGCTGACCCGAGACATGCTGTGCCGCTGCGGTTACCGCCCCCAGCGCCTGCCCATCCTCACGGACGTCGACACCTACGCCGACGCCCTCACTGTCGCCTCCCAATCCACCGGCCGCTTCGCCACCGCCCTCGCCGGAATTCAGGCCGCACAAACCAAGGTGCTGCTATGAGCGCCGCCCGAATCGGTCCGGAGCGCTGCGCCGGACGCGCCGCCCATCATCTCGATGTGCTTGTGACCGAGATCCATAACAGTCGACTGGATTCCGGCCAGGGGCCCGCCGGTACAGCGAGGGGAACTTCGGACCGGCCACTTCGCCAGCGCTCTCGCCGGAATCCAGGGCGCCCAAACCAAGGTGTTGCGATGGGCGTCGACCGAATCGGTCCGGAGCGTCGCATCGGACGCGCCGGAATGGAGAGGGGAACGTCAGGGTGGCCGCTCGAGGAGCCGCGGCGATGACCGACCTGGATGTCTATGATCGGGCGCTGGTCGGCGAGGACTGCTGGGTGCGCGGGCTGGATGGGAAGCGGCATCGGTTGCGGACCCGTCGATGGCTCGGCGGCGGTTGTGCGGCGGCGGCGGAGCATCGCGTGGATGTGGCGCTGACCTGCTGCTGCGACGGTCCGACCGTGGATCTCGGCTGCGGCCCGGGACGATTGGCGGCGCTGCTGGTGCGGCGCGGGGTGTCCGCGCTCGGCGTGGATATCTCTCCCATGGCGGTGGCCATGACCCGTCGGCGCGGCGCACCCGCCCTACGGCGCGACCTGTTCGATCCCCTCCCCGGCACCGGCCGCTGGCCCTACGCCATCCTGGCCGACGGCAATCTCGGCATCGGCGGCGATCCGGCCCGAGTCCTGCGCCGCACCCGAGAACTGCTAGCCCCCAATGGCATCGCCATAGTCGAATTCGCCCGCCTCGGAACAGGTCTGGCCGTCGAGCGAATCCGCCTGGAATGCCCCTCCGGCATCGGCGAATGGTTCCCCTGGGCGCGCGTGGGCATCGAACGCGCCGACACCCTCGCCACAGCCACGGGCCTGCGCGTCCTGACCACCGCGACCGTCTCCGGCCGCCCCATCGCGTGGCTGGCACGCCAATGACCAAGAAGGCCAACGAAATGAACAACCCCGCGGAACCCCGAGAGGCTTCAGCGCCCCACACCGGGGGAGTGGCCGCAGACCAAGCCGGAGCAGCCGCCGACCGTACGGACGCGGGCCCGGGCTCCTCTGCCGTGCCTTCCGAACTGGCCTCTGCCACTGGCGATCTGGCCTCCGGCGCTGCCGCAGCGGCGTCCGACTCCGCTGGAACTGCCATCGACCTTGCCGGAGCGGATTCCGGCCCCGATAACTCGGTTTCCGGCGATGGCGCGATGGTCGAGTCCGATGGCAAGCTGCCGGGAGGTGGCGACGACCGCGCCCTGATTCTGCCGGATGTGCTGGCGCGGCGGATATCGCCCGCGCGGGGACCGGCGGTGGCGGCGCGGGTTGGGATCGTATTGGGTATTGCGATCACGGTGTGCTTCGTTACCGGGCTCATCAGCCATTGGATTCAGCATCCGCCGACGTGGTTCTGGTGGCCCGCGCATCCGGTGTGGCTGTATCGGTTCACGCAAGGCGCGCATGTGATTTCGGGTGTGATCGCCATTCCGCTGTTGCTGGTGAAGCTGTGGTCGGTGTTTCCGCGGTTGTTCGCGCGGCCGAATCTTCGTAATCCGGTGCAACTGCTGGAGCGGGGATCGATTGCGGTGCTGGTGGGTTCGGTGATCTTCCAGTTGGTGACCGGGCTGTTCAATACCGCGCAGAACTATCCGTGGAAGTTCTTCTTCACCACCACTCACTACGCCATGGCCTATGTCGCGGCCGGTGCGCTCGCGGTGCACTTGGCCGTGAAACTCCCCGTGGTGCGAGAAGCGTTGTCCCATCCTCTGATTCGATCGAAGGCCGCTGACGAACCCGCCGCCGCGAACGGAGTGTCGCGTCGCGCGGTGCTCGGTGTGGCCGGGTTCGCCGCCGTCGTCGCGGGGCTGGCGGTTGCCGGGCAGACGGTTCCGTTCTTGCGCTGGGTATCGGTGCTCGCCCCACGCAGTGGAGAAGGGCCGCAAGGTGTTCCGGTCAATCGCACCGCGCACGACGCCGGTGTCGGAGACAAGGCGCTGGCCGCCGATTACGCGCTCGCGGTCACCGTCGGCGACCGGAAACGGGTCTTCACCCGAGCCGAACTCGAAGCCCTCCCACAGACTTCCGCGGACCTTCCGATCGCCTGTGTCGAAGGCTGGAGCGCCGCAGCACACTGGTCGGGAGTACGCCTGCGCGACCTGCTCGCGGCGGTCGGTGAATACCCCAGCGGCGATGTGCGATTCACCTCCCTCGAAGGCGGCGGCCTCTACCACACCTCGGTCCTCCCGCACGAGCACGCCCGCGCCGCCGACACCCTGATAGCCCTCCGCCTCAATGGCGAAGACCTGAACCTGGACCACGGCTACCCCTGCCGCCTGATCGCCCCCAACCGCCCGGGCGTCCTGCAAACCAAATGGCTGTCGACAATCGAGGTGCTGTCATGACCGCGGTCCGTCTGCTCCTCGCCGCATCCGGCATCTGGCTGGCCTACTACGGCATCACCCAACTGCTGCACCAGAACTCGACCGATCTGAAGTCCACGGCCGTCTGGTTCATAGGCGGAATCCTCCTGCACGACGCGGTTTTCGCCCCCGTGTGCGCGCTGCTGGGCTTCACCGCGCACCGCCTGCTTCCCGCACGCTGGTGGGCCCCACTGGCCTGCGGCGCGGTAGCCACCGTCACCCTCTTACTGCTGGCCATACCGGTTTTCGACCGCAGCATCCCCGGCAATCCGACAATCCTGGACCGCCCCTACGGCCTAGGACTCATCGCAGCCCTGGTCACAATCTGGGCCCTCGTCGCCCTCTACACGGCCGAATCGCACCGCAGGACGCGATCGGAGTTGAAGGGTAAAGAGCTATGACTGATTTCGCCGACCTGCGCGCATTGTTCATCAATTGCACCTGTACAGCCTTCAGCACATCGGCTACTCCATTTCGAGAACCCCGAATACCGCTAACCCGGCCGAGTCGAACCGGCATCAACGCCCCGATGCCTTTACGATCTGCCCGTGACCAGCACTTCTCCGAGTACCGCCGAAGACGCGGCCGAGGGTGGCCAGCTACGCGCCTCCACCCTGGAACTGTTCTTCGACCTCGTCTTCGTCTTCACCATCACCCAGTTGACCCACGCCTTCACCCATCACCCGGGCTGGACGGCGGTCGGTCAGATCGCGATCATGTTCGGCGTCATCTGGTGGATGTACAGCGGCTACGTGTACCTCACCAATGAAGTCGCGCCGAACAGTTCGCAGCGCCGCACCTTCCTGCTCATCGGCATGTTCGGATTCTTCGTTCTGGCCCTGTCGATTCCGGATGCCTTCACCGGCTCCGGGCTCGCCTTCGGCCTCGGCTATGTGCTGGTGAATACGGTGCACAGCGCCCTGTTCGCAGTGTCCGGCGGCGCGTCGGTGCGGTCGGCGGTCATGCAGATGGCTCCACTCAATGCCGTGTCGGCGGGCCTCGTGCTTGCCGGTGGCATCATCCACGGCTGGCCGCGTTACCTGCTCTGGTCGCTGGCGCTGGCCGTGCAGGTGGTCACGCCGTACTTGACCGAGCCGGGCGGTTTCGTGGTGCGCGCCAGTCACTTCTGTGAACGGCACGGCTTGGTCGTGATCGTCGCGGTAGGTGAATCCATCGTCGCGATCGGCGCGGGCCTGGCGGGGGAGGAGATCACCGTCGGGTTGATCGCTACCGTCGCGGTCGGCCTGACCCTCGCCTATGTCTTGTGGTGGGCCTACTTCGGTCTCGATGACGAGCGCGGCGAGCATGCGCTGACGGCGCTGTCGGGCGTGGCGCGGGCCCGTCCCGCGGTCCTCGCCTACGGTTACTCGCTCTATCTCGTACTGGTCGGCATCATCCTGACCGCCGCCGGTATTTCGATGATCATCGCGCACGGCAATCAACCGGCGAGCAAGGCCGCGGCCCTGGCGCTTTCCGGCGGCGTCGCCTTGTTCTTCCTGGGGCAGACCGCATTCCGCTGGGTGTTGCATCTGCCGCGCCCGTGGATGCGCCTCGCGGCCGCCGCCGCGGTACTGGCCACCACGCCGATCGGAATCTATTGGGTGGCGTGGGGCCAGATGGTCGTGCTGGTCGTGGTCGGCTACGGCCTCGTCATCGTGGACGACATCATCGGTCTCCGCGCGGGCGACCACAGCCAATACATCGATTTGGACCGGGCGACCATCGCCGGTCACAAGCTCAGTCCCGCGCGGGCAACGCGCACCCGTCGGGACCGCAGGCGTCCGCGCCGCCGATGACCTCGAGCTCGGGCGCGTGGTCACTCCACGCCTGCTCCAAGGCCTGTGCGAACACCTCGGCAGGCTGCGCGCCCGACACCCCGTACTTACGATCCAGCACGAAGAACGGCACACCCCGCGCCCCGAGCCGAGCCGCCTCGGCCTCATCGGCACGCACCGCATCGGCGTACGCAGTCGAATCCGCGAGCACCGCACGCACACTCGCCTCATCGAATCCGGCATTCACCGCGACCTGAACCAGTCGCTCGGTATCACCGAACAATGGCGCATCCTCCGCGAAGTTGGCCGCATACAACGCATCCAGCAAGGTCTCCTGCTTGCCGAGCTCCAGCGCCCAGTGCAGCAGCCGGTGCATATCGAAGCTGCTGCCGAAATCCCGCCCCTCGGTCCGATACTCCAACCCCATCGCCTCGGCCTGCGCCCCGATCCCGCGCTCATTCGCGGCCGCCTGCGCCTCGCTGATCCCATACTTCTCCGCGATATGCGGCACCACGGCATCGCTGTGCCCATGCGGCAGCGTCGGATCCAGCTCGAACGACTTATGCACGACCCGAACGCCGTCCCGATGCGGGAATCCTTCGAGGGCCTCCTCGAACCGCGCCTTGCCCAAATAGCAGAAGGGGCAGTTGATATCGGTCCAGATTTCGACCTCGACGGTCATGACACCTCATTCGACGAAGGGATGTTTACGCAGGCCCGAGGCCTGACTACCGGCTGTTTCAACCGCGAACCGGCCTCGAAGATTCCACGGTGACCCAGGTCACGAGGTCGGGTTGTCACGTTCGGCGGGGCTGTCCTGTCCCATGCTCGACCCCCACGAACGAGCCTTCAGGAGCACGCGATGAACACCACCGTCACCCACGAAATCGTTGTCCTCGGCGCGGGCTACACCGGCATGCTGGCCACCGTCTCGCTCGCCCATCGCACCCGCAAGCTGGATGTGCGGATCACCCTGGTGAACCCGTCGGCCCGCTTCACCGAGCGGCTGCGCATGCATCAGATCGCCGCCGGACATGAACTGGCCGATCACCGCATCGCCGACCTCCTCGAAGGCACCGGCGTGGTCTTCCACCGGGCCGCCGCCACCGCCATCGATGCCGCAAACCGCACGGTCACCCTCGACGACGGCGCGACCCTGCATTACGACAACCTGGTTTACGCCCTCGGCTCCGCGACCGACACCGGTCTCGTCCCCGGCGTCGATGACCATGCCTGGACCCTCAACGATCCCCGTCTGGCCCACAAGTTCTCGACCGAGCTGACCAAGCTGGCCGCGAAGGGCGGCACCGTCACCGTCTGCGGCGGCGGCCTCACCGGCATCGAAGCCGCCACCGAGATCGCCGAAGCGCACCCGGACCTGACCGTGACCCTGATCAGCGCGGGCCGGCCCGGCGCGATGATGGGAGACAAGGCCCGCGCCTACCTGAACAAGGCCCTGGATCGGCTCGGCGTCGTCCGCATGGTCGGCGTGAAGGTGACCAAGGTCCTGCCCGGCGCGGTATGCCTCGAATCCGGTGAACTCGTCGCCTCGGATTTGACCATGTGGACCACCGGCGTCAAGGTCTCCCCGCTCGCCGCACAGGCCGGAATCGCCACGGACGCAAAGGGTCTGATCGTCACCGACCCCACCCTGCGCTCGGTCTCGCACCCGGAGATCCACGCCATCGGCGACGCCGCCGCGGTCCGCATGCCCTGGGGTCAGCTGCACGGCACCTGCCAGACCGGTATGCCCACCGCCGCCTACACAGCCGCCACCCTCACCCGGCTGCTGCGCGGTAAGACGGTGAAGCCGTTCCGGATCGGCTACTTCCACCAACCGGTCAGCTTGGGCCGCAAGGACGCGGTCATCCAGTTCACCAACGCCGACGACACTCCGAAGCGCTGGTACCTCGTCGGCAAGGCGGCCGTCTTCTACAAGCAGACGGTCAGCAATAGCCCCGTGCCGTCCTTCAAACTGAGCAAGCACGTGAACACGCCGACACAGCTGTCCAGCGGTGGTCGCGCCACCCGCAAGACCGCCTGATGCGGCCACCGGTAGCCGGGATATCGGGCAGGTATCCCGGTGCTTCGGTGGAATCGATACGCCAGACCCGGTAGGTATGAGTCTCATGCAGGACCAGATTCGCGAACCCTCGAAGACCACCGAGCCGAACGCCCGGCCGGAGGATTCGAAGCTCGACCCGTTCGTCGAACATCGCAGGCTGCTGTTCGGCACCGCGTATCAAATGCTCGGCAGCGTCGCCGACGCCGAGGACATCCTGCAAGACGCCTGGCTCAAATGGCACGCCGTCGACCACACCACGGTCGAGTACCCCAAGTCCTACCTGGTCCGCACCGTCACCAACCTGTCCCTCAATCGCCTCACCTCGGCCCGGGCCACCCGCGAAACCTATGTCGGCCCTTGGCTTCCCGAACCCTTGCTCACCGCACCGAACGCCGCCGAGGAGACCGAAATGGCCGACACCGTGTCGACCGCCATGCTGGTCGTCCTCGAAACCCTCACCCCCGTCGAGCGCGCCGTCTTCGTGCTGCGCGAGGTCTTCGGCTACTCACATGCCGAGATCGCCGGCTTCCTGGACCGCCCCGAACCCACGATCCGCCAGATCGCGCACCGCGCCCGCTCCCACGTGCAGTCCCGCCGCCCCCGCTTCGACACCGACACCGAAGCCCGCTCCGAGATCACCGAGAAGTTCATGGCCGCCTGCCACGGCGGCGACCTCAATGCCCTCATGGAGCTCCTGGCCCCCGACGTCACCCTCTGGAACGACGGCGGCGGCAAGGTAACCGCCGCCCGCCGCCCCTTGCACGGCCCCGACCACGTCGCCCGCTGGATGCTCGGCGTCATGGCCAAACCGATCTGGGTCCAAGCAGGCATCACCCTCGAATCCGCCCTCATCAACGGCGAACTCGGCATCGTCACCGTGGTCGGTGGCTATCGAGTCGGCGCCTTCACCTACGACGTCCGTGACGGACACCTGGAAAACATTCGCTTCCAGGTCAACCCGGACAAGGTCCGCGGCCTCAACCCGACCGGTGAGGCCACCGCATGACAGCGGTCGTCCCAGCCGTGTGAGTGGGACGGCATTGCTGGACAATGGGACGTCGTGGATGTCGAAGACCTCGTCGTGGAACCGACTGCCGCCGCTCGCCGTCTGCTCGGCGCGACGCTGTGGTCCGGGGATGTGGCCATGCGGATTGTCGAGGTCGAGGCGTATGGCGGCGATCCGGCCGGGCCCTGGCCCGATCCGGCCGCGCATTCCGGCCGGGGGCGGACCGCTAGGAATGCGGTCATGTTCGGGCCGCCCGGGGTGTTGTACGTCTATCTCAGCTATGGCATGCACACCTGTGTGAATGTCACCAGCGGGCCGGATGGAATCGCCAGTGCGGTGCTCATTCGGGCCGGGGAAATCATCGAAGGTGAGGAAGAGGTTCGGGTGCGGCGTCCGGCCGCGCGCACCGACGCCGATCTGGCCAAGGGGCCTGGCAATGTCGGCAGTGCGCTCGGAATCACGCTGGGCGACTACGGAATTCGCCTCTTCGACAAGGAATCGCCGATTCGCCTGGAGCTCGGACCCGAGATTGCCGATCCGTCCGCGATCGCCGTCGGCCCGCGCGTGGGTGTGAGCCTGGCCGCCGAACGGCCGTGGCGGCTGTGGCTGCCGGATTCGCCCGCGGTCTCCGTGTATCGGCGCAGCCCGCGTGCGCCGCGCCTGGATCGCCCGGCCTGAGCGCGCCGAGTCCGCACATCAGCACCGTGTGCGGGCTACCGTGGATGAGACCTGCTCGACCCAGGGGGTTCTCATGTTCGAACGGTTCTCCGACAACGCCCGCCGCGTCGTCGTCCTGTCCCAGGAAGAGGCGTTGCGGCTGCACCACAACTACATTGGCACCGAACACTTGCTGCTCGGCCTGCTCCGCCAGGGCGAAGGCCGGGGCGCCCGCGCGCTCACCGAACTGGGCGTCGATCTGAATACCGTGCGCGAGTCGGTCGAGAAGATCATCGGCCAAGGCTCCGACGACCCCACCGGCCACATTCCGTTCACACCGCGAGCCAAGCACGTGCTGGAGCTGTCACTGCACGAGGCAAAAGTGATGAGCCGCACCGAAATCGATACCGAACACCTACTGCTCGCGCTGGTCGTGGAGAACGAGGGAATAGCCGCCCAGGTCCTGTACAAGCTGGGTGTGGACACCGCCCGGGTCCGCGCGCACCTGCTCGCCCAGGACGCCCCGGCGGGTACGACGGGCACCGAGGCCGAGACCATCCTCCCCGGAACCCTCACGGTGGCAGCGGTTCTGGACGGCTCACCGAACGACGTCGAAAGCCGGGTGGCCGACCTGGAACGCCGCGTGACCGAACTGGAGCGGCGACTCGGCGGCGAATCCGCTTCCGGTGCGGGCGATGCCACGGCGTGAGGCACCGCCCGCACCCGTGATCAGCCGACCTTCACCGGCCCGTACACCTCATTGAACAGCTCCCACAACTGCCGCGCCGACATCTCGCTGCCGGTCCGGTCGGTGTGCCGCTGCACATGTCGCGCGAAGTCGATCTGCTGATCGCGCGACATCTGCACCCCGTACTCCGCCTCCAGCAGATACGCGATCCCGCCCTTGCCCGACTGCGAATTCACCCGGATCACCGCATCGTAGGTGCGCCCCACATCGGCCGGATCGATCGGCAGATACGGTACATCCCAAGCGATTTCGCGCTCGGAGACGCCCAGGCGCGCCGCCCGCTCCCGATGCTCGGCAAACCCCTTCTTGATGGCGTCCTGATGCGTCCCGGAGAACGCCGTGTACACCAGATCGCCCGCATACGGATGCCTTTCGTGCACCGCGATCCGCGTGCAGTACTCCACGGTCCGCCGCACCGCGTCGATATCGGAGAAGTCGACCATCGGATCCACGCCCTGCGCATGCAGATTCAGCGCCAGGGTCGCCAGATCGACATTGCCGGTGCGCTCCCCATTGCCGAATACGCACCCCTCCACTCGCTGCGCCCCGGCCAGTACCGCCAGCTCCGCGCAGGCGATTCCCGTCCCGCGATCATTGTGCGGATGCACCGACAGGATCACGCTCTCGCGCCGCGCCAGATTCCGATGCATGTACTCGATCTGATCGGCATACACATTCGGCGTCGCAACCTCCACCGTCGCAGGCAGATTCAGTGTGACCGGCCGCTCCGGCGTGGCATCCCACAGCGTGGTCATCCGATCGCACAGGTCCAGTACGAAATCGGGTTCGGTCAGCATGAACACCTCGGGCGAGAACTGGAACCGCACATTGGGCAGATCGCCCGCCAGCTCCAGAATGTCGCGCCCGCCACCGGTGATCATCTCGGTTACCCGCTCACGCGAGGCCCCCAGCACCACACCCCGCCAGGTCGGCGCGGTGGCGGTGTACATATGAATGACAACGTCATTGGTGAGGCCGCGAATCGATTCCACGGTCCGCTCGATCAAATCCCGGCGCGCGGGCGTGAACACCACAATGGTGACGTCCTCGGGTGCCAGCCCGGCCGTGCCGATCAGCCGCACGAAATCGAAGTCGGCCTGCGAGGCGCTCGGATACCCGACCTCGATCTCCTTGTACCCCATGGCGACCAGCATTTCGAAGAAGCGCCGCTTGCGTTCCGGATCCATGGGCTCGGCCAGCGCCTGATTGCCGTCGCGCAGATCCACCGGCACCCACAGCGGGGCAGTGGTGATCCGATTCGTAGGCCAGCTGCGTTCGGTCAGGGGCACCGAAACCCGTTGATACACATCGCGATACCGATGCGACGGCATGACGGAGGGCTGCTGGCGATTCCAGTGGGAAGAAGTAGACATGGTTGCTGTGAGCTTTCGCGTCAAGGAGGTGACCGGCGCAGCACAGCAACCCGCGAGCGGGGTGCCGGTCGTTCAGACCCCGCCGCGGCAGCGAAGGAGAAGCGCGCTCTGTCCCATGTGGCATAGACTAGAGGGCAATAACTCCTCAGACAAGTAGAGAGGTCAAACTTTTATGGCCCAGGTCCAAAGGCACCCGCTCGCCGCACAGGCCGCCGAGGTGCTGCTCACCCGGATTCGCTCGGGGGAGTGGGAACTCGGCCACCGGCTACCGGGGGAAACCACCCTCGCCGTCCAGCTCGGCGTCGGCCGCTCCACCCTGCGCGAGGCCATTCGCGAACTCTCTGGCAAGGGCGTGCTCGAAAGCCGCCAGGGCGCAGGCGTTTTCCTCACCGCCCTGGATGTCGCCGAAGACTGGGACACCGTCCTGCGCCGCGCCGACATAGTCACCGTCATAGAGGCCCGCATCGCGATCGAGGCCGAGGCCGCCGCCCTGGCCGCCCGCCGCCGCACCCCCGCGGATCTGCGCACGATGCTGCGCGCCCTCTCCGCGCGCGCCGAAGCCGGAGATTCCGTCGAGGCCCTGGTCGACGCCGATACCGCCTTCCATCGCACGGTCGTGGCCGCCGCTCACAATGACATCCTGCTCGAGATGTTCAATGCCTTCGTCCCGCGCTCACGCCACGCCATGATCGACATGCTCCGCATCCATCCGATGAGCAGTAAGCGCGCCGACCACGATGCGCATGAGGTCCTCTGCGACACCATCCGCTCCCGCAACCCCGAGGCCGCGGCGACCGCGAGCCGAGTCCACCTCACCGCGCTCAAGGCTGCCTTCGACGCCTAGCCGCACCTGCTCTCACCAGCGATTTCAAATTTTCTTCCACCGAGCGATGAGTTCTCGGGACGGGCCCCGTCATAACGGGCAAGCGAGTTCGACAACGAACAGACAAGCCCCGGAAGGAAATTCGACATGACCGCCATCGCCGCCACCCAGACCGCCTTCACCACCACCTCCACCACCCCCGGCAAGACCCGCAACCGCGTCCTGTGGACCCTGCAGATCGTGTTCGGTCTCTTCTTCATCATCGCCTCGGGCCTGCCGAAGCTGGTCGGCCAGCACGACGCCGTCGAGGCCTTCCGCCAGATCGGCTGGGGTGAATGGTTCCGCTACTTCACCGGCGTCGTGGAGGTCTCCGGCGGCATCGGCCTGCTGGTCCCGCGACTGACCGGTCCGGCCGCCGCCGGCCTGTCGATCACCACGGTGCTGGCCGCCGCCACCCAGGTCTTCCTCCTCGGCGCCCCGGCCCTGGCTCCCTTCCCGCTGATCCTGGCCGTCATGTTCGCCTGGATCGCCTGGGAGCGCCGCGACAGCTTCGCCACCTTCACCAAGCTGGTCCGCCACTGATACCGGGTAGATGAATAATCCGCTCGACTGAGAGTCCGCCACCGAACACACTCGGTGGCGGACAAAGTCGTGTGGAGGGGCTGACGAACTCGCTGAAGCCGCCGCCGATTCGTTCGGCGGCGGCTTTCGTCTATCCGGACTTCGCCCGCCCGGGGGCATTGTTTCCGAGGGCAACCGACCTGTCCGTCGGGCCATTACCTACGTGCGGAATGATGGATAGGCGTGAGCGGCGACATCATCGACGAACTGACCTGGCGCGGACTGATCGCGCAGTCCACCGACCTGGACGCGTTGCGCGCGGCCGCGGACGCGGGACCGATCACCCTGTATTCCGGGTTCGACCCGACCGCGCCCAGCCTGCACGCCGGACACTTGGTTCCCCTGCTGGTGCTCAAGCGTTTCCAGATGGCCGGACATCGCCCGGTCGTGCTTGCCGGTGGCGCAACCGGTCTCATCGGCGACCCCCGCGATGTCGGTGAGCGCACCATGAACTCCACAGAGACCACAGCCGACTGGGCGGGACGCATCCGCTCCCAGCTGGAGCGTTTCGTCGATCTCGACGGCGGCCCGAACGCGGCCGTCGTCGCAAACAATATGGACTGGACCGGACCGCTCAGCACGGTCTCGTTCCTGCGCGACATCGGCAAGCACTTCTCGGTGAACGTCATGCTCGCCCGCGAGACGGTAAAGCGCCGCCTGGAGTCGGACGGCATGTCCTACACCGAGTTCAGCTACATGCTGTTGCAGGCCAACGACTTCGTGCAGTTGCGTCGCGAGTACGGCTGCACACTGCAGGTCGGCGGTTCGGATCAGTGGGGCAACATCATCGCCGGTGTGGAGCTCAACCGCCGTGTCGACGGTGAGCACGTGCACGCTCTCACCACCCCGCTGGTGACCTCGGCCGACGGCAAGAAGTTCGGCAAGTCCACCGGTGGCGGCAGCCTCTGGCTCGACCCGGAGATGACCAGCCCGTACGCCTGGTACCAGTACTTCGTGAATACGGCCGATGCCGATGTCGTCCGCTACCTGCGCTGGTTCACCTTCCTCTCCCGCGAGGAATTGGACGAACTCGAGCAGGCCACGGCCGAGCGCCCGCACGCCCGCGAGGCGCAGCGTCGCCTGGCCGCGGAGATGACGACGCTGGTGCACGGCGAGGCCAATACCGCCGCGGTGCAATTGGCGAGCCAGGCCCTGTTCGGTCGCGGCGAACTGCGCGATCTGGACGAGTCCACGATGGCGGCCGCACTCACCGAGGCCGCGGTCGACGGCAAGGTCGCGGAGTCGGACGAGAAGACCACCATTGTGGATCTGCTGGTGGCGTCCGGTTTGTGCGATAGCCGCGGTGCGGCTCGACGTGCTGTCAATGAGGGTGGCGCGGCGGTGAACAACGAGAAGGTCTCCGATCTGGAATGGACCCCCTCGGACGCCGACTACCTGCACGGACGCTGGCTGGTCCTGCGTCGCGGCAAGAAGAACTTCGCCGGCGTCCGCCGTGCTGGAAGTCAATAGGTAAACAAGATCGCCATGACCTGGGTCACGAAATCGGGGCCCAGGTCGGCAATCGCCCCGGTCGCGGGCCCTCTGACCAGCGCAGACGGATCGGTGACCAGCGGATTTGACCCAGCGTTATCCGCCGCGTAACTTAGTCCAGGTCAGAGCGACACGGACACCGACTCGGAGCCGAAAGCCCAGCTCAAAGGCTGGAAATCAGGACCGAGAGACGAGGTTGGACGAGGAGCGCCTGACAGAACAACTGGCCAGAGAAAGTGGTCCTTGACTCTGTGTAGTCGAGCCGCTAGGCTGGAAAAGTTGCCTCGTTGGACATCTGATCAACTTCAGGTGGAGACGTGTGCGCCTGTTCTTTGAGAACTCAATAGTGTGTCGATGAATGTCAGTGCCAATTATTTAAATTGGTTCCGGTCTTCTGCACCCCCGTGTGGGAGGTCGGACA
>NZ_JBFBCD010000017.1:0-46580 GCF_040683015.1 Nocardia sp. NPDC051030 | reverse complement strand
GGCGGTGACCGCGCCGCCAACAACGCCCTGCACACCATCGCCCTGGTCCGCATGCGCCACGACCCACGCACCCGCGCCTACGTCGAACGCCGCACTCAACAAGGACTCTCGAAGAAAGACATCCTGCGCTGCCTCAAACGATTCATCGCCCGAGAGGCCTACCACGCCCTGACCGACCCACCGGCCGCACCCAACCACCACATCTATCCAGCCGCTTGACATCTATAGGAGCATCAAGGGTGCGGATCTCGGAGGGTTCGGTTTGCCATGACTGACGCAGCGGTTTGTCGAACGCGTGTTCGAGATTGCACACTGTAGTCATGCACGATGAGCAGGGTGGCTGGGCTGGCCTCGGCCGGACGGCATGGACCGATCCAGGGCAGATACGCGCACGTCTAGAAGCGGGTGCCGACCCCGATGTCCTACTGCGTGGCGAGCAGAGACCGTTGGATATGGCCGCCACGCAGGGGTCTGCGGAGGTGGTGGCGGAGGTGGCGTCGCGGGTGTGTGATGTCGACGCGATGGCGTGGGGCCGTACCGCGTTGTGGCGTGCGGTGTACGCCAACCGTCCCGACAACGCCCGCGCGTTGCTGGCTGCGGGCGCTGACCCGGCGCGACCGATGATGGCGGGCTGGTCCCCGGCAAGGCTGAGCCTGGCTGGGCAGCATCCGCTGGTCACCGGCGAGTTGTCGGCCTCCGAACAGGCCTCAGTCGAGGAAAGACGCCAGCTGACCATGGCACTGAGCCGACCATGGATCGACGGGGTGAGCCTGGTCTGTGTCGCGGGCATCGACGCGGCCGAGGCTGTCCGCCGGTTGGACGCCGAGGTCGTCCCGGCGGGATCGGTGACTCCGGACGACATGGCGAGCTGGCCTCTGTCCGCTGACACCGAGTTGACGATGTGGGCGACCGACGTGCCCGGCGGCTGCGTGATCGCCCAACCTTGGTCCTACATCGCCTCGATGCCCGGCATCTCCACCCGCCTGTCTCCCGGCACGAAATGCTATGGGATGTACTTCAACCCGAAGGGCGGCTGCCAGGGCAGCACCAGTCTCGACGGCGCGCTCACCGGCTCGGATATCAGTCCCGCCCTCGACCCGTCCGAGGATGATTCCGCCGAGGACATCCTCACCTCGTACCTGTATCAGCACGACGTCCTCGCCTACTGCTGCGCGTGGGCCGGTTTGCGCCCGCGCGACGCGCGCGCCTTCGCTGGACCACCGGACATGTGGCTACGTGTGCCCGACGGCGACTATCGGTACCGACCCTGACCGCTCGGATGACCGAACTGGTGGCCGCGGGCGCGGGGTGCAGCAGATCACCGGACTTGCTACCACTGGCGAGCATCCTTGCCCGCGCGGCGAGGAGGCCCTCGGAATCGAGTGCGTCGGATCGACATCCGAGACCGCCCGAAAGCACTATGCCGCATGGCGCGCTGACCGAACCGGCCATCACGGGGCACCCTTGAAGATCAACGAGGCCAACGTCTCTGGCGCCGGCCGTCAGGAAACTCGACTGCGGTAGTCGTGTCGGGAGAGGGCGCGCAGCGGGCTTTCACGGCCTCCAACAGCGGACGTGCGGAATCGCGGTGAACGTACACCTCGTAGCTGTAGTCGAGCCCCACTTGCTCACCTCGTCCCAGACTTGCCTCGGAAGCACGAACGTATCAAGAACTCGACAGGAGATCCGAAACGCACGCTCACGCCGCGACCCGGGCGGTTCGCGGCGGAGTCCGGAAGGCGCACCGGCCGAGATCATCTCGACTGAACGAAGTCGACCGGGTTGGCGTCGAGGGAGATGCTGTTCTTTGCGCGCTCTACCGACTCCTCGGCGGCGGGGCCGTTGGGGTTCTCGGTTGCCAGCGCTTGGTTGAGCGCGACGAACGGCCGCATCCGCCGTTCGTAGGCTTCGAACGCGGTCGCGTGGTCGACCTGCGGCCGGCCGAGTTCGTCGGCCAGCACGTATGCGCCGACCAAGGCCAGGCTGGTGCCCTGCCCGGACAGCGCCGAGGCGCAGTATCCGGCATCGCCGACCAGAGCGATTCGACCGGAAGTCCAGTGGTCCATGCGGATCTGCGCCATCGCGTCGAAATAAAAGTTCGGTGCGTCGGCCATGGCCGCCAGCAGCTTCGGAATCTGCCAGCCCACATCCGCCAGCCGTTCGGCGACAATCTGCTTCTGCTGCAAGATATCTCGATAGTCATACCGCACCGGCTCGGATGCGAAGCCGAGGATCACTCGCAACTCGGTGTTGTCCCGCGCTGGATAGACGGCGCCACCGGCACCGGAGGCCGTGTCGCTGAACCACATCTGCCAGTTGTCCAGGCCCAGCAAGTTGGCGGTCGAGAAAATCGCCAGGTACTGGCCGAGGTGTCTGCTGAATTGCTGCTCCGGACCGAACGCAAGGTGCCGCACGGTGGAGTGCATGCCGTCCGCGCCGATGACCAGGTCGAAATCGCGGAGGCCGCCGCGCTCGAACTCGACGCGGACTTCGTGCTCACCCTCCTGTATGTCGACGATCGAGTCGTCGAACATGTATTCCACGTCGTCTTTGGTCGCCTCGTACAGCATCGCCACCAAGTCCTCACGCAGCAGCTCGATGTCCTCGCTATCGAGCCGACCGCTACTGAAGACGTGCTCCTCCGACCGGAAGATCTCGTTGCCGTCGCCGTCGAGTACCGACATTCCACGCATCCGAGTGCGCGCGGCACGCATCCGCTCGCCGAGGCCCATTCGGTCCATCGCATCGAGGGCGACACCCCGGATGTCGATCGCCTGGCCGCCGTTGCGCACGCCATCTGCTCGCTCCACCACGGTCACCGAAAAGCCTTTGCGGCGCAGCCAATAGGCCAGAGTCGGGCCGGCTATACCGCCCCCGGATATCAAGACGTTCCGCATGGTTCCCTCCACGGTCGAGACGCTGTACGCGCCTATCGGCCTATAGTGCGCACTGTGCCATTGATCAGCCATATAGGCCCGAACTGGCCTAGTACAGTCGGTAATCTGTGCTAGTGCAGAAGGGAGCGGGGATGCCGACCATTCCGCGGTATCTGGGCATCGCCGCCGACCTGCGGGACCGGATCGTGCGGGGGGAGCTGGTTCCGGGTGCCAAGTTGCCCTCGACCCGACGGATTGCCGATGAGTGGGGAGTCGCGACAGCCACCGCTGCCAAAGCACTCGCTGTCCTGATTCAGGAGGGATTGGCCTACTCCGAACCCCGTTCCGGCACCATGGTCACCGGCCCGAGTCGGCGATCAGCGGCGAAAACCGCACCGGTGCAACGGTCTTCGCGCCGACCCGCCCACGATAAACAGCAGGACCTCACCCGTCAGCAGGTTGTCCAAGCCGCCATCGCCATCGCCGACGCTGAGGGACTGGCCGCACTGTCCATGCGCGGCGTCGCGGCACGGCTGGGAGTCGCGGCGATGGCACCGTACCGGCACGTGGCCGGTAAGGACGAGCTGGTCATGTTGATGGCCAACGCCGCGTTCGGCGAGCGCGGCTACCCGGCGCAGTCGCCGCCCGGCTGGCGGATGCGCCTGGAGCTTTGCGCGCGCACGCTGTGGTCGCTGTACCGACAGCATCCCTGGCTGGCCCAGCTCACCCCGATCACCCGGCCGCTTCCGCTGCCCAGCCTGGCGGCACACGCGGAATGGGCACTCGCCGCACTGGACGGTCTCGGCCTCAGTGCGTCGGCCATGTGCGACATGCACGTGCTGCTGTTCACCCATGTGCAAGGCATTGCGATCCACCTCGAGCGCGAGCAACACGCGCTCGGTGCGTCCGGGTTATCCGAGGACGACTGGATGGACCACCAAGCGCCGGCGTTGCGGTCGATAACCGAATCCGGCCGCTACCCGACATTCGCCACGATGCTCACCACCCTGGCCGCAGAAGGTTACGACCTTATCCTGGACGACTTGTTCGAGCTGGGCCTGCGCTCGCTCCTGGATGGCTTCGCTATACGGCTCGACCGAAAAGCCGAACAGCCCACCAACGCGCGATAGTGCCGCGACCCGGGCGGTCCGAAGCGGCCACATGGCAGGCTCGAAGATCCGCGGGCCGAGGCACACTCAATCCATCGATGAGAAGCGCAGCTTGCTCGTCCGTGAATCCCTCCACGGTGCCAGTCAACACGAGACCGGCAATAGGGTCGTGGCGACGTGCCGACCAGGCGTCAGGTGTCCGACCGGACAGAGGTCGTGATGTGGATCGGTAGACGCGTCGATCACCGAGAGCAGCAGAAGGTGTGCCGGGTCGGACATCCCGCCGTCGTACTCCCTTCACCCGGCGCGAGGCACGCTTTCGGGGTCGTCGAGGGTGTGCAGGGCAGCGCGGAGGTCGATGCGGTCGTCGAGGCGGGAGAGGTTGCGGCCGGTGAGTTTTTCGATTCGTTCGATGCGGTAGTGGACCGTATTGACGTGGAGGTAGAGGGCTTCGGCGGTGCGGGTCCAGGAGCCGTTGTGCTTGAGGAATGCGATGAGGGTGGCGCGGAGTTCGGTGCGGGCGGGGTCCGGGTCGAGTAGTTCGCCCAGGACCTGGGTGCTGAAAGTTGTTCGGACCGGGGTTGGTACACCGGCGAGTAGTTCACCCAGGGTGGTGAGTTGTTCGGCGGTGGTGACGCCGCGGCCGAGGTGCGCGGCTGCGCGGCAGGCGTGGTCGCTGCGAATCAGGCTGTCTCGCAGGCCGATCGGGGTTTCGCTCGCGGAGCCTACGCCGACGTGCAGGGCGAGTGTGGGATCGCAGGATCGGACCAGTTCGTGCAGGGACAGCAGTCGATCGATCGGGTCGCCGATATCGGGGATGACGGCGACCGCCCGTTCGCCGTGCGGGCCGACGGCGGGCGGCTGATCGGTGCAGTGCGCCAAGAGTTCCCGCAATGCCGCGACCGCGAGACCGGGGCGGTGGGGAGCGGTGATCGCCGTGACCATGCGGTACGGGCCGGGGCCGATAGACTTCACAAACTCTGTTACCGAGGGATTTTCGATATCGTCCCGGTCCAGGTGAGTCGCCAGCTCGGTGGCGGATTCCGCCTGCCGATCCTGCTCCTGCATGGCGAGATCCCGGAAATGACACAGTATTTCCGCGACCTCCTGCACCAGTCGCGGCGGCGCGGGCGGTCCGGGTAGTCGCAGATACCAGGTGTCGTAGGGCGAATCCGCCGGTCCTATCGAATGATTCGCCTTCTCGCCGCGGCGCAGGCTGCGGACGATGGCGGCCGGTGCCTGCCGGGGCGCGGCGGAGGAGCGGGCGATGGTGCGTCCGCTCGCGGTGACCAGCGTGCACGGCAGCCCGCCCAGATGTACCGCGATCCGGTCCAGCACCTCGGTCGGTTCGGCCCGGTCGCGGATCAACTGGTCGAGCCCGGTGCGCACGTGATCGGGCAGTGAGGAATGCGGTGAGGCCGTGAGCGCGCCCCAGCGGCGCAGGTAGATCTCGTCGGTAATGGTGCGGAAGGTGGTTTCGGCGGGTACGGCCGCCAGCACGATGCCCTGTTCGCGGCAGGCGCGCAGCACTTCATCGGGCAGCCCGCGGTGTCGGACCACGCCCGCCAGTAGTGCCACCGCGCCAGCGTTTCGCAGGGCCGCTACGAATCGGTCGGCTTTCTGCCGCCCATTGCGGGGTGTCCACCAGACCAGGCCGCTCAGTACTACTTCGCCGTTCTGGAGATACTCGGTCGGGTCGAGCAGGTCGGTGGCGGTGACGCCGCCGATCTCCTGCCGGAGCAGGTCGGATTCACCCCACACCAGCTGCAATCCGAGGGTCTCCAGTCGAAGCAGGTCATCCACCCGCATGATCTGCTCCTCTCACGCCCGCCATCGGACGGCCGACATCGCATCGTAGATGGGTTCGCTCGATGGTGGCCACGTCTTGTTCGATCAACCGAAATTCGGCCTCAGGCCCCCGGATTTTCGTATGCGCGCACCGATGGCAGCCCGCTCGCGACCGGCTTGAATCGGCGAATCAGCGATTTCGAGGAGTGCCGCCATGGACCTGAACACCGTGCTGGAGGTGTGCGACGCACGCGAATTCCAGGACTGGCGAACCGGTGACGCCTGGCTGGGCGGGGGGACGTATCTGTTCTCCGAACCGCAGCCGCATCTGCGCCGCTTCGTCGATCTGAGCCGGACCGGATGGACGCCCTTGCGATGGTTGCAGGGCGGCGCGTTGGAGATCGCCGCCACGTGCACGGTGGCTGACCTGTTCCGATTCACCGACCGGCCTTTGTTTCGGGAGTGCTGTAATGCGTTCCTGGCGTCGTTCAAGATCTGGAATATGGCCACGGTGGGTGGCAACCTGTGCAATTCGCTGCCGGCCGGGCCGATGATCTCGCTGACGGCCGCACTCGATGGCGAGTGCATGCTGCGTGCGCAGGACGGTGTGCTGCGATGGGTTCCGGCGGCCGAATTCGTCACGGGCGCAGGGGAAAACGTATTGCGTGCGGGCGAGCTGCTGCGGTCGGTGACGCTGCCCGCTGCCGCGCTGGCCCGGCGCACGGCGTTCCGGCAGGCCTCGCTGTATGGGCTCGGCCGGTCGGGCGTGCTGGTGATCGGCACCCGGGATCGGTCGGGAGCATTCGCGGTGACCATCACCGCGTCGACCACCCGTCCGATCGTGCTCCGATTCCGGTTGCGGCCCAGCGAAACCGAGCTCGGTACGGCGATCGATCAGGCCGTGCCCGAGGACGTGTGGTTCGACGATATTCACGGGCTGCCGCAATGGCGCAGGCATATGACGCTGCGGCTGGCCGAAGAGATCAGGAGGGAGCTGGCATGAGCTTCGAGATCGAGGTCGATGGAAAGGTTTTCGGTGCGGAGCCGCGCGCGGGGCAGTGCCTGCGGACCTACCTGCGTGAACGCGGCTGCTTCGGTGTGAAGAAGGGCTGCGATGCGGGGGACTGCGGAGCCTGCACCGTGCACGTGGATGGCGCGCCCGTGCACAGTTGTCTCTATCCGGCCTTCCGGGCCGATGGGCACGCGGTCACCACCGTGGAGGGGCTGGCCACGGATGGCGAGCTGCATCCGATGCAGCAGCGGTTCCTGGATGCGCAGGGGTTCCAATGTGGCTTCTGCACAGCGGGTTTCCTCATGACGACGGCGGCGCTGAGCGACGAGCAGAAGGACGACCTCCCTCGCGCTTTGAAGGGAAACCTCTGCCGCTGCACCGGATATCGCGCCATCGAGGACGCGATTCGGGGTGTGAAACACGCCGAGGATCCTGAGGCGGGTGCGGCGGTCGGCCGCAATCTCGGCGCACCTGCCGGACCGCAGGTGGTCACCGGAACCGCCCGGTACACCTTCGATATCGATGTCCCCGGCCTGCTGCACATGAAGTTGCTGCGTTCACCGCACGCACACGCCCGGATCCGGAGTATCGATACCGCCGCCGCACTGGCCGTCCCCGGCGTGCATGCCGTCTTCACCCACCGTGACGCTCCGGACAAGCACTATTCGAGCGCGCGTCACGAGCATCCCGAAGAGGATCCCGACGACACCCGCGTGCTCGACGAGGTCATGCGCTATATCGGGCAGCGAGTGGCCGCGGTCGTCGCCGACAGTGAGGCCGCCGCGGAAGAAGGCTGTCGCCGTATCGAAGTCGACTACGAGGTGTTGCCGCACGTTCTCGATCCGGAGGAGGCCATGCGCCCCGGCGCTCCGCTGGTGCACGCCAAGGATGCTGCGTTGGCGCGCATCTCCCGGCCGGAGGTCAATGTGGTCGGTGAGGTGCACGGCGAGATGGGTGATGTGGCAGCGGGTTTCGCTGAGGCGGCGGTGATATACGAGGAGACCTTCCGCACCCAGCGGGTGCAGCACGGCAGTCTGGAAACCCATGGCGCGGTCGCCTGGTTCGACGAGGACGACCGTCTGGTGGTGCGCTCCAGCACGCAGACACCCTTCCTGACCAGGCGGGCGCTGTGCGCGCTGTACGACCTCCCGCCGGATCGAATCCGGGTGGTGGCCGGTCGCGTCGGTGGCGGCTTCGGTGGCAAGCAGGAGATGCTGGTCGAAGACATCGTGGTGTTGGCGGCGCTGCGATTGCGGCGGCCGGTAAAGCTGGAATACACCCGGGCCGAACAGTTCTACGGTGCGACCACCCGGCATCCGTTCACCATCCGGGTCAAGGCGGGCGCGCGCCGGGACGGCACACTGTCGGCGCTCGAGGCGCGGATCGTGTCCAATACCGGCGCATACGGAAATCACGGCCCCGCAGTGCTTTTCCACTCGGTCGGGGAGTCCTTCGGCGTGTACCGGTGCCCGAACAAGAAGGCGGACGGCTACTCCGTCTACACCAATACCGTTCCGGCAGGCGCATTTCGGGGATATGGACTGGGCCAGGTTGTCTTCGCCATGGAATCGGTGATGGACGAGCTGGCACGTCGTGTCGGCATGGACCCGCTGGCCTTCCGGGAGCTCAATATGATCGGCCCCGGTGAGCCGATGGTGGCTCCGGGCGGCCACGAAGAGGACCTGCACATCGCGAGTTACGGCCTCGACCAGTGCCTGGGCATTATTCGCACGGCACTCGCCGACCCGTTCCCGCCCGCGCCGGAGGGCTGGCTGACCGGTACCGGATTCGCGCTGTCCATGATCGCGACCGGCCCCCCGGGTGGGCATTTCGCCGATGCCACGGTCACGCTATTGCCTGATGGCAGTTATGACCTCGCCGTCGGCACCGCCGAATTCGGCAATGGCACGACCACGGTGCATCGTCAGATCGTGGCGCAGGAATTGCGCACGACCACCGGCCGCGTGGCGATCCGGCAGTCCGATACCGATGTGGTCCCTCATGACACCGGCGCATTCGGTTCGACCGGGACGGTGGTCGCAGGCAAGGCGGTGCTGCATGCGAGTCGTGCGCTCGCCGCGTGGATTCTCGCGTTCGCCGCGCAACAGCTCGGCGTGCGGCCGGAGCAGTGCCGGTTGACCGAGGATGCGGTGGTGGCGGACTCCCAGCGCATCTCACTGTGTGAGCTGCGCGTCATCGCCGACGCGGAAGGGGAAACGCTTGCTGCGGACGGTCATTGGGGTGGAACACCGAGATCGGTTGCCTTCAATGCCCAGCTCTTCCACGTCGCGGTCGACCCCGGCTCGGGCGAACTCCGCATCCTGCGCAGCGTGCACGCCGCCGACGCCGGAAAGGTCATGAACCCCATGCAATGCCGGGGCCAGGTCGAAGGCGGTGTGGCACAGGCGCTCGGCGCAACGCTTTTCGAGAATGTTCGCATCGACGATCGCGGCGAGGTCAGCACCGCCGCTTTCCGACGCTACCGGCTCCCCGCCTTCGCCGATGTCCCGCGCACCGAGGTCACCTTCATGCCGACCAGCGACGAAATCGGTCCGCTCGGAGCCAAATCCATGAGTGAGAGTCCCTTCAACCCGGTGGCCCCCGCCCTGGCCAATGCCGTGCGTGACGCCACCGGCATTCGATTCACCGTGCTTCCCCTGACCCGGGATCGAATCTGGCTTGCCCTGCACCATAAGGAGGTTCGCCGAGCGGCTGCCTTGGATCAGAGCCGGGCACACGCGTCGCTCACCCGATCCGATTTGGCGGAGCTCGCCGAGCGGATGATCGACGATGTCCTCGAATGATTCGGCGTCGCTTACTTGTGAATGATGTTGGTCAGGAACTCGGCATTGCTGCCGGTGCGGCGCAGGCCGTCCAGCAGCAGGTCGAGGGCGCGCTGATCGTCGAGTTCGGCCAGGGTGCGGCGGAGCTTGTCGACGGCCAGGCGTTCGGCGGGATCGAAGAGGAGTTCGTCGCGCCGCGTGCTGGAGCGGGCGATGTCCACGGCGGGGAAGATATGGCGGGCAGCCAGATTCCGATCGAGTTTGAGCTCGGCATTGCCGGTGCCCTTGTACTCCTCGAAGATCAGGCTGTCGGCCAGCGAACCGGTTTCGACCAGCGCGGTGGCGATGATCGTCAGCGAGCCGCCGTTCTCGAAATTGCGGGCCGAGCCGAGGAACCGCTTGGGCGGCAGCAGCGCGCTGGCATCCATTCCGCCGGACAGGGTTCGGCCGGACGAGGGGGCGGTCATGTTGTAGGCGCGGGCCAGCCGGGTCAGCGAGTCGAGTAGGACGACTACGTCGAGGCCGTGTTCAACGAGCCGCTGCGCGCGTTCGATGGCGAGTTCCGCGAGTGCGGTTTGCTTGGCGGGGGACTCGTCGAAGGTGGCGGCGACCACCTCGCCGGGAATGCCACGCGAGAGATCGGTGACCTCCTCCGGGCGTTCGCCGACGAGCACCATCATGAGATGGCATTCGGGATGGTTCTTGGCGACGCCGTGCGCGATCGCTTGCAGCACGGAGGTCTTGCCCGCCTTGGGCGGCGCGACGATCAGGGCGCGCTGGCCCTTGCCGATCGGCATGATCAGGTCCGTGACGCGGGTGATCAGGCCCTTCGGGCCGGTCTCCAGGTGGAGCCGCTCGTCGGGATGGACCGGCGTCAGGTCCGCGAAACGCGGACGGGCGGCGGCTTCGGCGGGTGGGCGGGCATTGACGGTGTCGACCCGCACCAGCGGAGCGAGCTTGCCGCCCTTGGCATTCGGCTGAGCCAGGCCGGTGATCAGATCACCGCGGCGCAGTCCGTGCTCGCGGATCAGCCGGTTGGGTACGTGGATATCGTCCGGACCGGGCAGGTAGCCGTCGTGCCGCAGGAACGCGGACGGTCCGGCCATATCGAGGATTCCCGTTGCGAGCGTCAGGGTTTCGATGTTGTTGAGTGATTGCGCCGACTCGGGCTCGAGGCCGCGGGGCGCGGGATTGATGGTGGTCATTTCTGGTTCTCCTGAATGGATTCGGTGACTTGCGTACCGGTAGTGCGTGATTGGAATGGCCGAGTACGGCCGAGATGGCGGCTTGGGCCGCCGGTGAATCCGAGTGGATGTCAGCGGGTATGGAAGAACACCGCTGAACTGAACTCGGAGAGGGAAGAAATCGCGTGGGAGGGAACTTCGTCGACCTGCATCCACGGGATTGCGACGCCACCACGGTACGCCCAACCTCGACGATCGCGCAATGCCCGATCGTCACCCCCATGCTCTGCCGGGCTGCGTAGCCTGGAAACCATGACCGATGCCAAGGAACTTGCGGTGCAGTTGGCGCAGCTCTCCGATGCGGAGCTGGCGGTGGTGGTGGCGGTGGCCACGGAGGGCCGGGCGGCGCTGGCGGAGTTGCATGCGGTCGCCGCGGCGCTGACGACGACCGTGGATCATGCGGCCGATGTCATCGATGTGACTCCTGACACGATTCTGGATGGACAGGATGCGCAACCGGCGACGCCGGATACGTTTGGGCAGGTCCAGGCCACTCCCGGGGCTTCCGGAATACCGGTACCGCCGACGGGTATGCCCGTTCCGCCGGGCATTGGCGGGTATACGTCATCCGGCGTCCCTACTTTCGAGTCAGTTCGGGATAAGGTCGAGCAGCGCTACGGCACTTCACAGGGGATGGGCGAGCTCGATCGACAGACACCCGTGGGCCGCAGCGTCGATGAACAGTGGGATGAGCGGCGCAAAGCCGCGAAGGAACGCCTGGAACAGATTCGAAAGTCGATGCGCGGCAACGACAACGACTGATTTCCGGCGGTCCGATTTATCGATGGGTGGATAAACCGATGACCGAGCCTCGCGAAATCGCCGAACGGCTGCTGGACCTGCAAGTCGACTTCATTGTCGCCGAGGTGACCGGCGACCGATTCGCCGAGGTGATCGCCCGCGATGTGGAGGCGGTGGTCGGCGTCGCCGACACCATCGCATTCCGCGATGTGGTGGAGCTCGACCAGGCCAAGCAGACCGTCGCGAACGTGATCAACCTGATCGGCGGCAGCCCGGTCCTGAAGGAATCCGTCCCCACCTTCGCGAACTCGATCTACGACAATATTGCCGCGAACAACGAGGTCACCCTCGGTGATGTGGTCGAGCGCGAGCCGGTCGAGCAGCTGCTCGAGAAGATCTTCTCCATGCACCAGGCGCAGGAGCGAATCCTGGAACGGCTCACCGAGAGCCCGCTGGTCGCCACCGTCGCGTCCAAGTTCGTGGACAAGCTGATCAATGACTTCATGGACGCCAACCGTCAGGTCGCCGCGAAAATTCCCGGCGTCTCCTCGCTGGTGTCGCTGGGCACCTCCGCCGCCAAACAGGCCCGCAAGGCGGCCGAGAAGGCCACCGGCGACGGCACGTTCCTCGGCGAAATGGCCGGTAAGGGTGCGCAATTCGCGCTCAAGCGCACCAATAACGCCATTCGCGAAATGCTCCGCGACGCCCCCGTGCACGACGCGGCCATGGAATTCTGGGACCTGCACGCCGGTGAACCCGTCAGCGGCCTGCGCGAATACCTTTCGCAGAAGGACCTCAACGAGCTCGCGGTGATCATCTACCAGATCGCCCTCACGACCCGCGAGAAGGAATACTTCGGCGTCCTCGTCGACGAGTGCGTGGAGATCTTCTACGAGAAGTACGGCGACCACACCTTGGCCGCCATGCTCCCCGAACTGGGCCTGTCCAACGACATCATCGCGGGCGAAATCCTCCGCTACGGCCCCGCCGTGGTCGAGGCCGCCAAGCGAAATGGTGTGCTGGCCAAGCTGGTTCGCGAACGCCTGGAACCGTTCTTCCTCTCGGAGCCGGTGCTCGCCGCCATCGCGGGCAAGTGATCTAGTCCGTCAGCCACGACAGCATGCGGCCGCGCGACCAGCAGCGGCCGATGCTCTCGGCGCGCAGCGTCGAATGGTCGAACAGCGCCACGCCCATAATGCTGTGGCCGGAGGCCGGGCGGTCACCGAATGTCGGTATGGCCGGGGCGACTCCGACCCCCTCGACCGATACCCATGCCACCGCCCGGTGGGTAGCCGCGGCATCGAGCCGCTGCAGAAACCGCAGCCGCTTCTCCAGCGGAAACCGCGATAGCGCCCAGGTCGTGGTGACCACGGGCAGCGCATCCTCGGGAACCTGGGCGATGGCGTCGTGCGTCAGCTCGAGGACATCGCCCGCCAGCAGCACCGGAGAGGCCGAGGCCACCAAGGCAATCTCCGCCTCGAGCCTCGCCGCCTGATCCGGCGCAATCCCGTCGCGCAACCATTGGGCAGCCTCCGCATCGGTAACGTCGACCGGATCGGTGTCGATCCCGATCCGGGCGACAACCTCGGGCATTGCCCGCGCCGGAACGGGCCGCTCACCCACGATCGAACACGACAGCTGCACAGCCGACGACGAATCCCCCAGCAATTGCCCACTGCTATAGCTGATCCCGACGCGATCGACAGTCAGATTGAACCCAGCCGAACAACCCACGTCGATCAGCCCGATCGCCTTCGCCCCCACCCGATCCGCGGCCTCGGCAATGGCCGGATACAACACGGTTCCGCGCCCGGTCTCATTGGTCTGCGGCCGCCGCCGTGCTCTCGCTCCTGCCATCCTGCCGATCCTAGTAGGCGTCGAATACCTCGACCCGAGAAATCGCGCGTGACGGGGTTCAGTTGTCGGTGATGGCGATGCCGTCGATTTCGACCAGCATTTCCTCGCGGGGGAGGCCGGTGAAAACTGTTGTGCGGGAGGGGAGTGCGCCGTCGGTGGTGTGCTTGGTGACGAATTCGCCGTAGGCGTCGTTCATGAGGGGGAAGTCTTCGCGCTTGGTGAGGTAGACGCGGAGCATGACTACGTCGTCGAAGGTTGCGCCGCTGGCTTCTACGATCGCCTTGACGTTTTCCAGGGTGCGGGTGGTTTGGGCCGCTACGTCGCCGGGGTAGAGGTATTCGCTGGTGGCCGGGTCGACGGGGCCCTGGCCGGAGACCTGGACGAAGGGGCCCTTGCGGATGCCCTGGGAGAAGGTGTGGGCGGGGGCGGGGGCCTCGGTGGTGCGGACGGCGATCTTTTCGGTCATGGTGGGTCCCTTCATGGTTGGCGGCTCGGGCTCCAGCCGAGCTCGGTGGAGATGGCGTCGGCGGTTTCGCGCATGCGCGGGAGTTGGCCGAGTACCTGGTCGTGGTCGAGGAGCATGTCGGGGACCGACATGGAGAGGGCGGCTACTACCGCGCCGGTGCCATTGCGGATCGCCACGGCTACGCAGTTCACGAAGGTTTCGTGTTCCTCGTGGTCTTCCGCATAGCCTTGCGCGGCAACCAGTTCCAGCTCGGCGAGGTACTGGTCAGGGGTGCGAATGGTGCGGTCGGTGAAGGGCCGGTACTCGATGCTTTCGGCAATGGCTCGCCATTGGTCGCGGGGTTGTGCGGTCACCAGGATCTTGCCGACCGCGGTGCAGTGCAGGGGAGCGGGGCGGCCGACCCGGGAGTACATCCGAACGCTTTGTGTCGCATCGAGTTTGTCGATGTAGACGGCCTCGCCGGATTCATACGCGGCCAGGTGCAGGGTCTGGCCGGTGGCCGCGTTCAGGGCCGTCAGGAATGGGCGGGCCACGGTGCGCACATCGCGACCCTCGAGGGAGCGGTTGGCCAGTTCGAAGAGCCGGGAGCCTAGCCGGTAGCGGTGGTCGCTGTCGTGGGTGACGAAGCGCTGCGCCTCCATGGTTTGCAGGAGTCGCAGCACCGTCGACTTGTGCACGCCCAGCTGGGTTGCCAACTGGTCCAGCGACTTCGACTCCTCGCCCAGCTCGGTGAGGATGATCAGCGCGCGTTGCAGACTCTGGCTCATGAGGCCACATTCTCGGGTACGGAGGGGTGAGGGCCGTAGTGCAGGCGGGCCCATTCCTCGCGGGTGACCGTCGCTAGGGATTCCAGGACGGGCAGAGGCGGTAGTTCGGCGATATCACCGGTTCCGGTGAGAGCGGCCGCGGCGCACAGGTGTCCGAAGCGCAGGAGCTGTTCGTGCGGGCGGCCTTGCAGCAGTGCGGCCAGGTAGCCGCCCGCGAAAGCGTCTCCCGCGCCGATGCGTTCGGTCACTTCCAACTCCAATGCGGGCACCTCGAGCTGTTTCGCGCCGAAATATCCGGTCACCGAATGTTTGTCGTTCTTCACCACGAGATGTCTTGGCTGCGGGAACAATTCGCGCAGCGCCTCGGCATCGCCGACGCCGAAGACGGCCTCGGCCTCATCCGCGCCGAGGAAGGCCACATCACTGCCCCGGATTTGGCGGGCCAAGATATCGGCTGCCGAGCCGGGTCCGGCGGCGGGTAGATCGGTGCGGCGTGCCCACAGTGCCGGGCGGTAATTGAGGTCGAAGCTGATCAGCCTCCCCGCACGGGGGAGATCGAGCAGGGCACCCGTGAGCGCGGTCGCCGAGGGTGACAAAGCGGTGGTGATGCCGGTGCTGTGGATCAGCGCGGCGTGATCGAGTACCGGAGCGGCGGTGACGAGATCGGCGGGCGAGAGCGCGCTGCCCGCGGAATCGGTGCGGTAATACAGCATTCGACTGGCCCCGGCGGCCAGGTCGGTCGGCCGATCGGAGCCCTCGCCGCGCTCCTTCACATAGACGGCGGTGGGTCGGGCCGGATCGATGGTCACGGCCGTGGTGTCCACGCCGCGTTCGGCCAGCTGCCGCATCAGATAGCGACCGAACCCGTCATCGCCGAGCCGGGAGATCCAGGCCGTCTGCACGCCGAGCTGAGACAGCACGGCGGCGACATTGGCTTCGGCTCCCGCCGCGCCGCGTTCGAAGACGGGCGAATCCTCCAGCGGGCCGGGCTGTGCGATGAGTACGGCGAGTCCTTCGCCGACGGTCACAGCACGCATGGTCGGCTGGCTCACACCAATCTCCTTCAGATGGTTGCGGGGCAAGGTCCTCACGTGCACAATAACCAGCATCAACATGATGTGCAACAAGCGTTGCAGAATATGCAATAGCGATTAGCTATAGCGTTTAGGATCGAGAAGGAGTGCCATGGCCATCGACAACGATGTCGTTGCAGCCCTGAAAGACCGAGTTCTGGGCCCGGAGCACAAATCGCTCCCGCCCGCCGCATGGGGCAAGACCGTGCGGGAATTCCTCGCGGGCGCACCGCATCTGGACGACCTCCAGACGCCGGTGTTGACCCTCGACCGGTCCGCGATGGACTCCAACCTCGCTGTCATGGCGGACTGGGCGCGCTCCGCCGGGGTGCGGCTGGCCCCGCACGGCAAGACCACCATGTCCCCGCAGCTGTGGGGTGAACAGCTGACCGCCGGAGCCTGGGGAATCACCCTGGCCACCGGCTGGCAGGCGCAGGTGGGGCGCTCGTTCGGCCTGAATCGGATCATGCTGGCCAATGCGCTCACCGATCCGATCGGATTGCGCTGGGCCGCGGCCGAATCCGCCGCGCATCCGGAGTTCGAACTCTTCAGCTGGGTCGATGGTGTCGACACCGTCAAGGAGATGGAACGCCACCTAGAGTCGGCGAACGTGCGCCTGAAGGTGATCGTCGAACTCGGCGGACCGCACGGGCGCACCGGTGCGCGAACCGTCACCGAGGCGCTGGAAGTCGCCGAGGCGGTACACAATTCGTCGCGACTGACTCTCGCCGGTATCGGCGGCTATGAGGGCGCACTCGCCCACGATCGCAGTGCCGACGGACTGGCCGCGGTGCGCCGCTATCTCACTGAGATCGCCTGGCTGCACCGCTCGATCGCCGAGGCGGGCTGGTACGGCGACCGCGCCATCGTCACCGCGGGCGGCAGCGCCTACCCGGACCTGGTGGTCGATCACCTCGCCGGACTGGCCGATGAGGAAGGCGCACAAGGCATTCCGACCACGGTGGTACTGCGCTCGGGCGCATACCTCATTCACGACGACGGCTTCTACTCCGGAATCTCCCCGCTCGCGGCGGGACGGACCGACCACCCGCTGCGGTCGGCAATGCACGGCTGGGCGCGCAGCGTGTCCCGGCCGGAAACGGAACTCGCGCTCTTGGATGCGGGAAAGCGCGATTTTCCGTTCGATGAGGGGCTGCCGGTTCCGCAACGCATGGCGGGACCGGCGGTTCAACCAATTCCGGAGGGGGCCACGGTGACGGCCCTCAATGATCAGCACACCTTCCTGCGGCTGCCCGGCGGCAGCGCGGCCGATGTACCGGTGGGAAGTGTGGTGCGACTGGGTCTCTCACACCCGTGCACGGCCTTCGACAAGTGGCGGCTCATCCCGGTGATCGACGATTCCGATGCGGAACGGCCCCGCATCGTTGACTTCCTGCCGACCTTCTTCTGATCGGAATCTGATGGCCGACTTACTGATTCGCGATATCGACATTATCGACGGCACGGGCTCTGCCCAATACCGGGGTGATGTGCTTGTCGATGGCGGACGCATTGCCGAGATCACCGCGCCGGGCGCGGCACCCGAGGCCGATCGGGTGCTCGACGGCGGCGGTAACCTTGTCCTCGCACCGGGATTCATCGATATGCACGCGCACTCCGACCTGCATCTACTCACCGAGCCCGACCATTTCCCGAAGCTCAGCCAGGGCATCACCACCGAGGTGATCGGGCAGGACGGGCTGTCCTACGCACCCAACGATCCGGCGGCCCTCGACATCGTGCGACGCCAAATCGCCGGGTGGAATGGCAATCCCGTCGATCTCGACTTCTCCTGGCGCACGGTCGGCGAGTACCTGGACCGGCTCGACGCGGGCATCACGCCTAATGCCGCCTACCTGGTGCCGCAGGGCACGCTGCGGCTCATGGTGGTCGGCAGCGAGCAACGCGCCGCCACCGCTGCTGAGATCGAGCAAATGCGGGAACTGCTCGCGCGCAGCCTCGCCGAGGGCGCGGTCGGCATGTCCAGCGGGCTCACCTACACGCCCGGAATGTATGCCGACACAGCCGAACTCGCGGCGCTGTGCGAGGTGGTGGCCGAGGCGGGTGGCTTCTACGCCCCGCACACCCGCTCCTACGGTGCGGGCGCGCTGGAGGCCTACGCCGAGATGATCGACCTGGCGCGCTGGACCGGCTGCGCCCTGCATCTCACCCACGCCACCATGAACTTCGGCGTGAACCGCGGGCGCGCACCGGAATTCCTCGCCCTGGTGGACGCGGCCCTCGCGGACGGCTGCGATATCAGCCTCGACACCTACCCGTATCTGCCCGGGGCGACCACCCTTTCGGCGCTGCTGCCCAGCTGGGCCATGTCCGGCGGACCGGATGCGGCGCTGGAGCGCATCGCCGATCTCGATATGCGACTGCGGATCGCGCAGGACGTGAATGTGCACGGCTCGGACGGCTGCCACGGCGTGACCGTGGAATGGGACACCATTCAGATCAGCGGCGTCGCGAACTCCGAGCTGGACCGGTATATCGGGCGCACCCTCGCCGAGATCGCCGTGGACCGGGATATGCCGCCGGTCGAGGTGTTCTTCGACCTGCTGACCCGAGATCGCCTGGCCACCAGCATTCTTCAGCACGTCGGGCACGAGGAGAACGTGCGCACCATCATGCGGCACGGCCGCCACATGGGCGGCAGTGACGCGCTACTGGTGGGGGAGCGCCCGCATCCGCGCGCCTGGGGCACCTTCCCCCGCTATCTCGGTCACTATGTGCGCGAACTCGGCGTGCTCGGCCTGGAGGACTGCGTTCACCATCTCACCGGTCGCCCGGCGGAACGGCTGCGGTTGCGCGACCGGGGACTCATCCGGTCCGGATATGCCGCCGACCTGGTCCTGTTCGATCCCGAAACAGTGCGCGACACAGCCACATTCGATCACCCCAAGCAGCAGGCGCAAGGCATCCCGTACGTCCTCGTCAATGGCGAATTCGCGCTCGACGACGGCAAACCCACCGGTGTGCGGGCCGGTCGCGCCCTGCGCATGGATTCCACCCGAGGAGAAACCCGTTGACCGCCATCGACATCATCCGCGCCGACCGGGTGCTGACCGTGGTCCGCGCCCCGGAGATACCGGACCCGGCCGCCCTCGCCGAGGCACTGGCGGGAGCCGGAATCCGCGCCATGGAACTGACTTTCACCACACCGGGCGTCCTCGAGGCCCTGCGCAAGGCCGCCGACTCGGGACACGGCGTGGTGGGAGCGGGCACCGTGCTCAACGGTGCGCAGGCGGCGGCCGCCATCGACAGTGGCGCACAGTTCCTCGTCACCCCGGGAATCCGTGACGAGGTGGCCCTGGTGGCCGCGCGGCACGAAATCCCCGTGGTGATGGGCGCTTTCACGCCCAGTGAGGTCATGCAGGCCATGGACCTCGGCGCGGCGGCCGTGAAGATCTTCCCCGCCCGGACGCTCGGACCCGGCTATCTGAAGGACCTGCGCGGGCCGTTCCCGGACGCCCTGCTCATCCCGTCCGGCGGCGTGAACGCGGGCAATGCCGCCGAATTCCTCGCGCACGGCGCGCTGGCGGTCACCGCCGGCACCGATGTCGTCGCGCCCGCCGATGTGGCCGCGGGACGCTGGTCCGAGATCGCCGCTCGCGCTGCATTTTTCGTTTCATCCATGAATTGAGGTACCACCATGGGCGCTGTTGACTGGCTGCGCACCACCACCCCAGGACTCCTGGTGCTCTGTGGATTGGCGATCGCGGTCCTGCTGATCGCCATCATCCGGTTCAAGCTCGAACCGTTCATCGCACTACTGCTCACCGGCCTCACGCTGGCGCTGGCCGCCGGGCTGCCGGTCGGTAAGATCGTCGGCACCGTGGCCAAACCCGGTGAGTCGCTCTTGGAAACCGGATTCGGCGGGATTCTCGGCCATATCGCCGTGATCATCGGACTCGGCACCGTGCTCGGCGCGATCCTGGAACGTTCCGGCGGCGCGGATGTGCTCACCGGGAAGCTGCTGGGCATCTTCGGTGAGAAGGGCGCGCCGATCGCCATGGGCCTGCTCGGGCTCATCTTCGGCATTCCGGTGTTCTTCGATATCGGTATTTTCGTGCTCGCGCCGCTGGTCTATGTCGCCGCCAAGCGCGGTGGGCGATCGCTGGTGCTGTACGCCATGCCGATGCTCGCGGGTCTGTCCATGACGCACGCCTTCCTGCCGCCGCATCCCGGTCCCGTCGCGCTGGGCGGTCTGCTCGGGGTCAGCCTCGGCTGGCTGATCATCATGGGATTCGTCTGCGGTATTCCGGGATTCATCGCGGCGGGCATCGTATGGGGTGGCTGGATCGGTAAGCGGGTGCACGTCGAGGTGCCCGCGGAATTCCTGGTGCGCAAGCAGGACGAGGCCGCGAACGAGGGTCCGGGCGCGGCCACGGCTCCCGCCGCGACCACGACCGTGCAGCAGAAGGCCCCGTCGGTGGGATTGATCGGCGGCATTATCGCGATTCCGCTGGTGCTGATTCTGGGCGCGACCTTCGGCAGCCAAATGCTCACGGCCGGTTCGCGGCCCCTCGCCGTGCTGACCTTCCTGGGCACGCCCGCTGTCGCGCTGCTGATCGCGGTGCTGGTCGCCTTCTACGTGCTGGGTCTGCGGCGCGGGTCCACCGTGCAGGAGCTCAGCACTCTGACCGCGGAGTCACTGCGGCCGGTCGGCATGCTGCTGCTGGTGGTCGGCGCGGGCGCGTTCTTCGGAAAGATCATCGCGGCCACCGGAATCGGTGCGGCCCTGGCCTCCACCATGGCGGCGGCCGGATTGCCGGTGATCGTGCTCGCCTACCTGATCAGCTGCGGCCTGCGCGTCGCCCAGGGTTCGGCGACCGTCGCCATCGTGACCACCGGCGGCATTGTGCAGCCGCTGGTCACCGGGCACGACTACTCGCCGGTGGCGCTCGCCCTGATCGCCATGGCCATCGCGGCCGGGTCGATCATCCTCAGCCATGTCAATGACGGTGGCTTCTGGATCATCTCCAAGTACTTCAACCTCACCGTCAAGCAGACGTTGCAAACCTGGACCGTGCTGGAAACCGTGTTGTCGGTGGTCAGTTTCGCGGTTGCGGCACTCCTGTTCGCCATCCTTGTGTGAGACTCGGCACTGAATCGGCTCGTTCCCGCTTCCTGCGGGAGCGAGCCGCTGTTGTTCTGCGGCACAGTGGAACAGACGGTTCGAGACGGGAGCAACGACCATGGATCTGCCGATCACCGGTGAACGCCTGACGGTGTTGTCCTCCGGCCCGTACGTCCTGACCCTCGGGGCGGGCGTGCACGAACTGCATATCGAGGGTGAACTGGCCGTGCACAATCCGGACGGGCCGACCGTGCACCGGATCGCGGGGGAGCCGCACACCGAGGATCTGGCCGCCGCGCTGTCCGGTGAGATCGTCACCGCCGCAGTCACTTCCACCGGTGAGCTACGCATCGACCTCGACTCCGGCAACCGCCTGGTGGTCGAACCCGACCGCTACTTCGAGGCCTGGCATGTCACCGCACCGGGGCAATACCTGATCGTCTGCATGCCCGGCGGCGAACTGGCGGTGTGGTCCGAAGACTCCTGAATCCGTTGCATCGACCGCAATGCACCGATAGCGTCCGCACGGTGAGTGAACAAGACCTATCCGACGCCGATCGGTACGCGGAGGAGACGGGCAAGGTCCTCGACGCGGTGTGGAACTCGTGGGGGCGGCTCGATCCGGAAATGGCCGCGGAACGCTACCAATCCCGGTTCATCCCGGCCGAGATCTGGCAGAACATGGGCGTGCAGGAAACCGAACCGCCCAGCGTGGAATCGCCCAGCTTCGCCGTGGTCCGCCGCGCCTACGGGGTCCTGCTGACCACCTACGGCCTGTCCTTCCCCGACCGCTGGAACCACGACGGAGACCCCGTCAATGGCGTCGGCGTCGAGCTCTACGCGGCAGCCTCCGGCGTCCCCGCCGACGGCCGCCCCCACGAACTCGTCACCGAAACCTGGCTCGGCCAAACGGTCTGGCACGTGGCGAAAACCGTGACCGAACACGGCCTGGTCTTCACCCAGAACCTGGAACGCTACGGCACCCTCTCGCTGTCACTGCCGGGTCTGCAACTCCCCGAGGAAGCCGCGGGCACCTACCTCGATGCCAATGGAGACGCCTGCGTCCTGCTGGGCATGGCAGGCGACGAAGTCCCCGACACCGTCGATGGCCCGTTGGGCTCCATCCGCCTGGTCAACATCAAACTGCTGACGGTCGCCGAAACCGAGTTCTGCGTCTCCGGCGGCACCGGCGTCACCGATGCCAGAGGCGAACTGGCCCAACGTTTCGCCACCCAACGCGACCCTCTCTGGTCGAGCATCACCCGCCCGTCCGTGGCCTGAGTGGCGCCTGGACGACGCCAGCGCTCAGGCGGTGGCCCGGCTCAGCACCGCGATCGGAAAATGCCGCTCGCTCAGCACCGCATAGGTCGCGAAATTGGGGTAGGCGGCAACCAGTGTGCGCCAATGCCGTTCATACTCGGCCTCGTCCGCGACAACCCGCACGTCCACCGGCCAGCTGTCCCGCCCGACCTGCACCTCGGCCTTCCCGGCCGCAACCAGGTTCTTCCACCAGTTCGGCTTCCCGGGATTCCCCCCATTGGACCCGCACACCAGCACATCGTCGCCATCGCGCGCCAGCATGAGCATCACAGGCTTCGGCTCCCCGGACTTGCGACCGACCACCGTCAGCCGAAACACCGGACTACCTTCCAGCGTGGCGAACCGCGTCCCCCCGGATCGCACATACAGCCGCTGGTGCACCCGACCGTAGAACCGGGCCACCGGACCGCAATAGGTGCTCCAAAAATGATTGAACCGCCCAGTCAACCTCAGCTTGCCGGTCCCGGAATCATTGCCAGACATCTATTTCCCCCTTGCGTGGGCCGACGGATCGCGACTCACTTTACACACTGTCCAGTGAGTCGTCAGCCGCCGCTGATCGAAGCCATGGCCATTCAGCGCAGCAGGTCGAGGATGGTGGTGTAGTTGGGGATGTCGGGGTCGAGGGGGCGGGTTTCGGCTACCGCGGTGGCGGTGCGGATGGCTGCGGCCAGAGCGGCGCGGTAGAGGAGGGAGCCGGTGCTGATTCGGTGGACGCCGAGGGCAGCGAGCTGGTGAATGGTGCCGCCGGTGGGGGAGAACAGCAGGTTCAGCGGGGCCGTGAGAGTGGTTGTCAGGGTGCGAATTTCGTCGAAGTCGGTGAGGCCGGGGACGAAGATGCCATCCGCTCCGCACTTTTCGTAATGCTGGGTGCGGGCGAAGGTGGAGTCCTGGTCGGTGCCGAGCCAGTAGGTGTCGGTGCGGGCGTTGATGAAAAGCTCAGGGGTGCGGGATTTTACGGCCGCGATCAGTTCGCCGTGGGTTTCGGGGTCGGCGAGGGAATTGTTGTCGCGGCTGTCTTCGAGGTTGATGCCCGCTATGCCCGCGGCGGCGAGTTCGGCGCAGAAGTCGGCTACCTCGGCGGGGTCGGTGCTGAAACCGCCTTCGATATCCACCGTCACCGGGATCGGGAGGCGGCCGAGTCGTTGTGCGAGGGTGAGGGTTTCGGCGCGGGTGGCGGCAGTGCCGTCGGGGAGGCCCGCGGCGGCTGCTACGCCGAGGCTGGTGGTGCCGATGGCCGGGAATCCGGCGTCGGCGAGCAGGGCGGCGGAGGCGTAGTCCCAGGCATTGGGGAGGATCAGCGGCTGCTCCGCGTGATGCAGGGTGCGGAAGGTTTCGAACTTGGTCATCGCGCCTCTCCGTCTGTCGGCCGTCTCGGGGACAACACTGCCAGAACCGGAATCAGTTCACACAGGGGACTTTCGAACCGATGGTGGTGGTGACGCCCTTGCCGGAATCGGGTGCGTCCGTCGTGGTGGTGGTCGCGGTCTTCGTCGTCGTGGTGGTGGTCGTGGTGGCCGCGGTCGGATCCAGGGTTTCGGGGATCTCGAAGTCGGTGCCGACCACCAGCTTGATATGGCCGGGGGAGACATTGGCGGAGGAGTTGATCGAGATGCCGCCGAGCATTTCCGACAGCTGCTGGGCATCGGCCTCGCCGCCGGTGCCGTACCACACGGTCGTGGTGGTGCCGTCGTTGTAGGACGCATTGTCGACCCGCCCGGGCGTGAATCCCTTGGCGCCCAGCAGTTGTGACACCTTGGCCGCCTTGCCCGGGGTTCCGCTGGCATTGACCACGTCCAGGGTGCTGACGGGTGTGGTCTTGGGTGCGCTGGCCACCGCCGGAGCCTCCACACCGAATGCCGCGCGCACCACCTTCTTGATGGCCGCCGGATCGACGATGTTCACGTCCTGGCCGTCGATATTGTCGTAACGCAGCACCGGCAACGTCTGGAATTCCACCGACGGCGAATCCGCGTGGCCCAGGGTATTGACGAAATCGAGCAGGTTCCAGCCATCCGAGAGCACCACATTGCGGTGCGCGGCATCCATCAGCGCCTTGAGTTTGACCGGATTGGCGAGCGTGCCGGAACTCTTGAGCGAGGAGGCCACCGACGTGAGGAACGCCTGCTGCCGATGCGTGCGGTCGAGGTCACCGTTCTCCAGCCCGTGCCGCTGCCGCACGAAGGCGAGTGCGTCGGAGCCGTCCAGATGCTGCGGTCCGGCCGGGAAGACCGCGCCGGAGTAGTAGCTGTCGTCCACCGCGTGATTGAGGCACACATCGACGCCGCCCAGCGCGGTCGCCAGGTCATAGAAACCCGCGAGGGAGATCTCGGCGAACATATTGATCGGCACCCCGGTGAGCGCCTTCACGTTCTGCACGATCGACGTGCGGCCCGCTTCTCGCCCTTGGCGTTCCAGGTCGACCTTGTCGGTGACGCCCTGCGCCTTGAGCTTCTCCTCGACGGTGAACTTCTTCAGCCCGTACGCCTCTTTGATCTTGACCTTGTCGTAGCCGGGAATGCCGGAGACCGAGACGTAGTCATCGCGGGGAATCGAGAAGGCGGTGATCTTCTTCAGATCCTTGGGGATGTGAATGAGGATCAGCGAATTGGCGTTGTACCCGCCCTCGGAGCCATCGCCCGCGTGCAGTTGGTCGAGGATCGCCTTGGGTAGGTCATTGCCATTGAGATCTTTGCGGGTGTCCAAGCCGATCAGCAGAATGTTCTTGTCGCCATCGAGGCTGCGGTCCTCCGGGGCGATCGCGCCGGAACGGATGAACCCGGATTCCAGGCTGTTCTCGCCGTACCAGGCGACACCGCTGATGCCGATGATGCCGACCGCGACCAGCGACATCACCCCGCGCCCGGCATAGCGCAGCCGGGAATTGCCGGAATGCTCCGCGCGCCGCCGATGCGAGGTCGGGCGGCCGCGCCGGGTACGGCGCGGTGCGGGGGTGGGCGTCTCGGCTGCTCGGCGGCTGCCGCCCTCGGGGCGATAGACCGGGAGCTGCTCGGTGTCGTCGTCGTACATGGCGTTGTCGAGTGTGCCGGAACCTTCGCGTGCTGTCAGATTCGCACCCGCTGGTGAATGAGCTTGCACGGTCGTGCATAATCATCACATGGCGGATACCTCGAGTGGGCCCTCTCTTCGGGTCGCGGTGGCTGGTGCGAGCGGGTACGCGGGCGGCGAAGTCCTGCGTCTGCTGCTGGGGCATCCAGCCTACCGAACCGGCCGCCTCGAGATCGGTGCGTTGACCGCCGGATCCAATGCCGGAACCAAGCTCGGCGAACTGCAACCGCATCTGCTGCCGCTCGCGGACCGGGTGCTCGCACCGACCACTCTCGACGAGCTGGCCGGGCACGATGTCGTCTTCCTGGGACTGCCGCACGGGCAGTCCGCGGCCATCGCCACGCAGCTGCCCGAGTCCACGATCATCATCGACTGCGGTGCGGACTTCCGGCTCACCGATGCCGCCGCGTGGGAGAAGTACTACGGCTCCCCGTACGCGGGCAGTTGGCCGTACGGTCTGCCCGAGCTACCGGGCGGACGTGACAAGCTGCGCGGCGCGACTCGCATCGCGGTGCCGGGCTGCTATCCGACGGTATCCAGCCTCGCGCTGGCCCCGGCCATCGCCGCGGGCATTATCGAGCCGAACGTGAATGTGGTTGCGGTGAGCGGCACCTCGGGCGCGGGACGCAAACTCGATGTCGGCCTGCTCGGCTCCGAGGTGATGGGCTCGCTGCGCGCCTACAGCATTGCCGGCGCGCACCGGCACACCCCCGAGATCGCTCAGAACCTGAAGGCCGCCAGCGGTGAATCACCCACCGGCGCGGTCGATGTGGCCGTCTCCTTCACCCCCGTCCTGGCCCCGCTGCCGCGCGGCATCCTGGCCACCTGCACCGCACCCACCCGAGTCGATGCCGCACAGGCCCGCGCCGTCTATGAGAAGGCCTACGCCGACGAGCCTTTCGTGCACCTGCTGCCCGAAGGCGTACTGCCGCAGACCGGGTCGGTGCTCGGCTCCAATGCCGTCACCCTGCAGGTGACCGTGGATGCCGACGCCGGACTGCTCGTGGTCATCGGCGCGATCGACAACTTGACCAAGGGCACCGCGGGCGCCGCGGTGCAATCCATGAACCTGGCCCTCGGAATCGAGGAGACCGCAGGACTTTCCACCGTAGGAGTGGCACCGTGACTTCAAGCAACGACGGCAAGCTGGTCCGGACCCAGGGCGTCACCGCGCCGCTGGGTTTCCGCGCCGCGGGTATTGCGGCCGGGATCAAGAAGAGCGGTAAGCCGGATCTGGCGCTGGTATTCAGCGAGGGCCCGGAGTACTCCGCCGCCGGTGTCTTCACCCGCAATAAGGTGAAGGCCGCGCCCGTGCTGTGGTCGCAGCAGGTGCTGACCGGCGGTCGCCTGCGGGCGGTGATCCTGAATTCCGGTGGGGCGAACGCGTGTACGGGTCCGGGCGGATTCCAGGACACCCATGCCACCGCCGAGGAACTCGCGAAGGCCTTGAGCAACTGGGGCACCGAGACCGGCGCGGGCGAGATCGCGGTCTGCTCAACGGGTCTCATCGGCGACCGGCTGCCCATGGACAAGCTGATTCCGGCCGTTACCGAGATCGTGCACGAGATGGGCGGCGGGATCTCCGGCGGAGGCGATGCCGCGCGCGCCATCATGACCACCGATACCGTGCCGAAAGAGGCTGCGTACCACCACAAGAACAAGTGGAACGTGGGCGGCATGGCCAAGGGCGCGGGCATGCTCGCGCCGTCGCTGGCCACCATGTTGGTCGTGCTGACCACCGATGCCGTGGCCACTCCGGCTCAGCTGGACGAAGCGCTGCGCAATGCCACCCGCATGACCTTCGACCGCCTCGATGTGGACGGTTCCTGCTCCACCAATGACACCGTGCTGGTGCTCGCCAATGGGGCCAGCGAGGTCGCGCCCAGCCAGGACGAGCTGAACGCCGCCGTGCTCGCGGTGTGCGACGACCTGGCCGAGCAGCTCATGGGCGATGCCGAGGGCGTCACCAAGCGGGTCCACATCACCGTCTCCGGCGCGGTCAGCGAGGACGAGGCGCTGATCGGCGCGCGTGCCCTCGCCCGGGACAGCCTGGTGAAGACGGCGTTCTTCGGCTCCGACCCGAACTGGGGCCGGGTGCTGGCCGCCATCGGCATCGCGCCGATCGAGCTGGACCCGAACCGGATCTCGGTGTCGTTCAATGGCTCTCCGGTCTGCGTCGATGGCGCGGGTGCGCCCGGTGCGCGCGAGGTGGATCTGTCCGGGCCCGATATTCAGGTGCAGGTCGACCTGGGCCTTGGCGCGGGTGAGGCCACGATCCGGACCACCGACCTCTCGCACGGCTACGTCGAAGAGAATTCGGCATACAGCTCATGAGCGCGGACATCACACAGCTCTCGGCCCTGGACAAGGCGCACGTTCTCGCGGACGCCCTGCCCTGGTTGCAGAAGTTCCGCGACAAGATCGTGGTGGTCAAATACGGCGGCAACGCCATGATCGACGAAGAGTTGAAGCAGGCCTTCGCCGCGGATATGGCGTTCCTGCGCACGGTCGGCGTGCACCCGGTGGTGGTGCACGGCGGCGGGCCGCAGATCAGCGCCATGCTGAAACGCCTCGGCCTGCAAGGCGAATTCCGGGGCGGCTTCCGCGTCACCACACCCGAGGTCCTCGATGTGGTGCGAATGGTGTTGTTCGGACAGGTCGGTCGCGAACTGGTCGGGCTGATCAATGCGCACGGGCCCTACGCGGTCGGCATCTCCGGCGAGGACGCGCACCTGTTCACCGCGACTCGCCGCACCGTGGACGTGGACGGTGAACCGACCGATATCGGCCTGGTCGGCGACGTCACCTCGGTCAACCCCGACGCCGTACTGGATCTCATTGCCGCCGGGCGTATTCCGGTGGTCTCCACCATCGCCCCCGACGCGAACGGCGTGGTGCACAACATCAATGCCGACACCGCGGCGGCCGCCCTGGCCGAGGCGATCGGGGCGGAAAAACTGGTCGTCCTCACCGATGTCGAAGGCCTGTACACCAACTGGCCGGACCGGTCCTCGCTGACCACCCGCATCGACGCCGACGAGCTGGCCAAGTTGCTGCCGAGTCTGGATGCGGGCATGGTGCCCAAGATGGAAGCCTGCCTGCGCGCCGTGGAAGGCGGTGTCCCGACCGCGCATGTGATCGACGGCCGGGTACCGCATTCGGTGTTGCTGGAACTGTTCACCGGGGAGGGCATCGGCACGATGGTCACCCCGGTCGAGTCTTCGGACGGAGTGAAGCTATGAGCACAGCCGATATTCAGCAGCGGTGGAACACCGCGCTGATGAACAACTACGGCACCCCGAAGATCGCGCTGGTGCGCGGCGCGGGCGCGGTGGTCTACGACGCCGACGGCAAGCGTTATCTGGACTTCCTCGGCGGCATCGCGGTCAATAGCCTCGGCCATGCGCATCCGGCGATTCTGGAGGCCGTCACCAACCAGCTCGGCACCCTCGGCCACGTGTCGAATCTGTATGCCAGCGAACCGGTTGTGGAGTTGGCCGAACGGCTGCTCGCGCACTTCGGTGACGGGCATGGCAAGGCGTTCTTCTGCAATTCCGGCACCGAGGCCAATGAGGCCGCGTTCAAGATGGCGCGGCTCACCGGCAAGCGCAAGATCGTCGCGTGTGAGGAGGCGTTCCACGGGCGGACCATGGGTGCGCTGGCGTTGACGGGTCAGCCGTCCAAGCGGACGCCGTTCGAGCCCATGCCGCCCGGCGTGGTGCACGTGCCCTACGGCGACGCGATGGCCCTCGCCGCGGCCGTCGACAATGACACCGCCGCGGTATTCCTCGAACCGATCATGGGCGAGAGCGGCGTCGTGGTGCCCCCGGCCGACTACCTGGCCAAGGCGCGCGCCATCACCAAACAGCAAGGCGCACTGCTGATCCTGGACGAAGTGCAGACCGGTATCGGCCGCACCGGCGCGTTCTTCGCGCATCAGGCGGCGGGCATCGTGCCGGATGTCATCACCCTGGCCAAGGGCCTCGGCGGCGGCCTGCCCATCGGTGCGGTGCTGGCCCAGGGTGCCGCGGCCGATCTCTTGCAGCCCGGCATGCACGGCACCACCTTCGGCGGCAATCCCGTGTGTGCCGCAGCGGCTTTAGCGGTGCTGCGCACCATCGACGAGGACGGGCTGCTGGCTCACGTCGAGAAGGTCGGCAAGATCCTCGTCGACGGCATCGACAGCCTCGACCACCCGCTCATCGACAGTGTGCGCGGCGCGGGCCTGCTGATCGGCATCCAGCTCACCCGGAATGTCTCGGCCCAGGTCGACGAGGCCGCACGAGAGGCCGGCTACCTGCTGAATCCCGCCAAGCCCAATGTGCTCCGGCTGGCGCCGCCCCTGGTGCTCACCGAAACCCAGGTCGACAATTTCCTGTCCGACCTGCCCGGCATCCTGGATGTCGCGCAGGCCACCGCGGAGAAGGGCACCAAGTGACTATCCGGCATTTCCTGCGCGACGATGACGTCACCCCCGCCGAGCAGGCCGAAATCCTGGCCATCGCAGCGGAATTGAAGCAGGCCCCCCTGTCCCGGCGTCCCCTCGAGGGCCCGCGCGGCATCGCGGTCATGTTCGAGAAGAACTCCACCCGCACCCGCTTCTCCTTCGAAATGGGCATCGCCCAGCTCGGCGGTCACGCCGTCGTGGTCGACGGCCGCGACACCCAGCTCGGCCGCGAGGAAACCCTCGCCGACACCGGCCGCGTGCTCTCCCGCTACGTGGACGCCATCGTCTGGCGCACCTTCGAGCAGACTCGCCTGGACGAAATGGCTGGAGCTGCAACCGTTCCCGTCGTGAACGCGCTCTCCAACGAGTTCCACCCCTGCCAGGTCCTCGCCGACCTTCAGACGTTGAAGGAACGCAAGGGCGACCTCGTCGGCCGCAACCTGACCTACCTGGGCGACGGCGCGAACAATATGTCCCACTCGCTCCTACTGGGCGGCGTCACCGCGGGCCTGAACGTCACCATCGCCGCCCCCATCGGCTTCGAGCCGCTCCCGTGGATCGTCGACCTCGCGCAGAAGCGAGCCGCCGAAACCGGCGCGACCATCACTTTCACGGACAACCCGCAGGCCGCGGCCGAAGGTGCGGACGCCCTGGTCACCGACACCTGGATGTCCATGGGCCAGGAGAACGACGGCCGCGACCGCGTGGCCCCCTTCCGTCCCTTCCAGGTGAACGCCGACCTGCTCTCCCGGGCGGCCTCCGATGTCACCGTCCTGCACTGCCTCCCCGCTCACCGCGGCGAGGAAGTCACCGACGAGGTCCTCGACGGCACCCACAGCGCGGTCTGGGACGAGGCCGAAAACCGCCTCCACGCCCAAAAGGCTCTTCTCGTCTGGTTGCTCGAGAAGTTCGAGCGAGGCGAAGCGTGAGCACCGGCGAACGCCGCTCTCCCGCACCGGTATCCGGCAGATCGGGTGCGGCCATAGCCCGCACCCGAGCTGGCCGCCAGGCCCGAATCGTCGCGATCCTCTCCCAGCATGAGGTCCGCAGCCAATCCGAACTCGCCGTATTGCTGTCGGGTGAGGGCATCGACACCACGCAGGCCACGCTCTCCCGCGACCTGGACGAACTCGGTGCCGTCAAGCTCCGCGCGGCCGACGGCGGCGCGGGCGTTTATGTGGTCCCCGAAGACGGCAGCCCCGTCCGGGGAGTCACCGGCGGCACCGAACGCCTGTCGAAGCTTCTCGGAGACCTACTGGTCTCCACGGATTCCAGCGGCAATATCGCCGTCCTGCGAACCCCGCCCGGGGCGGCTCATTTCTTGGCCAGCGCCCTCGACCGCGCCGCTCTCCCCGAGATCGTGGGCACGATTGCGGGCGATGACACCGTTGCCGTCATCGCCCGCGAGCCCATGACCGGAGCCGAGCTGGCCTCCAAAATCGAACTACTGGCCTGAGCCGTAACCGCCCTTACGGGTACGCCTGAATAACCTCGAGGCCCACCAGGGCGTTGAACGAGTCGCAACTGGCCCACGACTGGTTCTGGCCGTACTGAATGGGGCCGTACTTCCAGTAGGTGAACGGGACAGGCCACGCCACACACGTCAGCTTCACCTGATGCCAGGTCGGCAGCTCACAATTGGACATTCCGCCGGTATTGAAGATGTTGTACAGGTGGCAATTGGCCTCCCATACCGGCACATCAGCCTGTGCTGCACCTCCACCAGCCAGCACAGCTGCCGCAGCTGCGGTAGCAACGACGGCGCTGGCAGCAAGCCGCTTCGCAGATAGCATTCCGACCTCCTGAATAGGTGTTTGTGTGGAGGAAATCGCTCACGGTTTGCTGGTGTTACTCCCGTGCGTCTGAGCTGGGGATAGAGCAGAGAACAAGAAAAAGACAAAAGACAAGAGATAAAAGATGCCTGGACAAGAAGAGAAGAAGACCCTCTCGGCTCGCTTCGCTTCGCCGAACGGGTCGAATTCTTGGCCCCTTGACGTCGAGGGGGACATGAGCCGGGGTTTTGTCCGTTTACCCCTGCCTAATGTCCCTCCTGAACGTGTTTCACTGGTGGTCAGCAGCTCAGTTGGTCGGCTAGGTTCAGGAAATTCTTTGCGTTGATGTTGAATTCGGGGGAGTGGTCGGCGTCGGCTAGGGGGGCGCCGAATTCCAGTGGGCGGGAGTTGAATGCGGTGCGGTAGACGGGATCGACGCTGACCCATGGGTCAGCGGGGATGCTAGTCCGGAACTGCCAGCGGTTCGCCGGGGGCGAGTATGTGCACGGTCGTGTCTGGTGCGAGGTCGGTTACGGCGTCGCGGTATAGGTCGGGGCGGTTGCGGGTGGACTTGGTCATGAGGCGGTCGCCGATCGGGCCGCTGGTGAAGGCGTAGTGGATGGGGATGGAGAGGCGGGGGCGCAGGGTGCTGGTGAACTCGGCGGCTTCTGCGGCGTTCATTACCATTTGGCGGTTGGCCAGCGGTCGAATCTTCAAGCCGTTTATGGGGAGTAGGGCCACGTCGACGTCGGGGTAGCGGTGGGCGATTTCGTCCAGGTCGTCTATGCGGCGGGTGTCCGCGCCGAAGTAGACGGTGTGGTTGTCGGCGCGGAGGACGAAGGTGACTTCGTGGACTCCGTGGCTGGCGGGGGTGGCGATCACTTCGACCGGGCCCAATCTGGTGGTCTGCCAAGGGTCTAGCTCGGTGACATTGGGGAAGCCTGCCGCGCGGACTTTTGCGGCGATGCCCTTCGCGACCGCGAAGGGGACGGACTTGTCCGGGTAGGACGCCAGGGCATCGAGATCGCAGTGGTCGTAGTGCTCGTGGCTGATCACTATGCCCGCGAGGTCGGGGAGGTCGGCGGCGGTGGCGATGCTGCGGGGTTCGCCCTGGTAGTAGAAGCGGCGTTCGGAAAGCCAAGGGTCGGTGAGGATTCGGGCTCCGCCGAAGTCGAGGAGGACGCTGGCGTGGACTACGCGGGTGACTGTGAGCATCGCGGGACTCTCTGGGAAGACGACTGTCTGCTTACGGGTGTCAGTAGACGCTTGTCTTGTTATGCTGTCAAGGTGAAATCCACTGCGCGAAACCGGAATCCACGCGGCGAAGGGTCTCGGCTGCGGGATGAATTGGTGGCGGCCGCGAGTCGGCTGCTGGAATCGCTCGAGGGGCAGGAGTCGCTGTCGCTGCGGGCGGTCGCGCGGGAGGCGGGTATTGCTCCGCAGAGTGTGTACCTGCATTTCGCGGATCGGCGGGAACTTCTTACCGCTGTCTATGCGGTGCGGTTCACGGAACTGCGGGTCGCGCTCGACACCGCTCGACACGCCGCGGCCGACACTCCAGGGGATCGGCTGAATGCCCTCTGCCACGCTTACGTCGACTACGGGGTCGCGCACCCCGGCCACTACCGAGTCCTGTTCGGCACCGCGGGCACTCCCGGGTGGGAACCGACGGCCGATCAGCTGCCCGGACTGCCCACCTTCCAGCTCCTGGTCGACGATGTAACAGACTGCGGCGCAACCGATCCCACATCCACCGCGCTGTGCCTCTGGTCGGCCATGCACGGCCTGATCACGCTGCATCAGGATCGCCCCAGCTTCCCCTGGCCGCCCCTGGACACCCTCGTCGACACCATGGTTCGAGCCCACGCGAGCTGAGCTTTTCCTGTGGACTTGGAAGAACTCTGGCGTTGCGCGTGTGCGGGCGTACCGTCGAGAAAAAGCAGTGCTCAGCAAGGGCTCTTCGAGCGAGGTAACGCACTATGTGTGAAGGCGGAAGATTCGTCGCATCCTTCATTGCCGGGACGAGAGAACGGCCGGTGGTGCCGGAACCCATCGCGTCCTGCCTGACTCGGACCGAGAACGGCGTGTGGATGGTGTGGGCGCACAAGGTGGCCCGGCCGGTGGGGGATCGCTTCCAGCCGGTGACCGGCGGCACGCCCTATCCCATCGACGCGGTGGCCACGTGCGCGCTCGGCATGGCGCATCGTGCCCCGGATGTCTACTGCACCTGCGGGTTTCATGCCCTGTCGACGCCCGCGCCGGGCCTGTACGACACCAGGTTCAAACCGCTCGAGGTCGCGCTCACGGGCCGGGTGCTCGCCTTCGACTTCCGTCGCGGCGGCGTCCTGTTCCGCGCGGAACGCCAGACCGTCATGCGCCACGCGTACTCCGCTTTCCCGGTGCGCCCCTTGCCTCCCGAGCCTCCGCTCGAGCCCGGCGGCCGCACCGCCCGGCTACTCCCGACCCACCCCCGGGACATCGACCGGGTCGGCCTGCGCCTGCCCACCAGCCCGCCGGAATTGCTCCGGCTCACCGATGATGCCGGGCTATGTGAACTCGACCTGTCGGAGCCCGCGATGACGCAGGATCGCACCCAGTCTCACCGGGAGTACCGGCCCGTTTGCCTCTGAATCCCGTTGAAGGGCATTGCGGGCCGCATGTCGGAGTCCGCCAGTAAGCTCACGCCGTGAAGCGTACGAAGTGGACGACACTGGCGGATATCGCCCTGCGCAGGGAGTTGGCCGGGCCCGCCTTCGTATCCGAGGAGGCGGTGCGCATAGTGGAGTCCCTCGCGGAACTCGTTGTCGACGACCAGAATTTCAAGAACCGTCCCTGGGACGGCCTCACCCTGATCTCCCAAATCCGCGAACGCGGGGAAAGCCTGAGCGGTTACATCTACACCGCCGACGGCCGTGCCCGATCCCTGATCCCGCAGGACCGCGAAGCCCTCGACCGCTTCGTAGAGCTGCGCTCCGCCATGACCGACCCCGGCGAGCCGGGTTGGAAGGTGTGCCGCTTCCGAATCAAGCGTGCCGACATGAGCGTGAGCCTCGACTTCGAATACCGCCTCTCCCGGCGCTGGGAGATCTCCGACGCCCAGATCCGCCAAAGCGTCGCAGACCTCGAGTAGCGCCTACCGCAGCTCGACCACCAGCGGAGTGCCACCGGCGAACCAAGCGCGGTGCAGCTCGAGAATCTTGGTTCGCGAAGGTATCCCCCGACGATGAAACGCGTTCTCGAGGTAGTCGAACGGATGGACCGCCTCGCAGAGCGCCGAGTATGCGGCCCGGCGTTCCTCCTCATCGTGCAGGTCCCTTGCGATCCCGTCGAATGTGCCGCCGCGCAAGCGCACCCGTACCGCGGGGTTGGCTCGAATGTTCTTCAGCCACAACGCATGTTCGCCCAGGATCGAGTACGTGTAGACCTTGTCCCCGTCCCGCATCGCCTTGATCAGGCAGCGGCGCTCCTGGCCGCTCTTGCGCCCGGTGGTGGTGAGTACGCCGACGCCGCGCGGCAGCCGGATGGCGAACAGGGTCTGCTGCACCATGTTGAGCGGCCGCGTGATTCTTCGTACCTGGCGCAGAGTCGGTGCGGTGTCGGAGGGAACTCGCTCGGGCACATACCGGCCGTCGCTGTATCTGAGTGAGTCGGGAATCTGGCCGATGATCGGATCGTGCATCACGCCTCCTGGCGCGTTCGTACGTTCTTCCATGGCAGCATCGCGCCGGACGTACGGCAAGACCTATCATCGCCCCGGTTGCGGGACCCCGGTTATGAATGGGATTGCATCATCATGCATAATCATTTGCAGGACGAAGGCCAGGGCCGCGAAGAGCGCACCGGCCCGGCCAGGTATCCGCTCAGCGCGGGCGGACACACCTACAGGCACTAATCGAGGAGCACACGGACTATGACCAAGCGCGTCGTACTCGCCTACTCCGGCGGGCTGGATACCTCCGTCGCCATCAGTTGGATCGGCAAGGAGACCGGGGCCGAGGTGATCGCCGTCGCGATCGATCTCGGACAGGGCGGTGAGGACATGAACGAGGTCCGTCAGCGCGCGCTGGATTGTGGTGCCGTCGAGTCCATCGTGGTGGACGCCCGTGACGAGTTCGCCAATGAGTACTGCCTGCCGACCATTCAGGCCAACGCCATGTACATGGGCCGCTACCCGCTGGTCTCGGCCATCAGCCGCCCGCTGATCGTCAAGCACCTGGTCGAGGCCGCCGAATACCACGGCGCGGACACCGTTTCGCACGGCTGCACCGGTAAGGGCAATGACCAGGTCCGCTTCGAGGTCGGCATCGGCGCGCTCGCGCCCGACCTGAAGGTGATCGCGCCGGTCCGCGACTACGCCTGGACCCGCGAGAAGGCCATCGAGTTCGCCGCCGAGAACAAGCTGCCGATCAATGTCAGCAAGAAGTCGCCGTTCTCCATCGACCAGAACCTCTGGGGCCGTGCCGTCGAAACCGGCTTCCTCGAGGATCTGTGGAACGCGCCGACCAAGGACGTCTACGACTACACGGTCGACCCGACCGTCAACTTCGAAGCGCCCGACGAGCTCATCGTCACCTTCGACAAGGGTGTTCCGGTCGCCATCGACGGCCGCCCGGTCTCCATGCTGGAAGCCATCACCGAGCTGAACCAGCGCGCCGGACGCCAGGGCGTCGGCCGCCTCGACATGGTCGAGGACCGTCTCGTCGGCATCAAGAGCCGCGAGATCTACGAGGCTCCCGGTGCCATCGCGCTGATCACCGCGCACCAGGAGATGGAAGCCGTCACCGTCGAGCGCGAGTTGGGCCGGTACAAGCGTCAGGTCGAGCAGCGCTGGGGCGAGCTGGTGTACGACGGCCTGTGGTTCTCGCCGCTCAAGCGTGCCCTGGATTCCTTCGTGGCCAGCACCCAGGAGCACGTCTCCGGTGATGTCCGCATGGTGCTGCACGGCGGCAGCGTGGTCGTCAACGGCCGTCGCTCCGACGAGTCGCTGTACGACTTCAACCTGGCCACCTACGATGCGGGCGACACCTTCGACCAGTCCATGGCCAAGGGCTTCGTGCAGATCCACGGCCTGTCCTCGAAGGTCGCGGCCCGCCGGGACCTCGGCAAGAAGTAGCCTCGAAACCGGGCCGCCCCGTCCCCCGGTGGACGGCCCGGACGGAGGCGGTCATGCGCAGCGAAGACGACAGCTGGGAGATCACCGAGAGCGTGGGTGCCACGGCGCTCGGGGTCGCGGCCATGCGTGCGGCGGAGACGCGCCGCCCGGATGCGCTGTTTCAGGATCCGTACGCGGAAATCCTTGTGACAGCGGTCGACTCGCCCCTCTGGCAGCGGCTGGGTCGCGGCGACTACGAAGAGTCGGTCGCCGCGAACTTCACCCAGTTCAATGACTTCATGGTCGCGCGGACCCTCTATTTCGACGCGTACTTCCAGGACGCGGCGCAGGCGGGCATCCGGCAGTTCGTGATCCTGGCCGCCGGGCTGGACGCTCGGGCCTACCGGCTCGAATGGCCAACCGGCACCACGGTATTCGAACTCGATCAGCCGAAGGTGCTGGATTTCAAGGCGAAAGCGCTCGACGAGTACGCCGCGCGGCTCACCGTCGATCGCCGGACCGTCGCCGTGGATCTGCGTCACGACTGGCCGGCCGCCTTGCGCGACAATGGATTCGACCCTGCCGCGCCGACCGCATGGCTCATCGAAGGACTGCTGCGCTATCTCCCGGCGGACGCGCAGGATCGACTGCTGGAAAACGTGATCGCCGCCAGCGCCCCTGGTAGCAGGGTCGCGCTCAATATGTCGGGAGCCCGATCGCCGCAGGCCAAGCAGGCGGACGGGGAACGGGCGAAGTTCATGGCCACGCAGGGCGTCCATGTCGACGTCAATGCCCTGTGGTACCCGTTCGAAGGCCGCAACCACCCGGTCGACTGGTTCCGGGAGCAGGGCTGGACCGTGACGCCCGCCGATCCGAGGGAAGTCCTCGCCGGTCACGGGCGTGCAGTAGCCGCGGTCCCGGCCGAAGAAATGACCAGGCACATACTGATGACCGCAATCCGACCCGGAGGAGACAGCACGCCATGACCGAGCAGCACGGCACCAACGAGGGCGCGCTCTGGGGCGGTCGCTTCGCATCCGGACCGGCCGCGGCCATGGCGGCGCTGAGCAAGTCGACCCACTTCGACTGGGTGCTCGCGCCTTACGACATTCGCGCCTCGAAAGCCCATGCGCGCGTGCTGCACAAGGCCGGACTGCTGTCGGAGAGCGATCTCGCCGCCATGCTCGTCGGCCTGGATCAGCTTGCGGTGGACGTGGAGTCGGGCGCGTACGTCCCCGCCGATTCCGATGAGGACGTGCATGGCGCGCTGGAACGCGGCCTGATCGACCGGGTCGGCACCGAACTCGGTGGCCGCCTGCGCGCGGGCCGCTCGCGCAATGACCAGGTCGCCACCCTGTTCCGCATGTGGCTGCGGGATGCCGTGCGCCGCGTGGCCTTCGGTGTGCTCGAGGTGGTGGACGCGCTGGTCGCGCAGGCCGCCGCGCACCCGGATGCGGTCATGCCGGGTAAGACTCACTTGCAGGCCGCGCAGCCCGTCCTGCTCTCGCACCACCTGCTGGCGCACGCCCACCCGCTGCTGCGCGATATCGACCGCCTGCGCGACTTCGACAAGCGGGCCGCGGTGTCCCCCTACGGTTCCGGCGCGCTCGCCGGTTCCTCGCTGGGCCTGGACCCGGAAGCCATTGCCGCGGAACTGGATTTCGACGCCTCGGCCGCGAACTCCATCGACGCCACCTCCTCCCGCGACTTCGCGGCCGAGGCGGCCTTCGTGCTCGCCATGATCGCCGTCGACCTGAGCCGCATGGCCGAAGAGGTGATCATCTGGAGCACACCGGAATTCGGCTACATCACCCTCGCCGACGCCTGGTCCACCGGCTCCTCGATCATGCCGCAGAAGAAGAACCCCGACGTCTCGGAACTGACCCGTGGCAAGGCCGGACGCCTCATCGGCAATGTCTCCGGCCTGCTCGCCACCCTCAAGGCCCAGCCCCTCGCCTACAACCGTGACCTGCAAGAGGACAAGGAACCGGTCTTCGACTCGGTAGCCCAACTCGAACTCCTCCTCCCCGCCATCGCAGGCCTGGTCTCCACCCTCACCTTCCACACCGACCGCATGGCCGAGCTGGCCCCGGCCGGGTTCACCCTCGCCACGGATATCGCCGAATGGCTTGTCCGCCAGGGCGTCCCGTTCCGCGTGGCGCACGAGGCCGCCGGTGGCTGCGTCCGAGTCGCCGAAGCACGCGGCGTCGGCCTGGACGAACTCACCGACGAGGAGTTCGCCGCCGTAGACCCGGCCCTCACCCCCGCAGTCCGCGAGGTCCTGACCGTCCAGGGCTCCATCGCCTCCCGCAATGCCCGCGGCGGCACCGCGGGCACCCAGGTCGCCAAGCAAATCGAGGAAGTCCGCGCCACCGCCGCCGAAGCGCGGTCCTGGCTGCGCTGACCAGCGCCGACCCGCCCGGAAAACCAGTAGCCACCGCGCATTCGCGGTGGCTACTTTCGGTTGATGTCCAAACGGGAAGACCGGCTCCGCGCCCAGATCGAGCCCTTCATGAGGGCGTACGGCCGAGTCTCGCGCCGCCGCTATGGCGGTGACCCGAACGACCGCCATTACGATCGCGCCTTCGAAGAAGAGCTCAAACGTCTGGATCCACGCGACCTCGACCGCCTGATCAACGGGACGGACGAGGAGTGAAGCTCACCCGTGCCTTCGAGGTAGAGCCGAAACGGCTCGAACCGCGCGACCTCGATCGCCTGATCAACGGTATCGACCAGGACGGTTGAGCCCGCGCGGGCGACTCAGCCGCGCCGGTAGTTGACGTGCTTGGCGGCGGGAACGGCGACACGGCCGGGGGAGTGCACCTTGCCGCTGTTCAGCTGCTGCTGATCGGCCTTGTGCTTGCCTCGGCGTTCACGCCGCGAGAGTGGACGGTCTTGCGGGACTGCGGAATTGGGGTCGTGCATAGACGAGTGATCAGGCACAGGTCCTCCTAGGGAATGCGTGACCGGTCCACCGGAGAGATGCCGGTCGAATCGGAATGCCGCTGTGCGGCAAAGGGAACGGCGCCGCGGGGCCGGAAGACGGCCGGGCGCTCGCTGAAGACGCGATCAGGAGAACAGGATGATCCACATGGCATCCAGGTTAACCACACGCCGTCCGATCGTGCATCCTCTTTTTTCGGTGGGACTCCGCATCGGAGTCCCACCGCTGCCGCGGCGCTGATCAGGACGCGGCTATCCTGCGGCAATGACCTTGTTGCTGCTGGGATTGGCGATCGCCTGTGAAGTGACGGCGACCGTCTCGTTGAAGATCTCGGAGGGATTCAGCAAGCTGGTGCCGTCGATCATCGTGGTGATCGGGTATGGGGCGGCGTTCTACTTCCTGTCGCAGGCGCTGAAGCGGGGCATGTCCATCGGGGTGGCGTACGGGATCTGGTCGGCGGTGGGCGTGGTCGCGGTGGCGACCATCGGGGCGCTGTTCCTGAACGAGAGCCTCACGCTGGTGCAGGTCGGGGGGATCGGCCTGGTGATCGCCGGCGTGCTGGCTCTCGAACTGGGTGGGGCTTGAGCCGAGCGCTCAATCCTGTACGTGCACCACATATCCCGCGTCGGAGAGCGCGGAGAGCATATCGTCGCGGTGGGCGGGGCCCCGGGTTTCCAGGGTGAGCAGGACCTCCACCTCGTCGATGGCCAGCCAAGCGCCGGTACGGGAGTGGACCACGTCGAGGACGCTCGCCCCGGTGCGGCCGAGCTCGGCGAGCAGACGGCTGAGGCTGCCCGGGCGGTCGGAGATGGTGACGCGGGCGGCCATATAGCGCCCGGCGGCACTGAGGCCGTGACCGATCACGCGGGTCAGCAGCAGCGGATCGATATTGCCGCCCGAGAGGATGGCACAGACCGGTCCTTGCAGCGCGAGTTCCTCAGGGGTGCAGGTCATCAGCGCGGCGACGGCGGCGGCACCGGCGGGCTCGACAATCAGCTTGGCGCGTTCCATGCAGAGCAGCAGCGCCTTGGACAGGGCGTCCTCATCGACCGTGAGAATGGTCGGGGCGCATTCCAGGATGTGCTCGAACGGAACCTCGCCGGGCCGTCCGACAGCGATGCCGTCGGCCATGGTCGCCATGGATTCGAGTGCGACCGGTTTGCCTGCCGCGAGGGATGCGGGCCAGGCCGCAGCGGCCTCGGCCTGCACGCCGATCACCCGCACCTGCGGGGCCAGCCGCTGCATCACCGCGGCCACACCGGCCAGCAGCCCGCCACCGCCGGTGGGCACCAGCACCGTGCCGACATCCGGAATCTGCTCCAGGATTTCCAGCGCCACCGTCCCCTGCCCGGCCACGATATCCACGTGGTCGAAGGGATGCACCAGTGTCGCCCCGGTCTGCTCGGCGAACTCCCGGGCGGCCGCGAGGGACTCGTCGATGGTGTCGCCGACCTGGTGCACGGTCGCCCCGTACGACTTGGTCGCCACGAGCTTCGGCAGCGCCGCGCCGAGCGGCATGAACACCGTGGATTCGATGCCGAGCGAGGTCGCCGACCAGGCCACGCCCTGCGCGTGATTGCCCGCGCTGGCCGCCACCACGCCGCGAACCCGTTCGGCCTCGGACAGATTCGCGATGCGGTTGTAGGCTCCGCGCGGTTTGAACGATCCGGTTCGTTGTAGGTTCTCGCATTTGAGTCGCACGTCGTGGCCGGTGCGTTCGGCCAATACCCGTGAGGTCACCACGGGAGTCCTTCGAATGACCGGTGCCAGCAGGGTCGCCGCGGCTTCGATCTGGGAAATCACGTCCATGCGCGCCATGCTGCCAGGAGTTAACCCGCCTGTCTCGCTCCCGGCCGGACTCGCCGAGCCGGTTGCGCCGGGCAGCGGGTGGGCGCAATCGTGGTACATGACCAATCCCACCCCATTACCCGCGGAGGTCGGAGCCGTCCTGGATCGGTTCTTCGCCGCGGAACTGTCCACCTACTCCCGCGACCACACGCCCGTCACCGTCCCGGTGGCTCCGCTCTGGCTCCCCGAACGTGGTGAAGTTCTGGTGAGCACCGGAATCGGTGTCCCGCGCAAGGCATTCAACGCACGCCGCGATCCGAAGGTGGCGCTGCTGTATTCCAATCCCACCGCCAGTGGTCTCGACAACCCGCCCGCCGTCCTCGTACAGGGCGATGCCGAGGTTTCCGAAATCATCACGTGGGACGAGGAATTGGCGCGGCAATACCGGAAGGTGTGGGCCCTGCAATCCCGCGGCATGGGCAATGATCCGATCACCAAGCGCGTCTTCTGGTGGTACTACATGCGATTGAAGATTCGCATCAAACCCGTCCGCATCCGATGGTGGCCGGGCCGCGATATGACGGCCACCCCGCACGAGGTGACGCTGTCATGACACTCGCAGAGCAGGTCCACGCCTCAGTACAACGCTTCCCGGACGGCGTCGTGCTCACCGCCGCCGATCTCACCGGCTATCCGGTCAGCATGCGCTGTCGGCTCCGCCTGGATGATGACGAACTCGTGGCGGACCGGCCGAAATGGTTCGAGGCCGCCGACGGACCGGCCTCGCTACTGACCCATAGTCATGACGAGGCGGGGGAGGGGCTGCGTTCCGTGCTGTCCCGGGGAGTGATCGAAAGCCGGGACGGCGCAGTGTTTTTCACGCCCGTGACGCTGGTGAACAATACCGGCTCGCCCCTGCAGATGATCGGCCTCGCTCGGCAGGGCCATCGCGCCGCCACGGCCTACCTGCGCCGCCGAAATATGAAGCGCCCCGACATCCCGTGGGACACCATCAAGGCGACGCGCGCGAGCCTGCGGAAACGGAAGTGAGGCAGGCGGTCGCCGCGCCGATGGACGCCGCGCGCGACCGCCAATCCGCGGCTCGGCCGCCCGCCCGGATTATCGTTCGACCGAATCGCAGAACCGCCCTGCGTAGTCGCGCGTCACCGAGATCCGGAAGCGAGGAACGCTGTGCCGAGGTTCGTTGCTGTGCCGAAGACCCCGACGATGCCCGTGGCTATGAAAGTCGCGGCGGCACTGGCTGTTTCCGTCGCCTCAGTCCTCTGGCCCGCCGCGCCCTCGACCGCCGCCACCCAGGCGTCCATCGGCAGCTGCAATGGCGGCGACTTCCGCTGGACCGCCGTCAACGGCGCGATCGGCATGACGCCCAAGCTGCTGACCTTCACCTCCGTGGGCAGGCTGTGGGATTGCGTCGGGGTCCCCGGCATTACCGGCGGCAGCTTCACCGGAGTGCATGAGGCGTGGTCGGACTGCATGCACCCGGCCGACGGCCCACTCACCGTGAACATCACCTGGAACGACGGTGAGACCTCCACCCTGTGGGCGCCGTGGCCGGTGGGCATGACGCAGCCGACCGTCGGCCCGATGCAGGTCATGGACGGCCTGGGCCAGGGCGGCTGGGTCCGGGTGAGTGCCGAATACGAGATGATGACCCCGGAAATGGTCATGGGCTGCCTCGGCCCCGGAATCACCACCGGCCCCGGCCGTTTGCACGCCGACATGATGTGACCTGCGCGAACGCGCGCCCGAAACGATATATGGATTCCGCAATACGCGGGCAATGGAAGTGCAACGGCGGGGCAATGGCCGATTCTTACCTTGGTCCGACCATCGTTTGACATCGGATCGGATTGGCCATGACCGATATCGTCACCCCCGCCGTGACATCCCCTGCCGCGGCTCCTTCCACAGCGTACGACCTTCGGCTCACCAATGACGATCTGGCCCCATTGCGTGAACAACGCTGGGGCAGTTACCACATCTTCGCCTTCTGGATGTCGGATGTGCACAGCGTCGGCGGATACGTCACGGCCGGAAGCCTTTTCGCCTTGGGCATTGCCGGTTGGCAGGTGCTGGCGGCGCTGCTGATCGGCATCACGATCGTATATTTTCTGTGCAATCTTGTCGCCGCACCCAGTCAGCAGGCCGGAGTGCCGTACCCGGTCATGTGCCGCAGCTCCTTCGGCGTGATCGGCGCGAATATTCCGGCCATCATCCGCGGCCTGATCGCGGTGGCCTGGTACGGGATTCAGACCTATCTGGCCTCGGCCGCGCTGATAGTCGTTGCCGTGAAACTGTTCCCGAGCCTCGCGCCGTACGCCGTGGCCGGTGACTACGGATTCCTCGGGCTGTCGCTGCTCGGCTGGTGCGCCTACCTGGTGTTGTGGGTGGTGCAGGCGGCCGTGTTCTGGCAAGGCATGGAGTCCATTCGCAAGTTCATCGACTTCTGCGGTCCCGCTGTGTATGTCGTGATGTTCCTGCTCTGCGGCTACCTGATCTACAAGGCCGGTTGGGGCTCGATCAACCTGCAATTGGGCGAGGTCAAGTACCACGGCTGGGACGCCCTGCCGGTGGTGCTCGGCGCGATCGCCCTGGTCGTCTCGTACTTCTGCGGCCCCATGCTGAACTTCGGCGACTTCTCCCGCTACGCCAAGTCCATGCCCGCGGTGAAGCGCGGCAACCTGCTCGGCCTGCCGGTGAACTTCCTGGCCTTCTCGCTGCTCGTGGTGATCACCGCGTCATTGACGATCCCGGTGTACGGCGAACTCATCACCGACCCGGTCGAGACCGTCTCGCGCATCGACTCCACGTTCGCGATCGTGCTGGGCGCCTTGACCTTCACCATCGCCACGGTCGGCATCAATATCGTCGCCAACTTCATCTCCCCGGCCTTCGACTTCTCCCATGTCAGCCCCCAGAAGATCAGTTGGCGCATGGGCGGAATGATCGCCGCCGTCGGCTCGGTGCTGATCACGCCCTGGAACCTCTACAACAACCCCGAAGTCATCCACTACACGCTGGAAGTGCTGGGCGCGTTCATCGGCCCGCTGTTCGGCGTGCTGATCGCCGACTACTACCTGATCCGCAAGAAGGAGATCGTGGTCGACGAGCTGTTCACCATGTCCGAGACCGGAAAGTACTGGTACCGCAAGGGATTCAACCCCGTGGCGGTGATCGCCACCGTCCTCGGCGCCGCGGCCGCGGTCTTCCCGGTACTGGCCAAGGACGTCTACGGCATGCACACCGCAGCCCAATACAGCTGGTTCATCGGCTGCGGCCTGGCCCTGCCCATCTACTACGTGCTCGCCTCGCGCACCAAGCTCGCACAGCCCGCCTGACGCGAATTCCCCGGAGGCCATTCGCGCTGCCGGGGATTTGCTCGCTATCCATTCGGCTCAGTGAACGGTTGTGGCGCCGGTTACATAATCTGCGAGAATTCGCGTATTAAAGCCCACACGCTCCAAATCGGCTTTTCCGAGTCGGAATTAGTACCGTAGGGGGCATGCAGCTCTCCCGGTTCACCGATCTCGGCTTGCGGGCGCTCATGCGGCTGGCCGTCAGTGGCGACGCCGAGGAGCGCGTCACCGTCAAACTCATTGCGCGACAGGTGAACGCGTCCGAGAACTACGTGGCCAAAGCCGTATCCAGACTCTCCGAGCTGGGCTACGTCCAGTCCCATCGGGGCCGCACCGGCGGAATCTTCCTCACCGAATCAGGCCGATCCACCACGGTCGGGACAATTGTCCGCGCCCTCGAAGGCGATACCGAGGTAATCGAATGCCTCGGCGACAATCCCTGCCCCCTGGCGAGCGCCTGCCGTTTGCGGAAACTCCTCGCCGAAGCGCAAGCCGCGTTCTACCGGGAACTCGACCAATACACCCTCGCCGATCTGGTGGACCGCCGCACGGTCGAGCTGCTGCATCTGCCGGTCTTCCCGGCGGTAGCACTGGTCAACGAGTAGGAGACATCAATGACGATCGCACCGAACTCCGCTCCGCATACGGTTCCGGAGTTGGACCCCGACCACGCCGACCTCATCCGGGCGACGCTGCCACTGGTCGGTTCGCGCATCGACGACATCACTCCGCTGTTCTACCGCAAGATGTTCCAGGCCCACCCCGAGCTCCTACGTGACCGCTTCAACCGAGGCAACCAAAAGCAAGGCGCCCAGCAGCGAGCACTCGCGGCCTCCATCGCCACCTTCGCCACTCACCTGGTAGACCCGACACTCCCGCACCCCCGAGAACTGTTGTCCCGCATAGGCCACAAACACGCCTCCCTCGGCGTCACCCCCGATGAGTACAAGATCGTGCACGAGCACCTGTTCTCCGCCATAGTCGAAGTCCTCGGCGCAGACGTCGTAACCCCCGAAATCGCCGCCGCCTGGGACCGCGTCTACTGGCTGATGGCAACCACTCTCATCGACCTCGAACAGTCCCTCTACGAATCCGCCGGTGTCCAACCCGGTGACGTATTCCGCGAAACCTGTGTGGTGCAACGCATCGACGACCCATCCGGTGCAGCCACCTTCATAGTCGAATCCGCCACCCCCGCGCTCCCACTCCCGGATTTCCAACCCGGCCAGTACATCTCGGTAGGCGCAGACCTCCCCGACAGCGCCCGCCAACTCCGCCAATACAGCCTGACCAACCACCCCGGCTCCGCCCGCCTCGCCTTCACAGTCCGCAAGGTTCCCGCCGACTCGAACACCCCCGCAGGCGAAGTCTCAACCTGGCTGCACAACACCATCTCTCCAGGCAACCGCCTCCAAATCACCCTCCCCTTCGGCGATCTCACCATCGACCCCGCCGCCACCACCCCCTTGGTTCTGATCTCAGCAGGTATCGGCGTAACCCCCATGGCAGGCATCCTCGAACACCTAGCCGCCGAAACCCCTTCCCGCCGAACACTCGTCCTCCACGCCGACCGCTCAGCCATCACTCACCCGCTGCATGACACGGTCGTGGACTTGGTCGCCGCACTCCACAACGCCGACCTCCGAGTTTGGTACTCCGCCCTCGACCACGGCCGAATGAACCTGGCCGAGGTCGATCTCCCCGAGGACGCCGACTACTACCTCTGCGGCGGCGCAGGCTTCCTGCAATCGCTGCACGCGCAGCTACTGGCGGCCGGAATCCCCAGCGAGCGGGTGCATTTCGAGCTGTTCTCACCCAACGACTGGCTCTTGGGTTCCTACGGTGCCGCTCCTTCCGTCTAAAGACAAAAGATAAGAGACTGTGAGGATGATGTTGATGGCATCCGAGTGGTCTGACCCGCTTAGAGACTGACGTCTTCGACTGTCCTGCTTTTGATTTGTTGACCGGT
>NZ_JBFBCD010000016.1:0-82348 GCF_040683015.1 Nocardia sp. NPDC051030 | reverse complement strand
GTGGGAATTCGAGCGAATTCCCACCACCACAGCTCCCTCACCCTTTTGGGTCGGCTAGTCGAGGCCTAGTTGGGCGCCCTTGTCGCCTCGGCGGGCACCTCGGCGCTGGATGGCGAAGATGGTGTAGCCGAGTAGGCCTACGCCCAGGCCCATGAGGCAGATGGGGCGGGAGTCGGCCCAGTTGTCGTTGGTCCAGACGAGGATGGTGGCTATCAGCCAGCCGAGGCTGCCGAGGGCCAGGACCGGGCGCGGATCGGTGAAGCGGTGGGGGATCTCGGGCACGGGCTGAGTCACGGATTCCAGGGTAGAGGGTTGCGGGGGTATCGGCTGGGGTGGCACGCTCGCGTACCGGTCGGTACGGCTCCCGGGGTGGGTGCCGGAATCCTGCATGTCGGGACGGTGCGGGGCGGACCTCGCGAACAGTCAACCAGTGCGCGAGCGGTCACGTATCGTTTGCCTCTGTGACAACGCCTTCCGATATTCGAGCGCTCGCCGGTGACCTCTCACTGGCGGTGGTGCGCTTGACGCGACATCTGCGAGGCAGGCGCGCCGATGCCCAGATTTCGCTGACTCAGCTCTCCGCTCTCGCCACGCTCAACCGTGAAGGGGCGATGACGCCGGGCGCGCTGGCCGCCAAGGAGCGCGTGCAACCGCCGTCCATGACGCGAGTGATCGCATCGCTGTCGGAAATGAGCCTGGTGGAACGGAATCCGCATCCCACGGATGGGCGGCAGATCATCGTGTCGTTGTCCGAGGCCGGGCGCGCCTTGATCGCGGATGAGACGCACGCCCGCGAGGCGTGGATGACCGATCAGCTGTCGGGCCTGCGCCCGGAGCAACTGACGGTGCTCCTCGAAGCTGTCTCGATCATGAAGCAGATCGTGGACGAGTCCGAGTAACTCAGTATCCGAAAGCCCTATCGCTGGAGACGATTTCGCGTCCCAGCGGGAACAGGGAGATCGGGACGAGCTTGAGATTGGCCCAGGCGAACGGGATTCCGATAATGGTGATGGCCAGGGCGATGCTCGTGAAGATGTGACCCAGCGCCAGCCACCAGCCCGCGACGATGATCCAGACGACATTGCCGAGCATGGACGGGATTCCCGCGCCGGGCTTTTCGACGGCTTCGCGCCCGAACGGCCAGAGCACGTACGAGGCGATCCGGAACGAGGCGATGCCCCACGGGATCGTCACGATCAGCACGCAGCAGATCAATCCGGCAATGATGTAACCCAGCGCCATCCAGAAGCCCACGAGGACTAGCCAGAGCACGTTCAACACCAACTGGATCGGTTTCACGTCATCCAGCATGCCAGGGCGGGCGGGCCGCCGACACCGGGGAAAACCCTGATTTCGGCGGCCGGAATGCCCGTCCCGGCAGGCCTGTGACCTTGCGATCTCGGGTCAGAAGAACCAGCCGAGTTCGGCGTCGCGCTCTGTGGTGAACGCCTCATCGAAGGCGCGCAGCGCGGCGGCTTCCTTGGCCTGGATCCGGTTCGCGGCGGCGAAGGCCCGGGCGCGATGGGTGCCGAAGTACAGCCCGGCCAGGACGTCGATGCCCAGTTCCAGTTCGGCGGGACGGGTGGTGGGTTCGCATTCCGCGATACCGTCCCGCACCCGGAGCGCGAACGTGCCGCCCGCATTGCGGAACGGATCATCCACGGACAGAACGACATCCAGGTCCGTGCGATAGGTGCGTGCGGTGAGTGCCGCCGGGACGTCCATGAGTCGCATCCACAAGCTGTCCCACCGGCCTTTGACGCGAACCAGTCGCGGGTCGGTCATCAGGTAGGGGAGCGGGTCATTATCGGCGAGCGTGGCCTCGACCGTGTGCGCGAGGTCGAGGCTGAGCAGCACTCGCCACAGCGCAATGTGTGCCTCGGGCGTGACGGCCCGGAATTCGACCACGATGACCGCGGATTCCTCGTCCCGCCACTGCCGCCGGTACAGCACGTACCCGTCCGGATGGGTCAGCACGAACAGTGAGGTCGCGCCGCGGCGATGCCGTTCCGGGTCCGCGAACCGCTTCTTCCACTTGGCTTCCGGCTGCTCCTGGCCGCCGGGCACGATCCGCCGCCAGCGGTCGTACACCTCGTACAGATGGTTCTTCGCCTCGTCGATGGTCGCCATCCGGACGCCGCCGGGATCCGGTGTGCCCGGCCGGAATTCGGCGCGCCGCCGGTCGATCTCGACCTCGTTCTCGACCATGGTGGGTGCGTAGCCGAAGCGGCCGTAGATGGTGCCTTCGCTGGCGGTGAAGATGGTGAGCGGGAGGCCCTCGTCCTCGGTGCGCTGGTGCATCTCGGTGTAGAGCGTGCGCAGGATGCCGCGGCGGCGATGCGTCGGTGCGACCACGACGCCGGAGACGCCGGAGGCCTGTACGGTCTGTTCGCCGGGCACGGTGAGGGTCATGGTGCGGTCCACGGTGTGCCCGACGATCTGGTCGCCGTCGACCGCGACCAAGGCCCGTTCGACGGGGAAGACTTCGGGGCCGAGTTCCCGGTCGGATTGCTCGGTGCGCATGCCGAACGCGGTCTCTTCCAACTGCACGATCGCGGGCAAGTCGTCCTTGGTGGCTGAGCGTACGGTGATGCCATTCGTCGATGCCATGACTCGAACCATCCCATGAATCGATATGGCTCTGCATCAGATTTTTCCGCGGGAAACGGGTCCGGTGTCCGCCACCTGCCAACCCCTCCGTGGCAGGTGACGAACACCGAAGAATCCGCCCCGGGAGTCCCCCCGGACTCCCGATCCCCCCAGCTCCCCCCCTGCTTTCGATGTCCCCCCAAGGTCCCCCGAACCTCATTTCCTCGAGTTCCCCCGAACTCGATTCCCCCCGGAGTCCCCCCAGACTCCAAGTCCCCCAGGTCCCCCCGGACCTTCGTTCCCCCCAGGTCCCTCCCCGGACCTTTGTTCCCCCGAGTCCCCCGACCCAAGTCCCCCCGCATCTCGAATCCCCCCGGATTCGAGTCCCCCCTCTGCGAGGTCGTTTCGATCTCGCATGAACAACAATGCCGTCCGCCGCCAACAAGATCCTTAAGAAGACCTTGTAGTCCGAAATGCCCTGGCCGGGAGGGGTTCCGAAACGACGAAACCCGCCCTCGCCGGTGCGAGAGCGGGTTTCGGGGAGCTCAGGGCGGTTAGCGGCCCGTGATATCGCGGTAGTCGCGCTCGCCGTAGCCGGTGTAGATCTGGCGCGGACGGCCGATCTTCAAAGGCTCGCTGTGCATTTCACGCCAGTGCGCGATCCAGCCGGGCAGTCGGCCCATGGCGAACAGCACGGTGAACATGCGGGTCGGGAAGCCCATGGCCCGGTAGATGACGCCGGTGTAGAAGTCGACGTTCGGGTACAGGCGACGCTCGATGAAGTACTCATCGTTCAGCGCGGCCTCTTCGAGCGCCTTGGCGATGTCCAGGAGCTGGTCGTCGCCGCCGATCTTGGACAGGATGGTGTCCGCGGCCTTCTTGACCAGGGTCGCGCGCGGGTCGAAGTTGCGGTAGACGCGGTGCCCGAAGCCCATGAGCTTCACGCCGTCTTCCTTGTTCTTGACCTTGCGGATGAATTCCTTGACGTCGCCGCCGTCGGCCTTGATGCCGTCCAGCATCTCCAGCACGGCCTGGTTGGCGCCGCCGTGCAGCGGGCCCCAGAGCGCGTTGATGCCGCCGGAGACGGAGGTGAACAGGTTGGCGTCCGAGGAGCCGACCAGGCGCACGGTCGAGGTGGAGCAGTTCTGCTCGTGATCGGCGTGCAGGATGAGCAGCATGTCCAGCGCGGCGGCGAGCTCGGGGTCGACCTCATACGGCTCGGCCGGGAAGCCGAACGTCATGCGCAGGAAGTTCTCGACCAGCGACAGCGAGTTGTCCGGGTAGAGGAACGGCTGACCGACCGACTTCTTGTAGGCGTAGGCCGCGATGGTGGGCAGCTTGGCCAGTAGTCGGATGGTGGACAGCTCGACCTGCTCGGGATCGCGCGGATCCAGCGAGTCCTGGTAGTAGGCCGACAGTGCGTTCACCGCGGAGGACAGCACCGGCATCGGGTGAGCGTTGCGCGGGAAGCCGTCGAAGAAGCGCTTCAGATCCTCGTGCAGCAGGGTGTGCCGGCGGATCCGGTCGGTGAAGTCGTCGAGCTGGGCCTGGGTCGGCAGCTCCCCGTAGATGAGCAGGTAGCTCACCTCGATGAAGGTCGACTTACCGGCGAGCTGCTCGATCGGGTAGCCCCGGTAGCGCAGGATGCCCGCTTCACCGTCGATGTAGGTGATGGCCGACTTGGTCGACGCGGTATTCATGAAGCCGGGGTCGTAGGTGACGTACCCGGTGCTGGCCAGTAGCTTGCCCAGGTCGATTCCGTCGTTGCCCTCGACAGCCTTGGCAACCGTCATCGGGTACTCGCCACCGGGGTATGTCAGCACCGGCTTGGCGTCGTCGTCGACGTTGATGATGTTCTCAGCGGGCACGGAAGGATCCCTCTCAGGCTTGAAACCGTAGGCCTCGGCCGCGGTGGCGGACGACGCGCTTGCTTCAACGCTAGCCGCTGTCCAAGACGCCTGACTAATGAGGGTCACCCTTAACTACCTCACAGTCACATTGTCGTGAGGTGAGGCACGGCGGGGTCCTGTGCTATTGGCCCGGACCGCCGCCGCGTCTTCCTGGTGAGCGCCGTGATCAGTCGTTGCAGACCGTCTTGAGAATCACGGAATCGGGGTGCACGCGAGCGTTGTCCTCCGCCTCGCCGCGCGACGGCCCGTAACGGCCGTTGTACTCGTGGCCCATCCGCGAATGGCTGACCGAACCGCAGACGGTGAAGGTAACGAGAACCTCGCAGTTCGGGCCATGGCAGGAGTTCATGGCGGCCGACTTGGCCTCGTCCTTGGTGTTGTAGTTCCAGGATGAGCCGATATCGCCATCGTCGGAAACCGCGATGGCGCCCCAGTTGGTGGGGCTGGCCTGCGCGGAAGCGGGCACGATGAGCGCACCGAGACCGAAAGTGGCTATAGCGGCCGGTGCGACAAGGACTTTGGTGATGGTACGCAGCGGAGACTGCATGGTATTCCCCCGTGGTGGATCGGTAACTCGTGTCCGTTTCAGACTGGACAGAGACTAAACGTCCGGGTGGGGAATTTCACGTCAATTATCGGATTGATCACGAAAACGCAGGCAGGGCAATAAATCCGGTTGTCGCGCTTTCTTCGGTCAGGCCGTCGCCACCTCGGAATGGGCCCGCGCCACGCGATATCGGACGAATGCCGGAAACACGAGTGCGGCCACCACCATGCCGATCACCACGAGCACGCCACCGCCCGCCGCGGCAGCCGCCGTACCCACGGCCGCCGCCGCGAAACCGTGCGCAACATCACCGATTCGGGGTCCACCCGCCACGACGACGATGAACACGCCCTGCAATCGCCCGCGCATCTCATCGGTGGCCACCGACTGCAGCATGGTGGTGCGCAGGGCCGCGGAGAACATGTCCACCGCGCCGCCGAAGGCCAAGCAGGCGAAGGCGATCCAGAGCGCCACGGTGAGGCTCAGCGAATGCCCGGCACCCGCCACGGCCAGCCCGAACCCGATCATGCCGATGCCCCACAACACGATCAGCACCACCACGGCCAGGCCCTGCCGCCGGATTCGGGACAGCCAGCCGGAGAACACGCCACCGGCCACCGCGCCCACCGACATGGCGGCGAACAGCAGGCCGAGGGCATGACCACTGCTCGCGGTATCGCCGAAACTGTCCTGCGCGATCTGCGGGAACAGCGCGCGCGGCATGCCGAACACCATGGCCACCACGTCGACGGCGAAGGAAGCCAACAGGATTCGCTGCGTGGCCAGGTAGACGAAACCGTCCGCGACCTCGCGCAGCCCCGCCTTGCGGGTCTCGCCGAGGGGCGGGATGGGCGGGAGTTTCCATGTGGCCCACACGGTGGCGAGCAGGGCCACGGCATCCAGCAGGTACAGCGTGGACAGCCCGGTCACCGGAATCAGCATGCCCGCCATGACCGGGCCCGCGATCGCGCCGAACTGCATGACCGTCATGCTCAGCGAATTGGCAGCGGGCAGTTGCTCTTCCGGCAGCAGGCGCGGGTAGATGGCGCTGCGGGCGGGCGCGTTCATGGCGAAGAAGGCCTGCTGCGTCGAGAACAGCACCAGCACCAGCCACACATTGTTCAGCCCGGCCGCGGCCTGCGCCCAGAAGGCGAGCGCGGTGAGACCGGTTCCGGCGCTGGTGATGAGCAGCAGCTTGCGGCGGTCCATGGCGTCGGCCAGCGCGCCGCCCCACAGGCCGAACACGATGAGCGGGATGAGGCCGAAGAGTCCGGCCAGGCCGACATAGGAGGAGCTGTGCGTGATGTCGTAGAGCTGCTTGGGAACCGCGACCACGGAGAGTTGTGCGCCGATGACCGTGACGACTCCGGTGGTCCACAACCTGCGATAGTCGGGATTCCGGAGCGGGGTTATATCGGCGAGCACTTTCACCGGCGTGACATTAGCGGCACTAAACGAGCTGGGGCAGCGGTTTTCCGGTGATTCATCCCACGATTGTGGACCTTGCTTGATGCCTGCGCATCGGCATTACTGGGGTTACAGCCTCAGGGTTGCAGGCGTTCCACTTTCATGGCGGCCACCTCGGTATTGCCCGGTTCCACGAGCACCCGCAGCCGGTTGTGCATCCGGCTGCGCCGTCCCTGCCAGAACTCGATGTACTCCGGCTGCAACTGGAACCCGCCCCAATGCGGCGGCACCGGAATCTCGGCCACGCTCTCGAAACGTGCTGTGACCTCGGTCAACTGCCGATCCAAGTCCTCCCGCGAACCGATCGGCCGCGATTGCAGCGAGGCCCACGCGCCCAGCTGTGAACCGCGCGGCCGGGACCGCCAGTACACAGCCGTGACCTCGGCGGCGACCCGTCGCACCGGCCCGCGCACGGTGACCTGCCGTCCGAGCACCGGCCAGACGAAGGTGGCCGAGGCATAGGGCGTGACCGCCAGCGCCTGCCCTTTGAACGAGTCGTAATTCGTGTAAAAAGTCACACCTTCGGGCGAGAGCCCCTTGCACAGCACGGTCCGGGAGGCCGGGCGCGGACCGGATTCGGTCACCTCCACGGTCGCCAGCACCATGGCATTCGAGTCCGTGATCCCGGCGCTGGTGGCATGCTCGATCCAGTTGCGCAGCAATGGTTCCCAGCCGTCGGTCAGCCAGCTCTCGTCAAGGTCGGTTTCCAGGCCCGGATGATTGTCGCCGGCGTCCACTCCGTACTCCACGCGCATGGCCGCGATATCGAGATCGGTAGTGGCGAATTTCTCCTGGTCGGGCATGGGCCAGACGTTACTCCGGAGTAATGCGCGCGTTAAGGTAACGGTGATCGGCGTGGCTGCCCTGGATCGGACAGCCCGATTTGCAAGGAGAGTCACAACATGACTGCCAGCGCTGCGGTTCCCAGCCCTGTCATCCCGGCTGACTTCGTCAGCGGTCTCGAAGGCGTGGTGGCCTTCACCACCGATATCGCCGAACCGGACAAGGATGGTGGCGCGCTTCGCTACCGCGGCGTCGACATCGAGGACCTGGTCGCGAACCGGGTCACCTTCGGTGACGTGTGGTCGCTCCTGGTCGACGGCGAGTTCGGGCACGGCCTGCCCCCGGCCGAGCCGTTCCCGCTGCCGATTCACACCGGTGACGTCCGCGTCGATGTGCAGGCCGGGCTGGCCATGCTCGCCCCGATCTGGGGTTACCAGCCGCTGCTCGATATCGACGACGACACCGCCCGCGACAATCTGGCCCGCGCCTCGGTGATGGCGCTGTCGTATGTGGCGCAGTCCGCCCGCGGCATCTACCAGCCCGCGGTGCCGCAGAAGAAGATCGACGAGTGCAACACCATTACCGAGCGGTTCATGACCCGCTGGAAGGGTGACCCGGACCCGAAGCACACCGAGGCCATCGACGCCTACTGGGTGTCGGCCGCCGAGCACGGCATGAACGCCTCCACCTTCACCGCCCGCGTCATCGCCTCCACCGGCGCGGATGTGGCCGCCTCGCTGTCGGGTGCGATCGGCGCCATGTCGGGCCCGCTGCACGGCGGCGCCCCGGCGCGCGTGCTCCCGATGATCGAGGGCGTCGAGAAGTCGGGCGACGCACGGGCTCTGGTCAAGGGCATCCTGGACCGCAAGGAAAAGCTCATGGGCTTCGGCCACCGGGTCTACCGGGCCGAGGACCCGCGCGCCCGCGTGCTGCGCGCCACCGCCAAGCGCCTGAACGCGCCGCGCTACGAGGTCGCCGCCGCGCTGGAGCAGGCCGCCCTGGCCGAGCTGCGCGAGCGTCGCCCGGATCGCGCCATCGAGACCAATGTCGAGTTCTGGGCCGCCGTGATCCTGGACTTCGCCGAGGTCCCGGCGCACATGATGCCCGCCATGTTCACCTGTGGCCGTACCGCCGGCTGGTGTGCGCACATCCTCGAGCAGAAGAAGCTCGGCAAGCTGGTCCGCCCGGCCGCCATCTACACCGGTCCGAATCCGCGTAAGCCGGAGACGGTTATCGGCTGGGACACCGTGGTTCGCTAGTTCGATCGAATGCTCGACTGTGGCCCGCGGCGACTCGCCGGGGGCCACACTCGTCTCCGAAACAACCTGTTTTCGTACTATGGAGGTGTTCGATGGCCTTGGAGATGCGGACTCGCTGCGAGAAATGCGGGATTGCCGAACTCACTGCTGATGGCCCGGCGTGGATCTGTTCCTACGAGTGCTCGTTCTGCGAAAACTGTAGTAGAACAATGGATTACAACTGTCCGAACTGTGGTGGCGAGTTGGTTGCCAGACCGCGAAGGTTAAAATAATGGTGAATCGAGCTCTGGCCCTTGGCATCTTCTTCACATAACCTTCACCGGTGCTAGACGCAGGACTGTCCCGGCGCCGGTTGCTCTCCGCGGGCGCGGCGATAGCTGCCGGCTTAGCGGCCACCGGATGCGGTGTGGCGAAGGGTAATTCATCCGATCGCATTCTCGAACCCCCGCTCAAGAAGACGGATCCGGGTCTCGCGCCCGCGAGTCTGCCGCTCGCCGATGCGGTCACCCCGTCCTCGGTGGCGGCGAAGTACGCCGGTCAGAAGCCGCAGTCGTGGGGCATGGATCTGTCCGGCATCACCACCGAATTCGGTTCCGCCGGAAAGCAGTTCGCGGTCACCTTCGATGCCTGCGGCGGTCCCGGCAATAACGATATCGACGAGAATCTGCTGGCCCTGCTGCAGGCGCAGCAGATCCCCGCGACCCTGTTCCTGAACAAGCGCTGGATCGACGCCAATCCCGATCGCGCCGCGCAGCTCGCCGCCAATCCGCTGTTCGAGCTCGCCAATCACGGCACCTCGCACCGGCCGCTCGCGGTGAACGGCCGCGCCGCCTATGAGATCAAGGGCACCGGCTCCACGCAGGAAGCCGTGGACGAGGTGTGGGGCAATCACGAGCGGCTCACCGCGCTCACCGGTCGTGCGCCGCGCTTCTTCCGGGCCGGGACCGCCCACTACGACGATGTCGCCGTGTCGATCGTGCACGAGCTCGGCGAAACCCCGGTCGGCTATTCGGTCAATGCCGATTTCGGTGCGACCGCCTCGGCCGCGCAGGTGCAGGCGAACATGATGAACGCCAAGCCCGGCGGCATCTCCCTGGCGCATATGCACCGGCCCAATTCCGGCACCGGCGCGGGCATGCTCAAAGCCCTTCCGGCTTTGAAGGCGGCGGGCTTCCAGTTCGTCAAGCTGCCGTAGGCATCCCCGCTCGAGACCTGCATGCTCGAAACCTCCGCGCTCGCACGGAGTTCGTCACCGTTCGCGGGGGAGTTCCTCGGCCTCGCGGGAGGCCGCCCAGTCCACGGCCACCGATTCACCGCGATCGACGGTGAAGAAGGCCGCCTCCAGATGCCTGCCCAGATCCACCAGGTCCATGGCCGAAAGCGGGACCGGTTGCACCACGCGGACCCGCCACGGGTCGGGTTCGTCCCAGGCGTGCAGTTCCAGATCCAGGCGCAGCACGGGATCGTCGCGGCCGGTGTAATCGGCGGCCAGGGGAGTGGCGGCGAGCACGGTCGCGCGGGCGCGGCGGCCGTGACTGAGGATCTTGGCGAGATTGGCGCGCGAGGATTCCGCCTCGGGCGCGGGCACATACAAGACCAGGCGGTCCCGGTCGCCCGGATCCACGCGGCAGGCGATGATGTCGCCCGGCTGCATCCATTCCTGATCGGCGGTGCTCACGCGCTGCCGGACCCGGGTCTCATACGGGTGCTGATCCTCGAGCCGGATGCGCACCCAGAATTCCTGGCCGGGCCCCTGTGCGTGCTCGGGCGGGCTGCTGGCAGCGTTCTTGCCGCCGGATCGCACGCTCAGAATGGTGGCGGTGCCCTCGGTGCCGTGCATGAGTAGCTCGCGGCGGGCGGCGTCGTCCAGGGCGGGTCCGCGGCGGGTGAGACCGCGGGAGCCGAACTGGGAGGAGAGGCGGCTCAGGAGCCCGAGGCGTGGGTGGTTGTCCGGCGTCTCCGGTTTGCGTTGTGCGCGTCCGGGATTCGCCGGGGGGCCGGATCGGCCGGCGGCGGTGTCAGGTCGCTCGTGCGCGGCCATGCTCATGGCGGTAAACCGTAGTGGCTGTGTGGGGTGTGCCACAGCGTTACGCGCCGTTTGCGGAGGGTCGTCACGAACCCCGAGGTCCGGTTGTTTTGTGTCGCCTACCCACTGGCCCCCGCGCGTACTACCACGCTTTACCCTTGTCGCCATGACCTCTGCGTTCCCGACCATCCCCGACGATCTCAAGCCCGCCGACGGACGGTTCGGCTGCGGACCCTCCAAGGTGCGTCCCGAACAGCTACAGTCCCTCGTCGACACCGGCGCCTCTGTGTTCGGCACCTCCCACCGGCAGAAGCCGGTCAAGGACGTGGTGGCGCGGGTGCGCTCCGGCCTGCGCGAATTGTTCTCGCTGCCCGACGGTTACGAGGTCGTGCTCGGCAATGGCGGCACCACCGCGTTCTGGGATGCCGCCGCCTTCGGCCTGATCCGCGAGAAGTCGCTGCACCTGAGCAATGGCGAGTTCTCCTCCAAGTTCGCCTCGGTGGCCAAGGGCAACCCCTTCATCGGCGACCCGATCGTGGTCAAGTCCGAGCCGGGCGACGCCCCCGTGCCGGTGTCCGACCCGTCCGTCGACCTCATCGGCTGGGCGCACAATGAGACCTCCACCGGTGTCGCCATTCCGGTGTCGCGTCCGGCCGGTTCGGAGAATGCCCTGATCGCCATCGACGCCACCTCCGGCGCGGGCGGTCTGCCGGTGAACATCGCCGATTCCGACGTGTACTACTTCGCGCCGCAGAAGTGCTTCGCGTCCGACGGCGGACTGTGGATCGCGCTGATGAGCCCGAAGGCCCTGGAACGCGTGGAGGAAATCAAGAACTCGGGTCGCTGGGTTCCGGAATTCCTGTCGCTGCCCATCGCGGTGGACAACAGCTCCAAAGATCAGACCTACAACACGCCCGCGCTCGCCACGCTGTTGCTGTTCGCGAATCAGATCGAATGGCTCAATGGGAACGGCGGTCTCGATTGGGCCGTGAAGCGCACCGCGGATTCTTCCTCGCGTCTGTACTCGTGGGCCGAGACCAGCGAATTCGCGACTCCGTTCGTGGCGAATCCGGCGAATCGCTCGCAGGTTGTGGGCACCATCGACTTCGTGGATTCGGTCGATGCGGCGCAGGTCGCGAAGGTGCTGCGCGCCAATGGAATCGTGGACACCGAGCCTTACCGTAAGCTGGGTCGTAACCAGCTGCGCGTCGGCATGTTCCCCGCCATCGACCCCGAGGACGTGTCGCAGCTGACCCGCTGCATTGATTGGGTGGTCGAGAAGATCGGCTGACACCACGGTGTTCATGCAGTGATTCGGGTCCTCCCGCTGAATCCGGGCGGAAGGCCAAAGGAGACACAGTATGCGGCGCGGCGATCTGGCGACAGATTTCCGCGCCGCGTGTCTTGCCCCACGAATCACAGAAGTGCACTACTGTTCCAGAACGTGGGTGGTGTCGCGAGCCTTACTGTGGCTGTGATTGAAGCAGCAGCACGGTGTTCGTTGCAGTGACAAGGAGGTAACGGTGCGTGAACTTCGAGTAATCGGATTGACGCCCGATTCCGCGCACATCGTGTGCATCGATACCGAAACCGGTCAGAAGTACCGGCTCGCCGCGGATGACAAACTGCGTGCGGCCGCCCGTGGAGACCTTGCCCGATTCGGCCAGATCGAGATCGAAATGGAAGCCACGATGCGTCCTCGCGATATCCAGGCCCGTATCCGTGCCGGTGCTTCGGTGGAGCAGGTGACCGAAGAGTCCGGCATGCCCGCCAGTCGAGTCGAGCGTTTCGCGTATCCCGTTCTGCTGGAACGTGCCCGCGCCGCCGAACTGGCGCAGAAGGCGCATCCGGTCCGCAATGACGGTCCCGCCGTCGAGACCCTCATCGATATCGTCTCCGCGGCCTTCGCCGAGCGTGGCCACAATATCGAGGTCGCCGAATGGGATGCCTGGAAGGACGAAAAGGGCTACTGGGTGGCCCAATTGCAGTGGCAGGCGGGCCGTTCGGTGATCGCCGCACACTGGCGCTACCAGCCCGACGCGCACGGCGGCTCCGTGGTGCCCCTCGATGATCCGGCCGCCGATCTGATCGACCCCGACTTCGGCCGCGCCCTGCGCGGCCTGGCCAGCATTCTCCCGGATCAGACCGAGGCCGCCGTGGAGTCGGCCCCGGCTCCTGCGCCCGCGCCGCGGGAAGAGCGGGCCGAATACGAGTCCGCGCCCGCCCGCGTCGCGAATCAGCAGTCCCTGGACGGGTATTTCGAGCAGCGCGCCGCCGTCGGTGCGGACACCGTGCCGGTACCCGCGGCCGCCGCCCCGGCTCCCGCCCCCGCCGCCCCGTCGGCTCCGGCCACCCCCACTCCGGCGCCCGCCCCCGCACCCGCGGCGGCAGCCCCGGCGGCCCCCGCGACCTCGACTCCGGCACCCGCCCCGGCCCAGCCGTCCGCCCCGGCCGCCGAACCCGCTGCCGCGGAACCGGCTCCGGCCGCTCCGGCACAGCAGCCCGCCGCGAAGCAGGCCGGGCAGAAGCAGAGTCGTTCCAAGCGCGGCGGCAAGGCTCCCATGCCGTCCTGGGAAGACGTGCTCCTAGGCGTGCGCAGCTCCGGTAACTGAGTCCCGCCGAATCCCGCTCAAATGCTGAGTATTTGCTGACTCGCTTCGTCTCCGCGGTGAAACTTGGAGTTCGCCGCGCCGGGTGCGAGGTGGCGCAACAGCGACATTTCGGCCGTGGTGGGGGTAGATTTTGATGTGGTGGCGGTGAATGCCGGGCCGATCCGCGCCGACGCCGACTGACGGCCACCGAGCGTTGCTCAAGAGTTGCCAACTTGGGTCGCAATGACTTCGGGAGGTGCCGTTCGTGCCATCCACAGTGTCATCCCTCTGGTACGTCGACGCCTCCGACCCGGTCGCCGTGCTGCGCGAGCATCCGGGGCCCGATCCCGATGCCGCGTTCGCCCTCGCCAAACAGCTCAATCCGGACCGCGATGTGGTGCCCGCCGCGTCCGGCACCATGAAGGTGTGGGCGGGCCCCGACCCCGAATCCGTCTATATCGGTTGCTATCCCGGCGTCACCGTCGTCTGCTCCACCCAGGCCGCGCTGCCCCGCCCCACCAAACTCCCCGAACTGCTGGTGCGCCCGCTCGCCTCCGAGCACACCTTCCTGATCTCCTACGACCTCTCCCTGGGCTGGGGCGCGTTCGCGCATTGGGAGCGCGGCGAATTCCGCCGCTCCTTCAGCGCCACCCGGGTCAATATCCTCGAGGACGCGGGCCTGCCGCGAGTGTGGGAGCGACCGTATTGGGCGGGCGAACATCCCATCGAACTCGATCCGGGCGAATTGCCTGACCCGCAATTACTGCCCTTCGACCCACCGGATTTCGCCGATGCCGCAAATGAGGTGTGGCTCGGATTCTGTTATCGCGGGAAGGTCTCCGAGGACGCGCTCATGCCGGAAGAGATAGCGGTATGCGGCTTTTCGCTGTTCCCCAAGGGTGAAGCACCCGTGGAGGAAGCACCGTCAGAGCCCTCCATCGAACACAATGGCAAGCGCGGCGGCCTGCTGGGCTGGCTGCGCGGCAAGGATCGAGTGTCCTAGCGCCACACTGCTCTTGTCCGGCGTGGCCCCCGCGAGCAGGGCCACCCAGCCGAGCAGGACGCCCGCGGCCAGCCCGAAGATCACCCAGCGCGTCACCGGCGCGTACCGCCAGCGCCACGCCGTCGGAGTCGCGCCGCCGACCGCGATCAGATTGACCACCACCGCCAGCAGCGGATGTATCTGCGCCAGCGCCGCTCCGAACGCGTACACGCCCGCCGCGGTCAGCGCGGCCACGATCACGATGAGGGCGATTCCGGTCGCCCACGGGGTCGGCTCGGAATACCCGTAGCCGTAAGGTCCGTCCGGCGGGTGGGTCACATTCGCACTCTCTCGTAGAAGGCCATGGCCGCGGCGGTCGCAACATTAAGCGAATCGGTGCCCGGTGTCATGGGGATCCGGGCACGAATATCGCTGGCCGCCATGGTCTCCTCGGTGAGCCCCGGACCCTCCGCGCCGAGCAGCAGCGCCACCTTATCTCCGGTCATGGCGGTGGCGAGGGTTTCGGCTTTCGGATTCGGGGTGAGCGAGATGATCTGGAAGCCCTTGCCGCGCAGCACGTCCAGACTCCGCGGCAGCGCCGGGAGCTGCGCGAACGGCACCCGAAGCACATGCCCCATGGACACTCGGACGGCGCGCCGGTACAGCGGATCGGAGCAGCGATCACCGAACAGCACGGCGTCCGCGCCGAGCCCGGCCGCATTGCGGAAGATCGACCCGATGTTCTCGTGATCGTTGACGCCCTCGAGCACCGCCACGGTCCGCGCGCCCGCGAGCGCCTCCTCGGCGGTGAGCTCCGGCGGCCGACGCGCGACGGCCAGCACGCCCCGATTCAGATGGAAGCCGACCACTTCCGCCATGACGTCCGCGGTGGTCCGGTAATACGGCACGTCCACCCCGGCCAGATCCTCGGTGAGTTGTTCGTACCTGTTCGCGACTCCGAACAATGCGAAGGGCCGGAATCGCGAGGCCAGCATGCGCTGTGCGACCACCACACCCTCGGCGATGACCAGGCCCTTGCCGCCCGGTAGATCCGGCCGTCTATCAGCGGAATTCAGATCGCGGAAGTCCGCTACTCGCGGATCCGCGGGGTCGTCGATATCGATCAGCTCGGCCACGGCGGTCCATACTGCCGGACGCTGGGGTTTAGCCCGGCATCGCCGGTGGTAAAAGGGTCAGGGCATAAAGTGATCAAGGTTCCGACCCCATCTATCGAAGAGGACAATCCATGAGCAGCAAGCCGGAAATCGAGTTCCAGGATGGCCCCGCCCCCGCCGAGCTCGTGATCAAGGACCTCGTCGTGGGTGACGGCGCCGAGGCCAAGCCCGGCGACACTGTCGATGTCCACTACCTCGGTGTCGAGTACGACACGGGCGAGCAGTTCGACGCGTCGTGGGATCGCGGCGAGTCCATCGTCTTCCCGCTGCGCAATCTGATCCAGGGCTGGCAGGAAGGCATTCCGGGCATGAAGGTCGGCGGCCGTCGTCAGCTCACCATTCCGCCGCAGCTGGCTTACGGTCCGGCCGGCGCCGGCCACCGGCTGTCGGGCAAGACCCTGGTCTTCATCATCGACCTGCTGGACGTCCCGAACTGACGTCCGACCACACGGGCCCGCCGCGCACTGCGCGGCGGGCCCGGTTGTGTTCTAGGAGCCGACGACGGAGTTCATGATGGTGCCGCCGCTCGTGGCGACCGCGCCGCCGAGCATGGCATTGGCGACCATCTTGGGGGAGCCGCCTCCGCCACCCCACTTCTCCCAGGCGAACTTTCCGCCGCCGTAGGTGATGGCCGCGATCCCCGACATCTGCATGAACCAGGTGAAGTAGCGGAACATCTTCATCATCTTGTCGGCCATGGGCGGGGTTTCGGCCGAGGGGTTGCCCATCTGGGCGACAACCGAGCCGTACATGTCGTGTGCGGCCAGCAACATGCTCACGATCGTTTCCTCTCCGGTACCAACGTGGGTGGTGGAGCACAAACAGGTCGATTAGAGCAATTCGGACAATAGTTTAGCCGAGCGAACCGCCGATTGTTGCTGATTATTTGCGAAGGCTATTTGCGAACGATGTCCACCGGATCGGTGAGCGCGGTGGCGATGACCGACTGCTGTGGCACCGCCCGCTGCGGCAGCGCGTCCAGGGCCTGCGTGGCCTGATTGCCCAGTGTCTTCGTCACGGCCTGCAATTGGGTGACACCGCCGGTGAGCGCGGACATGGCCGACACCAGCTGGGCACTCGCCGAATCGGCGATCTGGGGAATGCTCTGCGCCAGGGAAGCACCCGAATTCAACTGCGCGCTGGCATCGCTCAGCTTGGACGCGGCATCCCGGAGCAGCTGGCCGATCTGGGTGTCGTCCGTGACGGTCGTTCCGGTCAGGTCGGCGAAACCGCTGAGCTGCGTGCTCGCCTGATTCGCGATGTTCTGCAAGCCCTGCAGCTGCGTGATCAGGCCCGCCAGCGTCGGATCACCCGCGAAGGGCAAGGCCTGCAGGAGCGGCACCACGAAATTCAGTCCCGAGCTCAGCGAGCTGGCCGAACTGGTGACCTGACCGAAGGTGACGCCGGTCGAATCCAGTGCCGTGGCAAGCGAATTCGCCTGGGTGGTGGCCGCGGACAGGGTGGAGTTCAGCGAGTCGATGCCCGAAGTCAGTTGGCTGGCACCGGATTTCGCCTGCTCCAGGAACGAGAGCATCTCATCCGCCCCCGAGGAGAAGGATCCGGCGCTGTCGGCGGCGGCCTGCACGCCCGCGTTCAGCAGCTGGGTGGTGCTGCCGAGCTGCACCACCGCGCCGCGCGCGGAATTCATGCTGGCGAACAGCGAGTCGAGCCCGGACGCGCTGATCTTCTTGGTCACCTGATTCACCGCGTCGTTCACGATATTCGGGTCGGCATTGCGGTGCGTGGCCACCGTGACCTGCGCCTTCTTCGGTTTGTCGGTGGCCAGCGAGGAGATGTCCGTGGACAGGTCGGTGGGCAACGTGATCACCACCGCGTAGTCCGCGGTACTGGCCTCGTCCACCACATCCCAGGAGCGAGTACCGCTGTCCTCGAGGGCCTTCGCTATGCGCGCGCCCATCGGGCCGGTGTCGCCATTGATCAGCGCCACCCCCGTGGGCGCGGAGGACCAGCGCAGATACCCGACGGTGCCCGCGGAAACCGCGGCTACCAGCAGCAGAATGACCAGGGCCCAGCGGGCGCGTTTTCCGAACACCATTCAGACCGTACGGGTATGAATTGGCGCTGGTTCTGGCGTTTGTCTGAGAATTCCTTAAAGTCCGGCGTTTTGTCCGGCCGTCGGCGAGTCTTCCGGCTCAGGCCGGGGTGATCCGCAGCGGTTCCGTGGGCGGTTCCCCGCGATCCGGCAATTGCAGCACCAATCGCACACCGCCGAGCGTGCCATCGTCGAAATAGGCTCGGCCACCATGCAATTGGGCCTGCTGCGCGACCAGCGCCAGGCCGAGGCCGGAGCCGCCCTTGCTGGCCCGGCTGCCGCGGGCGAAGCGTTCGAAGACGCCTTCGCGCTCGTCCACGGCCAGGCCGCTGCCATTGTCGTCGACGGATATGACGATGTACCCGTAGTCCGCTCGATGCGCGGACAGCAGGGCCTCGGTGGCCCCGCCGTGCCGGGCGGAGTTGGCCAGGGCATTGTCGATGGCCAGCCGCAGGCCGGTGGGCAGGCCCCGGGTCATCAGCTCGGCATCGGTGTCGATGCGGACCTTGAGGTTCGGGAAGTGGCGCATGGCGTCGTGCGCGGCGGCATCGCAGAGTTCGGCCACATCGGTGGCCACATGATCACGCGCATTGGTCAGGTCGCCCGCGGCCAGGCGTTCCAGCGCGGCCAGGGTGGTCTCCACCCGGTTCTGGCCGCGTTGCAGGTCGGCCAGGATCTCGCGACGCTGCGCCTCGTCCAGGTCGAGGGTGCTCAGCACCTCGAGGTCGGTGCGCATGGCGGTGAGCGGGGTGCGCAGCTCGTGCGCGGAGACCGCGGCGAAATCGCGGGCGGTCTCCAGGGCGGCGGCGGTCTCGGCCTGCGCCCGGTCCACCCGTTCCAGCATGGTGTTGACGGCGTCGGCGAGTTTCTCGGCCTCCCGCACTCCGGAACCGTCCACGGGAGAAGGGGTTTCGGGATCCCCGCCCAGCCCGCGCCGATCCAGCTGCCGGGTCAGGCTCTGAATGGGCCGCACCGCGCGCCCGCCGAAGAGCCAGCCCAGTCCGGCCGCCGCCGCGACGGCAGCGCCCGCGGCCAGCAGCACCCAGCGGCGCTGGGCGGCGGTGGCGTGCTCGGTCTCGGTGGTCGGAATGCCCAGGGACACAACACGACCCGCGGGCTGATTCTCGGTGGTGGTGAGCACCCGGTAGGTCTCGTCCTTCACGGCGACGGTCTGGTTCCCGACGGGCAGCACCGGCAATTGCACCGTCGTGCTGGCCATCGATCCATCCGAATTGCGCACGGTCAGTGCGATTCCGCTGTTGGGGAGCATGCCCAGCACGGTCACGCCGAGCACCGGCTGGATGAGCACCACCTGGGAAAGCGTGTGCAGCTGCTGATCGGCCTGCGTCATATTGTTGCGCTGGATCGCGGTAATGGTCACCCAGCTGAGAATGGCCACGATGATGACCGCGCCCAGTGCCGCGGCGGCGGCCACCCGGGTGCGCACCGAATACGACGGCAACCGCCGCCGTCTGCCGGATGTCATTGCCGGACCGGTCATTTCGGAGTGCACATCATTTCGGTGTACGCAGCACGAACCCGACACCGCGAATGGTGTGCAGCAGGCGCGGGGTGCCGTCGATTTCGAGTTTGCGGCGCAGGTAGCCGACGAACACGTCCACCACATTGGTGTCGGCGGCGAAGTCGTAGCCCCACACCAGTTCCAGCAGCCGCTCCCGGCTCAACACCACCCCGGCGCTGCGGGCGAGTGTGGAGAGCAGTTCGAATTCCCTTTTGGTGAGCTCGATTTCATTGCCGTGCAGCAGTGCGCGGTAACCGGCGACATCCACCTCGAGCGGGCCGACGGTGATCGCGCCGGGAATGCCCGGCGGGGCCGGGGCATCGCTGCGGCGGCGCAACAGCGCCTTGATCCGCGCCACCAGTTCGGCCAGCACGAACGGTTTGACGAGATAGTCGTCCGCCCCGGATTCCAGTCCGGCGATGCGGTCGTCCACCGAGCTGCGGGCCGAGAGCACGCAGATGGGAATCTCATTGCCCATCGCCCGCAGCGCGGTGACCACGCCCGCCCCATCCAGGACGGGCATGTTCATATCGAGGACCACCGCATCGGGAGACTGCTCGGTCACGCAGCGCAGGGCGGCAGCGCCATTGCGAGCGATCAGTACCCGGAAGCCCGAGAGCCGGAGCCCGCGTTCGACGGACGCCAGAACGTCCTCGTCGTCATCGACTACGAGGACACTCGGTAGCTCACCGCGTTCGACCACGGGTTCCATTGTCGCAGCCGCTACCTCAGTAGTCGTGGCAGGAGTCGGCGACGGCCTGGATGGACGCGGCGATTCCGCCCGCCCGCGGGTCGCTGGTGGCCGAGTTGGCGGCATCCGGGTTGTCGCGGACGTAGGCGTCGAATTCGGCCTGGCGCTGGGCGAGAGGCTGGTCGAACTTGGCCTGGAGTTCGGCCTTCTGCGCCGGGTTCTGGTCCAGCAGCGAGGCCAGCGCGGGGGCCTTGGCGTGTAGCGCGGCATCGACCTGGGTGAAGGTGCAGGTCGAATTCAGCAGCGGCGCAACGAGATCTGAGGGGGCTGCGGAGGCGGTGCCCGGGAGCAGTGCCACCGCGAGGGTGGCGATCGCGCCGGCCCCGAGGACCGCGCCTGTCCGACGATTACGGACGAAACTCATGTATCGGCCTTTCCAGTTGGCTGGGCGCGAATCTCGCGATCCGCGCCCGCCCGACGCTAAAGCACCCGCATGGGAGGCCGGTGTGCGATCTCTGAGAAATCTGTGTGGGGCCGGAAAGGTGTGAACTTTTTCCGGGATCTAGGACGGCAGCGCCGGATCATCGGTCGCCGGGGCGGGCATGACCCCGTCGATGGTGCGCTCCACCCGCCGGATGGGCATGGTCATGGCGGCCGCCGCATCGGCCGCCGCGATCCGCTCGCGATCGTCCATGACCGTCACCGCGTCCCGAATCTGCCGCTCCAGGGTGGGCAGCATGGCGGCGTCCTCGATGGTCGGCGGCACCTCATAGGTCTCACCGGCGGCGATCTGACGCATGGTGCGGCGCAGGATCTTTCCGGACCGGGTCTTGGGCAGCGCGGTCACCGCGACCACGTCGTAGAGGGTGGCGATCGCGCCGACGCGCTCCCGCACCAGCTGGATCACCTCGGCGCGCAGCTTCTCCGCGTCCAGGTCCACCCCGGCCTTGAGGACCACATAGCCGATGGGCCGCTGGCCCTTGAGCTCGTCCGGAATGCCGACCACCGCGGTCTCGGCGACCGCGGGATGCCCGGCCACCGCGGCCTCGATCCCGCCCGCCGACAAGCGATGTCCGGCCATATTGATCACGTCATCGCTGCGGCCGAGGACATAGAGGTAGCCGTCCTCGTCGAAATATCCGGAGTCGCCGGTCAGATAGTGCCCGGGATAGGCGGACAGGTAGGACCGCTCGAAGCGCGCGTCATCGCGCCACAGCGTGGTCAGCGTGCCGGGCGGCAGCGGCAGGCCGAGGACGATGTTTCCCTCGGTATTGGGCGGCACCGCATTGCCTTCGGAATCCAGCACGCGCAGCCGGAAGCCGGGCACGGGCACGGAGGCGGATCCGGGCTTGATCGGAAGCTGCTGCAATCCGAGCGGATTGGCGCATATCGGCCAGCCGGTCTCGGTCTGCCACCAGTGGTCCACCACCGGGCAGTCGGGCCGATCGGCGAGCAGGGTGGTCACGGCCCAGTCGTAGGTGGCCGGATCCAGGCGTTCCCCGGCGCAGAACAGGGCGCGCAGCGAGGACAGGTCGTGGCGGTGCGCGGCCTCGGCCTCCGGGTCGGCGCGGCGGATGGCACGCAGGGCGGTCGGCGCGGTGAACATGACATCGACCTTGTACTCGTCCACCAATCGCCAGAAGGTGCCCGCGTCGGGGGTGCCGATCGGCTTGCCTTCGTAAAGGACGGTTGTCGCGCCGATCAACAGCGGCGCGTAGACGATGTAGGAGTGCCCGACCACCCAGCCGATATCGGAGGTGGTCAGCATGGTCTGACCGGGGGCGAGGTCATAGATATTGCGCATGGACCAGGCCATGGCGACCGCGTGCCCGCCATTGTCGCGCACCACGCCCTTGGGTTTTCCGGTGGTGCCGGAGGTGTAGAGGATGTAGAGCGGGTCGGTCGCGGCGAGGGAGACCGGGGCGGCGGGTTCGGCGTCGCGCATGGCGTCGTCCCAGTCGATCCAGTGCGCGGCCACGGTCTGCGTGGAGGCGGGCAAACTCTCGGTGGCCGCCTGCTCGGGGGCGAATCGGATGGTGGAGAAGCCTTCTCGCTGCTTCACCAGCACATTGCGGGGAGCGCTGGTCTGGGCGATATCGAGGGCCTGGAGGACAATCGGCGGGTATTCGATGCGGCGTCCGGGCTCCAGCCCGCCGGAGGCTGTGATGATCAGCACAGGCTCGGCGTCGTCAATCCGGGCGGCAAGTTCGTGGGCCGCGAAACCGCCGAATACCACCGAGTGGACGGCGCCGATTCGGGCGCAGGCGAGCATGGCGATGACCGCTTCGGGAATCATCGGCATATAAATGACGACGCGATCCCCGGTTCGAACCCCAAGGCGCAGCATAGATCCGGCAAATCGGGCGACTTCGTCCAGCAATTGCGCATATGTGTAAACGCGTCTGGCGCCCGTCATAGCCGAGTCGTATATTAGGGCGGGCTGGTCGGCGCGACCCCCTTCTTGACCGGTGGAACCGTCCTCCGAGGGTGTGATCTCGCGCACATGCCGATCCAGCGCATTGTAGGAGGTGTTGAGGCGAGCATCGGAAAACCACCGTGCCGTCGGGCGCGTAGTCGCATCGAGAATCTGTGTGGGAGGCACATCCCAGCTGATGAATTCGGCCGCGGTGCGCCAGAACTCCGAGGGATCGACAAGGCTCAGTTGATAAGCCGGTCGGTACTCCTGCTTCGCGTTCAACCCCGTGACTCCCTAGCTCCGCATCGATGCCCGCCTCGATAGATCTGCCTGATTGTGGCAGACTTCACGCGACGTCCGGGCGGACGCCGCGACCTTTGATTTTGCCTGGAATCGGCAGGTCAGCGACCGGTGGTTGCCAAGAAGTCACACAAGAAGTTATTGATCCGTTAGAATCGCATGTCACATATTTCGGCCGTCATGGACGCAATTTCTCGGCCAGCCGCAGTTCTCGGCCAGCATTGTCTGTCGAGCCCAGCGTGCGATCGTGGAGGCTCGCTGATGCTGCGTGGCCTGGGCCAGTTTGGAAAGTGAGTGGGAGATGCGTGACGCCGCGAGGTCCGGCAGCAATAAGCGCTGGGCGCTGAGCAACTGGGACCTGCGATGGAAGGTGACGGCGGTGCTCGCCGTGCCGCTGCTGGTCGCGGTCGTGCTCGGCGCGACCAGGATCTCGGCGGAGTTCTCCGACTCCAGCCGCCTGTCCAACGCCGTCGACCACGTCGGGGTCATCCCGGCCATCACAGGTTTGAGCGCCGCCGCGGGGCAGGTCGCCTCCGGCCAGGCAGTCATGCTGTCGCCTACTCAGTCGATGACCTCGGACCCCGAGATCGCCGCACTGGACACCGCCATTCAGTTCGCCGAGAAGGCCGCCACGCGGCTCAGCGATATCCCCAGCGCACGGTCCGCCCTGGACGACATGATCGTGGGCGCCAAGGCGATCCGCGCTCAGGGCCTGGCTCCGGCCAAGGCCGTCAGCGATTCCACCGCGGCCATCGAGCGGATCCGCGGTAACAGCGTCCGCACGGTGGAGAACATCGTCGCCACCGTCGCCGACCGCACGGTCGATCAGTCCAAGCTGCGACTGGTCGACTCGCTGAACACCCGCGCGGTGCTGGTCAACGAGATCGCCGGTATCGCCGAGGCGCTACGTGGCAACAAAGCGGACGGTTTGCGCGACTTCACGGTCAGCACGAATACCGAGCGCATGATGCTCGCCGTGCTCGCCCACCGGTTCGCCGATGGTGACGCCACCGTCGCGGATCTGAATCGGCAGGTGGACACCCGCTTGCAGCTGATCGCGGGCGCTGCGGCGGGTTCGCTGCCGGTCTCGGAGCTGAAGGAATCGCTCGAGCAGAGCATCAACGGCTACCAGGGCATCGTCAATAACGCCACCAAGGAGATCGTCTCCCGGGTCGACAGCCTGTCGAGCACGGCCCGCTCCGATGCCATCCGCTACTCGGTGATCGTGATCGCCACCATCCTCGGCGCGCTCGCGCTGGCCGTGCTGATCGCCCGCGCGATGATCGTGCCGCTGCGCCGTCTGCGCCTGGCCGCCCTGCGCGTCGCCGAATACGACCTCGGCCAGGAAGTCTCGGCCCTGCGTGACGGCGCCGACCCGGAAGATGTGCCGCTGGAACCGATGCCGGTGCACACCGACGAGGAAATCGGCCAGCTGGCCCGCGCCGTCGACGACATCCACGGTCAGGCGCTGCGCCTGGCCGCCGACCAGGCCGCCATGCGTAGCCAGGTCAATGACATGTTCGAGACCCTGGCCCGGCGCTCCAAATCGCTCGTCGATCACCAGCTCTCGCTCATCGAGGCGATGGAGTACGACGAGAAGGACCCGCGCCTGCTCGAAAACCTCTTCCGCCTGGACCATCTCGCCGCGCGTATGCGCCGTAACGGTGACAACCTGCTGATTCTGGCCGGTACCACCAAGCAGCGCCGCGGCAAGTCGACCCCGGTCGAGATCGCGGACGTGCTGCGCGCCGCCATCTCCGAGGTCGAGGACTACGAACGCGTGAAGCTCGGCGCCACCCCGCGTGGTGCCCTGGTCGAACCGGCCGCCTCCGATATGGCGCACCTGTTCGCCGAGCTCCTGGACAATGCGCTGCGTGCTTCGCCGCCCGAGACCGATGTGAAGTTCACCTTCGCGCAGGGTCATGACCAGGGTCTGCTGATCGAGGTCGCGGACCGCGGCATCGGTATGCCGCCCGCCGAGATGGCGGAGATCAACCGCCGCCTCGAGGCCACCGCCGAGGTCGGTCCGGACACCGCCCGCCACATGGGTCTGTTCGTGGTCGGCCGGTTGGCGGAGCGGCACGGTCTGACCGTGCGGCTGCGCCCGACCTTCGATACCGCACGCGATCCCGGCGTCACGGTGACGGTGCACGTGCCCAAGCCGCTGATCCTGTCGCAGGGTGGCGCCATCTCGGTGCCGCAGCAGACTTCGCCGTCGGGCCCGGGCCCGCAGGAGCAGGCTCCCGCCCCGCAGGGTGCGGGCAACCAGGCCGGTGCGCCGTCCTCCATGCAGATGCGTGCGGTCACCCGCACCGCGACCGGCAATGTCATGGTCACGGTGGATCCCGGTGTGAGCGGGCCGATTCCGGCGGGTGCGGCTCCGGCCGCTCCGTCCCCGGCCGCCGCCAGCGCCGCCACCGGTCTGCCCACTCGCCAGCCGGGGGCTCAGGTGCCCGGCGGTCTGCCGACCCGGCAGCCGGGCGTCAATGGCCCGACCATCAAGCACTCCGTGGCCGCCCCGGGCAGCGCGAGACCCGGCGGCCTACCCCAGCGCGAGCCGGGCGTGAACGGTCCGGCCGGACCGCAGGCCCAGCCGGGCGCGAACCTTCAGCCGCGGCAGCCGGGCGAGGCTCCGGCACAGCCGCGCGGCGGTCTCGCCGCCAATATGCTTCGCCGCCAAGGCGGCCCGGGTGCCCCGGGTGGGCCTGGCGCTCCCGGTGGACCCAGCGGATTGCAGCAGCGTCCGGGCGGTCCGGGTGAATCCGGTCTGCCGCAGCGTGGTCCGGTTCCGCCGCAGCGTGAGCAGTCGGGGTCCTTCCCTCAGCGTGATCCCTCGGGGTCCTTCCCACAGCGTGATTCGTCGGGCGGTCTTCCGCAGCGAGGTAGCGGAGCGGAGCCGGGTGCCGGTGGCCTGCCGACCCGTCAACCGGGTGTGAATGGTGCCCCGGGCCGGGAGCCGGGTGGACCGCCGCAGCGCGGTGCCGCCGCCGGTGGCCTGCCTACCCGCGAGCCGGGCAAGAACGGTGCGCCGCAGGGTGCGGGCGGCCCCAGTGGCCTGCCGCAGCCGAGCGTTTCTGGTCTCCCGCAGCGTGAGGAACAGCGGGGCAGCGGAGCTACTCGTCGTGAAGGCGGCCCGAACGGGCTGCCGCCGCGCGAGGGCGGTCCGAACGGACTTCCGCAGCAAGCGCGGGGAGGCGGAGCGGATCAGTCCGGAAATGGTCTGCCGCAGCGTGATCAGGCCCCGAACGGCCTGCCGCAGCGGGATACGGGCCGCCACGGTCTGCCGTCGCGTGAGAGTGGCCCGACCGGGCTCCCGCAGCGTGGTGATGCTGCCAATGGTCTTCCGCAGCGTGATCCGTCGAGCGGCCTCCCGCAGCGTGATGCCGGTTCGACCGGTATCCCGCCGCGTGACGGTGGCGCGAACGGTCTTCCGCAGCAAGCGCGGGGAGGCGGAGCGGATGGCGGCCAAGGCCTGCCACGTCGTGCCCCCGGCGGGAACGGTGCGCCCCAGCAAGCGCTGGGAGGTGGAGCGGATTCGGCGTTCGGCGGCTTGCCGCAGCGTGCGCCTTCGGGTGGTCTGCCGCAACGGGATCCGGCCGCCGGTGCCCAGGCACTGGGCGGTGGAGTCCCCCAGCGCGACGGACTGCCGCAGCGTGACGGTGGCTTGCCGCAGCGCGACAGGGGCTTGCCCCAGCGTGACAGTGGTTTGCCGCAGCGCGGTGAGGGCCTGCCCCAGCGAGGCGGAGCGCAGCAGGGTGGTGCTCCGGCCGGTCTCCCGCAGCGCGGTGGTCTGCCGGTGCGCGATCCGGGTGCGGGTCTGCCGCAGCGTCCGGCTCCGTTGCCGGGTGTGGGTCTGCCGCAGCCGGATCCGTCCGAGGATCCGAAGGATCGCGGCCGGCACAGCTTCCGTTCCAATCCGCAGAAGGCGGCCTCGTTCTTCCAGACCCGGTTGCAGCCGGCGGGGGAGAACGAGATGTCGCTGGGCACGCCGATTTTCGCCGAGATGATGTCGGCGTGGTTGTCGGATCCGAGTGCGGACCGGTCCCAAGTGGCCGCTTCCTTCGAATCACCGGGTGATGAGGGTTGGCAGGCGGCGCAGCGGGCCGTCGAGGCCACACCGCAGCGGCGGACGGCAGCGGGTCTGCCGCAACGAGATCCGGGTAACCGACTTGTGCCCGGCGGTGTGAACGGAAACGCTGACAAGGCGGCCCATCGCGACCCAGAATCCATCAGGTCAAGCTTGAGCCGTCACCAGCAGGGCGTCCGGGATGGCCGTGCGATGAAAGAAATGAACCTAACCGGAGATAAAGGAGACCGATGAACCCCGATCTAGGTGGTACGAAGCGTCAGCTGGATTGGCTGGTTTCGAACTTCGCCAATGAGGTTCCCGGCGTCGCGCATGCCGTGCTGGTATCCGCCGACGGCCTGCTGATGGCGGCGAGCGCGCAGCTCCCGGTGGACCGTGCCGAACAGCTGTCCGCGGTGACCGCGGGGCTCGCGAGCCTCTCGGTGGGTGTGTCCAATCTGTTCGAGGGCGGCACCGTCCTACAGTCCGTGGTCGAGATGGAGCACGGCTACCTGCTGCTCATGGCGGTCGGCGATGGCTCCTACCTCGCGGTGCTCACGAACACCTCGTGTGACATCGGGCAGGTCGGATACGAAATGGCTTTGTTGGTCGAGCGCGTGGGCCAGACAGTCCAGGCCACACCTCGCGTCACGATGGGTTCCTGATGGCGGGATGGACATAGACAACGAACGCGTTGGGAGCGCCGAGCCCAGTCTCGTACGCCCTTATTCCTTAACCGCCGGTCGCACGCGGCCGAAGGTGGAATTGGCGTTGGAAGCGCTCGTCGCATCGCATCCGGTCGCCCTCGAGCGGCAGTTCGAACTCACCAATATCGAGACGTCAATCGTGGAGTTGTGCAGAGAATCGCCGTCTGTCGCAGAGGTTGCCGCGCGCCTGGGTATCCCGATCGGGGTGGCCCGGGTGCTGGTCGCTGATCTCATCGAAGCCGGCCATGTGCGGGTTTCGGCGACATTGAAAGACGATTCCAGCGACGATGAACGTCGCGAGCTGATCGAAAGGGTTCTCAGTGGACTCCGGCGTATTTGATTCGACGACACAGGTCGATACGCGCACAAGTAAGCCCACGTCGGCCAAGATCGTGGTCGCCGGTGGCTTCGGTGTGGGTAAGACGACCTTGGTAGGTGCCGTCTCGGAGATTGTTCCGCTGCGCACCGAGGCTCTGGTGACCAATGCCAGTGTCGGCGTCGACAGCCTGACCGGCGTGCCGTCCAAGGCCACCACCACGGTGGCCATGGACTTCGGCCGAATCAGCCTCGCCGATGACCTGGTGCTGTACCTGTTCGGTACTCCGGGCCAGTACCGCTTCTGGTTCATGTGGGATGACCTCATCAAGGGCGCCATCGGCGCCGTGGTGCTGGTCGATACTCGCCGGTTGGAAGACAGTTTCGCCGCCGTCGACTATTTCGAGGCACGAAACCTACCCTTCTTGGTGGCTATCAATGAGTTCGACGATGCGCCCCGCTATCCGGTGGAGGACATCCGGGCCGCCCTGGCGGTTCCGGTGGATGTGCCGATCATGTCGATCGACGCCCGCCGCCGGGAACCGGTGAAGCAGGCGCTGGTCGCGGTCACCGAGTACGCGCTGCGCAAGGTCGTGCAGGGGTACTGAGTCTTTTTGCCTCCGCTTCGCTCCGGCTGTTCGCGGCCCCTTCGGGCCTCGAACTCCAGGGTGCAGGGTCCAGAATCGTGGACAGACGGGCGTTGCTGCGGTGGAGCGACACGTCGGTGGGTGACGCTCGCGTAGGGAGTCGGCCGGATACGCTCTGGCCGTGAAAGTCTCGGCGCGGGAATTGCTCGGCGAATTGCTCGATCCCGGTTCGTTTTCGAGCTGGGATCGACCACCGGTGCCCGTCCATGCCTCACCGCAGTATCGGGTGGAGCTGGAGGCGGCAGCGGCAACGGCGGGCACCGACGAGTCGGTGCTCACCGGGGAGGGTTTGCTGCGCGGACGGCGAGTTGCCGTGATCGCGTGCGAATTCGGTTTTCTCGCAGGGTCGGTCGGCGTGGCCGCGGCCGAACGCATCGTGTCGGCGGTGGAGCGCGCCACCGAGCTGGGTCTGCCACTGCTGGCGTCGCCGACTTCCGGCGGTACCCGAATGCAGGAGGGCACAGTCGCTTTCGTGCAGATGGTGAAGATCGCCGGTGCGGTGGCGGTGCACAAGGCGGCCGGGCATCCGTATCTGGTGTATCTGCGCAATCCGACCATGGGCGGCGTATTCGCCTCGTGGGGTTCGTTGGGGCACATCACTTTTGCCGAACCTGGCGCGCTGATCGGGTTTCTCGGCCCGCGCGTCTACAAGGCGCTGTACGGGAGGAGCTTCCCCGAAGGTGTGCAGACGGCCGAAAACCTTTACCGCAATGGGGTTATCGACGGGGTGGTGCCGGTGCGGGTGTTCCGCCGCATCGTGCATCGTTCGCTCAGCGTGTTGTGCGACGGGCCGTCCGCGCTGCCCCGGAATGACGGTGACTCGAGGGAATTCGATCAAGGTATCGGGGTGCTGGCCGCCGGGAACGAGCTCTACGGTCCGGCGCTGCGTGAAGGCGATGATGTGCCCGCCTGGCAGTCGGTCCTGATCTCTCGTCGTGGTGATCGTCCGGGCATTCGCGAGCTATTGCGCCACGTGACGGAGCGAGTTCCCTTGTCCGGCACCGGTCAAGGCGAATCCGATCGCACCGTGGTGCTCGCGCTCGCCCGCTTCCGGGGGCAGCCGTGCGTGGTATTCGGCCATGATCGTGCCGGTCAATCGCCGGAGCAGACCATGGGTCCCGCCGCCTTGCGGGAGGCGCGGCGCAGCATGCACCTCGCGGCCGAGCTACGGGTTCCCCTGGTTCTGGTGATCGACACCATCGGGGCCTCGCTCTCCCGTGAGGCGGAGGAACGTGGCCTCGCACCCGAAATCGCCCGCTGCCTAGCCGATCTCGTCACCCTCGATACGCCGACGGTCTCGGTGCTGCTCGGTCAGGGCAGCGGCGGCGGCGCCCTGGCCCTGCTCCCCGCGGACCGGGTCCTCGCCGCCGCGAACGGCTGGCTGGCCCCGCTGCCGCCGGAAGGCGCGAGCGCCGTCGTCCACCGTGATACCCGGTATGCCCCGAAACTGGCAGGGGCGCAGCGCATCCGGGCAAAGGATCTACTGGCGGACGGGATCGTGGATCGGGTGGTGCCCGAATATCCGGACGCCGCCGACGAACCCACCGATTTCTCGCTGCGCATGGTGGCGGCCATCGCGGAGGAACTGGCGGAACTGACCGCGCGCCCCGCCGACGAATTGGTGTCGGCGAGACGCGCGAGGTATCGGCGAGTGGGGTTGCGCTGAGTGGTCAGGCCTCCGGCTCGGGATCGGGCTGGTTCCAGCCCAGGATCATGGCCGGGGCGCAGCCGCCCGCGAGCAGCGTCGCGAGTGCCATGACGCCGCCCGCGTAGGCGGTGCGGAACGCGCTGGCCTCCGGGGCGAGCACCGCGCCGTAGATCAGGTAGAACACCGGCACCAGGGTCAGGGTCTGGGTGATCGTGAGCCCGATCGAGCGTGCCGTATTGCGTTGCGCGATCTGCCATTCGTCGAGCGTTTGTTCCGGCGCATTGTCCTGGCTCTGCGAGGCGATGCGCAGCATGATCCACGCGGGGAAGAACACCGCCAGGAACGGCAGAATGACGAGCGGCCCCCAGCGCAGATCGAAAGCGCACAGTACTCCGGTAGCGAATACCCCGAAAATCGCTACGGCAGTGAGGATCACCAGTACGCGTCGCCGGTGGCGGGTGCGCCAGCCCGGGAGCATTCCGGCCATGCGGGTCTCGTGGACCAGCCAGCGCCGGACCCGGTACTCCTGATAGCGGTCGAGCAGAGTGTTGGTCGGTGCGGTCATGGCTTTCCTTTCGAACTGGGGTACACCTCGGCGGAGAGCGGTGTGAATTCGGTGCGTGCGAACACGGCCTCGATGGGCAGTCCGAAGACGTCGCAGATGCGCATGGCCAGGTCGAGGCTCGGGTAGTGGTCGCCGCGTTCGAGTGCCCCGATGGTCTGCATATTCACGTTCACCGCCTCGGCCAGTGCGGCGCGACTGAGTCGGTGTTCGGCGCGCAGCACGGCTATGCGGTTGTAGATCGGGAGGGTTTCACCCCTTCTCACTGGGCTCACACAACATAGTGTTGTAAAAACCCAACAGGTTGTCAAGCGTGAGCCAACACATGACCCAGGTCGTTGACCCGGGGGCAAACCGCTCTTACCGTCGAAGCGGTGACCTTCAGGAGTGAAACGAGCCCAGTCCCCTCGATCGTGCTCAACGACGGGCAGGTGATGCCCAAGCTCGGCTTCGGAGTCTTCAAGGTCGCCGCCGACTCAGCCGTCGACACCGTGGCCACCGCGCTGCGGACCGGCTACCGCAGCATCGACACCGCCGCGCTCTACGGCAATGAGGCCGAGGTGGGTCGCGCCCTGCACGAGTCCGGCCTGCCACGCGACGAAATCTTCGTGACCACCAAGGTCTGGAACAACAATCAGGGCTATGACGCCACGCTGCGCGCCTTCGACGACAGCATGAAACTGCTGGGCCTGGACCGTCTGGATCTGTATCTGATCCACTGGCCGATCGCGAAGGCCGGTCTCTTCGTGGACACCTTCCGTGCTTTGCAGGCCTTGAAATCTCAGGGCCGCGTGACGTCCATCGGCGTCTCCAACTTCACTCGCGCCAACCTGGAGCGCGTCATTGCCGAGACCGGCGAAACCCCTGCGGTCAACCAGATCGAACTACATCCCTACCTGGCCCAGACCGATCTGCGCGGCTTCCACGCCGAGCGTGGAATCGCCACCGAGGCCTGGAGTCCGCTGGGCCGCGGCGCGGAACTCGAAGACCCGGTGATTGTGGCCATTGCCGCCGAAACCGGCCGCACCCCAGCCCAAGTCATCCTGCGCTGGCATATGCAGCTCGGCAATGTCGCCATCCCCAAATCGGTGACCCCGTCCCGCATTGCCGAGAATTTCGCGGTCTTCGACTTCGAGCTCAGCGCCGATCAGGTGAACCGAATCACCGTACTGGACAAGGGTTCTCGCATCGGCCCGGATCCGGATGACTTTCTCGCCGATGCTCCTGCTTGAACAAAGGCGAGGCAAGGGGGGCCGGAGGTAACGGGACAAATGCCCCGAATAGCTGTGGATGAACAGCCTGGTTGCGAACAACGAGATTGTCTGAATATTCGCAGTTCAGATGCGGTATTCGCTTCTCTTGCTTGATCATTCGCGGTAGAATTAGCACATGAGTTCGAGCCAGGAAACATCCACCGCATCGGGGGCCGGTACGCTGGCCACCGCGGTGAATGCCCTGCTCGACACCTCCCTCACCGCACTGCCGGAATCCGACATCACCGGGCTGTTGCGCGAGATCGAAACCAGCACACGCCAACTGGCCGCGCTCGGACACCGGCTCCTGGTCGAAGCGTGCGAACGGTCGCTGCCCCAGCGCGTGGGCGCGGGCTCACCGGTGCGGTTCCTCGAGGAAACCCTGCGCCTGTCCCATGCCGATGCGATCGCGCGGGTGAACGCCGCCAAGCATTTGGGGACTTGGCATGACGTGGCCGGGCGGGCGTTGGCGCCGATGCTCGCGCACACCGCGAACGCGCAAGCCGCAGGCGAGATCTCCGCCGATCACGCCCGCGTGATCGCGAAGATCACCGACCGGATCCCGCACCTGATCCCGCGTGAGGACCGCGAAGCCGCCGAACAGATCCTGGTCGAGTTGGCGCGCTCGGCGTCTCCGGATGATCTGGTCAGGGTCGGTGCGCGGATCCTCGATCACCTGGACCCGGACGGCAAACTCACCGACGACTCCGACCGGGCCCGCCTGCGTGGGATCGTCATCGGGCGCCAGCGCGCGGATGGGATGTCCCCGATCAAGGGTGAACTCACCCCGAGCTTGCGCGCGTTGTTGGATCCGGTGCTCGCCAAGCTGGCACGGCCCGGCATGTGCAACCCCGAAGACCCTGAAAGCCCGTGGGTGGCTGATGATTCGGTGCCGCGGGAGCAGGTCGAGGAGGCCGCCCAGCGCGATCGGCGTAGCGCCGCGCAACGCAATCACGATGCGTTGCAGGCGTTGCTGCGCCCGGAAATGGGACCGACCGAGCTCGGGTCTCATCGTGGGCTGCCGGTGTCGACGGTGATCACGATGTCCCTGGCCGAGTTGGAGTCCGCCGCCGGGGTCGTCACCACCGCTTCCGGTGGGACGGTGTCGATTCCGGCGGCGTTGAAGCTGGCGGAGAAGGCGCTGCCGTTCCTGGCGCTGTTCGACCATGCGGGTATGCCACTGCACCTCGGGCGTGGGCAGCGTCTGGCCAACCCCGCGCAGCGTTTGGCCTTGATCGCCGCCGAGCGCGGCTGCACCCGCCCCGGCTGCAACGCCCCCGCCACTCTCACTGCCGTGCACCATGTTTCGGAATGGGCCGACGGCGGTGCGACGGACATCGAGAACTTGACGCTCGCGTGCGATCACTGCCACGCCTTGGTCAATGACGGCCCGGACGGCTGGAAGACGGTGAAACTCGGTGCCGATTCCCAGTTCCCGGGTCGTACCGCGTGGATCGCTCCGGCGCATATCGATCCGACCGGTACACCGCGAGTGAATCACCGCCACCACTCCAAAGAACTGCTCGCCTTGGCGAAGGCCCGGATCCGGGTCCGCGAGGAACGCGATGCGCGCGCGGCGTGGTTCCATCGCCGCACTACCGCGCAACGCACCGCCGCACTGGCCTGCGCCAATATCTGAACACCCGCAACGTCACCGCCCGTGACGCCGACACCCCCTGTCGGCGGCACGGGCGTTCGCGTTTCCTCGGACGGCTCGGCCTTCGGCCATCGCTGCCATTAACCGCACCGGTCAAACCAGCGTCTCGGCCGCTCGTGCCCCAAGCGCACGGCAGTACGGATATAGCGTGGTCGCCTCGCCTGCCGTACCCGACGTTGGCTCCCCAGCCCAGAGCCGCCACCTCCCGTTCCAGCCTGGCTGGATGGCTGTGGTCCCGTTCCGGGACCAAGAACCAAAAGACAAGAGCGCCTGGACGAGCAAGAGAAGAAAAGACTCGAGACACCCAGCAGGGGCCGGGCGAGGCCGGGGATCGGCGTGTTGCGGTGTGTCGGGTTGGCCTGTTCATCGAGGGGGGACATGAGCCGGGGTTTTGTCCGGTTAGACCAGCCTCATGTCCCTCCTGAACGTGTTCTAGCTCGAGATACGCAGCGGTAGGGGCCATTTGGGGCCTTCGCGGCTGCTCGTTGGTCTTTGTTCTTGTCTTGTATCTCTTGTTTTGTCTCTTCTTGTCCAGGCGTCTTTTGTCTTTCGTTCTTTGTCTTGTGTCTCTTGACTTCCGACTCCTGCCCCGTTCAGGCAGTCTGGAGGCCGAGATAGCCCGTGAGTTCGACAGCCGCCGCCCGGCCCGCGCGATTGGCTCCGATGGTGCTGGCGGAGGGGCCGTAGCCGATGAGGTGGATGCGCGGGTCTGCGGCGACCTGGGTGGCCAGACGGCCGGTCATGGTGATGCCGCCGCCTGGGCCGCGCAGGCGGAGGGGGGCGAGATGGTCCAGGGCACTGCGGAATCCGGTGGCCCAGAGGATTACGTCGGCGTGTTGGAATGTTCCGTCGGGCCAGCGGATTCCGTCGGGTTCGATGTGGTCGAACATGGGGTGGCGGTTGAGAACGCCTCGGGCTCGGGCCGCGCGGACGCGGGCGTCGTCGGTGAGGCCGGTCACCGAGACCACCGAACCGGGTGGAAGTCCGTGCCGGACACGGTCTTCCACTATGGCGACGGCCGCGCGCCCGTCTTCGGGGGCGAATGTGCCATCGCGGAAGACGGGTTCGCGGCGGGTGACCCAGGTGGTCGTCGTCGTTTGCGAAATCTCGTCCAGGAGTTGGATCGCGGTGATGCCGCCGCCGACCACCACCACGTGCTTGCCCGCGAATTCCTTTGCGGTGCGGTAGTCGTGGGCGTGTAGCTGTCGTCCGGCGAAGGTGTCCGCGCCGCGGTAGTAGGGAATGAAGGGCTTGTCCCAGGTGCCGGTCGCATTGATGAGACCTCGGCTGCGGAAGGTGGTGTCGCGGGCTTCGGAGTGCAGGAGGCCGTCGACCGCTTCGTTGGGGCAGGTCGCGGGTGTGGCGCGATCGCAGACGACGTTCACCGATACCGGGCGGTGCACGCGGAGGTCGAATTGCTTCTCGTACAGCTCGAAGTAGTGCGGGACGGCCGTGGAAGCTTGTGCGTTGTCCGAATCCTCGGCCAGGGTCTCGGCGAACGACATGCCGGGGAGATCATGGACACGATTGACCGTGCTCAATGTCAAAGACGGCCACCGGAACTGCCAGGCTCCGCCGGGTGCGGGGGCGTGGTCGACGATGAGAAAGTCCTGTTCGGGGCGTAGCCCGAGTCGCCGGAGGTGGTAGCCGACCGACAGTCCGGCTTGGCCGGCGCCGATCACCAGGATGTCGACATCGGGTGTTGCGATCACGGACCCGACGGTACGCGCGCTTAGAGTGAAACCCGTCCATGGGTACGTAGCACAGTGGGGAAGGGCAGATGCTCGGAGTCAGCCGCGATGGTGATGTGGTCACTATCGAACTTCAGCGTCCGCAACGCCGGAACGCTCTCAACGAAGAACTCGTGGGGTTGTTGCGCACCGCGATAGAGGATGCGGCGCTGTCGGCACGGGTGATCGTGCTGACCGGTCAGGGGCCGCTGTTCAGCGCGGGCGCGGATCTGGACGGGGTGTATTCCGACCGGTTCCTCGAGGGCCTGCTGGGGATGCTGCGCACGATCGAAACGGTCCCGGTGCCGGTGATCTCCGCGATCAATGGCGGTGCGCTGGGCGCGGGTGTGCAATTGGCCTTGGCGTCGGATCTGCGGGTCATGTCGCCGGATTCGTTCATTGCGATTCCGGCGGCGAAACTCGGTATCTCCGTTGATCGTTGGACGGTGCGCCGATTGTCGTCGCTGATCGGTTCGAGTCCGGCGCGCAGCATATTGCTGGGCGCGGAGCGGATCTCCGCCGCCGACGCCTACACCTTCGGATTCGCCAATAAGCTCGGCACGCTCGCCGATGCGCAGGAGTGGGCCAAGCAGATCGCGCAGCTGGCCCCGCTCTCCCTGCGGCATATGAAGCTGGTGTTCAACGATGACGAGACACGCGGAGTCGACACTCCGGCACAGGCCGCGGCCTTGAGGGCGGCGTGGAGCAGCGCCGATGCGCAGGAGGCACGCCAGGCCCGGCAGCAGAAGCGGCCCGCGAAATTCGAGGGCCGATGAACGCCAAGCGCGTGGCCGCGTCTTCGCGGAAACTGGTGGGTATGGCTGCGGGCGCTTTCGGACTTTCCTGGGTGGTACGAGCGGCATGGCGGATTCCGTCCGCCATGGGCGCGTCGATTTCGGCGATTCAGCCGACCGCGCTCGGCGCGACGACGTACCGGGACAAACAGTTCCACAACACCGAACCGAGCAGTCAGATCACCGGCAATCCGGCGGAACTGCTGTATCAGCTGTTCACTCAGCGTGACGCGGGCCGCCCGCCCGGGAAGATTCCGCTGGTCAAGCCGGAATTGCCGGAGCAGGCCGCCGATCTGGCGGTCACCTGGTACGGGCACGCCTCCTGCCTGATCGAGGTGGACGGGTATCGCGTGCTGGCCGATCCGGTGTGGAGCGAGCGGGTTTCGCCGTCGCCGCTGGTGGGTCCGGCCCGCCTGCATCCGGTGCCGTCGCCGCTGGCGGATCTGCCGCCACTGGACGCGGTGCTGATCTCGCACGACCACTACGACCATCTGGACCGCGACACCGTGGATCAGCTGGTGGCCACGCAGAGCGCGGTGTTCATCGTGCCGATCGGCATCGGCGCGCATTTGCGGCACTGGCAGGTGCCGGAGGACCGGATTGTCGAATTCGATTGGACCGCTTCGGTTTCCCTGTCCGAACTGGGCCGCGCCAAGGATGACGGCACCGATCTGGTGATCACCTGCTCGGAGGCCCGGCATTTCTCCGGTCGCGGCCTGGTGCGCAATACGACGCTGTGGGCGTCGTGGTCCATCGCGGGTCCGACTCGCCGCGTGTACTTCGGCGGCGACACCGGTTACACGAAGGCGTTCGCGGAGGCGGGTGCCCGGCTGGGCCCGTTCGATCTGACCCTGCTGCCGATCGGCGCGTACGACCGGCACTGGCCGGACGTGCACATGAACCCGGAGGAGGCGGTCCGCGCACACGCCGATCTGTGTGTCGGTGATGCCGGGTATGGCCTGCTGGTACCGATCCATTGGGCAACCTTCAATCTGGCGTTCCACGGCTGGTCGGAGCCGGTACAACGACTGGTCGCCGCGGCGAAGGAGGCTGGTACCCGAATCGCCGTGCCGAAGCCGGGACAGCGGATCGACCCGATTGGCCTCCCATCAGGGGATACGTGGTGGGAGGATGTTCGCCAATGACCGAAGACCGAGAGTGAAGGAGCAGGGGCTGTGAGTCTGATAGACACGCTCAAGGGACTGGTCGGCAAGGGCAAGGAAGCGGCAGCCCAAAACGCCGAGAAGATCGAACAGGCGGTCGACAAGGCCGGTGATTTCGTCGATCAGAAGACGAAGGGGAAGTTCTCGTCCCAGATCGACAAGGGCAAGGAAGCGGTGAAGGGCGCGATTCCGGAGGATGCTCCGGCGGCCGAATCTGCTCCCGAGCCCGCACCGGCCGAGGCCGCGGCTGAACCCGCTCCGGAACCGGCACCGGCCCCGGAGCCTGCGCCCGAAGAGGGGCAGCCTCCGGTCTAGTTCAAGTCGGTCGATGCGGGCCGTTCGGGGTCGGGGCGCTGTTTTTCTGATAAGGCACAGCGCGCCGGTGAACCTGAACGGCCCGTTGGCTTTTCACGTCTAGACTTGATACATGGGGTCCCGCAGGGATTTCGGGGGTATCGAGGTTGGCCTGACCAACCTCGACAAAGTGCTGTATCCGGCCACCGGGACCACCAAGGGCGAGGTCATCGACTATTTCACGGCCATTGCCCCGGCCCTGCTGCCACATGTCGCGGGGCGGCCCGTGACGCGTAAGCGTTGGCCGAATGGCGTGGAGGAGTCGTCGTTCTTCGAGAAGAATCTGCCCGATCACTCGCCGAAATGGCTGGAGCGGCAGACGGTCCAGCATTCCGACCGGACTGTTGTTTACCCGCTCATCGATTCGGTCGCGGGCATGGCCTGGCTCGGGCAGCAGGCGGCCCTCGAACTGCATGTGCCGCAATGGCGTTTCGACGGCGGCGAGGTCGGCGATATCACGCGACTGGTCTTCGATCTGGATCCGGGGCCGGGGGCCGGGCTCGCGCAATGCGCCGAAGTGGCGCTCATCCTGCGTGATGTGGTGCGCGATGTGGGCCTGGACGCATATCCGGTGACCAGCGGCTCCAAGGGAATTCACGTCTACGTGCCGCTGGACCGCAAGCTCGGCCCGAATGGGGCGTCTGCGGTCGCCAAGCAGGTGGCGACGAATCTGCAACAGCTGCGGCCGGAACTGGTGACCGCGACCATGGCCAAGTCCGCGCGCACCGGCAAGGTGTTTCTGGATTGGAGTCAGAACAATCCGGCCAAGACCACGATCGCACCGTATTCGCTGCGCGGGCGGACCGAACCGTGGGTGGCGGCACCGCGTCACTGGGAGGAGATCGAACAGTCGAAGCGGCTGCGGCACTTGCATTTGGACGAGGTGCTGGAGCGCTGGGATGAGGAGGGTGACCTGCTCGCCGGGTTGGATGATCCACTCCCGGAAGAGGTTCCGGACAAGCTGCACATCTACCGTTCCATGCGCGATCCGGAGCGGACGCCGGAACCGGTGCCCGCCACCGCGCCCGAGCCGAGCGCCGGGAATCGCTATGTGATCCAGGAACATCGGGCGCGACGGCTGCACTACGACCTGAGGCTGGAGCGGGACGGGGTGCTGGTGTCGTGGGCGGTGCCCAAGGGGCCGCCGATCGATACTCATGAGAATCGGCTGGCCGTGCACACCGAGGATCACCCTCTCGAATACCTGGAATTCCACGGCGAGATCCCCAGGGGCGAATACGGTGCCGGGCAGATGACGATCTGGGACACCGGCGTCTACGAGACCGAGAAATGGCGCGACGACGAGGTCATCGTGCGCTTGCGCGGGGAGCGTCTGGACGGGCGGTACGCGCTCATTCAGACCAATGGCAATCAGTGGCTCATGCATTTGATGAAGGAGCAGAAGGCTCCGGAAGGCAATGGGGCACAACGGCCTACGGCGGTGAAGGCTTCCTCGCCCATGCCGCGCGGACTCTCGCCCATGCTGGCCTCGCCGGGGGATGTCTCGACGCACGACGCCGAACATTGGGCCTTCGAAACCAAGTGGGACGGGTTCCGCCTGATTGTCGAAATCGAGGACGGTGCAGTGACTTTGCACAGCCGGGCCGGGCTCGTGGTCACCGGCAAATACCCGGGATTGGCTGTGCTGGGCTCGGAGCTGGATGGGCATACCGTGGTGCTGGACGGCGAGGCCGTGGTGTTCGACGATCACGGCGGCGCGAATCTCGGTCTGCTGCGGGCGGATTCGCGGCAGGCGGTGTTCGTGGCCTTCGATGTGCTGTATCTGGACGGCACGTCGCTGGTGCGCAAGCGTTACGAGGATCGGCGGCGGGTGCTGGAGGCCCTCGCCGAGCGTGCGCCCTCGCTCATTGTGCCGCCGCTGCTGGAAGGCTCCGGCGCGCAGGCGCTGCACTACAGCCAGGAGCACGGCATGGAGGGCGTGATCGCCAAGCGCCGGGATTCGGTCTACCTGCCCGGCCGCCGGGGGCAATCGTGGATCAAGACGCGTAATTGGCGCACGCTGCCGGTGGTGATCGGGGGCTATCGCCGGTCGGAGGTGCGGCAGTTCGCGTCACTGCTGGTGGGCGTCCCGCACGACGGGGACCTGTACTACCTGGGCCGGGTCGGCACCGGTTTCAGTGAGCAGGAGATGAGCGAACTGGCCACCGAATTGCGTCGGCTGGAACGCAAGTCCAGCCCGTTCGGCAATAAGCTCACCGCCGAGGAGAGCAAGGATGCCGTATGGGTGAGCCCCCAGATCAATGGCACCGTGCGCTTCATGAATTGGACCGAGGCCGGACGCCTATGGCATCCGGCCTGGATTCCCGCCTCGGACTAGGGGTTTCGGCTAGCTCGACTTCTCCAGCAGCGGCGTGAGCGTGTCGATATCGGTGATCAGCGCATGTCCCTGGAACTCGAATTCCTCATGGGCGCGGGTCATTCCGGCCGTGTCCTTGCCGCCCACGCCGTCGGCCACCACCACCGGTAGGAAGCCGAGGTCGGTGGAGTGCGTGACGGTCGGTGCGATGCCGATCTCCAGGGCGACGCCGACAATGGCGTACGCCCCGATGCCGAGATCGCGCAGCGTGGAGGCCAGCGGCGTGCCCTCGAAGGCGGACATGGTGGTCTTGTCGAAGATCATTTCGCCTTCTTGCGGCTGCAACTCGGGCACCAGTTGGAAGCCCGGGGTGTCGCGTTGCAGGATCGGGGTGACGGCCTCGACCGAGTCGACTCCCTGCCAGCTCATGGCCATGCGCAGTGCGAACGTGCCCATGAGCCGCTTGGGCAGGAACATGTGCCGCAGGAAGATGATCGGGTAGCCGCCGCGCCGGGCGGCCTCGACCACGCGCACCACCCGTTCCACGATCTGTGGCCCGTCCTCCAACTGGCCGAGCACGCCGACCTGCATGTCGTAGACGATCAGTGCCATGCGCTCGGGCGCACACACGTCTTCCAGGTTTTCCGGAATTTCCAGCCCGTTACCGTGCCGCATCGCTCCCCGCTATCGGTAGCTCTCACAACGACTTTCGGTTTCACAGTACCCGTGCCCGGGGCGGGCGGGCCGGAGGTCAGACGGCGAGGGGTTCGGCGCTGCGGTCCTGCTCGGTGGGCACGGGCTTGCCGTGTACGTCCTTGAAGCCGGGCAGGATGCCGTCGACCAGCGGAATCAGCACGTGGATGAGCGGTCCGATGCCGAAGGCGTAGACGAGGGTGCCGATGCCGAGGCTGCCGCCGAGCAGCCAGCCGATGGACAGCACGGTCACCTCGATGGTGGTCCGCACCGCCCAGACCGGGCGACCGGTCCGCCGGACCAGGCCAGTCATCAGGCCATCGCGCGGACCCGGACCCAGGCCCGCGCCGATGTAGAGCACCGAGGCGATGGCGTTAAGCACCACCGCCGCCAGCATGGCCCCGGAGCGCAGCGGCAGCCCTTCCAAGTGCGGCAGCATGCGCAGGCTGACATCGACCGACACACCGATCACCACGACATTGCTGATGGTGCCGAGACCGGGCCACTGCCGCAAGGGAATCCAGGCCAGCAATACCGCGGCACCGACGATCGCGACAATGGTCCCGAAGCTCAGCGACACATTGTCGGCGATGCCCTGATGGAACACATCCCACGGGTCCAGGCCCATGGCGGCGCGCAGCATGACGGCCATGGAGAACCCGTACAGCCAGAGTCCGGCATAGAGGGCGAGGAGGCGGCGAAGCAGCATTGTCCCATCATCGGCACGACTGGACTTCGAAAACAGATCCAGTTGCCGATTGCTGGACCGTCCAGGGGGCTTGCTATCGGAGTCCAACGGTGACCGCGTCGAAGCCGATGAGGCTCTCGGCGGTATCGAAGAGCGTCTGCTCGACCGGGCGCATGGTCCAGCCGAGTTCCTTGCGCGCCTTGTCGGCGGAGACGCGCTCCTCGCGATTCAGCCAGCGCACGGCCCCGCGGGCCTCGGCATTGAAGCGGCCCGCGAGGCGCAGCACCCAGTCGGGCATGGGGCGGGTGGTGATCCGGTAGCGACCGGCGAGGATGCGGGCCATCTCGGGGAGCGAAAGCTGTTCTCCGGCGGTGATATAGCGATTGCCCGCGGCGTCGGGGAGTTCCATGGCCAGCCGGTGGGCGGTGGCCACGTCACGGACGTCCACGGTCGCGAAATTCAGTCGCGGCACGGCGGGGAAGTCTCCGGCGAGCAGCGTGCGAATCGCGCCCACGGAGGTGCCGAGTCCGGCGTGCTGGACCGGCCCGATGATCATGCCCGGATTGATCACGGCCAGTTCGAGTTCCGGGTGCTCGGCGACGAAATCCCAGGCCGCGCGTTCGGCCAGGGTCTTGCTCTTGGGGTAGGCGTCGCAGGCGGCGAGTTCGGACCAGTCGTCCTCGGTGAGGGTGCGGCCGCGGTGCCCGTACATGATCGCGGCGACCGAGGAGGTGAGCACGACCCGGGCGACACCGGCGGCCGCGGCCGCGCGCAGCAGGCGGCGGGTGCCGTCGACGGCGGGCCGGATGAGCTCATCCTCATGCTTGGGCTCGGAGGGTGGGAAGGGGGAGGCGGCGTGGATGACGTACCGGCAGTCGGCGACGGCCTTGTCCCAGCCCGCATCCGAGCCGAGATCGGCCGCGACGAAGTCCACCTCGGCGGGCAGGTGCTTGGGTGCCCGGTCGAGCGAGCGCACGGTGCCGCGCACCCGATAGCCGTGGTCGACGAGTTCGCTGATGATGTGCCCGGCGAGGTAACCGGACGCGCCGGTGACGAGAACGAGGTCCGACATTGCGATGCCCCAATCTGAGCAGTGTTTAGAATGTAAGCAATGTATAGATTCCCGAGGCGCGAAGTGTCAACCCCGTACTCTCATCGCATGCCGCCGACCAAGGACCGCTACCACCACGGAGACCTCCGCGAGGAGCTGCTGCGCGCATCGCTACAACTCATCGACGCCGAGGGTCTCGCCGCGGTGAGCCTGCGCCGGGTGGCCCGCGAGGCCGGGGTGAGTCCGGGCGCGCCGTATCACCACTTCGCCGACCGCGCCGCGCTACTGGCCGCACTGTCCGAGCGCGGTTACGAAATCCTGCGCGACACAGTGGTTTCCGCACGCACCGCCATCACCGACCCGAGCGAGGCGCTGCCCGCGCTGGCCGACGCCTATGTCCGATTCGCGGTGCAGAATCCCTCGTATTTCCGGCTCATGTTCCGGCCCGAGCTGATCGAGTCGGGGAAGCATTCCGGGGACGGGGATGCCGGGGACGATGCCTTCGCCGTCCTGGAGGACACCGTCACGGAGCTGGTCCGGATCGGCGCACTGCCCGCCGAGGATGCCGAAACCCTGGCACTGGCCTGGTGGGCGCTCGCGCATGGACTCGCGGCGCTGACCATCGACGGCAAACTCGGCAAGCGGGCCACCCAGATGGGCACCACCGCAGCCGAACTCGGCGATCGGGTCACCCGCACCTTCGCCGGTCTGATCGAGAACACGCGCACCGACCGCTGACCGCAACGCCCCGGCGCACCTTCCGCAACGCCCGAGCTACGACGCGCGGGAGGCCGTTGACCCGGCGCGATGGTCGCAGTAATTTTGGTTGTCCGATGCGCCGGAGTTCGAGTCGGCCGTCAATGCGCTGTAGTGCCTGGAGTGTCGGTGGATACGACGCTGGAGGCGTAATGCGGCGGTATGGCGCATGGTTCGATATCCCTTGGCGCGCGCGGGCCCTGACCCGGCGCTTTCCCCGATTACCTTCCCGGTGGCGTGTGGGCGTGATCTCGGTGGCGGCCATTGTCGCGGCCTTCGTGGTCATTCCCGGAACCCACGCGGACATCCCTTATCCGGACGATGATCCGTTCTATGCCGAGCCGGTCGGCTTGAGCGAGTTCGGCAATGGCGCCGTGCTGAATTCGCGGCCGATCTCCGTGCTCGGCCTGCCGCTACCTGTCGCGGGCTGGCAAGTGCAGTATCGGACCACCGGTTCGGCGGGCGAGGCGAATGCCGATGTCGCCACGGTCATGGTGCCCATGACACCGTGGACCGGTGCGGGCACGCGGCCGCTGCTGTCGTATCAGGTGGCGGAGGACAGTCTCGGAACCCGTTGCGCGCCTTCGTTCGCGCTGCGCGGCGGGCGGGACTTCTCGATCGTGAACACCATCCTGGACGTGCCGTTCCTGGCCGAGGCCATGCGGCGCGGCTGGGCCGTGGTGGTGTCGGATTACGAGGGGCCGCAGTCCAGGTTCTTCGACGGCGTGAACTCCGGGCGTTCGGTGCTGGACGGCATTCGTGCCGCGAAAGCCTTTGCACCGCTGGGAATCACCGATGCCAGTCCGCTCGGCGCGTGGGGCTACTCGGGTGGGGCGTTCGCCACCCTGTGGGGCATGCAGCTGCGGGCGAGCTATGCGCCGGAGCTGGTGTTCTCGGGTGTGACGTCCGGCGGCGTGCCCTCTGATATCGCCGCCATCGCGCGCGGGGTGAACGGCGGTTATCAGGCCGGTTTGGCGGTGCTGATCCTGATTGCCCTGGCGCGCAATGATCCTGGCTCCGGACTGATCGACGTCTTGAACGACAGCGGCCGGGATCTGATCTCCCGGGAGGCCACCGCGTGTGGCGGGGACCTGGTGGTGCGGAATCTGTTCCGGCAGGTGAACGACTACTCGGATGAGCCGGATCTCCTGGGGCAGAACGCCTTCCGGACGGCGGTGAATCGGCAGGAGCTGGGCGGCTGGGCACCCGATGTGCCGCTGTACCTCTACCACAGCAATTCCGATGACGTGATTCCCGTGGCGGGCTTCAGCAACCTCGTGGACCGCTACTGCGCGCTGGGCGCGAACCTCACCGCGGTGCATTCGGGTGTGCCCGGCCATAATGCCGCCGCGCTCGCGGAAGCCTTGGGGGCCATGAACTTTCTGTCCGACCGGTTCGCCGGTATTCCGGTGGATGCCGGGTGCACCGTGCGCTGACTCGCAGCACGGCGCACCCGACGCATGCGAGGGATCAGTTGTCCCCGGGCTGGGACCACTTGGTGGTGCCGGGCGTCGCGATCAGCGTGCTGATCAGGTCGATACCGGCGATGAGCAGGGTCGGGCCGCCGATGGCGACCGCGCCGATAATGCCGCCGAGACCCGCACCGAGCAGGACGCTGGCGATCACGGTCGCGCCGCCGACAATGCCGGTCAGGCCGACCAGCGCGCCGATGGCGGTGCCCACGAGCGAGCCGATGGCGGTGGCAATGCCGAACTGGCTCTGGAAGTTCTGCTGGGCGCGCAGATTCTCCATGGGGGAGGCGACCGTATGAATGCCCACGTCCACGGCCGCGGACTCGTCCTTGACGGCCGTCAACTCCAGGGTGCGGGAACCATTGGTGACCGAGGCGGGCATCGGGTACTGCTTGCCGTCCTGATAGAAGGACAGCGGCAGCGTGACCACGGTGTTCCCGGCCGAGTCGTTCACGTTCACCGTCGATCCCGAAACCTGGAATTCACCATTGGTCAGGGTGGTGACGATGGTGTTGCCCGACAGGTGTGCCTCGTAACCGATTTCGGGCACGGTGGCGTCGGCGTGCGCGACGCCCGCGCTGGCGATGGCCACGGCGGTTACTACGGGTGCGGCGACTGCGGTGATCTTGCGCAGCATCATGGGAGATCCAATCTTCATCAGGTGATTCGTCGCAACGCACAGCTCACACGAAACGATTCCCTCTCCTCCCCTGAAACGTGTTGAGCCGTCTACGGATAGCAACGCGTTCTACAACCTGCTACGGTAATCCCTCCCACCGACACCTCGAGTTATTTTTGACTCGAGATTCGGTCAAAAGAGCAGGTCGACTCCGATCGCCACTGCGCATACCGCCGCGACCACGATCAATGCGATCACGTCCCGGCGACCCGGCGAGCTGGGCCGCGCGGTCAATTCCCCGGTGCCGCCGCGCGTGGTGATGGCCTCGCCGAGTTCGCCCGCGCGCCTGCTGGATACCGCCAGGCTCGCGGTGAGGATGTCTACTAGGGGGTTCTCCGACGCCTGCTGCACCCACGACTCCTTGGGCCGGAGTTTGCGGGCGGCCCGCAGGATTCGCAGTTCCTCCATGAGCAGCGGCAGCCCGCGCAGGGTCAGCGCCACCACCACCGCCCACTCGTCCACCGGAATCCGGTGCCGCACACCGCCGCGCGTCCAGCCGATGCGTTTCAGTGGCGCGCCGAGTGTGGCCAGCGCTGGCGCGATATCGCCCATGGGCGTGGTCCAGGCGATCAGGAAGGAAGCGCCGAGCAGGATCAGCCCGAACACCATGACATTCGTGTACCGCAGCACCGCATCCCAGCCGACCAGCGCATTGATCAGCCCGCCCGCCAGCATGCTCGCCCAGAACCACCACGGCAAGCGCGGCATGGTGCCCAGCGGCAGTCGCGCCAGCAGCCACACCGCGGTCAGGAAGGCGATGCAGATGGCCAGCACAGGCCAGGACGGAATGAACATGAGCACCGCGCTGACCGCGAACGCGGCAATCATCTTGGTACCGGCCCAGAGTCGATGCACGGGGCTGTCGACGGGAACTTCGCGCAGGACGAGACTGCTCATCGCACGCCTCCGGTGTAGTCGTGGGCGGCGGGACTCTGAGCTCTGAGCGACCAGGGGGCGGGCGGGGCGTGCTCGAGTAGGTGCCCGTCGCTGAGGTGCACGGTGCGGTCGACGACGGCGGACATATCCGCGACATCGTGCGAGATGACAATGAGGGTCAGCCCCGAATCCCGGAGCCGGGCAAGCAGTTCCACCACGCCCGCGCGGCCCTGGGGATCGAGTCCGGCCAGGGGTTCGTCCAGGACCACCACCTGCGGGCGGCGGGCCACGATGGCGGCCAGCACCACCCGTTTGGCCTGTCCGCCGCTGAGTCCTTCGATGGAATGCCCGGCGAGGGCCCGGTCCAGGCCGACCGCGTCGAGCGCGCGGGCGACGGCGGCGGTGCCGGAGCCACCCCAATCCTCGATCTCCGCACCCACGGTCTGCCGCTGTAGTTGTAGTCGCGAATGCTGGAATGCCAGCTGTACCCGGCCGATTCGCTTGCTCACCGGACGGGTTCCGCCGCGTCCGCCGTGCAGTTCGCAGCTGCCGCCGGAGGGGACGGTGAGTCCGGCCATGATCCAGGCCAGGGTGGATTTGCCGGAACCATTGCCGCCCACGATGAGCAGGGCCTCACCGCGCCGGACGGTCAGGTCGATGCCGTGCAGGGCGGGGGCCTCCCACGGGGTGCCCGCGTTATAGGTGTGCCGGACGTCGCGCAGTTCCAGCACGGGTTCGCCCATGGGCCTGCGGCGTTGGTCGCGGACCGGGCGGGGCCAGGCGGGGAGATGGGCGACGGTGCGGCCCGCTTGCAGATGCACCACGCGATCGGCGGCGGCCGCATCGGCCTCGTGATGAGTGACCAGCACGACGGCCATGTCATGGCGGCGCGGCAGATCGGCAAGCAGCGCAACGAGATCGCGGCGGCCCTCGGGATCGATCATGGAGGTGGCTTCGTCGGCGATCAGCAGGGTGGGTTTGCGGGCCAGGGCCGCCGCGACGGCCAGCCGCTGCTGTTGCCCGCCGGACAGAGTGGCGGTCTCGCGCCTGCCCATGCCCGCCAATCCGACCTCGCCGAGCAGGCCGTCTATATCGGTGGCGGCGGCGATCTCGGTCGGCAATCCCCACACCACATCGTCGGCGACCAGCACGCCGAGGGTCTGACTTTCGGGCCGCTGCAACACCATCGCGGTGCCGCCAAGCACGCCGAGTCCCGCCGCCCCGGGCCGGGTGACGGTGCCGTGGGTGGGCGGGCGTCCCGCGAGAATCCTGGTGAGCGTGGACTTTCCGGAGCCATTGTGTCCGACCACGGCCACGAATTCGCCGCGCCGGACGGTCAGGTCGATGCCGTACAGCGCATCGGTGCGCGCTCCCGGATAGCGGAAGGCGACGCCGCTCAAGGTGACCGGCAGCGGTTCGACCGGACGGTCGTCGGCGGGCGCGTCCAGGAGATCGTCGCGGCCGGGCAGCCAGGCCAGACGATCCAGCACCGCACCCAGGACGAACCACGAGACGATGCCGCTCACCAGCACGCCCACGACAATGCCGCCGCCGATGTACAACCACCACCAGCGCAGCAGCGCATCCGTGAAATCGGCGACCCACCGGCCGAGCGGTTCCAGCGAAGCCTGGCGCGCCGCAAGATTTTCCACGCCCTTGGCCGTGTTGCGGATAGTGTCGAACAGCAATTCGCGGGTCCGGGAGAACAGCAGCAGCATTCCGACGGAGAACGATGCACCCACCAGTCCGGCCAGCGCGGACAAGCCGACCACCGCGGGCAGGCCGCCGTGCCGCCGCTTGACAATGCCGATGATCATGCCGATCACGGCCACGCTCACCAGGTTGAGCGCGGGCACCACGCCCGCGGCCACGAAGGTCACCAGCGTCGCCGCGATGGTGGTGGCGACGAGCGCGCGCAGGCGGTGGCGGCTGGCCAGCAATCCCATGGGCACGGCGGCCACGAGTTGCAGCGCGGCCGCGAACGGCACCAGCGAGCCGACGGTCACCAATCCGACGGTCGCTCCGCCGAGCACCGCCCCCGTCGCGAGTTCGATGGGACGCAAGGGTCCTCTGGCGGAAATCGGGCCTGGCGGCAGAGCGGGCGAATCGGTCACGTCATCCAGTCTGCCGTGTGCTCGAGTCCGCACACGTAGACAGCACGATATCTCCACGAACTCTCACAAACTCGGTAGTCATGCACAACCAGCAGATCTATTGCGCTGGTTCCTTGGACAGCACCTTCACCAGATGCCAGGTGGCGGAGGGGGCGTCGGCGGGTGGGTTCACCCAGGGGCGCTGCTCGATCAGTAGGCGGTAGTTGAAGCCGGGTTCGAAGGTGAAGCCGTCGATGCCGCCGTAGTGCAACTCCCACTCCGCATTCGGGTCTCGGCGGACCTGGAGGCAGTTCTGTGGGGCGACGCCCGTGCATGGCACGGTCTGGTCGGCGACGTAGATCTCGAACTGCTCGGAACCGGGGACCGTCGTCACGGTGAGGGTCGTCGGAGTTGGGCCTTTATTCGCGCTGTCCGACGAAGAACAGCCGGTCAGCGGCAGGGAGGCGAAGAGCGCCAACAGGACAATCAGCCGGAGGCGAGTGCGCATGGCGTGAATATGCCACACGTTTGCCGACTCTCACCTTTACTGCGCGCGGGTGAGTCGATAGTCGTTAAGTCGGACTTTCCGGGTCCGCCGCCGATAGCTCCGAGTCGTCCCCGGCCAGTTATTGGTGATCCGCCCCGAGGCCGTCCGATACCAACTGGAGCAGAAGTTCCACGGCGTCTTCGCCAGCCGCTCCTGCAACGCGCTGTTGTACTCCCGCTCGACCTCCGCCTTCACCTCCAAGTACTGCCCCGGTCGCTCCGCCAGCATCTGCACCGCCTGCCGGATATACCGAGCCTGCGACTCGATCATGTAGATGATCGACCCCACGCCGAGATTCGTGTTCGGCCCGTAAACCATGAACATGTTCGGGAACTCCGGAACGGTGATCCCCAGATACGCGTGCGCCCCGCCATCCCAGGCATCCGACAGAATCAGGCCACCCCGCCCGCGAATCTTCATGGGCCACAAGAACTCCGTCCCCTTGAACCCCGTCCCATAGATGATCACGTCCGCCGCATGCACCACCCCATCGGCCGTCTTCACTCCCTCGGGAACGATCTCGCTGATCGGCGTGGTCTCCACTGTCACATTGGGTTCGGCGAGTGCCGGGTAATAGTCGTTCGAGAACAACCCCCGCTTACAACCGATCGGATAATCCGGCGTCAGCTTGGCCCGCAACTCCGGATCGGTGACCTGCTCCTCGAGATGCTTCTCCGCAATGCGAGCCACCATCCGCACGATCCCCGGAAACTCAACTAGGCCCAACGCCACGAACTCCGCGATCGCCCACCACGAAAGCCGTTCCGCCAGAGGCATCCCCGGCACCTGAATCAACACCCGCTGATGCACCGGCTTGTAGTCGGTATCGAACTTCGGCAACACCCAAGCGGCAGTCCGCTGAAACAGCGTCAGCTCCTCCACCTCCGGCTGAATCTCCGGCACATACTGAATAGCACTGGCCCCCGTACCAATACAGGCCACCCGCTTCCCCCCGAGCTTCACCTCGTGATCCCACCGCGCCGAGTGAAACGCCTCCCCAGCAAACGTCCCCACCCCCGGAATCGCAGGCATGGCAGGCCGAGACAACTGCCCCACCGCCGAGATCAGCACATCCGCAGTCCGGGCAACCCCATCCGCCGTGAGCACCGTCCACCGCCCGCTGCTCTCATCGAACTCGGCCTCGGTCACATCCGCCCCGAACACGATCCGGTCGAACAGCCCGTGCCGCTCCGCCACCCCACGCATGTACTTCCAAATGTCTTCCCGCTCCGAGTACCGCTGCCGCCACTTCGGCTTCGGCTCATAGGAGAAGGAGTAAAGCGGCGAAGGAACATCACAGGCAGCCCCGGGATACGTGTTCTCCCGCCACACCCCGCCCAGGTCAGCAGCCCGCTCGAGAATGGTGACCTCACCGAACCCATTCCGCTGCAACTCAATCGCCATCCCCAGCCCACCGAACCCGGCCCCGATAATGATGATCGACGGCATGTGGTGCTCCTCACAGTGAAGACTGCTTCCCACTGTAGGAGCGAGCGTCCGATTAGGTGGGGGTAATAATCGAGAATTTCGGCCATAATCTGAGGTATGAGCACTGAGCAGGAGGCGGGGGTCCGGGACTGGGACTTTGCGCGTGGGGTGGCGAGTGTTGTGCTGATGGTGGGGTACGGCCGGGAGCATGGGGTCCCGGTCGGGCGAATGTTGCAGGGGAGTGGGCTTACCGAGAAGGTGCTTGCCGATCCGGATGCGCAGATTGATGCGCATACCGAGTTGGCGGTGATCAGGAATCTGGTCAGGGAGTTGGGTGGGCGGCCGAACCTTGGGTTGGATGTGGGGCGGCGGTATCGGATCACCACGTTTGGGATCTTTGGGTTCGCCTGTGTCAGCAGCCCGACGCTTGGGGAAGCGATCGCGTTTGCGCTGCGGTATCTGGAGTTGAGTTTTACGTTCTGTATTCCGGCCGCGCGGTGGCGGCCGGGGGAGTTCGTGGCTCGGATTCATGATGAGCGGGTGCCTGCGGATGTGCGGCGGTTCCTGGTGGAGCGGGATGTGACCGCCATGCATCAGATGCTGTGTGATCTGGTGGGGCATCGGATCGAGTTGTTGCGGGCGGAGTTCGATTTTTCGCCGCCGACCGATATGGATCCTTGGGTCGAGATCTATGGGATGCGGCCGTTGTTCGAGCAGCCGCATAACTTGTTCACGCTGGATCCTGCGGTGCTGGAGAAGCCGTTGCCGCAGGCCAATGAGCACACGTGGGCCATGTGTCTGGCGCAGTGCCGGGATCTGGTGTCGCGGCGGCGGGCGCGGACGGGGATCGCGGCGGAGGTGCGGGAGCGGCTGGTGCCTCGCGGTGGGGTGGATGGGTTTGCCGCGCCGCCCGGGATCGACACCGTGGCACGGGATTTGAATATGAGTACCCGGACGTTGCGGAGGCACCTCGATACTGCGGGGACCAGTTATCGGCAGTTGCTGGATGAGGTGCGGCGGGCGTTGGCGGAGGAGATGCTCACTGCCACACCGCTATCCGTGAGTGATGTGGCGATTCGGCTGGGTTATGCGGAGGCGTCCACGTTCATTCACGCGTTCAAGCGGTGGACGGGGACCACGCCGTCGGCGTACCGGCGTGGTGCGCATTAGGACTGTCAGTCGTCCGGTTCGCTGAGCCAGCCGCCCATGGCGATGGGGCGGAAGGTGGACAGCAGTTCGCCGTCCTGGATGGAATGGAAGACCAGGGACGGGTCGGGGGCGAAGTCGATCGGGACGTGTCCCGGTGCGGCCCTTTCCCATTCGAGGCCGATGGTGGAGGACACGCTCGGCGCGACGATCAGGGGTTTGCCCGCGAATTGGGTCATGACCCCGGCGTGCACGTGGCCGGTGAGTACCGCGATGATGCGGTCGTCGCCCGCCATGATCTCGGCGAGGCGTTCCGGATTGGTGAGCCGGATGGGGTCGCACACCGTGGATTGCACCGGTCGCGGCGGGTGATGCATGGCGACGATGATGGATTCGTCGGCGGGTGCGGCGGCCAGTAGATCGGTGAGGAAGGTGTAGGTCTCCTCGTCGAAGAGGCCTTCGGGCTTGCCGGGGATACTGGAGTCGAGCAGGGCGAGGGTGACGCCGTCGACGGTGTGGGACTGGTTGATCGGGCCGTAGCCGGAGGTGTCCGGGAAGAAGACGGAGCGCAGGTTGCCGCGGTCGTCGTGATTGCCGGGCAGGATCAGCACGGGGACGTCGGCGATCAGGGCGGCGCGCGCCTGCTGGTATTCCTCGATATCGCCCTCATCCGCGATATCGCCGGTGACCAGGATGGCGTCCGGTCGCTGCGGCAGCTCGGCCAGGAAGGCCATCACCCGTTCGGCGCGTTCATTGTTTCGTGCGCCCATATTGAAGTGGGTGTCACTGAGCTGTGCCAGCAGAACCATCGGCATTCGCTTTCTGTGAAGGGCCGCAGCGTTGCGCCCCGATCGCGCCGCACACCGCGCGGCCACGATCCTCAGGCTAGTTGACCTGCCTTGATGCGGTCTTGGTGAGACTCGCCACCGAATATAGCGTTTTCACATCAATGGCGCTGTTCGATGGTGCCGGTCACGAATTCGCCTGCGATGCCGAGGAGTTGCCGGGGATCGCCGGTCACGGTGGTGTCGCCGACCTGCCAGAAGTCCGCGCCGGGCTCGGCTTCCAGGTCCAGCACCGCCGGTTCTCGCCAGGAGGCGTCGAGTTTCAGCCGCCACGAATGCAGATGGGTGCGCGGGTGCGCGCCGGACTTGTCAAAGAGCGGATCGCCGACGATCGGATGCCCGATCCAAGCCAGGTGCACGCGAATCTGATGCCGCCGTCCGGTGAGAGGCCGCAGCGCGAGGACGGTGTGCGAGTCGGTGCGCCCGATGACCGCGAATTCGGTGATGGACGGATAGTTCTTGCCCGCCAGCAGGTCCCGCTCGGGCACGCGCCAGGTGTCGCCGTCGCGGTGGATGCTCTCGCGGGGCGCGGCGATCCGCACCCGGTTCTTGCGGCCGACACTCAAGGGCAAGTCGATGACGCCGCGATCGGGCAGCCCGGTGGACGCCGTGATCGCCAGGTACGCCTTCTCCGCGGTCCGTTTATTGAATTGCCTGGTCAGTTCCCCGTGTGCGGGTAGCTGCTTGGCGAGCAGCACCAGCCCGGAGGTCACCTTGTCGATGCGGTGCACCGGGTACAGCGTCTCCCCGTGCGCCTGCGCGAGTTCCACGATGTCGGTGTCGTGCCGTTCGCCGGTCACCGAGATTCCGGCGGGTTTATTGAGCGCCAGGACCGCCTCGTCCTCGGCGATCAGGCACTGTTTCCGCAGTTCGGGCCAACGCGTCTCCACCCGCTAAAGGGTAGAGACCGCGTTGTACCGGCTGTGCGACGGCGTCAGGCGACGGCCTTTTCCAGCTCGGCCAGCCCGTTTTCGAGATGGCCGGGCAGCCGGTCCAGGTCCGGGACCGAGCGGCGGCACCCGACAAGGCCGAAGTCGAGATTGTCGCCGTTGGTGGTGAGGGTGATGTTCATGGCCTGCGATTCGAACGGAATCGACAGCGGATAGTTGGCGTCCAGCCGCGCGCCCTGCATATAGACGGGTTTGCGCGGTCCGGGCACATTCGAGATGACCAGATTGAACGGCATGCGCGGCAGCGCTTCGAACCCCGGCAGCAGCGAGACGCCCAGCGGCGACATGAGCAGCGCCGAGAGCGCCATCGCCTCCAGCTTGGGCAGCTGGGTGAAGACCTGTTTGGTCTCGCGCATGGAGGAGCTGATGGTGGTCAGCCGCTCCAGCGGATCGTCCAGGTGCGTGGCCAGATTGGCCAGGCAGGCCGCGACCATATTGCCTTCGGATCTGTCGGATTCGGCGGCGCTGCGAATATTGACCGGCACCATGGCGATCAGCGGTTCGGCGGGCAGCGCGTCGTGTTCGAGCAGGTAGGAGCGCAGCGCGGCGGAACTCATGGCGAGCACGACATCATTGACCGTCGCGCCGGTGGCCAGGCGCACCGTATTGATGCGCTCCAGCGGCCAGGATCGCACGGCCATGCTGCGCGCGCCGCCGATGGACACATTGAACATGGTCTTGGGTGCGGTCATGGGCATGGTGAGCCGGCCGTCGAGCACGCCGCGCAGGGGAGTGGCGATCGAGCGGCTGTTGCGGATCATTCGCGGGAGCGCTTTTCGCAGTTGCGCCCAGGAGCTTTCGGGTTCGGCCGCCTCGACGGTGATGGGCGGCGGCGTACCCCACGGCACCCGCACCCGGCTGTCGAACGGATCGTCGGTGAGGGTGCGTTGCATGAGCCGCATGGCCGACACCCCGTCGATGAGGGCGTGGTGCATCTTGATGTAGACGGCGAACCGTCCGTCGTCGAGTCCCTCGATGAGTCGTGCTTCCCACAGCGGACGATGCCGGTCCAGTAGCTGCCCGTGTAGTCGGGCGGTGAGGTCCAGCAGATCCGCCATGGTGCCCGGGCTGGGCAGGGCGCTGCGCCGCAGGTGATAGTCGAGATCGACATTTTCGGCGTGTGACCAGGACAGGCTGGAGAATCCACCGAGCCTGCGGCTGGGTTGTCTGCGGAAGCGGGCGCGCACGTCGGTGGCATTGGCCATGGTGCGGTAGAGCTCGTGCGCGAACTCGGGTCCGGCGTCGGCGGGCGGCTCGAAGAGTTGTAGCCCGCCCACGTGCATGGGGTGTTCGCGAGATTCGATCGCCAGGAAGATTGCGTCGAGAGGATTCAAAAGGTCCATCGGTTCGCCTAACCGGTGGGGCGTGGAGTAGCCCGAAGGGAGATACGGTCAGGCGACGCTGCCCCCCGCTGCGGTTATGGTGAATCAGGTTATCACCGTGTCTGATTCGTCATAACCGTAGCTTCGGTCTGTAAACCTCGCAGGTCGGCGCCGGAAGATTGCTCGCGCTCGATATCGGCGCGGGAGGCGAACGCCATGCGGACGCTGGTGCGGCGGCCGTGCGCGAACGGATGCACCCGGTGCAGGGTGGTGTCGGCGCGGATCAGATACAGATCACCGGGATTGAGCTCCCAGGAGCGGATCGGATTGCGGGTCAGGGTGCGGTAGACGTCGGCGTGATCCCAGTCCCGCCGGGTGTGCGCGACCGTCTGCACGAAGCCGCCGTCCTCCAGGGGCGGGCATTCCACTAGCAGCACCAGGGCGAAAGCGTAATCGTCCCAATGCCATTGGCTGGGGTCGTCGTCATGGTGCAGGCGGGTGACGCCGTAGCGGCGCGCGGCGGGGGAGGGCAGCACGGATTCGTCGGCCACGATGGATAGCTTGTGCCGCAAGGGTTCACAGTCGTAGAGCTGCGGAATCCAGTTCCACTGCCCGGTGACTTCCTGCGGCCCGATATCGATGCCGTGCCGCACCTGGTTCTCGCCGCCGGGCAGCGCCTCGCCCCAGTGCCGATGATGATCGACCACGGTGAGCGCCTCGGCGGCCAGCGCCCGTTTGACCCGGTACGGCAGCAGGAATCCGAGCCGCGCGATTCCGGTCTCCGCCAATCGGTTTCGAGCATGGGAGAGGGCGTCCGGGTCCACCTTGGCCAGATGCTGCCGGGCCGTGTCGAGCGTGCTGTGGGGCTGCACCTGCTCGATTGTAATCCGTTGCCCGGCAACGACTATGGAATCCGATTGCCGCTTGATCACGATCGCGACACGCGGCGTGACCGGGGGCCTGCTCCGGACTCGCCGATGCGACGAGAGATCGGTGAAGCGGCCCGGACATGCAGGTAGCTTGACATTCGCTATGAGCGATTACGGGCATGAGCTGAGGTTCGGGATCTTCGTTCCGCCCGAGGCGGCGCGCGGCCGCTCACTGCTGCGCCTGGTGCGTCTGGCCGATGAGTCCGGCCTGGAAGTGCTGGCGGTGCAGGATCATCCGTATCAACCGGCCTTCCTGGACACCTGGACGCTGCTGTCCTATCTCGCCGCCACCACCCGCAATCTCACCCTCATGCCCGCCGTGGCGAACCTCCCGCTGCGCCCGCCCGCCGTGCTGGCGCGCAGCGCGGCGACCCTGGATCTGCTCAGTGCGGGGCGCGTCGAACTCGGTCTGGGCGCGGGCGCGTTCTGGGATGCCATCGAGGCCATGGGCGGGCAGCGCCGCACGCCGGGAGAATCGTTGCGCGCCTTGCGAGAAGCCATCGGCGTGCTCCGCGCACTGTGGAGTGCGGGCGAGCGCACGAACCTCGACGGCGAGTTCTACTCCCTGCACGGCGCGAAGCCCGGCCCGATTCCGGCTCATCCGATCGGCATCTGGCTCGGCGTCTACGGCCCGCGCGCGCTGCGCCTGACCGGCGAGCTCGCCGACGGCTGGCTGGGCGGCTTCACCTACGCACCGCCGGACAAACTTCCGGGCCTCATGGATGCGATCGACGCGGGAGCCCGCGAGGCCGGTCGTGTCCCGGCGCTCATCCGCCGCGCCTACGTGATCGATCCGTCCATGCCCGCGGCGCAATTGACCGATGTGGCCTTGACGACCGGAGTCAGCGAATTCCTGCTTCCGGTGGCGCCGGACGACGAACGGGAAACGCAGCGTTTCGCATCGGAGACCGCGCCTTCGGTCCGGGGTGCGGTCGCGGCCGCACGCGCGGGTTAGCCCCGGCCGAATAGTCGGTTGTTGATGATGTGCCGCAGCGGGGACAGCGCGCCGTCATAGCTGACGCGGTCGGCGCGCACGGTGTGCATGCTGACATCTCCGCGGGCGGGGTCCTCGCAGATGACGCGCAGTTTCTTGAGGTCGCCGTGCACTTCACCGAGCGTCAGGTCGACGGTCCCGTCCGCACCGACCGTGCCCCACGGCCCGCTCACGTTCGAGCCCGCGATCTGGCACTTGTAGCCCACCTTCTCGCCGCTGACGTGCGCGGTGATGGCGGTCCGGCCTTGGATGACGGCCTTGGGTTCACCGTTGGCGTGGGCCGCGCCCATGGCGAGCAGCGCGCCGAGGGAGCCGACCACGACTGCGGTGGTGATGCGGGTGCGGATCGATCGACTCATAGCTCTGATAGTGAATCGCGACTTGTGAGGATTTCGTGACGTCACGGGATGAATTGAGGGTGAATAGCGCGCCAAAACTCTTCCCGGCCGGTCGGTTTGATAGGTTCCGGACATCATGGACAGCGCCCTGAGCCGCCGGGCCATGCTCGGTCTGGCAGCAGCCGCCGGGCTCTCCGTCGCGGCGTGCGGCCGCTCCGAAGACAATTCCGGGACATCCATCACGACCACAGTATCGTCCACGGATGCGCTGGCGATCGCTACCGACGCATACGTTTTCGGATATCCCCTGATTCTCATGCACGCCACCAAGGCCTCCGGCGGCCCGATCAATACCCTGCAACACGCGCAGGTACTGCCCACCGCGGACCTGCGGCTGCTGGTCCGCGCCAATGTCGACACGCTCTACACGATGGCCTGGCTGGACGTCTCGACCGAACCGATGGTCCTGCAAATGCCTCCGGTCGAGGCGGGCCGCTACTGGATGATGCAACTGCTGGACGCGTGGTCCAATACCGTGCAGGACCCGAACAGCCTGCGCCCGAGCGGCGGTCCCCACGACGATGCCCTCTCCGAGCAGCCCACAGCCGGACCGCCTTTCACCTATCTGATCACCGGCCCGAACTGGTCCGGAGAGACCCCGCAGGACGTCACCCACCTGCCCATGCCCACGAATCTGGTGTGGCTGCTGGGCCGGATCCAGGTCAACGGCCCCGACGATCTGCCCGGCGTGCGGGCCGTACAGGAGCAGATGCGGTTGGCCCCGCTGACCGCCTGGCGCGCCGACCCGAACGCACCCACCCCCGGCGTGCCGCTGATCGGAATCCCGCCGGGCGCGGCCGGGCCGACCAAGGATGTGGCGGCCATGGACGGCCGCACCTACTTCGACCAGCTGTGCAAGCTCATGACCGTCGACACGCCCGCGCCCGCCGACGCCTCCGCGATCGATCGCTTCGACGACATCGGCATCCAGCCCGGCGGCAGTGTGGACGGCATCAAGATGTTCGATTTGGCGGCGGCCGCCGCGGCGGGGCGCAAGGCCATCTCGACCTATGTCGACCCGGCCACCAAATCCGAGAACGGCTGGCGCTTCTCCACCCGTCTGGGTACCTACGGCACCGACTATTCGCTGCGCGCCCGCACCGCGCTGTACGGGCTGGGCTCGAATCTGCCCCGCAATACGCTGTATCCGACCATCACGCTGGTGGCCGACGACAATGGCACGCCGCGCCGCTTCCGGCTCCGATTCGAACCCGGGCAATTGCCGCCGGTCGACGCCTTCTGGTCGGTGACCGCCTACGATGCCGACAGTTTCCTGGTATCCAACTCGGCGAATATCTACGCCGTCGGCCATGAGATTCCGGTGGTGCCCGCCCCGGATGGCTCGGTCGAGATTCTGGTGCAGAATGCCGATCCGGGTCCCGGTGTGCCGCGCGGCAATTGGCTGCCGATTCCACCCGCGGGGGAGTTCTCGCTGACCATGCGGCTATACGCCCCGAAGGCCGCCGCCATCGAGGGCAAATGGAGGCCGCCGGAGCTGAAACCGGTGACCTGAGTTCCGGCCCGGAGTGTTCTCTGCCAGAATCGAATTGCTCTGAGTACGCTGAGTTGCCCTAAGACTTTGTTTGGCGCCGTTCATCGTGGGTTCCGGAGCCGCTCGTCCAGCACCGGACCGACCTCGAGGAGGATCTGGTGACTGCCGTAGCACCCAAGCCGGAAGCGGGATTGGAGGCCACCCGCCCCTATCCGCCGCGGCTGGGCCCCAAAGGCTCGTTCATCTACAAGTTGGTGACGACGACCGATCCGAAGGTGCTCGGCGTCATGTACCTGGTGACGGCCATTTCCTTCTTCCTGATCGGCGGGTTGATGGCGCTGCTCATGCGCGCCGAGCTGGCCCGGCCGGGCATGCAGTTCCTGTCCACCGAACAGTTCAACCAGCTGTTCACCATGCACGGCACCATCATGCTGCTGTTCTATGCGACGGCCATTGTGTTCGGCTTCGCGAATGTCATCCTGCCGTTGCAGATCGGCGCGCCCGATGTGGCGTTCCCGCGACTGAATGCGTTCAGCTACTGGCTGTACCTGTTCGGCGGCACCATGGCGACCGCAGGATTCATCACCCCGGGTGGTGCGGCCGATTTCGGCTGGACTGCTTACAGCCCGCTCACGGATATGGTGCATTCGCCCGGTGTGGGTGCGGACCTGTGGATTCTGGGCCTCGCGGTCTCGGGTCTGGGCACCATTCTGGGTGGCGTCAATATGCTCACCACGGTGGTCTGCCTGCGCTGTCCCGGTATGACCATGTTCCGGATGCCGATCTTCGTGTGGAATATCGCCATCACGAGTGTGCTCGTGCTGCTGGCCTTCCCGATCTTGACGGCCGCGCTGTTCGGCATCGCCTACGACCGGCATCTGGGCGGGCACATCTACGACCCCTCGCATGGCGGGACGCTGCTGTATCAGCACTTGTTCTGGTACTTCGGGCATCCCGAGGTGTACATCATCGCGCTGCCGTTCTTCGGGATCGTGTCGGAGATCTACCCGGTGTTCAGCCGCAAGCCGATCTTCGGCTACACCACCCTGGTCTACGCGACCATGGCGATCGCGGCGCTGTCCATCGCGGTGTGGGCGCACCACATGTACGCCACCGGTGCGGTGCTGCTGCCGTTCTTCTCGTTCATGACGTTCTTGATCGCGGTGCCTACGGGCGTGAAGTTCTTCAACTGGATCGGCACCATGTGGCGAGGTCAATTGACGTTCGAGACACCGATGCTGTGGTCCGTCGGCTTCCTGGTGACCTTCCTCTTCGGTGGTCTCTCGGGCGTCATCCTCGCGAGCCCGCCGATCGACTTCCACGTGTCGGACTCGTATTTCGTTGTGGCGCACTTCCATTACGTGCTCTTCGGGACCATCGTGTTCGCGACGTTCGCGGGCATCTATTTCTGGTTCCCGAAGATGACCGGTCGCATGATGGACGAGCGATTGGGCAAGTGGCACTTCTGGGCGACGTTCGTGGGCTTCCACACCACGTTCCTGGTGCAGCACTGGCTGGGTAACGAGGGCATGCCGCGCCGCTACGCCGACTACCTGCCCGGTGACGGGTTCACCGCGCTGAACACGGTTTCCACCATCGGTGCCTTCATTCTCGGTGCGTCGATGCTGCCGTTCGTGTGGAACGTCTTCAAGTCCTACCGCTACGGCGAAGTGGTCACGGTGGATGATCCGTGGGGCTACGGCAACTCCCTGGAGTGGGCGACCTCCTGCCCGCCGCCGCGGCACAACTTCTACGAGCTCCCCAAGATTCGGTCGGAGCGTCCGGCGTTCGAGCTGCACTACCCGCACATGGTCGAGCGCATGCGCGCCGAAGCCCATGTCGGCTGGGGCTCGAAGTCGCACTATGTGGCCGAAGAGGAAGCCAAGGCAGAAATTTAGGTTTGACATACAAATCTATATCAGGCTAGTTTTAGGCCCGTAACAAAAAGATCCAAAGAAGGGCCTGTCAGTGCGCAAGATGCAGTTCTCCAGCAACCCGGCCATCATCGAGACCGAACGACCGGCTCCCGGCCCGGGGCAGCTGTTGATTCGCACCGAACTGGCAGGCCTGGGCCTCGGCCTGGTTCGAATGCTGAAGGCGGGCAAGCTCTCCGAGCTGGGCGGCGAAATGGTCGGCACCGTGGCCGCCGTCGGCGCGGACCTGTCGCCGGAGTGGCTCGGAAAGCGGGTCGGCGGTGTGGTTTTCGGTGAGGTGTACGCCGAATACGTTCTCGCCGTACCGCAATTGATCACCGAGATTCCCGAGGGCGTCGACGCCGCCGATGCGCTCGTGGTGGTGCGCGGGGGTCTCATCGCCCAGGGTGTGTTGAAGACATCGCGCTTCGCGGCGGGCGAATCGGTGCTGATCACCGGCGCGGCCAGTGGAACCGGGCATCTCGCGGTGCAATTGGCCAAGGCACTCGGGGCTTCTCGGGTAATCGCCGCCGTAAGTAGTTCGGGCAAGGCGGAATTCCTGCGTGAGTGCGGGGCCGATGCGGTGGTGACCTATGACGAGCCGTGGGGCGAGCCTGTCGATGTGGTGCTCGACGGCGTCGGTGGCGATCTCGTGCAGCGCGGTGCGGATGCGCTTGCGCCGCATGGCCGTTTGGTCGCCTTCAGTGCGGGTGGGGGAGCGGTGGATGCGGGCAGTCTGCTCGCCGGACTGAAGACCGTCACCGGTTTCTCGGTCGGACTGCTGAGTCGCACCCGCCTCGATCTCCTCGACTCCTGGCGGGCCGAGCTGTGGGAGTTGCTCGCGGCCGGAAAGCTGCGTCCCCGGCATACCGTGCTTCCGCTGGAGCGCCTCGGCGAGGGTGTCGCGCTGATCGAATCCCGTCGCAATCTCGGCCGCCTCGTCGTGCGGATGGCCTGACTCCCTCGGCCGCGACCACGTAGATGGCTACGGCCGTCTGATCATTCGTCCACTTACGGCACGCTTGGAATAGCAGCAGACTTCCAGCAACTGTGCGGTACTGTCCGGGCATTCCGCAGGTCTCGACCACGGGAGGGCCAGGACTGTGCTTGCCGATGTAGACGCCACGCCGTTCGAATTATCCCGGGCCCAAATGGAATTGTGGCTCGCGGACGATCTCGGATCCGGTGCCGCCGATGCCATGCCCCGTGCGCTGCCGGGGCAGGCGCATTATCTGGAGTTACGCGGTGAGCTGGACGCGGAACTATTGGATGCCGCGAGCCATCGCGCCTTCGCGGAGTTCGGCGTCGGGCGGTTGCGCCTCGGGCTGATCGACGGGTTGCCGCACCAGTGGATGGCGGCCGAGATCGGCGGCAGTCTGGAACGTGTCGATTTCAGTACTGAGCCCGATCCGCATGCGGCAGCACTGGACTGGATGAACCGGCGGCACCGGATTCCCATCGACCTGATCGACGCGCCACTGTGGGCGGCGGCGCTGCTGCGGGTCGGGCCGGAGCGGCACGTCTGGTACGCGCAGATGCATCACATCGCCATCGACGGATACGGCGGGCTGAGCCTCATCGCGCGCATCGGACAGTGGTACGAGGCATTGCTCGAGGGTGCGGAACCGGTCGCGTTCGGCGGGCTGTCGCCTGCCCGGATCCAGGCGGTCGATGCCGAATACCGTGCGTCCGAGCGCTTCACCACCGATCGCGAGTATTGGCGGGAACGCTTCGCGGACTGGACCGCACCGCTGCCCGCACCCGCCGCGGTGCGACCCGGGCGACGGAGTGCGGCGCTGCCGCCCGCCTTGCGCGCCGCCGGTGCGCTGCCGCCGCCGGACTGGGATCGCCTGGAGCGGTTGGCCGTCGCGTGCGCGGTGAGTCCCGCGCAGGTGCTGGTGGCGGCGGTCTGCGCCTTTCGTGCGGGGATGGCCGGGGAGCCCGATCCGACGGTGCTGCTGGCGACCTCGGCGCGGACCACCGCGGCGCTCAAGAAGTCCGGCGGCATGCTCGCCAATGTGCTGCCCATCCGGGTGCGCTGCGCGGGTGGGGTGACACTGCGCGAGCTTGTCGCGGCCGCTGCCCGGGAGACCACCGGCGGGCTGCGGCATCAGCGGTATCGCTTCGAGGATCTGCGCCGGGATCTCGGCGTCGGGGCAGAGCAGACGCTCGGGCCGAGCGTGAATCTGATGTTCTTCGATCGCGCCGGAAAGTTCGGCGCGGCGGTCGGCGAATACCGCATTCTGGCTTCCGGTTCCGTGTCGGATCTGCATTTCAATCTGTATCGCGCCGGGGGTGAGGCCGGGCTGTCGGTGGATCTGCTCGCCAACCCCGAAAAGCACGGTCCGAGGGAGCTGGAGGAGCAACTCCAGCACTTTCTGCTATTTCTTGGCAACTTCATCGCCGCCGATCCCGATGCGCCGGTGGGCCGCATCCCGCTGCTCTCGGAATCCGAGCGCGAGCGAATCGCACACGCCCCGAACCGAACCCCCGCCACCGATCCGGTATTGCTGCCCGAGCTGCTCACGGCCGCCGTGCCTCGCGATCCTTCGGCGGTGGCCGTGGTGTGCGGTGATACAACGCTCACCTACGGTCAGCTCGATTCACTCTCGAATCGCTTGGCGCGCACCCTGTGTCAGCGCGGCATCGGCCCCGAGGATGTGGTCGCCGTCGCGGCGCGCCGCTCACCGGAGTGGATGGTCGCCGTCTGGGGAATCGCGAAATCCGGTGCCGCGTACCTGCCCATCGACCCCGATCATCCCGCCGAGCGGATCAATACCGCGCTCGCCGAGGCGCGAGTTCGCTTCGGAATCGCTACCGCGGCAATCGAAATGCCCACCGCGATCCAGGACTGGCTGGTCCTGGACGACCTGTCGCAGCCGTCTGCGCTCACCGAAGACGATGCGGCGGTCACCGATACGACCCGGGTCCGGCCACTGCATCCGGCGCATCCGGCGTACGTGATCTACACATCCGGCTCGACCGGAACCGCCAAGGGCGTGGTCATCACCCACGCCGGTCTCGCGGATCTCGTTGCCGCACAAGCCGCACAGCTCCCCATCGCACCGGGCGACCGCGCATTGTGCGTCACCACCCCCACCTTCGACGCTTCCCTCTGGGAACTCCTCCTCGCCTGCACCAATGGCGCGACCCTGGTGCTCGCCACCGGCGACGCCTATGCGGGCCCCCGTCTGGCCGACCTCATCCGCCGCGAACGGGTCACCCACGCCTTCATCACCCCCGCCGTCCTCGCGGGCACCGACCCCACCGGCCTCGACCACCTGCGCTACCTCGCCACCGGAGGCGAGGACTGCCCTCAATCGGTCGTCTCCGCCTGGGCCCCCGGCCGAGTCCTCGTAAACGTCTACGGTCCCACCGAATCCACCATCGTCACCAATCTCGGCCGCCTCCTCCCCGATCTCCCCGTCTCCCTGGGCTCCCCGGTCCCCGGCGTCCGCTGCCACGTCCTCGACCCGTGGCTCCGCCCTGTCCCCTCCGGCGTGGTCGGCGAGCTCTACCTCGGCGGCCCCGCCTTGGCGCGCGGCTACCTGTCTCGCCCCACCCTCACCGCCGCCCGCTTCATCCCCGACCCCTTCGACACCCCCGGCGACCGCCTCTACCGCACCGGCGACCTGGTCACCTGGAACGACCGCGGCCAACTCGACTTCCGAGGCCGAGCCGACTTCCAGGTCAAGGTCCGCGGCCTCCGCATAGAACTCGGTGAAATCGAATCCGTCCTCGCCGACCACCCCGGCGTAGCCCAAGCCGTCGTCGTAATCCGAGGCGGCGACCACGATTCGCCACCCGACCACGGTGCGGAACCGTTGCTCACTCGGCCTGAGGTCAGGCGGGGTCAATCCGCCTCGGGCAAGCGCGCATCGGCGTCCGAGGTCGGCAGCGAGTTGGGGGCGACGGTTGAGCTCGGTGAGCCGGAGCTCGGGGGCGGCTCCGGTGAGCAGATTCTGGTGGTCGAGTCCGGTGGCAGGCCGGGCCAGGTTGCGGTGCCCGGGACCAATCCGACGCACGGGTTTGGTGTAGTGGGCGAGCAGGTGGTGCGGGGTCGGTCAGCGCCTCGGATCGTGGCTTATGCGGTGCCGGAGCCGGGGTGCTTGTTGACGACTCGGGAGTTGGAAGAGACTGCGGCGCAGAGCTTGCCCGCGTATATGGTGCCGACGATTGTGTTGCTGGATCGGTTTCCGGTTACCGCTAACGGGAAGGTGAATCGGCACGCGCTGCCTGTGCCTGCCTGTGTGGAGACTGCTTATCGAGCACCGGTTACCGCGACGGAGCGGGCGGTGGCTGAAGCGTTCGCTGGCGCGCTCGGGGCAGGTGAACCTGTGGGGGTGGATGATGACTTCTTCCTGCTGGGCGGGGATTCATTGACCGCTGCATTGGCGGTGGCTCGGGTGAGTTCGGCGTTGGGGGTGGATGTCGGGGTTCGGGATTTGTTCGAGGCGAGCACTGTTGGGGGGCTGGCGGCTCGGCTCGAGGGGAGGCGGACGGGTGCGGTGGGGGCTCGGCTGGTGGCGGGGGAGCGGGAGGGGGTGGTGCCGCTTTCGTATGCGCAGCGGCGGTTGTGGTTGATCAATCAGTGGGATTCGGGGTCGGCGGCTTACAACATGTTGTTGGGGTTGCGGCTGGTCGGCGGGGTGGATGTGGGGGCGTTGGGGGCGGCGCTGACGGATGTGGTGGAGCGGCATGAGGTGTTGCGGACCTCGTTCCCCGAGGTTGATGGGGTTGTGTGTCAGCGGGTTTCGGGGGCGGGGGAGGTGATCGGCGGGCTGGTGGCCGAATCGGTGTCGGGGGAGGCGCTGGGCGGGGTGTTGGAGGAGTTCGGTGGGGGTGGGTTCGACCTTGCTGCGGCTCCGCCGGTTCGGCTGCGGCTGTTCGCTGTCGAAGGCGACGCGCCGGACGGTGAGTATGTGCTCGCGGTGCTGGTGCATCACGTGGTCGCCGATGGGTTTTCGCTCGCGCCGTTCGCACGGGATCTGGCCGCGGCGTATGGGGCGCGGCTGCGGGGTGCGGCCCCGGATTGGGCGCCTCTGCCGGTGCAGTACGCGGATTACGCGCGGTGGCAGCGGGAGGTGCTGGGGTCGGCCGAGGATCCGGAATCGGTGCTCGCGCGGCAGCTCGGGTATTGGCGGGAAACCCTCGAGGGGCTGCCGGTGGAGTCCGGGTTACCGCGGCATCGGGCGCGGCCCGCGGTGGCGTCGCGGCGGGCCGAGCGGGTGTGCGCCGAGGTGTCCGGCGCGACCGTGAGCCTATTGCGGGAGGTAGCGTCACGGCAGGGTGCGACGCTGTTCATGGTGGTGCACGCCGGGCTGGCGGCACTGCTGGCGGCGGTGTCGGGTGGGCGGGATATCGCGGTCGGGACGCCGGTCGCGGGGCGCGGGGATCCGCGGTTGGACGATCTCATCGGCATGTTCGTGAATACGCTCGTGCTGCGCGTGAATGTCGATGCGGCGCAACCGTTCACGGAACTGCTGGCCCAGGTTCGGGATATCGATCTGAGCGCCTTCGCACAGGAAGCGCCGTTCGAATGCGTTGTGGATGCCGTTGATCCACCGCGTGCGCGGGGGCGGCATCCGCTGTTCCAGGTGATGCTGTCGTTCCGCACGCGTGCTCGTTCCGGGTTCGAATTGCCGGGGCTGCGAGTGGATCCCGTGGAGATGCCGCTGCCGTTGGCCAAGTTCGATCTCGAATTCGGCTTCGAGGAAACAGCTTCCGGACTCTCGGTGACGGTCCGGTACGCGACGGATCTGTTCGACCGCCAGGATATGGAGGCGCTGGCCGATCGCGTGCCTCGCATCCTCGACCAGGTAGGCCGGGATCCGGGCCTGGTCGTCGGAGACCTGGACCTGCTGTCGGCGGGCGAGCGGCGGCGGGTGCTGCGGGAGTGGAACGACACCAGTCAGGCTGTGGCGCTGACGTTGCCGCAGCTCTTCACCCGTGCGGCCGCCTATCGTCCGGACGCCGATGCGGTGGTGTGTGCGCACGCCGCGTTGACTTACCGGGAGCTCGCGGCGCATTCGAATCGATTGGCGCGCATCCTGATCGCCCGAGGTATCGGCCCGGAGGATGTGGTGGCCGTGGCGCTGCCACGCTCTCTCGAATGGGTGGTGGCGGTCTGCGCGGTAGCCCACACCGGTGCCGCGTATCTCCCCGTGGATCCGGATGCGCCCGCCGAACGCATCGGCGCGATTCTCGCCGATTCCCGTGCGGTCCTGGGCATTACCAGTGATGGACGGCGTTCGCCGGTTCCGAAACTCGGCACCTGTGACTGGCTGCGTCTCACCGTGGATGGACCGACCGAGCCCGCGCTGCCCCCGATCACCGATGCCGATCGGATACGCCCGCTGTACCTCGATCATCCGGCATATGTCATCTATACCTCCGGTTCGACCGGAGCACCCAAGAGTGTCGCCCTGACTCATGCCGGTCTCGCGAATGTGGTTGTCACCCAGGCGCAGCGGTGCGACTCCGACCCCAATTCCCGGGTGCTCGCGGTGGCTTCACCCAGCTTCGACGCCTCGATATGGGAACTCCTGATGGCCCTGGCCGGGGGTGCAATCCTGGTGATCGCCCCGCCCAGGGTGTACGCCGGAGCGGATCTGCACGAATTGCTCCTGCGCGAGCGTATTACGCACGCCATGCTCACTCCACGCGTACTCGCCACCCTGCCCGCTCCGGACCGGCTCCCCGATCTCCGGCTGCTGGCCACGGGAGGCGAAGCATGCCCGGCCGAGCTGGCCGGACTGTGGTCCGCGGACCGGTGTTTCGTCAATGCGTACGGGCCGACCGAGGCCACCATCTGGTCCGCCGTCAGCAGTCCGTGGCCGGTATCCGATTCGGACGCAACGGTTCCCATCGGTGCCCCCGTGGTCGGCGCGCGCTGCTACGTCCTCGACCATCGCCTGCGTCCCGTCCCGCCGGGCGTGATCGGCGAGATCTATGTGGCCGGACCGGGTTTGGCGCGCGGTTATGTTGATCGTCCCGCCTGCACCGGTGCCCGCTTCATCGCCGACCCGTTCAGCGCCCCCGGTCGCCGCATGTACCGCACCGGCGACCTGGGTTCCTGGCGGCCCGACGGTGAGCTGGAATTCCACGGCCGCAGCGACTTCCAGGTCAAGCTGCGTGGCGTCCGCATCGAACTCGGCGAGATCGAGGCCGCCCTCACCGCGCAGGACGGGGTGACCGATGCGGTCGTCATGCTGCGCCCCGGGGACGCTCCGGCCGCCGAACCCGAGCTGGTCGCCTATGTGGCGGTCCCGAATCGGGACGTCGATCCCGAAGAGATCCGCACCGCCCTGGCCTTGCGACTCCCGGGCCAGTACGTGCCCGCGATGGTGAGCGTCCTGGACCGCTTCCCGCTCACCATGACCGGCAAGGTGGATCGCCGCGCACTGCCCGAACCGGTCCGCGCGCGCATCGAATTCCGGGCTCCCGAGACCTGCGCCGAGGAGGTCGTGGCGCGGGTTTTCGCGGAGGTGACCGGCGCGGAGCGTGTCGGCACCGGCGATGACTTCTTCGCCCTGGGCGGCAATTCGCTCAGCGCGACCCGGGCGGTGACGCAGCTGCGCGCGGAGTTCGGCCCGTATGCGGTCGAACTTCGGGATCTGTTCGACGAGCCCTCCGTCGCGGGTCTGGCGGAACTCCTCGAGGTCCGCGAGTCGGCCGTCTCACTGCTGGGCAGCCATCCGATTCCCGGGGTGGCGGCATGCGTGCGCCCGGAGCGGGTGCCGCTGTCGCATGCACAGCAAGGGATCTGGCTGCTGGACCGGGCGGGCGCGGGTTCGGCCTATCACATTCTGCTGGCGGTGCGGCTGCGCGGCACCCTCGATGTGGCGGCGCTGGCGGCGGCGGTCGGTGATGTGATCGGGCGGCACGAGGCCTTGCGCACATTTTTCCCGGAGCACGAGGATCAGCCGTATCAGGCGGTCGCACAGGAGGATTGCGCGGCACTGTCGATCCATCGGATACCCGCCGAGCAACTGAGCCCGGCACTCGCCGAGCTCGAGGCCGCGCCCTTCGATCTCGCGAGCGCGCCTCCGGTGCGGGTGCGACTGTATGCGGTGGACGATGCGGCGCAAGCACATTGGGTGCTGGCCATGGTGGTGCACCACGTGAATGTGGACGGCTTCTCGCTGGGACCGCTGACCCGGGATCTGGCGGCGGCCTATGCGGCCAGGTCGCATGGCGGCGAGCCGGAGTGGCCGCCGCTGCCCATGCAATACGCGGACCACACGCTCCGGCAGCGGTCGCGGCTGGGTTCGCCGGATGATCCCGATTCCGAGCTGAACAGGCAGCTGGAGTACTGGGTTCGCCTGCTGGCCGATGCCCCCGTCGAGCTGCCGCTGCCAGTGGACCGGCAACGTCCCGAGCGGGCTCGGCATATTGGCGGAATCGCGGAGTCCGCTGTGCCGCAATCCGTCACGGTGAAGCTTCGGCAGATCGCCCGCTCGCACAAGGCCTCACTGTTCATGGTCGTGCACTCCGCGCTGGCGGTCCTGCTGGCCGAACTCTCGCGGACCTCCGACGTGGTGATCGGCACGCCCGTCGCGGGACGCGATGCGGCCGGGCTGGACGATCTGGTCGGCATGTTCGTGAACTCGGTCGCCCTGCGCGTGACCGTGGATCCGGACGAGCCCTTCGCCCGGCTCCTGAACCGGGTCCGGCAACTGGATGTGGATGCCTTCGCCCACGCGGGGGTGCCGTTCGAGCGGGTGGTGGAGGCGCTCGATCCACCGCGCACGAGCGCCCGCCACCCGCTGTTCCAGGTGATGCTGGCCTTCCGCGATCTCGGCCCGGCGGAGTTGCGATTGCCGGGCGTCACGGCCGAGCCCCTCGAGTCGGGTTCCACCACGGTGCGCTTCGACCTCGAATTCGAAGTGGCCGAACTGGATTCGGGCCTCGTCCTGACCCTGCGTCATGACACCGCGCTCTTCGACACCGAGACCGCGCGATCCTTCCTGTACCGGCTGGAACGACTGCTCGACCGGATAGCCGTGAATCCCACGCTGCCCGTGCGCGCGCTCGACCTACCTGCGCACCGGGGGCAGCTCCGGACGTGGAACGACACCGGCAATGCCACTCCGATCACCCTGCCGCAGTTATTGTCTCGTGCCGTCATGCGTGCCCCCGAGGCCGACGCGGTCTGGTTCGAGGGCCGCACCCTCACCTACCGCGACCTGGATGAGCAGTCGAATCGCCTGGCGCACTGGTTGATCGGCCGGAATATCGGTCCGGGCAGTGTGGTGGCCGTGGCCCTGCGGCGCTCCATGGACCTGATGGTCGCGCTGTGGGCGGTCGCCAAGTCGGGCGCGACCTACCTTCCGATGGAGCCCGGGTATCCGCCGCAGCGGATCGCCCGCATGCTGAGTGCCTCCGGTGCGGAGCTCGGCCTCACCGCGAGTGAGGTGCGGTCGCATCTCCCCGAATTCCCCGATCGCGACTGGACGCTCCTGGATGCCCCGGGCGTGGTGGTGGATGTGGCGCTGGCATCGGTGAGCGAGGTGACCGACGCCGATCGGACTCGCCCGCTGAGCATTCTGGATGCCGCGTACCTGCTCTTCACCTCCGGCTCGACCGGTGTGCCCAAAGGCGTGGTGATCACGCACGCCGGACTGGCGAATACGGTTGCCGCTCAGGCCGAACACTTTGCCCCGGAACGGGAGTCGCGCATCCTGCAATTGGCGTCCCCGAGCTTCGACGCCTCGCTGTGGGAGGTGCTGCTGGCCGTCGGTGCCGCTGCGACCCTGGTGGTCGCGGACCCGGATGTGTACGGCGGCCCGGATCTGGTGGATCTGCTGCGGCGGCAACGGGTTACGCATGCCTTCATCACCCCGGCTGTGCTGTCCGGGATGAATCCGGCCGAATTGACCGGTCCGGGAGCGGTATCCGCGCTGCGGGTCCTGGTCACGGGCGGTGAGGTGGTGGCTCCGGCCATTGCCGCCAAATGGTCGGCCGGGCGGACCCTGCTGGTGGCCTACGGTCCCACCGAGGCCACCATCATCTCGAATCTGAGCGCCCCTTACGTTTCCGGTGACCCGGTGACGATCGGCGGCCCGGCCATCGGCATGCGTTGCCATGTTTTGGACCATCGGCTCGCACCCGTCCCGGTCGGCGTCCCCGGTGAGCTTTATCTGTCGGGTCTCGGCGTTGCCCGCGGTTATCACGGTCGTCCGGCGCAGACCGCCGTCCGGTTCCTCCCCGACCCCTTCGCGCCCGGCCGCATGTACCGCACCGGGGATACCGTCCGCCGCGGTCCTGATGGGTCGCTGGAATTCTTGGGGCGCAACGACTCTCAGGTCAAGGTGCGCGGCATGCGCATCGAACTCGGCGAGATCGAGGCCGCCGTCGCCGCCACACCGGGTGTCACGCAGGCCGTGGTGACGGTCCGTGAGGACGTCCCGGGCGATCCGCGCATCGTCGCGTATGTGGTGCCCGCCGTGGACCCGGCCGGATTGCGCGCCGCGGTCGGGCAGCGCGTGCCGGACTATATGGTGCCGTCCGCCTTCGTCCTGTGTGAGCGGCTGCCGCTGACGGTCAATGGCAAGGTGGATCGCGCGGCCCTGCCCGCACCCGAGCCGGACGCCGAGCCCTTCCGCCCGCCGCGCACGCCGATCGATGAGAAGGTGGCCCGGGTATTCGGGGAAGTCCTCGCGATCGAGCGGGTCGGGGTGGACGACGACTTCTTCCGGCTGGGCGGCAATTCGCTCAGCGCGACCAGGGTGGCGGCCCGGCTCGGCGCGGCCCTGGGCACGCGAGTGCGGGTACGGGAGATCTTCGACGCGCCCACCGTGGCGGGCCTGGCCGAGCGCATCGGCAAGACCACCGGCCTCACCCGGCCATCCCTGGTGGCACTGACCCGACCCGAGCAGGTGCCGCTCTCCTTCGCACAACAGCGGTTGTGGCTGCTCAACCGCCTCGACCCCGAATCCGGCGTCTACAACATTCCCCTCGTCCTGCGCCTGCGCGGTTCACTGGATCGCGGTGCACTGGCCACCGCGCTGCGCTATGTGCTGACTCGACACGAGGCGCTGCGCACGTATTACCCGGAATCCGGGGGCGTCGGCCTACAGCGGGTGATGTCCGTGGACCAGGCACTGACCGGTGCGGAACCGGATATGCGGGTGGTGAAGTCCGAGGCGATGGATGCCGCACTGGCCGAATTCTGCTCCGCCCCCTTCGATCTGACCGCCCAGGTGCCGCTGCGCGTGGGGCTGTTCGCCACGGATGACGGAGACCCGGAGTGGTTGCTGGCCTTCGTGGTTCACCACGCGAATGCCGACGGGTTCTCGCTGGGCCCCCTCGCCCGGGATGTGGGGGAGGCGTACGCCGCCGCCCTGAACGACGAAACGCCGGAACAGGCCGCCCTGCCGGTGCAGTATGCGGACTACACGCTGTGGCAGCGCGCGATGCTCGGGTCGGCCTCGGATCCCGAATCGGAGATGAGCCGCCAGATCGCTTATTGGACAGCGACACTCGCGGGACTGCCCGCCGAACTCGCGCTGCCAGTGGATCACCCGCGTCCGCTGGTAGCTTCCCATCGAGGCGCGACGGTGTCCTGTGCGCTCCCGCAACCGCTGGTGCGACGGCTGGATGAGCTGGCCCGCGACCACGATGCCTCGCTGTTCATGGTGCTGCACGCGGGCCTGGCCATGCTGCTGGCCGGATGGTCCGGCACCGCCGATATCGCGATCGGCACCCCCGTGGCCGGGCGCGGTGAGGCCGCACTCGACGACCTGGTCGGCATGTTCGTGAACACCCTCGCCCTGCGGGTGGAAGTCGATGCGGCCGAGACCTTCTCGACCCTGCTGGAACGGGTCCGAGGCATCGACCTCGAGGCCTTCGCCCACGCCGAACTCCCCTTCGAACAGGTAGTGGAGGCGCTCGACCCGCCGCGTTCGCGAGCCCGCCACCCGCTCTTCCAGGTCCTACTGGCCATGCAAAACCTGGACCCGATCCGCCTCGACCTCCCGGGCCTGCGCGTCGAACCGGTCCCGATGAGCTCCCCGACCGCCCGCTTCGATCTGGAATTCATCGTCGCCCAAGAGGATTCGGCCCTCACCCTGAACATTCAGTACGCCACAGACCTATTCGACCCCGACACGGTGGAGGCGCTGGCCGCCCGCTACCTCCGCCTCCTGGAGCAGGTCGTCACCGCCCCGGACACCCCGGCCGCCCACATTCCGTTGCTCGACGACCACGAGCACCGCCAAATCGTCCACAACTGGAACCGCACCGGGTCCGCCGACTCCGACCTCCTCCTCCGCGACCTACTCTCCGAAGCCGTCCGATCCGCCCCCGACGCGGAAGCCGTCCGCTCCGGCGACCACACCCTCACCTACCGCGACCTGAACGATCGCGCCACCCGGATCTCACATTGGCTCACCGCACGCGGAATCGGCCCGGAAGACGTGGTGGCCCTGGGGATGTCGCGGTCCCTGCCCTGGGTGGCGGCGTTCTGGGGCGCGACTGCATCGGGCGCGGCGCTCATGCCCGTGGACCCGACGTTCCCGCGCGCCCGAATCGCAGGCGTGATCGGCGCCGCCGGAGCCCGCGCGGTCATAACGACGGCCGCCGAAAGCCCCGCCTTCACAGCCTTGCCCAATACCCAAGTCCTGGTGCTGGATGCCGACGGCACCATAGGCGCGCATCAGCCGGACGCCACCTCGGCCTCGGGCGCATCGTCGGCTCCTCTGCGACTGGACAATGCCGCGTACGTGATTCACACCTCCGGCTCCACTGGATTGCCCAAGGGGGTGGTGGTGACGCATGCCGGGATGGCGAATTTGGCTGCTGCTCAGGCTTGGCAGATTGGGGCTGATCGGGAGTCGCGGGTGTTGTGTTTGGCTGCACCGAGTTTCGATGTTTCGGTGTGGGAGTTGGTGCTGGCGGTGGGGGCGGAGGCTGCGCTGGTAATTGCGCCGCCGGATGCTTATGCCGGACCGCGGCTTGCCGAGGTTATGCGGCGGGAGCGGGTGACGCATGCGTTTGTGACGCCTGCCGTGTTGGCTTGCACCGATCCGGAGGGGCTGGAGGACCTTTCGGTGGTGATTACCGGTGGGGAGGCGTGCCCGCCCGCGTTGGCTGGGTCTTGGGGGCGAGGTCGTCGGCTGGTCAATGCCTATGGTCCCACCGAGGCGACTGTCATCACCAGCATGAGCGGGCCGCTCGATGTGGGCGGACCGGTCACTATTGGCGGGCCTGCGGTCGGGATTCGCTGTTACGTGCTGGATGGCTGTCTGCGGCCGGTGCCTGCGGGGGTGACCGGGGAGCTGTATATCGGCGGTGCGGGGCTTGCTCGCGGCTATCTGGGGCGATCGGGTGAGACTGCGGCGAGGTTCATTGCCGATCCGTTCGGACCTGCTGGTGAGCGGCTCTACCGCACGGGGGATCTCGTCTCCTGGACCAAGGGTGGCGAGTTGAATTATCGGGGGCGCAGTGACTTTCAGGTCAAGGTGCGTGGAATGCGGGTGGAGCCGGGCGAAATCGAGGCGGTCGTGGCGGCTGCGCCGGGCGTCGCGCATTCTGTTGTGGTGCTTGCCGGGGGGTCGGCGGGTGCGCGGCTCGTCGCGTATGCGGTTCCGGAATCGGGTCGCACCATTGCTGCTGACGAGCTCACCTTGTTTGCCGCACAGCGTCTTCCGGATCGCCTGGTGCCGGTCATTGTCGTGCTCGACGAGCTCCCCATGCTGGTGAACGGCAAGGTGGATCGCGGTGCGCTGCCCGCACCCTCGATCGCTCGCACCGAGTATCGGCCGCCGGTCACAGCCGCCGAACAGGCGGTGGCCACGGCCTTTACCCAAGTGCTCGACCTCGATCGGGCCGGACTCGACGATGACTTCTTCGCTCTCGGCGGCAATTCTCTTGCGGCGGCAAGGGTTATGTCCCGGCTCGACGGTGTGGCCCTGCGTGATCTGTTCGAAGCGCCGACTGTCGCGGGTCTGGCGGCGCGGCTGAGCACGGCTGCCAAGTCCGCCGAGGAGTCCTATCAGGTCGTGCTCCCGCTGCGCCGAGCGACGGACCGCACCTTGTTCTGCATCCATCCGGGTGGCGGCATGGCCTGGCCGTACGCCGGTCTGCTCGCACACCTGGACCCGGAGATCTCCGTGTACGGCATCCAGGACCCGTGGGTCGTGCGCGACGAAACACCGTGCGAATCCATTCAGGACTACGCCGACCGCTATGTCCGCGAGATCCGCCGAGTGCAGCCGAAGGGTCCGTACCGGCTCCTGGGCTGGTCGCTCGGCGGGCGCATCGCGCATGTGATCGCAGTTCAGCTGCAACAGTCCGGCGCGGAGGTCGCCCTGCTCGCCATCATGGATGCGGCATCCGATGACGGCACGAATCCGCAAGAGCCCCAGTCCGATACCGAGGCGGCATGGTGTGAACTTCGCGCGCTCGTGACGCCCGACAGCTTCCCGCCCGCCATGGTCGAACGCGCCACGACCGCCCTCACCCGCCCCGTGCCGGGCGCGCCGAGCGGAATGTTCGATGGCGATCTACTGCATTTCACGGCGACCCGGGAACCCGATCGTCACCCGGCACGCACCTGGAATGACCACATCACAGGCACGGTGCACGATATTCCGATCGATGCGACACATATAGGTATGGCACAACCGGATTCGCTTACCCACATCGGCGCGACACTCGCCGACCGGTGGGGCCGCTAGCCGTTCAACGGCACCGTGGTGAAGACGGCGCTGGTGGTGTCCTGCCGGAAGTAGGTGTCCGCCGGTGGGGTGCGATAGGCGTCCACACCGGAGTCCGCCAGCCAGGTGAAGTCGATCAGCCGTAGCGGGAGCGGTCCGGCGGGCGCGACCAGTTCGACCTCGATGCCTTCGGCGGGCAGGGCGTAGAAGTGGAAACCCTTGTCCGGCACCGAGGTGATGTCCCGCCCGGCCACCTTCAGTGACTGTGGCTTGGCATCCCAGAGCAGGTCGATGCGATTCGCGCCGCGCAGTGAACGCAGTCGCAAATGCACCTTCCGCTGCCCCGCTTCGGTGGTGTCGGAGAGTATTTCGGCCGTGGGCGCGGCGAGCGACTGTGCCGGTGCGCTGCCACTGGATATCGCCTTCGGCCACAGTGTCGCGAAGGGCTGTTCGGGAGCATCGCCGCTGACGAAGTTCCGGGTCCAATCGTCCGGCTCCATGGATGAGAGCCATCGCGCCTCATGGGTTTCCGCGTTCAGGGCGTAGATCAATTGGCTCATTCGCGGATGTTGATCGTCGACCCGGTCCACGACCAGCCCGGCCGCCGTCAGCGCCGCCGTGAGCAGGACGGCGGTCACCGGAATGGTCCAGCTCCGCCGCTGGGGCCAGGCATGTGTGAGGGTCAGCAGGAGCAGCCCGCCGAGCAGCACGATCAGCGGTGCGGCCAGGAAGGGCGCGGAAGTGAGGCCCGCTTGCACCCCGGTCCAGGTGAAGCCGCCGAGGAACAAGGCGGCCGGGATGAGGAACACGGTGAGGATCGGCAGCCGCCACTGCTGTGGCGTGACGAAGGTGAGCGCGACCCCGATCGCGGCCAGTGTCCCGGGCACGACAATGACCTCTGCCGCCGCGGGCAGCACCGCCGCGGTCGCCGCGCCGAGCACCGCCACGCCCGTCAGCATGCCGAGCCCGGCCGCCGTGGCGTCGAACATCTTGCGTGCGAACACATACCAGCCGATCAGCACCGCGGCCGACAGCACAATGGTGGCGGCTTGATAGAACTCCGGCCGATACGGATCGATCGGCATGCCCTTATAGCTGGGGCGGATGACCTGCACCCCCACCCACAGCCCGTACGTCACCGCCCCTGCCAGCGGTACCGCCGCCAATGCCGTTGCGGCGGACAGGAACACCCGTTTGAGACTGGTCTCCCCATTGCGCCGCACCTGCCAGATCACCCAGCCCACCGCGAGCACCATCACCACGGCGAGCGCGATGATCACCCACACCGGTACCACGACCAGAACGCCGAAAGGCAGTGCGAAATATGCGCGATTCGAGTCATCGGCGGTGACCGTCGCAAGATCCTTGTTCCCGAACTCACGAGTCTGTGCCAGCGTATTCTCACCCAGCTGTTGCAGGGTCGCGAGATTCACGTGCTCGGGATCGTCCAGCCGATTGTGGTAATAGGCGCTGCGCCCGGCATACGCCCAGTCCAGCACCCGCAACCCGGCGGGCTTGAACGAGGCGTAATCGGTATTGCTCGAGGTCTCGGCCCCGGCCAGTGCGGTCGTCATGGAATCCGAGTTGGGATGCGGAATCGCGTCCGCCACAGCCTGAGCCAGCGCCCCGTCCGGCCGCGTGATCCGCCACAGGAGCGCGGGCCCGCCCGCCCCGCGCGCATCGTGATTGACGATCACGCCGTTCTTGTCGTAATCCCCGGCCGCCACAAAGGCTTCCGACCCGAGCAGCCCCGGTTCCTCACCATCGCTGAGCAATACGACGAGGTTATTGCGCAGCACCGGGGTCCGGCTACTGGTGAATGCCCGGACCGACTCGAGAATCGCCGCGACCCCGACCCCATCGTCATTCGCGCCCGGCCCGGACGGGACGGAATCGTAGTGCGCGACAAGGTACACCGTGCCGGTCGGAGCGTTTCCGGCCAGCCTGCCCACAATATTCTCGACCCGTCCGATCCCCAGCTCACCGGACTTGAATTCGGTGGGCCACTGCCCGATCCCCGACCGAACCTCGGTCTGCATCCCCAGTTTTCGCAATTCGCCCACGAGATAGTCGCGAACCCGGTCATGCTCCGCGGTACCAACCGCATGAGGCCGCTGCGCGATCTCGGTCACCGTCCGGAACGCCTTGGTGGCATTGAAGACATCGACCGGGTTCTCCTCGGTCCGATACCCGTGTGGCTGTTGCTCCCACGCCGTCCCCACCACCACGACGAGCAGCAGAATGAACGCCAGCAACCCGGATAACCCTCGTCCCACCCGCATGCCCTCGATAGTAGGCACGAGATCGACCCTGCCTCCGAATTCCGAGGTAGATCAGGCCTGCTGGGTCGGCAGGACGATGACTTGGCGCAGGTTCACATGGGTGGGACGGCTGGTCGTGTAGGCGATCAGGTCGGCGACATCTTCGGGGCGCAGGGATTCGATGAGGCTGAACATGCCGTCGAGTTGGCCGCTGAGTTCGGGATTGTCGATGTGGGTGCCGAGCTCGGTATCGGTGAGGCCGGGCTCGATATTGGTGACGCGGACCTTGCGCGGGCCGAGTTCGCTGCGCAGGGTCGCGGAGAGTTGGGTGATCGCGGCCTGAGTGGCCCCGTAGACGGCGTAGCTGGGGAAGGGGACGTGTGCGCCGATGGAGGAGATGTTCACCAGGTCGGCGGGGCGGCCCGCATCGGCGGCGGCCAGCAGATCCGGGACGAAGGCGCGGATCATGCGCAGGCGGCCGCCGATATTGGTGTCCAGCATGCGGGCCCACTCGTCCTCGCGGCCCTCGGTGATCGGGTTCGGGAGCATGACGCCCGCCGAATTGACGACCAGATCGGCGGGGCCGAAGGCGGCGTGCACCTGATCGGCCGCCGCGGTGACGCTCGCGGAATCGGTGACGTCCACCGAAACCGCGAGGGCCGTACCGCCGTTCGCCTCGATCTTGGCGGCCAGGGCGGCCAAACGGTCCGCGCGGCGGGCCAGCAGGGCCACCTTCGCACCGTGCGAGGCCAGCAGGAGGGCGGTGGCCTCGCCCATGCCGCTGGCGGCTCCGGCGATGACCGCGGTGCGTCCGGCCAGGTTGTCGTAGCTCATGTCGTGTGCTCCTTCGCTGTGGGCGTTGCACTCATCCTGTGAGCGCGGAAGCCGGTCAGCGAGGGTTCGGTCTTTCCTGGGTCTGCCAGTACCAGGATGGATTCGTAGGGTGGTGGCATGGACAGCGATCTGGGTGAGTTTCTGCGGTCTCGCCGCTCTCGGATTCAGCCCGGCGAGGCGGGGTTGCGCGAGTACGGCCGTCGTCGGGTGCCCGGACTGCGGCGGGAGGAGGTCGCGCAGCTCGCGGGTGTCAGCGTGGATTACTACATCCGGCTGGAGCAGGGGCGGGGGAGGAATGCCTCCGATGCGGTGCTGGATGCGGTTGCCCGGGCATTGCGGCTGACCGATTCGGAGCGCTCGCACCTGTATGCGCTGGCCCGGCCGGGCGGATCGGGCGGCGTGTACAGCGATGCGTTGCGGCCCGGTGTGCGGCTGGTGCTGGACGCGCTCGCGGCCCCGGCGTTCGTGCTCGGGCGGCGGATGGATGTGCTGGCCTGGAATGCGCTGGGGGATGCCGTGTCGGGGTTCTCCCGAGTGCCGGAGGCCGAGCGCAATCAGGCCCGGTACCTGTTCCTCGAACCCGCCTCGCGGGAGCTTTATCCGGATTGGGAAGTGGTGGCGGGGGAGACGGTGGCCTTCCTGCGGCGTGACGCCGGATTGCATCCGGACGACCCGAAACTCATTGCCCTGGTGGATGAGCTGTCCGCGCGCAGTGAGCCGTTCCGCCGGATCTGGGCGGACCATCCGGTGAAGGAGAAGACGAATGGGGTCAAGCGCATACGGCATCCCGAGGCGGGTCTGCTGGATATGGGTTACGAATGCCTCGCCTTGCCGGGCGATCCGGATCAATTGATGGTTGTCTATACGGCGGTGCCCGGTTCGGCCACCGCGTCCGCTCTCGACCAACTGGCCGGTTTCGGATCAGTCCCAGCCTGATATCGACTGAGAAAATCCCAGGTAGCGACCTATTTTCATGGTAAACCGACAGTATGACTGAGGTGGTCGGCAACGGCGCCACGCCAACCCCGGCGGGCCGTTCGCTCGAATTTTGGGGCTACTGCATGTGGGGCCTGGCCGGGCTGGCCATTGCCGTGCCCGAACTGGCCTCGGTCTTCGGCCTGGCGGGCTGGCCCACCATCTCGAACACCATCGGCCACCTGGAATTCCAGCACGCCTGGGTGCGGCTGGTGGTGGTGTTCGTCATCGTGCTGCTCGCCTACTACGCCGTGCCGCAGCTGGCGATCGCCCAGAAACCGGTGCTGCCCGGCACGGTCGGCGGCCGCGCTGTCACCTTGAATGGCCGTGTCACCAAACCGGATTCACCGATCACGCTGCTCGGCGCGGGCTATCTCGCCACCGCCGCCGCCACCTTCGCGTTCGGCGTTCTGTTCGCCGCAGCCGATCGCGGCATGCACCCCGACTCCTATCTGGGTGCCTACGTGCTCTACGGCCTGATCGCCCTGATGTGGGTGATCGTCCCCAGTATTCTGGCCATGTTCTTCAGCCGAGACGTGCCCTTCCCCACGCTGTTTCGCACCATCGGCTACCTGGAGCGGCGCGCCCACCCATTCGCCGCGGTACTGCTCGGCCTGCTGGTGGTCCTGCTCATCCACCTGGCCTTCTACCCCTGGCCCCGCATCCAGAGCTGAAACGCCGTCAGTGGTTGCTGGGGAGCGCGTCGTTGGAGATCGTCGGCTTGACGGTGAGTGTGACGGGCGGCTCGGGACGCCAGGCCTCGACGGTGCCCGGAATGCCATCGCGGACCACGTATTCGGCCCGGGTGGAGATCGGTGCGCCGGGGCGATGCACATACGGGACGACCCGGAATCCGGCCTGGCACAGCCGATGATCGAGTTCCACCCGCACGTAACCGCGCTGGCAGTTGAAGAATTTGTAGTCGGGATTGGCGGCCAGCAGATCGCTGCCGGTGGCGTTCATATCCTCGCCGTCGCCGCCGCTGCTGATGGAGGTTCCGGTGAATTCCGTTGCCACCACCGGTGAATCGGCGGTGGAGTAGTCCCGGCGGAGGTCTGCGGCATAGTTGTGGTGGCGATCGCCGGTGACCACGACCAGATTGTCGACGCCGCGCGCGGAGGCCGCGCCGAGTAGTCGATTACGGTCGGCGACATAGCCGTCCCAGCCGTCGGTGCCCATGGACTCGCCCGGTCCGGGGTCGTAGTCGGAGTGGGCCATGGATACCTGGTTACCCAGGATCTGCCAGCGGGCGGGCGAGGACGTCAGGCCGTTGATCAGCCAATCACGTTGCTGTGCACCGAGAATCGTGCGGTCCGGGTCGTAGCGTTCCGGGCAGGACGCGACCAGGTTGCCATCACCGCAGACCTGCCGACTGCGATACTGGCGGGTGTCGAGCATGGTGATCTCCGCCAGATCGCCGAAGGCATAACGCCTGTGCAGCAGCATATTCGGCCCGGAAGGCATTTGCGCGATGCGCAGCGGCTGATGCTCGTACAGTGCCTGGAACGCGGCCGCTCGCCGCTGCCGGAACATCCCGGGTAGCCGATGCACGATATCGAAGGCGGGCCCGTTGTAATTCCCCGCCCAATTGTCGTGCACCTCATGGTCATCCATGGTGACCAGCCACGGGAACGCCGCATGCGCGGTCCGCAGCGGTGCCTCGGCCTTGGCCTGCGCGTACCGCAGCCGGTAATCGCGCAGATCGAAGGCCTCGTCGGGCAGATCCGGCTGGGTGTTCCCCTGCCGCCCCTCCACCCAGGCCGATTCGTAGATGTAGTCGCCCAGATGCACGACCAGATCCAGGTCCTCGGCGGCCATGTGCTCATACGCGGTGAAATATCCGTAGCCCCAGGACTGACACGAGGCGAACGCGAATCGCATGCGCGCCAAGGCGGTTCCGGGTCGCGGTGCGGTGCGGGTCCGCCCGATCGGCGAGACCGCGGTCCCGGCCCGGAACCGGTAGAAGTACCAGCGATCCGGTTCCAGCCCGTTCACCTTGGGATGCACGCTGTGCGCGAGCTCATGCGTCGCCACCGCGCTGCCCCGGGCCACCACATCGCGAAAGCCCTCATCGTGCGCGACCTCGTATTCGACGGTCACCGGCGCGAGGGGCATGCCCCCGAGCCCATCCGGGTCGAACGGGTCCGGTGCGAGCCGGGTCCACAGCACCACCCCGTCCGGCATCGGGTCGCCTGACGCCACGCCGAGGGTGAAGGGATCACCGCCCACCCAGTGCGGCGCGCGGAATCGGCAACTGCTCGCCGCGGCCGCACCCGCCAGCACCGCCGCCGATCCAGCAGCGCCGAAACGCAACAACTGCCGTCGTGACAAGGTCATGATCCAGGCTAGGAATGCTCAGGATGTGCTGCCGTTAACGCGGGGAGGGTCGTGGCCGAACTTCCGATGACAGTTCGGCGGGGGAATACGAGCATGTGGCCCGGGGAGGGCGTATTCATGAACTATGGGTAGCCATCCGCAGCGAACGCCGTTCTATGGCGTGCTGATGCTGATCACCTTCATGATTGCGGGGTTATGGGCCCGTGATCTGCCCTGGGTGTGGTTGCGGGTGATCGTTTACATCGCGCTGGTGCTGATGGCCATGGTCGGTTTCGTCATGACCTTCCGTGACTTGTCCTGAACGGGTAACTCTCGGTCGCTGAGATGTTGCTCGCGAGCTGTCCGGATATGTTTCTCGCTGCGAAGCGTTGCATACATTGCGATGTATGCATATGGTGTGGAGCGGTAAAGATCGAAGGAGGGTTTATGAGCGCCGATCACGGACATGACCACGGCCATGCGCACGGGCACGGCGGACACTCGCACGGAGCGACGGCGGACAGCGATAAGCGCTGGCTGGCCGGGGCACTCGCGGTCATCGTCGCGTTCCTGCTCGGCGAGGTCGTCGTCGGCCTGATCGCGGGGTCCCTGGCCCTGCTCTCGGATGCGGCGCACATGCTCACCGACGCGGCCTCGATCGTGCTGGCGCTGTGGGCCATTCGGCTCGCCGCCAAACCGGCCGAGGGTCGCATGACCTACGGCTGGAAACGCGCCGAGATCCTCTCCGCTCAGGCCAATGGCCTGACCCTGCTGGGCTTGGCGGCCTGGCTCACCTATGAGGCCATTCGCCGCCTCATCGATCCGCCCGAGGTCACCGGCGGCCTGGTCCTGGTGACCGCGCTGATCGGCATCGTGGTGAATGTGCTGGCGTCCTGGATGATCAGCCGCGCCAATCGCACCAGCCTCAATGTCGAGGGCGCGTACCAGCACATCCTCAATGACCTGTTCGCCTTCATCGCCACCGCGATCGCGGGCGTCATCATCATGCTCACCGGCTTCGCCCGCGCCGACGGCATCGCGACCCTGGTCGTGGTGGTCCTCATGGTCAAGGCCGGTATCGGCCTGGTCCAGGCCTCCGGCCGGATCTTCCTGGAGGCCGCCCCCGCCCACCTCGATCCGATCGAGATCGGTCGCGAGATGGCCGCCATGGATACCGTGGTCGAGGTGCACGACCTGCACATCTGGGAGATCACCTCGGGCGTCCCGTCGCTGTCCGCGCACATCCTGGTCGAGCCCGATCAGGACTGCCAGCGCACCCGCGCCGCCGTGGCCGCCATGCTCGACGAGCGCTACCACATCGACCATGTCGTGCTTCAGGTCGATTTCGCGGAATGCGTCGCGGAGCAACACAATGACCACGATCACGCGCCGCATTGCGAGGACGCGCACGGCCCGGTGCACCGCAAGTCGGTATCCGCGGGCTGACCTTCCGCTCACCTCGAAAACGCCGTCGGGTCCCCGCCACTGGGGGGGGCGCCCGGGGGT
>NZ_JBFBCD010000015.1:0-84987 GCF_040683015.1 Nocardia sp. NPDC051030 | reverse complement strand
ACGAAGATTCGGACACCACCGGAGCGGATCGTCGATTCGCCTACCGGCGTGACGAAGCGCTGAAGCATTCAGAATTCTGTACGGGGACTGGTGAATCTCCTCGTGTTCTGAATGTGCTTGTGCCACAACGGTGTGGCTAGTGGGAATCAATGGAGCTTCCCGCGTAAGGCACTCAAATCCTTTCCCGTACCCCCCTAACTCAGAGGAGGTCGTCATGGGAGCAACGTTGGTCCTTAATCCGGACGGCGCTCTGATCGAGATCAATCTCAAGCAGGACGTCAACGAGCACTTGCTGCCGATGTACGAGCACATCGGTTGCACTGCGGTGACCTATGTAGCCCTGACGGACCGTATCGGTCTGTGGCTGGACGAGGACGGTCCCCTGACGCAGCGGCCGAACGTCCTGGCGTCGCGACTTGGTTGGCAGTACGGCCTCGTGCGCGAGCAGTTCTACGGGCCTGTGCTGGTGTGCGGGATCGACGGTGCGGGTAACAGCACCGATCTGACCGATTTCCAGCAGGCCGCCGTGCTTACTCATCTGGTCGACTTCATCGACCATCCGCTGTGACGGGGTCAGCTGATGACCAGTAGTCACGGAGGTTACGAGCGGGCCATCCATAAGGCGCTGACGGATCGGTGGGCGAACACGGATTTCGCGATCCGGCTCGACTCCGACGCAGCTGAGCTGTCCGTGAGCTGGATCGACGGTCCGACTGCCGCCTCCGTGGGCAGGGCGCTGTCCGAACTGCAGGACCAGTCGACCGGGATGTTTGAAGGAGTCGTAATCCTCACGCGCGGTCTCGGAGGCGCTCGCGAGCGTGAGCAGGTAGTCGCTCGCATTGAGGAGGCCTTCGAGCTCCAGGTCCCCCGGACAGTTCGCGGGGACATCGACTGGCGCGCGGCCGCGCTGCGTGAGCTTGAGGTTCCGGTCTTCTGCGCCACCGACAGCGGGCTGCCGCTCGTCACCGGCCGCGCCCGATGCAGCCTCGCCACAGTCTTGCGCGAGGTCTTCGACAGCACCGATTTCGACTAGCTGGAAGGAGCGAATCATGGTGTGCCATAAGCTCATCAATCCAAATGGCTCCCTCCACGACCCGGAGGGCAGCTACTACGATCCGTATGCCATCACGACGCCGGTCGGTGAGTGGAAGTACGTTCTCGACGATTTCGGGATTCTCTACGGCGATGGCTGGTGGCCATTGCATCGGCCTCCACGGACGATCCTGGGCGAGAAAGGAACCCGTCCGGTCCAGGTCCGTGTTGCGCCGGACTGCGCCTACCGCGCCTGGCGTAACCAGTACGTGCTGATGATCCCGTGCCGACCGGACATGGCGGTGGTGAGGTGCCGGGTGCCGCTCTACGTTCGCCCGTGCATCAGCGGGGGAATTCTGTTCGACCGCACGGTGACACTCGATCTGCGTGGCCAGCGCTACGAGCTCGACCATCGAGGCTGCCCGATCGAGCTCTATGAGCAGCTGGATACCAAGGGCCGGCGCTTGCTCGACTTGGTCCTGGTTCATCGCAAGGCACGTCGGAGCAGCGTTCCTGCTCCCGTCACCGCGCACGTGCTGTGGGCGGCCGCGGGAGGTACGCCGTGAACAAGCGAAAGCGTGCCGGATCCGCGCGCAAGCCCGCCGATTTCGTGACGGCATTGGAGCAGCTCGTGCAGGCCACTCATGCCGCCACCGTGGCCCAGCTGGCGCAGATCGGATGGGCGATGGACGAGATCGACCAGGCGCAGCAGCGTCATCCAGGCGCCGCAAATGCGCTGTTCCACAGCTTCGGGCTGTTAGGGCCGACTTCTGAGCGGATGTCGATGGAGTTCGTGTTCCGCTCCCACTGCGCCGAGCTGCTCGAGCGGGTGGCCGCGGACGTGCCGACACAGCCGGGAACGGCCGTCGAGGTGGTGCTCGCGTGCCGGGCGGTGAGCCTGATCGTGCCGCAGAACACCACGGCAGTGGGTTTGTACATGCGGATGTGGTGTGCGGCGTTCCCCGACAAGGCAGATATCGTCGGCACCGGCCTGGAGCACTACGAGGCCTTGCGCTCGTCGTCGATCGACGATTTCGAGCGGCTTGCACGCACGAAACTCGCAGTGCAGGGACGGGTTCTGCAGAACATCGAGTGTCATGGTCGGCACTACGATGTCGAGGTCGAATGTGAGTTCGCGACGCCGCGTTCTACGGGAGCGGGTGCAGCGTGAACGCGCCGATTGCCGAATGTTGGTTGCGGAGCACCGAGTATCGGGAGCCCAATCCCCCGCTGTGCCCGCGGCCCGAAGACACCGTGGTCCAGGTGAGCTACTGGCCCGGCTATACACCGCGCGACGCTCTGAAGCGTCGATTGGCTAGCCTGCGGTGGGCCCGCACCAATGTCACTCGGCTGAGCGCTACCGCATTGACATTCAGCTGCAAGCGTCGAATCGACCCGGTGGTGTCGAATCGAATTGTCAAGTGCACGATCGTGATTGAGTTCTTCGAGTACGACCCAAGCCGGAGTGACGCCGCGGTCGCGTCCTTTGACTGCTCGTCGGTTTACGGCCCCTTGTCCCAGCAGTGAAATAGAGCCAACTGGCAGAACGGAGTTGCACGGATGTCTGACCAGAGCGCACGGACGAGGTCGGCGGCGGGCCCGCGGTGGACGCGGCGCCGGCTCCTCGCCGCTCTGAGCGCCTGCTACGGCGCCGGCGCAAGTGCGGACCAACCCGACATTGCCGCAGTCGCGGCGGGATTTGGTGTCACCGCGGGCACGGTGCGCCGTTGGTTGGCCGGCGACTCGGGTCGAGGCCGGCCGCGGATCCCCGAGCGCCGGCTGCGCGAGCTGCAGGTGCCGCCGGCACTGGTCCTCGAGAACGAGCAGATGGTCGCCGACAATGCCCGACGAGTGGTTGAGGGTCTGCGGTTGCCCCGCGGCCGTGATCGCGTGCGGCAGCAGGACTGGCTTGAACCGCATTTGGTGGCGGTGATCGAACTGCCAGCGGACGCCGGCGGGATCCGGTTGCGCCAGATCTCCATGACCCGCGGCACCCCCAAGCAGGTCGACAGACTGCAGCGTCGCGGTGGCCTTGTCGACTTCACGACCGTGCCGAGCCGCTACCACGCGATCGCACTCATCAATGACGTCATGACGCTGGTGGGCCCGTGGCGGCTGTACCCGGGGGAGAACGTCACGCGTGACAGCCGCACTCAAACCTGGGCCCATGACGCCCCCGCATTCAATATCGCCTCGCTCGCAGTCGCGCTGGACCCGGAATGACCTGGGCAAACGACACGTCCCGTGGGTTTCTGCGGGTGCTTGGAAGGAGAAATCAGTGAAATTGAATATCGCTCAGATCAGAGAGATCGAGAAGCTGCTGGACCAGGGCATGGCACCGGACGCCATCGCCGACTCGATCGCGCGAATGGCCGACCTCGACGCCCTCGACCGTGAAGCCGTTCGCACTGCCGCCGTCGACATTCAGCGCCGGCGGGCCAGCTAAACAAGGCCGGCAACCACTCCTGTTCGGGCCCGCTGCGGGTTCATGCCCACCCGCGGACCTGGGCGGGGACGTGCTATTCCAGCAGGTCACCACCTGTTTTCAGGCTCCGATCCTGGCACGGAAGGCGCCGGCGGCCAGGGTTCTTTGCGAGTGGGGGACGTGTCATCCCCGCTGGTCAGAGCAGGGTATTGGCGCTTGTTGTCGCCCCTGGGGGCCGCACATCGGTTGTTCGTACCCCGCGGGGTCGGCGAAAGACGTGCCACCATCTCCGCGGCGCCGGCGGAATCAACGCGCGGGTCCATTGCTCGGCGTCGTGCAGCTCGGCTGCGGTGAGGCCGGTGGCTTGCTCGAGAATCCCTGGGTAGGCGTGGGCGTAGGCGCGGTTGACCGCGGTGGCGTGCGTTGCCGGCATGAGCATCCATTCCGCGCACATTCGCGTCGGGCTCCAATTTTCATCGACCTCGAGGAGTCCCCGCTGGCGTAGTCCCTCCCACAGTCCGTTGAGGTGGACGAGGGGGTGGTCGGGGATGTCGAGGTCGGGGATGCTGAGGCCGAGCACGAACAGTGGGCACGGCAAGCGGTTGGTCTTGACCCTGGCCAGCAGGCACGGCAGGGCGAGGATGCGGGCCAGATGCACGCGGTGGCTGCCGTTGGTGCGCAGCCTGAACAGCGGTCCTGCCGGTCCTTCCACCTGGGTGAGTTGGATGTGCCCGACGTAGTTGTTCATGTTGGTGAACTTGTCGATCCAGGTGTCGATGGCCTCGGGAGTGTGTGCGTCGCGGATCGCGCGGGTGATGATGACGAGATTCTCTGGGCGCCGGTCGAATTCGCCCCAGTGCGGGTCGGGAGTATTGACGATCAGGCGTGGATCCACCCATTCGGCGCACTCCCCGAAGGCGTCGTACTCAGCCGGATGCTCATGGGGCACCAGCCGTCCGCTGCTGAACGCGGCAAGGTGCTGTACCTGCGGTGCTACCGCCTCCAGCTCGTCCGCGCGTTGCTGGAGCCACCGCCAGATCTCGTCGTCGGAATCGGGGATCTGCGGACCGAGGTCGCGCAAGGCCTGCTGCAGCAGCGCGCGGGCCGGGTGGCCGGCGGCCTCGCGCATGCGCTGGCGCAGATCTTGGCCGTCGTGGTCCAGGGCACCGTCGATGACGGCCTGGAACTCCGGCTCGGCGACGGCGTCGGAGAACTGCGCCGGATCGGCGTGCAATGCATCGTCGATTCCGAAGCGCCGCAATATCTCTCGCATCTCGGCAGTGGTAGACGACCAGCCTCGGATATAGCGGTGATCATTGACGGTTGCTTCGAACACGCCATCTGGTCGACGTCGAATCATCGTGTCCCCCTTGTGCGCAGCACTCGATCGGATGCAAGCGAGTATGGCTGGTGGCACCGACATCGAGCCGACCGTTGTCGACCGGACGCGTGCGCGGGTCTGATTCAGGTTTGGGGTGGTCAGGGAGCTGCCGGTAGGAGCGCAGATTGAAAAAGAGGCTTCACTTTGTCCCTAGTTAGGGGTAAAGTAGGTGACACGCTTCACCGCGAACCCTTATTCGCTTCGAACCGAGGAGGCCCCAAATGTCGGAGAGCACCTACGCAGTCGATATCCAGTCCTACATCGGGGGCGATTTCGCCAAGCCCCACTTCACCGTCCTGGTGCGGGCCAACGATCTCGCACAGGCCGAGCGCCGGGCGATCCGCCGGGCACTGGAGAACGCCAGCGCGTTCAACGCGAGCCACCCGTACTCGTTCCCGCGCCAGACCTACCCCGCCGCGTACCGCGCCATCCGGGCCCAGCGCCTGTCGGAATTCCCCACCGGCCAGGGGACCAAGGTTCCCACCGACCAGGGGACCGTGAAGGTGATCGTCGCCATCGCCGCCATCCGCGCGGCCTGATCCTTTCCGCTCCCCTTCCCCGGCAGCGGTGTCACCTCTGGTGATCGTGACGCGCACATTCCGACCCCTCGCGGACGTGTCGTTACGGGCGGTCCCTCGCGGCGACCGCCACCGCTGCCTCCCCTGTCCGGAGCACAGCCCCGGCTAGATCTCCCGGCCGCTGAATCTCGCGCCGCATCTTTCATGTGCCCGGGGTGAAATCCACTCCCCCACTGGCACAACACAACTCGTATTCAACAGAAAACCGCGCACACGGTGGCCATCGGCACTTCGGTGACCGCTCTCGATCAGTGCTGCCTTTTCCGGCCTCCCCGGCCGCCCCTCTTTCATTCCTCAGGAGTTCGTCATGTCTCCCAAACCTTCCCCGCTGCCTGTTCCGCATCTGCATCTGCGCACTCCGAGCGCCGCCCGTACCGCTGGATCCCTCGCCCTGGCCGTCGTCGCCGTCGCAGCTATCGCTACCGCCGCAGGCCGCAACGATGACCCCACCGCCGCACTGGAGGCCGCAGGAGGTGCGCCGATGCCGACTACCACCGAGCTGCAGTATCAGCCCGGCCTGATGGTCCCCCCGCCTCCGGCTGTCCCCACGACCACGGAGGCTCCGCCGGCCGCGGAGCTGGTCGCAAATCCCGCAGAGCCCGCACTGGAACTCAAGCTCGCCCACGATTCGGTGCCCCCGCCGCCGGTGTACCCGGCAGGCCTCGACGGCTGGATTCTGGAATCGCTGGACATCATGGCCGCCAACGGGATCCCCGGCAGCTACGACGGCATTCATCGCAACGTGCTTCGTGAGTCCGGCGGCAACCCGGAGGCGATCAACCTTTGGGACTCCAACGCGGCGCTGGGCATCCCGTCCAAGGGCTTGCTGCAGGTCATCGACCCGACCTTCAACGCCTACCACGTGCCCGGCACCCCGTTCGACGTGTGGGATCCGGTCGCCAACATCGTGGCCGCCTGCAACTACGCCGCCGCCCGCTACGGCTCGATCGACCACGTCGACGGCCCGTACTGAGGCAACCGAGCCCGGCCGCATACGGCGGCCGGGCTCATCCCCGTTTTCGACACCTACCCGACGCGGGACGCCCCCGCCGAACGTGTTGGAAGGAGCACCGGACATGGAAGAACATGTGCTGCTCATTGCGATGTGCTGGAACTGCGGCCGGACGGTGCTGGCCTGCCCGAACTGCGTCACCTCCATCCCCATCGACCCGCACACCGGGCTCCCGCCGGAGGTTCGCCGCACCGACGACGGCGGATACGTCCACCAGGAAGCCGACCCTGCCGCCCGCGCCCGCTCGATCCGCGAACCGCTGTGCGACGGCTGCGCACGCCTGAACGGCACCCACATCGAAACCTGGGAGCAGCGACACCGCCGCCACTGCTCAAGCTTCTGAATAGCCCCAATTGATTCACCGAACAGGAGTAAACATCATGTCCGACAAAGACGTTCAACTGTCCTACACACTGTGGCACGAATGGTGGAACCCACCGGCACGCTCGAGCAAGCCGATGGTGAACGTGCGCATGGAAACCGAGGACGGACTCGAGACCGCGTGGGAATTCGACGTCATCGAGGTGGCCCCGCCGCAGGCGGACGGGACAGGCTCGGCGCTGGATGTCTCCATCTTCACCGACGGCTTCCCGGCCTTCCACTCCTTTGCCCCGTTCTTCGCCGAGCTGGCTACCCGCCGCACCCCTAGCTTCTCCGACGTGGTCGAGATGCTCGACAAGCTCGGCGCCATCGACCTGACCGAGCGCACGGCTCCCGCCGAAACGGCGGCCACGCGATGAGTAATCCGCGGCCACTGAACAAGCCGCGCCCTCTCACGTCGATGCCCGACTATCCGTGCACGACGTGCCAGGCCGCACCGAGTGCGGGTCGGCACTTCTGGCGCCACCCCGGCACTTCCTCCGAAACCCACGTCTACAAGCTGCGCTGTCCCCAAGGGCATGAGTGGACCGAAGAGACGGATGGCGGCTAACAATCCCGCCCTCTGGATTGTCATGAAACATCTTGTCCCCCAACATGTTGCGACGCACAGGAACGGAGGTGGTCAGTGGCAACTTGTCTGTCCGACCGCCTGCTTGCCCGTTCCTGTGCCGTCCTGTACTGGAATAGGGGTGCCCTATGACCGTTGATCTGTCGTTGGTTGATCAATCGTTGATACTTGTCGTTGTCGGGGGCATGCTCGCGATGATCGGCTCTCTCATTCGTGCTGGTAACGGCGACCATGATTCGATCGCGGGCGGGTGTTCCGTGATCGCGCTGGTGCTCCTGCCGCTGGGGGTGTGGCTGAGCTTTCAATGATTGTCAGGACGCACGCGAGGCTGTATCGCTGCTTCAGGGAGCGGATCTCGGGCAGTATTCGGGGTACTGACGTCTCTGGTTGCCGACTAGGAGGAACAGCGCATGTTCTCGGTGAGGGAGTGGTGTGCCCGCCGTCGCGATGAACAGCTTCTGGAGATGGCTGTCCGGTTGGGCCGCCTGGCCGAGCCGTTGCGTGGTGAGGGGGATAGCGCGGTACGGGCGATGTGGGATCTGGTCGCTGAGACGCCGCGGTGGCGGCGGGCGCGTGTGACGCCGGACAATGCCGAGAGCCGGTTGAAGGATTCCCGAGATGGGCTGCGCTACAACGAGGCTGGGCAACGGAGCACGACGGACTGGCGCGATCGGTGGTCTCTGCATAGGGATGCGCGCAGGATGCGGGCGAAGGGTACGTCCGACAGCCTCGAGGCGGCGCAGGTGTATGAGGGTGTGCTGGCTGATGGTTATCCGCCGCCGGAGGATTGGGAGGCCAGTGGGTCGTGGTACTCCTCGCGCGGCTTTTCGGCGGAATGAACGATGCTGCCTTGCTGAGTGGCGGAACCCCGAGCTCTCCGAACGCCGGACTGCGGCCTGAAACCCCAAACCCGGTGAGGGGACGTGACCTCTGTGCAGGTCACGTCCCCTCACCGGGTTATTGCTCGGATGGGTCCTAGTCGGGCGGGTCGATGCTGATGTCGGAGATCGTCTCGTACGTCCAGCTGTTGAGGTAGTGCTCATCGGCCAGGCCGTGCAGATAGTCCGAGGCACCCTTGTCCCCGCCGTCAACGTAGGCGCTCCACAACCCGTCGATCTGATCCGGCGGGATGGTGCTCAGGTCGGTGGGCATCGTGCGCGCGCAATGGCGGATGTACCAGCCGTCACCACCTTCGGCACCCTGGCGGCCGGTGACGGTGATACTTCCGCCGTATTTGAGCAGCTTCTTGCCCTCGGGGCTGTTGCGCATCGCCTCGATCGCCCGGGCCCGGCCGGCCTTGGTCGTGGCTGCCCGCCGCGACGCCGTTTCCAGCTTGGTCAGCGTGCCGGGCTTGGGATTGCGGATCTCGCCCTTCACGTACCGCTCGACGGTGCGCTGGGACACGCCCAACCCCTTCGCCGCCGCACGGGTGTCGATCTCGCCGCCACGCTTGCCTGGCCCGTAGGCGGCCAGCAGCATCGCCTTCAAATTCGGGGTTTCGCCCGCGGTGCCGCTGACATCAGCTGACTTGCGGCCGGTCAGACCCCGGAACAGTGCGCCGCGCCGCCCAGGATCCTTCTCCTCGAGCTCGGTCGTATATCCCCGGTGCCGTCGCTTGCTCACCGCCCACCCCCGTCCTTGACGTCAGTCGATGAGCCGGTCACAGCCGCACCCCGTTGACCGGATCCCATTGCTTGGTCAGCTCTTCTTTGGCCTTGCCCGTGTACGGGCGACCACTGAAGTAGCTGCGCCCGGATTCCTCATGCTTGTAATCAGCGAGCCGCGCGCTGCCTTCCCATTTGAACTGGCCCAGCCCACGCCCGTACTTCTCCGGATCACCCGGCCACGCCGCCACCGGATCAGGGTTGTCGCTGACGTACACGATCGTGTCGTCGACCATGGCGACCGGATACTCGCCGGTCTTGTTCCCGGTCGCCACCACGGCGCGAAGGGTGTTGGCGCACGCCTTCGCGATCCAGTGATGCCGCCACTCGGGCTTGTAGCCCTCCTTGAAACGGACTTCCTCGTCGGCGGAGTTCTTCTTGTCCACCATGAAGGTGCCCGAGCCCATCATGCCGCCGGTGCGTGTGTAGACCGTCTTCGCGAGATCGCGGGCCAACTGAGCATCGACATCGTCGATATCTAGCGCTGTGCGGGCCAGCCGGAGCCGGTCGTAGTACGGCACGAGCACCTTGCCCTTCTGCTTCCACAGGTACGCCTCGACAATTTCGGGCTCGTGTCCCAGGTCGCGTGCGAATTCGAGGCTGGGCGTGGTGGTCCAGATCTGCTTGGGCGCGCTCTCACAACGCCGCAGCAGCGGATGCGGATACCGCAGATCACCGGCCGCGGTGACCTCGACCCGCCAATAGCCGGGCAGGCTCGCATTGAACTCGCACCCGTCAGGGAAGTGATCGGGTGAACCAATCGGCAGGATCAGCCCCGAATATGCGGCAAGGTGGGATCCACCTCGGTCGTAGCAGTGTACGAACAGGCGCTTGGCCTCGGCGTCAGTGAGCGTGCGAGACCAGGCAATTTCGGGTTCGAGCATCGAAACCCGCGCTGGCCGAACGGGATTGGATCCAGCAAACAGTCCTTCTTTGCGCTGCTTCCATTTGGTGTGGAACAGCAGATCGAACCCGGTGGTCTGGGCGTTGATCCGGAACGGCCATTTGAGCGCGTCGGCGAACAATTGCAGCCGCCGCGCCAACTGCTTGGGGGTGGGGCTTTCATCGAAGACCGGGATGTCGAAAGAGTCCTCGACGATTCCGGCTATCAGCACCACCCAGGGCGCCGCCTTTTTCGCTTCCTCGCCACCGCGCCATACACGCGTCCACGACCCCAAACGGTCACCCGTGGAGCCGATGTGCCAGCCATCGGCGAGCGCGTCGGTGACAAAGCGGCTCTCGTGGGTTGCTGCCTCGAGCGAGGTCCTGCGCTGTTTGGATTCCTCGGAGGTCACGGTGGAGAGATCCACGCCCAACCGGTCGAGCATGGCGGCGGTGACCCAGACTTGTCCGGGCTCGTACCAGTAGTCGGTGGACTGCACACCCAACCGCAGCGTTTTTGCCAGCTCGGCCACATGCCCGACATGAGACAGCGTGTGCGGCAGCGGCTTCCGCGTCCCATCGGGCATCCACACCCCATCGACGTCGAGCACCGCCACGGCTGCGGCGTAGGTGCTCGCACTTACCTTGACCGGAGGCTCCTGCACCGTCACAGCGACAGGTTCCAGCTCAGGTTCGGTCGCCTCGGATGCCGGGGCGGGTACGGGTCGTTCTGAAGGTTCCTCGACGAGCTCGGCTACCGCCGGCTCCGGCGTCTGCGGTTCGGCGGCCGACGGCGCGGAGGTTTGCTCGGCGGCGGGACTGCCGTCGAGGGTGAGTTCGTACTGCCCTTCGCAGGGCCGGTGTGCGCGCATCTCGGTGTCGATGTCCTGTTCGAGATCCTGGGCCTGGTCGTGCGGCTCGGCCACGGATTCGGGCTGCGCGGAAGCGGTTTCGCCGTCTTCCATGCCTGGTTGCGGAGATGGCTCGGATGCTAACCGCGAGGTCCGACATTCCTGCTCACCGTCGACGTCGCGATCGGAAGCCTCGGTGTCGGTGCCTGCGCTGGTGTCGGTGGGGATGCCCAGCCATTCCTGGATCGTCGGAGCAGGCCCGTCGTGTGGACCCGTGTCCGAGTCAAAGGTGTCGTCGGGGTCATCGTCGCCGATCACCTTCCACAACTTCAACACCGTCATCCGGCCGCGGCGGCCGCCTTCGCAATGCAGGGTGCGCTGCACAGTCAAGCGTGGCGGTCGGTGTTCGCCACGACTTTCCACCACGAGGACACCCTCGTGGTGCAGGGCCCGCGCCGCAGTCGGCAAGTCGACCTGCGGGGCATCGGCCATCTTCGAGGCGGTCTCCTTGAGTACTTGCTCGAGGGCCGCCTTGGTCACCACCAGCTCCGGTTCCTGGCCGTCGCGCGGGCCGGGATCGACCATCACGAACCCGAGCTTGACCCCGCGAGGTTCTTCGCGGTAGCGGGGCATGCCGCCCTCATAACCGGCCACACTGCGCTTCCAGCCCAGCCGCGCAGCCAAGGGCCACGGTGGGGCGTCACCAGTGCGGATGTCTTCCACATGGGCGATCCCTGTGCGCAGCGCGTGCTGGAGCAGCTCGCGGATGCGTGCGCCCGCGCGAGCAGGATTATCCGGATCTGTCGAGGCCGTAACCGCGTCCATCAGACTCACGCTGACCAGATCCAGCAATCGCCGGGCCTCATCCTCGGTCAACGCGCCGACGTCGCTTAGGAACCGGGCCATCACCACCCAGCCCGACCACAGCACGCCGACCGCGTCGGAGCCGCGGACGTCACCACTGTTCTGGCGCAGCTGCCCGGACAGGAGCTCGGCTTCCTCGCGGGCCAGGGCCTGCATCTCGGGCAGGCGTCCGGCCAGCCACTGCAGGAAGGAGGACATCAGCAATGCCCGGCCGTGCCGGGAGTCGGTGCGCGACATCTCGATGAGCACCTCGAGCTCGATCTCGGCGGCCGAGAGCGGCACCGGGAAGATTCGCTGCTGGCCAGAACCAGGACGGGGCGTGACCTCGGAGGTGATGATCGCGGACGCGCGTGGCGGGGTGCCTTCCAGAACGGACTGGCCGTCACGGGTGACACGCGAGCGGGCCTCACCGTTGTAGACCATGCGCGCGAAGTTCTCCAACGTCTGCTGAGCCGTGGACCAGCCGTTGGTGGGGGCGACATCATCAGCGAAGAAGCAGGCATCCTTGACCGAATACATCTTCAACCGCAACGCATTGGTCGTATCGCCCTGTCCGGACATGCTCGCGCCGGGATGGCTGCGGTCCCACAGTTCACCCCAGTGATGCATCCCCAGTGCTGCGACGCCGGTCTTGAACGAGCCGGGCGATCCGACCAGCAACAGAACAAATTTGCAGGGCCCGAGGGCGCTGCGGAAGATCTGGCCCAGCAGCGGCGCGGTGACCCGCGCCGGGAGCCGGGTCAGCATCGCCGCGGAATCCTGCAGGAACACCTCCCGAATGCGGGCGGGATCCTGCGACGGCAACGGCAGGTCATAGCGGTTCAACGGGCTGGTCATCAGCACCGACGCTGGACGCACCGTATCGCTGTAGATCGCGCCCCCGGCATGCACGTAGAACCAGGCACCGGAGTCGTTGCGCCGCCAGCCGGTCGCCCGATGACGCACGGTGCGTTTGATATCACCGGCGGCCGCAGCCTTGAGCGCATCGCGCAGTTTCGCCAAACCCGAAGGCCGCGAATCGTATTCCGGCGGTCCGGGCAACGACTCCACCCACGAGCAGTCCTTGTACTCCTCGGCCGAGATCCGCATCCGCATGGACTCCCCGGTCACCGGATGGGTGTAGCCGATGATCACCGCCGAGAGCTGTTCAGGTCCCGGCGGATTCGCATCCTGCATCAGCGCCGGGTCACGCCCCTTCAGCTCGGGGCGATCGGTGTCGAGGGAGTGGTCCTCGCGCTCGAGGTACTCCATCTCGACTATGCGAGCATCAGCCCCCAGCACCAGCTTTGGGAACTCGCCCCCGTCGCGGGTGGTGACGATCTCCACCAACTGATCGTCGAGAATCCGGTAGGTCGGTGAGACCGCCGAGGAACGCCCACCCTGGACCTCGTCACCGCTCGCCCGATGAGTCCCAGCGGGCATTGTCGACACTGTCGACTCGTCCTCGGAATTCGGTGCGGCGTCCGAAGGTTCAGTTCGCGGTGCGTGCAGCGGCTCCGGGACCGGCAGAGCGGCGACCTCGTGGGCGTACCGTGCCGCGGTCTGGGCCTGCACACGCAGAACCTCGGCCTCGTCCACCGCGGCTGAAGCCCACTCGGTGCTGGCCTCGACGGCGGTGCGGCGCACGACATCGACGGTGTCGAACAGCTTCTCGTAGCGCCGCTCGGCCTCCATCGCCCACGAGCGGGCATACCGAGCCTCGTTGTCACGGCGGGACTCACTACCGGCGGCCTCGGCCTGCTCGGCGCGCTCCTTGCGGGCGATGGCCTGATCTCGTGCGGCCTCCACCAGCGACAACTTCGCGCGGACAGCGCCGATCGCGGCGTGGGTGGCGACCTCTTCCACCGTCACCGGCACCAATCCGCCGAACGCGTCCTCGCTATCCCACAGATCCGCCTCGATGTGATCGGTGAAATCGCTCTTGACCGCCTCGGTGGCTGGGAGCAGCAGCTGCACCCGTGCACCGACCTCGGACAGCAGCTCAGCCAGGTGGACCCCACGCTCCCACCCGGCATGATCGCGATCGAGCACGACATTGACCGTCGCGTCGGTGAACACCGACGCACACGATGCCGGAAAGTTCAGGCCTCCTTGGGCATTGGTGGTAGCCGCTAGACCAACCTGCTCGGCCGCGGTCTCCGCATCCTTTTCACCCTCGAATAGCCAGGCCGTTTGACCCGCGGCGAGTGCGGCAACCAGCTCGGGCATGTTGTAGAGCACCGGTCGGAACCCGGGTGGCTTCCGGCTGACGTAGGTGCCGTTGGCTCCCACGAACGTCTGCTTGAAACGCTTCTTTTTGGCATGTGCGCCGAGGCCGCATCGGCTGCACTCCTCGCGCACCACTTCCTGCACCAGCCCGCCCTCGACGGTGCTGTAGCGGTAGCGGCGCACTTCCTGCCAGGCATGCTCGATCTCCGGATCGCGCTCGCGCAAGGTCAGCAGCTGCGGTAACCGGCCCTGCGTGCGGCGACGTCCAGCCGACCGCTGACGCGGCGAGCGACCGACACGCTGATCGACCCGCAAACGTCGTGGCGGCTCGTCGAACAGGTCCGACATCGTCAGCCCGAGCTGCGCGCAGATGTCCTCGGCGGCGGCGTGGCAGCCATGACAATTGAGCAGGGTCATTCCGCCGCGATCGGCATTATCGACCCAGGTCACCGACAGCGAAGCCTCGTTGTCGTTATGGCACGGGCAGCGCGCAGAGAAGTCCGCATCGGAGCGGGCATGCATGCCGCCTCGATGTTCGAGAAGAGAGCGAATGTTGTCGATTGACCACATTCGCCCCCGGGGCGCTGGAGAGGTCACAGCGCGTCACCGCGACGGTGCGCTATCATCAAAAAGCACCTGCTCTCTGTTGGTAACGAGAACGTGCGTTGGCCCTCTTCAACCGAGGGGTTTCGCCGTTCATCGACAGGCTGGTGGAATAACCGAAATCGAGGACCCCCCGGTGGCCGCCAAGCTTGGGGGGTCTTCGAAGTTTCTACGGGGGATTCATCACGCCACCTTCGCTTCAATAGCGTCGTGCGGCAGGAGATCTGCGGGGAACTGCTTGGCAATGTCCTCGGGGATCGGCGTGCCGTGCACGCAGGCCATGACCAGCACCATGTAGTCACCGAGCGCGACGCCCAGCTCCGCAGCACGGTCCTTGTAGGCACTCCAGGCGCCGTCGGCGAGCTTGTCGGCGATGTAGTCGGGTACAGGTTTGCCGTGTGCGCACGCCATGACCAGCACCATGTAGTTGCCGAGATCCAGACCGAGCTCATCTGCTCGGTCTCGATAGATCTCCCATTGATCGCGTGGTGGGCGGACCGCCACGGGGTGACGATCGCCGAGGTTAGGCCTAGGCATGCGGCAACCCTAGCCGGTAACGGAAACCAAAACCTCACGCCACGCGGAATTGCTGACGAGGAAATGACGCAGTTTGTTCCTTGAACAACGCCGCGGTTAGTCACGGTCACCCCTCTCTGCACATTTTCGATCCCTCACTCCTACAGAGATCAACAACTTGAGGTCGCTGTGACAGATTGCGATGAATTCGCAGGTCAGAGCCTGTGATCGGACAATCAGGGGAAATCCTGCTGCGAAAGCGCAGACGTGGTCGAGAACCCACGAACGAACGAAGCAAACGAATACTCCCTCCTTCCTATATACCTATTGGGAAAAGTAGGTGGGGAGCATGGGGAGCGCGATAAAAGGCCAGTTCAGAGCATAAAAAATGCTCCCCACATCGGTGGGGAGCATAGTGGGGAGCATAGGGGGGAGCATCTTGAAAGACGCTGCCGGAATGGCTTCGCCCACTCTAGCTGGACACTGCGGCGTTCGCGAGCAACCCCACCAGCAAGCGTCTTGCGGCGTGGCGCACGAACGACTAGAGGGACATGTCGGTTCTCCTGATCAGAGGGGTGGCAGCTACTTCTGCGGCTTCCGCTTTTTGGGTGTGGGCAGGTCGGCATCGAGCATCACGGCGAAGATCTCGCTCTGGTTGGTCGGTCGTGAGCTGGGCCAATTGGCCTCCAGCCAAACATTGATCGACTCGACCAATGCCTTGAAGTACTGCAACTCCAGCAAGGTGGGTCGGATCCGCAGATCGTCCTTCGACTCACTGTCGAAAGTGATGTGGCGCAGAGGATCGTCGAGGTCGGGCCGGCTGATCTCGGGGCGCTGGCGCAGGATCAGCTGAGGCAGCGAGTCGGCGTGCTTCCTCACGGCGTCAACCAGGATCGCGGTGTGCGACGGTGCTGATCGTCGAGCGGTGTTGAACCTGCGCATGATCGACACTGGGACCTTCGAGGTGGTTCCCTTGATGTGCCGCGACGCTGGATCTTTGGGATCCAGCTTGAATACCGGCTTCTCCCAGGGAACTTCGGCTTCCTCGGCAACGCCTGTTCCGGAGTCCGTTACCGGGGCAGGGTTCTCACTTGTCGCTGCAGGTGAGTCCACTGTCGTGGCGGGAGCCGACTCCATCGGTGTCGGGTCCTCCAGAGCGGCGGGGGGTTCCGGAGGAGCGGGGGCGAGATCTACCGCCTCCTCGTCCTGACGGCCGGACTTATCGTCGCTCGCGGTGCGGGCAGCGTCGTCCTCGACGTCGGTCGGGGCAGCGAGGTCGTCGGCCTTGGCACGCAGGACATCCGCTACCGCACGTGCTTGATCAAGAAGGTCCGGAGATGTAGCAGGCTGCGGGATCGCCTCGGGTTCAGTTTTTGGCGGAGCCTGCGTCGCAGTCGGCAGGGGGTGGATCGTTGCACCAGTCGAAGGCGCCGCGTCATGCGTGGCCGGATCCGGCACAGGGTGTTTGGGGGCCGGCGGTTTGCGCTGACGCCGGCCTTTGCTGCGCAGATCGCTGGTCCCCACCTGAAAGTTGGGTGTACCGCCGGGTTCTGGCTGTAGGTCAGCAGGAGAATGCGGTTCGGTCATGGCTATGCCGCCTCCATCCGTTGCGCGGCGTACAGAACAATGGCGCGTGCAGCATTGCGGACCTCGTCCGCGTAGTCGCGGTATCGCGCAGGCATGGGATCGCTGGCCATGACCGCCATCCGGCGTTCCCGCTCGCGAAGCCAGCGGTTGTAGCCGATCGAGGGGCCCAGGGGCACACCGTAGGTCGCCGAGAGTTCCTCGAGGCGACTGAGGAGCCGGTCCGGGATGACCTCGGGGCCGAGGTTCTGGTTCGGGATGATCATCAGTGGGTAGGAGCGGAGCTCACGGAGCATGCCTTCGAGGGCTTCGAGCTCGTTCTTGGCGACCGGCTGCGGGACGACGACGACATGTGCGGCGGCCATTGATCCGTAGGCGATGTCGGATCCGCCAGGGTGGTTGTCGGTCACCAGCGGCCGGGCCCATTCCTGCTGCCACTTTTCCAGCATGACGGTGACCTGATCGGCGTCGGGCTGGTTGTGTGCGAGGTCGGGATGTGAGGGAACGAGGTCGGCGCGGGTGGGCCCGCCCAGCAGCGGGCGGGGTGTCTTGCCGGAGGTGAAGGAATCCAGCAGCGGCGCGTTGACGCGGGTTTCGGTGAAATAGCCCCACTTGCGGGTGATCCCGCCGGCGTCCCAGTCGAGGTCCATGAGGACTCCCCCGAGCAGCCAGGCGATTTCCTTGGCGATTTCTGTCTTGCCGACTCCGCCTTTGCTGGCGGCCACGGCGATGATCAGGTTGCGCAGGACATAGATCAGCTGCGTCGTGGGCTCGAGGCCCAGCCGCTGCAGTACGAGGATCTCTTCCTCTGTCGCCGGTGTTGCGAGGTCCACCACCATCGGACGTCGCCCTCCAATCCATGTGATACCCGAACGCACAACGCACGCGTTACCCCCACACGATATCGGGTGTGCTGTCGCATGAGGGGGATCATCACACTGCGTGTGACGGCACGCGCGGCATAGCGTGTACGTAATTTGTCGATGTCTTGTGTGCGGCACGCCGTGCGGTGTTGCACGACGAGCGCTGCGGCGTCACGCGCGAGTGAGCGCATGACGTACTGCGCGACGCATCGCATCCCATACTGCGGGAGATTCTGCATCAGTTATCGCGTGATCTAGCGCGAGTTAGATGCGATGTGCTAGCGCAGGAGATACTCTACACCACAGTGCATGGCGGAATGCGTGAAGCAGCATGTAAGACCCATCACGAAGTATCTCACGCCGTATCTCATGGCGTATCTCATGAGTGCTTCGTGACGTAGCTCGTAAACGATCGCACGAAAGGCAGTCCCGGCATGGAGAGCACCGAGGACAACACAGAAGGCAAGCTGGTCGGCGCAGTGAAATGGCTGTTCAATCGCCCGCGCTGGGGCTTGGTCGAGAACCTGCCAGACCGGCTTCACAAGGCTGAACTGCAAGTGGATATGCAAGTCAAATCTGCCCTGTTCGATGCGCTCTCCGAGAAGGAGTTCATCGCCGAGCGCAGTCTCGCAGAGCGGATCCGAAGCGCTACCCGTCTTCAGCGTCAACGCTCGGTTGAGGCATCAGTCCAAGAGCAAGAAGATGCGCTGCAAACACGTTCCTCGATTCGACGAGCAGATGCCAAGGACATCCTCCGCGCTCGCAAAGCCCTAGCAGACCTGCGCCGGACAGCCAGTCCGATTACGCAGCTTTCACGGCTGCACACGGCGAAGAATGCCACGTCCTGGTTTCTGATCAGCCTCCTTGTCGCCGCGATGCTGTGGAGCGCGATCAACGTGCAACAGCAGCTCCTGCCGGGCGGCACCCCGAGCGATCCATTGTTCTGGGCGTCGTTCCTGATCGAGATGCTGATTAGCGGCCAGCTAGTGGTTCTGATGGTCGGCGAAGCGATGGTGGCCCCATGGAATGTGTTGTCGGAAGGGCGCTGGAAGGTTGTCGCGGTCGACGCCGGACTGCTGCTGTTCAGTCTGGCGATCAATGCCGGCCGGTACGCATACAGCGGCCACTGGTACGACGCGGCACTGCATTCGGTAGCGCCGTTGATGGTCGGCTCGATCCTGGTGGTCCACGCAGTCTCAGCCGAGCGATACGGCGCGGCGATCATGCGCGCGGCCGAGCAGGTCGACCCGGCCGCAGTAGAGGCCGCGCTGGATCTAGCGGTCTCAGTGGGAGCGGAGCGACAGGATGTCGCCGCTCCGATCGCGATCGGCGATCGGCGATCGGCGATCGAAGCGGACCCCGCCGATCGCCGATCACCGATCGCTGGCGATCGGAGCGCTCCGATCGCCAGCGATCGGGCTGGCGAACAGGCGGAGCCAGTGTCGCCAGAGGAGACCGACCACGCACAGGATGAACACGGTGACCATATCGACCAGGACGACCACGCCTCGCGATCGGATGGATGGATCCGTCCGAGCCCGATGGCGATCGGAGAGCAGGTCAGCGGGATCGCGAGCAAGAACGAGACCCCGGTCGATCGCGATCGAGAGCCGGTCGGCGCGACCGCACGCGGGGCTGTGACCAGTGAACCGATCGCCGATCGCGCGCCGATCGCCGACGCGCCGATCGCGATCGGGTCAGTGGTGTCGCCGATCCGCCCGACGGTTGAGACGGAGGTTCGCGCGCCCCGATCCCAGAGCGCGCCGATCGCCGATCGCGATCGAGGACACGGCCAGATCGTCGTCGGATCGCTCGCGCGCGACCACGACCGCTCGCCGATCGAGGCCAGCGATCCCGATCGCGCGCCGTGGTTCGGCACGGTGCTGTCCGAACCTGAATGCGACGAGTTGGCGGGTGCGGTTCTGGGTGGGCACCGATCACAGTTGCCGCGCACGGAACTGGTGGCGATCTTCCTGGCGTCCAACACGCAGTCACCGACGAGCATCGCTCGCGACGCCGACAAGCCGCATTCCACAGTGCTGAGGGCACTCAAGGCCGCCCGGAAGATCCATGACGAGCGGCAGGAAAAGCGTCGGCCACGTCTGGTCTGAGCAGCCCGCCTACCAGTACGAACAAGACCGCAGAGGGCATCGCATGCCACAGCGCGTGAGATAACGCATGAGATACGCCGTGAGATAAGACACCAGCCACGTGCGTTCCATGCCAGGTGGTGAGTAGGGGAGGGGACGTGTCATTCCCGCAGGTCAGACCGGCCGAGTTGACGCTACTTTGCCCCCTACTGCAGATAAAGTGATTGCTGTGAAGGAGCTGCTGTCGCTGAAGGAGCTCGGCGAAGTCCATGGTGTGCCCGAGCAGGCCATGAAGAAGTACTTCAAGGCCGATGCCAAGAAACCACCAGGCCGGCGGTACTTGCCGGACCCCGACTTCGTCATCGGGGGCGGCCGGCTGCGTGGGCGTGTACCGGGACTCGAATTGATCGAGGAAAGCGACGACGAGAGCAAGAACAACCGTAGCGACGCCCGTTATGGGTGGTTGCCGGCGACAGGCCTGGCCTGGCAGAGGCCTGGGCAAGGAGCACGTCGAGACCTGGCACAACCTGGAGAGCCGGCACCCGCCTACATCGTCGAGCAAATCGCCGCCGCTGTGCAGGTCGTGCAGGCGACTTATGCGGTCTCGGAGCTGTTGATGAGCGAGCCGATCGGCGACGACAAGGCCCACCGCCGATGGAACAGTCGCTACGAGGCCGCGGTGGCTACTCGCGAGGCCGCCCGAGGCGCCTTCGCGGACACCTTCGGCGACCAGGCACCGATTCCTACCCCTCAGCAGGTACTGCATCAACAGCACCGGCACGCGGACTGACCGTCGGCCGCAGTCGCACCGATGAACCAAGGATTGCTCTGACCGGGGAAACGTCACGTCCCGCGCAGCCAGTGATGTCAGAAGACCTGATGGGGTTCGCGGCGCGGGTCGCCGGCTTCGCCGTGGTCGCGCCGCTGGGTGTCGACCCGGTCCCACAGGCCCGCGGACGTCATCATTCCCGAGGAGCGCACCAGGTCGTCCTCACGAACGGTGCCGCGCAGTTCGACGACCAGGTCGACGAGGGTGTCCTCGAGAATGCCCTCGGCGGCTTGGCACATCCGCCACACCTGTTTGAGCTCCCACGCCAGCAGCAAGGGGGAGGCGAACGCGAAGCGCCCGCACATCAGGGTGACGCGCTCCACCTGAGGGTTCGTCAGGCGGCTCGGGTCTCGTGGATCAGCCCAGGTGGCAAAGAAGCTGCTTTGCGCGCACTCGATGGGATCCATCCGCAGCAACTGCCCGACCCCGTCCCAATCGGGCAGCTTCAGCCCCGAACGGACCTGCTTGATCGCTCGGCCGAAGGCCCTCTGACAGGTCGTGGTGTACGAGGCTAGATCGAGGCGATAGCCCGCCAGGCGGCGCAGGTCCCCGACGGTGCGGAAATCGTGATGCCCGTGGGTGAAGTCCGTAGCGGTGCGCAGCGCGTCGATCGCCTGCCAGCGGAACTTGGCGTCCTTGTAGACCCCGCGATGCCAGTCGAGATCATCTGGCCAATGAATCGGCTCGGTCCTGATTTGCGGCAGTAACTGACCGTCGGCGGTCCAGTTCAGTCGTCCAGTGGACACAGTCGCGCCGGGGCCGGTCCCGGAGGTAGCCGGCGACTTTCCAGTGCCCAGCGGTGACGCCATACCAACGATGGTCGCATGCCGAGCCGACACCAGCGTGCAGAAGCGGGCAACGAGACCGGCGTGGAATTGATCACGATCGCGCTCCGCGGGCCCGCGCGCGGGGCGATCCGATCGCGCGCGGGAACCCCGCGCGCAGGTGAACGACCGCGCTCCGATCGCGCTCGGAGTGCCGGATCGCGCGCGATCGACTCCCGAAGCATGATCCAGGTGGTGGCAGGGACGAGACAGTTTCCTGCCTTCGCTCTGGTGTCCGTAGCCGCGCCCTCGACGAAATTTGCACCAACGCCACTGAAACGGCCGCAATAAACGCGCCCAGCGATAGACCAAGCCGACAGCCGAATATCAAGGAGGGAGACCGTCAGAGAGGCCTTGGAGCGCCGCAGCTTCAGGGCGTCTCGCATGAGGGATGTCCGCGAAATGCCATCATTTGTTGCTGTTCCTCGGAATAATGATCGCGGCAGCTACAGCGTCCTGACCAGGGCAAATGGTCGGGCAAGGGGTTGTGCTAGGTGCGTTGGGTGCGCCTGCCGGGCGCTGAGGTGTTCGTGGTGTCCGGGTCGGGATCTACCTTCCGCGCATGACAGCACACCGCTTCGGCTACGGCCGCGGGCACGACGTGACAGCGCGGTGGAGAACCCCGTTCTCAGACTCGTTCGCATGCCCGAACGCGTACACCACGGAGACGGCGGAATGACGGCGCCCCGCAAGCGGCGAAACCGCCCTACGCCGGCCCGACACCGCAAGGATCTCCCCCCGGCCGCCGCCCGCCCAATGCCGTTGCCCGCCAGACTGCCCACAGACGATGGCACCGGATCCGACCTCGCGCCGCGCGTCACTACCCCGCCGGTGAATAGGGACGATCTGACCGACCGCTGGGTCACGCGCGCCACGTCAAGCGATGAGCATCTGCTGCGGTCGCTGACGTTGCTTGAGGCGATCACCCAACTGTTGCAGGTCCTGGTCCAGGTTCTGGTGTTGGTGGTTGTGTTGGGATTCGGCCTCTACATCGCCGTGCGCGCCCTGGGCTTGCCTCCGCAGGTCGCATTCGGGCTCGCTGCGGCCGGCACGCTCGGCGTGGTGGAGATCGCGCGCCGTTTGTCGCGCCGCGCGTTTCGGTTGGTGCGGGCGGCTTTCGCAGCCCGCACCGCTACCGCGCAGGACGGTCCCGGCGTGCCACACGGTGACAGCTCTGTCTCGGGGAGCTAGGCACCGCCCGCTAACTTCCGGAGGGGACGTGTCGTCGCCGCAGGTCGAGACCCCATTCACGCGGGTTCGGAGGAGCGTCGAGTCGACGACGAAGGCCCCCGGTTTGTAAATTCCGGAGGCCTTCGGAGATGTTGTGGCGATGAGCAGAGGGTTTCAGGCCAGAGCGGCGACGACGGCGGTATCGAACTCGCCGGCGTGGATGGCCGCGACAAAGGCTTCCCATTCCGAGGGTGTGTAGGTCAAGGCGATGTCGCTGCTGCGCAGGGTCACACTGCCGTCGGCCGTAGCGTCCACGGCGATGACCCCCGGGCACGCGGTTCGCCCGGCGACGGCATCGACGAACACGTGCCAGTCAAGCATGGCAACGGTGAGAACTGGCTGTTCAGCGGGGTTATTTCCTGGATCGCGCTGGTATTTGCTGTCGCGAATGGACACGGTCTCGTCGCCGATGTTCACTTCGACGCAGTCGGAGTTCTGTCCGGAGAAGCTGGACTTCTGCCACTGCGAAGGCGTGATCATTTCTGCAGTCCTTTCAGTACGGTATGCAGCAATTCGCGGGTCTGGTCGTCGGTGAGCGCACGCTCGACCATGTCTTGCCAGACCTGGCGATAGGCCGCGACCTCATCGGGTTTATCCAGGTAGAGAGCGCCGGTGATGGTGTCGGCGTAGACGAGGGGATCCTCGATCGGGACGTCGCCTTCCAAGTCGGGGGGAAAGTCCATGAGGCTGAACGCGCCTGCCACCGCGCCGCCATGGATGCCCACGTCGAAGGGCATGACGCGGATGGAGATGTTGTTTTGCTGGCTGGCGGTAAGAAGGTGTTCGATCTGCTCGGCCATGATCTCCGGGCCGCCGACGGTGCGGCGGATCGCTGCTTCGCTGAGGATCGCCTCGAGGCGTGGGGCGCGCGGCTTGCTCAGGACCGACTGGCGGTCCATGCGCAATTGCACCCGCATGGCGGCCTCTTCTTCGGTGGCGTAGCCGCGGGGTGTGTCGAGCACCGTTTCGGCGTATCGCCGGGTTTGCAGAAGGCCGGGAATCACTTCTTGCTCGTACTTCCGAATGAATTCCGCGGCGTTCTCCATCGCGATGAACAGCCGCATATGTTCTGGCAGTGCGGTTTTGGTGTAGTCGTGCCACCAGGGCTTGTTGCCGTTGCGCGTTTCGGCGGTGAGTGCCAGCAGTTGCTGGCGGAGCTCGTCGGGGGCCTTGTAGAGGTCGAGCATCGCGCGGACGTCGGCTTCGCGGAAGCGCACCGTTTCTGCGCCTTGCTCGATACGACCGATGGTGGCTCTGCCGCGGTCGAGATCTTCTGCGGCGTCGTCGAGGGTCTTACCTGCCTGCTCTCGTAGGAGCTTGAACGCTCGCCCGATGCGCCGGCGCAGGAGCGTCGTGGGGACGGATCCTGTGTTGGCCACTATGCCCTCTTTCCGAGTCACTCTTTCTGAGAGTTCTCTCTCTCAAATTAACACGCCTCAAATGAGACGACCCGGATGTGTGAAATCAGCCCGGTCGCCCGTACATAGGTGTACCAACTCTTCATGAGACGTCACTAAGAGTAGTCTCCGACAGGTCATTGCAAAATGAGACGTCTCAAACGATACTGATAAACATTCGTCCAACAGCGCACCAAGAGAACCCCCACTAGGTGGTGAGGCCCGATGACCGGCCAGCTGACAGCGCACACCGGCACACCCGATGTCCTCTGTGACATCGAGTTCGTGATGGAAGTGGACTACGCCGGCGACGAGCAGTGGCTGGTCCACCTCGTAGCCCGCGCCGCGACCACCGACAGTGCGCCACTGCGGGAGCGACCATGACCGTGCAGGTGGGCCGGGCACTGATCGCCAGCGATCAGACCTCCATACAGGCGGTATTCATCGGCGATCGCCGGTGGATGATCTCGGGCTTCCGCGGCCGCCAGTTCACTCTCGAACAGGCCATCATCGCGATCCAACTCGCCGAGGCCCTCGAGAGCGAGGCTCCCACTGCGGCACAAGCCCCTCCGACCCAGACTTCCCCCGTGGAGGAGTCCTACTTCTGGCCCGATCTGAATCTGTGGGCCGCCCAGCTCGGCATCACTGTCCGGGAAGCCGCTGTCCTGTTGGGGTTTCCCGAGTCCTCGGCGCCAGTGCTGTCGCCGTATCCGACCAAGATCTCGACGACTCCCGCGAAACGGAGGTGGCTGCGATGGCTGCAGCCCTGATGTGTGCCTACCTGCGTGACGACCTGGCCGCCCCTGATGCGATGACCCGCCTCGAGCAGTTCGCCGGGGAACAAGGGTTCCAGCTGGCCGAGACCGTGCACACCACGGATCCGCAGGCCGGCTTCGAACAGCTGTCGGTGGCGGTGGCGCGCGCGGAATGTCAGCACGTCGTGATGCCGTCCAAGGCTCACCTGCACGGCGTCCCGGCAGATCGGTTGGCGCGGTTGCGCCGGGGCGGTGTGTGGATCTGGTTCGAAGAAAGCGACCGCGGAGGAGGAGCGCGGTGACCGCCATGACCGATGACACCCGACTTGTCCCGAGCCAGCGCATCACCGGAGCCGCAGCGGTGCTGCCGTCGGCGCACGAGGTGGTGTGCGCAGTGTGGGGGACCTCGGTCGAGGCATCGGGCGGTCCCGACGCGCGGGAGATCCTGGTTCATCTGCACGACTTGGCCGAGCTGTATGCCGCCCAGATCCACGCGGAAGAGCACCAGCTGCCGCGCCCGGAGGCGTACGAATTCGCTTCCGGGCGTGACTATCTCACCGGCCGCATCGACTCGATCCTGCTCACGCGCCTTTCGGACCTGGCCGAGAACGATCGCCAGGATCTGGTCACGCTGTACGAGGAACTCGCCGCGATGGCCGCACGCACCCAGCGCGCCTGTCGCAAACACCTCGGCACCGCAGACCCCGCCGTGCACGAGCAGTGGACCAGGCTCGCCGAACTCCGCGACCTCTATGCCGACCGGGTGACCACGCTGGTCAGCGTCCCACCGTGGCTGGCCGACGTCATCGAGGGGCCATGGTGAGCGCGGTGGTTCTCGCCGCCGACCATGTGGTTCTCGTGGCCGCGCAGCCCACCACACTCGGATGCGCAGAAGTGCTGGTCCTGGCCACGCTGTCGCGGTGGGGGATCGGTGCCGCGGCACCGGAGGTCGGCACCGTCATGCGCGAGCTGGTCTCGGAGACCGCGCAGTCCACGCCGGCCTGGAGCCGGTTCGTCGCCGAGTTGGTGCTCACCACGAAGGGCGTGATCGTGCGGATCGCCGACTGCTGCGATCGCGCGCCGATCGACGGGCGCTGGACCTGTCGCTTGAACGAAGGCGGGGGACGTGTCGTCGAGCAAGTTGTACCGCTGACCGAATCAAGTTTCATACAAACCCCGCTACAAGCGATTACGCTCACGCAAAACCGCGGCAAAGGGGTACACGCAGGCGGAAAGGGGGCAGAACATGACCTCTGAAATCGCCCAGGGGCAACGGTGGACGTCTCTTGCTGTGCCTCCCAAAACAGCTCTCTCATTCGCTGCAAAGTCGCTGAATGCCTTGCGGATTCGAGTTTCGACGGTTGACGAGTACGACGCCGATGTGATCCAACGCACCGTTTCCCCGCAATTGTCGAGGGGCTCGAAGTGGCGGCGAGACCGTCGAAACGCGACACACAGCAGGTGCCCGGAGATCGACGTCGGCTCGGGAGGCGGTTACTCACCTCCGGATCCCATCGCGGTCCCATGGGTGGAACATCGCGGCTCAATTTATGTTTACAAGATGCCGAAACACCCCTCTACCTCTTGTTTTCCAAATATGCCCGCCGTAGTGTCAAGGCTGGAAACGATCAGGTTTCCAGCCTTGAGGCGGGTCCGACGCAGCGCGATTGTGACTCGGGTAACACAACGGATGTCGTTTGCGAAACCGATTGAGAAGGCTCTTTTGATCCACCTGGTTTCTCAGAACGCGACATTCCTCGAGCGTCCCGGTTTAATGGGTGGTGTGCATGAATGTGACGCAGTTCACATTGTGGAGCGATCGAAGAGCTACTCGTCGATCGGTGCAACCGCCTGCTGGGTGTCGAGGCCCGATACAACCGCTCACCTCTTGCACGTCCCGGACGCACCGCTGTCCCTGACCCGCACGGAGCTACGCCATGTCTGATTCGAAGCTGACACCCCTGCCCCGGAGGTTCTCCAACTCAGCCCGGGCCTCGACCAACGGGTCGGCACATCCGCCGCAAGCCGTCGGCGACCCCGATCCCGTGCACACGCCGGTACGGGCGCGTCGGCGTCCGGTGATCCTCGGACTCGGGATCGCGGCGGTGTCGGTATCGATCCTGGGAGCGGTCGGCGTGGTCAACGGACTGCGCGACACACAGGAAGTGCTCGTCCTCACCAAGGACGTCTCCCAAGGCGAGATGATCGCCACCGACGATGTGAAGGCTGTGCGCATCAACTCCGACGCCGGCCTCGACGTCGTCTTGGCGGCCAGCCTCGACCAGGTCCTGGGCAAAACTGTCACCTCCAACCAAACCGCGGGCACCATGCTTAACCCGCGCCTGCTGGTGACCGCGGTAGTCCCGCCCAAGGGAACGTCGCTGGTCGGCATCACGGTCACCGGCGACAAGATTCCGGGCGAGCCGCTGGCCGTCGGGGACATGGTGCGCCTGGTCGACACCCCCCGTGATCAGGAAGGCTCCCCGGCTACCGCGCCGGTCACCTCGAATGCGCAGGTCTACGCCATTCACCGGCGAGATGAGGCCGGCCAGAGCCAGGTCACCATCGACGTCCTGGTGCCCGAGGCCGAGGCGAACTGGGTAGCAGCGCGCGCGGCCACTCATCGTGTGGCCGTCATCTTGGACACGAGGGAGCGATGACATGTTGCTGGCACTGACCTCCGCCTCCGGCGCTCCCGGCGTCTCCACGACAGCCCTGGCTCTCGCCCTGCACCGCAAACCGGACTACACCTTGCTCGTCGAAGGTGATCCGGTCGGATCCTCACCCACGATGGCCGGATACCTGCGCTCGGAAATCAATCGGCGCACCAGCCTGAAGAACCTGATCGAGGGCGACCGCCTCGGCCACCTCTACGACGCCGTCGCCGCTGAGGCGATCCAGCTCCCCGACTCCCGGGTGAAACTGCTGCCCGGCCTCGTGCACGCCGGACAGTCCACCGCGATGGAGCGCACCTGGCCACACCTGGCCGAGCAACTGTCCTATTTTGCGCCCGAATACACCGTCGTCGTCGACGGTGGCCGGATGAGCACGGCCCCCATGGAAGTGATGCGCCGCGCGGACGTCATCGGCATCGTCGTCCGCCCGACCCTGCCGTGCATCGCGGCGCTGCAGTCGGCCCTGGTCCCGTTCACCCAGGCGCTGACCGCCCACCGGTCCCAGGCCCGGGTGGGCCTGATCGTGATCGGCGAATTCGGGCAGAAGTGGGCGTTCCGTGGCCACCAGTACGACGCCGACGAAATCGCCAAAGCCGTTGGGATGGAAGTGATCCTGCCGTTGCCCTACGACGCGGCCGCCGCCCGGATGTACAGCGAGGGCATTCCGCTGTCGAAGTGGCGCCAGCGCCGCTCGATGTACATGCTCACCCTGCATCACAGCTGGCCCATCATCGAGAAATTCAGGTCCCGCAAACGTCCCTGGACCGATCCCGGTGTCGATATCGACCCCACCACCCTCGCGTCGGTGGGGGGTGGGGCCCGATGACCAGCGTGCCTCCGACCCCGCCACGCCGCAGCCTGTCCTCGCTGGTGCATCGCCCCAACCCCGCAACGGTCAACGCCATGCCCGCAGCCTCCGGACCGAAACCTGATCTGGCCGCAGTGGTCACGCCCTATGTGGTCGACGACGACTTCGCCGCCATGGACTACCGCGAGACCGCCGGAAACTACGCGCCTTCCCCCGAAGCCGCGGTCGCCGGTCTCGATCGCGCGCTGCACGCCAACGGCAACGGCAACGGATACTATGTGCCGCCGAATATGACAGCACCGCACAGGGATTCGAACTACGAGGCATCCATCGCTGCCGCCCGACGCGGGCTGGATCGGGACCTGGTGGACCGGCTGGCCTCCGACGTGGCCGAGCTGCTGGTCGAGCGCCAGCGCGCCCGCGCCGCAGCCGATCCGAACAGCAGCTCGGAATTCGACTACAACTCCACCGAGAACCAGCATGCCGGTAGCGAGATCATCGCCACCCAGGTCCGCCAGCACATCCGCACCGTCATCGACGCCGGGGTGCTGCCACCGGAGCCGCACGAGGAGCTCGCGCTGTCCCGCGCGATCTTCGACCACGTTTTCGGTCTCGGCGTGTTGCAACCGTTGGTGGACCGTCCCGACGTGGAGAACATCCTCTACACCGGCGGGCACGTGAGCATCATGCACCCCGACGGCAGCGACGAGCAGGTCGACGGCGTCTTCCGCAACGAGGAAGAAGCCATCCGCTGGGTGCGCAAGCTCGCTGACCGGGCCCCGGGCGGAGGACGACCTTTCAGCCCCGCGAATCCGGCGATGAGGCTCAACCTCGGAGGCGACGACATCCGACTGTCGGCGCTGGGCTGGACCACCAACGGGCTGGCACTGGCGATCAGAAAGCACCTGCACAAAGACATCACCATGCATCGCTTGGTCGAGATGGACGCGATGCCAATGGAATTGGCCGACATGCTTATCAGTGCATCGTTGGCGGCGTGCTCGACCGTGGTCAGCGGCCCCATGGGCGTAGGCAAGACCACCATGGTGCGCGCCTTGTGCGCCGAACTGCCTGCTCAAACCCGGATCGGCACCGCCGAGATGGTGCGCGAGCTGTTCTTGCACCAGTTGCCCGGTCGTGGACCGTATGTGGTGAGCGCGGAAGTCATCACCGGTGGCGGTGAGCGCAACGAGCTGACCGATACCCTCAAGGGCCGCTTCGACCTGCACTCCATCCTGGCCGAATTCGTGTCCCAACAGCTCGAGCGCGTCATCGTAGGTGAGGTCGCCGGCCGCGAGATTCTCGCACTTTTCAAGGCCATGCAGATGGCACACGGCAGCTTCACCACCGTGCACGCGATCAACGCCCGCGCGGCCATCGAGCGTCTGGCGACCCTGGCCTGCGAGGAGCCCGGCGTGAGCTGGGAGTACGCGATCCGCCAGATCGCCTCTCACGTGCAGCTGATCGTCCAGATGCGGACACAACGCACCGCCGACGCCGACGGAACAATGCGCAGCCACCGGCACGTCAGCGAGGTGGTGTGGGTGGAGCCAGGCGAGAACGGTTATCCCGCGATCAGCACCTTGTACCGCAGACCCTCACCGCTGGCTGTCCCGCAGTACGGAACCATGCCCGAGATCTTGCGAGAGAGGCTGATTCCCTTCGGATTCCGGATCGCCGACTGGCCGTCACACAGCCTGCGGACGGAGGTGGTCTGATGTACACCCTGGGAGCCATCGGTGTCGTCCTCGCCTTCTTCGGCGGCACGTGGATGATCTGGTCCGGGTGGCGTGATCGCCGGGATCCGTTGCGGCCCACCAGTACGCGCCGCCGCCGGTCCACGCCCCGGTGGACCAAGCTGCGTCTGATCGCGGGAACCCTCGTGGGCGTGATCGCCTGGGTGACCACGGGCTGGTTCCTGCTGCTGCCCGCCGCCATCGGCTTCGCGATTGTCCTGCCCAGGATGACCGCTCGCCGGGGCGCCGATCGCGTGATCGCCCGCCTGGACGGCCTCGAAGAGTGGCTGCGCCGTCTGTCGAGTCTGCTCAACGCCGGCCTCGGCCTCGAGCAGGCGATCCTGGCCACCCACAAGACCATCCCGCACGAACTCGAACCCGAGATCCGACGACTGATCAGCCGATTGGGCAGCAATTCTCCCACCCGGGCTGCGTTGCTCGAGCTGGCCGATTCCCTCGACGACGCCACCGGGGACCTGGTCTGCTCGGCGGTCATCATGGGCGCGGACATGCGCTCGTCGGGCCTGCCCAAGGCGCTCAAGGACTTCGCCGACACCGTCGCGGCCGACGTGCGCGACCGCCGCCAGGTCGAAGTGGAGCGGCGCAGCCCGCGCATGCAGGCACGCACCGTGTCGATCATCTTCGTCTCCATCCTGGTCTACATGTTCACGCTGACCGACTACATGGATCCGTATCGGCGACCCGATCAACAGGTCATCCTGATCTTGCTGCTGGCGCTGTTCGCGGGACTGCTGGCCTATATCGCGCACCTGACCCGCCCGATCAAACCCCCGCGATTCCTGGCCGAAGCCGAACCGGCGCACAAATGGTGGAAGCCAGGAGAAACCCCAGCCGCACAAGCGGTTACGGCCCCCGCTCGCAGCAACGGCGCTACCTCCCATCGAGGAGGTGCACGCGCATGAGCCTGTTGGCCAAAGCCATCCTGTTCGCCATCCTCGGTGGTGCCGGACTCACGCTGATCGTCGCCTATCTGCTGCCCGGCCAGCCCGCGCTGCGCGATGCGCTGGACCGACTGAACGGCAAAGCAGACGCGCCGACCGACCTGTTCGACGAGGACGCCGCGGCCGCGAACGGCCTGATTCAGCAACTGACCCAACGCGCAGGCCGTGCCGCCTACCCGTGGCTGACCCGCGTTCCGTGGTTGCTGCGCGTCCCCACGCAGGATCTGGCGATCCTGCGCCGCAGCCCGGTCTCCTGGCTCGGCGACAAGATCCTCAGCGCCACAGTCGGTCTCATCGCCCCCAGCATGGTGAACATGGCACTGGCCCTGTCCGGCGTGACCATGGCCTGGCAGATTCCCATGGCGCTGGGCCTGGTCCTGGCCGTGGTCCTGTGGTTCGCCCCTGACCTGGAAGTCCACGAACGCGCCGACGCAGCACGCCAGACTTTCCGCCGCGCCCTGGGCGCGTATGTGGAGCTGGCCGCGTACGCCCGCAACGCGGGCATCGGTGTCACCCAGAGCCTCGAGGCCGCCGCCAACGTCGCGCCCACCTGGGTGTTCCGCCGCATCGCCGACGCGCTCGGTGAAGCCGCCTACGCCGGGCGGACCTCGTGGTCAGCACTCGAGACCGTCGGCAAAGAACTCGGTGTCGTGCAGCTGGTCGACGTCGCTCACACGATGGAGCTCTCCGGAACCCATGGTTCGAGCGTGTACGACACCCTGCGTTCACTGGCCGCCAGCATGCGCAACGAAATGCTGACAACCGACCAGGGTGGCGCGCGTGATGCCACCCAGAAGATCGCCATCCCCCTCGGGGCGATGGTGATCGTCTTCATCGTCATGCTCGTCCTCCCTGGCCTACAGGCCGCCTTCTAGAAAGGAAAGAACAATGGAAAGCACAGCGACACAACGAGTTACCGCCGCCATTGGGCTCGCCGCCACGGTCGTGTTCCTCACCGCGTACACAGCACCGGAGAAGGTCGCCAAGTGGGCGCGCACCACGCGCGGTCGCGGCGAAATCGTCAGCCAGGTGATCCTCATCGCCGGACTGGCCGTCCTGGCCGTCGCCGCCGGTGGCTTCATCGCAGGCAAGGTCTGGGAGCACCTCAACCGAATCCAGTAGCCCGACGCCACCGGCATCGGGCAGTTGTTCAGCCACCACGCAGGCCACGGCTGCGGAGCCGATGCCGCCATGCAACGAACCCGAAGGAGCATCGAATGTCCACCACCGAGACCGCAGTCCTGGTCGCCACCGCGCTGGGCGCTCAAGCACTGCTGTGGCTGGGACGGGTACCGGAGACCGCCGCAGACGTCCTGCGAATCTGCAGCCTCGCATTGCCAGTGTTCATCGGGCTGGCAGCGCTTGTGCCCCACCTGGAATGAGGTGAACCATCATGAGCCCCGCGACAGCGAGACCCATTCACAACCGAACAATTCAGTGGTTTCACCACACCGCCACCCGGGGCAATGTCGTGACCACCGCCATCCTGGGCGTCGTCACGGTCATGATGTTCATGGGCCTGCTGCAGGCCATCCTGTACTTCCACGCCCGCTCGATCGCCATCGACGCCGGTGAAGAAGCCCTTAAACAGGCCGCCAGCCAATACGGCAACGTCGGAACCGGTACCGCCGCCGCCTATGCGTTCATCGGTGCCACCAACGCTGGCGCTTTCCAGGCTCCCGTCGTCGTCGTCAGCCGCGGTGCCACCAACGCCACCGTCGATGTGACCGGCAAACCGCCGTCGCTGGTATGGATCTGGCACCCGATCGTCCACATTCACCTCGAACGACCCGTCGAACGGATCACGATCCCGGGGGTGCCGACATCATGAGCACCATCAAATACCGACAGGGAGGTGTCATCTCCGCCGCTCAGCGGCAGTTTTCACGCGCTGCCCGATGGATGCGTCGCACTGCCGACCGCGGTGACGCGGTCCTGCAGACCGTCATCCTCACCCCAGCGATACTTCTACTGCTCGGCGTGATCATCGTGGGCGGAACCGTCGCCCTGGCCCACCAGAAAGTCCAGCATGCCGCGATGGAGGGCGCCCGTGCCGCCTCCATCGCCCGCCCCGCCATATACGCCTCCCAGCCGGCCGCGCGAACCGCCGTCGAACGCGACATGATCGCCAAAGGACTCGTCTGCACCAGCACAGACGTCTCCATCGACACCACGTCCCTCGGTTTCGACCCCGGGATTCCCGCCTTCGTGAGAGTCACTGTCCGCTGCGACATCGAACTGAGCGTGCTCGGGATCCCGCTGATCGGCGGGCACCGCACCATCACCGCCTCCGCCATCAGCCCGGCGGATACCTACCGGGAGCGTGTCCGATGAGCAGCCGACTCAATTCCACCTCGCACACCGGTACCTACGCCCAGCTGTATTCAGCGGCCTGCGCCGGTTTCGCTTGGACACGCCGGACCGCTGCCCGCGGTAGCTACCTGGTCTTCTGGGTCATCCTGGCTTTCGCGTTGATGCTCGGCATGGGCCTGGTCGTCGACGGAGGCGGAAAACTGAGCGCCAGGCAGTACGCCAACCATGTCGCCGAAGAAGCAGCGAGAACCGCTGGCCAACAAGTCATTCGGCCACTCGGAATGCGTGGTATTGCTGCGGTATCGGATCCGGTCACCGCGCAAATCGCGGCCCAGGCGTACTTGGCCCTGCACCCCGACGTCCACGGCGTTGTCATCCCCACCGGTCTTACCACCCTCACGGTCGTGGTCACCGTCGTCTACCAGCCCAAGATCCTCAGCTTGTACGGGGCTGGGCCGCAGACTGTCACCGGACGAGCAGTGATCACCTTGAACAGGACCAACAACGGGGCCGTCGGGCTGCCGTGACGATCGACAGGAGGCCGCTAATGCGCACACCCCTCAAACTCGCCATCGCCCTCGCAGCGACGGTGATGATCACCGGATGTGGCAGTGAAACCACGAACAACACAGCGGTCATCGGTGGCGAATCAAGCAGCTCAGCGAAGACGTCCAGCAACAACGCAAACCCGCAACAAGCCGCCTCTGAACAAGCTATTGCGTTGGTAAATCGGTACTTTCAGACGATCTCACGGCTTGACGCCGATCCCACAGTGACGATCAATGCTGTCGATGACGTTGCGGCAGGGCAGGCCCTCACGACAGCCAAGGCTGACGTGACCACGCGCCGCTCCCAAGGAATCGTCATCACAGGCGAGATCAAAGTCGTCGACGCCAAGGCCGCCGAGGTGCGTCTCGATGCCAAGCCAGCATCAGTGCAAGTCCATGCGTGCCTTGATATTTCGACGAGAGATGCCAAGTTCCCCGATGGATCGAGTGCGAACGCAGCGAATCGCAACCCTCGAGTGTCGTCACAACTCACCGTCGAGAACCCCTCGTGGCCGGACTCCCGCGGATGGCGAGTAGTAGCAGATACAGGAAAACGAGGAGGTGAGGCATGTGAGAAGGCATAGCTTCCGGGGACCGCTCCTCGCATTCGCGGTTGCTCTAGTCCTGGCCAGCGCCAACACGATGCAAGCCGTCGCTCAGCCAGGCGGCGTGGTGGTCGACCCACTTCCCGGCGGTGACTACGGTGTCGGCGTCTATGCGTCCGATCCAGGTAGCCAGGCCGGACCGCCGGCATATACCGACACGACCGTTGGTGGCGGGCAGCCTTCTACGACGGGCACGAACGAGTGGACGGAGTGGAGTAGCGCTGGCACGCCCTACGTCTGTAACCCACAGACCTGCATGTTGCCACTTGGTGTTCCGAGCACTCCTCGCGCCGTCGTGGACCCGTTGACGGTGGCGCAAGAGTTGGTCACGGGTATGCAGATCAGAAGGATCGCGATCGGTATCGTTCCGGAGCCCGATGACCCGCCCGGGTCGAGGGTCGGGTTGATTGGCATGCCAGTGTGGTTGTGGGACACCACTTTACCGCCCGACAGTGAGCACACGCGCGGCCCGATCACGAGGTTCGCGACGGTCGGAACATTGACGGTCAGCGCGACCGCGGTGAATACCGCCGTGGTCTGGAATCTCGGCGACGGCGGTCTGCCGGTTGTTTGCCCGCTGCCCGCAGTCAACAACACCCCGTATTTGGATGTCTTCCTTGATCTGCCGCCGATCACCGGTTGCGGTCGTTTCGCGCCGGGCTGGAGGAAGACCTCCATCGACGAACCGGGCGGGCAGTTCACCGTCTCGGCGACGAGTTTGTGGGTGGTGACGTGGACCGCGACATCGGCGACCGGCACCGTTGGTGGTTCGTTCCCGCTGCTTCCGACCGCGACCACGCAGGTCAGGGTCGGCGAGATGCAGGTGTTGGGGGCGAATTGATGCCGAATGTGAGCGAAGTCGATGCCGATCGCTGTCACAGCGGGGTGGCAGAAGTGCATCTCTGTATCGGTAGGGGAGCCGCACGTCCGGAGGAGGTCGAGGTAGTGGTTACGCCGACAGACAGCGTAGGGGACGTGGCATCGCCGCAGGTCGGGCCGATGGTGCCGCGGCCGTGGTCGGTGCCGGCGATCGCTGCGGTGGCCGTATGCGCTGGTGCGGCGGCGAAGTTCGGGACGTCGCTGTTCACCGTGGTCTGCATGGTGGTGGCGATACCGGTGACCGTGGCCGCTTGGACCGATCTGCGAACGAAGACGTTGCCGTTGCCACTGGCCGCGATCGCGATCACCGGTGCGGTCGTCGGGACTGTGATCGCGGGAGTTGTGGATCCCGGCTCCTCGGTGCGAGGGCTTCTCGCGGGTGTCGCGGCATTCCTGGTTCTTTCGCTCGTTGGGGCGCTCACGCAGGTGTACGCGTTCGGGGATGTGCTGCTGGTGACGCCGCTGGCGATTCTGCTCGGTTATCAGGGGTGGGAGTTCTTGGGGCGGGCAGCGGTATTCGTGCCGGTCGTCGCGCTGCCTGCCGCCCTGATCGCCATCGTGCGGGCCCGCAGCTGGAAGGCGTCGGCACCGCTGGGCCCGTGGCTGTTGGTGTCCGCGGTGATCGCGTTGGCGACGGTGTGAGGGAGGTGGACGTGGTGGTGATGGTCCGTCGAGTCGCCGCTGGTGCGGTGCTAGTGCTCGCATCGGTGTTCGTGGTCGGCTGCGCCAGCAACAACACCGATTTGCCCAGTTTGGGTGGAACGCAGCTGTCGGGACCGAAGGGAGTGGCTCAATCGCCCGAGCAGCAAGCCACCGGCGGGGCAATGGAAGCGGTCACCCGGTACTACGTGGTGCTGTCGCGGGTCCTCACCGGCGGTGATGAGGCCGAGTTCGAGACCGTCGTGGGTCCGGACTACCTGGATCCGCTCAAGCGCGAACTGGGGGCCCTTCGTGCGCCGGGAGTGACGATCACCGGAAAGGTGTCGGTGGCCGGGAGCCCGGATCCGTCGCGGGTCGTCGCTCCCCAGGATTCGGACAAGAACCCGATTCCCGGTGAAGCCCAGGTCGAGCTGCGCGTGTGCGAGGACCGCACCCAACTGAAGGTCACCGGTGCCCCCGCGCAGGCGGTGGGGCCGCAGACGCGGCTGCGCCGATTCCAACTGATCAACACCGCATGGCCGGATCCGAAGACGTGGAAGATCGCCCGGCAGTACGTCCCGTTCCAGGACACCAGCTGCGACAGCCTGTACTAGGCGGCAGCACAAGGAAGGAGAGCAGGTGATGGGCACTCAGATGATCAGCCGCAGGCGCAACCAGAAATGGACAGGCGCGGTGTCGTTGATGGTGTTGATGGCGATGCTGGTCGGTGTGCCCGTGGCCCTGTGGTCGCTGCGCGGAAACCCGCTGCCCACGAGCCTGCCCACGCTCGGGCAGATCCGCACCACCTTGCTGGAGCCCGACACCAATGCCACCTTGTTCCTGGCCGTGGTCACGGTCGTGGGCTGGCTGACTTGGTTGTGGTTCGCCCTGGGCGTGCTCGTAGAGGCGATCGGAATGATCCGCGGCGTCACGGTGCCTTCGGTGCGTGGCCTGCGGCTCCCGCGCCGGTGGGCCGCCGGCCTACTGGGTGGAGCGATGCTGCTTGCCCCCGCGACCGCGATCGCGGCCCCGCCCTCGGCCCCAATCGCAGTGACCGCCCCGCAGACCCCGCCACAGGCCGAACGGATCGCGACGATCAACTACACCGTCCAGGACGGCAATTCGCTGTGGCAGCTGGCAGAGGTGTTCCTTGGCAACGGGGAGCGGTGGCATGAAATCGTCCAGGCCAACCCAGGATTGACCGCATCACCTGAACAGCTGCCGGTAGGGATCACACTCTCGATGCCAACGAATCTCCTTGGCGCGGAAGACGTTTACATGGTGCAGCCCGGCGACAATCTGTGGGACATCGCGCAAGTCCTGCTCGGCGACGGCTCCCGCTTCCACGAGATCACCACGAGCAGCGGCGAAGCGCTGACCTCCGACACGATCAATCCCGGTCAGCAACTGCGGATCCCGCTGTCGGCCGCGCCCCCCGCCCCGGCTGCGGTCGTCCCCGCCGCCCCGGCACCGGCTGACCCGGCCCCGCCCGCCGCCGATCCCGCACCACAGCCAGGAGCAGCCGAACCCGCACCTCCGGCCGTGCCGGTGCCTGGCGCTGCCAACCTGCCGCCGCTGCCGCAGGGGTTCGAAGCCGCACCGGAAACGACCGCTCCTGCCGCCCCCAGCGCGCCGCAAACCACCCCGGCCGCGCCGACAACTACCGCCGCTCCGGCGACACCGGATCCGACGACAATCGCCGAACCCGCCCCCGAGACGGACACCGTGCCGACTGCCGAGACCAGCACCGATCAGGGGAGTCTGATGCGCACCATCGGCGTTTCCACGCTCGTCGCGACCGGCCTGGCCGGGCTTGTCGCCCTGGGTCGCCGACGCCAGCAGCACCGTCGTCGCCGGGGCGACGACATCGCGTGGCCGGAAGGCTCTGCCGCATCGGCGGATTCGGCCGTGTCGATCGCAGCCTCCGATGACGAGGTTCTGAAGAAGCTGGACGTCGCGTTGCGTGCGGTGGCCGATCATTGCCGCAATACCGACCGCGATTTGCCGCCACTGCTGGGTGTGTCGGTGCAGCCCGACGCGTTGGCACTGTCGATTCCCGATGCCGAGGCGTTGGGCCTGCCCGCGCCGTGGATGTGCGTGGACGGAGCGGCGTGGTCGTTGCCGATCTCGGCGCGACTGGACCCCCCCGACACGGTGCTGAGCCCATATCCGGCGCTGGTGCAATTGGGCAGCACCGAGGGCGATATCCCGATGCTGGTGAACCTGGAAGAGCTTGGGTACCTGGCGATCACGGCGTCATCGGTCGCCGATACCTTGGCCGTGACTCGATCGTTGGCTCTGGCGTTGGCGGTGTCGCCATTGGCTGCGTACACCACCTTGAGCCTCGTGGGCGTCGGCCGTGAGATCGCCGAGGCGATCGACGACACCCGCATCAGCTGGAGCACCGATGTCGACGAGGTGATCGCGCGCCTGGATCGCCAGACCCGGGCCGATTGCGATGCCCTCACCGACGCGAAGGTCGGCTCGGCCACCCAAGCGCGCCTGACCAGCATCGACGCCGAGATCGCGTCGCTCGAGATCGTCGTATTCGGCACTCCGCTGAACAGCCAGCAACAGCAGCGGCTCACCGAAATCTTGTCGCGCAGGCCCAAAGTCGCGATTGCCGCGGTGTGCGCGACCGCAGAACCGAGCGCTGAGTGGGCCTTCGCCCTCACCGACACCTCGACCGCGGCCCTGCGCAACAGTGACACCAACTTGACCATCGAGCTCACCCCGAATGTCGTGGCCCCCAACGACTATCAAGACCTGATCGAGGTGCTGGCCACCACCCACAAGCCCTCCGTTCCCACCCGGACCGCGCCAGCGGCCGCGGCCTGGGCCGCCTCCGATATCGACGTGCGGATCATCGACGCCGACACACCCGCCGACCTCATCCCCTCGATCCCCGCCTTCACGGTGGTCCCTCCGGTCCCGGAGGACGCAGACGAGGACAACGACCTCGAGGAGCCGGCCGCCGCCGCGACGCTCGGTGATCCGATATCCGACCGGATCGAGGGAGCCTCGAAACCGGTTCGCGAGGATCCCGTTCCGGAGATCCCGCACATCTGGATCCACCTGCTCGGCACGCCGCGAGTCACGCCCCTGAGCGGTGTGTCTGCCGAGGAACTCCCGGCACTGAAGGGCCGTGCCGGCGTCTGCGCCGAGCTAGCCATCATCCTGATTACTCACCCCGGAATTCCGAACCACATGCTCGATCAGCTGATGTGGCCCCATGGCGGGGACAAGTCACCGAAGCAATCGACACTGCGCCGTCAGGACGTGATCCGGCGACTGCGCATCTGGCTGGGCCAGACCGCATCCGATGAGCTCGCGTTCCCGAAGCACTTCGATCGCACTGGCAACACCGGCTATGGGCTGCACGAGAGCGTGATCAGCGACTGGGCCGTGTGGCAGCAGCTCCTGCCCCAGGGTCCCGTCGCCGCGTCGACTGCGCATCTGGAAGTCGCCGCTTCCCTGGTCGAAGGCCAGCCCTTCAGCAACGTCCCGGCCCGCCGCTTCAAATGGGCCGAAGAGCTGCAGCAGCGGATGATCTCCGCGGTCGCCGACGCCCTCGAGGAACTGGCAGCCCGCTACATCCACGCCGGTGACCTGGTGCATGCCGAGGAAGTCGCCCGCAAGGCCCTGGTCGTGGATCCTTCCCGCGAGGGCGCATGGCGGTTGGTGATCCTGTCCACGGCCGCCAGCGACACCGAGGGCACCCGCAGCACCATCACCGACATGCTCGCCTACTTCGAACAGCTCGGCGTCGACGAGCTGGAGGAAGAGACAGACGAGCTCCTGGCCAATCTCGCCCAACATCGAGATCCCACCGGTGAATATCCCTACCGGATCGGCTTGCCCACAAGCATCAAACGACGGAAGAAGGCGGTGTCCTAGCAAAGGACCCACGAGAACGAAATTGGTAGCCCTCAGGGCGTCACAGAGCCTCAAAATTCGACATCTCCGTATCAGTAGATCCCCTTCAGTGCTTGTGCGTGGGATCGGTTCCCATTCCCGATGTCGCGGAGGCATGAGATGTACGGACCAGCAGTCGTCTCTGGTGGAGCACTTGTCTGCACGACCGGATTCCGGTGCGGTGCGGGGGCGATGAAATGAACCGTCGACAGAACACGTCGCTGCCCGGAATCGACGCTGCGGCGGAGGAGTCGCTGATGTTCGATGGGTGCCGGACCGAGGACGGCTATCCGTTGTACTGGCGTTGGGATCCGGCTCGGCTCGACGCGCACCTGGCTACGAAGCTGCGCGCACGCCGGTTGCGCGGCTACGGTAATCCGCCCTTATTGCTGCCGGAGGAGCGGACCCTCGTGCAGGGCCGCCTGGACGAGCTCGATGTGAATTATGCGCAAGCCGCGGTGCAGCTCGGAATCGGTCCAGCGCAGATCAGGCAGGCACTTGCGGGCGGCGATCTGAAGGTGCTCCAGCGCGAGTATCGGCGCTGGCGAACGAAGCTGTGCGGCACCGAATTCGACCGATATCCGCGGAGTTTCGCGCGATCGCTGGTCGTCCCGTTGGACCTGCAGCGCAAGGTGATCACCCGCGACTTTCGGGCTATGCCGGCACCGGTCCTGAGCGGTGCTGTCGTCTGTGGTGCCGCCGTATTCGCCGGGGGCATGCTGGGTGGGGCGATCGCGTTGGTGGTGTTCGTGGCTGCGTTGGCGGCGGCATCGGCCGTTCGGGCCTGGGCGGGCCGGGATCCGCTGCGTTTGGTCGAGGCCGATCTGGCGGCGATCGCGGCGAACTTCGAACCGATCACCGTGCCAGCTGGATTCGGGACTCTCGAGCGACGGCTGGCTTTGCGTGCGTGGATCGCTTGCGACCGCATTGCCTCCAGCCCGACCTACCAGCATTCGACCCAACTGGCCGAACATCGGACCATGTTCGACGTCGCCGACCAGCTGAAACAGATGATCAGCCACGCCCACCAGATTCATTGCGCGCATGTGTCACTCGACAGCGAGCACTCCGCGGTCTGCGAGGACGAGCAGGAGCAGCAGGTCCTCGCCTCCAGCATCGGGCACCTGCGCCGCCAAGTGGAAATAGCGGAGGCCTTCGCGGCGGGCCTGTCGGCGCTGGACCGTGACCTGGCTCGCGAGCAGGACAGAATCCGGCGCATCAGCCAGATTGGACCGGTGGAGGCGTTGCATCGCTTCGACGCCGCCAGCGAACTGATCGCCACTTCGTTCGAGAAATTGCCACGCGTCGACAATTTCGATGCTGTCGTGACAGTGGATCTGACTGATCGTGACATCACCGAGGTGGCCGGCCAGCTGTTCGGTCCGGAATCGACGGCTCAATCACGCGACGAGAGTGGCGAGGAATAGGACAGGGCCCGTTTACGCGGTCCGCGGACCCCAGGGGACGTGTCGAATGTGCAGCTCAGGGTCTGATCAGTCGGTGAGCAACTCGACCTGTCCACCGGTTATGCGGTCCAGTTCCGCCAGGTCGCGGACGCGGGTGTGGTCCTCGACCTGCCAAGGGCGTATCGGGGACCGGGGGCCGGGGCGGAACTCGACGTTCATCACGATCGGCTTATTGGTGGTCCCTGTGCCGCTGTGCACGAAGAACCACGCGGCATGACGTCCGCAGTGATGTCCGAGCTCCCAACTGATGCCCGGCGCAATCCATTCCAGTGCTCGCTCCGGAAATACCGCCGAGCGTCCGATGGTGTTCAGCACGATGATGCTGTGGCCCAGCTCCATCCGGTTCTCGGTCACCGAATGCCATACCCGGTAACGCAGCAACTCTCCCTCGGGCCATTGCGCTATCTGCTCCGGCTTCGCCCTGCGCCACTCACGTGGATTCGCGATGTCGTCGATCAGCAGCGCCATCGAGTCCGCGGCCGCTGTCGGTAGTTCTTCCGGGGTTTTGGTGGTCCGCGACAGGCCCTCGGTCATCGGCCACCGCGACCACACGAGGAACGCGACCACCCCGACGCCAATCAAGATCAATGCAGCAGTGTTCATGAGCCAGTGCAGCACACGCCACCGACACGAGATCTCCTGCAACGGCACAGGTTCCGGGCGTTTCCTTCGGGTGTCGCTCCGGTGCACGACACCGGCGAGCTACCGCCCCGACCGATGTTCGGCACCCGAGCACTGGAGGCAACACAGCTGCTCAGGAGGCTTCCAGAGTGCGGCGGTGAGAGGAGAAGCGGGCACGACCGGCCTCGATCACCTTGATGGCTTGGTCCCCGATCCCGCGCATCTCGCGCAGCTGAGCCTGCGACAGTGCGAACAGGTCCGCATTGGTGGTGATGCCCCTGTGGTGCAATGCCCGCTGGCAGCGCGGTGGTAGCCACGCGAGTTCCCGCATCGCGACGCTGGGTGTCTGCGATCCAGGGCCTTCCAGCTCCTGGAGCCCCTGAAGCGCAGCCTCGCGTAGGTGCTCCACCGAGACGAGGTCGTCCTCGGTGATTGGGCCGACGCCGGTGCTGCGCAGGGTGACTTCGGCGAGCATCCACGCGTCCGCGCCGCGGCCCTCGGGTTTGACCAGGGTCACCGTGTATTCGACATCCGGGTGGCCTGCGATCTGGAAGATCCGTAGTCGCGTGTCGATGTCTGGCGGGTTGCCAGTAGTGCTCACGATCGCGATGCTGCCACGGCGACCGTGCTGTGGAGGCCCGAATTGCCACCTTTGGTCATTTGCTCTGCTGATCAACCTGCCACCACACCGGCGGGGACTGTCTGCGTCGGGAAGCAGTACCGCGACCAGATCATCATCGGGCGCAAGGGCTTTCAAGATTCGGGATTCCGGCGGTCGAGTACCGCCGCATCTCTAGGTTTCCGTGCCGCCTGTCAGCGTGGTTGTGGGTCGTCTTCATGTAGCAGGCGGGTGAGGAATCGTCGTGCGGCCGGCTGCAACTGGGTCATTCCGGCGACACCGTGGTGGTGAATATGCTGGATACACATCTCGTTGACGCCGCCGATCAGGGCGATGATCTCCGCGTCGGACAGCATCGCAATGGGCAGTCCGGCCTCGCGTTCGGCGTCAAGCACGTTGTGCAGAACCGTGGTGCAGCGCGCGATGCTGTCGGCGCGACGTTGCTGGATAGCGGTGGAGGCGTTGAGCGGCTGCAGCAGCAGCAACCGGGTGAGCGCGGGAATGCGATCGAGCAGGTTCAGATAGCTGGAGGCCAGAGTGTCGACCAGGGTCGCGAAATCGGTGGTGTCGAGGTTCGCGGGCAATGATTCGATACCGAGGTCAATGAGGTCGTACAGCGACAGGAACGCATCTTCCTTACCGGAGAAGTGTTGGTAGAAGCCTTTTTTCGACACTCCCGCGGCGCGGCAGATATGGGCGACCGTCGCGGGCCAGAAGCCTTGCTCGGCGATGACGTGGGCGGTGGCGCTGAGAATGCGTAGACGTTGATGCTGTTTAACTTCGGCCGCGCTGAGTTTGGCGCGGGCCTTCTGGGTGAGTTTGTTGCTGGCGTGTTCCTCGCGCAGGAGAAGTTGCAGCAGTTCGGTGAGATCGTCTGGAGGAACCCGCTCGGCGTCGAGGTCGGCGTGCTCAGCGCGGGCACGATCGTGGGTGCCCCGTCGTTGTGGGCCGCTGGCGCTGATCACCCTGACATTGTGGGTGGCCGGGATCAGTGATCGCACCATCGGGATACCTGCGACTCGAGCGTGGCGCGTTCGGTCAACTCGCATATCGGATCTTTGGGGGAACCGGATTCGCTGGTTGGTGGCGCGAAGCTGCCGATCAGGGGTCGGAGACGGTGGCCGGAAGGCAAGATCGAAGGGTGAGCGGCGAGGAGCAGAGCTGGAGCCGGGCATTTCACGAGACTCTCGGTCGGCATATGCAACGGATACGGCTCGACCAAGGTCTCGATGTCGACGAGTTGGCCGCTACCGCGGACGTGGGGATCGGTGAGGTGCTGCTGGTCGAAAGCGGCGGGGACGCAGGCTGGGCTGCGCTAACACGGTTGTGCGAGGCCTTGTCCGAAGGTGTTGGCGGGGAGTGCTCGCTCGCGGGGGTGATGTTGGCGGTGCGTCGCCAGCTCGTCGAGCAGGGCATCGACCCGCCGAGCGGGGTTCCGGGATCGGTCCCCGTCCCGCCGCAGTTCGACTCCGAGATGGTGGAGGAATGGCTGGGTCGCTGTAGTGGGGACAGCGATGCCGGTGAGGGCCCCGACTGACCGCCGGCGCCTGTCCCGCGGTTCCGACTGCTGCCGGGGGACGTGTCGTCTGCGCAGGTGAAGCCCAGTGTTGTGGGAGGTTCACAGCTGTCGGGCGCTGAAGAGGGCAGCGTTGGTGATGCTGTCGCCGTAGGCGATGTGGGCGAGCGGGTGCAGGCCTCCGAGCTGGCAGATCGGATCGCCGTTGTTGCACCAGCTGCCGGTGTGGGCCTGGTAGGGGCCCGGAACCTGCGCGCCGAACAGTCGCAGAGGGTCACCGAACAGCAGGACCGCGGCGATGCGATCGTTGAGTTCGGGCGGCAGGTGCGCTGCGCCGGGCACCATATCGGCCAGCGAGGTGCCCAGGGCGGTGTGCACGACCAGCGCGCCCTGGGAGTAGCCGGCCACGATGAACCGCTGGTCCGGGCAGGCGGCGGCCTGGTCGACCAGGTGCTGGACCAGATCCGCGCTCCCGAGCCCGGGCGAGTGCACCTCGAGGGTGGCGGGATAGTCGACGCGGTAGGCGCTCACCGAAACCGGCAACGCGTCCTGCAGGGCCCCATAGAGCGGGTCACCGACCTCGTCTCCGAGATCCCCGGGCTCCTCGGTGCCGCGCGCGGCGACCAGCTCCACTGGTGAGCACGGTGCGGCCGCCGACGCGTGCTGGGCGGTGACCAGGACAACGCTGGTGAACGCCAACGCCGCGGTGAGGGCAATGATCAGCCGCAGCAGCGCCAGCAACAGGGGCAACGGTTTGGCCGAGCGGGTCGGCGGGAGTATCGCCGCCGAGACGGTGTGTACGTGGGGAAGGGGAAAGGGGTTGGCGAGCATGGGAATTCGACTCCTTCATCAGGGGGTGGACCCGAGGGCGGGTGGATCCTGGTCGGTGGCGGCGGCGTGGGTCCGTCGGCGCGGTCGCGACGGCATCAGGCCGAGCATCTTCAGCAGCTGGTGGGCGTCGTCGGAGTCGGTGGCCTGCGAGCACACGACGCGTTGGGCTTGGGCGTACACCTCGGGTGGGGTGGGGCCGATCTCGCCGAGTTCACGGGTGTCGCCCGCCTGCAGGAATTCGAAGTTCTGGCTGGTCATTGCGGGTCCGCCCGTCAGGTGAGGGTCTTCTGGAACTGGCCGCTGAACCAGTCGATGAGGTACTCGAAGGTCGTGCGACCGGATTTGTCGACGACCAGGTTGGCGTAGCTCTGATGGGCTCCGCTGGTGTAGAACGAGGCGGCCTTGAGGCCCTCGCTGATCAGCGTCGACAGGGAACTTGCCCCCGAGCCGCCGGCGGAGGAGACGAGGTTCTTGGCCACCGATTCGACGCTGTAGGTGGAGGTGGCCAGTTGCTTGGTGACGTCGTCGGCTTTTCCGAGCTGATCGGAGGAGGTCTTCGACGTACCGGTGAGGGCGTTGACGGCGATCGTGGCGAAGTCCAGGGCGATCGGGATCAAGTCGGTGGCGATGAGGAGGTTGCAGCCGGTTTTGCAGCTGTCGAGGAACTTCCAGGCCGTGGTCTGCAGGTCACCGACGCGGTTCGCGACGCGGATGATGTCGACCTTGGCGAGCAGGCTGACGATGAGCGAGGCGACCTCGGCGGTGCCGGTGGTGTCGGGAATCATCCCGATCAATGTGGAGGCGGTTGTGAGGTCCACCCCGGCGGCCATCTTGACGATCGGCTGGAACAGCACGTTGAGCTCGTCGCAAATGGTGTGCAGCGCATCGGCTTTGCCCCACAAGTCCAAGTTGCCGTCGGTCAGGACGCCGATGATGCGACCGAACGCGTCCAGGATCTTGGGCAGATTGACAGCGGTAGACAGGGTGCCGGTGGCGACGTTGACGATCTGATCGAGGATCACGCGCGGTTTGACCACCGAAAGCACATCCGCGGCCGTGGCCAGCTGAGAGGAGGCGGTATTGGTGACCGGAGCCAGTTGGCTGGTCAAAGAGGTCGCGGCATCAGCCAGAGAGGTGGTGTCGCCCTTAGTGGTCGACGGGTCGCGGGCACCATCGCCGGAGGTGCCCAGCGCGGTATTGGCGATCTTCTGCACCGTGGTGATCGCCTTGTCCAGATCGACCTTGGACAAGGTGTCGAGGACTTGGCCGGCGATGTTGTCGTTGCTGCCCTCGGCCGCGGATTTGAGGGTCTGGGCGATGCCCTGGTTGCCGGTAGCGGTGTCGACGATGTCGGCCAATGGAGTGAGGGTGTCGAGCAGGGTTCCGGCGGTGCGGGCCGCGCCGGTGGTGTCGCCGGAGGCTGCCTGCTGGGCCAGAGTCGAGACGGTGGTGGCCAATCCGGCGACATCGGCGTTGGAAAAGTCCGAGGTCAGCTGCTGCGTCAACTGCTCGGACTTGCTGGTCGTGGTGGCCTTGTCCGAGGACGGGCTCGCACCGCCCCCTCCGCTGCCGTCACCACTGCTGTCGTCGCCGCTGGCGGTGGAGCTGACGACCGAGGCGATTCCCGCGAGAATCGGGTCGCTGTTCTTGTCCGCGGCGCAGTACAGATCGGGGTTGTCCCCGGAGGACTGGCAGAACGTGGTCACCCGATCCGAGAGCGACCCGTAGGTGCAATCGCGCGCCCCGAGGATGCCCGCGGCATTGTTGGTGGCCCCGATCGCGGTGGCTCCCTTGGTGCCCTGGTGCGGATCGGCGATCAAGGCGACACCCACGACGCTGGTCGCGGGGATGGGCCCGGTGCCGTTGCCGATCTCGCAGGCCACATCACCACCGACGTCGGCGCCTTGGCTGTATCCGGCGATGCCGACCTTGGTGGAGGGGCAGTCGGTCGCAAGCCGTTTGAGTTCGGCTTTGGCTGCGGTGACTCCGGTCCTTTTGGACGCGGCGTAGCTGGCGTCGTTGGTGAACGCCGATGCCTTGTAGGGGGTGTTGTACACCGACAGTTGCGAGAACTTCTGCTTCAACCCGCTGGCGAGCGGGGCGAGCATCGTGTTGTCCCAACTGTTGGGGTCGGCGTTGGCGTGGGTTTCCCCGGTGCCCGGGATCAGCACCATCTCGAACAGCGGGCAGCCCGGTGACTGGGCTTGGGATCCGCCCCCGGGCTGCGCGACGCTCGACCCGGTGAGCGTGACGACCAATCCGATCACCACCATGCACACCATCAGCGCGGCGGCCGGTGCGCGCCGCGCGCGCCCGGCGATCGGGCCGAGCGGGGTGATCGGCGCGCGGTGATCGGCGATCGGTGCGCGCGCGAGCGCGCCGACGCCGAGCGCGAGCGATCGACCGTGCGCGCGGGGGCGCCGATCGCGAAGGTCAGGTCGGAGGGTCATCTCGGGGTCCTTCCAGGGGAAAGGAGTAGGTCAGGCCACACGGCACAGCGCGCGCGACGCAGGCCGCGCGGCGCGCTGGGGAGCGGGGGAGGCGTGGGTGAGCACGGCGGAACGGATGCGCGTGACCAGGCGGTGCAGCCGTTGGCGCAGCCCGGCGTAGGACATGCCGAGTTCGGCCGCCAGGTCGGCCAGGACCGCGTCGTCGACGAGATAGGCGCGCGCGAGCAGTTCGCGCTCGGCCGGGGTGATCACTTCGCGTGTGAGCGCCCAGTCCAGAACCTGGGTTCCGGTGATCGAGTCGTCCTGGTCACCGATCGCGCGTGCGTCGATCAGCCCGTTCAGCACGAGATCGCTGGTCGGCAGCTCATCGGCGGCTGGCGCGCTCGGGGTGACGGTGTAGCCGCTTTTGAGCGAGCGCAGCCCGGTGCTGACACTGAGGGTTTGCAGCCCGAGCGCGCCGGCCAACTTGGTGCGCGCGCGGTAGCTGCCGATCACGGTGAGGAACGAGGCGATCGTGGCTGCGCGCCGATCGTCATCGGCGAAATGCCGGCAGTGGCTGTGATGCACGCGCGCGTAGCTGGTGAGCTTGCGCAGCTTGGGCAGCATCAGGTGCAGCAGCAGCATCCCGGCGAGTTGTGATCCGGCCTGGTGCAGATCCAGCAGCGCACCCAGGACGGCGTCGGTGTCGGCGGTGACCAGTTGTTTGAGGTCCTCGAGGTCGTCGGTGACCTCTGCCAGCGCGGGCACGGTTTCTCGCCACTGCGCCATTTCCTGTCGTGCGGCCGAGGTGTGAGTCAGTGGGCCGACGTGGTGGGCGATCTGGTCGTAGATAGAGGTGGTGGCCATGGCCGTCCTCCTTGTCCTCGTCGCGGCCCCGAGTGGGTCGTCGTACGGCGAGGAAATCACCCCCTAATACGCGTTGAGCTGGGGTTTTGTAGTACGCGCAGGGGTGGGCGTCATGCGCGTAACCGATGCGGGCACTGCGCGCATGACGAATGCGGTGACACCGCGAGGGAGGCGCTGACCTGCGCGAATGCGAATCCGCGTATGAGGGGCGGCGATCGAACGCCAAAAACGCCAGAAAAAAGTTCCGACACCACCGTCACACGGGCCTCGGATTCCGCATCTCTGTGTTTGCAGAGGCCCTTTTTCCCTTATCCGCCCCGCCGCACCGGAGGACGTACCCGATGAGATCTCAGCCCGGCAAGAGCTTCGACGAGCAGCTGCATGACGCCGGTGTCGTGCTCGCGGTTCACCAGCAGATTCAGACCCTCGCCGAACAGCTCCGACACAACCCGCTCGACGCCGCCGTCGGTGCGCGGATGCGACTGCTGCTGACGGGTTCGAGCATCGAGGCGGCCCGGCAGGCGCTGGCCCGGCTCGGCGCGAGCGCCGACAACGACACGGACTCTGTCGAGACCGGGCTCCCGCTGCTGGTGTTCATCGACGAGGCAGGCGAGTGCATGCGCGATCTGGACCGTTTCCCGCGTATCGCGGACATCGAGGCGTTCACGCCGAAGGCATTGCCTGCCTCCGAGAAGTACCGCAGGGGTGAGTCCGCATGAAGTTCAAGCAGAAGACCACCGAGAAGACCAAGACGAGATTGCCGCGCCCGGGTCGCCGCCCGGTGAAGTCGACCGCAGTGTCTGCGCCGCTGAGCGAGCAGGCGCGTTGGGCCAAAACCCAAGAGCTGGTGACTCGGTCGGTGCGCTGGGGTGCATGGGCATGCCTTGGCTGCGGGCTGTTGGCGATGCTGCTGATCGCGACCGGCATCGGGGTCGGCGGCCCGGCTCCGGGCAAACAGCGACCGGCCCCGACGATCGACACCGCGCAGCAGGCCACCGCCGGGGAATTCGCGCAACAGTTCGTGCTGACCTGGCTGCAGGCCAAACGCGGGGAAGAAAAGAACCTGGCCCGGTTCGTGCGCACCGACTCCCTGCGGCTGCCCGCAACCCAGCCCTACCTCGCCTCGGACACCTCCGTCGCCCGCATCGAAGCCACCGCGTCCGCCGCGCCGGTGTCGTCCTCGACGACGGCCACCGCGCGCGCCGCCACTACGGCCACGGCCAAACCGAAGACGGCAGGCCCGAAGACATATGCGGTGACCGTCGCGGTGACCGTGCGCGGAGTTCAGGACAATCCCGCCTCGGCCACACGCCGCTATTTCGCGGTCGCGGTGGTGTTCCTCGGCGATGCCGCGCGCGCCGCCGCGCTGCCCGCCGAGGTCGCCGCGCCCCCTGTCGCCACCGACATCGCGCTGGCCTACCGGTACAAACTCGCAACCAGCCATTCACTCGCGGTGTCGGTGCAGCAGTTCCTGGCGGCCCTGGCCACCGGCGAAGGTGACATCACCCGCTACATCACGCCCGGCACCAACCTGCGCGCGATCACCCCGCCGCCGTATCGGTCGGCGAAGCTGGCGGACTTGTCGACCGACCTCGACCTCGCCACGTCGACGCGGGCACCGGTCGACGGCACCACCGTGCGAGTGCTGGCCACCGCGGAACTGGGCATCGACGACATCCGCACCGTCACCACCCAATACGCGCTGACCCTGACCGCGCGCGGGGGTCGCTGGGAGGTGTCGAACCTGGATCCGGCTCCGCTGCTGCCCCAGTCGCTGACGGCCCCGACCACCGGTCCTGCCGCTCCGGCCCCGACCACCTCGAGCTCGGCCCCGAAATCACCCGGCCCCTCCGCTGCCGTGCCGACCACCGCTCCGGCCCCGAACCCTCCGGCCACGCCCGGAGCCTCGCAATAGAAATAGAAGGAGAACAGCCATGTCCATGCTGCTCACGGCCCTGGATCCCAATACGACCGTCTTGGCCGGCGGCGGGATCATCGACTGGGTCAACAACAAGAGCACCGAAACCCAGACCGCCATCAGAAGCGTGGTGACCGCCGCCTGCCTGGGCGGGATCGGATTCACCGCGATCGCCTCGCGGTTCGCATTGTCGAAGTGTGCCGGTGCCATCCTCGTTGCGGGTCTCGTCCTGGCCGCCGTTTTCAAGATCACGGCCATCAAGGACAAGGTCGGTGACGAATTCGACGATGCCCTGAGCCCAGGAGCACGGCCCGCCGTCGTGCAGTTGGTGGATCGGATTCCGTGATGGAACGCGTGCGGCTCTACACCAGGGCGATCTCGTTTCCCCGTCTGATCGGGCGCACCCCGGACGGGAAGAAGCTCTTCGGCGGCCCTTACACGCTGACGCAGTTCATCGGCGCTGGAGTGGTCGGCGCGATCATGTGGCAGACCACGGTCCTGTGGGCACGTGGCCCCCTGGTGCAGAACGCCGCGATGTTCGTCGCAACGGTGGCCGCCGTGCTCTACGGACTCGGCAAGGTCCCCGCCGGTGGCCGCAACCCGCTCTCGATGCTGGTCGGCTTCGGCAAAGCCGTGGCCGCCCCCGCCACCACACCCCGCGTGGACGGCCGCCCGATCCGCATCCGCCGACCACAGGCCCTGACCGGACGGGTGGTCATCCTCGACACCCCCACCCCGGTGGATCGGTCCCAGACACCGAAACCCGTTGTGCGCGCGGTGATCCGCCCGGTTCCCGTTCCTGTTCCTGTTTCTGCGGCAGCGGTCCGACTCTCGGCCCTTGCCGCCGTGTCTAGAAGGTAGGCCGTCCATGTCGCAGCAGCCCACTCTCGCCGTCGCAGGCAACCTGCGCTGGACCCGCTCGGGCACGGTGTACGCCGACTACGTCCTCACCGGCGTCGAGTACGGATTCCGGCCGGTCGAGGACAAGACGATCGCCCGCACCATGCACAAGATGCTGCTTCGTGCGCTGCCCGGAGAGAGCATGCTGCTGGGGCTCTGCGCGTCGCTGTCACCGGAGGCGGTGGTCGAGCGCATGCGCGCGGGGGTCAACCTGTCGCTGTCGCCGGCGTGGACCGCCGAATGCGAGGCGACGTTGGCCTCGCTGCACGAATTCCGGCCCGGCGCACGCATCTACTGGCTGTCGATCCCGCTGGCCAACACCGGCTGGAAGGGCTGGCTGCGGGCGGCGGGATCGGCGGCGACGGTGTCGCTGACCGACACCCTGGGCCTGCCCCGGCCCCGCATCAGCGATGAAGAAATCGCCGAACGCGCCGCCCAGGCCCAAATGATCGTCTCCGACCTGCCTGGCTACTTCCGTCCGGTGCCCGCGACGGCCGCGCAGATGGTGTGGCTGCACCAGCACGCCCTGCAACGCGGACTGAGCCTGGATCCGGACCTTCCCACCACAACTGACATCGAGGCCACCGCCCGCAAGAGCGGCGCGGCATTCACTGCGGCGCGGCTGGATGAAGGCGCACAGAACGACGTCATCGACGCGGCAGCTCGCGGCCAGCGGGTACGTCGGCGCCCGAGCATGGAACGCGTCTTGAAGGTGGACCAGCCCTGGGCCGATGAGGAGTCGCCGGCGTCCTATCAATCGTTTATGGTCTTGTCCGATGCCCCGGCCGGGGGCATGACCTTCCCCGGTGCGGAGTATCTGACTCTCGCCGATCACCTGCCCGGTGTGGATGTGGACTGGGCGCTGCTGTTGCACCAACGCAGCCGCGAGGAAGTCGCCAAACGTAATAAGCGCGCCCTGGTCAATCTGAACGACCAGTTCTTCCAGCGCGAGGGCGAACTGTCCCACGCCCAATCGGTGCTCGCCACGGCCGCAGAGGATTTGGCGTCCTACGCCAATGAGATCGAATCCGACAAAAGTGAAGTCGAGATCGCCGCCACCACGATCTTCGCCGTCGGTGCCCCGACCAAGGAACTCGCGGTCCAATATCGGCGTCACCTGATGAAGCTGTTCGAGCAATCGGACTACCGACTGGTGGCCCCGCTCGGATTTCAGACCGAATTGTTCCTGGCGATGATGCCCGGCGTCCCACGCCCGCGCCTCGTCAACGAGTTCGCCCAGATCACCACCAGCCATCACGCCAGTGCGTTCGTGCCCTGCATCCGCAACGACCTCGGCGACCGCACCGGCCCGCTGTTCGCGCTGAACATCACCAGCCCCCGCATCGGTGTTGTGCACTACGACCCCGCGACCAAGACCGGCGCGGACATCTCCGGCTGCATCGCCATCACCGGCAACCTTGGCAGCGGAAAGTCGGTGGCGATCAAGAAGATCGCCGGTGACTTCGCCGATCGCGGCGGCCGGGTCATCTGCGTGGACCACACCAGCGTCGGCGAGTACGCGGCCTGGGCGCAAACGATCGCTACCGCCGTCATCGTCGATCCCTCCCGACCACGCCACAGCATCGACCCACTACGCATGTTCGGGCCCGAGCGGGGCGCGGAGATCGCGGCGTCGATCCTGTTGCCGCTGTTGCAAATTCAGCCCGACGAGGCGGACGGCGTCCTGCTGACAGAGGTGCTGTCCCCGAAGTATCGCCTCGAGCACGACCTGCTCGGCGGCGGGCTGTACGAGCTGGTCGGCCATCTACAGGCGGGCACAACCGATCCGGCGGCGGTGAGTCTGGCCCGCAAGATGGGCGTCTACCTGACCAAGTCCTACGCGCGGTCGCTGTTCGCGCCGGACCTGCCCGCCCTCGAGACGACCGCCCCGGTCATCCTGTTCCGCACCCACACCGTGCGCCTGCCGTCCGAGCACGAGGTCGCCACCGAGCACCTGTACAAGGGCATGAACCTGGAGAAGCGATTCGGGCGCGCGTTGTATGCGCTGATCGCGCTGATCGGGCGCGAGATCTGTTTCGCCGACCCGTCGGAGCAGGCGATGCTCGTGTTGGACGAGTGCCACCGCCTGACGCAAAGCGACGAGGGCGCCGACATCGTCATCGAGTTCCTGCGCGAATCCCGTAAGCACGGCGCGGTATTGGTGCTGGGCACCCAGGACCCCGACGAGGGCCTGGGCAACGAGACCATGCGCGGCTTGATCCCCACCAAGATGACCATGCGTCAGCGCGATGAAACCCTCGCCCGCAAGGCGCTGCGCTTCGTCGGTTTGGATCCCGAGGATCCGGCTCTGCTCAAAGCGCTGATGGAGGAGACCAGCCCGATCAGCGGCCTGGATCCCAAGACCGGCAAGGAGTACGTGCCCCCGCACCGTCGCGGAGAGGGCTACATGCAGGACGCCTACGGCAACATCGGCCGCATCAAGGTCCTGCTCCCGGCCGAAGCCCACCGCCAAGCCGCAGTGCTGACCACTCCGGACGAGCGCCGCTCGGACAAGGAACTGGTGACGATGTGAACGCGCTCGCCGCCGCCCCCTTCACCGCCCGCGTGCGATTCCTGTACCGCGCGCTGCTGTCACTGGTGGCCGAGGTGCTGCTGTGGTCATGGATCCCCGACCGGGTGCGTGACCGCGGCGGTGAATGGCTGCGCCCGATCGGGGCGTGGGTGTGGGCGGCGCGCTGGCGTCGGATCGTAGTGCGCGCGATCTTCATCTGGCACAGCGCCGGCGCGCTGGCCTGGATGGCGACCGCGCCGGCCCGGGCGGACTACTCCAAGGGAGTCAAGGAGAACCCGGTCTTCAGCTGGATGGAAGTCAAGGACTCCCACGGGATCTCGATCTGGCGCTACTTCATGTCGATCGACGAGGGCAGCGCAAAGAACAAGAGCGCGATGTTCTTCTCGCCCCTGATCAAGATCGAGTACGAGATTTATCGGGCGCTGGCGGGATTCGCGATCTGGGTGATCGGCTACGCGTTGAGCTTCGACTGGCTCCAGACGATCATTGGGCCGGTCCGCACGGTGGGGGAGTCGATCACCGCGCTCATGTCGCAGATGCCGCTGACGGGCACGCTGTTGACCGCGGCCGCCGGCATCGGCGGGTGGTGGATCCTGCGCGGGCGGTGGGCCACCGGCGTGTACGAGATCGTCATGGCCGCGGCCATCGCCGCCGCCGCGGTCGGGGTGCTGTCCAACCCGGTCGAACGCGTCGCCGGGGATTCCGGGCTGATCATGCAGGCCCGCGACGCCGGGCTGGAGCTGGCTGCGGGAATCGCCAACAACGGCAACGCCACCGGCAGTTCGGATCAGCTGGTGGAGAAGATCAAATCTCAGCTCGCCGACACCCTGGTGCGCCAGCCCACTCAGCTGCTGAACTTCGGTCAAGTGATCGACACCATGCCCGGTGCCGATGGGCAGAAATGCATCCAAGCCTGGGACAAGGGCCACGACGACTTCGAGGGAAACACGAAGGACACCCTCAAAGACAACATCAGAAACTGCCAGGGCGGCGGTGACAACTTCTGGGATAGCAACGGCGGAAACCTCAAGGACTTCGCCGACAACCCCGGGGTGATCCAGATGTTCGCCGGGCTGGTGCTGATCCTCGGCGGAGGGGTGCTGTGCATTTTCGGCATCGCCCTGGCTGCGGCGATGGTGATGGCCGCCTGTTCGGCGCTGATCCAATCACTCAAAGCCGTTGTCGTGCTGGTGCTGGGCGTGCTGTCGGGAGGGGCCCGCAACGCGCTGTGGAAGACCGGCGCGAACCTGGCCATCTCGCTGGTGATCATGGTGTTCGGCATCGTGTTCACCGTCGCCTACATGCTCGTGCTGCAAGCGTTCTTCAACAGCCAGGGCGACAACTTGTTCAAGAAGTTCCTGTTCGTCGACGCCATTCTGCTCGTGGGCGTGTTCCAGTTCCGGCGCGGTGTCAAAGGCCTGCACGCCATGGCCGATGGCCTGGCCGCCCGGTTCGGCACCCGCCCCGGCCCGGCCGCCTCCTCGATCGCCCGACCGTCCGGCGCGGCGATGAACCCGATCCAATCCGCGTACTACGCAACACACTTCGCTGGCAAGGGCATCGACCTGGCGATGAAGGGTGGGCGTGCGGCCAAAACCGTCGGGCACGCGGCCACCGTGCTCGGCGGTGCGGGAGCCGCAGGTGCCGCCGTGGTCGGCACCGGTGGACTGGCCGCCGCAGTCGTGGTCGGCAAGGGCGCGTGGTCCGCGGCCAAGGCGGCCAAGCACACCCTCGTCGGCCGCAACGGCAGCGGCGGCGGTGGAAGCAGTGCGCCGCCGCCGGAAAAGACCAAAGTGCATCCCAGCGCCCTGGGCGCGGGAGGTGGGCAGAAGAAGACGTCGGCCGGAATCCAACAGCCGGTCGCCACCGCCGCGCCGATGGCGATGATCTCCAAGTCCCGCGACCCGGTCGCGACCCCGTCCGGTATCAGCGGCACGTACCACGAATATCAGGTCAACGGCGGCAAGTCGCTGGTGCTGCCCACTCCGCGCCCGTCCCGCCCGCCGAAAACCCCGGCTACCGCCAGCGAACCGGACGCTGCCGCCAGCCCCGGCGCAGTACATGTCGAGATGTCCAAGGCCACCGCTGCGAGCAGCGCCGGTGCCGACAGCGGCTCGACCGCAGCGCCGAGCTCGATCGCGGCGGAGCCCGGATCGGCTGCGCCGTAATGGAAGACAAGAAGAAGGCCATCCGCTGGATCGGCGTCGCGGTCGCGGCGTGCGTGTCCAGTTGCTCGGCGCTGGCGATGCTGCCGGTGTTGATCCTGGGAGCCGGGGGCCTGACGTCCGGTTGCGCCGCACTGAGCGAGGCACCGGGCGGCGCGGCGACCGCCCCGATCGACCCTGCGGAGTTGGCCGCCGCGCAGACCCGCAACGCGCGCACGATCGTCGCGACCGGTGAGCAGATGACGGTGTCGGAGTTCGGGATCGTCGTCGCGCTGGCGGTCGCCAGCCAGGAATCGGCGCTGCGGAATCTGGCCAACGACGGCACCGGCAAACTGCGCCCCGAGCAACAAGGGGTGTCGCAGTCGCTGCAAATGGCCCACGAGGGCGTCGGCAACGATCACGGCAGTGTCGGGGTGTTTCAGCAGCAGTTCCCCTATTGGGGTTCGCTGGCCGAGCTGATGGATCCCCAGCAGGCCAGCATGAAGTTTTTCGAGGCGCTGCTGAAAGTGCCCGGCTGGGAGTCGATGACGGTATCGGTCGCGGCACAAACAGTGCAGGTGTCCAAATATCCCGACGCCTACACCGACGACGAACCCCTGGCCCGGCGTCTCTACACCGAGAACAAGGGTGCCGGAGCCAACGCCAAACCGCTACCGCGCGCCGCCGACACAGCAGGCCGGGCAGCATCGACCACCACCTCCGAGGACTCCTCGGACGTGCTGTGCGGGGGCGGGTCCGCGATGAACTGCCCCGCCACCAACAACCCCGCCGAGCAGGGTCTGACCTCCGATGGAATGCGGGTGTTCCGTTGCCTGGCACAGCATTTCCCGATCAAACGCTGGTCCACCATCGGTGACCGGCCCTCGGTCGTCGATCGAGATCACCAAGAAGGCCGCGCCGTCGACGCCATGATCGATGACTACACCAGCACGTCCGGCCGCGCCCTCGGCGACAAGATCGCCGCCTGGGTCATCGAGAACGCGGACGCGTTGGGCGTGAAGTACGTGATCTGGCACGACCAGATCTGGACCCGCAACGGCGAAGGCACCCCAGGACATTGGGATCCCTACACCAACGCCACCGGCGACACCGGCGACACCGCCCAGCACCGCGACCATGTTCACGTCTCGGTCTACGGCAACGCCGCCGGCACCGCGGGCGGGGGAGCCGCGCACGGCGGGGACGGGGTCCGCCTGCCGATCGACGAAGGCAAGTACGTGCTCAGCTCCACCTTCGGGCCCCGCTGGGGGACATTCCACGCCGGCGTTGACTTCGCCGCAGCGGAGGGCGTCCCGATCTACGCGGTCACCGGCGGCACCGTCACCGCCGCCGGATTCAACGGGTGCGGCACCGGCTACGGAAACTGCGTCCTGATCAAGGACGGCAACACCGAAACCCTCTACGCCCACCAGGTCGATGGCGGCATCAAAGTCCAGGCCGGTGACACCGTCACCGCTGGGGCCCTGATCGGCGCGGTTGGCACCACCGGAGATTCCACCGGAAATCACCTGCATTACGAGGTCCGCCGCGACGGCCGCGCGATCGACCCCCTTCCCTATCTGGCCGAGATGGGACTCACGCCCAAGCAGGAGCAGTAGCAACTCATCGACCCAAACGTCGGGGGACGTGTCGTTTCCCAGGTAGGAGGGCATGATGTGCCGATCGAAGGATCACGGCTCCGGCCGCCGATGCCCGGGCTGCGGTAGCTACGCCGCCTCGGCCAAGGCCAATGCCAACCGTCGCCTGAGCCGCGAGGCACGCGCGAAGGTCGTGCGACACCTGCAGGAGCAGGGCCTGGTCGAGACCGCCGCGGCACTGCAGGCAGCGCCGCCGTCGGTGCTGGCGGAATTCATGGAACGCACCGGCGTCGACGTCTCGGTGCTGGGCGACACCCCGATGCCGAGCACACACGCCCATCCGCCCTCGGCCCAGGACCTGGTCGCCCTCGCTCAGTCCGAACGCGCAGCCCTGTCCGGGACCGAGGCTCCCGACAGCGCGCAGGCCCTGCTCACCCAGGCCGAGACGCACCTGGCCGAGGCCACCGCCGACGCTGACGCAGCGCGCAAGGGGTTGACCTCGGCGCGCTCCACGCTGCGCAAGGTCCGCAAGGCCTACCGCGAAGGCGACGTCCCCGAGCAGGACTTCCTCGACGCCGAGAAAGCGGTCACGGACGCCGCGATCGCCTTCGAGCAGGCAGTGGCGCGCAGGCGCGACGCCGCTGCGGAATATGAGACCGCGCGCTTCATGGCGAATCAGGATCTGCCCGAGAGCGAGCGCGACGCCTACTACGCGACACTGAGCGACGAGCAGGTCGACGCGATCGCTAAGTCCTTCACCCACGCCCAAGCCGTCGACGCGGCCGACGCGGCCGACGCGATGGCGGGGGTCACCCCGATCACGCTCGGCGAGCGCGACACCAGCATCTACACCCCCGCCACGCTGACCCTGGACACCGGCAAAGGCACGACCGACGTCGAGGGCCGACTCCTCGACGGCGGCACCGCGATCCACCGCCGCGAGGCCGGCGACTTCGTCGTCCTGCAAAAAATCGGCGAGGCCTACCACCCGGTCGGGCACGCCGGCAGCAAGGCCGACGCCCTGTCCAAGGCCAACCGGATCCCTGTACTGGGCGGACTGGAACCGCCGGCGGCGGACGCGAACGAGATGGCGACCGCCGCATGGAAGCTCAAGACCGAGCTCGCCCTCAAGGTCGCCCGCCAAGCCGGCGACGGCACCGCCACCACCCTCGATGCCCAGCAGCAGATCATCACCGCGGGCATGTCCGGCGCGGTCGAGGACTTGAGCAACACCTTCGGCGGCGCGGTCGTGCGCACCGACATCTTCGAAGGCACCCGCCGCCACCGCCATCTCCTGCGCCTGCAAGCCGCCGACGAGGCCGGTGCCGCCGCTCGCACCACCGCCCTCACCGGGGGCGCCAGCACCGCCGCGGCCGCGGCCGCCTATGACGAGGCATACCGCCGCGCCATGGGCACACCCACGGTCGGCGGCGGGGTCATCCCGCACTTCGACCACGACGTCACACAGGCTCCGGCCAGTATCGGCGACGACGGATACAAGGCCTCCTGGCGCAGCGGCATCCGCGCCTACGGCAAGGAGACCGCCACCGACTACGCGGTGATCGCCCAGCGCGGCGGCGACCGCGTTGCGTGGGGCTTCGCCGACACCGCGTCCCCGCCGTCCTATGTCGACACCTCCGACATTCACGCGCTGACCGCAGCGAACAAGCCGTTCATGAAGCAGCTCAACGCCACCGAGAAGTCCGCGCTGACCACCTACACCGGGTCGGGATATCAGGCGATCAACGCGGCATTCACCGGCCGCGACGAACAGCCCAGCACCTGGACCAAAGGTCAGGTCGCGCAGCTGGAATCGGCATTCGAGAAATTCTCCGCCTCCACCCCCAATATCGAACCCATGACCCTGGTGCGCGGCACGAAGGTGCCCAGTGCCTGGACGGGCACCACCGAGCAATACCTCGATCAGGTATTCACTCCGGGGGCCAAGATCCAGGTCGGCAAGGTCACCAGTTTCAGCACCGAGATGTCCACCGCCAAAGCGTTCGCTGGGCACCCGCCGATCATCTTCGTCATCCGCACCCGCCACGGGATCCCGGTGAAGTCGATCTCGGCGCACTCGGGGGAGAACGAGGTGATCGTCCCGCCCGGTGTCGACCTGCGCTGTGTGGGAGTGAGCACCAGCGGCGTGAAGGGGTATCCGACGGTGTATTTGGTCGGCGAAGATCTCTGCGCCGAAGCCGACGGCGGTGTGGTCGCGCAGAAAACTCCGGTGACAGCGGCATGATCAGGACATTCACGCCCTTGCGGGCACCTGCGTTCCGATCACGAGAAAGGAGTCGCGATGGCCCTCACCGACGAACAGCTCGCGGAGATCCGCCGCCTTCTCGACACCGGCATGGACCCCGACGCGATCGCCCATTCGCTCGCGCGTATGTCGGATCTGGACCTGATCGCCACCGAAGAGATCCGCACCGCGGCCCGCGCCCTGGCCGACGAACCGAAAACCTGACTCCACCACCCAATCCTCGGGGGGACATGGCATGCCCGCAGATCAGCACCCTTTTCCTGAGCTCGCCGACTACGACGACGAGCCGCCATCGCGCGCCGCGCGCATTAGAGCGTGGGCGCGCGCGCATTACAAACTGCTGCTGCTGGCCGCACTGGCGATCGCCCTGCTGATCATGGCTGTGCTGCACCACTACCAGGGTGATGCGCGGACGCCGGATCCCAGCGCCGATGTCACCACCCCGACGATCGCTCCGACGTGGGCCTCGCCCGGCACCGACGCCGATCGCGGCACCCCGCTCGATCAGCGTGATCAGGTGCTCGCTGTCGCGCGCGGGTTCGCCACCGATTTCGCCACCCCCGGCAGCGGGCATCAGGACTGGTGGTCACGGGTCACCCGCTGGACCACGACCTATCTGGCCGATCAGTACAACCTCACCGATTGGTCCCGCGTGGATCAAGCCACGCTGATTGACATGCGCGCGGAAAACCAGGGCCCCACGGTGGTCGACACCATTGCCACCTACACCGACGGGTCGGCGCTCGCAATCCGAGTCGAACACTCGGACGGGCGCTGGAAAGTGAGCACCGTGGTGCCGATGCGCACCGCGTACTGAAAGGAAAAAGGGGAGGGGAGTTGTCATGAGCGTGAAGTCCCGGCAGGCACGTCGGCGGGTATATGAGCCTCCGCTTGACGGTGGGGGTCGCTCGGTCCTCGGAGTCCTTCGGATTCAGTCCCGAGCGTACCCCTGCTGTCAAGGTGTACGGAGGGGGCCCAGCGCGCGAAGCGTGTCGGGTTCGGTACTTCGTGTGTCAGCGCGCGAGATATCTCATGCCGTATCGCACGGCATCGGCCATGCGGGAGTCACCGGCCCCCCGCGCACAGGACTGAAGCGGTGAGCGTGCGATCGGAGGTGCTGCTGCTCGGGGGCCGCTCCGGCGTCGGCAAGAGCAGCGTCGGCTACGAGGTCCATGCCAGGCTCAGCGCCACCGGGATTCGGCACTGCCTGATCGAGGGCGACTTCCTCGACATGGCGTTCCCGCCGCCGTGGGAGCACGGCCTGGCCGAGCAGAACCTTGCCGCGATGTGGGCCAACTACCGGGCGCTGGACTATCACCGCCTGATCTACACCAACACCGTCAGCGTCCTGGATCCGGTGATCGCGTCGTTGACCGCCGCCATGGGCGAGCGGCCGCGCGCGTCGGCCATCCTGCTGCGCTGCAGCGACGAGAGCGCGCGCCACCGATTGGGCCGCCGCGAAATCGGCAGCGAACTCGAACACCACCTCGACCGCAGCCGGGCCATGGCCGAACGCCTCGATCGAGACGCACCCAGCTGGGTGCGGCGCATCGACACCGACGCACGCTCGGTCACCGACATCGCCACCGATGTCATCGACCACATCGGCTGGTCGCACAACCCGTAGGCCCTCCGACCTCACGCCGATCGCCGCGCGCGATCCCGCGATCGGCATCCGCGCGCCGCGCGCGATCGGGACTCCGCGCGCGAACAACCGCGCGCGATCAGTCCGATCCCGCACGGCGTGCGTGTCACAAGGCCGGTCGGATTTCGCATCTCTGTCTGTATGAGGGGCTCGCACACGGCCAGCCCCCGAACCCATGGATGGGGAGGTGCCGATCGTGAGTGCCACCGATACCGACCGACTGCGGCCCGAGCTGGCCACGTCCACACCCCGCTCGGGTGCAACTCGGGTGCGGGCAGCCCGGCCACACCACCGCCGGCACCCTGCCGCAGGAGATGACCACCCGTTCTGGTTCCTGCCCTACGAGAGCTGCGCCGAACAAGGCGCCGTCGCCCGCACCCATGTCCCGGATTGCCGATGCCAATGGTGCAGCTTCGTCTTCATCCCTGTACCGCTGCACGATCTGGTTCCCCGGAACCAAGACACGACGCGGTCCGCCGCCAGCGGAGTTCGGTGACCATGACCGCACCAACGACCCCGCGGCGGATGCCGCCACCAGCGTTCGCCCGCCCCGCAGCCCTGCCACCACGCCGTCACACGTGGGCGATCGAGTTCGCCCTGTGCGCGGGCGCGACCTCGACTTTCGCCTTGGCCGCCGAGCCACTCGGTATCGCGTCACCCAAAGCCGCGGTCGGGACCACGGCGCTGGCGACGGTGTCCGGGCTGATCGGGCTCGTCGAGTTCCGCCGCCACACCCGCGGAAAAGATCTGGACCGCGCCATCGAGCAGCTGGCCCCCTTCCTCGGAGTGCCACCGAGCCGGAGACTGCTTCGAGCAACCCGCTGGACCACCTGGGGATGGCCCGGGCGACCGACACGACTGGTCGTGCGCCTGCCCTCGGCCGGGGTAATGACCGCACCCGAACGCATCGAACAGGTCACCGCGATGCTGTCCGGGCAGGCCTGGGGTGCCTACGAATTGACGAAACTGGACCGGCGCAACAACCGCGCGATCTTCACCTGCATCGGGGACGACTCGTCCGAGACCGCGAAGCAGGTCGAGGAGATCGCCCGCGCCAAACGGTACGTGCTGGCCGCACTCGGCCCGACCGCGCTGATCACCGAAATCGAATGCGACGACAACGGTGAACTGACCCGACTCAAGGCCACCCACGAGATCTCCCACAAACTCGCGCCGACCGGATACCGGGCACGCCTGGAAAAGGTGGTGTCGGCGGTGCTGCCGGGCGGGCGCTGGCGTGCGGAATGGAACTTGAAGAAGGACTGGGTCGAGTTCAAGCTGCGCCACGATCTCGGCAAAAAGGTCACCCTGACCGACGAGGCGTACAAGCACTGGCTCCCGGACCACACCGCCGAGATCGCCTACGACGACATCGAGATCCCCTATGCCGTCGACGAAGACGGCAATGTCATGTTCTGGCGGCCGGTCGTCGACCCCCACATGCTGCTCATCGGCGGCACCGGCAGCGGCAAGACCTCCACCGTGCACGACCTGCTTGCCTACGCCACCGCATTGCAGTGGATGACCTGGGTGGTCGACGGCAAGGGCGTCGAGTTCTTGGGGTTCCGGGATTGGCCGAACGTTCAAGTTGTCGGCTCCCGACTCGAGCAGCAGATCGCCATCATCTACCGCGCCAAAGAGGAGATGGAGAAGCGCTATCGGCTGATCGAGGCCGGCGCTTCGGAATCGGACTTCCAGCCGATCATGCTGATCTTGGACGAGTTCGCCGATTTCAAGGGCAACTTGTTCAACTGGTACTCCCTGATCAAGAACACCAAGGCCGGCGACCCGTCGCAGCCGCGGGTGCTGCAGGACGTCGCCAGCCTCGCCCGCAAGGGCCGCACCGCTCGCATTCACCTGGTTTTCGCCACCCAGCGCCCCGACATGGACTTTTTCGGCGGCAAAGGCATGGGCGATATGCGCGACAACTTCCGTATGCGCGTGTCCATGGGCCCCCTCAGCCCGGTGGGTGCGCAAATGCTGTGGGAATCCGCAGCCGTCGGCACCACCATCCCGCGAGGTCTGCGTGGGCGGGCGACAACGATCGACGAGAAGAACAACCCCGTCGAAACGCAATGCTTCTACACTCCCGACCCTCGTAAAACCCCACCGGGACACGAGGATTACGCGCTACTGGAGGTCCTGCGACCTCCCAAAATCACCCACGAACGGCTACTGGTCCTCGAACCCGATCGCGAGGAATTCGAAGAAGCCATGGCCGACGAGAAGACACCGTTCTCCGAATTCAACTGGTGGATGACCGCCCCCTGGGGATGGGCGAAAGATCATCCCGACCAGGACCCGGTGCTGCTGCGCGACGAGCGAGGCTACGACACGATCGAAGCCCTGGTCGGCCTGGCGGACTTCCTCAAACCGGGCCGGATCCCCGACAACCTGACTCCCGCCGCTCCCGATGCACCGATCACTCCCGACCCCGATCGGGCACATCGCAATCTCGCCTCGCTGCTCACCGCGGCCGGCATCGCTCCGACCCCACCACCTGGTGACCCGCAGCGCACCGAACCTCATCGGCCGCCGTTGCCTCGTCCACTGCTGACACTGGTCCGCGGCCTGGCCGAGGAGAGCGGTGAGGATCTCGACGATTCCCCGATCGACGAGCCTGACGGCGACGACGACTGGGAAGGCTTCGGCGCAGCCGAATCGGTCGGACCGATGGAAATCGCGGTCGGCGACCTGGTCTACCTCGACGACACCGACGAGTGGGCGACGGTGGATTGCGAACCCGACGAGGACGAATTCACTCGCGACGAGGACGAACTCGCCCACGACGACGACGAATTCGCCGATCTCGGCGAACGAATGATCAGCGTCTCCTACCGCACTCTCGGTGGCGAAGGCCTGATGTCGGTGCCTGAGACCTCCGCGGTCCTGGTCCGCCGCCCCACCGACTACCCCGCCTGAACTTCACCCATCTCTTCTCTGACGAATTGGAGCATTCGAATGCAGCACAACAACTCTCCGTCCGGGGGCAACGGGACGTGGCTCAACGGCGCGTTCACCGACTCGGACATCATCGTCATCCTCCTCATCGTGGTGTTCTTCGGACCGACGCTGTTGCTGTCGTTCCTGCCCGGCGCGCGTGATGCCAGCGCGCACTGGCTGGTAGACCATCACGTGCTCATCGCCGCGACCGCGGCGGATGCGGTGTGGACTCTGCCCGGCGATATCGCCGCACTCGACCATCGCCGCCTGATCGGGGTCGGAATCCTCGCACTGGTGATGTTGGTCGGACTCACCGTTCACGTCATCGCACGTCACCAGCAGAAGGTCCAGCACAGCGTGGTCAGCGGTGACCGTTGACCGCCCGACCTAGCCGAGGGGCCCTTCGGCTTGAGGAACCTCTGGCTCGACCTGGCGCCGGGGTCAAGAACCGCCGGCTGCACGGGGACGTGACATCGCCGCAGGTCCAAGGGCAGTGAAGTCGGCTGTGACGCGCCGAATCAGCTATGCGTCCCGGACATCTCCCTGCTCTTGGCAGGGAAGGAATCCATTCCTTGTACTTAGTCCCTTATTGGGGGTAAAGTCTGGCGTGCTGAAGATCAGCCGAATTCGGACGACATGATGCGTCACAGCGTCGCAGAATTCCTGATCTCCGTATCAGTAGATCCCCTTTTCACGGGAATCCACCACGATCCACGGAGGCATGCGATGAATGCACCAGCCAACTCGGCGGCGGGGGTGATCCCACTTTCACGCCAGCAATGGACATGGCTTGACCTGGATAGTTTCGACACCCACCTCACACAGATGCCCGCCGTCCACACCGCACTTGATCAACTCGGCGTCGGCGGCCCGGTCCTCGACCGAGACGGCATGCAGCGCGCATGGCGCTGGCTGTCCGGGCTGCTCGACTCACCCTGGGGCCTGACCGGCCACGTCCACCGACTCGACGACCTCGACGAAGCCGAACTGCTGAAGGTTCTCGGCTTCACCGCCAAGCTGTGCAGCAGCGCTGGCCACGGCAATATGCCCAGCGCAACCTACTGGCACCAAGCCTGCGAAGCCGCCGAAGCCGCCCCGGTCCGGGCTCAAGGTGGCCTGCGATGGGCACTGTTCCACGCCCTCACCGCCGCCCACGTCATCGCCGATGAAGCAAGCTGGCGTAACGTCCCCGCCGGACGGGTCGCCGTGGTGGAAGCATTCACCGCCCTCATCGGCACCGTCACCGGAGAAGACCAGCGCCGCAGCGTCATTCACGACGCCGTGACCGCGTGGACAATCCCCACTCATTCCGGGGGTGCGGAATGACGCTGCAGCTGCACATCTCGGTACCGGCCTGGCACACCCGCGCGGCATGCGCGAAAACCGAGGACAAGGAAGTCTTCTTCCCCACCGGAAACAGCCCGAATCAGCGAGCCGCCAAACGGATCTGCGAACGGTGCCCCCGTTCGGTCCGCGCGCAGTGCCTGGTGGAGGCAATGACGCGCGACGAACAATTCGGCGTCTGGGGAGGGCTCTCACGCGGTGAGCGCGTGCGCTTGGCCAAGAAATTCAAGCAGGAGCCGCCGGTTTCGGCAAAGGAGGCAGCGTGATGAACCCGTGGACCCGTCACCCCATCATTCCCCCGGCCGCCGCGCGCGAACGCCGCCGGACCCGCCGCAACCAGGTCACCACCACGCCACTCATCTCTAGCGACAGCATCCCTTCGCCGGAGACCGTCAGCATCGTGCTGCCGTGGCGGGTTCGGCTCATTTACGCCACCCCGATCTCGGCGACGGTCACCGACCAGCATCCGTTCGCGGATGTCTACGCCGCCTATATGTGGACCCTGCAACGGCTCACTCAAATCGACACCGCCCATGTCGAATTCACCCTCTACACCGCCGACCTCACCCCAGATCGCCACGCCAGCGGTCCGCTCGGACAGGTCATCGACGAAGTCCTCGACTGGCTTCAGGACGAGGGCCTCGCAGCACGGAAGGAGTACCCCAATGATGCGCAGACTACATGGTGATCCGCCCGCCCCGATTACCCTCGCCGCCGGCGTCTCCGACCATCGCCGCTACCTGATCACCTACGAGGGCCCCGGCGTGGGCCGCGCCTGTGTCGACGCGGCCACCGCGCTGGCCGTCTATGACCGGGGCCTGGCCGAACTCACAACCCTGGCCGCCGAGTCCGACGTCGAGATCACCCTCGAGATGAGCGACACCGACCACGGCCGGACTGAGATCCTGCATCACGAAGTCGGGCCCCTCACCGCGGTCCTCGACACGCTCGTTGTCCATCGCGGCGCATATCTGCTGACCGACCGCGGCGAAATCGACTTCCTACACGCGGAATTGGACGCAGCCAACGTCGAGATCGCGCAGCTGCGCACCGACAACACCACCCTGGTCCGGATGTTCACCACGGCCCCCGACCGCGCCAGCCTGGCCACCGCCGTCGACCGCTACCAGCAGCTGGCCACGATCAGCAGCACCCTGGACCACCTGCGACGCGACGCCATCCTCACCGATGGGGACCGTCACCGCATCGAATACGACAACGACGTGCGCATCCTGCTGACCGCGATGCTCGCCGATGGACCGCTGTCGGAGGCCGACCAGCGCGTTGCCCTGAGCAAACTGGAAGACCCCGCCACCGTGTTCACTGATCCGGCCGCCGACCAGAGCGCCGAAGGACTGTATCGGCAGTGGATCACCGTGCGCCGCGCACTCGACCACGACTTGGCCGCACTGGGCGGGCTCGAACGACTCCTCACTCAGGTCCGTGGCCTCGACCGATCCGTCGAGGATCTGCGCACCGACCACGACACCACCGCATCCCGGCTCGCCGTGCTCACCGGTGAGCTCGACCGCCTCGACCAGGACAACATGGCGCTGTCCGATCAACTCGACCGTGCTCGCGATCACGATCCCAGCTGCTTGGCCTGCCAGTTCGACGACAACACCGAGCTCCGGCTGCGCGCGGTGGCCCATCCCGCCGACAACGCAGCCCTGCCCTAGCGCTCACGCCCGAGAAGGGATCCCGCCGAAAGGACTCCGCGCGATGCTGAATATCGAACTCTCCGAATGGCTTCCACCCGAACCGGTGCCACAGACGCGCGCCACCCACACCTGGGTCGCCCCGTGGACGCCCGAGGTCATCACCGCACTCGAATCCCGCGCGCATGACGCCCGGTGGGACACCCAGATCCTCGATCCGCACCTGGACAACGGCCGCTGCGATGTCGACGACTTGCTCATCCACTTCCACGCTGTGCTCACCGACCGCTACGACCGTGCCCTCATGCTCGGCCAACCCCTCACCGTCGACCGGCCGGTCCTGCTGGTGCTCGGCGCACTGCCGCGGATCACCCCGGTCCTGCACCGGCTCACGGTGCTGGCCTGCCACGGCGGACTCGCCGGGATCCACCTCGCGGTCGACCTGGAGCTGGCCACGAGCCTGCCCTCCACGATCACGCGCCACATCACCGGCCTGTTCCAGACCGACTACATCGCCCCGGTCGCTCGTTGGCGCGCCGGGCCGCACGGAGCCCAGCGATGACCGGCCACCATCATGACTGGGACTGCCGCGAGATCATCGACGGCTTCGTCCGATACGAATGCCGCGATCCATCCTGCGGCGAGAAGCTCTATGAGCCAGAGGATTTGACGACCGTGATGTCGGAGATCCGGGAGTCGATGATCGCTGAACTGGTCCGCTTGATCCGCCCCGGATCTGACTGCCGTGACTACCTCACTCAAGCGAACGTGCGAGAGGAATGCTCGAAGCTGGCGCATGCGCTCCTCAAACGCTTCGTCGTCATCCCCCGCGTAGCCGTCGGTTATGAAGTCGCCTGCCGATCGCTTTTGTGCTCGGGTACCGAGGTCGTGGAACCTGGCGCGATCAGCGTGGTGGTGGACAAAGTGCGGACCATGCGCGCGGCCAATACCCCTACAGCCGAGGTCATCGCGCGGCTGGTGTCGCCCTGGTGGGTGGTGCAACTCCCCACGGACACGACATGAACAGGTGCCGTGCGGAACTCGCGGCCGATCTGCACCGATTCACCACAGTAACTGGATATCGCGCTGCCGTGCGATACGCAGCCGACAAACGTCTGGCGCTCGTCACCACCCGTGACCTCGAAGGTCTGATCATCTTCCTGGTGACCGAGCACGGCTATGAGGTCTCGATCGACTACCGGCGTCGCTGCGCGCGGATTGTCGTCCATCAGATTGATAAGCGTTCCGCGGCAACCCTTTAGCCGGATGGCCGTCGCTCAGCGGCTTACCCCATTGATTTCTTACCAGCAGATATGGAGTCGAAGTGACTATCACCGCCCAGCTGACCGACCTGGCCGACATCACCCCGCCCGCTATTAAGGCCCTGGCGGCCTTCGACATCTCGACCGTGCCCTGCGAAACACTGACCCGCCAGCGCCTCCTGGTCGAGATCAGATGGGCCAACACTTGGGTGTGCCTGGAATACGCGAGTTTCGGCACCACGACACTGAAACTCATCACCCCTGGCGATCTGACAGGCCACATATCGGTGTGGGATGCCCTGGAAGTCGATCCCGGAATCGGCACCACCATCGCCGCCTCGGCCGAGTGGTTGGCCTACGGTGATGACAGGTTCGCACGGTGGTTGACCGACCTGGAAATCACCTCGATCGACCCGGAAGCTCTGCAGATGACGCTGGCAGCACTGGCGACGATGCGCACTCAAGAAGATATTCTCCCACCGGCCGCCTTGTGCGTGCTGCAACTACAGGACGCACTGTCCAACCTCTACGCCGGAACAGGCTGGGTGACCGTGAACGAGGGCGAACCCATCATCAACTCACGCACCCTGATCGAAGCTCTGACCGCGAGCGACTACCTCGATGAGCACGATGAGGCTGCGACGGAGCTGATCTTGCGCATCTACCGGACGGGCCGCTTCGAAGACGCCGAGGCCCACCTGTCGATCGTGCATTCCAGCCAGTTCACCGCCACCACGACATCCTGACCTGCCGGGATCTAGGTGGTTGCGTCACAACCCCTATCCTCGCCGGTGTGAGTGAGGTTTCGGTGCTGGCGGTGTCTGCGGGTGATGCCGCGAAGCGGTTGGTCGAGATTGGTGCCCTGTATCAGCAGGTATTCGGTGTGCCGCCGAATGTCGCCGAGTCTCCTGCTCAGCATCGCGCGTCGATGTTGAGCATGCTGGCGGATCCGAGTTTCGGGTGCGCGCTGGCGGACTGCGCTGGCGAGCTGGTGGGGTTCGCCTATGGGTACGGGTTGAAGTCCGGCCGGTGGTGGGACGGACTGCGCGATCCGGTGCCGGAGGGATTCACCACCGAGTGGGAGGGGCGCACCTTCGTGGTGATCGACATCGGGGTCAGCGCGCGGTGGCGACGGCACCGTGTCGGTATTCAGCTGATGGAGGCCCTACTGGCTGGGCGTGGCGAGCAGCGTGCCAGCCTGGGAGTGATTCCGGCGCTGGAGGATTCGGCCAGGTTCTACGCCGCTACCGGTTGGGATTTTGTCGGCAGGCAGGACAGTCCCCCGGACGCAGGCTGGACGTCGCCGGTTTTCGATGTCTATGTGCGGGAGCTGGGGACCGGGACTGGGAGCCGGTAGCGTCGCAGGTCGGTGTCGAGTTCCTGCACCGGTGAGGCGTTGGTCCACTGCTGCATCTTGGATCGGATGTCGGTGAGGGTGGCGATCAGTCGGGGTGAGCGGTTGGTCGCGGTGAGCTTGGCGGCGGTGCGGGCGGCGGTCGCTGCGGCGTCGATGTCGCCGGAGCCGAGGTGTGCCGCAGCGAGATCGACGGCGTTGAACGCGAGGTTGCGTGTGAATTCCTCTGCGATGCCGCTATTTCCGTCGGTGAGGGCGTCCACGGCGGCCGTGGTGTCGCCGAGTGTAAGCAGGCATTGGCCGAGGGTGGAGACGGCCAGTCCGTCGTCGTAGAAGTAGGCCGGCGATTCGGTCGGGGTGACGGTCGCGCCGTGGTTGCGGGTGAGGCTGTCGAGCAGATCGAGGCATTCGCGTCGCTGCCCGGTCGAGGCGAGTGCGCGGGCGGTGACGTCGGCGGCGTAGGCGCGCAGTCGTGGGTCGCCGGTTTGGGCTGCCCATTGTTGCGCGGCGACGCCGTGATCGACGCCGCGGCGGCCGTTCCCGCGCCAGGTCGCCAGGTGCGAGGCTTGGCACAGGGTGATCGCTGCCAGCGTCGAGTCCTCGGCTTGGTGGGCGTCATCGAGTGCTTGCTCGTAGGCTGCTGCGGCTTGCGGGTAGCGGCAGAGGTTGAACAGTAGCCAGCCGCCGAAGCGCGAAAGGTTCGATCGCAGGCCCAGCAGGCGGTGGCGCAGTGGATCGGTGTCGCTGCATCCGGACACGAGGGCGTCGGCGGTGCGGTATTCGGCCGAGGCGATATCGAGTGCGCGGTGTGGGCCTACCGCGTCGTCGAGGAGCAAGGTGGCGGCGAGGACCGCTTCGACTCTGTCGAGGATGTGGTCGGTGAGCGTGGGCGGGGGTTCCCACGCAGCGGTATCTTCGATGAGTGCCGGGGTGTGTCCGCCACTTGTGGCGAAGTGGTCGAAAGCGAGCGCCGCCGGCACGGTGGCGCCCAGGCGCAGCACATCGCGACGATGCACGTCGTCTCCTGGGAGTAGGGGCGCGGGTGCCTCCCACTGTAGGTGTGCTGACAGTGTTCTGATCGGCGCGACGGGAAGTTGCGGGGTGGACGCCCGCTGGTTGTAGAGCCCCAACAGGCCGGGGTCAGGAGCCTTGAAAACAGTTTGCAGAGCTTTCCGATAGTGGCTAGGAGGCCACGTGACACGGCCGGCCAGCAGCCGCCGAATCGACTCGTCGGTATAGAGCCCCGGACGGCCGGTAGCGACACCAACAGCCACATTGACCGCTTCGGCGGTGAATTGCTGAGACCACCCGCGGGCATCGATCAGCGACTTGAGCCGGGTATTGCGGTACCGCTGTGAACCCATCGGTAGCCCCCATGCAGCCGTGGACTGGTTGCCGCTGAGGGTAATCCGAACGGTCTCGCATCAGCGGGGTTTCACTCGAAACTGCGGGGTTGACAGCCGAGGCTGCGGGGATTTCTGCGGGGATTTCTGCGCTTCCTGACCGATGCCGGGCACGGCAGGCTCGAATTGGCACGCTGCCGGGTCGAGCTATTGCCCCCCATTGGCTCCCCAGCAGCGGGCCGTCCAACCACGAGGCTAGGGGCACTCGATGACGATATCCCGCGCGATCGGCTATCTGCGACAAGACATTTCAGGCACTCGTGGGGAATGGGACAAGGCCCGGATGCGCCGCCTTGCAGAGCGGTTCGGCTACGACCTGACAAAGATCCTGGCGTTCGGCCCGGAAGTCGATTGCCCGATTCACCGGGTGCATGTCGCCGTGGCCCGGATCGAGGCCGAAGCGGTCTTCACCCCGAGCATCGAGCACTTCGACGGCGGCGAAGTCCCGGCCGACCTGGTGCAGGTGGCCGATGTGATCACCGTGGCCGACGAGCACACCTACGCCCGCTATTCGACCGGCCAGATGCCCGAATTCCACGGCGCATAAAACAATTCAACGAGAGGGCGGCGAAATGACCTGGCAGGAACTCATCGGCGAGCTCAACGAGATCGACTGGCACTGCGAAACATTCATGGCCTCCCAAGCGCCGTCGGTGGAGCAGCTCCTGCGACAAGCCAGCAGCGGATTCACATCGTCGATCCGTCCGCGGATCGAGGAAATCCTTTCCGACGCACAATTGTTCGCCGAACTGCGGCCGTACACCGAGTACCCGCGCACCTTGATGGACAAGTTCACCTTGTACCGGGATCCCAAAGATTCCTTCAGGCTGCGGCTGCACCGGTTCTGGCCCGGCTGTATCGCAGGTTCCGCGATCGAAAAGGTCCATTCCCACAAATGGCACATGTCCACCGTCCTCGTCGCTGGTAGCTACGTCGAGCGTCGCTTCACCGTGGCCTCCGGCGACGACCCTCGCCGGGTGGTGCTCGCCGAGTCCAGTCGGGAGACCCGCACCGCCGGCCAATCCAGCTCGCTGCCGATAGGTATTCCGCATCAGGTGCACAACCCGAGCTTTGACGAGCCGTGCCTGACGTTGTTCGTCCGCGGCCCCTCGCTGATACCCGCCGCACGGATCTACGACGAGGACACCGGCGAGTTCTACGACACCTACAGCCCCGACCGTCAGTTGCGGCACGCCCTGGCGGTCTTGCGCACGGGGGACGCCCGATTCCATCCCATGCCCGAAATCGATTCGAGGACAAGCAAATGAAACCTGCATTGAACCCCGCACTGGACCCGGCCCTGGTCGCGCACGCTGCCGCCGGAACACTGACCACCACCCTGAAGGAGTCCGGCCGCTACCGGGACTGGCATCCGGACTGGGAGGTCGAGGCGAAACTTGCCATCACTGATTCCGGCACCGATCCCACCGATCTGCTGTGGCGCATTCTGGGCGAGTTGCCGCCACTGCTCATCGACCGCGTCCGCGGGGAGGCCATCGTGTACCCCCGCTATCTGATCGGTCACGATGACTCCGGCACTCAGGTGGAGTACTCCTATTTCCTCTGGCAGGGCGCGCCCTTGCTCAAGATCAAACAGCACACCGTGGACACCGCGGGAGCGCCGGTGATGGTGTCTACCGAGCATTTCCGCTACCGCGGGGACGCGGCCGAGTGGTTCGCCGAGTTCTCCGCCGGGCTGTCGGCCCCATTGGAAAAGCGCAGGTCGAAAGTGCTCGGCTTCGACGGTGATGGGTTCTGTTACACGGTCGCGGTCACGGTGTGCGTCGAGGGCGACCGCGTCCAGCGACAGTTGGAGATCGAGTACGAGGCTTCCGACGCCACCCGTGACCCTGGGGTACTCGCCGAGGTCGCCGAGCAGGTGCGCCGCACCGCGCGGCAGCTTCTGCAGAATTCCGTCGTGCCGCTCGAGCCCACCACCGAGACGAAATACGAATTCTTCCAGGAGGTTTTGCGATGAAGTCGAGTGTCTGCGTGTCCGGCCCGCATGGCGGCGGGAAGACTTACATGATCGACTATTTGTTGGCCGACGATCGGTTCGTCTCGCCGTCGGTCGATATCGACTTCTTGAGTGAGTTCGCCAGCTTCCGCGTGCTCGAGGACTGGGAGCGCAGCCTGCTCAGGCTGTACCACCGGATCATCATGTCTCAGCTCGTCGAGCCGGTGTCGGGTCGCTGCGTGCTGGTCAGCCGTGGCATTGCGGACTCCGAGGCCTACATCGAGGCGTACGCCCGGCTGGGCTGGATCTCCGGCCAGCAGTACAAGCGGTTGCGGCAGATCATCGACAACCTGCCCATCCGGCCGACGACCCTGCTGCTGCTGCCGGACTTGAACCTCAACCAGCAGCGATTGACCGGCCGGATCGCCCAGCACGTCCGAGGCGACCGCGACAAGGTGTTCCATCGTGAGGACCAGCCCGAATTCCTGGCCGCCCTGCACCAGGCCTTCGCCGAGCTGGCCGACCGGCCGGAGGTATTCACGATCGGAGACAACGAGGGCCCCGCGCTCGACGAGGCGATCGGCTGGCTTCTCGATGCACCGGGACATGCTGCATGACCCACGATTTCGCTGCCTTCGGTACTGCTGTCGACCAGGAGGACCCCGTCTTGGCCTGGCAGCGGCTGGAATCGCGCTGGTGGTCACCGCGGCCGGTGCACCGCCAGGCCCACCGACGCAAGATCGACGACATCCTCCCGCTGGTCGAGGGCTACCCCCGCGTTCTGGACATCACCCGCGGTGCGAGCGTCGACGGCATTCTCGGAGTGCTCGCCGCGTCGCGCGGCGCGCGGGTGACCATCGTCAGTCCTGCCAGCAATCACCTTGCCGCACTGCGCCGTTTCGCCGACAGAATCGGCGCGGACTGCGCTCGCATCGAGTTCGTGCATTGCGCGAAGATCGAGGATCTCGACGTCGGGAGCGCCGATGTCGTTACTGCGCTGCACATCCTCGAGCACGCACCGCACCCGCGGGCGCTGCTGGAGGTGCTGCGTGAGCACACTCGCCGCCGCTGCGTGCTCGCTTTCCCGTCGGCGGGCAGTCCGGCCACCTGGGTGCGGATGGGTGGAGGTGACCCTTACACCTTCGACCGCGACTCGCTGCCCGCTCTTGCCCGTGGCCTGGCTCGCACGGTTACCGCCCGGCTCCAGGGCCGCGTCGCGGTCGCCGAACATGTCGACGAGTACGGCACCGACACTGTGCACCGCTGGTACTTCCCGGCCGCGGTGCTACGCGAAATCGAGTGGGCCGGTTTCCATATCGACGCTGTTCGGCCTGACAGCTTGGCAGTCCCGTGGAGTGGCCGCGCGACCGCGCTGCTGCACACGGTCCGCCCGGCGCTGCCCGGCGCGTTGATCAGCCGGGCGGGGTTCGGCACTCACGTGGTGCTGCGGCCTGTGCCGGCCTGAAGGATCAGCGGTTCGTGACGGCCGATGTATCGACCATCGCGAAGGTCCCCGATCAGTGGGGCCACCGCGACCGCGACTCGCAGCTCCGGGTCCAGGCCATCCCAGATCCGCTCAAGCAGGTCCGGCCACTTCGCGTCGACCTCCACAGCGACCGGCTGTCCGCTGGTCAGCACCGCGGTGGTCTCTCCCGCATACGTGGTCGTCGCGTACGCTTCGCCGATCGCCAGCGCCGGGACATGCACCAGGTGGTGCAGCGAGGACGGCGCCTCCGGCCAGCGCGGGTGCGCCACCGCGCCGGACACGATCACCTCCCGCACCTCGGAACCGTCCACCACCGCGGTCGCGGTGATGCGCGGAGTCAGGATCGGCGGGTCCGGCTCGCACTCCAACGCGGTCAGCGCCTCGAACGCCGACGCCCCGGCGGACAGATCGGCCACCACCTCCGCCACCTGAGTGCCGTTGCCGACAACGATCCGGCCGCCATCCGTCCGCATGATCGCGACATAGTGCCGCAACGGATCCGTCGGTCCCGATGTCGTATCGACGATCTCGAGTTCGTCCGGGCCCACCTCGATGCGCCGCGCTCGGCTCGCCTCACTACGCCCGGTCAGCCAGTACGCCGCGAAACCCTCTCCGGCGGAATCGCGCCCGAGCACGATCCCACGACCGGGGTACTGGTACCGCGCAACGAATTCATCGAATCCCAGGATTGCCGAGGCCATGACCGGAGAGTCTAGAGACACCATGGTGTGGGTTTCGCGAGGTGGTGCCTGGCGATGCGCCGGTGACCATGACCGACCGACCTCGAAAGGAGACAGCTGCCTCCGACGAGTGGGGGACGTGCCGCCGGCCCAGTTCAGGAACGTGTGGCGCTCGTTGCCGCAGAGAATGCGCGATGTCGCTGGGTTGCCGTGTGGACTTGGTCGGCAAACTGGCGGACGGCGGGCCGCCGGTGGTGGGGAGAGAGTTCGCGCACAAGGGTGTTCAGGTGTCCGAGGCATCGGGTCGAGGTGACGTCGTCGATGAGGGTGGTGGCGGCGAGAGCGGCGAGGGCGAGGGCCTGGTCGAGGTCGGGCTCTTGTTGGCGCACGTAGGTTGTGGCGAGCAGGGTGTGGCGCAGGGTTCCTTCGCGAGCGGCGGCCGGGTCTTGCAGCAGTAATGCATGGCGGAAGTGTCGGCGGGCGTTGGAATGGTCACCGAGCTGCAGGTAACAGAATCCGGCCTGGCCGTGGGCGTGCCCGGGGGTGAGCCAGTAGCTCCAGTCCGGTGCAGTGGTGATCGAGGAATCGAGTTTTGTGAAGGCTTCCTCGATGGCTCGTCGGCATTCGAGTGCGGATCCGTTGGTGGCGTGGGCTTCTGCCGCACGAAGCGCGAGGATCGCTGACACGCGGGGGCTGGCGCCCGGGTATTCGGCGTGAGCGGATTCGGCGAGGGTGACCGCCTGGTGCGGGTTCCCGAGGTCTTTGGCCTGGCAGGACATAAAGCCGAGGGTGTTGGCGGCCAGGGCGCGGTCACCGGCGGTGTGCGCGGTCCGCAGCGCGGCCTGCCAATATCGTTCGGCGTGGGCGTGCTTTCCACTGTCGAACGCCAGCCACCCGGCCAGCCGCATCAATTCGCCGGCGGTGCTGTGCAAACGTTGGCTGGTGGCGTCGGTGTAGCGGCTGTGGTCGAGCAGTTGCACGACCAAGCGCAACTGCGTACGGACCGTGAACAGCAGTGCGTCACCACCGCCACCGTCGTCGAGCCTGCGCAGGTCCGCGTTCATGCGGTCGAGCTCGTCGACGGTGCTGAGGCGGATTCGAGGGGACTTCCCGAAGCGGGTGGGGTAGGGGATCGGTTCGGGCGTGGGCCAATGGAGGGCGGGTGCGCTTGTCGTAATCCCCAGCAGGGACAGGAACACTCGCCGGTCCATCGGATCAGCCTCCCTAAGCCCGCAGTGCGCGCCGTCCACTCGGCATTTCACGGTAGTTGGAGTCCGCCACGAATAACGTATATCGCGCGGATTCGCCTGGGGCCGTGGCGATTACGTGGGCAGTGCTCATTGCGTCGGTCACGTCCTGGTGGCCCGTGCGTTCCGGTATGCGATTACGTGAGCGAGGAACGGGTGCGCGGTGCGCGCGTAGAGGTCGGTCAGGGTGTGGGTGTCGGTGCGATAGGTTCCGTCGGGGGAGTCGAAGCCGAGCTCGTCGTAGAGCACTACCTGCATCTGGCGGGTATCACCGAGATTGATCTGCTTGCCGATCACTTCGAAGGCGGCGTTCTGTGCTGCGTTCGAAGGGTCGAGTTCGTGGGCGGCGTCGAGGAGTGCGGCGGCGATCTGGTGTGCTTCGACGTCGGTGATGATGGTGTCGTCGTCGGGTACTCGCAGGAGCAGTTGGACAGTGCGGGTGTTGTCGAAGTCGTGGGCAATCATCTGGATGCTGACGGTGGAGGATTTGAGTCGCGGTCCGCTGGCCCGGGTGGTGATCTCGGTGCTGTAGTGCGTACCCATGTCGCCGGGCTCGTCGGGGTCAGCCTCGGCATGCTCTACACACCACGGTGGACAGACTCCGGCAGGAGGGACATCGGCCGCACGCAGATCTGCTCCAGTGTTGAGCAGTCGCGCGGTCTCACATGCTTGCTCGGTGGTCAGCTCGGCGTTGCCGCGGGCGGGCAGCCTCAAGCTGATCAATGCTGTGCCGCACACCGGCGTGATCGCCCGCGGCGAGCTGGACGAGGACGTCGGCGCTACTGCTGTAGGTGTCGTCGGTGGTGATCGGGATTGATCGCTCGCGTCCGTGGTGGGTGCCCTGATCTCCGGGTTCGCTCAGATCGGGGTCGAGGTGTTCGACGCACCAGGGCGGGCACACGAGAACAGTTGGCGGGGTGGTGATGTGGCGGGCGGCACGGGAGTAGGCGATGCCTTCGGTGGCTTTGCGGGCGCGGATCCGTGTCTTCTTGCGCGCGTTGCGGGTCATCTCGTCTCGATTCAGGCAGAGTCCCGCGTTCCCCGCCGTGCTCGGTACAAGGTGGAATTCGCGCGATCCTCCCGGGGGCGGACCTTGTCCTCGGCGCCGGTGGGCACGCGGGGCCCGGTTCGGCTCGGAGTCGGGCAGGCGCGCTGCCACTGAGCTCACCATAGCAAGCCGGGGAGCCCATGGTCGGTTCCTGTTGTCTCACAGCGGATCACCAGTGGCTCGGGCCTTGCGACCGGCAGGGATGGCACAGGCCGGGAACCCTCCGTGCCGGGGAGGGACATGCTGTTTGCCCAGTTCAGGAGGCTGTCGAGCGAGTCGCTGTAGGCGGGGACGGCGGTAGTTGTCGGATCCCATGTTCGCTTACCCATTGGCGGAGGGGGACTTGGATGTGTCCATTTCTGCTGGTCAGTGGGACTTCTACCTCGCCGATCCAGATGCCGATTTGGAGCCTGAGCCATCGGTGCAGCGTTGCGGGGATCCAGGTTTCGCTGAGTTGTAGGTCCAGGCCGCCGGCGGTGACGCCGAGTGCGCGCTGGTTCGGTAGTGGCCAGTGCCGTGGGAGCACGATCAGGGCGTTAGGGGCGACGAGAACGGGCTGGGGCACGGCCCGCCAGCGCATCATGGCGGGATCGGTGTTGCAGCTCATCCGGTGCGTACCAGGCCGATTTGAGGTGTGGCCGCGATGGGGTTCACCCAGTGGGTGCGGCCGTTTCCTGCGCTGGCGAGTTTGACTCGGCCGCGGCGGAACAGCTGTCCGTGGACCTCGACTCTCATGTCGAGTTCGATTTCGCGGAGCCGGCCGCGGCCGTGGCCGATACCGGTGTTGCCGACGGGGCTGGCCGAGATGCTCAGGTTCGGCTGTCGTACCCAGGCCCCACCGGTGACCAGCAGAATGCCCTTCTTGCTGCGGACTCGTGCGCGCAGTGCTTCCTCCTCGGTGGGCCGAAGGCGCATCCCCGCGACGTCGAGGACTACCAGTGGGATCCCGTCGAGCAGGACGGGTATGACGTCGGCGGCTTGTGAGGCGTTGGCGTCCACGGCCGCGATGGCGGAGAGCCGAGCGCCCATCTCCCATGCGGCCAGCAGGCCCACTCGGGAGGGGCGCAGTCCTCCGACGACTGCGGCGTTCAGACCCGCTGTGGTAGCAGCGGCGAGGGTGGCGCAGACGAGTGACCCGCGCGGGCAGGCGATGATCGAGCCGCGGGCGAGTCCGCCGCCGGGCAGCAGTTCGCCGAGGGCTCCTGGCATGGCGATGATGTCGTGCGAGGGAACCGTTGCCGCGGCCGATTCGGTCCCGCCCACTTTGCTGGTGATGGTGGCGATGCGGTTTCTGAGTTCGGAAAGCTGTTGGGACTGAGGCAGTTTGCTGAGTGCGGTGGGATCGAGATGGCGGGTCGCCGTCTCGTGTTCACGCTCCACTCTGTCGAACATGTGTTCTATTTTTGCACGATGATCTAGTCGTGGACGGTAAGCCCTGACATTGTTTCTGCTGGCCAGCCCCATTTGGCACGGTGGCCACATCTGTCACTGGAGTCGGGCACGTCCGCTCGCAGGCGCGAATTTACAGTTGACGAACTCTTCCAGCGGATAGCGTTGCGGCTCAGGCGAGTGGGACGTCCAGGTCGCAGATCTTCCAGAGCAGGTAACGCGGATGCCGCCTTGGGGCACAGGTCGCAGCGGAACGCTGAACGGCCGGCACCGCAGCCGACGAAGTTGTGGCAGCGCCCAAAGATGGAGTTACAGCAGCAGCATCAGGGGGTAGCAGAAGGCTGACGCGAGTGCGGTGAGGGTGGCGAGGAATCCGATGTTGAGGGTGGTTTTCTTGTTGTGGCCGGTGTGGTCGAGGTAGCCGTAAGTGAAGAGCAGGGTGGTGGCGAGCAGTCCGAGCAGGGGTGCGGCGGTGCGCCAGAGTTGGTTGGGTTCGGCGGTGTCGCCGCGTTGGGTGTGTACCAGCCACGGGGCCAGAACGTAGGCCATCACGCCGACCGCTAGCGGTGAGATGGCGATGAGGATGTCGTTGCGGCGGCTGGTTGTTCGATCGCTGGTGCCGGCGGTGGCTGTGGAGGTTCGGGCGCTGGTGGTGGTCTGCTCGGCGGGACCGGCTGGGCGTGGCCGCACGGGCGCGAGGTGGAGTTGGTCGTGGTCGTCGCCGCGGATGCGTTGCTCGTCGGCGCGGATGCGACGTGGGTGGATGACGCGCCAGTGCAGCAGGCCGGCCACGATGAGAACAGCTTCGATGGTGAGGGTGACCGCGGCCAGGGCGGTGGCGGCGGTGTCGACCTGTTCGGGGGTGTGGGTGAGTCGGTCGAGCAGGGGCCCGATACCGAAGATGACGACGGGCCGGCCAAGCGAGGCAAGCGCCGAGCCAGCACAGGCCCACGCCTCGGGTGGTCAGCAGGACCTGTCGGGGCGTGAGGCCCATCTCGCGGCGGCGGATGTTGTCCTGGCGCAGGCTGCGGAACTCGATGATGGTGGCCGCGATCGGGAACCCGATGTATCCCGCGACCACGAGCGTGATCACGATCAGGCCGAGCCAGGGCAGGGGTCGGTTCGCCAGCTCGGCGATCAGGCCGGACAGGACCAGCAGCGCGACCGACGCCGGAACCCAGGCCCAGAATGTCGCGGTGAGCTGATCGGCGAGGTTACCTTCGTGCCGCCAGATCTCCCATGCCCTCCAGGCGGCGAATCCTCCGAAGAGAAGCAAGGTGCCGATCATGATCCCGGTCATCGTGTCGTGTCCCCCTTGTGTGGTCGCGAAATGTGGTTCTCACCTGCCGGTGTGACCGGCCGCGGTGTTGCCATCATGCCCGATGATGACCGGGATCCCCGGGCGCACTCGCACACGCGGTGTGCCTGCGATATCGCAGTCAGGGGCGAGGATCCGGCCGATCTTGCAATTGAACTGCGCGCGCTCGCGGGCGTAGTCGGCGACCAGCTCCAGGCCCTCTGGCCGACCGCAACGAGCCGGGCGACGACTAGCTAGGTCGGGTTGGTGCTGCGCGCAGCACCAACCTTTCAGTTCCCACGGCGGGAGCCGCGATGCCGACGTTGCAACGGACACAGGGCCGCCGATCACCCTGGTCCATGGTTGCCCGGCTTGTGGCCGCGTGGACCGGAGTTCGTCGTAGGCTGGGTGCACAATCGGATATGCGCCCTGAGGAGGGTGCGGTGCACGGTGGCGAGGGAGATTTCCGGATGACTGACGAGCATGTCGCGCTGGTGGCGCTGCTGCGCGCCCGACCGGAGAACCTGTCCTGGCGTGCGCTGACCGAGCAGGTCCTCGAGGTCGGCAGCGCCCGCCGAGTGTGGGATCACTATTTCCCCGCGCCGTTGATCCCGGTCCACGATGACGAGCAACTACTACGCGACGCGGAAGCGGACCTGCAGAGTTGGCGGCAGGCGGGCCTGCGGTTCGTGTGCGTGCTCGACACCGACTTTCCACGCCGACTGCTCGACGTCGTGGAGACCCCACCGTTCTTGTTCGCGCAAGGCCACCTCGACCCGCTCGATGAGGGAGTGTCGGTAGTAGGGTCCCGTGAGGCGTCGTCACGGGGACTGCAAATGGCCGCCAGCATCGCCACCCATCTCGCCAACGCGGGATTGACGGTGATTTCCGGGTTGGCCGCGGGCATCGACACCGCCGCCCACACTGCGGCGCTGGCAGCTGGCGCGCGGACAGTGGCGTTCATCGGTACAGGCTCGCTGCGGGAGTACCCCCCACAGAATCGGGACTTGCAGCGCAGGATCGCCACCGAGGGGTTGGTGCTGTCGCAGTTCTGGCCGCCGGCCGGTCCGTCGAAGGCGTCGTTCCCCATGAGAAATGCATTGATGAGCGGTTATGGGCTGGCGACTATCGTCTGTGAGGCTGGAGAGCACTCCGGAGCGCGGATTCAGGCTCGCAAGGCAGTCGAACATGGCCGCCCGGTGATCCTGACCGATCGTGTGGTCGCGGCGACGACGTGGGCGCGGGAGTTGGCGCAGCGTCCCGGGGTGTGGGTCGCGTCGGGAACCCAGGAGGTCGCCGACATCATCGGTTCGATCCGACAGCAACCGGCGTTGATGGAGAAGGCACTGTTCGCGCTCGCGCAGGGTCGGTAGCCAGGGGTGGTCGACGAGCAGTCGCTGTCGGTCGTCTACGAGGTCCTCAACCAGCACAGTGGCTATCTGCGCAACACCGTGCGTCAGAGGGGGTTGACCTGCGACGTGTGCGCTTGCCCGGTCCTCGCGCCATACACCATCTGCTACCCCTGCAATGGGCATCGCCGGACGCGGGGGATCGCCGACCGGGTTGGGTCGATGATCTACGCGGTGATGGGCCAGCAGAGCTATCACTTGATGTCCGGTTACAAATCGTCTAATCCCGGACCCACCCACCCGGCGCTGGTCACGGTCCTGGCCCACCTCGCCGTCCAGCATCTCGGCTGTGCCTCCAGGCTTGGCGGGCAGCATGTCACACAGTGGGCGACCGTTCCCTCGCTCAAGCCCGACAAAATCGGTTCCCAGCATCCACTGCGAAAGATCCTCGCCAGCGCGCTGGTACAGGTGCCCGAAGTCGCTGTCGCGGCCAATCCGCCGATCGCCCAGCCGCGTGCGCTGCGGCCGGCGAACTTCGTGATCACCTCACCCGTCACCGTGGGGGCGCACGTCCTGGTCGTCGATGACAACTGGGTCTCTGGCGGGCATGCTCAATCGGTAGCCGCATCCCTGAAACAGGCTGGAGCGCAACAGGTATCGGTGCTCAATCTGTCCCGTGTGCTCGATCTCGGCGATAAGGTCCACGGGCCGTTCATCCGGGAGCACCTGGACCGGCAACACTACGATCCGCGGTTATGTCCCTGGACTGGCTCGATCTGTCCTTAATCGTGAAGTGACAGGGAAGGCCGCTCTTCCATTTGCGTCAAAAAAGACACCCAGCATGTCCTTTCTGACGTGCCACGTGTCTTTTTTGCAAGCTTGTGACACAAGGAGTCTGGCGGAATACGCGCGTTGCAGAGGATGTCTCGCGCCCCGGAGCTGTTGTATCGACTGAGAGTTCGAGGTCAGTCCGTCGGGTGCGCGCGAATGACCTGCTCGCCGAGTTCGGTGACTCTGATGAGGCGCCCATGGGGAGGCTGGCGATCGTCGAGGGTGACGAGTTCGTCGTCCAAGAGCCTGTCGAGGTGAGGGCGGGAGACGCCATTACCGGGTTTGGTGGGATCGCGGTAGATGTAGACATTCTCGGATGCGAAGCGGCGCAGGTAGATTCGGCATCCTTTCGTGGGGCGGGGGAGCTCGGTCATGGCGGCCACCTCCAGACGGGGTCGTGTGTGAGCGAAGCGGTGTCGTTCTCCATGTGCAGCCAAAGCCTGGGTCGCTCGGCGGGCCGTTGCCCGCGGCGTTGGATTTAGGTGACGAACGTGGGGACGTGGCGGCATCGCAGGTCACAGCGGTGCGGAAGCCTTCTCACCGTCCGCTCCGGCGGCGAGAGAACGCAGGTTGAGCACGAATGGGCCATCTGCCCTGCCGATCAGTCCCGCGCGCTGAGGATCGGCGATTCGTGACGTCCATTGCAGGATGTTGTCTTCCACGTCATCGGCCGCAGTGACCTGCTCTCCGTGCTCGTCTCGGTAGCCGAACACGTGCAGACCACCCTCGCCCCAATCCAGATCGAGATAGCGGATTTCCGGGCTGTGCCGGTGGACGAGGGCGGCGATACATTGCAGCGCCAGCGTGGCCACCCGCTCCTCGGCGAAATCGAGAAGCTCACACGCGCGCTCGAACACCGTGGCCGCGTCATCAGACTGTGGCCAGATCGGCACGGAATCCATAAACGCCTCGGCAGCATCGGCGACATCGACGGCGACCTCATGCTCGGCGTCGCCGGTGAGGCGGCCGTCTGCCGTGTTCCGGAAGGTCTGGATAGCCGCAGCGAGCTCCTCGGCGCGATGTGCGAGTAGGGCGCTCATCCGCGCTCCCACAGATAGATCGGCTCGATGCTGTCGTAGATCTGCTGCAACCGGAGACGGGCTGCGGGCGTCGCCTCGGCCAGGTTCGCCTCGAGGCGCTCCTGCCAGCTGGCGCAATCCGCACCCCGGCCGGGGTCGATGTGATACTCGACGGCCTGGCACAGTACCCCGTCGACGAACAGGTCAACCTCGCTGCCGCCGTCCGGGACACGGAAGACGACCAACTCGATCACAGGCTCTTTGCTCATCGTGACACCTCCAATCCGATTGGGGGACCGCATGATTGGTCCCCCACGATGGACCAGACGCTGAATCAGCTCAGCGACTGGCGGGTCTGCTCGGCCAGCTCCCACAGAGCCCGGTTGAGCCGGGTGTTGGAGTCGATCGCCCGGATCGGGCGAGTGGTGGTGCGCCGGCCGCTGCGGGTGGTGCCCTCGACCCCGCCGCCGACGACGTTTCGCTGAATGATGTTGAACGTCGACCACAGCGTGCTGGGCCGCTCCTCGTAGTTCTGCAGCTTCAGCAGCGCGCTAGCCCTGACTGGCGCGTGCTGCACCCCGGGCTTCCACTTGAGCTCAAGCGCGGACTGCGCAAAGGCCAGCCGCTGGGCCTCGGTGAGCTCGAGCGCGGCCATCGCATCACGCGAAGCGTCAACGAGGGAGAAATTGTCTGTGATGGCATGCGCCGCGCGGATGACGTCCCGGATCACGATGCCGCCCTTATGTGCGAGCCGGATGTCATCGCACAGCCCTCCGACGACCAAGCCATTGCCGCACACCTGACGGAAGCGGGCGGCACGCAATGTCAGTGCGCGGGATCCGTCGTGGCTGCTGTCGACCGCGATCTCGTTGAACTCTCCGCGCCCGGTCTGCGAGGCCGTAGCGTGGCGCAACCCCACGATGTGGCGAGTGAACGCCCGCCGCTCGGCGTCCCGGACCCGAGACTGCGCAGCCATGAACGGCGCGTAGCCCTCCTCGTGCAAGGCCGCAATGATCTCCGAGGTGGGCAGGTAGGTGTAGCGATCGCTGGTGCGATCCGGATGCCGCTCGGTGGCGAAGATCGCCGGTACCACTGAACGGATCTGCTCGTCACTCAGCGGTCCATGTTCCGAACGGATGGTGGCAAATCGGCCGCTGGGAACAGTAATGGTGGAATTCATTGGGAATCAGCCCCTTTCGAGCTAATCGGATCTTTTGATTTCTGGCTCCTGCCCGGTGCTGAGCAGAACGGTCGCGACTACTCGGACCCCGGTTGTTCATCGGGGTGGGTCAGGGAATAGACGGCGGGGAACTCGCCGGTGAAGTGCGTGACTCCGCGATCGGTGACAGTGCGCCAGTCGCTCTGGCGAATCCCGTCGGCGCAGTAATTAATAGCTGCCGACCAGCACGCCATCACGCTCGACGGTGCCATACAGGATGAGCTGCATGTCTGCCGGATCCACGACCACGGCGCGAATCCGGCAGCCGCTCTCGACCCAAGGTCATCACCGAGAACTCGCGGCTTTCCAGCGGATCGGTCATCGCGAAATCACCCCACTGCGGCTGATCCGGAGCGTGCGATCGACGGCGGCGTATTCGTCCATGGCGGCGTGGAATTCGCGCTCGCTGGCGAATCGCTGGACTCCGTCGATATGGGCCTGTATGCGGCTGCCGAGAACGTTCAAATCAACTGTTCCGCTGGCGATTTCGATATCGGTGGCGATCTTCATTGGTCTGCTCCCCTCGGTCCC
>NZ_JBFBCD010000014.1:0-95754 GCF_040683015.1 Nocardia sp. NPDC051030 | reverse complement strand
GTCCCATTCCGAACCCGGAAGCTAAGCCTGTCTGCGCCGATGGTACTGCACTCGACAGGGTGTGGGAGAGTAGGACACCGCCGGAACATCATTCGCAGAACCCCCCTGACTTCGGTCAGGGGGGTTTTCGCGTTTCTGGGCTTTGTCATCGAGTCTCCTCGCCCACTTCGGGGTTCCGCTCGAGTAGTCGTACGGTGTTGCGGTCCCGTACCTCCGGGCAGGCTGACCTGATGAAGAAATATTGGGGGTTGTTCTGGGCGGCAACTGCTTTGGTGATTGTGGTTGCCGCGCTTGCTATCTGGGCCGATGTGAATGCCGAAACGGCGATCGGTGCGGGTCTGGGATTCGTGGCGTTCTTCTGGCTCGTCGTCGTGGTCACGGTGCCGTGGAATCTCTATTTCGCCACCTTGCAGGCGGGGCATCGGGTGAATGCCGCCCGCGAGCGGGAGATTCCGGTTCCGCCCGCGCGGGAGGGCGAGGTCAGAACGTTGGCCAGGCGGCTGCTCGTACTGGCGGTCGGGGCGCATGTGGTGTCGGCGGTGGCGGCCGCCGTGGTCGCACTCCTGTCGGGGTATGTGATCGGCTACTACGTGGCCGGGTTCTTCCTGGCGAGCATCGTATTCCGGCCTGCGGGAGCGTATTTCGGGTATCTGCGTGCCCGGATCGCCGCCATGTCGCGGGATATCGCGTATCCCCCGGATGATGTGCGGGAGTTGCGGGAACAGCTGGTTGCCGTGGCCGGGAACCTGGATGCGACGCGGTCGAACCTGGCGGCCTGGCAGGAATCGGATGGACGGCAGATCGACGAACTGCGTGACGAGGTGCGCCGCCAGGATCAGCGGGCGCGTGAGGAACAGCGGTCGATGCGGGAAACCGTGGCGCGCGATCACTCCGATTTGTTGTCCCGCGCCGAGGAGGTCGACCGACGAATCGCGGCGATGATCACGCGATTCGACACTGCCCTGAACGGCGTGACGGACCAGCAGGAGCTGATGTCCGGCCTGCGCGCCCTGGTGCGATTCGTGCGCGAGACACCGGCCGGGTAGTCGAAGTGCCGGAACTCCCGTCGACATTGCCGCTGGTGTAACAGAATTCAGTGATGGTCCTGCGGACAGCTTTCACGGAACGCATGTCGATTCGGCACCCGATTGCCTTGGCCCCCATGGGCGGTTCGGCGGGCGGCAGGATGGCGGCCGCGGTCTCCGGGGGTGGCGGTCTCGGCTTGATCGGCGCGGCGCGGGGAGATCGCGAGTGGATGGAACGTGAGGTCGCGATAGCCCGGGCGGCGACGACCGCGCCGTGGGGAATCGGCCTGTGGACGTGGGGAATCGACCAGGAGGTGGTCGATCGGGCCCTGGCATTCCGGCCCGATGCCGTACTGCTGTCCTTCGGCGATCCGACTCCATACGCCGAATCGATCCGCGCTGCCGGGGCGAAGCTGCTGCTTCAGGTCAGCGAGGTGGATGAGGCCCGCCGCGCCGTGGATGCGGGGGCGGACGTGATCATTGCCCAGGGCGGTGATCATGGTGGGCATGGCGGCCGAAATCCCATCGGCACCATGTCTTTCGTTCCGGCGGTGGTGGATGTGGCGGGGGAGACGCCGGTGCTCGCGGCGGGCGGGATCGTGGATGGGCGTGGACTTGCCGCGGCGCTGGCGCTGGGTGCGGCGGGCGTTCTCATGGGGACCCGGTTTCAGGCGAGCCCGGAGGCCATTCTCGAGCCGGAGAGCGTGAAGGCGCTGCTCGCGGCCCGGAGCGGGGATACCGATCGGAATCGGGTGCTGGATATCGCTCGAGGTGCGGCCTGGCCGGATCTCTATCCGGCCCGGACCTTGCGCAATGAGTTCCTCGATGACTGGCGGGGCCGTGAGGACGAGCTGCGCGCGGACGATGAAGCAAAGCAGAAGTATCGGGAGGCTGCCGCGCGCGGCGATATGGGAGTGATTCCGGTGTGGGCCGGTCAGGGGGTCGAGCTCATCAGGTCCGTGGAGTCCGCCGCGGACCTGGTGACCACGATCGTCGCGGAGGCCGAGCGGGCGGTGGCGCGAATCGGGGTGCGGGACAGCTAATTCGGGTGACCGGATGCGTGAACGCTGTTAGGTTGGTGATCGCGAGGCCGAGTGGCCCGTATTCCGCCAGGAAGGGAGCCGGTGATGCGTGGTCTTCGCGTCGTTATTGCCGCCCGCTCGCCTTTCGAGGTGATTCTGGTGTCTTCGCCGGTTCGGTGCCGGCTGCGCGGTCGGTACTGAGACCGGACTTTTTACCCGTAGTGGGTTTCGGGCTGCTGTGTGCCGCCCGTGTCCGGTAATCGCGCTGTCGTTTTTCGGATCGGATCGAAGGACCGATGGCTGTGCGTACCAATATTTCTCGTCAGACTCTGGCAACCGTTCGTAATCTCGGAATTCTCGCGCACGTGGATGCGGGGAAGACGACCGTCACCGAGCGAATGCTGTTCCTGGCTGGTGTCATTCATAAACGCGGCGAGGTGCATGACGGCACCACCGTGACCGATTACGATTCTCAGGAGCGCGAACGTGGGATCACGATTTTCGCGGCCGCGGTGGGCTGCCACTGGGATGGTCACCGGCTCACGGTGATCGATACCCCCGGGCACGTGGACTTCTCCGATGAGGTGGAGCGGTCGCTGCGCGTGCTGGACGGCGCGGTGGCGGTATTCGATGCCGTCGCGGGCGTCGAGCCGCAGAGCGAATCGGTGTGGCGGCGGGCCGATCGGTACGGGGTGCCGCGGATTGCGTTCGTGAACAAGATGGATCGGGTCGGCGCGGATTTCGAACGGGCCGTGGCCTCGATTCGGGAGCGGCTGCATCCGGTGCCCTTGGCGGTGCAACTGCCCATCGGTGTGGAGAACGATTTCACCGGTGTGCTGGATCTGGTTCGGATGCGCGCGCTGGTCTGGACGGGTGGCGCGCTGACCGCGGGCCCGATTCCGGATGATCTGGCATCGGCCGCGCAGGCTGCGCGGCGGGAGCTGGAAGAGGCTGTGGCCGAACGGTATTCGGCGGCACTGGAGGAGTTCATCGCGCACTCGGCGCTGTCCGACGACACCCTGACGGCGGCGCTGCGCGCGCTCACCCTCGCCGGTGATGTCGTGGTCGTGCTGTGCGGTGCGGCGTACCGCAATATCGGCATCGAACCTTTGTTGGATGCGGCCGTCGCGTATCTGCCGTCACCGGCGGACCGTCCGGCGGTGCACGGCGTCGGCGATGCCGAGGTGTTGCGTGCGCCCGATCCGGCGGAACCCTTTGCGGCACTGGCGTTCAAGGTGCATGCGACGGGGACCGGCAGGCTCACGTTCGTGCGCGTGTACTCGGGAACGCTGGCCAAGGGCGACACGATTCTCGATGCCGGTACCGGTCGGCGTGAGCGAGTCGCTCGCATCGTGCGAGTACAGGCGGATAGGCACGAGGAGGTGGAACAGGCGGTGAGCGGGGATATTGTCGCGCTCATCGGGCCCAAGGCCGCGGCCGCGGGCACCACGCTGTGTGCGCCCGGCGCGCCGGTGCTGCTGGAACGGCCCACCCGGACCGAACCGGTGGTGTCGGTCGCGGTGGAGGCACAGAGTCGCGCCGATACCGAACGGCTGGCCATCGCGCTGGCTCGGCTGGTGGAGGAGGACCCGGCGCTGGTGGTCCGCACCGATCCGGAGACGGGGCAGACCCTGCTCTCCGGCATGGGTGAGCTGCACCTGGAGGTGGCGGTGGAGAAGTTGCACCGTGACCGTGGCCTGGTGGTGTCGGTCGGTCGTCCGCAGGTGGCGTATCGGGAGACGCTGCTGCGCGGGGTGTCCGGGCTGCTGTACCGGCACGTCAAGCAGGACGGCGGCGCGGGCCAGTTCGCGCATGTGGTGCTGACTGTCGAGCCGCTCGCCCTCGGCGAATCCGACGATGGCACAGCGGTATTCGAGTTCGCCTCCACCGTGGTGGGCGGGGCGGTCCCCCGCGAGTACGTGCGCGCCGTCGAAGCCGGTTGCCGCGATGCGCTGGCCGAGGGTCCGCTGGGTGGGCATCCGGTCACGGGTGTCCGGGTGACGCTCACCGATGGGGCCACCCATCCGAAGGATTCCTCGGAGTTGACCTTCCGGACGGCGGGTCGGCTGGCGCTGCGGGAAGCCTTGCGCGCCAGCGTCATGCAGCTGCTCAAGCCGGAGGTCGAGCTCACGGTGACGGTGCCGGAGGACGGTGTCGGCACGGTGCTGGGTGACCTCGGCGCGCGCCGCGCCCGGGTCTCCGGTTCGACGGTGCGCGGCGGTACCGCGGTGATCACCGCCGCGGTGCCCCTGGCGGCGCTGTTCGGCTACGCGACCAGCCTGCGCAGCCGGACGCAGGGGCGCGGCACGTTCACCACGCGGCCGCTCGGCTACGCCCCGGCCAGGTGAACAATGGTGGCCCGGCTCTTCCTCGGAGGGGCCGGGCCACTGTCGCGTTGCCCTGAAGTTGTCGGTGTGTGGGCTTACGCTCTGTTCGAATCATCGGGGTGTGGAGGCAGGCATGCAGTACTCGTTCATCGAAGAAGCTGTGATCAGCGGCGATATCGACAAGATCTGGGCGGTGGCCACCGATGTGGCGCATTGGGCGGACTGGGATCCGCATGAGGAGAAATCGCGCATCGACGGGCCGTTCGAGGCGGGCACCAAGGGCTGGGTGAAGCCGAAGGGCGCACCGGCCGGGCCGTTCACGATCGTGGCGGTCGAGCCGGGGAAGTCGTGGACCAGTGAGGCGGGGATCCCGTTCGGGAAGCTACGCGGGCATCGCACCTATGAGGTGGTCGGCGAGGGCAAGGTGAAGGTGGCCGAGCAGGTCGAGGTGCATGGGATTTTCGGGCTGCTGTTCAAGCGGGTCTGGGAGAAGGGGATGCGCGCGGATATGCCGCTGACCTTCGCCGCCCTGGAAGCCGAGGCGCTACGCCGCGGCTGATACTCAACCGTGGATGCGGCTGATCACTCAGCCTTTGACGAGGATGGCGCGGGTGTAGAGCAGGGAGAAGCCGCGGCGCTGGGCATTCTGCTGGGATTTGGATCCCGGCTGGGTGGTGATGACGGCGATATCGCAGCCCGCCGCGGCGGCGATACCGAGGCGGGTCGAGAGCAGCGCGCTCTGGATGCCGTGCCGACGGTGCGCGGGAAGTGTTGCCGCTCCGGTCAATTGCGCTACGCCCTGGGATATGCGCAGGCTGGCGGATCCGGCCACCTGGCCCTCGTGGACCGCGACGTAGCGCTGGACGCCGGAGGCGGCGGTGATATCGCGCATGGCGCGATCGAGGATGTCGCGGGGGAATTCCTCATGGGAGGGGACGCCCTCGGCATCGGGGTGGGCGAAGCCCTCGACGGCGATATCGAGCCAGACGTCGAATTCGCTGTCCGCGCTGGGGCGTACCCGCACGCCATCGGGCTCGATGACTTCGGGCGTGCCGTCGAGGGCGAGGCCGAGTACGTTCTCGAAATTGACGAGCCGGTATCCGCGTTCGGTGAGTAGTTCACCGATGACCGGGTCGGCGAGATTGGCGAGTTCGACCTGTACGGCGGACTTGCGTGCGGCGAATTGCCTTTCCAGCTCCTCGAATTCGTCCGTGTCCGGAACTCCCGCGAAACCCAGGCCCGCCACCTTATTGAGCGGTGAATCGTCCTCGGCGAAGGAGGCGATGCCGCCCGCGATCGGGAGGGCGAATCCCGCGGCCTCCCCGAGCCGGGCCTGCGTGGCCGCGCTCGCGGTGGCGATGAGCTCGGTCTCGACCCTCTCGATGCGAGCGCCGAGCTCGATGCCGCAGAAGAGTGGACCGCCATCGCCTGTCATGCCGTCGAGCCTAGAACGGGCCATAGTGCCGAGTCGCCCCATTTTGTCCGGTGTCGAGGGCTCGGTGACGGGGTCGTATGGTCGGAGGGTGGCTCATGATCAGCAGGCGGATGGCCGGAACGGCCTGGTAGTCGGGTTCGACCTGGATATGACGCTCATCGACTCCCGGCCCGGCATCGCCGCGGTGTGGGATGCGGTGGCGGTGGAGACCGGGGTCCCCATCGATTCGGAGCTGGCGGTGTCGCGGCTCGGCCCGCCGCTGGCCATGGAGGCGGCGGAATGGTTTCCGCAGGAGCGGGTGCCCGAGATCGTCGCCCGATATCGGGCGCTGTACCCGGACCTGGCCATTGCGCCGAGCAAGCATCTGCCCGGAGTCGTGGACGCCCTGGCGGCCGTGCACAAGGCCGGGGGCAAGGTGCTGGTCATTACCGCGAAGAACGGTCCGCAGGCGCAACTGCACCTGGATCACCTTGGGCTGGACGTGGACGATCTGGTCGGCGGCGTCTGGGCCGAGGAGAAGGGTGCGGTGCTGCGCGAGCACGGCGGCTCCATCTATGTCGGCGACCACCTGGGCGATGTCCGCGCCGCGAAGGCCGCCGACGCCTTCTCCGTGGCGGTGACGACCGGGCCGTACTCCGCCGAGGAACTCTCGGCCGAGGGCGCGGATATCGTGCTCACCGACCTCACCGAATTCCCGGCCTGGTTCGAGAATCACCACACCGCGTAGCTGATTTCGTCGACTTTCCTTTGACTTCACGGTGATTCGAACGGTGTTTCCGCCGGAAAACCGTCGATACCGTTGCGCCCACGGTCAGCGCTGCTGCGCCCGGCCGTGGCGTGGCGAGTTGCAGAGGAATCAGATGAGCGAGAAGTTGTCCCGGTCGCGTCGGCTGCGGTGGGTGGTGGGTGTCGCGTCGGCGGCCCTGGTGGCCGGGCTGGTGACGGCGTGCGGGGGGAGTACGAGCGGCAAGTCGGACACGGTGTATTTCGGGGTGTCCGGGCCGAAGTCGGGGAACTCGGCGGAGTACGGGCGGCTCTGGCAGCAGGGCTTCGACCTGGCCCTGGACGAAATCAATGCGGCCGGGGGGATCGACGGCAAGAAGGTCGAATTGAAGTGGGAGGATTCGCAATCCGACCCCAAGCAGACCGTGCCGATCGCCACCAAGTTCGTGGGAGACAACTCCATTATCGCGGAGCTCGGCGACTTCTCGTCCCCGGCGTCGATCGCGGCCTCGCCGGTGTACAACCGGGGCAAGCTGGTGCAGTACGGGTTCACCAATTCGGCGGTGGATTTCACCAAGGGCGGCGACTACTCGTGGAGTCCCTCGATCACCCTGGACGTGTACCAGGAGCGCAATGTCCAGTGGGTGTCGGCGAAGGCCAAGAAGGTTTCGGTGGTCTACCTCGAAACCGATTGGGGTAAACAGGCTTTCAAGTACTTCCAGCAGTACGCGAAGGAAAAGGGCATCGAGATCGCCTACGATTCGCCGATTCTGCCGGAATCGCAGGACTTCCGGCCGGTGCTGATCAAGGGGCGCGATGCGCACCCGGATGCCTTCGTGCACTTGGGTTATGGCCCGGACGGCGCGCTCATCGTGAAGCAGCTGCGCGATGTCGGGTTCGACGGCCAGTTCTTCGGCGGGCAGAACACACCGCAGTTCATCTCCCTCGCGGGCACGTCGGCCGAGGGCGACATCGTGAACGGCGTCTTCACCCCGGCCGATACCAGCAAGAAGGTGCAGGACTTCGTGACGAAGTTCCGGGCCAAGTTCGACACCGATCCGGGCGACTTCAATGTCTACGCCTATGACGCGTTGAACGTGCTGGTGAAGGCCGCCAAGCACGGTGGAGCCACCCGCGACGGCGTGCTGAAGGGCCTGCGTGAGGTCAAGGACTTCAGCGGTATCGGCCTGGGCGATTCGTTCGCCTTCGATCAGCAGACGCGGCGGCCGACCGGTGTGAAGCCGATCGAATTGGTGTTGCAGAACGGCAAATTCGTGCCGACCGGCAGTAAGTAACCGGGATGTTCGACACGCTCATCGCGGGTCTGGTGCACGGCAATGCGTATGCGCTCATTGCCGTCGGCATCACCCTGATCTTCGGGGTCAGCAATGTCATCAACTTCGCGCACGGGGCGATCTTCGCCTTCGGGTCGGTGCTCGGCTGGTGGTTGATCGCCGAGCACGGAGTGCCGCTGTGGGCGGCGCTGATCGCGGTCGTCGCCGTGACCGCGCTGGTCGGAGTGGGCATCGATGTGCTGGCGGTGCGGCCGCTACGCCGCGCCCCCGCGATTGCCGCGCTCCTGGCGACGGTGGCCGTGGGGCTGATCATCGAGAATGTGGTGGCCCTGGTGTTCGGGCCGGATACCCGGCCATTCCCACAGGTGCTGTCCACCAATAACTTCCGGGTCGGCGGGGTGCGTTTCGGCACCTCCGATGTGGTGATGTTCGTGATCACCCTGTCGGTCATGGCCGGGCTGTGGGCGTTCCTGCGGTTCAGCCGGTACGGGCTGGCGATCCGCGCCACCGCGCAGGACCCGGATGCCGCCGCGCAGATGGGGATCGGCGTGGGCCGGATCCAGTCGCTGGCCTTCGCCATCGCGTCCGGATTGGGCGGGCTGGCAGGCATTTTCGTCGGGCTCTACAACTCCAATATCTCGCCGACCAGCGGGAGCATTGTCGGCATGACCGGGTTCGTGGCGGCCACCGTCGGCGGGCTCGGATCGATTCCGGGCGCCGTGGTCGGCGGGTTCGTGCTCGGGCTGGTGGAGGCGTTCGGCATCTACTGGTTCGGGGACGGCTACCGGGATCTGATCACCTTCGGACTGCTGGTGGTGTTCCTGGTACTGCGGCCCGGCGGGCTCCTGGCCCGGCCGCCCGCCATCGAATCCGAACCGCTGACCGGGACCTTCCTCGGTGCGGGACGCGACCTGCGGGTGCGCTGGTGGCATGCGCTGATCGCGTTCGGTATTGCGGGGCTGGTGATTCCGTTGATCTCCGACGACTACGGGATATCGGTGGGCACGCAGATCGTGGCCTACGCGATCATCGCCGTCTCCATGACGCTGGTGGCCGGGTCGGCGGGGCAGCTTGCCATCGGGCAGGCCGGGCCTATCGCGATCGGCGCGTATACCTCTGCGGTGCTGACGGTTTCGCACGGCTGGGCGTTCCTGCCCGCAATCATCGCGGCGGGAATCGTTGCGGCCGTGGTGTCCTCGGTGCTGGCCGCGCCGCTGTGGCGGCTGGGCGGGCACTATGTCGCGATCGCCACCCTGGGCATCGGCATTGTGACCGTGGCGTTGATTCGCAATTGGGAGCCGGTGACGCGCGGCAGTTACGGCATCTTCGGGATTCCCGCGCCGTCCTTGTTCGGATTCGAATTCACCACGCACACACAGGTATTCCGGCTCGAACTGGTGGTGCTGGCGATCGTGCTTGCGGTGATCGTCGGCGTGCAGCGGTCGCGGCTGGGCACGGTGATTCGGTCCATCGGCGCGGATGAGGTCGCGGCGCGCTCGGCCGGGGTGCCGGTGCGCGATTACAAGGCCCTGGCCTTCGCCATTGCCGCGTTCTTCTCCGGCATCGGCGGGTCGCTGCTCGCGCACCAGTACTCGTATATCGATCCGACCGTATTCAATCTGCCGATGTCGCTGCTGGTCGTGACGATTCTGGTGGTCGGCGGCACCTCGTCGCCGTATGGCGCGGTGCTCGGCGCGGTCGTGCTGATCGGGGTGCCGGAGGCGCTGCGGCTCGCGCCGGAGCTGCGGATCGTGCTCTACGGGCTGGCGCTGCTGCTGGTGGTGCGGTTCCGGCCGCAGGGAATTCTGGTGAGGAGGGAACGTGTCGCGGTCACAGTCTGATCCGGTCCTGCAGGTGCGCGGATTGCGGCGTGCGTTCGGCGGCGTACAAGCCGTCGGCGGGGTCGACATCACCATCGCGCCGGGGGAATTCGTATCGATCATCGGGCCGAACGGGTCGGGGAAGTCGACGACGGTCAATCTCATCTCGGGCGTGCTGAAACCCGATGGCGGGGAAGTGCTGTTGCGGGGCAAGCGGATTCGCCCCGGACGGCCGGAGGCCGCGGCGGCCGCGGGCATTGCCCGCACCTTCCAGAACGGGCGGGTGTTCGGCAATATGACGGTCCGCGAGAACGTGGATGTCGGCCTGCACACCACCCTCCGGGCGTCGCGGCCATGGCAGGGCTTGGCCGGGCTGCCGGTCCTGCGCTGGGTTCCGCTGCTCGCGGAATTTGCACTGGCACTGGTCCCCACACGGGGCGTCCGTGCAGAGCGTCGTGAGACGACGGCCCGCATCGACGCACAACTGGCCCGCTTCGGTGAACGGCTCACACCGCGTGCGGAGAATTCCGCGTACACCCTCTCCTACGCAAACCGCCGCCGCACCGAGATCGCCCGCGCCTTGGCCCTGGAACCCGACCTGCTGCTGCTCGATGAACCCGCCGCCGGAATGAACCAGACCGAGACCGCCGAAATCGGCAGGCAGCTGGCGGAATTGAAGGCACAGGGGCAGACCGTCCTGCTCGTCGAGCACAAGATGGACTTGGTCCATGACCTCTCCGACCGGGTGCTGGTGCTGGACGAGGGCCGGGTCATCGCCGAGGGGACTCCCGATGAAGTACTCCGGGACCACCGCGTGATCGAGGCATACCTCGGCCGCAGCCGAGCCGGTCAGCGTGGCGAGGCCGGAACCGAGACAGGCGCGGGCGAGAACGTTGAGGCCCCTCCGACCGGAGCCGACGCGGCCCGGGACGAGGAAACAAGTGCCGAGCAGCCCGAAGGGAAGGTGACCGCCGATGTCGGGCACTGACCGCGCTGCCTTCGACGACACCGTCCCGCCAATCCTGGAATTCGACCGGGTCACAGTGCATTACGGCCACTCGCGGGCCTTGCACGAGGTGTCGCTGACGGTGCGGCCCGGGGAGATCGTGTCGCTGCTGGGCGGCAATGCCTCCGGGAAATCGACCACCATGAAGACGGCGCTCGGGCTGATCAAGCCGTCCTCCGGGGCGGTGCGGATCGACGGGGTGGACGTGAGTAAGACACCGGCGTCGGCGCGGATCGCGGCTGGGCTGGCGTCGGTGCCGGAGGCGCGACGGGTGTTTCCGGCCATGACGGTCGAGGAGAACCTCTTCGTCGGCGGGTACATCCGCAAGGAGCGGCGCGGGGTGCTGGTCGCCCGGGCCGCGGAAATGTTCGAGCATTTTCCGCGTCTGGCGGAGCGGCGGAAACAGCGGGCGGGCACCCTGTCCGGCGGTGAGCAGCAGATGCTCGCCTTCGCGCGGGCGCTCATGAGCAAGCCGCGGCTGATCTGCATGGATGAGCCGACCATGGGGTTGTCGCCGCTGTTCGTGGATCGGGTGCTGGATGAAATCGCCCGGCTCAATCAGGAATTGGGGCTCGCGATCCTCATTGTCGAGCAGCAGGCGGAGCTGGCATTGAGCATCGCGCACACCGCGAATGTGCTGCGCACCGGTGAGATCGTGCTGCACGGACCGGCGGGGGAGCTTGTCGACAATCCGGCGGTGCGGGACGCCTACTTGGGAAAGGCGGTCACATGAGCGGGTCAGGCGCGGAGGCGGGAGCCCGCGTAATCACGCAGCGCCCCCGGTCATGTGGGAAGGAAACAGCATGACCATTCGAAATCTCGGGTTCTTCACGCGGCTGGTGCGCACCGATGAGAGCGAGGACTCGGCCACCGTCTACCGGCAGGCCCTGGAACAGTTCGATCTCGCCGAGCGGCTCGGCTACGACACCGCCTGGGTGGCACAGCATCACCTGGATCCGGCGGAGGGCGGGTTGCCATCGCCGTTCGTTTTCCTGGCGCATGCGGCGGCCAGGAATCCGCGCATCCGATTCGGCACCGCGATTGTCACTCTGGCACTGGAGGATCCGGTGCGGGTCGCCGAGGATGCGGCCGTGCTGGACACGCTGAGCGGTGGCCGTCTCGAATTGGGTTTCGGCGCGGGCGGTTCCAGGCATGCCTTCGAATTGTTCGAGCTGGCCGATGCCGATCGGCAACAGCTGTACGCGGCCAAATTGGCGAAGGTCTCCGAGGCCCTGGCGGGTGCGCCACTGGTCGACGGCCGCGGGCTGAATCCGCCCGCGACCGGGCTGCGTAATCGGCTGTGGCAGGCCACCTTCTCGGCCTCGGGTGCACGGCGCGCGGGGTTGGCCGGTGATGGACTGTTGCTGTCGAAGGCGCAGCCGCGCGATCCCGCCGCCCCCGAGGCGACGCTGTGGGAGATCCAGCAGCCGCTGGTCGATGCCTACCTGGAGGCGCTGCCCCAAGAGGTGGCACCGCGAATCGGCGCTTCCCGAGGCGTTTTCGTGGCCGACGACCACGACCGAGCCCGCGCCGCGGCGGAACGGGGTGCCGTGCGCTTCCTGGAGCAGCTGCGCCGCAATGGCGGTCCCGACCTGGCGCACACCGTCGAGGAGGTGCTCCGCGACTGCTATATCGGCACCCCCGACGAGGTGGTCGAGCAGCTGTCCGCGGATACCGCGCTGCTGCGTTCCACCGACTTCATCGTGCAGGTGCACCCGGTCGATCCGGGTCACGAGGCCACGCTGCGCTCGATCGAACTCATTGCCACGAAGGTTGCGCCACAACTGGGTTGGCGCGACCGCTAGGGAAGGGAAGCACGTGACGGATGTGATCGACACGGTGCTCGGCGCGAATGCCGGTGCCGTGCAAGAGTTGCGCCGGTCTCGACCGGCGGTGGTGGAACACACGCAGGGTGTGTACGAGGCGCTGTTGAATGGGCCCGCCGCGGAATCGGTGGGCCGGGAACGGTTGATCGCGGCGGCGGTAGCTGTCGCGGAGCTGGCGGGCGCACCGGAGCTGGCGGCGCACTACGCGGGCCTGGGAACCGCACCGGCGGAAGGCGATCCGGTGCTGGCGGCCATTCTGCGGCATGCGGCCCGCGTGAGCACCGCGCCCGCGTCACTCACGCGGGACGATATCGACGCGCTGACCGCCGTCGGGCTGTCCGAGCGCGACATCGTGACGGTGGGTCAGCTCATCGGATTCGTGCATTACCAGGTCCGGCTGCTGGCCGGTCTCGCCCTGATCGGAGCCGAACATGAGTGACACCGCGGCGACCAGTGAGGTCCGCAGCGTCGAAATCGACCGTCGGCCACCGGGATTCACTCAGGAACACCTCGACTGGGTGCCATGGGTGGAGCCGATTCTGCTGGCCGAAGCCGATGCGGAACAGCGGCCGTTGCTGGAAGGCGATCGGGGCATCGGTCCGTATTTCCGCGTGCTTGCCCGAAATGCCGGGGTGCTCGCGCATCGCAGCGCCAATGACAAGGAGATCTTTTACGGCCGCGCCGGATTGGCCCGTGCCGAACGGGAACTCGCGGCCACCGTGACCTCACGCCACAATGGCTGCGAATATTGCGCCTCCGTGCATTCCCGTTTCACCACCGCCCTGTCCAAGCGCGGCGACGATGTGCAGCGTTTGCTGGACGAGGGAAACAGTGTCCGCATCGATGAAAGATGGGACGCCATAATCGATTTCGTCGACGCGTTGGCCGCCAATCCGCCGCGTGCCGACCGGTCGCATATTCGGCGGCTCCGGGAGCTGGGTTTCGAGGATGCCGAAATTCATGATCTCGTCCTGTCAGCGGCCTCGTTCTCCTGGGCGAATCGGCTCATGCTGACGCTCGGCGAGCCCGAGGTTCCTTCCTCGAAGTGACTTGCGGCGGCGTTTCGGCAACCGCAAGATGAGGGGTGCCCGCGGGTGCGGGCGTCCCGGTCACCGGGCTTCGGGGTTGCTCCCGAAGTTCGGAGAAACCGCAGGTAGGCCCCGGTCTAGCGGGCTATCGAAATAATTCTAGATTTTTCCTGGAAAAGCTTCCCTTGGCGGCTGGAGGCTGGGTATCGTCCCGATGGCAAACGGTCAGTGACAGCACTGACAGGCCTTGTTAGATCGGAGCACCACCATGACCAACCTCCTCTCGGATGTCCTCGTGCAGACCATCCTGAAGCTGTTGGCGACCGGCTCGGCGAGCGGTTCGGCCAAGTAGCCACGCGAGTGCCACCTTTCGGCTACTGCGCGGAAGCCGAGGAGGTGCCGCAGGACCCGATCTTTGACGAGGGGATCGGGTCCTTCTTCATATTCCGGGTCGAGTGACCCGACTTGCCCGGTATCGCGCTGGTCGGCATGCACGTCGCCGCGGCACGCGGAATAAATTCTAAAAATATCCTAGGAAAGTATTCCGTCCGGTTCTGGGTCTCTGTATCGTGTTGAACGGCAAACGATCAGTGATCTTCGGGTCAATGCGACATCGGGCCGCGAGTCTCCCCCCGGATCCGCGTTCCGATCCCGGGCGGTTCCCCTGCCTAATACCTGCCGTTCCCGGGTGCGTCGCGGCGTTTCGAATCACTGAGCCAACTTTCGGCTATCGCGCGGTATACCGAAGGTGCAAACGAAGGGCCCGATCCATGACGAGGGGATCGGGCCCTTCGGTATTGTCTGGCGCAATGTCTCAGGAAACGAACGCGGGAAGAATGTACGCCGGGCAGCCCGTAGAAGACCGGCAACGGCAGCGTCGTGCGCGTTTTCTGGAGTCCGGGCTGACGGTGTTCGCGCGCGACGGATACGCAAACAGTTCCGTCGGCGCCATCTGTAAGGACGCCGGTCTCTCCTCACGCCAGTTCTATGAGGAGTTCACCGGGCGCGAATCGCTGCTGCTCGAGCTCTACGAAACCATCGACCGCGAATCACGGGAAGCCGTGGCGGCCACCATCGCCGAGCAAACCGACGCCAGCGCGATCGACATCATCGATGCGGCCGTCCGCGCCTACATCGAGTCGATCGGACGTGATCCGCGCAAGGCGCGCGTCGCACTCGTCGAGGTGGTCGGGGCCGGGCCGAAGGTCGAGAAGTTCCGCCTCGAACTACGCCGTGCCTGGGGCGCCCTGCTCGCCAGCGCCGCCGAGGATGCCGCCATGCACGGCGAAATCCCGCCCGGCGACTACGAGATGCGCGTCCTGGCCATTATCGGCGCGGTCAATTACGTGGTCGACGCCTGGAGCGGCTCGGAACCCCGCCAACCCCTGGATGACGTGATCCGCGTCCTCCGCCGCATCATCATGGGCGCTGTCAGCGCTTAACCCCCCCCGACCCCAACCGCCGTCGGCCACACCGAATCTCGAATTCGGTGCCGCGCCGACGGCGGTCCTGTTCGTGCAGGCGGTAGCGTCGGCGCCATGGAGACTGTGCCGATTCAAATGCCGGACGGGACGACGGTGCCGGTGCGGTTGATTCCGGCGAAAGGGACGCATCGGCATTCGATTACGGCCGATGCGCCACGGCCGGTGGTGGTGATCGCGCCGGGGCTCGGGGTACCGGGGGAGTTCTATTCGCTCTTCGGGGAGCCCTTGGCGGCACGCGGATTCGATGTCGCGCTGCTGGAGATGCGCGGAAACGGCAGCAGCAAGCCGAAACCCAGCGCCTCCAGCACCTACGGGTATCAGGAACTGGTGTCGGTGGATTTCCCGGCCATGTTCGAAGTGGTGCGGGAACGGTTTCCGGAGAGCACGCCATATCTGCTGGGGCACAGCATGGGCGGGCAATTGGGGGTCATGTACGCCTCGCGGATCCGGGGGCGGCTCGGCGGGCTGATCCTGATCGCCTCGGGGACGCCGTATCACCGGGGATATCGGGGGCTGGCCGCGCCGGGTTTCCTGCTCGGCAGCGCCGCGGTCTCGCTCACCGCGAGCCTGGCCGGATTCTGGCCGGGGGACAAGATCACGGCGGGCGGCTTCGGACGGCAGTCGAAGGTGCTCATCGCCGATTGGGCCAGACTGGCGCGCAGCGGGCGATTCGAACCTGCCGGTGCGGATATCGATTACGAGGAGCGGATCGCGCGGCTGAAGCTGCCGGTCCTGTCCATCACCATGACCGGCGACGACCTGACACCGCCGACCTCCGCGCGGCATCTGCTGGACAAGCTGCCCAATGCCGAGATCAGCACCTGGCACAATCCGGCTCCATTGGGGCACAACGGATGGATCAGCGATCCCGAGAGCACCGTCGACCAGGTCGAGAAGTGGCTGCGGGACCGCTGATCCGAACGCGTCAGGGGCGCTTGCGATCCTCGATGAGCATCTGGGTGAAGAACTCGTAGATCAGCGTGGCCTGGAACGCGGACTGCTTATTGTCCGCCGCACCGCCATGACCGCCCTCGATATTCTCGTGGTACCAGATCGGATGGCCCTGGGATTCCAAGAGCGCGGCCATCTTCCGGGCGTGACCGGGGTGCACGCGGTCGTCCCGGGTGGAGGTGGTCAGCAGGATTGGCGGGTAATCCGCTGTCGCGCTGGTGTTCTGGTACGGGGAGTACTTCGAGAGGTACTCCCACTCCTCCGGCTTGTCCGGGTCACCGTATTCGGCGATCCAGGACGCGCCCGCCAGCAGCAGGTGATAGCGCTTCATATCCAGCAGCGGCACCTGGCACACGATGGCCCCGAACAACTCCGGGTATCGGGTGAGCATGACACCCATGAGCAGGCCGCCATTGCTGCCGCCGACCGCACCCAGCTGCTCATGCGTGGTGATGCCGCGCGCCACCAGATCGCGGGCGATCGAGGAGAAGTCCTCATACACCTTGTGGCGGTTGGCCTTCTGCGCGGCCGTATGCCACTGCGGCCCGTATTCGCCGCCACCGCGAATATTGGTCATCACCCAGGTGCCACCCCGTTCCAGCCAGCCCATGCCGGAGGCGCCGCTGTAGGCGGGTGTACGGGACACCTCGAAACCGCCGTAGCCGGACATGATGGCCGGGGCGGGCGCACCCTTGGTATCGCGGTGGCGGATCACGAAATACGGGACCATGGTGCCGTCATCGGAGCGGGCGAAGAATTGCTCGGTCTCCACGCCCGCGGCATCGAAGAACTCCGGCTCGCGCTTGAGCACCTCGGTGGGGCCGCCCACCGAACTCGACAGCAGCGTGGTGGGGCTGGTGAAACCGCTTGTGGAGAGCATGAATTCATCGCCGCCCTCGAGCGGGTCGAGGTTCATGACGCTGGTGGTGGCCATGGGCGGCGCATCGGCGAGATCCTCGCGCGCCCAGCCGTCCGGGCCCTGGGTGAGCACGTGCAGTTTGGTCTGCACATCCTGCAGGGTGATCAGGATCAGATGGTTCTCGGTCCAGCCGTAACCGTGCAGCGCGGTGTGCTCGTCGGGGGTGAACAGCACCTCGAAATCGCGTGACCCGGCGAGGAATTCATTGAAGTCGATGGCCAGCAGGCCGCCCGCCGGATACGTCTTCCCGGCGACTTCCCACGGCGTCTTGAGCCGCACCAGCAGGCAATCCTTGTACCAGGATTCGGAGGCGTCGGTGGGCACCTCGATATGGCGGAGCGCACCGTCCTCCTCGAGGAGGTACACCTCCTCATTGAAGAAGTCGGTGGCTCGGCCGATGAAATGCCGTTCATAGCCGGGGGTTCGGTCGTATCCGGCCGAGACCGCGACATCGCCCGCCTCGCCCTCGAATACGGTCTGCGCGTCGGTCAGCGGCGTTCCGCGCTTCCAGCGCTTGGCGATTCGCGGATAGCCGGAATCGGTGAGCGAGCCGTCGCCGAAATCGGTTCCCACATAGACGGTGTCGATATCGATCCAGCGGATCTCCGACTTCGCCTCCGGCAGATGGAAGCCGCCGTCCTCCGGCGCGATGAATGTCTGTGTGGTGATATCGAATTCGCGCACCACCTTGGCGTCCGCACCGCCGCGCGAGAGGCTGATCAGCGCCCGGGACTGCTCCGGTCGTAGCACCGCGGCCCCGCCCCACACCCAGTTCTCGCCCTCGGTCTCGGCGAGCGCGTCCAGGTCTATGAGTACTTCCCAGGCCGGTTCGTCCTTGGCGTATTCGGTGAAGGTGGTGCGCCGCCACAGGCCCTTCGCGTGATCGCCGTCGCGCCAGAAGTTGTACAGCCACTGCCCGCGCCGCCCCGGGTAGGCGATGCGGGTATCGGTGTCGAGCATGGCCAGAATGCGCGACTCCAGGCCGGTGAACCGGTCCGACGACGCGAACCGGTCCATCACCACCTTGTTGTGCGCCCGCGCCCAATCCAGGGCGCTCTCACTGGTGACCTCTTCGAGCCACAGGTAGGGATCCGTCACGCTCTCTCCAACACCGGTCATGCCCCACATTGTTGCCGAACCGGTGCCGGGCTTTCAGCCGAGTCGGACCGCCACCCCGGTACGCCGCGCATCGAGCACCGGTTCATTCGGTGACGTGCGTCATAGTGCAGGCCGCGTCGAGGTTTTGTACAAAGTATGGCGTACAACGTACGGAGTTTTCGGCATGCAGGAGGAACTATGAAGATCACCGGTTGCGCGCTCTCGCTGAATGTGGTTGATCCCGGGGCTTCGGCGAAATTCTTGGTCGAGCACTTCGGGTTTGCCGAGGAGATGTCGGCGGACGGGTTCGTATCGCTGAGTCGGGCGGATGCCGGGCTCAATGTCATTTATCTGCGGACCGGGCTGTCGACCTTCAAGCCGGAGCGGATCGCGGGGCACGCCGGGCAGGGGACGCTCGTGGTGTTCGTGGTCGAGGACATCGACGCGGAGTATGAGCGGGTGCGCGGCGAGGGGGTGGAGATCGTGACGCCGATCGAGACCGAGCCCTGGGGGGAGCGGTACTTCCAGACGGTTGACCCCAATGGCATCGTCATTCAGCTCGTGCAGTGGGTCTGAGCGGGCGAGAAAGGCCCTGATCAGCACGGACGGCTGACCGGCGGGTCGCGAGAAAGTCTACGACTCGCCGTGTCACTGCCGGGCCCGCGAATGTGAAATGTCGTATGGTCCGTTTCCGTTGACACCATTCGCTCCACATAGTCGTGAAAGCGTTCGCATTGCTGATGGGCGCGCTCGTGCCGGTGGCAATCGGCTGCGCCGCCCCTACCGCGCAGGCAGCACCCCCTCCGATCGATCAAGCGATCCTGGCGGAGCTGTCCGGGGCCTTGCCCGAGGTATACGCGAGCCTGTCCTCCGGGCTCTCGTCGAGCGTCGTCGTCGGCCTGGCCCACGTGCTGGAGCCCCGGTTCTCCTACCCGGCCCCGGCGCTGAAGACCGTGGCGCTCACCATCGTTCCGCTCGATCAGTTCGGGGCGTTCGACGAGATCATCACCCGGGAAAGCGGGTGGCGGGTCTTCGCCGTCAACCCGACCTCCGGCGCATACGGTCTGGCTCAAGCCCTGCCCGCCGAGAAGATGTTCACCGAGGGCCCGGACTGGCTGTTCAATCCGATCACCCAGTTGCGCTGGGCCTACCGCTACATGGTCCAGCGCTACGGCAGCCCCGCCGCGGCCTGGGATTTCTGGCAAGCCCACCACTGGTACTGACCCGATCCGACGGTCCCGGAAGAAACTTTCGCCGACCGTGTCGATTCCGCGCACTCCCGTTCGAGGCATACAGGTAGGGCCGAAACGCGGCCCGCCGAACGGGAGACGCGCAATGCGAAAAGTAGTAGCTATAGAGAACATGACCCTGGATGGGTACGTCGACTCGCAGACCGGCATCGGTTTCGAGTGGACATACCGGGCATACAGCCCCGAGGTGAACGACTTCGGCAATCAGCACGTCCGAGCCGACGTGGACACCGCCGTCTACGGCCGCCGGACCTTCGAGGGCATGCGGGACTACTGGTCGACGGTGCCCGCCAATCCGGAGGCGACGCCCGCGGAACGCGCCCACGCCGAATGGGTCACGGGCGTCGACAAACTCGTCTTCTCGACGACCTTGGACACCCCCGGCTGGGAGAACACGCGCATCATCGCCGCCGACGCCGCGGCTCAGATTCAGGCACTCAAAGCGAAAGAGGGCGGCACACTGGCCATCTACGCCAGCCCGAAACTGGTGCACTGGTTCATCGACACCGGCCTGATCGACGAATTCCGAATCATCGTGCACCCGGTCACGATCGGCTCCGGCACGCCGCTGTTCCCCGACAAGTCCAAGCTCGACCTGGACCTGCTCGAATCGAAATCGTTCGACTGGGGTGCCGTCTACCTCCGCTACCGCCTTGCCTGAGAAGGAGAATCCGAACATGCGACACATGGTGCTGATCCGCCTCGACCCCGCGACCGTGCCCGACAGCGGGCCCGACGAGCAGCTGATGGCCGAGATGAACACGCTCATAGAGGAAATGACCAAGGCGGGCGTGCTGCTCGACACCAATGGCTTGCGACCGGTCGAGGAGGGCACCCGCATCCGGCAGACCGGCGGCGTGCAGACCGTCCTCGACGGGCCGTTCACCGAATCCAAGGAGTTCATCGGCGGATACTGCCTGCTACAGACTCGATCGTCGGAGGAGGCGGTGGAATGGGCATCGCGATTCCTGCGGGTGCACGGCCCGGAATGGGATATCGAGGTCGAGGTCCGGCAACTCGCGGTGGAGGACTGAGCGGAATCCGATGAGTGAGCAGCCGCCCGGGGAGCGGGCGCGGCGGGCGGTGGTGGCGGCCTGGCGGATCGAGTGGCCTCGGCTGGTCGCCGGGCTGACCCGCCTGGTCGGCGATATCGGCACGGCCGAGGAGCTCGCCCAGGACGCCCACGTCGCGGCCCTGGAGCAGTGGCCGCGCGACGGCGTACCGCCCAACCCCGGCGGCTGGCTCATGCTCACCGCGAAACACCGTGCCATAGACCGAATTCGGCGCGATGCCGCCTTCGCCCGCAAGCTCCCGCTGCTCGGGCATCAACTGCTCACCGCGGAAGAGCCCGCACCGCAGCCGGACTCCGGCATCGAGGACGATCTCTTGCGGATGATCTTCACCGCCTGCCATCCGGTGCTGTCGCCACCGGCCCGCGCGGCCTTGACGCTGCGCATGGTCGGCGGCTTGACCACCACAGAGATCGCCCGCGCCTACCTGGTGCCGGAACCGACTGTGGCGCAACGCATCGTCCGCGCCAAACGCACCATTGCCACCAAGCGGATCCCCTACGAGGTACCGCGGGGCGAGGAGCTGGCCGCCCGCCTGACGTCGGTCCTTGAGGTCATCTACCTGATCTTCAACGAGGGCTACACCGCCACCGCGGGCGACCGCTGGGCCCGCACCGAATTATGCGAGGACGCACTGCGATTGGCGCGCATCCTCACCGCCCTCCTCCCCGAGGAACCGGAAACCCACGGCCTCGCCGCCCTGCTCGAACTCCAAGCCTCCCGCCTGACCGCCCGCAGCAACCCCGCCAACACCCTGGTCCTCCTGGCAGACCAAGACCGCTCCCGCTGGAACCGCCTCTACATCCGCCGCGGCTTCGCCGCCCTGGCCCGTGCCCACACCGCCAGCCGCATCCACGACCTGCCGACCGGCCGCTACGCCCTCCAAGCGGCGATCGCCGCCGTACACGCCATGGCCCCCACCGCCCCCGAAACCGACTGGCGACGCATAGCAGGCCTGTACGCCGTTCTCTCCGAACGCTTCCCGTCCCCGATCGTGGAATTGAACCGAGCCGTAGCAGTCACCATGCTGCACGGCCCGGCCGCTGGCCTCGAACTCACCGATGCCGTAGCCGCCACCGGCACCCTCGACGACTATCACCTACTGCACGCCGTCCGAGGCGACCTGCTCGCCCGACTGGCCCGCCACGTCGAAGCGCGCGACGAATTCCTCCGAGCCGCAAAGCTGACCACCAACGCAAGCGAGAAAGCACTACTTCACGCCCGCGCTCGCGAATGCGACAACACCGCAACAGAATCCAGCCCGCGTGAAGGTTGATCCGGTGCCAGAGACGAGCAGCGCCCTAGAGCGCTCGGACGGCGCGAATCAAGATCAGGGAGCTGTCAGCGCGCTCTCACGCCCGAATTCCCGCCACCACAGCTCCCTGATCTTGAACGAGACGCCTGGGGTGATCAGTTGAGGGCTGCGCGGAAGACTTCGACGGCGGGGGTGGCGGGGCGGCCGAGGAGTTTTTCGAGGTCGCCGGAGTCGACGTCGAGGATGCCTTCGGCGATGCCCGCGTCGGCGTCGGCTAGGACGGCGGCGTAATTGGCGTCGAGGCCAGCGTTTTCGAGGGCGGCGGCGTAGTCGGCCTGGGGGACGTCCTGGTAGCGGACCGGCTTGCCTGCGGCGTCCGAGATCGCTTGGGCCAGTTCGACGTAGGTGAGGCGGTCGCCGCCGAGTTCGTAGACCTGTCCGGCGTGGCCGTCGGTGGTGAGGACCTTGGCGGCGGCTTCGGCGTAGTCGGCGCGGGCGGCACCGGCCACGCGGCCTTCGCGGGCGGAGCCGTACTTGACCCCGGCTTCGACGGTGTGGGCGAGGCCGTTGGTGTAGTTCTCCCAGTACCAGCTATTGCGCAGGCGCACGTTCGGGACGGTGGCTGCATCGAGCACGGCTTCGGTGCCGATGTGCTCCTGGGCCAGGATGAGCGGGTTGCGCTCGGCGTTCGGGATGCTCGCGTAGGCCAGCAGTTCCACCCCGGCGCGCTCGGCGGCGCGAATCACATTGGTGTGCTGGGCTACTCGCTTGCCGAATTCATTGCCCGAGATCAGCAGCACCCGGTCGACGCCCTCGAGGGCGCGATCCAGGGCGGCCGGATCGTCGTAGCTCGCCTGCCGGACGTCCACTCCGCGCTCGGCCAGATCGGCCACCTTGGCGGGATCGCGGACGATGGCGACCGGCTGGACGCCCTCCCGCAGCAGCGACTCGACGACGAGACGACCCAGCTGACCACTTGCTCCGGTGACCGCGACGGTCATGACTACCTCCAGGTTGGGGAATGAACTGCTCTATCGGACTGTACTTACTAATAGTAAGCACAGACTATTCCGCACTACAACCCACAGCGTTAGGTAACCTCGATCCCATGAGCACGCGGCCCGATCCCGGTCCCGGCCAGGACTCCGCCCAGGCCTTCGCGACCGACCCCACCCTCGAAGCCGACGTCTTCGCCCGGAACTGCTCCTCCCGCCCGGTGCTACAGGACGTCGCGAGCCGCTGGGGCGTCCTCGCCCTGGCCGCCCTGCGCGAGGGCCCCTTCCGCTTCAGCGCCCTCCGCCGCCGAGTGGACGGCATCAGCGAACGCATGCTCTCGCAAACCCTGCAAACCCTCGAACGCGACGGCATGGTCCACCGCGAGGTCCAGCAATCCATCCCCCCGCACGTCGAATACACCCTCACCGACCTGGGCGAAAAAGTCGCCGACCAGCTCATGGGCCTGATCGAAATCCTGGAATCCAATATCCAATCGATCGTCGCCGCCCAGGACGCCTACCACCGCGACTGATCCCCCGGGACCGTAAACGAGTGTCCATTGGTGCTGGGCTCTTCCCGCACGATGCCTGCACCGATGAACACTCGATGGTGGGTACGAAAACGGCCCGGCGCCAAGCGTTTCCGCTGGGGCCGGGCCGGTCTCGGGATTTGGCTGCAAGTTGTCCGATCAGAAGTTGATCATGTGGCCGGCGAGGCCGTGGATGGCTTCCTGCAGGGCCTCCGACAGGGTCGGGTGGGTGTGGACATTGCGGGCCAGTTCGTTGACCGTGAGGTCCCACTTCTGGGCCAGGGTCAGCTCGGGGAGCAGTTCGGAGACGTCGGGGCCGATGAGGTGGCCGCCGAGGAGTTCGCCGTACTTGGTGTCGGAGATGAGCTTCACGAAACCGGTCGGATCGCCGAGGCCGTGCGCCTTGCCATTGGCCTGGAACGGGAAGCTGGCGACCTTGACGTCGTAGCCCTCGTCGCGGGCCTGCTGCTCGGTGAGGCCGAAGCTGGCGACCTGCGGCTGGCAGAAGGTGGCGCGCGGCATCATCCGGTAGTCGTCGATCGGCAGGGTTTCCGCGCCGCCGATGGTCTCCGCGGCGACGACGCCCTGCGCCTCCGCGACGTGCGCGAGCTGGAGCTTCGCGGTGACGTCACCGATGGCGTAGATATGGGGGACGTTGGTGCGCATGACATTGTCGATCGCGATCGCGCCGCGGTCGGTCAGCTGCACGCCGGTGTTCTCCAGGCCGTAGCCGTCGATACGCGGGGCGAAGCCGACGGCCTGCAACACCTTGTCGACGGTGACCGTCTCGATATTGCCGGTCTTGTTGTCCTTGATCGCGACGGTGACCTTGGAGCCGTCGTCGTCGATGGACTGCACGGCCGCACCGGTGGAGATGGTGATGCCGAGCTTCTTGTACGCCTTGGTGATCTCCTTGGAGATGTCGGCGTCCTCGTTCGGCAGCGCGCGATCCAAGAATTCGACGATGCGGACGTCGACGCCGTAATTCTTGAGGACGTAACCGAACTCCATGCCGATCGCGCCCGCGCCGACGATGAGGATCGAACCCGGCAGGTCGCGGGTCATGATCTGCTCTTCGTAGGTGACCACATTCGCCGACAGCGACGTGCCCGGCAGCAGCTTGGTGACGGTGCCGGTCGCGATGATCGCATTGTCGAACGTGATGGTCTCGCTGCCACCCTTGGTCAGCGCGACCGAGAGGGTGTTCGCGTCGACGAACGAGCCGAGGCCGTCGAACTCGTCGATCTTGTTCTTCTTCATCAGGAAGTGGACGCCCTTGACCCGGCCGTCCGCGACCTTACGGCTGCGATCGAAGGCCGCACCGAAATCGAAGCTGGCCTCCCCGCTGATGCCGAAGGTCTTGGCCTCCTTGGTGAAGATATGGGCCAGTTCGGCATTTCGCAGCAGTGCCTTGGAGGGGATGCAGCCTACGTTCAGGCACACGCCACCCCAGTATTTCTGCTCGACAATTGCTGTTCGCAGGCCGAGTTGAGCGGCACGGATCGCGGCGACGTAACCGCCGGGACCAGCGCCGAGAACGACGACATCGTAGTGGGAAGTCACGCCTGCGAGCCTAACCCTGTCGCCCCGATCGCACGCATCCATCCCCCTGGTCGGTGAGACCGCGGACACTCGGCGCGGCGATCACGACCCGCCGGGACGAGCACGAATGCCGAGATCACGCTTGTCCGGTTTCAAAACGGCTGATCAGGCCGTCGCGGACGGTGAAGCGCCACGCGGTCGAGATCGGGCAGCGGGACCGAGTTCAGCGCCAGACCTTCCGCGCCAGCCGGGCGAAGTTGCCGCCGAATATGGCGGCCCGGTCGGCGGCGGTGAAGCCGCGGTCCGCCAGCACCTCGTGCAATCCCGGTACGTCGGATTCGCCGAGCAGGTCCTCCGGCGGCGTCCATTGCAGCGGGCCCCAGCGGGTGAAGTCCTCGGAGAAGGCCTGCGGGTTCTCGGCGACCTCCTCATTGAACTGGTCGCCGTCGAAGGAGAAGTCCGAGCTGACGCCGATGTGGTCGATGCCGACCAGTTCCACGCCGTAGGCAATGTGATCCGCCATGGCCGCGACCCGCTCCGCGCGCTCGGCGGGCCGATTGCGGCCCAGGAAGATTCCGACGCCATTGATGCCGATCACCCCGCCGGTGGCGGCGCAGGCGCAGGCCTGCTCATCGGTGATATTGCGCGGATGTTCCCACAGCGCCGCGAAATTCGAGTGGCTGTAGATCATCGGAGCGCTGCTGATCTCGGCGATGTCGAGGCCGGTGCGCGGGGAGCAGTGTGAGCCGTCGGCGAACATGCCGACCTGGTTCAGCGTGCGGACGAGGTCGCGGCCGTAGGCGGTGAGGCCGGTGTCCTCGGTATCGAGGCAGCCGCACCCGGCGGCATTCGCGTAGTTGTAGGTCGGCAGCAATGACCGGACACCCAGGTCGTAGAACACCTGGACATTGTCGAGATCGCCCTCCAGCGGGCCGGAATCCTCGAGGTCGAAGGCGAGCGCGATGGTCGCGTCCGAATCCGATCGATCCGAATCCTCCTGCGCCGCATCGGGCCAGGCGTCATCGATCGTGTCGACGATACGGAACCGCCCGTCCGCCAACGCATCCCGCCGGAACTGATCCACCATTTCGAGGGAATCCCGCAGGGAGTGCAGCGAATACCCCACGTTCACCGACAGATACGAGCCGAGCGGATACCGCGCCAAATCGGTGATGTCCGCGGACGGCAGCAGCGGCAGGCAGCAGTGCTGCTCCCACAGCCGGGGCCGTTCCGGGCGTTGGTGCGGCAATCCGGGACCTCCTGAGGCGGATCTGCTCGAACCAGCAATCCTACCGATGGGAAACCGGACAAAGCGTCCCACACCCAGTTAGGCCCGTAACACCGCGCAGGGTTCACATTCTTCGGTTCGGCACCCCTCGCGGGCGTTCGGCGAGGGGTGCGTGCCGAACGGTAGGGGTGTGAACCCGTGCTGGGTTCACGATCTGAAATGGGAGCTGGGAATAGCGGTGCGGGGGTGGGGGTGTGCAGGCAGAATTCCAGCTATGCCGCGCTCGACATCGGCGATCGTTGCCGCTGAGTTTTTTGCCCGGGGGGTGCAGCCGGTGCTGCCGGTGGGGGATGGGCTGGTGTTGCGGGCTTGGCTGCGGCGGGACGGGCCGGAGGTATTCGCGGCGTTTCAGGATCCGGCGATTCAGCGATGGCATGCGCGGACGGCGGAATCGGTGGAGGAGGCGGGGGATTGGGTGGATACCTGGGCCAAGGCCTGGGATGGGGGTGTGGACGCCCATTGGGCGGTGGCGGACAGTCGATCGGGGCGGATCGCGGGGCGAGTCGCATTGCGGCACATGGATTTACATGAGGGATTGGCGGGGGTCGCCTATTGGGTGGTGCCCTCGGCTCGGGGGCGCGGGATCGCGCCGCGGGCGGTACGGGCCTTGAGTGCGTGGGCGTTCGAGGTGGCCGGATTCCATCGGCTGGAATTGCAGCATTCGGTGCACAATTCGCCGTCCTGCCGGGTGGCGTCGAAGTCCGGGTTCGCGCTGGAGGGCGTCAACCGGAGTTCGGCATTACACGAGGACGGGTGGCATGACATGCATATGCACGCGCGGGTGCGAGGGGATTGGCCGGGAGAAGCGGCGGAGGCCGAATCGCTTCGGGACAACGGGAATTCGCGGGCCGCGACCGAGGAGATGCCTTCGATCGCGGCGGTGCGGGTCAGTGGTCGGTTTGGATCCGCAGGGCGGTGATGGTGCTGGCGAGGCCCTCGTACTGGTTTGTCAGCAGCACGATTTCGATGAGATGCCGCTCGTCGTAGTGCGCTGAGAGGGTCTGCCAGGCGGTGTCGTCGAGATCGCGGGTGGCGACCAGCTGGTCCACGGCGGTCAGGAGCGCACGCTCCTTGTCGGACCATCCCGGCGCGTCGGGCCCGGCCTTCAGGCGTTCGAGGATCTCCTGCGTCACGCCCGCCCGCTTACCCAGCCGAATGTGATGGTCCATCTCGTAGTCACAAGCCCGCAGGTGAGCCACCCGCAGAATCACCAGCTCGGACTCGTACCGCCGCAGGCTCCCCCCGGGCATGAGCTTGCCGGAGAAGTGCAGCCACCCCCGGAACAAACCCTTGGTCCGTCCCAGCGTGCTGAACAAATGCGCGTCATCGGTCCCCGCCGCGCGAGAAAGCACCTGCCAGACAACCCAGTTGACCGGTCCGAGCTCCCGGAGTCGCCCGGGTGCGATACGTGGCTGCGTCGACACCATGGCCTCACGCTAACAGCCCACGCCAACCCCCAACCAGCACCGATTACGCCAACCCTTGCCCCCGTCCGCCCGAAAGCTCGGCCTTACTCCCGGACGGCCCGGGCGAGTTTGGTGAGTTCCAGGGCGCGGCGGGCCCGGGTGAGGACGTGGGCTCGGGAGCTGGTGAGGTGAGCGAGGAGGGTGCGGAGGGCGGAATCCAGGTCTCCGGCCAGGACGTGTTCGGCGATGGCTATGTGGTCGTCGGTCATGGCGGCTATGCGTTCGGGAGTGGGCATGTCGAGGGCGCGGACGGGACGGACTCGGGCGTGCACCGTGGTGAGGGCGTCGGCGAGGGCCGTATTGCCCGCTGCCACGAGGATTCTGGTGTGGAACTGCTCGTCGGCCGCTATGAGGGCAGCTCCGGGCTCCGGCGGGTTGGCTCGCAGGTGACGCCAGGTGTCGAGTTCCTGTTCGATGGCGGCGGTGTCGTGGCCATGACCGCTCGATATGGTCCGCCCTGACGCGGCCGAGCCGGTGGATCGCGCTGTGCCGGTGGTTGTTCCGCTGGTGATCGGTGTGCTTCCAGCCCCGTTGGCGGTGAGGCGTGTCGGTTCGAGGGGCTCGGCGACGGCAGACGGAGTATGCAGCAGCCGCTGGATTCCCCTGGCTTCCAGCACGATTCGGAGTTCGTACAGGTCGCCGAGTTCGTCCACTCGGGGCCGGTACGGGTAGAAGCCGTCGGGCTGGCGTTCCAGCAGGCCGTCGGCGTAGAGGCGGGCCAGGGCCTCGCGGACTGGAGTGCGGGAGACGCCGTACGTTTCGGCGAGGCGTTCCTCACCGAGTCGTTCGGTCGGCACCAGCGTCCCCGCCGCGAGATCCCGTTGCAATGCTCGATAGACCCGCTCGGACAATGGAATACGCCCCCTGCGCGCGTTCACGGGTCGTCCGATCAGATCGCCATGGCCAGGCGGACGGCGGATTCCGCGCCCGCACCGCCCGCACCCGAGGAGGTCACGCGGCCCGACTGCAGCACGTAGTAGTGGTTCGCGGCCTGCAACGCGAACCCGATGTGCTGTTCGACCAGCAGCACGCTCAAGCCACCGCGATTGGTGAGATCGAGGATGGTGCGCTCGATCTCGGCCACCACCGACGGCTGGATGCCCTCGGTCGGCTCGTCGAGGATCAGCAGTGTGGGTTCGGTGATGAGGGCGCGGGCGATGGCGAGCTGCTGCCGCTGGCCGCCCGAGAGCAGACCGGCCTTGCGGGTCAGCAGTTCCTTCAATGCCGGGAACAGGTCCAGGGATTCGGCGATGAGTTCCTTGCCGCGGGTGCGGCCGTCGGCCACCACCTGGAGGTTTTCCATGGTGGACAGCTGCGGGAACGACTGCTGCCCCTGCGGCACATAGGCGATGCCGCGTTTCACCCGCCGGGAGGGCGACATCTTGGTGATGTCGTTCCCATTGAAGGTGATCTTCCCGGATTTCGCCGGGAGCAGCCCCACCGCCGCGCGCAGCAGCGAGGTCTTGCCCGCGCCATTGTGGCCCATGATCGCGACCACGCCATCGTCCGGAACCCGCAGCGTCACACCGTGAATCACCTGGGTGCGGCCGTACGCGGTGCGTAGGTCAGTGATCTCCAGCATCGACGCCCTCCTGTTCTGCTTCGACCGGCGGCAGTTCGCCCGCCGCGGCGGTGCCGAGGTAGACCTCCTGCACCTTGGGATCGGCTTGCACCTGTTCGACCGTGCCCTCGCTGAGGACTCGGCCGCCGGCCAGCACCGTCACCGAGCTGGCGAAGGCGCGCATGAAGTCCATATCGTGTTCCACGACAATGACCACGCGCTCACTGCCGATGCGGCGCAAGAGGTTTCCGGTTTCCTCGCGTTCCTCGGCGCTCATGCCCGCGACGGGTTCATCGAGCAGTAGCACCGCCGCGTTCTGCACCAGCAGCATGCCGATTTCCAGCCACTGCTTCTGGCCGTGCGCGAGGACACCGGCGGGCTTGTCGCGCAGTGCGGTGAGGCCGGTGGTTTCCAGGGCCTCCTCGATGGCGGGCAGCACCGACTTGCGTTTGCGCAGCAGGGTGAGCGCGGACCGACCCGACCCGGCCGCGATATCGAGGTTCTGCAATACGGTGAGCTGCTCGAAGACGCTGGCGGTCTGGAAGGTTCGGCCCACGCCCAGGCGGGCGATCTGATGCACCTTCTTGCCGATCAGCTCCGCGCCGGACTTCTGCGCCGAACCGGTGGCGGAGACCAGGCCGGTGATGGCGTCGATCAGCGTGGTCTTGCCCGCGCCGTTCGGGCCGATCAGGAAGCGCAGATCGCCTTGCAGGACGGTGAGATCCACCTCGGTGACGGCCTTGAAGCCATCGAAACTGACGGAGAGACCGCGGATTTCGAGGTATTCGCTGTCCATCCCGGCATTGCCGCCGAGCTTGGGTTCGTGCACGGGTGCGGTCATCGTGCTTCCACCTTCTCTTCGCTCGCGGGTTCGGGCTCGGCCGCCGGGGCTTCGGTGGTCGGCTCGGTCGCGACGATCGGTCCGGCCGCCTCTTCCTTGGCGGGCCGCACGCGTTCCAGCAATTGCTTTGCCAGTGGACCGAATCCGGCCAGTCCGGCCGGAATGAAGCCGACGACCACGATGAACAGTGCGCCCTGCAGGTATGTCCACGCGGAGGGGAAGTGCTCGGAGAACGAGGTCTGCGCCCAGGCCACGCCGATCGCGCCCAGCACCGGACCCAGCAGGGTGGTGCGGCCGCCGATGGCGACGCCGATCAGGAACGCGATGGACGGCACCACGCCGATATCCGCGGGCGAGATGATACCGACGATCGGAGTGAACAGCGCGCCCGCGATACCGGCAAAGAACGCCGCCACCACATACGCGACGATCTTGATATTGGCCGGGTCATAACCCAGGAATCGCACGCGTTCCTCCTGATCGCGCACCGCGATCAGCAGTTCGCCATACCGGCTGTTCATCAACTGTCGCGCAATGGCGACCACCACCAGCAGGGCCCCCGCCGCGATGAAGAACAGCATGCGGCGGTTGATCGGATCATCGAGCCGGTACCCGAAGAACGTCTTGAAGTCCGACAGCCCGGTGAATCCGCCGATGGTCTGCTGCCCCGTCAGCAGGATCGCCATGGCCGCCGCCAGCGCTTGGCTCAGGATGGAGAAGTACGCGCCCTTGACCCGCCGCTTGAACACACCGAATCCGAGCACGGCGGCGATCAGCGCGGGCACGATCAGAATGCCCAGCAGGGCGACCGGTGCGGAGGCGAAAGGCTGCCAGTACGACGGCAATTCGGAGATTCCGGCGATGGTCATGAACTCCGGCACGTCCTCATGCGCCTTGACGGCATCGGCCATCTGCATATGCATGGCCATGATGTACGCGCCGACGCCGAAGAACACGCCCTGTCCGAGGACCAGCATGCCGCCGCGCCCCCACGCCAGGCCGATACCGACCGCGACAATGGCGAAGCAGATGAACTTCGCGAGCAGGCTCAACCGGAAGTCGCTGAGCATAGCGGGGGCGAGGCCGAACAGTACGAGCGCCGCAATGGCGAAGCCGCCCAGGGTTTTCAGGGGTGAGGTAGCGCGCAGGCGCTGCACGATGGTCATGCCAGACTCCTCGTCCGGACGGTGAACAGGCCCTGCGGGCGCGCCTGCAGGAAGATCACGATCACCACGAAGACGATCACCTTGGCGACCGAGGCGGTGGTCGAGTATTCGACGAACGAGTTCACCAGGCCCATGCCGAAGGCCGCGATGACGGTGCCCTTGATCTGCCCGAGCCCGCCGATCACCACCACCAGGAAGGCGTCGACGAGGTAGGACTGTCCGATGGTGGGGCTGGTCGACCCGATCAGGGTGAGCGCCACGCCCGCGACCGCGGCTAGGCCGGAGCCGATGAAGAAGGTGCTGATATCGGTGAGACGTGAAGAGACGCCGGAGGTTTCGGCGAGACTGCGGTTCTGCACCACGGCGCGAATGCGGCGGCCCAGCGGGGTGGTTTTCATGGCGGTGGCGAGCGCGATCACCGCGGCCACGGCCAGCACCATGATGAAGATGCGGGTTTTGGGGACGACGGTTCCCGCGATGGAGAGACCGCCGGTCAACCAGTCGGGGGTGACGACGTTCTTAGCGGGCGCGCCGAAGATATTGCGCGCGGCCTGTTGTAGCACCAGGCCGACGCCGAAGGTGACCAGCAGGGTGTCCATCGGTCGGTCGTACATCCAGCGGATCAGGCCCATTTCCAGGGCCGCGCCCAGCAGGCCGCCGACCAGGAAGCCGACGAACAGGGAGACGATCAATGCCACCCCGGTGGACGAGATGGTCTGCTGTACAACATATGTGGTGTAACAGCCTGCCATGATGAACTCGCCGTGCGCCATATTGATCACGCCCATCTGACCGAAGGTCAGCGACAGGCCGAGCGCGGCGAGCAGCAGGATCGAGCCGAGACTCAAGCCCGTGAACAGCTGTCCGACAGCGACTTCCATTGTGAATACCTCTGTTGTTCGTTCGCGCCCCGCCCGGCGAGCGGCGCGTCTCCCTCGGATCGGTGGATGCCTGCCGCGCGGCGGGTTCGAAATCCCCGCTGATCCAGGAGATCTCGCACCGGCCGCCCCTCATCAGCCCGGCTACCGATTTACTTCAGGCCCTTGGCCCAGTCGTAGGACTTCAGGTACGGGTCGGGCTGCACGGCCTTGCCGGAATCCCACACGGTGTAGATGAGGCCGTCGGGGCGGATCTCACCGATGCGCGCGGTCTTGGTGATGTGGTGGTTGGAGCCGTCGATGGTGACGGTGCCCTCCGGCGCGTCGAAGCTGACGCCGTCGGCGGAATTCTGAATGTCGGCCACCGCGAAGGACTTCGCCTTCTCGACCGTGTTCTTCCACAGGTAGACCGAGGTGTACGCGGCCTCCATCGGGTCCGAGGTGGGCTTGCCCGCGCCGTAGGCGGCCTTGTACGCGTCGACGAACGCCTTGTTCGCGGGGGAGTCGACGGTCTGGTAGTAGTTCCAGGCGGTCAGCTGACCGGCGAGGTTCTGCACGCCGACACCGCCGACCTCTTCCTCGGCAATGGATACCGAGACCACCGGCATATCCTTGGCATTCAGTCCGGCATTCGCGTACTCGCGGAAGAACGCGACATTGGAGTCACCGTTGAGGGTGTTGAAGACCGCGCCCGCCTTGGCATTGCGGACCTTGTTCACGATGGTGGAGAAGTCGGTCGAGCCGAGCGGCGCGTAGTCCTCGCCCTTGATCTCGATGCCGTTGGCCTTGGCGTAGGCCTTGATCTCGCGGTTGGCGGTCTGCGGGAACACGTAGTCGGAGCCGACCAGGTAGAGGGACGTGATGCCCTTCTGTTTCAGGTAGTCCAGCGCCGGAATGATCTGCTGGTTGGTGGTGGCGCCGGTGTAGAAGATGTTCTTGCTGTCCTCCAGGCCCTCGTACTGGACGGGGTAGTAGAGCAGCGAGTTCAGCGATTCGAACTTGGGCTTCATGGCCTTACGGCTGGAGGAGGTCCAGCCGCCGAACACCGCCGCGACACAGTCAGAGCTGATCAGCTTCTCGGCCTTCTCCGCGAACGTCTTCGGATCGGATGCCCCGTCCTCGAGCACCAGCTCGACCTTCTTACCGAGCACCCCACCGGCCGCATTGATCTGATCGACCGCCAGCTTGGTGGAATTGGCGACAGTGACCTCACTGATGGCCATGGTGCCGGTCAGCGAGTGCAGCGACCCGATCTTGATCGTGTCCTTCGACGTATCAACGCAGGACTTGGCGTTCGACCCCGCCGCCGTATCGCTGTCCCGCGAACCACATCCGGCGACCAGCACAGCGGACAGCGCCAGCGCGGTAGGAATGGTGATCGCCTGCATCAGACGCCGGTTACTGCCCCGGCGGAAGAAATCTTGCATGTGGTCGGGCCCTTCTCACTACACGGTCTCCGGCGACGCCAACTGCGCCGCGTGCGAATACCGCCGCGTATACAACGGGGTATTCGTGGGGGGAACGGTAAACGGGAAGTATTGCGCCGGAATGACTCTCGATGAACCTCCGATTGCCGATGTTTCCGCGACATGAATTTCCCCTCACACCACTCGGACCGGCCCCAACAACGCTGAGACCGGCCCGATTCCAATAGCTTCCCGCTACTGACGTCAGTAGCGATACGGTTCCTGGCCGTAGCAGTCCGGCGTGTACACCCAGCCGTCCTGAGGGTGACGGATGGTTGAATGTGGCTCCGTAAGGTGGAGCCGTTCGATCGGCTGGTGCGGAAAGGTGCTGTGATGCAAGGGGCGGGGCTCGTTGCCGGCGCGGTGTTCGCCGAGTATCGGATCGAACGGGAGCTCGGCCGCGGCGGAATGGGCACCGTGTATCTGGCCGGGCATCCGCGGCTACCTCGGATGGTCGCGTTGAAGCTGCTCAATCGCGATCTGTATGCGGACGAGGATGTGCGCCGCCGGTTCGAGCGCGAGGCTGATGTGGCTGCCCGCCTGGACCATCCGAATATTGTTTCGGTGCTGGATCGCGGGGCCGATGCCGGGCAGCTGTGGATTTCGATGCAGTACGTCGACGGCTCCGACGCGGCGGACTTCGCCGGGCATCCGCTGGAGCCGATGCGGGCGGTGCAGATCGTGCGGCAGACCGCGGACGCCTTGGACTACGCGCACGAGCGTGGTGTGCTGCACCGGGATGTCAAGCCGGCCAATATCCTGCTGACCGCCGGGCGCGGTGGCGATCGAGTCCTGCTGGGCGACTTCGGTATTGCCCGCCTCCGCGATGATCGCAACCAGCTGACCAAAACCGGTGACCTCCTGGCCACCTTGGCTTATGCCGCGCCGGAACAGCTTTCGGGAAAGCCGGTGGATCACCGCGTCGACCAGTATGCGCTCGGTTGCACCCTGTTCACGCTCCTCACCGGTGCGGTGCCTTTCACGGCGACCAATCCCGGCGCAATGGTTGCCGCGCACCTCACCCAACCGGTACCGCGGGCCAGCCTGGTGGTGCCGCACCTGCCCGCGGCGATCGATGCGGTGATCGCGCGGGCGATGGCCAAGAACCCGGACGAAAGATTCATCGGCTGTATCGAATTCGCCGACGCGGCACAGCAGGCCCTCATCAGGCAGCCCCCGATCACGCCGCCCTACCCGGCGGCCGCACCCCTGCTGTCGGCCGTGCCGGTGCCTCCACCCGCGCAACCACCAGCGCAGCCGACCATCGCGTATCAGTTACCACCACATCCATTGCCGCCGTCTCGGCCCTCCCGGTCGGGGCAGGTGTCCTCCAGTTGGCGGACCGTCTCGGTCCTGCTGATGGTCCTGGCACTGGTGGCCACCGCCGGTGCGGCCGGGATCTACTGGAAGTTCTTCCGCCCGCACGGTCCGAATCCGCTGCCCTGGGGTGCGTACACGTCGCTCGCGTACTCCTTCGCTGGACTGATTCCCAACGATCCCGCGGGTACGGGTTGGCGTGGGGCGCACTGTTCGACCGTGGCCACCATCGTCGTGCAGGAAGGCGATCCGGTGCCCGTTCGTCAGATCACCTGCACCCAGCCGGATGGTGTCACCGCTTGGTACACCGAGTACGCCCGCCCCGACGATCTGACGAACTACCTTGCCGCTCACACGGTGCGGGTCGAGGAGCGGGACGTCTCGGGCGGGACCGGAGGCCCATTGCCGCTGCAACTGCACCGACCCACGAACCCGGCGGCTCCTTTCGCGCTGGCCACCTACAAGGATGTGCTGCTCCAGGCTCGGACGAACCTGGTCGAAGTCTCTTGGCCGGGACACACATTCGATGAGGTGCGCGACCAGTGGTGGCAGCCCGCCCCATTCGAGCAGCGATGACTCCACCGCCGGGGTATCGGATGCCCCCTCCCGGGATGCGGCCGCCTCAGCTTCCGCCGCCGGGACAAGTGCCGTCCAGCTGGCGAACGCTCTCGATTGTGTTGATGGTGCTGACGCTGGTGACTGTCATAGGTGTGGGGGCGGCGGGCTTCTACTGGAAATTCCTTCGCGCAGGGGACCATAGGCCGCGGCCGACGCAGGCGTCGTGGGGCGAGCATTCCGCTATCGCGTATTCCTTTCTCAGCTTGATTCCGCGAGATCCGGCGGGCACCGGCTATATGGGTGCACGGTGTTCGGCAGTAGGCACGATTGTGGTGCAGGCGGGTGATCCGGTGCCGGTTCGGCAGATTACCTGCACCGATGACCACGACGTCGCCACCTGGTACACGCAATACGCCACTCCCGGCGATATGCAGAAGTATCTCGATGCTCACACGGTGCGGGTTCGTGACAAGGAGGTTGGGAGGAAGTCGGTGGCGCTGTACCGGCCCATCGATCCAGCCGCTCCGTTCACCATGGCGACCTGCAAGGACGTGAAATCCGGTGACCAGACAATGCTGGTCGAGGTCTCTTGGCCGGGGCGCAGTTTCGACTATACGTACCTGAATTGGTGGTTGTGGGCGCCGTTCGAGCCGTGATCGATTACTGGATTACGTAGGGGGAGATGGAGCTTCGGTGTTCGCTTATGTCTAGGAGTTTGCCTAGTGGGGGGAAGGCTCGTTGGGGGCAGTTGGAGCGTTCGCAGACTCGGCAGCCTGCGCCGATGGGGGTGGGTTTGGGGTCGTTGAGGTCCAGGCCGTCGGCGTAGACGACTCGGCCTGCGTGGCGGAGTTCGCAGCCCAGGCCTATGGCGAAGATCTTTGAGGGTTCGCCGTAGCGGGTGGCTCGGCGTTCTACGGTTCGGGCTACCCAGAGATATTTTCTGCCGTCGGGCATTTGGGCTATCTGGGTCATGATTTTGGCGGGGTAGGCGAAGGTTTCGTAGACATTCCAGAGGGGGCAGGTGCCGCCGCTGGAGGAGAAGTGGAAACCGGTGGCGGACTGGCGTTTCGACATATTGCCGGCGCGGTCCACGCGGACGAAGGAGAAGGGGACGCCTCGGAGGTTGGGGCGTTGCAGGGTGGAGAGGCGGTGGCAGATGGTTTCGTAGCTTTGGGTGAAGAAGGCCGAGAGGCGTTCTATGTCGTAGCGGAAATCCTCGGCCATTTCGTGGAAGTGGGTGTAGGGCAGGACAGTCGCTGCCGCGAAGTAGTTGGCCAGGCCCAGTTTCCCCAGGACTCGGGATTCGGGGCTGGAGAAATTGCCTTCCTCGACCATCTTTTCGATCAGGTCGCCGCATTCCAGATAGGCGAGTTCGGCGGCGAGTTTGAAGACGCGCTGACCGCCGGACAGGTGGGGGGCGATTTCGAGGCGACGCGTTTCGTTGTCGTAGCGGTGCAGCAGGCCGTCACCCAGGTCGATGCGTTCGACGATCTGGACGCCGTGCGCGCTGGTGAGACGGCGCGGGATCTCACGCTTCAGGTCGCCACCGTGGAATCGCATGCGATTGGCGAGTTCCTCTGCGGCGGTATCCAATTCGTGAATGTAGTTCTGCCGCTGATAGAAATAGTCGCGGACTTCCTCATGCGGTTTGGAGATGGCGCCGGAGCCGCTGCCGTCGGAGAACCGGTCCTCGGTGGCCGCGGCCAGCTGCGCGGTCGTATTGCGGTAGCGGCGATGCATATTCACCATGGCGCGCGCCAAACCCGGGTGCGCGGAAACCATTTCGGCGATCTCCTGCGCGTCGGCCTCGATGCCGAGCTCCTGATCCATCACGACTTCCTGGAGTTCGGCGATCAGCCGGGTGTCGTCCTGGGAGGAGAAGAAGCCCGCGTCGACGCCGAACACCTCGCTGATCCGCAGCAGCACCGGTACGGTGAGCGGGCGCACATCGTGCTCGATCTGGTTGAGATAGCTTGCCGATATCTCCAGCTTCTTGGCGAGGGAGACCTGGCTCAGCCCGCGTTCGGTACGCAGCTGGCGAAGCCGCGCGCCGACGAAAGTCTTGGCCATGCGCCCAGCTTATGAGGGTTTTCGCAAACCTGCCAATAGGAAATTAACATCGCTGTTGAGCGATGAGTCACAGAGATGTCGGATGGCCGGGTTACGGTCGGGACGTGCTGCTGTCCGATGTGGTCGAAGCCTCGCAGAGTGTGCGCGCGACGTCTTCGCGGAAAAAGAAGATCGCCGTGCTCGCCGAGCTATTGCGCCGGGCCGAGCCCGGGGAATTGGCGCAGGTCGTGGCCTGGGTTTCGGGTGAACTGCCGCAAGGGCGGATCGGGACCGGGTGGCGGACGCTCATGGCGATGGAGGTCGCTCCGGCGGAGGCGGCCACGCTGCCGGTGGGGGAGGTCGATCGGGTCTTCACCGAGCTCGCGGCGGTCTCCGGGAATGGGTCGACGGCGCGGCGCAAGGAACTGCTCGGGTCCTTGTTCACGGCCGCGACCAAGGATGAGCACGAATTCCTGGTGCGATTACTAGGCGGGGAGATGCGGCAGGGAGCGCTCACCGCGATTGTGGCCGAGGCGGTGGCGGTGGCCTTCGAGGTGCCGGTCGAGCAGGTGCGGCGGGCGCACATGCTGTCCGGGCGACTACCGGTGACGGCGCTCGCGGCCCGCACCGGAGGGGCGGCGGCGCTGGCCGACTTCAAGCTGGAGGTCGGGCGGCCGATTCAACCCATGCTGGCCTCGCCGGGCGCGGCGCTGGATGCCGCCATGGCCGAGTTCGGCGGTGAGGTGAGCGTCGAGATCAAGATGGACGGCGCGCGCATTCAGGTGCATCGGGACGGTGACAAGGTGTGGGTGTTCACCCGCACCCTGCGCGATATCACCGCCAGCGTGCCTGAATTGGTGGAATTGGTGCGGGGAATGGACTGCACCAGCGTGGTGCTGGACGGGGAAACCCTGGCGCTCAATGATTCCGGCCGACCCCGCCCCTTCCAGGAGACCATGAGCCGCTTCGGTGCGGCCTCCGCCCAGGAACTGCTGCTGCACCCGTACTTCTTCGACTGCCTGCATCTGGACGGCACCGACCTGCTCGACGCACCCCTGCGTGAGCGCCGCGCCGCCCTCGCGAAAGTGGTGAACGGTCTGGGTATTCCGGCCCTCATCGCCCCCGACGCGGAGGCCGCCGCCGAATACTTCGACGGCGCATTGGCCGCGGGCCATGAGGGCATCATGATCAAATCCCTGGACGCCCCCTACGCCGCGGGCCGTCGCGGCCGCGCCTGGCAGAAGATCAAACCCACCCACACCCTCGACCTGATCGTCCTCGGCGCGGAATGGGGTTACGGCCGCCGCACCGGCTACCTCTCCAATCTGCATCTCGGCGCGCGCGACCCCGAGGGCGGCGACCCGATCATGGTCGGCAAGACCTTCAAGGGCCTCACCGACGCCCTACTCGCCTGGCAGACCGCGGAATTCCCCCGCCACGAACGCGAACGCGACGCCACCACCGTCTACCTCTTCCCCGAACTGGTGGTCGAAATCGCCATAGACGGCGTCCAAACCAGCCCCCGCTACCCCGGCGGCGCGGCCCTCCGCTTCGCCCGAGTAGTCCGCTACCGCCCCGACAAGGAACCCGCCGAGGCCGACACCATCGACGCCATCCGCGCCCTCCTCCCCGAATCCCCCACACTCCCTACCGAATCCGCGGAGGTCTGAGCACTCGACGGAACAACACCCGTCATCAAAAACACCCGTCATCCCAGCGTGCCTGTGGCCGGAATCCACTCCACCCGGCGGGATTCGCTCTCCGGCCGGATCAGGTGGGCTCACCGCGGAGACATGGGCTGTCCGGCGGGATTCCGGCTGAGTACTTGCCGGAGCATCGGGCCGCTCAGCTCTCCTGCCGGATCGGCTTGGCTCACAGCGGATTCACAGCGGAGACATGGCTCGTTCCGAGGAATGGGGCGCAGGATTTGGGGTGTCGCTGCTTCGGATCGGGTGGTTGTCAGGTGACGGGCCTGGTTACTGCCTCCGCACACTCCCCGCGGATACCGGGTTCGTACCGCTCGGCCGGGGCCGCGACGGTGGATTGCGCATGATCCATCCGTGCTGTCGGCGGCGCCCCGCCCCCTCGTCGGGCGCCGCCGACATCGATTCAGTATTCGTATTCGCGGTTTCCGGTCAGGTTGGGGAGGCGGCGGCGGCCCGCGGCTAGATCACCGGCCAGATGCTCGTAGGCAATGGCCAATTCGGTGAGGCGTTGTGCGGCTTCCTGAATCGCGTCGTCGGGGGACATGGCCAGGGTCAGGTAGGCCAGTGCGGAGAATTGGGCCAGGCGATCCACCACCGTGCCGACGGTTTCGGTGTGCAGGTGGGCGTCGCGGTCGGCCTTCGGAAGTTCGGCCGCCACCCACCGGTCGATATCGAGCACCAGTCTGACGCGGTCATGGTCGATGGGGGCGGTGGCGCCCGCCTCCGCCGTCAGCCTCCGCTCGTGCAGGTCCGCGAGTAAGCCGGCGGAGCGCAATACGGGATGATCTTCGGGGGGAAGGCCGCGGCAGGCCTGAAGCAGCAGCTGTTTCGGTGGGAGCGGATGCACGGCGGCCAGTTTGCCCGCCGAATATCTCCGAACGGCAACGAAATTCGCTCGGATCAACCGGCCGTCGCGAGCTGGTCGGTTGATCCAGTTGATCACGGTCGGATCGACCGGCAGATCTTTGTGCGACACGGTCCGGGTTTCGCGTCAACCTGCGGGTAGACCGGTCGCTCGCACCCGGTCCGTGAACTCCGGATAGCCGAATGCGCGAGTGCCGGACCATAGTTGCTGCGCCATGATCGGCAGCCGCGCGCGGATCGGCGCGATCATCTGCGCCTCGGTCATGGCATTGGGGTCATCGCACCAAACGGAGAGCTTCGAGCCGAGCAGGCGAGCGGACTGATCGGCACGCAGGCGGGTGCCGTTCACGAAAAGCCCGGGGTCCCAGGCATACAGGAGTTCCGGCGGGGCGTTCAACGGGTTGGCGTAGCCGCCGGTGGCGTAATAGGTCGGGGTGAAGGACGCATTGGCGAGGGTGAAGCCCTGATCGGCCAGCTGTTCAGGCCCGTTCTCGGTGCCGATCCAGGGAAGCAAGCCACCGCTGGTCCAATGCTCGACAATGAGCGAGCGATCCACGGGAATGGTCGTGCCGTACGGGATTCCGTCATTCCAGATGCGTGCGGTCTTGCCATAGGAACGGACGATGCCATTGGCCAGGTTCACGAGATCCGCCACCGCATCCTGCGGCACGGCATCCAAGCCGAACGCGGTGTGCGCGTACTCCCCGAGCTGCGGATAGCGGCTGTAGTCGCTGACGTACTCGTCGCCGCCGATATGGAAATAGCGGCCGGGGAACAGGGGCACGAACTCGCGCAGCAGATCCTCGATCAATTGGCGCGCACGGGGATTCGTCAAGTCGATGCGGCCCTCCGCATTACCCGCCAGCAGAGTGTCGGTGATCGCATCGACCGGGCCGGTGCTGGCCGGATGCAAGATCAGTTCGGGATACGCCGCGAGGATGGCGTTCATATGGCCCGGAAACCCGATCTCCGGAACGACTTCGATGCCGTATCTGCCCGCATAGGAGACGATCTTGGCGATATCGGCCTTGCTGTAGTGCTCCGGCGAGGTGATCTCCGGGTGGCTGCTGCTCTCGAGCCGGAAGCCATAGTGGTCCGAGAGATGCAGGTGCAGCAGGTTCATCCGGTAGTAGGCCATCTCGCGAATGCGCTGCTCGATCCACGGAACGGTCATGAATTCACGCCCGACATCCAGCAGGAGGCCGCGCTCGGCGTAATCCGGCCAGTCCGTCACACTCCCGGCGGGCAGCACCGTCGCCTGCGAAAACCATTGCAGCAAGGTCTGCGTCGCATGGATCGCGCCTTGTTCGGAGCGGGCCGAGACGGTCACCGTGTCGCCGATGTCGATGCGATAGGACTCGGCCTGCGGTGGCGCCGATTCATCGATGCGGATCACCACATCGCCGGGAGCGACCGTGCCGGACACCACTTCGCTGGGGTGCCCGGCACGAGTCAGATCGCCGGCCAGGAGTCCGGCGATCGGTATGGCGGCCCCCGTGGCCGAAATGCGCGCGGTATCGCCAAGCATGAAATGTCCTGTGCCGGGCTCCCATTGGCGCACGGCGGGGACCGTCACGGGCAGCGTAACCACCGGATCCGCGCCCACCGCCGGTGCGGGCAGCGCCAGCAGTGCGAACAGGGGGATCGCCAGCGCGCGCAGCATTCGGTTCACCACGCGGTGATCGGGATGTCCACGGTCGACGGGGCAGCGAAGGTGACGACACTGCCCAGCGGCGTCGAACTGGTGAAGGGGATCGGATCCTGGGAGGTGACGGTCAATGTCAGCCGATGTCCCGGCGTGAGCTCCCAATACGACGGTGCGAGTGCCCAATCCATCTCCGTGGACGTGCCCGCCTGCAGCCCGTGCCGGGTGAGCGGCCAGTAGGTGATCTCCTTACCGGTGCCGTCCGGTCCCTCGTCGTAGAGGATGCCGATCAGGGTGAGGTCCGAGCTCGACGGCGTCACAGTGAGATTCAGGCGCGGCGCACCACTCACGATGCCGCCCGCGAGCGGCTCGCTCCGCCAGACTCCCGCGAGATTGCGGTCGACACCGCCGAGCGGAATGGCCGGAGCCCAGCCCAGCTGAGCGAGCACGCCGCTGACATAGGGCACCGCGGCCACCGCCGTGGCCGGGCCGGAAAGCAGTGGCTGACTCCAGGATTCGCCAGGAGCCGTGCCCATCACCCCGGCGGCCGGAGCGGACAGCGGGAACGAACGGTATTCGGACAGCGCCTCGGCCACCGAGGAGAAGTGCCGGTACGGGCCGGTCCCGGCGGGTTCGATATTCACCACCGGTTCCCGGTCGATTCCATTATCGGCACCGTTGATGTAGTGGTCGAGCCATCGAATCCCCGCGTCCCACACCGGATTCGGCAATCCCGCGACCTGCCCGGCGCCCCCGCCGGTGGAGTGATCGCCGGGCTGCATGAACAGCATTCTGGGGCCGGTCAGCTGGTCGAATTGGGTGAAGACCGGCCCGGACGGTAGCAGGCTGTCCTGCCAGTCGTGGGCCAGGAACACCGCGGTGCCATAGGCATTGAGCTTCGGAATCGCATCGGCCAGCAGGGTCTCATTGGGCAGGCCGCGGAAGGCCGCGCCGTCATTATCGAAGGCCAGTCGCAGGCCGCGCGCGACCATATCCGGATTGAAGCGATTGGTCGCGACCCCGGACACCGCGAGTGCCACGGGGCCACCGGTCTTGGGAGTGCCATTGGGTGCCAGCGCATCGGCCAGATCGGCGGGCGGCGAATCGGCGACAATGGCCTTGATCCGCGGATCATTGGCCGCCGCCAGCAGTGACATCCCCGCGCCGTACGAGCCGCCCGCAATGGCGATGCGTTCGGGATCGACATTCAGATTGGCGATGGCCCAATCGATCACGGCCGAGGCGTCCGCGGCGTCATTGGGCCCGAGCAGATCCACCTCGCCCTCGGACAGGTACATGCCCCGCGCCGTGTATTCGATGGAGATGAAATTCTCGCCCGAGGACAGCTTGTAGGCAGACCCGATGCTGCCGACGGCGGGCATGCCCCAGCCGGATGGTTGCAGGACCAGCGGATTCCTATGCGTGGCAATGTCTGCCGGTGCGGTAATCACCGCATTGAGCCGGATTCCGCCCGCGCCCGGAATGAACATGGTGGTGGCCTGGCCGCCGGGGATGGGCACGGCCGCCGCGGGCGGGAGGCAGAGCGCGCTGCCCGCCGCGACCAGGCCGGTCGCGGCCAGCGCACCGAGGATTCGGGCGGTCCCGCGCCGCCTCACAGGAGGACTCCCAGCACCACGCCCAGATTGTGGGCGAGGGACATCGGTGACATGAACAGGTATCCGAGGAGTGTGCCGAGGAGATCGGGCGCAGGGAGTTCAAGCATGAGACATCCTCTGAAATCGGTTGTCTCGTAGAGTAGATGCTTGTTTATGCTCTGTCTACGCGGAAATCAATCATTAACGATCACCGCACCTGAATGTGAAGAAACCCCGCCCGAAGGCGGGATTCGCAAGAATTCTTAGACCAGATCCACGCGAATGCCCGCGGCGCGAATCTCCGCCACCGCATCCGGATCGGCGTCCACATCGGTCACCAGCACCTGCACCTGCTCGATCGGGCAGATCCGCGCCAGCGCGCTGCGCCGCAATTTCTCCGACGTCGCCACCACTATGACCAGATCCGCGCGCCGCACCATTTCGGCGTTCACGCCCGCCTCGTCGAGGTGCGTGCACTGCGCGCCGCCCTCCACCGAGAGGGCGTTCACCCCGAGAATCACCGTGGCCAGCCGCAATTCGGCGAGGGACCGCTCGGCCAAGGGGCCATGCAGTTCGTAGGACTCGCGCCGGGCCATCCCACCCAGGCAGATGGTCCGCAAATGCGGTCGCAACACCATCTCCGCCGCGATATTGAGCGCATTGGTGACAATGGTCAGCCGCGCGTCACCGGTAGGCGACAGATCCATGCGCCCGGCCAGCGCCCGCGCCACCGCCGTCGTGGTGGTGCCGCCATTGAGCCCGACCACGGCATCCGGATCGATCAGCGCGGCAGCGTGTTCGGCGATCCGCTGCTTGGCCTCATCGCCGTGGCGGTAGCGGGCGGGCAACTCGTAGGCCACCGAAGAGGCCACGATGCCGCCGTGCGTGCGGGTCGCCAGCTGCTGCTCGGCCAAGGCCGTGAAGTCGCGGCGGACGGTGGCGGGGGAGACGCCCAGCACTTCGGACGCCTCCTCCACCGACAGCCGCCCGGTATCGGCGAGCAGTTCCAGCAGCCGGTTCCAGCGCTGCGGTCGATCCGCCGCTGCGGTCATTTCACGCTTCCGGCGGTGAGACCTGCGACGAGGCGCTTCTCGATCAGCGCGAAGAGGATGACTACGGGCACGACACCGACCGTAGAGATAGCGAATACATATTGCCAAGCCGTGTCGTACTGACCGATGAACTTGGTCAGCGCGACCGACAGCGGCTGGTTCTCCGGCGTGGTCAGCACCACCAGGCTGGCGGCGAACTCATTCCAGCAGTTCACCACCGTGAAAATGGTTGCCGTGACAATGCCGGGCCACACCAGCGGCAGGCTCACCCGGGTCAGGATCTGCCAGCGGCTGAGACCGTCCAACTGCGCGGCCTCCTCGATCTCCACCGGAACCCCGGCGAAGAAGCTGTGCAGGATCCACACCGCGAACGACAGATTGAACGCCGAGTTGACCAGGATCATGGCCAGCCAGGTGTCATTGATGCCGAGCGTGAAGAACTCCCGGATCAAGCCGGTCACCAGCACCGTCGGTTGCAGCATCTGGGTGATCAGCACCAGGCCGAGGAAGGCCATCCGGCCCGGGAACCGGCGGCGCGCGGTGTAATACGCGGCCGGAATCGCCACCAGCAGCACCAGCACCGTCGCACACGACGAGATGACGATCGTGCTCACCAGATTGAACGACAGCGGCGTCTCCGGGGTGTTCCACATGGTGGAGTAGTTGTCCGGATGCCACTGTTTCGGCAGATAGGTGGGCGGGATGTGCAGGATCTCGGCGCGCGACTTGAGCGAGCCGATCACCATCGCGATATACGGCAGCAGGAAGATCGCGGCGATCAGGACACCGACCGCGGTCAGCCCCCAGCGTTTCTGTTTCGGCCGTGGCTCAGTGGATTCCGTCGACGGCGTCGTCGTGTCGAGTGCCGTCATGACTCCACCTGACTGGTCGGGCGGACCACCTTCACATAGATCGCGATGATCACCACGATGAGCGCGAAGTTCAGCACGCTCATCGCCGCCGCGGTATCGATCTGCTGGTTCTGCCGGATGAGCTTGAAGGTCAGCGTGGTCGTGGTGTCCGCATCGAAGCCCGCGATACCGCCCGTGAGCACTTGCAGGATCGGCAGCGAATTGAACACATTGATGATGTTGATGATGGTCGCGACCGCGATCGCCGGACGCAGCTGCGGCAGCGTGAGATACCGATAACGCTGCCACGAGTTCGCGCCGTCCACCCGGCCCGCCTCGTCGATATCGCCCGGAATCGCTTGCAGCCCAGCCAGAATCGTGTACGTGGTGAACGGCACGGAGACGAACACCGCCACCCCGATCGCGACGAGGAACGCCGGCAGCGGCCGCTGGGTGAACCCATACCCGCGATCCAGCAGGCCGATATCGACCAGGAACCGATTGACCAGGCCGTAATCCGGATTCAGCAGGTAGTAGAAGACCGTCGTGGTCATCACCACCGACGCCGCCCACGGCACCAGCACCGCCAGCCGCACCGCCGTCCGGCCCGGGAAATCCTTGTTCAGGAACTGCGCCAGCCCGGCCGACAACACCAGGGTGATGGCCACGACCGCCACCACCCAGATCGCCGTGTGCCACAGCACCGAACCCAGCTCCGGAATGCGGAACAGCGTGCGGTAGTTGCCCGTCCCCGCCCCGCCCCGATCCTGGCCGTACGCGGACAGGTTCCGGGTGCTGGTCCACACCATGTAGCCGGCCGGGAACAGCACGAGCCCCGCGATCAGCGCCAGCACGGGGCCGATCCACGGCAGGGCGGCCAGCCCCGTCGTGAATCGGCTTCTACCCCTGCTCAACTCGCCGCCTGCTGGACCTTCTTCAGCACATCCGCGGGGTCGGAGCCCTGCGTGATGGTGCCCATCTGCTGCTTGATCACGCCCTGCGCCGCCGCCCACTTGGGATTGTTGGACGGGTAGAACTGCGCGACCGGCAAGGTGGCGGCGAACGTCTTGGTCACCGGATCATCGGCGGTCGCGGCCAGACCGCTGGTGGTGACCGGAATGAAGTGCTCGTTCTTGACGAAGTTGACGTAGACGGCGGCCGAATAGAAGTAGTCCAGGAACTTCTTGATCGCGGCCTGCTTCGAGCCGTCCTTCTTGAACGCCATCAGATGGTCGGCCACGCCGAGTGTCACCGGCGCACCGGTTTTGGTGGGCGTCGGGGCCGTCGCGTACTTCAGGCTCGGGTTCTTGTCGGCGATCTGGCTGATGGTGGGCGGCAGGCCCTCGATCATGCCGATCTTGCCCTGGATGAAGGAGTTGATCACGTCGAGCCGGTTCGTCGCACCCGGATTGGGCTGCGTGACACCGGCGGCGGCGATTTCCTTCATCGCCTTCACGCCCTCCAGATTGGCGGGGGTGTCGATGGTGAGATTGGTGCCGTCGGTCCAGGTACCGCCCGCGCCGAAGGTCCAGACCGAGGTTTCGGCCTGCGCCTCTTCACTTCCCAGCGGCAGGCCGTACCCGGCCACACCGCCGCCGAGGGCCTCGATCTTCTTGGCCGCCTCGGTCAGGTCGGACCAGGTGGCCGGAGGCGTGGTGATACCGGCCTTCTGGAACAGGTCGGTGTTGTAGTACAGCGTGCGGGTGGAGGCGAAAAGCGGTAGCGCCCACTGGGTGCCGTCCATGGTGGCGTTCTTGGCGAAGCTGGGCTGGATATCGGCGAGGGTGGCGTCGGAGACGATGTCCTTGGCCGGGTACAGCTGGTTATCGCCGGCGAAGGTGGAGTAGGCGTCGATGTTCAGGATGTCCGGGGTGGTGGACTGCGACTGCAACTTGGTGCGCACCACATCGTTGATGGCGGTCCAGGACTCGATCTGGAGGCTCACCTTCACGTCGGGGTTCTTCTCGTGGAACGCGGCGATGATGCCATCCCACTGGGCTTTCGTGCCGTGGTCGCCATCGCTGTAGGAGGGGACCAGCAGTTTGATGGAGTTCGGGTCATTGTCGGACTTGTCGTCGGAGCCGAAGCCGCACGAGGAAGCGGCGAGCACGGCCGCGGTGAGCATCGCGGCTCCGGCAAGCGCGCGATGGAGATGACTTTTCACGAGTAGAGCCTTTCGGTGCGCACACCCTGATCAAAACGCGGATGATGAAGGCGATCGGGTGATCGTTGTCGAATTTAGCTCACGGAATGATCGAGTTTGACTACTTTGGCTGTAAATTTGACATGAACGATCACCGGGTTCACGCTGGACTGGTGCTGACCTCCGCATCGCAAATCCCCGTCACTCACCTGGCCGCCGAGATCGATTCCCAGCCGGATCACTGGGCGCGGGCCGGGGCGTTAGCCGCCGAGCATCACGCATTACTGCCCGCCTCCGGTGAGCGCGTGGCCGTAATCGGCTGCGGCACCTCACTGTTCATGGCCCGCGCCTACGCGGCGCTGCGCGAACAAGCCGGGCAAGGGCTCACCGACGCCTGGCCCGCCGGACAGCCACCCGCCCGCGAATACGACCGCTACCTGGTGATCTGCCGATCGGGCACCACCACCGAGGTGCTGGATGCCATGCGCGCCTTCCCCGCTGGAGCGCCGCGCACCGTAATCACCTCCAGCCCCGGCACACCCGTCCTCGACCTCGGCGACGCCCTGCTCATTGCCGACGCGGACGAACAATCCGTGGTCCAAACCCGCTTCGCCACCACCACTTTGGCCATCCTCCGCAGCCACCTGGGCGAAGACCTCGCACCCGTGATCGAACAAGCCCGCGCCGTCCTCGCCGAAGACCCCGCCGACGCGCTGGCCGCGGTCTGCGGCGTCGACCAGATCACGTTCGTCGGAATGGGTTTCGCCGCCGCCCTCGCCGAAGAGGCCGCCCTCAAACTCCGCGAATCATGCCAAGCCTGGACCGAGTCCTACCTGGCCACCGAATACCGCCACGGCCCCATCAGCATCGCCGCCCCCGGCCGCGCCGTCTGGGCCCTCGGCGAAGTCCCCGCGAGCCTCGCTCCCGCGGTAACCGCCACCGGCGCACACTTCGAGCACCGCACCCTCGACCCCATGGCCGAACTCGTTCGCGTACACCGACTCTGCGTACTCCGCGCCGCCGATCTGGGCCTGGATCCGGATCATCCCCGTAGCCTGAGTCGCTCCGTAGTACTCGATTCCTGAGCGGAGCCCGCCCTTGAACACACCACCATTCGACCCGCGGCCACCGGCTGTCCTGGGCGACGACGCGCTGGTACTCGGCATGGATGTCGGCGGCTCCACCATCAAGGCCGAAATCACCGATGCCGCAGGCACAGTGCTGGCCGCCACGGCTGTCGCCACCCCTCAGGGTGAGGCCGCCTTCGACGCCATGCTGGACCTCGGCGAGGCCATGCTCAACCGACTCCCCGCCACCGACCGGGCCCGGGTCGAGCGCGCCGCCGTCGTTCTGCCCGGCCTCGTGGACACTGCCAATTCGATCGCCGTCTTCAGCAGCAATGTCGGCTGGCGAAACGTCAAGGTGGGCACCCGATTCACGGACCGCTGGAAGATGCCGGTTCTCATCGACCACGACGTCGCGGTGGCCGGATGGGCCGAATGGCGCTTCGGCGCAGGCCGCGATCACGACACCGTGTGCGTAGTAGTCATCGGCACCGGAATAAGCGGAACCCTCTCCGTAGCAGGCAGATTCGTCCGCGGCGCATTAGGTCAAGCAGGCGAATACGGCCACATAGCCGTCCGTCACGACAACGGCCTCCCCTGCCCCTGCGGCAACACCGGCTGCGTGGAAACCGTCGCCTCAGCCACCAACATAGCCCGCGCCTACGCCCACACCACCGGCCGCGAATGCGACAGCGCCGCCGAAGTCTTCGCCCGGCTCGACCATGACCCCGCCGCCCAAGCTGTAGTCGCAGACGCGATGAACGCCCTGGCCGACGGCCTATCCGGAGTGATCCACGCCGTCTGCCCCGAACTCATAGTCCTGGGTGGCGGCCTGACCGGCGCAGGCCCCGCCCTCCCCCAAGCCCTCCATCAAGCCCTGACCGCCCGCCTACGAGTAGCCCCCGTCCCACAAGTAGTCATAGGCGAATTCGGCCCCCGCGCAGGCCTGACCGGCGCAGCCCTCCTCGCCCGCCACGGCGCCCTCACATGATCCCCACCTCACCCACCCGAACCGTGCACCCCCTGCTGCCGCGCCTCCACGATCCGGCATCGATCGGGGTGTGGTGTCGGCTATGAGCACTGGGTCATCGAGCGGCAGCCGGGGAGAGAGCGGCGTGCTGCACATCCGGGGACGGATCGTGTCTGCTACCCATTGCCTCGACGATGGAGTGATATCCGTTGCGGGGGACCGGGTCCAGGCTGTCCGGACTCTTGCCGAATGGGTTGCCGTGCATCCGGGATCGAATGAGTTACCACAGGTGGGGACGGTGCTGCCTGGGTTGGTGGACATTCATTGCCACGGCGGGGCGGGGCATCGGTTCGACACTGTTGATCAACGGGAGGCTGCTGCTGCGGCGGAATACCATCGGTCGGTCGGGACTACGACTGTGCTGGCGGGGATTGTCACTGCCGCGCCCGGCGACATGGTCGCGCAGGTGGTGGCCTTGCGGGAGTTGGCCGACGACAAGGTGATCGGCGGTATTCATGCCGAGGGGCCGTTTCTGTCCGGTGCGCGGTGTGGGGCGCAGGATCCGCGGTACCTCATGAATCCTGATCGGGATCTCGCCGTGAGATTGATCGATGGTGCGGGCGGTCACCTGCGGGTGATGACGATGGCACCGGAGCTGCCCGGGTTCGCGGGGGTGGCGGGGCTGCTGGCTGATCGGGGCGTGACGGTTTCGCTCGGACACACCGATGCCGAGTTCGGGGTGTTTCGGGAAGCGCTGCGGCCGAAGGGGGTTGCGACGTCGGTGACGCATTTGGCCAATGGGATGCCGCCTTTGCATCATCGGTCGGCCGGGCCCGTGGCGGCCGCATTGACGGCGGCGGCTCGGGGGGACGCGGTGGTGGAGTTGATCGGGGACGGGGTGCATGCCGACTCAGGTTTCGGGGCAATGGTTTTTGCCAGCGCGAAGGATCGGGTCGCACTGGTTACCGATGCCATGCAGGCGGCGGGGATGCCGGATGGGAGGTATCGGCTCGGGCCGCAGGACGTGATTGTCAGTGCGGGAGTTGCCCGGGTGGCCAGTGGATCGATTGCCGGGGGGACTTCGCATTTGCTGCAATGTCTGGCTTGGGCGGTGCGGGAATGCGGTGTGGCGCTGTCGGATGCGGTGCGGGCCGCGACATTGACGCCTGCCGTGGCCGCCGGGCTGGCGGATGTCGGGGATTTGAGGGCGGGGGGATACGCGGATCTGGTTGTGGTCGATGACGATTTGCGGTTGCGGCGGGTGCTTTATCGGGGGCGGTGGCTGTCGTGATCCTCACCGTGACGGCGAATCCTGCTTATGACGTGACCTATCGGGTCGAGCGGCTCGAAGTCGGGGTGACACAGCGGGTTTCGAGTGTGGAGCAGCGGGCGGGCGGTAAGTCGGTCAATGTCTGCCGGGTCTTGAACAGCTTGGGAACGCGGTCCGTGGCAACGGGATTCGCTGATGCGGCGTTCGCTGCCGAGGCCGGGCGGGACTTGCCGGTCGACTTCGTGCTCGCGCTGCCCTGGGTGCGGCGGACCCTCGTGGTCAGCGCGGCGGACGGTACGACCACGGGGCTGTGGGAACCGGGGGCGATGCTGGCCGATCCGACAGCGGTGCGGCAGCTCGAGACTCGGGTCGGCGAGCTCTTGCCGCAGGCCCGGGGCGTGGTGATTTCGGGTTCATTACCGAGGGGTGTGGACCCGGGATTGCCTGCCGAACTCGCGCGGCTCGCGGTGGCGGCCGGGGTGCCGGTCATCTGCGATGTGGATGGGGAGGCGCTGCGGCACGCGGTGCGGGTGCCGGGAGTGGTGGTCATGCCGAATGCCGATGAGCTGCAAGCGCTCACCGGGGTCGAAGCCCACACGCCCGCAGAGGTGGTGGCGGTGGTACGCCCGCTGCTCGAGAGCGGCGTGCGCGCGGTCATCGCCACCCGGGGCGCGGACGGCATGGTGGCGGTCACCGCGGTCGGGGCCTGGTCCGCGCGAATCCCGGAACCGGTGAGCGGAAACCCCACCGGCGCGGGTGATGCGGCGGCCGCCGCGGTGATCTCCGGCCTTGCCACCCAGGCGACCGATGCGGCCGGTCAGGTCCGGGCCTCAGACGGCACCCGGGTCGCCGCCCCTGCGTTCGGTGCGCCCCCGGAGCCGGATTGGCCGGGTCTGCTCGCCGACGCCGTGGCCACTTCCGCCGCAGCGGTCGCGGTGCCGGTGGCGGGGGAGATCGACCATCAATTGCGTGCGCGACTGGCTCGGATCGTCCGGGTGGAAGTCGTGGGCACGCCGGAACTTCGAGAGAAATCATGGCCCTGACCTCTGTTCCCGAGCTCATCGATCTGGCGCGGCCGGGTGGGCTCGGTGCGTTCAATGTTGTCACGCTGGAGCACGCGGAAGCGATCGCGGCTGCCGCTGAAGTGGCGCGAAGACCTGCGGTGCTACAGATTTCGCAGAATACGGTGAAGTATCACGGGAGTTTGAAGCCGCTCGCGCGGGCTTGCCTGCAGATCGCGGCGGACAGTTCGGCGGAGCTCGCGGTGCACCTGGATCATGCGACGGATGCCGGATTGATCAGGGAGGCAGTCGAACTCGGCATCACCTCCGTGATGTACGACGGGTCGGTGCTCGACTATGCGGACAATGTGGCCGCCACCGCCGAGATCGCCCGCTGGTGTCAGGCCCGGAACGTGTTCGTGGAGGCCGAGCTCGGTGAGGTCGGCGGCAAGGATGGCGCACACGCCCCGGGGGCGCGCACCGATCCCGAGGAGGCGGCGGAGTTCGTGGCCGCCACGGGGGTGAACGCGCTGGCCGTGGCCGTGGGCTCCTCGCATGCCATGCGGGTCCGGGCGGCCGCGCTCGACAATGAGCTGATCGCCCGGCTGGCGGCGAAACTGCCGGTGCCGCTGGTATTGCACGGTTCCTCGGGGGTTCCCGATGCCGGGTTGCGGTCGGCGGTCCGGCACGGCATGGTGAAGATCAATATCGGGACCAGGCTCAATATCGCGCTCACCGAGGCCGTGCGCGCGGCGCTCGCCGACGCACCCGCCGTCTCGGATCCGCGAAAGTATCTGGGTCCCGGGCGCACCGGCATCCAGCACGACGTCGAACACCATCTGCGGGTGCTCGCGGGCTGAGCGGCGCGCGCCATTCTTGCGTAGACTCAGCCGCGAAAACCCTGCCTCTCCTGCCTTTTTCGCTGCCGTTCCAGCCATAGAGGGGTTGCATCCGGGGCTGCGGCGTGCAGAGTGGTACTGGTGATCCTCACCGTGACCATGAACCCCGCCTACGACATGACCTATCGGGTCGAGCATTTCGCGCGCGGTCGGGAACATCGGGTGCGGTCGGTGGATCAGAGACTCGGCGGGCGCGGCATCAATGTCACCCGGGTCCTCAACCAACTGGGCAAATACGCGCGCGCCACCGGATTCTCCGATCACGCCTTCGCGGCGGCCGCCGAACTGGAGATGCCGGTCGACTTCGTGCACGCGCTGCCGTGGGTGCGGCGCACGGTGGTGATCAGCGAATCCGACGATGGCACCGCCACCGCGCTGTGGGAACCCGGTCCGCGCATCTCCGAACCGCACGCCATCGATCAACTGCGGGTCCGGATCAGCGGCATGCTCTCCGATATGAACGGCATGGTCATCGCCGGATCACTCCCCGTGGGCGTCTGCCCCGGCCTCCCCGCCGAACTCGCGCAAACCGCCATAGCGGCCGGTATCCCCACCGTCTGCGATGTCGACGGCCCCTCCCTCGAACTGGCCGCCCGCGTCCCCGGCATCGTCTTGACCCCGAATACCGAAGAACTCGAACGCCTCACCGGCCGCCCCGCCACCACCATCCCCGAAATCCTGGCCGCCGTGGAGTCCCTCCTCACCTCCGGCGTCGGCGCGATCGTGGTCACCCGAGGCGGTTTGGGCATGGTCGCCGTGACCCCCACCCGCGCCTGGTCCGCCGCCCTCCCCAAACCCTTGGCGGGCAACCCCACCGGAGCCGGTGACGCCGCCGTCGCAGCCATAGTCGCCGCCCTCGCCGCCGACCCGAACCCCGACTGGCCCACCCTCCTCGTGGACGCCGTCGCCACTTCCGCCGCAGCCGTGGTCATCCCCGTCGCAGGCGAAATAGACCACGTCCTCCGCGACCGCCTCATGCCCACAGTCCGAGTAAGCGAACTCGAATCCGTCGCGGTCCGTCCGTAACCGAAGCAAGCCGGACGGTCGGCTGTGGGGCGGGAGCGGCGTGGTGGCATGGCTGGGGCTGGTGGGGTTGGTACCGTCCAAGGGATGTCGGACGTTGGGATTCCGCCCGATCAGGGGTCGGGCGTCGACGACACATATCGGATGCCGCGGGCGGTGCGGGCGGCACAGCTCATCGCTGTGTTGATGACCCTGGTGGGGGCGCTGTGTACCGCGTCGTCCGGGTGGCTGCTGGGCGGGCGGGCGGCGATCATGACCGCGGTGCCGCTCCTGCCCTCGTTCATGCTGGGGCTGGTGGCCTTGACGTTCCAGTCGGTGGGGCAATCCGTGCGGATCGGGGCGATCCTGCTGGCCGCGTTGAACATGCTGTGGACGGTGCCGTCGATCACCGACGGGCATCCGCCGGGGCCATTGGGGCCGATCAGTTCGCTGGCGGTGATCGTGCTGCTGTTCCGGCGGGAGGCGCGGGACTGGTTCGAGCCCGACGACTGGTAACCGCCTTCGGGAAACGGCGGGGCGCGTAACAACCCCGAAATCTGGTCTGTCGATTCGCAATCTACGTGCAATTCCCTGCCTTTACGGTGAGCCTATGAGTTCGGAAGACGTGCCCGCGGGAACTGGCATTCACATCAGTGGGTTGAGCAAGACATTCCGGTCGGGACGGCGCTCCGTGCAGGCCTTGGACGCCGTCGACCTGCACACCAAAGAGGGCGCGTTCCTGTCGCTGCTCGGCCCGTCCGGCTGCGGCAAGTCCACGATTCTGCGCATCCTCGCCGGGCTGGACACACCCAGCGCGGGCACCGCGACCATCAATGGCGAAACGCCGGAGGAACTGCGACGGCGGCACGAATTCGGGATCGCCTTCCAGGATTCGGCGCTGCTGCCCTGGCGCAGTGTGGAAGCCAATATCAAACTTCCGCTGCAAGTCGCCGGACTGCCCGCCGACCCGAAATTGATCGCCGACCTCATCGCCCTGGTCGGCCTGGAAGGCTTTGAGAAGGCCAAACCGGCGCAACTGTCCGGCGGTATGCGGCAGCGCGTGTCGATCGCCCGGGCCTTGGTGGTGAAACCCAAGATCCTGCTGCTCGACGAACCCTTCGGCGCACTCGACGATATGACCCGGCAGCGGCTCAACCTGGAACTGCTGCGCATCTGGACCGAAAAGCCCGCCACCACGCTCATGGTCACGCACGGCATTGCCGAAGCCGTCTTCCTCTCCGACGTGGTCGCCGTCATGAGCCCGCGCCCCGGCCGCGTGGTGGAGGTCGTGGAAATCGACCTGCCGCGCCCGCGCACCCCCGAAATGATGCGCACCCCGGAATTCCACAAACTGCACGACTACCTGTCGGAACTGCTGTTCGGGCGGAGCGGGCACGGCGGGGTGGTGACGGAATGAACTGGGGCGCAATCAGAGAACGCCTGTCACCACGGCAGCTCGGCGGAGTCGCCGGTATCGCCTTGCTGCTGGCGGTCTGGTGGCTGCTCGGCGCACTGCGCGTCGCGGGCGGCACCGTACCGGGACCGTGGCAGGTGCTGCACACCATGTACTCCGACGGCTGGGCGCTCTACGGCCCCAACTTCAAGGTGACCGCCTGGGGTGCGCTGCAAGGGTTCGCGTGGGGCAATGCCCTCGCCATCGTGCTGGCCATTCTGGTGGTGTTGATCCCGCCCATCGAAATGCTGGTCACCCAGCTGGCCATCCTCAGCTACTGCACGCCGCTGCTGGCGCTCGGGCCGATCATCCTGGTGGTGTTCGGTGGACGCACCCCGACCGTGTTCCTGGCCGCCATGTACTGCTTCTTCACCACCATGGTCGGCACCGTGACCGGCCTGCGCTCCGCCGACAGGACCAGCCTCGACCTGGTCCGCGCGTACGGCGGCGGCGAATGGCAGCAACTGCGCCGGGTGAAACTGATCGCGGCACTGCCGAACACCCTGGCCGCCTTGAAGATCGCCGCACCCTCGGCGGTGCTGGGCGCGATCATCGGCGAGTACCTGGGCGGCGTGGACAGCGGCATCGGCGTGGCCTTGACCGCCGCGCAGACCGCCTACAACGTGCCACGCACCTGGGGCATGGCATTGGCGGCCGCCGCGCTCGCCGGACTCGGGTATGCGCTGGTGGCAATCGTGGCGCGGATCGCTTTGCCATGGGCACGAGCGGAGGCGTGATGAGCGAGATCAACTTGAACAAACCACCGCAGGTCGAGGTTCCGCCGCGGAGCGGGCTCGCCACAACCATGAATGTGCTGCGGCCCATCGGCAGATTCCTGCTGCCGCTGCTGGTTTCGCTGGTCCTGCTGGTGGCGCTCTGGTACGGCTTCCTGAAGCTGTATCCGCAGGTCGGACTGGTCGGCAAGAGCCCCGGCGACGTCTGGAACTACCTGGTGACCGGGCCGACCTCCGGGGCCGCGCGGCAGGTCATCTTCGCCGAAATGCGAATCACCCTGCGCGATGCGACCATCGGATTCATTGCCGGACTGGGCGCGGCGCTCGTGGTGTCCGCGCTGTTCGTCGGCGTGCCCGCCATCGCGCAGGCATTCCTGCCGGTCGCCATGCTGCTGCGGTCCGTGCCGCTGGTGGCCCTCACGCCGATCATCGTGCTGGTCTTCGGGCGCGGGCTGATGGGCGTGACCGTCATGGCGGCCATCGTGGTGTTCTTCCCCGCCCTGGTCATGATCATGACCGGGCTGAAATCCGCGCCACGCCAAGCCATGGAACTGGTTGCGGCATACGGTGGCTCGCAATGGACGGCGCTGCGCATGGTGGCCGTTCCCGCCGCCCTGCCCTCGGTGTTCGCGGCCGCGCGAATCTCGGTCCCCGGCGCGCTGATCGGCGCACTCCTCGGCGAATGGCTGGGCAGCGGCACCGGATTGGGCGCGGGCCTGATCCGCGCCATACCCACCTTCCAATACAACCGTTTGTGGGCGTCCATCGCGCTCGTGACGGTGGTTTCGGTATTCGCCTACGCCGTCGTCGGCGTGCTCGAGAATCTGGTCCTCGCCCGATTCGCACCGGGCCGGGAGCGGGATTGAAGTCACGAGTTAACCCAGCGCACACAAATACCCTCGCGAAAGCAAAATATCGGAAACCGAAAACCCCTAGATTCGGCGCATGAGTCGTATGTCCCGGCCGAGTCCGGTCACCCCAGTTTCCCTCGATCGGCGATCCTTCCTCCGCTACGCCGGTCTCACCGGCGCGGTGATCGGCGGTGCCGGACTGCTCGCCGCCTGCGGCAAGGACTCCTCCGGGTCCAGCAATTACGGCAGCAGCGCCGACGGATCGAAGTACGGCACCGTCGCCGTCCAGCTGTCCTGGCTGAAGAACATCGAATTCGCGGGCGAATACTTCGCGGACTCGAAGGGCTACTTCAAGGACGCCGGCTTCGGCACGGTGAACCTGGTCGCGGGCGGCGCGGCCAGCACCTCGGTGGAGGCCGGGCTCGGCACCGGCAAGATCTGGATCGGCATGTCCGCGCCGCAGACCACCGCGCCCGCCATCATCGAGGGCCTACCCGCCAAGATCGTCGGCACCACCTATCAGAAGAACCCCTTCTGCATTGTCAGCTCCGCGAATAAGCCGATCCGCACCCCGCAGGAAATGAAGGGCCGCAAGATCGGTGTGCAGGACACCAACCAGCTCATCTTCAATGCCCTGCTCACCGCCAATGGCATGACGCCCAGCGACGTCACCATCGTGCCCGCCCAATTCGATCCCACACCGCTCGCCAATGGCGAGGTCGACGGCTGGGTCAGCTATGTGACCAATGAGCCGATCACCCTCGCCGCCAAGGGATTCACCAACTACAGCTTCCTCTTCGCCGACTACAACCTCCCGCTGGTCGCGGAGACCCTGACCGTGCACCAGCACACCATCGACAAGGAGCGCGACAAGCTGAAGGCCTTCCTCGCCGCCGATATCAAGGGCTGGAAGGACGTCATCGCCGATCCCGCCGAGGGCGCACGCCTGGCCGTCGAGGTGTACGGCAAGGATCAGCGCCTGGACCTCGCGGAACAGACAAAGGAAGCCATGGCCCAGAACGGCCTGGTCGAATCCGCCGATTCGAAGGCCAATGGCCTGTTCACCATGACCGACGACCTCATCGCCAAGAACATCGCCGCGCTCGGCAAATCCAAGATCGACATCACCGCGGACAAGCTCTTCGACATGTCCATCCTCAAAGAGCTCTACGCCGAACACCCCGAACTGAAGGGGTAGTCCCCGACAAGATCAGGGAGCTCTGGTGGCGGAATTACCTCCCGAATTCCGCCATGAGAGCTCCCTCGTCGTTAGGGATCCCTCGTCGTCAGGGCACCAGGGAGGGGCGGCGGTGGGTGAGGGAGGAGAGGGGCTCGGCGGTGGCGTTGTTGCGGGCTGCGAGGAGTTCGGCCGCTATGGCGAGGGCGGTTTCGGCGGGGGTCTGGGCACCCAGGTCGAGGCCTGCGGGGGAGTGGAGGCGGGAGAGGGTTTCGTCGTCGAAGCCGCCCGCTTGGAGGGCTTCGAGGCGGTGGGCGTGGGCATTGCTGGAGCCCATCGCGGCCAGGAAGCCCAGGTCGGGTAGTCGCAAAGCGACTGTGAGCAGGGGGATTTCGAATTTGGCGTCATTGGTGAGGACGACAACCGCTGTACTGGAATCGATTTCACCGGCCGAGGCGAGCGTGTTCAGGTAGCGGTGCGGCCAGTCGACCACCACCTCGCAGCCGGGGTAGGCGTCGGCCGTGGCGAAGGTGGAGCGGGCGTCGCAGATCGTTACCCGGTAGCCGAGTAGTCGAGCCTGAACGGCCAGCGCCGAGGCGAAAGCATTGGCGCCCATGATGATCAGGCGGCGCGGGCGGGTGAACGACGAGACGAACACATCCGAATCCGGGAGCGAGACCAGTTCGGTGGCATGTTTACGGTCGGTGACCAGATGCTGGCCGATCACATCCGGATCGGAATGCCACACCACCGTGAACACCGTGACCTGACGCTGCGCCGCCATATCCGCGGCCACATCCGGGAATTCCGGGAAATGCCTGCGCGAGAACGGTTCCGCGAAAATATCGAAGGTGCCGGAGCAATCCATGCCCGCATCCAGGCCGCTGCCCGGCCCGAACCGATGCAGTCCGCGATGCCCGGTCCGCAGGGCGGTCATAGCCGCTTCGTATGCCGCGGCCTCCGCGCACCCGGCCGATACCGACCCGAAGGCCCGTCCGTCGGCATCCACCACCATGGCCGATCCGATTGGCATGGGTACCGAGCCTTGTGTCCGAACCAGAGTGGCCAATCCGCCGGTGCGCCCGCTGTGCCAAACCCGCAATAGGTCGTCGACGATATCCCGCATTCAATTGCTCCCGCTCACCGTGCGCTGCCACCCGGATAGTCCTGATCGACACCGGTCGCGAGGTCATCGCACGTGACGCACACCATATCCGGTCGTTGCCTTAAATAAGTGCCCGCCCCGGAATTCCCCTCCGCTTGCCGCGCCGCCCCCACCCAATGCCCTCGCCCCAACACCACCGGATGCCCCGGCCGCCCCTCGAAAACCGCCCGCGCCAACCGACTCTCACTACCCCGCGCCGCCGCCACAACCCGAGCCACCACCGCACCCCCGACATCCGGCGTATCCACCGGCATGATCGCCACGAATTCGGCGGGCCCACCTACGAATCCGCCCATTCCGTCCCTGTTCCCACCCACAGCATTCCCCACCCCACCAATCCCCGCCGCAGCATTCCGCCTAGCAATATTCCGCGACGAAGCAATACTTTGCCCCGGTAGATCCCCGGTTCCATTCCCGAACAACATCGCCGAACGCCGCGCCCTCACCCCCGCCCCCGCCCCCGCAGCCGCCGCCAACCCAGCCCGCATGGAGGCACTGACCCCTTCCGCCCAATCCGACGCCCACACCGGCTGCGTCCCCGAAGGCAATGGGATGCGGGAGGTTTGCGACACCCACCAGGACCCGGGCCCGACAGAGTAAGCAGGCCCAGTAGCCCCCAACACCACAAAGATCCGCGCGCACCCCCCATCGCGCAGCGCCCCCACCGCCGTCCGCAGCCAAGCCCCATCCTCGGCCAGCACTTTCGGCATCCCATACCGGGTGCCCGCACCGGCCGCGAGCACAATGCCGTCACAGCGATCGGGGGTCATGCGGGCAGGGTAACCCCGCCCCGTGATCTTCGCCCGTCGAGTGGCGGGGCGGGTTGCCATGATCGATGCTGGAAGCGATGACGGACAACAGGATCGGCTGGACGGAATTCGCACTGCTCACGGAGTCGGCGGCGGCGAAGACCTTGCTGACATGCTGCTCCTCGCCCGCGTGGGCGCAGGCGGTGGCGGCTCGGCGGCCTTACTCGAATATTGACGAATTGCTTATTGCCGCCGACGCGGAATTGACCGCGTTGAGCGAGGGGGAGGTGGATCGGGCGCTGGCGGGGCATCCCCGGATCGGGGAGCGGACCGAGGATGCGAACTCGGCTCGGGAGCAGGCGGGGATGGCCGATGCCGACGACGCGGTGCGGGTCGGGATTGCGGTGGGGAATGAGGAGTATGAGGCAAAGTTCGGGCATGTGTATTTGGTGTGTGCGAGTGGGCGGACTTCGGAGGAGTTGCTGGCGGTGTTGATGGAACGGATCGGGAATGACGCCGAGACCGAGAGGCGGATCGTGCGGCAGGAATTGGGGAAGATCAATCGGATTCGGCTGCGGCGGCTGTTGATCACCGAGGATGCTTGAGCGGGGAGCGGCACTATCACGTGCCGTTGCTGCTCTCGCCCTTCGCCTACTCCACCTATCGAGGTAGTTGATCCGTATGAGCGCTCCTTCGAACGACACACTGCTGGTGATCGAAGGCTGCGCGGTGGCCACCGTGGATGCGGCGGGCACCGAATATCGGGTCGGGCATGTCGTGGTGCGCGGCAACCGGATCGAGGCCGTGGGGTCCGGGCCCGCGCCCGAGACCGCCGGAGCCACCCGGATCGACGGGCGGGGTTGCCTGCTCACGCCGGGATTGGTGAATACGCACCACCACCTCTACCAGTGGGTCACGCGCGGGCTGGCCGCCGATGCCACGCTGTTCGAATGGCTCACCACGCTGTACCCGGTGTGGGCGGGCATCGACGAGGACGCCGTGCGCGTCGCGGCCACCGGCGGACTGGCCTCGCTGGCGCGCACCGGATGCACGACCACCACCGATCACCACTACGTCTTTCCGCGCGAGGGTGGTGATCTGCTGGGCGCGGAGATCGACGCCGCCGCACAGGTCGGGCTGCGCTTTCACCCCACCCGCGGATCCATGGACCTGGGCCGCAGCGCGGGCGGCCTGCCGCCCGACTCCGTGGTGGAGACCCTCGACGACATTCTGAAGGCCAGTGCCGACGCCGTGTCCCGGTGGCATGACGAGTCCTTCGACTCGATGCTCCGCATCGGCCTCGCCCCCTGCTCCCCGTTCTCCGTCACAGCCGACCTGCTGCGCGAATCCGCGCTGCTGGCAAGGGAACTCGGAGTCCGCCTGCACACCCACGCTGCCGAAACCGTCGACGAACACGAGTACTGCCTCAGCACCCACGGCTGCACCCCCGCCGAATACCTGGAACAGCTCGGCTGGGTCGGGTCCGACGTCTGGTGGGCGCACGCCATCCACCTCGACGACACCGCCATCGCCACCCTGGCGAAAACCGCCACCGGCGTAGCCCATTGCCCCACCTCCAATGCCCGCATCGGCGCGGGCATCGCCCGCATCGTCGACCTGCACGCCGCCGGAGTCCCGATCGGCCTCGGTGTGGACGGCGCCGCCAGCAACGAATCCAGCTCCCTCATAGAGGAACCCCGCAACGCCCTCCTGTTCGCCCGCCAGCGCAACGGCCCCCAAGCCCTCTCCGTCCGCACCGCCCTCGAACTCGCCACGCTCGGCGGAGCGCGAGTTCTGGGCCGCCACAAGGAAATCGGCTCGATCGAACCCGGAAAACTGGCCGACCTCGCCCTCTGGAACCTCGGCACCCTCGCCCACGCCGGTATCGAGGACCCCATAGCCGCTCTCATCCTCGGCTCCGCACCACCCCTCGCCGCCCTCCTGGTCAACGGCCGGATAGTTGTGCGCAACACGGTAATCCAGACAATCGATGAGGAAGCGGTCGGCCGTGAGGTGGCCCGCGCCCAGGCGAAGCTGGTCGCGAAGGCCGGGTGACTCACTCGTCAGATCTCGAAGCCCAAGCGGTGCAAGTCTTCCTGAACTCGGGCGGGGAGCTTCACGCGCTTGCGTTTGCAGCGCTCCAAGGCTTCGGCCAGTTCTCCGCGGACCTGGTCGGCGAGCATCATGCCCATGCTCTCGTAGAGCAGGAGGGCCTTGCAGTAGAGGTCGCAGGGACGCCATTGGGAGCCTGCGATCAAAGCCAGATCGGCAAGGGAGCGCAGGGCGTCGGCTTCACCGTGCGGGTCGCGATTGCGGCGCGCTCGGTCCAGAGAATCGGAGTAGTACTCCTGGGCGGCATCCAGGTCGCCGACGGCGCGTTCGATATGACCGAGGCCGCGCAGCGTGTCGACTTGCAGGATACGGTCGTTCATCTCGAGGCTGATGGCGTGGGCCTTCTCCAAATGGCCTCGAGCAGTGAGGTATTCACCGGAGACACGGGAGACGAAGCCCAGACCCCACAGCGACCAGCCGAGGCTGTAGGGGTCGCCGATCTCGGTGGCTATGCGGAGCGAATCCAGGTAGTAGCCGTGGGCGATCTCCAAGTCACCGCCCTTGTCGTCGACGGACATGCGTTCGATGTGGCCGAGGCCGCGCAAGGCATCGCCCTCGAACTTTCGGTGCTCGAGTCTTCTGGCTATGCCGACCACATCGGCGTACGCGCTGCGGGCACGATCGAAATCGCCTATGTGGCGGCGGACTTCGGCGTATCCCCACAGCGAGGCGGCCATTCGAAGGGCGTCGTCCAGCTCGATGGATATGGTGTGTGCTTCCTCGAAACACTTTGCGGCCGTGTCGTAGTCGCAGGAGCGGCGGTAGACGCTGCCCAGATCGAACAGCACATCACATTCGGTGGTTCGGTCGTTGTTGCCGCGTGCGATCGCCAATGCGCGCACGAACAACCAGCGCGCGTCCGACCAGTGCCCCAGCTCGGACAGATGCGCGCCGAGGAGCCGGGCCAACTCCCCGGTATCGGCTTCCGACCCGCCTACCCGGATGCAGCCGAGCAGCAGTTCCCGCTCCCTGTTCAGCCAATCCTGCGCCCGCAGCGTCGCACCGCTCGGATCCCCGCCGGGTCCCTTCGGGAAACTGCCCGCCGCCTCGTATGGCCGGGGTGCGCCCACCTGCCCTGCCACTCGCAGGCAGTGCCGCACCAGCCGCCCCACGGCAGCCGGATGCTCACTCTGCGCATCCTCCGCATCGGCTTGCACCCGCGCGAACAGCCGCGTCACGTCGTGAATCCGATAGCGTTGTCCCGGACCGGTTTCCGCCGGATCCAGCAACCCCACCTCGAAGATCTGCCGGATCAGCCCGTACGCCTGCGCCTGCGTAACCCCCGCCATCGGCGCGAGGGTCTCCGCGGTGATCTCGGTGCTCGGGAACCAGCCGAGCAGTCGCACCGCTCGCTGCAATTCCGGATCCGGTAGCCGCTTGTACGACAATTCGAAAGCGGCACGCAGGGTTTCGCCCTCTGCCGAGAAGTAGTCCAGGGCGCGTTCCGCGACCGACTCCTCCGAGGTCTCCTCCGGCCCCTGTCGCATGCGCTCGGCGAGCCGCATGAACTCCGCCGCCGCCGCGCTCAGCAGATCCGGTCCGTGATGGGCGATCTGACCGGCGATCAGCCGGATGGCGAGCGGCAGCCCGCCCGCCGCGCGCAGGACCCGCCGCGCCGCCTCCACGTCGTAATCCGCTGGCAGATGCGCCAGTTCGACCAGCATTTCCTCCGATTCCAGCGGCTCCATGGCATCCAATTGCAGTGGCACACTGCCACTCAACGCGGTCAGTTTGTGCCGGCTGGTGATCAGTACGAAGCAGCCGCGCGCATCCGGCAGCAGCGCCCGCACCTGCGTGGACTCGAGCACATTGTCGAAAACGATGAGCATGCGCCGATCCCGCATCTCACGCCGCCAGCGTGCGGCCCGCTGTGCGATATCGGTTTCGATGGTCTCCGGCAGGACGCCGATCCGCAGCAGCAGCTGCTCCAGCACCCCCTCGGGTGTGCGCGGTGGCCGGCCATCGGTGTGACCGCGCAGGTTCTCCCAGATCACTCCGTCCGGATAATGCTCCGCGAAGTTCTGCACCACGGACCGGGCAAGCGCCGTCTTCCCCACGCCCGCAAGGCCATTGATCACATGCACGGGTGGTCCCGTCCGATTCAGATGCGCCTCCACCCGTTCGCGCAATTGCTGCTGCGGTTTGGCCCGGCCGACGAAAGGCACCAGGCCCGCGGGCAATCCACCGCCGATCGCGGTGTGCACGGTGGTGCAGTTGGCGGCCACCGCATCCCGGAAGGCCTTCACATCCGAACTCGGCATGCACGTCAGATCCTCGACATCCACGAGTTGATCCCATGAGGTGCGATAGATGGCGGCCAGGTTCTTCATCATCTCCAGGGTGGGCCGGGGCCGATTGCGTCCCTTGCCTTCCGGTCCGGGCCAGGACTCGTATTCCGAGATACGGGAGGCCTTCATGGGTGCGGTGGGCTTCCCGGTGAGCCGATTCAGCTCCTCGGCCACCTCCTGCTGGGTGAGATCGTTGGCCAGCCGCCAGGCCTTGCGCGGACGGCATCCGCGATGCCGTAATTCAGCGGCTATCAGTGCCAGCAGCTCATTTTCACGAAGTCCGATACCGAGTAGAATCCTGCGCAGTTCCTTGCGAGCTTCGACGCCGAAATCCTCGGCTTCACCGTTTTGTGACACGGTGCGCCTCCCGTATTTCCGCGGCCCCAAGAAATCCGCCCCCCAATGTGATGTTTCCTTGGTACCGCGTGGATTTCGGCTGGTCAAGCACCCGTGATGTGCCAAGAATTTTCCGCTACCGCTGGGATCGAGACGCGCGCCGATTGTCGCGACCATTGATCCACCAACCAGGACCACGGGGACTGGTCCCAGCGGAAGTAAAGGATTGGATCAATGGCAATCACTGCTTCGGACTGGCTCATCACCAGCGATGTGGCTCACGAGGTCGCATTCCGAGTCGACGTACCCGAACCGCAGCGGGGACGGTGGATACTCTCCTACCTTCCCACCTCGCTGCGATTGAACCGAGAACAGGCCATTGCCGGCGTGGTGCTGGCCGAAATGATTCTCATCGGATTACTGCGCCCCGGTGGGCAATTCGACGGCGAGATCGCCGCGCTCCACGCCGAAGTTCTCGGCCTCACCGTCACCGACGCCATGTGCCTGTTGGCCTTGCGTGTCCCGGATGACGGGGATGCCGAGGGAGACAACGGTTCCTGGCGGACGCCCCAGGGCCGTTGCGACTCGATGACCGCGACCCGGAGGGGTGGCCGCGGTCATCGGGAAGCGAGGCGATGATGTTCAATTTCGTGGCCTGGTGCCTCGGGCTGTTCGCCGCGGTCCTGGTGTTCGCATTGCTCGTCATGCTGGTGGTCGTCACCAGCTGCGGCGAGCACATCGCGACCGATCCGGGACCGCCGAGCCCGTCCGGAACTCTCGTTGCAGGCGACTGTGCCCCGTTCTGCGGGACGCCCACCGAGCGGCCGGTGACCTGATCAGGTAGTAACGAGCAAGAAACAGCGCGGAGGTTGCCGCAACCTCCGCGCAACTCTCCTCTCCTAAGGTGGAGGTTGAGGCTGCAACCGGCCCGCGGGTGAGAGCGGTGATAGCGATGGATCTGGACACGATCCGCGACGTGGTGATGGCACGGGGACGGGAGGACCTGACCGGACTCGGGGCGGGCAGCGCCGTGCTGGCCGGGGGGACCTGGCTGTATTCCGAACCACAGGACCGGCTGGATCGGCTCGTCGATATCACCGGGCTCGGGTGGACGCCGCTGACCAGCGATGATGATGGGCTGGAGATCGCTGCCACGTGCACGCTGGCCGAGCTCGCCGATACCGCGTATCCGGCGCACTGGCCCGCTACCCGGCTTTTCGGGCAGGCCTGCGGGGCGCTGGTCGCCTCGCACAAGATTCGGCGCATGGCGACCGTCGGCGGCAATGTCTGTCTGGCCCTGCCCGCGGGCGCGGTACTGGCCGCGCTGACCGCTCTGGGCGGATCCGCGCTGGTCTGGTGGTCGGGCGGGGATGAATGGATTCCCGTCTCCCGCTTCGTGATCGGACCCGGGCAGACACTCCTGGACCAAGGGGACGTGCTGCGCGCCCTCCGCATTCCCGCCGCGAACCTGCGGTCCCGCACCGCATTCCGCAAGCTCGCACTCACGCCCAAGGGGCGCTCCGGCTCCGTCGTCATGGGACGACGCGACCGCTCCGGCGCGCTCACCCTCACCCTGAGTGCCGCCACCACCCGCCCGGTCGTCCTCGAATTCCCGGACCTTCCGACCAGTGGCGAACTGTCGGCAACGCTCGCGGACATCCAACCCGACCTCTGGTACGACGACCCGCACGGCGCTCCGGACTGGCGTTGCCACATCACGTCCGTGCTCGCCGCGGAAGTCACCGCCGAACTATCCGGAGCCAACCCATCCGGAGACCGCTCATGAGAATCATCGTGGACGGCACCCCCGTCGACACCGACCCGCGCCCCGGCCAATGCCTGCGCACCCTCCTGCGCGAAACCGGCCACCTCGCACCCAAAAAAGGCTGCGATGCCGGTGACTGCGGCGCGTGCAGCGTCCTCGTGGACGGCACCGCCGTCCACTCCTGCGTCTACCCGGCACACCGCGCCGAAGGCCACACCATCACCACCGCCACCGGCCTCGCCACCGACGCCCCCACCTTCCTGCACACGCGATTCCTCGAGAACGCCGCCTTCCAATGCGGCTTCTGCACCGCCGGAATGCTCATCACCGCAACCGAACTCGCGGACTCGGGCACCCTCGACCCCGCCACCCTTCCCGAAACCCTCAAAGGCAACCTCTGTCGCTGCACCGGCTACCGATCCATCGCCGACGCCCTGACCGCCGCCCACTCGGCCGAGCCCGCGTCGTGCGGAACCGCCTGCCACAGCGGTCTCTGCGACCGCGCCAATCGCCCCGACGTAGCAGGGAGTGACCGCGCAGGTGCCGCGGGAACCTCGATTGGCGCGCTGGCCGGACCTCGAATCGTCACCGGCACAGAGCCATTCACCATGGACGTACCGCCTGCCGGAGCCGAGGACGATACGGCGAGCCTCCCACCGGATGGGGTACTGCATCTGGAGGTTCTGCGGAGTCCGCATGCCCACGCTCGAATCGTGGGAATCGATACCGCTGAGGCGGAAGCGATTCCGGGAGTACGTGCGGTATTGACGTATGCGGATTCGCCGAACCTGGCGTTTTCCACAGCGCGGCACCAGATTCGGGAAGACGATCCGGACGACACCCTGGTGCTGGATCCCGTTATGCGTTTCATCGGGCAGCGAGTTGCCGCCGTGGTGGGGGAGACACTGGCGGCCGCTCGGGCGGGATGCCGGGCCCTGAAAGTCGAATATGAGGTCCTGCCAGCTGTTTTCGAGCCCGACGAGGCGCTCGCGGTCGGCGCGCCGACGCTGCATGTGGATAAGCCCGAGTCGGCCCGGATCGCGGATGCGCAGCGAAATCTGGTCGCCGAAGTGCATGGTCGAACCGGGGATGTGACCGCCGGACTGAGCGCGGCTTCGGAAGTGGTGCAAGGGGTGTGGCAGACCCAGCGGGTGCAGCATGTGCATCTCGAGACCCACGGCAGCATCGGATGGCTCGACGAGGCCGGGCGGCTCGTCCTGCGGACCAGCACCCAGGTGCCGTTCCTGGTGCGGGACGAGCTATGCCGATTGTTCGACCTGGAACGAGACCGGGTGCGAGTGTTCGCGGCCCGCGTCGGCGGCGGCTTCGGCGGTAAACAGGAGATGTTCACCGAGGACCTGGTCGCCCTCGCGGTCCTGCGCACCGGGCAGCCGGTGCAGTACGAGCTCACCCGAACCGACGAATTCTTCACCACCGTCCGGCATCCCATGCGAGTGGAAGTCACCGCCGGCGCGGACGCCGACGGACGGCTCACCGCACTCGCCGTCGACGTGCTATCCGACGCGGGCGCGTACGGAAACCACAGCGCCGGAGTGCTTTTCCACGGCATGAACGAATCGGTCGCACTGTACCGATGCGCGAACAAGCGCATTGACGGCCGCGCCGTCTACACCAACAATGTCCCCTCCGGAGCCTTCCGCGGCTACGGACTCGGCCAGGTCATCTTCGGCATCGAATCCGCCCTCGACGAGCTCGCCCGCCGAATCAGCCTGGACCCCTTCGAATTTCGACGCCGCAATGTGGTCCGCCCCGGCGACCCTCTGATCGGCGGTTTCTGCCACGACGAACCCGACCTGGACATCGCCAGCTACGGCCTCGACCAATGCCTCGACCTCGCCGAACAAGCCCTGCGCCGCGGCAATGGCGTCCCCGCCCCCGGCCCGGAATGGCTGATCGGCGAGGGCATGGCCCCCGCCATGATCGCCACCATCCCCCCGCGCGGCCACAGCTCCACCGCCCACCTCGAACTCCTGGCCGACGGCGGTTACGAACTCCGCGTAGGCACCGCCGAATTCGGCAATGGCACCACGACCGTGCACGCCCAACTCGTCGCCACGGTCCTCGGAACCGACCCCTCCCGCGTCCACATCCGCCACGCCGACACCGACGGAACCGGCCACGACACAGGCGCATTCGGCTCCACCGGCATCACCGTCGCCGGACGCGCGACCCACGCCGCCGCCGAACAACTCTGCACTCGAATCCTGCGCCGCGCAGTCGCCCTCACCGGTCTCCCCGCCCCCCTGCACATCTTCGAACCCGGCGGAATCCGCTGCCAGGATCGACTACTCACGGCCGCCGACCTCACCGCCGACGGCCCGCTCCGCACCACCGCCACCCACGACGGCACTCCCCGCTCGGTCGCCTTCAATGTGCACGCCTTCCGTGTAGCCGTGCACCCCGTCACCGGCGAAATCCGCATCCTGCAATCCATCCAGACCGCCGACGCAGGCACGGTCCTCAACCCCGTCCAATGCCGCGGCCAGGTCGAAGGCGGCGTGGCCCAAGCCATCGGCAGCGCCCTTTACGAGGAAGTCCGCACCACCAACGGCGAGCCCACCACGAAAACCCTTCGCCGCTACCACATCCCGCAGTTCTCCGACGTCCCCTACACCGAGGTCTACTTCGCCGACACGTCCGACCCCCTGGGTCCGCTCGGTGCGAAATCGATGAGCGAATCCCCGTACAACCCGGTGGCCCCCGCCCTGGCCAATGCCGTCCGTGATGCCATCGGCGTTCGCCCCCACCACCTCCCCATGACCGCCGACCGCATCTGGCGACTCCTCACCACCCAGCACCCCGCCGAGATCCACCCAGGCCCGCCGGTCTGAATACGCGCAGACCCCGCACCGATCGGTGCGGGGTCTTGCGGGTCCGGTCGGCTCAGAAGGTGGCCAGTGCGGCGAGCAGTCCGACCAGGGCGACGGTCTGGAGGGTGACGCGGTACTTCAGGATGCTGTCCCACTTGTCCTGGAGGGCACGGGCATTCGCGGGAATGACACCGGTCTGGGCAGCCTGGGTCTGGGCGGTATTGATCGGCTTGGCGATGGTGACGTAGAAGGCCAGCCAGAGCAGCAGTGCGGCGAGCGCGAGGGCGGCCGCGACGGTGGCGGCGAGATGGCCGCCGATCGCGGCGACGACCACAGTCAGTAGCGCGGTCACCACACCGCCCGCGCCGAAGATCGGCATGCGCTTGTCGCCGTAGTAGTGGCCCCACCCGGCGGAGGCGGTGACGGTGGCGTCGTCGAGCTTGCGGTAGACCGAGCGCGTGATCAGGGCGGCACACCAGTCGGTGCCGTAGACGACGGCATTGGCGAGAACGGCGAGGGCGGCGAGGGTCTGGCCGATGACGGTGAGCATTGGAGTGCCTCTTCCTATTGAAATCTAGCAGCGCTAGGAACAGAGGCAACCATAACAGTCACGCAGTTAGTTTGTCTAGCGCTGCTAGATTTCAGTCGGAATCAGCCGAAGAGGTTGCGCACGAACGGGATCGAATCCGACAGGGAGGCATTGACCGTGCCGCTGTGATCGGTCGGATAGGTGTGCAGCGTGACCGGCTGGCCATTGGCCCGCAAGCGCGCGGCGAACGCCAGCGTTGCCGGAGTCACCACATCGGTGTCGAACAGGCCCTGCCCCATGAAGACCGGCTTGTCGTAACCGGACTCCGGGACACCCATGTAGCGGGTCAGCACACCTTGCAGGTCGGGAATCTGAGCGAGCGGCCGCGAGAACAGATTCCCGATCACCACATTCCCGGCGGTCAGTTCATTACCGAGGTCGTCCAGGCAGGAGGTATTGGCCCGGTCCAGCCAGTAGCGCCCCGAATCGTTCAGGTAGGACTCGATATTCAGCTCCGGGTAGCTGGTCCGCAGCCCATCGAGGATGTACAGCAGATACCCGGTGGTGTGCGCGCCCAGCTTGATCGGCGGTACGCCCGGTCCGAGCGGCAGCAGAATGTTCTCTATATAAGCGGGCACGCCGGTGCCGACCGCGCCCCGGTAGTCGAGGTCCGGGCCGCCGAACTCGGTGGCGTAGCGCGCGGTGGTGACCGCCGCGCCGCCGCCCTGCGACTGCCCGACCACCACCCACTTCTTCGACAGCGAGGAATAGTGGCTGGTCGCGGCCTTCACCGAGTCCACCACGTTGTGCGCCTCGACGACTCCGTTCAGATACGGATGGTCGCCGGGCGTGCCCAGCCCCGCGTAGTCGGCGGCCACGATGGCGTAACCCTGCTTCAGCCAAGCCCCGAGATAGGCCCAGTCGCGGTCGCGCGCACCGGGTCCGGCGATCGAATACGCGCATTGGTCGCCCAGCCCGATGGTGCCGTGCGCCCAGGCGATCACCGGCCAGCCGCCCGTGGGCGCTTCGCCGGGCGGGAAGTAAACGGCGGCACTGGCGGTTGTAGGCGCGTCGCGTGCCGTGGTGCTGGTGTAGAGGAAGCGCTCGGAGTTCACCGATCCGGGCGGAGTGGCGATCTCGGCCAGGGGTTCGGCGGAGGTGAACTCGCCGGTGCCCGGGGCGGGTGCGGCGGCCGCGAGCGGTGCGCCGATCAGGGTCGCGATCGAGGTCACGGCCATAGCCGTGGTGGATATCCAGCGTTGCCGCATGGGCTACTCCTTGTACTCGTTCAGGCGACCTCCTGATCAGGCTAGGACCCAACCGTCCGGTCTCAATTGCGGACCCCGGTGGGATGTCTCACATCCATCAAGATCACAATCGATTGTGAACGTGCTCACACATCGGCGCATCTCGGCGCGTCGTGTGTCGGTGGCCCCGATCACGCAAACAGTACGGGCGTTATGCAAAACTGCACGTCAGGGCTACTCGCAAGTAGGCTCCGCCGCTGCTATTCGCAAGCAAATTTCGCAGGGTTAGCAAAACACTCGCGAAAGCTAGCGGGGATTCACACTTGCAACAGGTAGACGCACATTTTTTCCTGTGCCATCGTGTGGAAGTACACCTCGCGGGCCTAGCAAGTCTGCAAATTGCCGCTCCAGCAGTGTTCGAACTTCACCGGCCGTTCATTCGGCCCGGCAGAGATTCGACCAGTGGGGCCAACCGACCGAGATCAGGAAGTGGAGTCACAGATGTCGACCATCGGCACCCCGAAGACCGCTGCGGAAATCCAGCAGGACTGGGACACCAACCCCCGCTGGAAGGGCATCGACCGCAGCTACACCGCCGAGCAGGTTGTGAAGCTCCAGGGCACCGTCGTCGAGGAGCACACGCTCGCTCGCCGCGGCGCCGAGATCCTCTGGGATCTCGTCAACAACGAGGACTACATCAACTCCCTGGGCGCCCTCACCGGCAACCAGGCCGTGCAGCAGGTCCGCGCGGGCCTCAAGGCCATCTACCTGTCCGGTTGGCAGGTCGCCGGTGACGCGAACCTGTCCGGCCACACCTACCCGGACCAGTCGCTGTACCCGGCCAACTCGGTGCCGTCGGTCGTGCGTCGCATCAACAACGCGCTGCTGCGCGCCGACGAGATCGCCAAGGTCGAGGGTGACACCTCGGTCGCCAACTGGCTGGCCCCGATCGTCGCCGACGCCGAGGCCGGCTTCGGTGGCGCCCTGAACGCCTACGAGCTGCAGAAGGCCATGATCGTGGCCGGCGCCGCCGGCGTGCACTGGGAAGACCAGCTCGCCTCGGAGAAGAAGTGCGGCCACCTCGGTGGCAAGGTGCTGATCCCGACCCAGCAGCACATCCGCACCCTGACCTCCGCGCGTCTGGCCGCCGACGTCGCCGACGTGCCGTCGGTCATCATCGCCCGCACCGACGCCGAGGCCGCCACCCTCATCACCTCCGATGTGGACGAGCGCGACCGCGAGTTCCTGGACGGCACCCGCACCGCCGAGGGCTTCTTCGGCGTGAAGAACGGCATCGAGCCCTGCATCGCGCGTGCCAAGGCCTACGCCCCCTACGCCGACCTCATCTGGATGGAGACCGGCGTGCCGGACCTCGAGGTCGCGCGCAAGTTCGCCGAGTCGGTTCGCAGCGAGTTCCCGGACCAGCTGCTGGCCTACAACTGCTCGCCGTCCTTCAACTGGAAGGCGCACCTGGACGACGCCACCATCGCGAAGTTCCAGCGTGAGCTGGGCGCCATGGGCTTCAAGTTCCAGTTCATCACCCTGGCCGGCTTCCACTCGCTGAACTACGGCATGTTCGACCTGGCGCACGGCTACGCTCGCGAGGGCATGACCGCGTTCGTCGACCTGCAGGAGCGCGAGTTCAAGGCCGCCGCCGAGCGTGGCTTCACCGCCGTCAAGCACCAGCGTGAGGTCGGCGCCGGTTACTTCGACACCATCGCCACCACCGTTGACCCGAACACCTCCACCGCTGCGCTGAAGGGTTCGACCGAAGAGGGCCAGTTCCACTGAGCCACACCGGTTCTGACTGAACCGCACAGGTTCTGAGGAACTCCTCCCGGAGCGCCGGGCAACCAGCGCTCCGGGAACCTCGAACCCCGCAGAGAGGAATGGCAGTCCCTCTCGACGGAGTTCACCTGCCCTTCCCGTCGACAGCCCCGGCGGGGAGGGCATTTTCCTATAGCTTCGAATTACGAAATCAAGACCTTAAGAAGGCGCAGGGTCGTATCCGGGTTCGACGCCTTCACCACAGCCACGACGGCCAACAACAGCAGGAGCGGGACGTGAGCAGCGAAAAGATTCAGCGCGTCGGAATCATCGGCGCGGGACAGATGGGTGCGGGCATCGCCGAGGTTTGTGCCCGGGCGCATGTCGATGTGCTTGTCTTCGAACAGACTCGTGAGCTCGCCGCCGCGGGCCGCGCCCGCATCCTGCGGTCGCTGGACCGCGCGGTGTCCAGCGGCAAGATCTCCGAGCGCGAGCGTGAGCAGACCGCCTGGCGGCTGCGCTTCACCTCCGATCTCGCCGACTTCGCCGACCGTCAGCTGGTCGTCGAGGCCGTGCTGGAGAACGAAGATGTGAAGACCGCCATCTTCGCCGAGCTGGACAAGGTCGTCACCGACCCGAACGCGGTGCTGGCCTCCAACACCTCCTCCATCCCGATCATGAAGATCGCCGTGGCCACCAATAACCCCGAGCGGGTCGTGGGCATGCACTTCTTCAACCCGGTGCCGGTGCTGCCGCTGGTCGAGCTGGTCACCACGCTCAAGACCACCGAGGCCGTCTCCGCCCGCGCCGAGCAGTTCGCCGCCGACGTGCTGGGCAAGCAGGTCGTGCGCTCCGCCGACCGCTCCGGCTTCGTGGTCAACGCGCTGCTGGTGCCGTACCTGCTCTCGGCCATCCGCATGGTCGAATCCGGTTTCGCCACCAAGGAAGACGTCGACAAGGCCATGGTGCTGGGCTGCGCCCACCCGATGGGCCCGCTCGCCCTGACCGACCTGGTCGGCCTCGACACCGTGAAGTCCATCGCCGACTCCATGTACGCCGAGTTCAAGGAGCCCCTGTACTCCGCCCCGCCGCTGCTCATGCGCATGGTCGAGGCGGGCCTGCTGGGCAAGAAGGCCGGCACCGGCTTCTACCAGTACAACCGCTAAGCACTGGCACGCGGGTACAGCTCTGCTGAACCCGACTCAGGCATAAGCTGCAAACAGGGCCGGTGACACCGGCCGGCCCGCCCGGGTTGAACTCCGCCCGGCACTCAGGGCGCATAACTGTGCGGCGTCCACCCTTCGTTGGTGGGCGCCGCACAGGTGACTTAAAGGAGGAGTGGCGCGCTCATGGCCAACGTCACCGACGGCTTCGGATCGAGCATCCTGGGCTATCCCCGCATCGGACCGCATCGGGAACTCAAGCGTGCTCTCGAGTCGTATTGGCACGGCACGCTGTCCCGCGACGAGCTGGTCGCGGTCGGCCGGGACATTCAGGAAACGCAGTACCTCGAGTTGGCTGCCACCGGTCTCACCCAGGTGCCCGGCAACACCTTCTCCTTCTATGACCACATCCTCGACAACGCCCTCATGTTCGGTGCGGTGCCGAAGCGGTTCGAGTCGGAGCGAGAAGGGCTGCACCCGCTCGACTTCTACTTCCTGATGGCGCGCGGCCGCCCCGACCTGCCGCCGCTGGAACTGGTGCGACTGCTCAACACCCCGTACCACTACCGCCAGCCCGAACTCGAGGCCGACACCCAGTTCTCGCTGCACCCCGAGGCTCTGCTCGACGAATTCGATCGCGCCAAGGCCGCGGGCATCGAACTGCGCCCGGTCGTGCTCGGCCCGATGTCGCTGCTGCTGCTGTCCAAGACCGGACACGTCCCCGGCGAAACCGAATTCGACAAGCTGGAACTGCTGGACCGGCTGCTGCCCGTGTACGAGGAACTCTTCGAGATCCTCGCCAAGCGCGGCGCCACCTGTGTGCAGCTCGACGAGCCCTGCTTCACCAGCGACCGCTCGCCGTCCACGCTCGAACTGTTCGAGAAGACCTACCAGCGCCTGTCCACCTCCGCGCTGCGTCCGCGCATGCTGGTCACCGGCCAGTACGGCGACTTCGGTGAGGCCCTGGAAATCCTGGCGCGCACCAAGGTCGAGGCCATCGGCCTGGACCTGGCCAGCTACCGGATCAGCGCCGAGGACCTGGCCAAGATCCCCGGCATCTCCCGTAAGCGGCTGTACGCGGGCGTCATCAGCGGCACCAATGTGTGGCGCGCCGACCGGCACGTCACGCTCGAGTACCTGAACGCGCTCGCCAAGGTGTGCCCGGACATGGTGGTGTCCACCGGTTCCACCCTGCTGCACGTGCCCTACGACCTGCTCGTCGAATATGAGCTCGAAGAGCACGTCGCCGACCGCCTGGCCTTCGCGAAACAGAAGGTCCTGGAAGTGGTTTCGCTCGCCAAGGCGCTCACCGAGGGCCCCTCGGAGAAGTGGCGCAAGACGCCGCGCGAGGTGCACTTCAAGCTGAAGCACGCGGTGCGGCAACGGGTTTACGCCGTCACCCCGCAGATGCGCATTCGCGAACCGTACGAGACCCGCAGGATCGCGCAGCAGGCCAAGCTGAAACTGCCGCTGGTGCCCGCCACCACGCTCGGCTCGTTCCCGCAGACCACCGCGATCCGGCAGGCCCGCTACGACCTCGGCCAGGGCAAAGTGTCCTACGAGGAGTACCGCAAGCGCATCGAGGCCGAGATCGAGTCGACCATCCGCTTGCAGGAGGACATCGGCCTCGATGTGCTCGTGCACGGCGAGCATGAGCGCAATGACATGATCCAGTACTTCGCGGAGCTCCTGGACGGCTTCGCCACCACCCACTTCGGCTGGGTGCAGGTGTACGGATCCCGTTGCGTGCGACCGCCGGTCGTGTACGGCGACGTGTCCCGCCCCAAGGCCATGTCCGTCGAATGGGCCACCTACGCCCAGTCGCTGACCGACAAGCCGGTCAAGGGCATGGTCACCGGTCCGGTCACCATGCTGGCGCGCTCCTTCGTGCGCCAGGACCAGCCGCTCTACGAGACTGCCGACCAGGTGGCCCTCGCGATCCGGGACGAGGTCGTGGACCTGGAGAAGGCGGGCATCGCCATCATCCAGGTGGACGAGCCGTCCATTCGCGAACTGCTGCCGCTGCGCTCCAAGGGGCAGGCCGAATACCTGCGCTGGGCGGTCGGTGCGTTCAAGCTGGCCACCTCCGGCGTCGGGCCGGAGACCCAGATCCACACCCACATCGGCTATTCCAGCCGTGAGGACGTGGTGAAGGCCATCGAGGAACTCGATGCCGATGTGACCGCCATTGTCGCCACCCGCTCCATCGAATGGGTGCTCAATGCGCTCGAAGAGGACAATGCCGAAGGCATCGGCCTCACCCACGGCATCGGCCCGGGCGTGTACGAGAGCCGTTCGGCGCGCATCCCCGATATCGACGAGCTCGACGAGAGGCTCACCGCCGCGGCGAAAGCCGTTACCCCGCAGCGGTTGTGGGCCAACCCCGACGGTGGCTTGAAGACCCGCCACCATTGGCAGCTCGACCCGTCCCTGCGGAACATGGTCGCCGCCGCGCGCCGCGTCCGCCGCCGGGCCGAAGCCGAGCAGGCGGGCAAGTAATACACCAGCACTGAGCAATACGGCGGCACGGGTCGAGAACCCGTGCCGCCGTTCTGTTTTCGCGATCCGGTTCGGGGTACCGATCACGAATTGGTCATGAAGCGCGAAATAGCCTGTCGAAGAAAGTTTTCCCGAGACAGGAGCGCAGCATGGATCCGACGGGCAAGGGCGATCAGCCGGTAGACGCACCGCCGACCGCCAAGAACGGCAGCGACACCTACGACGACAAGGGCGATCGGATTCCCCCGACCGAACCCTGGAAGACCTCCCGCTGACGAGTGACCAACGCCGTGCTCCATGCTCCCGAACTTCCGGCAGCCACGGGTTAGCCTGTGGACGACGTTGATTCGAGACAGGGAGTACGACCGTGGGACTGTTCGACAATCTGAAGGATGCCGCCGGTAAGGCCGCCGATCTGGCGGGCCAGCACGTGGACAAGCTGGATCCGCTGGTGGACAAGGTCGGCGACATCGTGGACCAGAAGACCGAAGGCAAGTACGCCGAGCATGTCGACAAGGTTCAGGACGCGGCCAAGAAGGCATTGCACGAGCAGGCTGGCCAGTAGCGGGGATTACTCGACCGATTGAGTGACCGGCGGCCACGCTGCCGCCGGTTCCGCCACTGCCGCCTACTCGGGGAGGTTGTCTCCCCTGTAAGTACCGGCATCGGTTACAAGAACACTGTCGCCCGCGCTCAGTGGATATCGGCGTTTCTCCAGAAGCGAATGGTGTTGTCGGCGCTGCCCGTGGCGAGCAGGGTGCCGTCGGGGGAGAAGGCCAGCGAGTGGACCGGGCCGGTGTGGCCGGTCAGCGGATTACCGATGGGGGCGCGAGTCGTGGTGTCCCACACCCGGACCGTGCCATCGCGACTGCCGCTGGCCAGACGACTGCCGTCGGGAGTGAAGGCGAGGGAGAGCACCGGCTCGGCGTGACCGCTGAGTGGATCCCCGGCCGCCTTGCGGGCGCGCACATCCCAGATTCGGATGGTGGCGTCATCGCCCGAGGAGGCGAGCAGGGTACCGCCGGGATGGAAGGCGACCACGCGTACCTGACTGTTATGGCCCGCCAGGGCGGATCCGGACGGTTCGCGGGTGCGAACCGTCCACAGCCGCACCGTATTGTCGGCGCTGCCGGTGGCCAGCAGCACGCCATCGGGGGCGAAGGCGAGCGACCGCACCGCACCGCTGTGCGCGGTCAGCGCCGTGCCGTCGGGCATGCGGGAGCGCACCGTCCAGAGTTGCGCCGTGGCATCGTCACTGCCGGTGGCCAGCAACGTATTGTCCGGGCTGAACGCCACCGAACGCACCACATTCGTATGGGCCGTCAGCGGACTGCCGACCGGCTGGCGGGTGGCCAGCTCCCACAGTCGCGCCGTATTGTCCTCGCTGCCCGTGGCGAAGAGCGTCCCGTCCGGACTGATGGCCACCGCACGAATCGAATTGCTATGGCCGGTAACGGGACTGCCCACCTGCTTGCCGGTGGCGACCTCCCACATCTGTGCCGCATTGTCCTTGCCGCCGGTGAGCAGCAACTTGCTGTCCGGGGAGAATGTCAGCGCCAGCACCTGCGTGCCCGCCTGTAATTCCACAGGGCCTGTGGATGATTGGGGAGAACTTCCGCTCGACTTCGACTCGGATCGATTGCCGGACAGCGTCACCGCCGCCGTGACGGCTCCGGCCGCTCCCACCGACAGCGCCGCGACCCCGCCGATCAGCAGGCGGCGACGCGAAAAGCGCTGCCGCCCGCCGATATCCGGTCCACCGGCACTCGCCGGATCGGCACTCCCGCGCTGTGGCCCGGACGGCTGCCACACCGGTGCATCGGGTGATCGGGGACGCTCTCCGCCTGCCTGCTCGAACCGCTGCCCGCCCTGCGGCGGCCATTGCCCGGACTGCGGTCGGGGGCGTTGTGCGCCAGGTGGTTCGAACCGTGTTCCGCCGAGCGACTCCGGTCGTTGTCCGCCGGGAGGCTGAAGCCGTTGTCCACCGGCCGAATTCGGCCGATGCGCGCCGGTGTTCCGATACGCCCCACTCCGCGGCGACTCCACCGTGGGCGGAAGCCCGATCATGGTCTCGACTTCGGGGGCGGGCACTGGGGGGAACATCACCGTTTCCGCGGCGGATGTCCCGTACATCTGTTCGCGCACAATCGGTTTCCAGTTCGGATCCACCACGAGGCAGGCGGCGTCCGCGAAGGTGATGCAGTCCGGATAGCGATCCGCGGGATTCTTGGCCAGCACGGTGGCGAGCACACCATCCAGGGCCGCGGGCAGATCCGGGCGCTGATCGGTCGGCCGCGGCGGCGTGGCATGCAAGTGCGCGGCCATGACGGCGGCCTCGTCACGCCGCGGGAAGGGTGGGTCGCCGGTCAGAAGTTTGTAGAGCGTGCAGCCGAGCGAATAGACATCGGCGCGATGGTCGACCGGATCGCTGCCGAACCGTTCCGGCGCGGCATAAGCGACGGTGGCGCTGACCCGGGAGCCGGTCTCGGTGTCCTCCAGGCTGCGGGCAATGCCGAAATCGGTGACCAGGGCGCGTTCGGAACCCTCCTGTTCCACCAGCAGATTGGCGGGTTTGATATCGCGGTGCAGAATGCCGTGGCGGTGCGCGTGGTCCAGGCCGCGGGCGGCGTCGGCGATCATATGCACCGCGCGCATCCCGCCGAGCCGTCCGCCGGAGGCGGTGAGCAGGTGCGCGGCGTCCCCGCCCTCGATGAACTTCATCGAGATCCACAGCACCTCGTCCTCAGGCGAATTGCGGTCGTAGATGGGCACGATATTGGGGTGATCCAGGGCTGTGATCAGCGCCGTTTCGCGTTCGAAGCGGGCGCGGGCTTTCTCGTCGTCGGCGAAGACATCGTTGAGGACCTTCAGCGCGACCAGGCGCTCGAGCCGGGGATGGCGCGCCAGGTAGACGACACCCATTCCGCCGGCGCCCAATTGGCGTTCGACTGTATATCCGGCGAATCTTTCGCCCGGCTTCAACCGCATCGGCGGCCACCTCCCCCGAACGCGAGCGGCTGACGCAAGGGTACGCCCCGGCCGAACGGCCAACTACTGAGAATCGGGTGACGGGTCCGGCGCGTTAATCGGTGGGCAGTAGCGGGCATGCTCGGCCATCGAGCGACCGGCGGCCGCATTGCCGTCGGCTCCGTTACTGCCGCACCATCATTCGTGACACCGGGGGTGTCACCGACCGCAGCCTCTGCGCTGCGATCGTCTTCGGGTTCATCTGCTCTGGCCGTAGCCGGGTCACCAGCCGTGATTGCCGTTGTGGTTGTCGTTGCCGTGGTTGTCGCCGCGGTCATTGCCGTGATCGCGCTGCCATTCGCTGCGGTAGTGGTTCCAGCAGTAGTTCCAGTCCCAGCCGCTGCTGTCGCGGTCGCAGTAGTAGTGGTAGCCGCGATCGTTGTTGTTGTGGTGGTTGTCGGCCGCGGCGACGCCCGCACCCACCGGGAGGGCGAACAGGCCGGCGGCCAGGACGGTGACAATGCGCTTGGCGGTGATGGACATTCGATCGGCTCCTTGTGCTTGGCTCTCGGGATTTGTTCCCGTGCAAGCAATACTGCTGGTCAGCGCCGATATTCTCTGTCAGCTGATAGACCCTGCGAATGTATCCGAGCCGACACTTCGGGATCGGGCTATCCGGGCGTCTCCACCTCGTAGCGCCGGATGTACGCGCCGATGAAGGCCTGCGCGGTCGCCGTCACCGGAATGGCCAGCAGCGCACCGGTCGCACCGAACAAGGCCGCCCCCGCCAGCACCGCGCCGAACGCCACCGCCGGATGCATATCCAAGGTGGTGGCCGTGATGCGCGGTTGCAGCACATAGTTCTCGAACTGCTGATAGACCACGATGAACCCGAGAATCCACAGCGCGTCCCGCGGTTCGTGCGCCAGCGCCACCAGCACCGGCAGCGCGCCCGCCAGATATGTGCCCACCGTCGGAATGAACTGCGAGACCACGCCCACCCACAGCGCCAGCGCGAACGCCGACGGAATCCCCAGCACCCGCATGGCCGCGTAATGCGCGATGGCCGAGCAGAGTGCCAGCAGCGCACGGGAGTACAGGTAGCCGCCGGTCTTCTCGACCGCGATACCCCAGGCGCGCAGCACATGACGCTGCCGCTTGGGTGGCAGCACCGAGCACACCGCATTGCGGAACCGCGGCCCGTCGGCGGCGAAATAGTAGGTGAACAGCAGCACGCCCAGCGCCTGGAACAGCACGCCGATGGCGCTGGTGCCGATGCCCCAGACATCGTCGGCCATTCCGACCACCCAGGACTCCAGCTTCGAACTCCACTGCGAGGTCCGTTCGGTGACGTCGCTGACCGAAAGATCGGTGTGGAAGGTCGAATTGATCCAGGTGACCGCGTCCTCCGCATTGTGCGGCGCGTTCTTGATCAGATTGGTGACCTGATCGACCACCAATTCGCCCATGGTCCAGACGAATCCGACCAGCACCACCGTCACGATGAGGAACACCAGCCCGGTTGCCGGGCCGCGTTTCCAGCCGCGCGCCGCCAGCCAGTTCACGGCGGGTTCGATGGCGAACGCCAGGAACAGCGACACCACCAGAACGGTGAGCAGTCCCTTCAATTGGGTCAGGGCCCAGAAGGTGACCACGATTCCGGCGACCGTGGCCGCCGCCAGCAGGTAGGCGCGCGGCAGCCAGGCGGGGATCACCGACGAGACGGAGATCTTGTCGGGGGTCCCCGTCTCGTCGGTCGCGGTGGGCGTGCGGTTTTCATCCTCGGACACCCGGCCAACGTAACCGCGCCGTGCTACTCACCGTGGGATCTACATGGTCGCCGTGTCGATGACGAAGCGGTAGCGCACATCGCTGGCCACCACCCGGTCGTAGGCCTCGTCGATGCGGTCGGCCGAGATCACCTCGATCTCCGCGCCGATGCCGTGCTCGGCGCAGAAGTTCAGCATCTCCTGGGTCTGCGCGATCCCGCCGATCATGGACCCGGACAGCGAACGCCGGTATCCGGCCAGCGTGGAGGCCTTGACCTCCATGGGCTTATCGGGCAGGCCCAGGATCACCAGCGTGCCATCGAGATCGAGCAGCTTGAGGTAGTGATCGATGGGCAGGTCCGCCGACACCGTGTTCACGATCAGGTCGAACTTCCCGCGCAGATCCTTGAAGGTCTGCCGCTCGCTGGTCGCGTAGTAGTGGTGTGCGCCGAAGCGAGCACCGTCCGCCTGCTTGGACAGCGAGTGACTCAGCACGGTGACCTCCGCGCCCATGGCGGCGGCGATCTTCACACCCACATGCCCGAGCCCGCCCATGCCGATGATCGCGACCTTCTTGCCGGGCCCGGCATTCCAATGCCGCAGCGGCGAGAACAGCGTGATGCCCGCGCACAGCAGCGGCGCGGCCACATCCAGTCCGATGCCCTCCGGAATCGACAGGACGAAGCCCTCGGTCACCACGACCTGGGTGGCGTATCCGCCGAGCGTGTAACCACCGGCCTGCTGTTCCTCGGGGACCCGGGAGTTGTAGGTCCAGACCGTGCCGCGCTGGCAGTACTGCTGCTCGGAGGCCAGGCACGGGTCGCACTGCCCGCAGGAATCGACCAGACAGCCCACGCCGACCCGATCGCCGACCCGATGCTTGGTCACGGCCGAGCCGACGGCCGCGACCAGGCCCGCGATCTCATGACCGGGCACGCACGGGTAGGAGGTGCCGTGCCATTCATTGCGGGCGGTGTGAATATCGGAGTGGCAGATGCCGGCGTACTTGATGTCGATCAGCACATCGTGGGGGCCGAGTTCGCGCCGCTCGATCGCGACCTTCTCGAATCGGCCATCGGGCGTGGAGACGGCATAGGCGGCAGCAGTGCTCATGCCTCTATGCCTACCTGCGCATGTGCCGATTCACCAAGAATTTGTCCGGAATGCCACGCTCGGCGCGGCGCGCCGATCAATCGGCGACCGATCGGCATGCTGCAGTGATGGCCATTCTGCTGGCGCTCGTCTCGATGTGCTCCACGCTCATCGGCGGGCTCATCGCGGCCCGCATCGGCGATCGCAAACGCCTGGTGCTGGGCCTGGCGGCGGGCGTCATGCTCGGCGTGGTGGCCTTCGATCTCATGCCGGAGGCGCTCGAGCAGGATGACCGGATCGCGCTCGGTGTGCCGGTGCCACTGCTGGCCGCGGTGGTCGGCTTCTTCACCGTGCACATCATCGAGAAGTCCATGGCCCTGCATGTGGGGCATGAAGAGGAATTCGGTTCGCACCACCATGATTTCGCCTCGGTCGGGCTGGTGGCGGCGGGCGGGCTGGTCTTCCATAGTTTCCTGGACGGGCTCAGCATCGGGTTCGGCTTTCAAGCCGGTGCGGCGGTCGGTGCGGCCGTGGCCCTGGCGGTGATCTGCCACGATTTCGCGGACGGCTTCAATACCTTCACCATCACCACGCTGTACGGGAACGCGCATCGGCGGGCGCTCATCCTGCTCGGCGCGGATGCCGTCGCGCCCGTCTTCGGCGCGATCGTCGGAACCCTCGTACAAGTTCCGGCCCAACTGGTAGGTATGTACCTGGGCTATTTCGCCGGATTCCTGCTCTACCTCGCCACCGCCGACATCCTCCCCGAAGCCCACGCCGGGAAGCCCTCCAAGTGGCCGCTGCTGTGCACCCTGGCCGGAGTGGGATTCATGTTGGCAGTGGCCGCGCTCAGCCACTGAAACTGGTACACCGGTAGATACAAGACGCTCGAGCCGACGGGCGAATAGCGGTCGGAGGGTGCATGGAAGTGAACCCGGGCGGCGCGGCCCCCCATCCGGGGGATGCCCGAGGGCCCTCCCACGCGGGCCGCCGCTTCTTGATCCTGCTCTTCGTCGCAGTCCTCGCCGCCGCCGGATTCCTCGGCTATCGCGGCGATCTGCCCCGCTTCGCCTTCCATGAGGACACCACCACCGCCACCCTGATCGGCCCGCCGCTGCCGCCGATCGACGCCACCCTGGTCTCCGGCGTGGTGGAACCCGCACTGGTGAACATCAATGCCGCCATCCGGCCCTACGGTCTCGGCGCGGCCGGATCCGGCATCGTGCTCACCTCCGACGGGCAGGTCCTCACCAGCCACCACGTCATCAAAGGCGCTGACACCGTGACGGTTACGGATGTCGGCACCGGCGCGGTCTATCCGGCCACAGTCCTCGGTTACGACTCCGGCGCGGATATCGCCCTGCTCGAACTCTCCGGTGCGAGTGACCTTCCCGTCGCCCGGGTCGGCAGTTCCGCGATCCTGCGACTCGGCGATCAACTCCTCGCCATCGGCAATGCGGGCGGCACCGGCTCACCCACCGCCGTGAGCGGCGCGATCACCGGATTGGACAGTGCCATCGTGGCCCGCAATGCCGCCGACCTGTCGCGAAAGTCCTTGCACGGCTTGATCGAAGTGGGGGCGGCCGTGGCCGCGGGCCAATCCGGCGGAGCCCTGGTGGACCGCTACGGCGCGGTCGTGGGCGTGGTCACCGCCGCCTCCGGCGATCTCCAGAAGGCGCTCGGCCGCGGCCCGGAAGGCTATGCGGTCCCCATCGACACCGCCATGACCGTGGTGCGCCAAATCCGTTCCGGCACACCGACGGACACCGTCCACATCGGCCCCACCGCGACGCTCGGCATCCTCACCTCGGATGCGCAGCCTTCGGGTGCGCGCGTGGACGTGTCCATCTACGGGCTGCCCGCCTATGCGGCGGGCCTCGTCGACGGCGAGATCATCACCGCCCTCGACGGACGCCCCATCCTCAATTCGACGACCCTCAAGGCCGCCCTCAACCTGCACAGACCGGAGGACGCGGTGCGCCTGGACGTCACCGATTCCGGTGGCGCGCAACGCACCGTGACCGTCGTCCTCACGGTCGGCCCGCCGAATTAGAACTTGTCGCGCCAGTAATCCTGGAACTGGATGTAGACGATCAGGATCATGACCGCGTAGTAGATCGCGACCACGGTCCAGCGCCACTCCACCGCGATCTGCACCAAACCCCGGGACTTGCCCCAGATCTGGCCCGTCACGATCGCCAGCAGGACCGGCGTCACCGCCCACACCACCATGCACCACGGGCACAGCGCGTGAATCTCGAAGACGGCGTTGTAGAACAGCCAGCCGATGAACGCGATGCCCAGCAGCAGCCCGACCCACAGGCCGCCCCAGATCCAGCGCGGGAAGCCGATACCCGCCACGGCCAGCACGCCGAGCGTCACCACCACCGCGAAGCCGACCACGCCGATGATCGGATTGGGGAATCCGAACGCGGCGGCCTGATCCGACTCCATCACCGTCGTGCAGGCGACCACCTGGTCGATGCTGCACAGCGGTTTGAAGCCGGGATCGGTGAGGATCTTGAACTTGTCGATCAGGAGCGTCACCGACGCGCCGAAGCCGATCAAGCCGCACAGCAACAGTGGCCACGCGGAGCGGGGTGGAGCCGCGACGATCACTTCGCCGCGGCCTCGATCACCGAGGTGATCCCGTTCGGGCTCATGAGCGCCTTGGGATCGGACACCTGCTCACCGTTCACGTACACCGACGGGGTGGACTTGAGACCGGTGTCGAAGACGGCCTTGGTCTCGTCCTTCACGAAGGCGGCGTACTTGTTGTCCCGAATGTCCTGTGCGATGGACGGATCGGTGTAACCGGCCTCGGTGGCGATCTGGATGAGCTGATCGTCGGTCATGCCGCTGCCGCCCTCGGCGGGCTGCTTGTCGAACATGGTGCCCAGCCAGGCCTGGAACTTCGACGGGTCGGCCGACGCCACCACATAGGCAGCATTGGCGGCCCGCGTGGAGTACTGGTTGCCGCCCGAGGCGCGATCCAGGAACGAGATGATGTTGTATTCGACCGTCGCGGAACCATCGGTCACGGCCTTGCCCAGCGCCGCCGAATTGGCGTGCTCGAACATCTGGCAGGCCGGGCACTGTAGGTCGGCCACGACCTGGACCTTCACCTTGGCGTCGGCCTTGCCGATGCGGATCGCGCCGCCCGAGGTGAGATTGGCCGGGATCGGGCCCGCACTCGCGTCATGGGTGAGGACCGGCGCGAACCCCGCGGCCGTATTGGTCGGATTGTTCTTGTCCTTGTCGGACTTCCTCATCGCCAGGCCGATGCCGATCCCGGCAACCAGACCGATCAGCACGACGGCCACGCCGACCTGGATCAAGATCTTGCGATTGCGGTCGGCTCGCGCGGCCTTCGCGAGGGGGTTCGAACGGTCGCCCGGCTTCGCAAGCGGGTTCTTACGGTCACCCGGTTTGTTGCTCACGTGTGCGCTCACCACGCCTTCCGTAGTCACGAATCGTCGGGCTCATCTTCGCCCGCGAACCTGAGAGATTCCTTGTGAAACCGCACGGCTCGCGGCCCGAGCCCGGACGACCTGGGATATCGCGGAGCGTGGTGGGGGGAAGTTCACCCCTTGGCGAGCCGCCGTTTCTGTTCTTCCACATCGAAATCGGCCGCCGGCCAATCCAGCTTCAGCCCCTGCAGCGCATCGATCAGCAGTTCGGTGACGGCCAGTCGCGCGTACCACTTGGAATCGCAGGGCAGCACATTCCACGGCGCGTACTCGGTATTGGTCTCATCCAGGACAGCCTGGTACGCCTCCTGGTAGGCGGGCCAGTAGGCGCGCTCGTCGATATCGTTCGGATTGAACTTCCAGTACTTGTCCGGCCGTTCCAGCCGCTGCATGAGCCGCTTCTTCTGCTCGTCGAGGGAGACGAACATGGCCACCTTCACAATGATGGTGCCCTCGTCGACCAGCTTGCGCTCGAACTTGTTGATCTCCTCGTAGCGCTTGCCCCACACCTCCGGCGGCACCAACTCGTGCACCCGGACCACCAGCACGTCCTCATAGTGCGAACGGTCGAACACGCCGATCTGGCCGCCCTTGGGCAGCTCCCGGCGAATCCGCCACAGGAAGTGATGCTTCTTCTCCTCGGCGGACGGAACCCCGAACGCCGCATGGCGCACACCCTGCGGATCCACCGAGCCGATCACATGCCGGACGATGCCGCCCTTGCCCGCGGTGTCCATGCCCTGCAGGACGAGCAGCACGCTGCGGGTATCGCCGGAGCGGCCATTGGCGTACAACCTCTCCTGCAGATCCGACAGCACCGCGCTGCGTTCCTCGAGCAGGGCTTCCCCGGCGCGCTTATCGCCCTTGAAGCCGGGAGTCGCGGATGTGTTCAGATCGCTGACCTTCACACCGTCGGCCCGAAGAGCCTTGGTGACCGGTTTCGACCAGGATGTCGCCTTCGCCATCCCACATGGGTAACACGCTGTCGCGCTTCGTGTCAGCAACCTCGCCGAAACTGTCCCGCCTCTCCGCATATTCAGCGCACGGCAGAGTGCCGTTCGCTGTCGTGCACGCGTGGTGCGATGAGGTGCGTAACCGATTGTGGGGGTACCCCTGGAGTTACCCCGGATCTTGCGAGATCAGTTGTCGCTAAACACGGGCTAGCCGCACCAGATGCTCCGCCAATTCCTCGTCGGTGACGGGTGCGAGAGTCAGATCATTGGCGGTGGTGAGCAGGTAGCGGCCGTCGCCGGTGAAATCCAGCCAGGTGCGGTGGCGGGTCGGCGGGGACAGTGGATTGGCGGGTTCCACCGTGACGGTGATGAATCCGCGGCCGTCCACCGGTTCGCGCAGTTTGCGGCGGAAGCGGTCGGCCTCGTCGGGTTCGGGTTCCTCGGTGTCGGGTTCGGGCCTCGGCTCCGCGGAATAGAGCACCGTCCGCTGCGATTCCCGCATGGCCGCACCCTGACCGGCCGGTGCGGAACCGATGATCTCCACCAGCTCCCGCCCCAATTGGTCTGCGGGGCAGAGCATTACGGTCACCGAATCCGGCAGTGCGACCAGAATCCCGACCCGCTGCTGCGCCACCGCCGCGAAGGCGAGAATGCGATGCTGATCCGGACCGGAGGTGCGCTGCCCGTACAAGGTGACGGTCGTTGTATCGGTGCGGGCACACAGGGAAAGTGCGGCCGCAAGCTCGGGATCGGTGCGGCGCAGAAACCGATGCGCCAATCGCGGTGCGGCACTCGGATTCTCCGGCGCGGGCGCGATCGTATCGAGGGGATAGGGGCGGCGCTCCAGATCCGTTTCACGGGTCCAGACCAGCGTGAACTCATCCGGGGTCAGGATCCATTTCACCCTGGCCGACCCCCTCTCTCCGGCACGACCCGCCGTCCCGTTGGGACCCTACCGGAGAGTTTCTGCGGGTGCCGCCTCTCGCACAACTTCTGGTCGATCGACCAGAGTTAGCCCCCGACGGGCCCCACGAACGGCAACACCACTGTGCAGCTGACCGATTGCGCATGCGCCGGATCCAGGGCATTGAGCACGACGCGCACGGCGACCGGGTCGTACGGCAGCTCGTAATGCTCGGTGAAATCGGTCGCGCACAGATCCTGAAGCACCACATTGCGAACGTTCGGGCCGTCCATGAGTCCGGTCGTATACGGCGTGGCGATCTCGTCGTAGCGCGTGACGACGGTCGTGAAGCGGATATCGGGGGCGATCGCCGGGTCCGGGTTCAGGGTGTCCAGGAACGGCGAGCCGGGCGACAGGCTGCACGGACCGCACTGCTGCACCAATTCCCGCCCGAACGCGGTGGATTCGAGCAGCGGTTGCAGGGAGGCGATACCGCTCACGGTGGTGCCGTGCAGCGGTGCGGCCAAGGCGACATAGTGATCGATCTTCCCGACGCCGCCCAACCGGTTCAGGTAATAGAACGGCACCGCACCGCCCATCGAATGACCCACCAGGTCAACCTTTTCCGTGCCCGTCGCGGCCCGCACCCGGTCGATGAAGTCCGCGATCTGGCGGGCACTGTCCTCGACCGGGGCGAACGCGCCGATGAGCGGACCGGCCAGACCGACGCCGTAGGTGGTGGTGAACACGCAGTATCCGGCGTTCGCCAGGACCGGCGACAGGGTGTTCCAGCTGATCGTGTCATTGCTCAGGCCGTGCAGCAGGACAACCGGATTCGGATGCGCCGCCGACGGTGTGCAGTGCCAGTCGTTCGCGCCGGGCGGGGACTGGCCGGGCTCGCTCAGCTCGGCGGCCAGCCCGCTCGGATAGCTGTAGGACGGTTCATCGGCCGCCGCCGGACCGGCCGCGAGGACCGCCGGAATGAGGGCGAGTAAGGCGCAGAGTGTCGCCGATCGCATTGCCGCTCCTGTGTTTTCGGACCGGCCGGACCCCTGCCGCCCCCTTCGCGTCAGGCGTGACCGACCGGTCGGTCATAGGTTAGCGCGCGTGTGTACCCTTCCGGAAGAGAAGAATTCAGAAAGGACAACCGGTCATGCCGCGCCCCGCCGAACCCGGCCGCACCGCCCTGCTCGACGCGGGTGTGGAGGTCGCGAACCGCACCGGACTGCGCGGGCTCTCGGTCAATGCCGTGGTCGCCGCCGCGGGCATGGCCAAAGGCACCTTCTACCACCACTTTCCGGACCGCCGCAGCTATGTGGTCGCGCTGCACCGCCGCTACCACGAGGAATTGGCGGCGGTCATCTTCGCCGCGATCGACGGCATGACACCCGGCCCCGAACGCCTGCGCATCGGAGTCGCCGCCTACCTCGACGCTTGCCTGGCGACTCGCGGCACCAAGGCCTTTCTCGCCCAATCCCGCACCGAGACCGATCTGCTCGACGAGGTGCACGCGCGCAATCAGCAGTTCGCCCAGCTCATCGCGCCCGACCTGACCATTCTCGGATGGGTCGACGCCCCCGCCGTGGCGCTGCTGATCGTCGCCATGGTCGCCGAAACCGCCCTGGCCGAACTGTATTCCGAGGCCGCCCGCCCCGAACTTCGCGCGGCGGCCACCGCCCTGATGGAGCGAACCCCCGCCTGACCGAAGTCGGGCGGGGGTTCGACGGTGCGAAACCGTAAGGGCCTCAGGCCGCTTCGACCTCGATCGTCAGCCCCGCCTTGCGCAGGCGATCGGTGAGAGCGTCACCCATGGCGGAGGCAGGCGTGAGGATGCCCGCCAATTCGGGCAGGGTATCGAAGGCCAAGGCCAGGCCGGACTGGCCGAGCATGACGGCCGTCGCCTGATAGCCCGGATCGCCCTGCCCGGCGAAGGTGCACACGTACTTCGCGCCGGAGGTGGTGTGCGCGAAGGTGCGCATGGTGAACCAGCCACTGCGACGGGTCTTCTCGCTCGGACCGGTGCCCGGCTTGGGCACGATGCGGTCGAGCAGCCTGCGCCCGGCCCCGACGCGCGAGAGCACCGCGCCCGCCGCCATGGTGGCCACGATGCCGCCCGCGATGCCCGCCGCGACCAGCGGGGCGGTGGCGGAGGAGCCCGCGCTCATGACCTCGCGGTAGCGGAAGTTCTTGCCGTACGGCCAGCCCAGCAGGCCATTGCTGCGGCGCACGATCTTGGTGTTGTGCGCGCCCATGATGAAGGTCGCCACCCAGCCGTTCAGGCTCGCATCGATATTCGACGCCTTCTCCAGGGCCTGATCGCTCTGGCGGCCGACATCCGGGTCCATGGATTTATCGGGGCTCAGCGAATACGGGTGCGACATGATCGCGCCCTTCTTCGGATCGGCCGCGATGGCCTCCATCATGGCGCGGCCGGAATCGATGGTGCCGCCACTGGCCCCACCCTTGAGCCAGGCCACCAGGGTGGTGTCGGTGAGCTCGCCGGAATTGTCCGCGACGGTCCGCTTGTACAGCTGGTACACGCTCAGATCCGACGGAATCGAGTCGTAGCCACAGGAATTCACGATCTTCGCGCCGGTCTCGACGGCCCGCTCACCGAAGCGGTCGATGCAGTCGCGAATGAACAGCGGCTCACCGGTGAGATCGGCGTAATGCGTACCGTTCTCGGCGCAGGCCTGCGCCAGCGGGAAGCCGTAGCGCAGGTACGGGCCGACCGTGGTGACCACCACCTTGGCCCGCGCGGCGAGTGCGTTCAAACTCTCCTGATCGGTCGAATCGGCCTGCACCAGCGGCCATTCCGCCGCCTGCGGCCCCAGCTCGGCACGCACCGCGGCCAGCTTCTCCGGCGAACGCCCCGCCAGGGCGATGCGCGCCCCGGCCGGTGCGGCCTCCACCAGATACTGCGCGGTCAGCTTGCCGACGAAACCGGTCGCGCCGAATAGCGCGATATCGAATTCCCTGTCTGCCATGAATCTTTCCCGTCCGAGAGAGGGTCACGCCTTGGCGGCGCGTTTGCGAGTCTTCTTCGCGGGGCCGGTGGTCGGCTTCGGCGCGGGCCGCGTCGCCAGCCAGTCGTGATGAATCCGGCCGAGTTCGGTGGCCGGGTCGTCCCCGTACAGCCATTCCCGGGAGATGCGATGCCAATTCCCGGTGGCCTCCAACTGCCCGAGCATGCCGAAGGTGAGGAAGTCCGCGCGCCGCGAGAACAGGTGCTCCGGCGGCAGATTCTGCTGCTTCATGCCGGTGAACTCGCTCGCCCGCGGATCCACCGCCAAAATAAAGGCACCCGAGGCCAGTTCCGGGGTGATGGTCAGATCCTCGTCCACGAGTGCCCATTCACAGGCGGCGAGCACGTATTCCAGGCATTCCTCGGGCGTGATCTCGTCGGGGGAGTCGATGACACCGCGCTTGACCATCAAGTCCCGCAGGTCTTCCGCGCGTTCCTCGGCCGCGGCGCGAATGCAGGTGGCCTCGAACTCCACATGCTCCGGATCCATCCGGTTGTAGAGCCCGAAATCCAGGAACGCCACCTTGCCGTCCGCGCCCAGCAGCAGATTGCCCGGATGCGGGTCGCCGCAGAACTCGTTGAAGGTGAACAGCGAACCCACGTAGAAGCGGTAGATGATCTCGCCGATTCGATTCCGTTCGGCGGCGGGCAGCGTCCGGATGTCCTCGAAACCGCGGCCCGGGAAGTATTCGCTCACCAGCACGCGGGTGGTGGACAGCTCCGGCATGGTGTCCGGCACCACGATGAACGGGTGCCCGGCGTAGATGGCGGCGATCTGTTTCTGGGTATTGGCCTCGGCGACGTAGTCGAGTTCGCTCTCCAGGTTCAACCGCAGTTCGTCCAGCACGGCCGGGGTCACCCACGGCATGGCGGACTGCAGGATGCGCCGGAACATGGCCAGGTTCTTCAGATCCGCGCGCACGGCCGAGTCGATGCCCGGGTACTGCACCTTCACCACGACCTCGCGGCCGTCGTGCAGCGTGCCCTGGTAGACCTGCCCGATGGAGGCGGCCGCGATGGGTTCCGGATTGAATTCCTTGAAGACATCCTCGAGGGTCTTGCCGAAGTCCTCTTCGATGACCGCCCGCATGACCTCGAACGACACCGACGGCGCGCTGTCGCGCAGCACGGCGAGCCGCCGCTGGAACCGCTCCCGATGCTCGGGCGGCACCAGATCCAGGTCCAGCACCGAGAGCATCTGCCCGAGCTTCATGGCGACGCCCTTCATGGTGCCCAGCACCATGACCATCTGCTCGGTCGCCCGGATCATGGATTCCTCGGCCATCCGCTCGCGCACGGCCTCGGAACGGCCACGCATGGAGCGACGAGTCTTCTGAGCGCGCAAGGCATTACCGGCGACCGCCATGCCCAGCTTGGTCCCCCGAGCGAGCCTGGATGTGGGCAGCTCTTTCGCCATCAGTGACCCTCCATTGAGCCAAACACCCCCGTTGGTGCTGACGCGACGGAACCCGTGATCGGCACCGCCGGGGTTCAGCCTAACCACACACCGAACCTCTGGACCAGTACTGCTTGCTGATGCAAGCGCCGAGTTTTCAGTCGGTCACTCGACTTGCTGAGGCTTGTTCTCCGGGTCGGGCAGCACATGCTGCCGGGAGTTGAACCATTCGCGATCGCCGCCCGAGCGCACCATGCCTTCGATGGCGCTCCACGCCATCATGGTCAGGTAGTCGAGCATTTCGTCACTGGACATGGTGCGGTTGGTGATCCACCAGTCCGTCGCCAGCTGCACGCCGCCGACCAGGACATACGCCCACAGCATCGCCCCCTCGGTCTGCACGCCGCGATCGAAGGACTTGTCCACGATGACGGCCGAAACCACCTGCGCGAACAGCTTTTCGAAGTCGGCGAGCGTGGAGGTGTCGGTGGAGGAGCCGTTGCCCATGATGAAGCGATAGACATCGGTGTCGTCGTCCACGGTGTGCACGTAGGCGGCGAGGGTATTGCGGACCAGCTGGTATTCATCGAGGTCATCGCTGATCGCCTCGTAGATGCGCGGCATCAGCGTGGTCTCGATGAACCGCTCCATGGTGGCCCGGGTCAGATCCTGCTTGTCCGAGAAATACCGGTACAGCACGGTTTTGGAGACGCCGATCTCGGCCGCGATCTCGTCCATGCCGGCGTCGCCGCCGCGCTTGCGGATCGCGGCGAGAGTGCCGTCCACGAGTTCCTCGCGTCGGTCGATCTTGTGCTGCTGCCAGCGCCGCTTGCGACCGTCCACACGGCCGGTGCGGGGAGAAGCAGCGTCGACAGCCGCGGTCACGGTGCTCTTCGTGGTCAGCGGAGGCTCCTCGTTCGCGGGTTTGTGCTGGATGTACTCAGCTTAAGCCTCCCATGCGACCGGCCGTCGCCGTTCGGGACGGCCCCGATGGCAGGGACTTCGTCACACTAAGCAGCAGAATGGAACATATGGAGCAACCTGCCGGCAGTGCCGGGGTACTCGAGTCGAACGAGCCGAAGGCTACGAAGGCCATCACCGCGGGCGCGTCACCAGCAGCGGCGGGTGGCGCCTTCGCCGATCTCCTGGACGAAGAGGGCAAGAAGCGCGACCTGTGGCGGATGAAGGCCATCGCCACCGCCTTCCTGGCCTTCGCCACCGTCGTCTACATCGTCTGCGCGTGGATCGAATCGCGCGGCGATGGCGGGAACTGGGTCGGCTATGTGAAGGCCGCGTCCGAGGCGGGCATGGTCGGCGCGCTCGCCGACTGGTTCGCCGTGACCGCGCTGTTCCGGCATCCGCTCGGCCTGCCCATCCCGCACACCGCCATCATCCGCAAGAAGAAGGACCAGCTCGGCGCGGGCCTCGGCGATTTCGTCCGCACCAATTTCCTGTCCCCCGACGCCGTTGCCACCAAGGTGAACTCGGCCCAGATCACCTTCCGTCTAGGGCGCTGGATGGCGGATCCGGCCCACGCCGAACGCGTCTCGGACGAAAGCGCCACCATCCTGCGCGCCGTGGTCGGGGTGCTGCGCGATGAGGACGTCGAGCAGATCATCGACCAGACCATCGTCAAACGCATTGCCGAACCGCTGTGGGGGCCGCCGATCGGCAAGATCCTCGAGGAGCTCATTGTCGAGAACCGGCAGGCCCCGCTCGTCGATCTGCTGACCGAGCGCGCGCACCAGTGGGCCCTGGACAGCCAGGACACGCTCGACCGGATCGTGAACCGGGACGCCCCGTCCTGGGCGCCGAAGTTCGTGAATTCGCTGCTCGCCGAGCGGATCTATCGCGAACTGGTGGAATTCACCTGGAAGGTGCGCACCCAGCCCGATCACGAGGTGCGGCTGGCGGCCAATCGATTCCTGGAGGATTTCGCCCGGGATCTGCAATTCGACGACGCCATGATCAAGAAGGCGGAGAAGATCAAGACCGAGCTCATGGGCCGGCAGGAGATCACCGGCATGGCGCACACCACCTGGCGGGTGGCCAAGCGCATGATCCTCGAGTCGGCCGACGATCCGGACAGCACCTTGCGCCGCAAGGTTTCCGAGAACGTCCAGCAGTTGGGTGAGCGGCTCTCGACAGACCCGGAGATGCGCGACAAGGTGGACGGGTGGCTCGAGCGCGGGGTCCGGTATCTGGTGACCAACTATGGCGACGAGTTCGCGACGCTGGTCAGCGATACGGTTGCCCGGTGGGATGCGGATGAGGCCAGTAAGAAGATCGAATTGGCCGCGGGCCGCGATCTGCAATTCATTCGCATCAATGGCACGGTGGTCGGTTCCCTGGCGGGGCTGACGATCTACGCCATTTCACATTTGCTGTTCAACGGTTGATCGTTCGGCCGCAGTAGTGGTGCCGACCGGTTGCCGGAATGGTGCTAGCAGAGTGCTTGCAATAGCTAGCACCTGGTTTTAGAATTGACCGTACAACCGCCGGAAGGTGCGTGATGACACACGATCCCGAGGTTCCCGAACCGACCGAAGGCGAACAGGTGGAGACGTCCATCGACGCCGGAGATCGGGCGGGCCGCGTAGCCAACGCGGCACACGACATCGGGGGCTTCATCCGGGCGCAACGCGAGGCCGCCCAGGTCTCCTTGCGCCAGCTCGCGCAGCTGGCGGGGGTGAGCAATCCGTATCTCAGTCAAATCGAGCGCGGACTGCGCAACCCGTCCGCCGAGGTACTCGCGCAGATCGCGAAGGGTCTGCGGGTCTCCTCGGAGGTCTTGTACATGCGGGCCGGATACCTCGAGCAGAGGGAACACGGTCCCGTCCGGGATGCACTGCTGGCCGATATCGGGCTCACCGAACGGCAGAAGCAGGTCCTCCTGGACATCTACGAATCGTTCCGCCGTGAAAACGCCGCGAACGAGGAGCAAGGGGACGCGACGGACCCGATGGGGGGCGTTCCCGGGGGAAAACGGGTCGCCTCTTTCGACAAGGCAGCCTCAGACAGGGACAACGAGGTTCCGCACCGCACAACCGAAGTTCCGCCACGCCAGGAGAGCGAAGAACCATGACCGAAACGAACCTCACCACCACCGTGACCAAGCCGCTGTACGCGACCGTCGGCGCGGGTGACGCCATCTACGCCGCCGTCCTTGACGCCGTCTCGCAGATCCGCGAGCGCGCGGCCGCGACCGACGTCTCCGGCCGTGTCGAAGAGGCCCGCGAGCGCTTCGCCAACCTGCCGGCCGATGCCAAGGAGCAGGTCGAGACCCTCCGTCAGCGCGTCTCCGCGCTGCCGTCCGAGCTGCCCGAGGACCTGGCCGAGCTGCGCGAGAAGGCCACCCCGGACGAGCTGCGCAAGCTGGTCGACACCTACTACCAGCAGCTGCTGGACCTGTACGCCGACCTGGCCGCCCGCGGCGAGGAGACCGTCGAGAAGCTGCGCGCCAACCCGGCCCTCGAGGGTCGCATCGAGCAGGTCGAGAGCATCTACAACGACCTCGTCTCGCAGACCCAGGACGTCATCGGCAAGGTGTCCGACCAGGTCGCGCCGCTGCTGGGCCGCACCGCCACCGACGCCGAGGACGAGACCGTCGAGGGCGAGGTCGTCGACGTGAAGACCGAGTCCGCTCCGGCCGACGCCCCGGCTCCGGCTCCGGCGCCCGCTCCGGCCGCCAAGAAGGCCACTCCGGCCAAGAAGGCCCCGGCCAAGAAGGCCGCGCCCGCCGCCAAGAAGTAAAAAGCGTCAGGCACGAACGTGCTTGTGGCCCTCGCGTACTGACGTGCGCGAGGGCCACAGTCGTTCAAAGGCAGTTCAGCTGTGCTTTCTCGTATGATGGGTCCGGTGACGCACGGGATAGCTGGGACGGTCCTTTTTCTACTGCAACTCGCTGCCGCCGGTATGACGGTGTTCGCGCTCATTCACGCGATCCGGCAGCGTCCCGATGCCTTCACGGCTGTCGACAAGCTGACCAAGCCGGCCTGGATCGGCATTCTGGTGGCCGCACTGGTCGGGCTGTGGATCGGGCAGGTGCCGGTGAGCCTTTTCAGCATTATCGCCATTGTGGCCACCGGCGTGTATCTGGCCGACGTGCGGCCCAAGGTGGATGAGATCCAGCGCGGCCCGCGCTGGTAGCGACCCTTTTCGACCGCCCGCGTCAGTGCGCAGGCTGAGGTGAATGTGGCACGAATTGCCTTCACGCTCATTGTATTTGGCCATGAAGGTGATGCTGCGACCCTCCTGGG
>NZ_JBFBCD010000013.1:0-298435 GCF_040683015.1 Nocardia sp. NPDC051030 | reverse complement strand
GGTCCCATTCCGAACCCGGAAGCTAAGCCTGTCTGCGCCGATGGTACTGCACTCGACAGGGTGTGGGAGAGTAGGACACCGCCGGAACATCATTCACGAAAACCCCTCAGCTTCGGCTGAGGGGTTTTCGTCGTTTCAGGGCAACTTTTTCCGGGTACATTCGATGGCGATGGCTATCACGGATACATCCCCGACGGAGACATCTCGGGGCTCTAGGCTCTCGGCGCTCTGGCTGCCGGTCACGTACACCTACGCGGCCATCCTGGTTCTCGTCACGGCCGTCCTCGCGTTCGTGAACGATTCCACCGCAACACGATTCGTCCTGCACGTCAGTACGAACCTGCACAACCTGAGCAATGGTCATTTCGGCACCCTGTTCGCGAGTGCGTTCGTGATCGACGGTGCGGTCGTCGCCGCCTTCATCCTTCCGGGCCTGATCTGCCTGCTCGCCCTGGCGGAACGCCGGTTCGGCGCGCTCACCCTGATCCGCACTTTCATCGCCGGACACATAGGCGCGACCATCCTGGTGGCACTGGGCCTTTGGATATCCGTAGCCACCGACTGGATGCCCCGCAACATCACCATGGCCGAGGACGTGGGCGTCAGCTACGGGGCCATGGCGATCGTCGGCGCGCTGGTCTCGATCCTCCCCGCTCACCGTCGTACGGCCTGGGTGGTGGTCTGGCTCGGACTGGCTTCCGGCGGCGTGATCTTCGGTCAGACCTTCACCAATGTCGGCCACGTCCTAGCTCTTTCCCTGGGCCTGGCCTACGGCTACTTCAGGCAGCACCGGCACCCGCATCCGATTCACCCCCTGAACCGCTGGGAATTCGCCTTGCTGGCAATCGGATCCGGCCTGTCGGCCATGATTCTGCTCGGCTGACGGTACCGCCGCAGGTGTTCCCCGGCCGTTTCATTAGACTCGTGCGGTGCGCCTTGTGATTGCTCGTTGCCAGGTCGATTACGTCGGTCGTCTGACCGCTCATCTCCCGATGGCTCGTCGCCTCCTCATGATGAAGGCGGACGGCTCGGTGCTCGTGCACTCCGATGGCGGCTCCTATAAGCCGCTCAATTGGATGAGCCCGCCGTGCTGGCTGGAGGAGCGCGAAGCCGAGTCGGAGACGGCGAAGCAGCTGTGGGTGGTGACGAACAAGGCCGGTGAGGAACTCCGCATCACCATCGAGGACATCGAGCACGACACCTCGCACGAGCTGGGTATCGACCCGGGCTTGCAGAAGGACGGCGTCGAGGCGCACCTGCAGGAGCTGCTCGCCGAGCACATCGAAACCCTCGGCGCGGGTTACACGCTCATCCGCCGCGAGTACATGACCGCGATCGGCCCCGTGGACATCCTCTGCCGCGACGCCGACGGCACCACCGTGGCGGTCGAGATCAAGCGCCGCGGCGAGATCGACGGCGTCGAACAGCTGACCCGTTACCTCGAACTCCTGAACCGCGACCCCCTGCTGGCCCCCGTCACCGGCGTCTTCGCCGCCCAGCAGATCAAGCCGCAAGCCAAGACTCTCGCGAACGACCGCGGAATCCGCTGTCTAACACTCGATTACAACGCCCTCCGAGGCACCGACAGCACAGAATTCCGCCTCTTCTAGGCTTGGTTCGATGCCTCGCCGGAAGCCTCGCCCCAAAACCTCCCAGGCGCGGTCCCAGCAGGACCCGCGCCCAATAGGCGACGTCTTCGGCCGCACCGAAGACGGCCCCCAAGGCGAAACCTACATAGTCCGCACCATCCCCGCTTCCCGAGCCACCAAGCACTACCGCTGCCCCGGCTGCGACCACGAAATCCCCCCAGGCGTCCCCCACCTCGTAGCCTGGCCCGCCGAAGGCGGCGAAGAAGACCGCCGCCACTGGCACACAGGTTGCTGGAAGGGCCGCCACACCCGAACCATCACCCGCCGCTGGTCCTGACCCGCCACCTATGACGAAGGGTGAGCTGCCATTGTCGAACGCCCTGAATGCCAGACTCGGTGATATCGCCGAAGTCGGCGGCTTGGGTAGGTCGTGGTTTACGCGATGACCAGCGCCCCAGGCAATTCCGGTGATAATGCCAGGTAAGCACACCCGGGCGCCAATGCCCGGGGATGGATCCAGACGGTCGCTGATCGGTCGGCGTCGCAGCCAGGCAGCGGGATCGGCTCGGTCTTTCCCGAAGGCGGGATCGGCGATCACTCGTACGGTGTGGGTGATAGCCGTGCTGGTGGGTGGGGTGGTCGTTCCGCTGGCCGGATGGTGTGTGGGTCTGGTGGCTGTCTGGTTTCTGCACGAGCGGATAAGGGTGGATTCCGCCGCGCTGCCGCTGGGCGGGCTCGTCGGGATGGTGCTGGCCATCATCGGCTGGCGAAAGTTGTTGCACGCCATCGGGCGTTGGCGTCTGGCGTTCCTGCGGCGGTCGGGTATCGCGGTCGCCGGGGCGGTGATCGGTGCGGACTACGAGTACCTGTACAACCCGCGTGGTCCCGGTGCGCACATGGTGACGATCGATGTGCGGTTCGCGCATCCGGTCACCGGTGCCGTGTATTGGTTCAGCCGCCGTTACCGGTTTCCGCTCAACAAGGAAGAGCAGGCCAGAGAGTTCGCGAAACGATTCCGGCCAGGCGATTCCATTCCGGTACTGATGCGGCGCAAGGCGGTCGCGCTGGATATCGCGGAGCGGCCGTATTGGGCCTACTTGTGGTGAATGTGGTTGGGGCATAAGGAAGGCCGCTCCCGGGATGGGAACGGCCTTCGGGTGGAGTGGGTGTCGCCCGGTCGGAATCAGTGGGAGATGTCGGCGTTTTCGCGATCGTCGTCGACGATGTCCTCGTTGTGGGCGTCGGAGATTGCCTTGCGGCCGGACTTGCTGCTGATGGAGCGGGGCTCGGGGCTGCCATCGAGGAGCTCGCTCTCGCGGTTGACGGCGGCGAGCATGGCCGGCACCGAATCGAGCTGACCGCGGATTCCGAGCAGCTGGGCCAGGACGCGGCCGCGGAGGACACGCATTTCCTCGGCGAGTTCCTTGGCGTGCGCGATCTTGCGATCGGCGGTGTTGGTGGCGGAGGTGATGAGACGGTTGGCCTCGTCGGTGGCGTCCTTGATGCGCTGGGCGGCCTCGGCGCGGCTGGTGGCCTCGAGCTCCTCCATGGCGCGGGTGAGCTTGGTGCGACGCTCGGCCATGGTGACCTCGAAGTCCTGCTGCGTGGCCTTGCGCTTGGCCTCGGACTCCTTGGTGAGGCGGTCGGCCTCGGCGTTCGCCGCTTCGATGATCTTGGTCGACTCGGAGCGAGCGTTGCTGAGGGTCTGCTCGAACTCGATCTCGAGCGCCTCGCGCTTCTCCTTGGTCTCGGAGAGGAGGGACTCGTACTTGCCGCGCATCTCGGTGGCCTGCTGCTCGGCGATCGAGATCATCTCGGCGGCCTCGGCCTGGGCCTGCGCGCGCACCTCGGAGGCCTCGTCGGAGGCCAGGCGCAGCATGCGCGAGATGCGGTCCGACATGCCTTCCGCGGTGGTCGGCGGCACCGAGAGGCGGTCGACCTCCTTGCGGAGCTCGTCGATCTCGTCGCGGGCGTCCTCCAACTGGGCCGCCAGGTTGCGTGCCTGGGCTGCGGCGGCATCGCGATCGGTCGCGGTGACCCTTAGCTCGGCATCGAAACGGTCGAAGTAGTTACGCACCTCGTCACGGTCATAGCCCTTCCGCACGACGGTAAAGGGCAGTGCAACGAAGCGATTACGATCGGGCTCAGTGGACGACATGCCCCACAAACTACAGCCTGCCGACCACTGATGGTGACCCGACCGCGAATGTTGTTACAGCCTCTTTAGGGAGCTGAACGGCGGTACTAGTGAGTAGATTTCGCGGCTGGTTCGACCAGTTCGACCAGCACACCGCCAGCATCCTTCGGATGGATGAAATTGATGCGGGAACCAGCGGTTCCGGCGCGCGGAGCGTCGTACAGCAAACGCAAGCCCCGTGTACGCAGATGTGTGGCGACGGCCTCGACATCGGTGACTCGGTACGCGAGCTGCTGCAGGCCAGGCCCGTTTCGGTCGATGAACTTGGCGATCGTGGATTCCTCGTTCAGCGGTGCCAGCAACTGTAGAGCTACCGAACCCTCGGGAGTGCCCACGACGGACAGCATGGCCTCGTGAACGCCTTGCGCCGCATTGATCTCGCGATGCGTCTCCACCATGCCGAGATTGTCCCGGTACCAAGCGACCGCCGAATCGAGATCGGGCACGGCGATTCCGACATGATCGACGGCCAGGATGTATTCGGTGGGTATGAATTCGGTGTTCTCCGTGTTGCTCACTACTCGACCGTAGCGCGCACCCTGGGAAGGTTGTCCGATTGCGCCGGGTTACCTTTGAGTAAGGCTCCGATGGTTGGCGGAGCGGTCCCATTACGACGTAAGCGAGGCTCATCGTGACCACCACCTCCGTCATCGTCTCCGGTGCACGCACCCCGGTGGGGCGTCTGCTCGGATCGCTGAAGGGTTTCAGCGGCTCCGACCTGGGCGGCATCGCCATCAAGGCGGCCCTGGAGAAGGGTGGAGTCGCACCCGAGCAGGTCGATTACGTGATCATGGGCCAGGTGCTCACCGCGGGTGCGGGCCAGATCCCGGCCCGGCAGGCGGCCGTGGCGGCCGGTATTCCGATGGATGTCCCGGCACTCACCATTAATAAGGTGTGTTTGTCCGGTATCAATGCAATTGCCATGGCGGATCAGCTGATTCGCGCCGGAGAGTACGAGATCGTGGTCGCGGGTGGCCAGGAATCCATGACCAATGCCCCGCACCTGCTGGAGAAGTCCCGCGAGGGCTTCAAGTACGGCGACGTCAACCTGCGCGACAGCATGGCCTACGACGGCCTGCACGACATCTTCACCGATCAGGCCATGGGCCTGCTCACCGAGCAGAAGAACGACACCGAGACGGTCAGCCGCGAGGAGCAGGACGCCTTCGCCGCCGCCTCGCACCAGAAGGCCGCGGCCGCCTGGAAGAACGGCCTGTTCGAGGACGAGGTCACCCCCGTCTCCATCCCGCAGCGCAAGGGCGACCCGATCGTCTTCGCCGCGGACGAGGGCATTCGCGCCGACACCACCGCCGAATCCCTGGCCAAGCTGCGCCCGGCCTTCCGCAAGGACGGCACCATCACCGCCGGTTCCGCCTCGCAGATCTCCGACGGCGCGGCCGCGGTCATCGTGATGAGCAAGGCCAAGGCCGAGCAGCTGGGCCTGAGCTGGATCGCCGAGATCGGCGCGGCCGGTGTCGTGGCCGGTCCGGACTCCTCCCTGCAGGATCAGCCCGCCAATGCCATTGCCAAAGCCTGTGCGAAGGAAGGCATTTCGCCCGCCGACCTGGATCTGGTCGAGATCAATGAGGCGTTCGCGGCGGTCGGCATCGCCTCCACCCGCAAGCTGGGCATCGATCCGGAGAAGGTGAACGTCAATGGTGGCGCCATCTCCATCGGTCACCCGCTGGGCATGTCCGGTGCGCGCATCCTGCTGCACCTGGCCCTGGAGCTGAAGCGCCGCGGCGGCGGTGTCGGTGCTGCCGCGCTGTGCGGTGGCGGCGGTCAGGGCGACGCCCTCATCATCCGCGTCGCGAAGTAGCGCGAGAGAAGTAAGGAATGGGCTCCGGTTCCGAGGAACCGGAGCCCATTCGTTTGTCCTTCGCTCGCTGCGAATGGGGGACATGCGCGTTAAGGGCCCTGCCTGCGCTTCGCAAGCTACGCATGTGACGACCTCCACTACATGGTGTCGTAGTCCTCAAGGCAGAATGGGGGCCATGGGTGATCTCTTCGACCTGAGCACGGTCGCGAAGCGGGTTCGGTTCTTCGGCATTCTGGAAGCCCCCTCGTGGGCGCTGCTGCTGCTCGGCTCCTTGCTGAAGCGCGCCGATGCCCTGGGCATCGCGGATCAGCCGATCAAGTGGCCGGTGATGGTGTTCGGCATGCTGCACGGCATCGTGTTCCTGGCCTACGCGATCAACTGCCTGCTGGCCTCGCGCGAGTTCGAATGGCCGGGCAAGACCACGGGCCTGGCGCTGGTCTCGACCGTCATTCCGTTCGCCTCGGTCTTCTTCGAGCGCTGGGCGATCCGCACCGGACAGCTCGGTGAACTGAGCCAAGCCGCCACCCCTGCCGCTGCTCGTTCGTGACAGACTGGATGTCGTGACTCGACCTGCACGACGCCCCTCATCCGCCGCTGCCGCCGCAATGTCCGGCGCGGTTGATCTGTCCGCCCTGAAGCAGCCGCCCGTCGCCGCCTCCGAGGTGCCCGCCGGGCATACCGTCACCGAGGCCGATTTCGAGACCAAGGTGCTGCGCCGTTCGGCGCAGGTGCCGGTGGTCGTCGCGCTGTATTCGCAGCGCAGCCCCGGCAGTGTCGAATTGGTTCGCCTGCTGGAGCGCCTGGTCGGCGAGGCAGGCGGTGACTGGGATCTGGCCATCATCGAGGCCGAGGCCAATATGCGCATTGCGCAGGCCTTCGGCGTGCAGGGCATTCCGACCGTGATCGCGGTGGCGGCGGGTCAGCCGCTCGCCGACTTCACCGGCAATCAGCCCGAGGAGCAGGTCACCCAGTGGATCGCGGCCGTGCTCGACGCGGTGCGCGGCAAGCTCCCCGGCGTGGGGGGTGAGGGCGGCGAGGAAGAGCCGCAGGTGCCCGAGGATCCGCGCTTCGTGGCGGCCGAAGAGGCTTTGGAGCGAGGCGATTTCGATACCGCCGAGGCGGCCTACAAGGCCATCCTGAATGCCGAGCCGACCAATGTCGAGGCCAAGGCGGCACTGCGCCAGGTGCAGTTCATCGCCCGCGTGCAGGAACTGGATCCGGCCGTGGTGGCCAAGGCCGATGCCGATCCGGCCGATCTGGACGCCGCGCTGGCGGCCGCCGATCTGGAAATGTTCAATCAGCAGCCGGAGGCCGCGTTCGATCGGCTCATCGCCGCGGTGAAGCGCACCGCCGGTGACGACCGCACTCGCGTGCGCACGCATCTGGTGGAGCTGTTCGAACTCTTCGATCCGGCCGAGCCGATCGTGAAGACGGCGCGCCGCAAACTGGCTGCCGCACTGTACTGATCGCGGCTGTGTTTATTGCACGATAGGCGCACGAGGACGGTCCCCCACAGCTCGGGTTGTGGGGGACCGTTTCGTTGCTACTTGGTGGTGCCGTTGGCGCTACCGCTGCTCAGCGCCTTGACCAGGTTCGACACGATGGCGGACGAACCGGTGGCGCCGGTCGGGTCCTGCTCACCCACGGCGACGACCGGCTGTGCGGAGGTCTGGTCGTCGGCGGTGGCCAGACCGGCTCCCGCGCTCAGGATTCCGGCCGCGGCCGCTGCGACGAGCGCGAAGGTGCCCAATTTCTTCATGAAAATCTGTTCCTATCCAAGATGTTTCGATTTGGTTGCGGAACCGCAGCCCCAAATCCACTACATGGGAACAGATTTCGTCAGACCCCAGTGTCTGGGGCGCTGTAAGTCAGGGCACGGCGTCCGGTAATGCCCTGGGCGCTGCGTCGATACGTTGCTGTGGAAGTTCGAGATCTGTCGCCGGGGAACAGTGGTGGCGGGGCAGCTCCGATATTAGTAAGCTGGTGCGTATGAATTTCCGAACTGTAGACGAATTGCTGGCCGATGGTCCCGAACTCGTCACGCTCGATGCCCGGGCGGTACGCGCCAGCGTCGACGTGGTGGCGCGGATGTCCGTCGAGGATCTCGACAAGCCGACACCCTGTGCGGGATGGGCACTGCGGGACCTGCTGGAGCACATGATCATTCAGCATTACGGCTTCGCAGCGGCCTCGCGCGGTGAGGATGACCTGTCGCTGTGGAAGCCGCAGCCGATCGGACCCGATCCGGTCGCCGAGTACCGGGCTGCGGCGGAGCACGTGCTGGCCGCGTTCGCCGCCGAGGGCGTGCTGGAACGCAACTTCCCGCTGCCGGAGATCCGCAATGGCGTCATCCTACCCGCGGCGCTATCGATCAGCTTTCATTTCATCGACTATGTCGTGCATTCCTGGGATGTCGCAAGGACTTTGGGGATCGACGTCGAGTTCGAGGACGATCTCCTCGCGGCCGGACTGCTGGTGGCCGAGGCGGTTCCGCGCAGGGAGTCCCGGACCGTGCCCGGAGCGGCCTTCGCGCCGGAGATCGAGCGGCCGGACGGCTCAGTCTTCGACCGGATCCTCGCGGTCCTCGGCCGCTCGCCCGGCTGGCCGCACTGATTCCACCGGGTCATTCTCCGGAACCAGCCACAGACCGCTGCTGGGTGGCAGCGTGACCAGTGCCGAAGCCGGTCGCCCGTGCGAGGGTTCCGCGGTGGCGGTGACGGCGCCGAGATTGCCGAGGCCATTGCCACCGTAGGCGACGGCATCGGTATTGAGGATCTCGTGCCACCGCCCCGCGACCGGCAGCCCGATGCGGTAGTCACGATGTTCGGAACCGGAGAAGTTGTACAGGCACGCGATGATCGAGCCGTCGGTGCCGTATCGCAGGAACGACAGCATATTGCCGTCGCGATCATCGGCGTCGATCCAGGAATACCCGCCGGGTGAGGTGTCCTGGGTCCACAGCGCCGGGTGTGCGCGATAGCAGGTGTTCAGGTCTCGGACCAGGTTCTGAATGCCTTGGTGCAGTGGGTTTTCCAGCTCGTGCCAGTCCAGTCCTCGATCGTGGTCCCATTCCCGGAACTGGCCGAATTCCTGCCCCATGAACAGCAGTTGCTTGCCCGGGTGTGCCCACATGTAGGCGAGCAGCGCGCGCACGCCACCGGCCTTGGCGAAATCATCGCCGGGCATGCGGGTCCAGAGCGTGCCCTTGCCGTGCACGACCTCGTCGTGACTGATCGGCAGCACGTAGTTCTCGCTCCAGGCGTAGGTGAGCGAGAAGGTCATCTCATTGTGGTGCCAGCTGCGGTGCACCGGATCGTGGCGCAGATACCCGAGGGTGTCGTGCATCCAGCCCATATTCCATTTCATGCCGAAGCCGAGGCCACCGACCTCGGTGGAGCGGGTGACGCCGGGCCAGGTGGTGGATTCCTCGGCGATGGTGAGCACGCCCGGATGGTGTTTGTGCACGGTCGCATTCATTTCCTGCAGGAATGCGACGGCTTCCAGGTTCTCGCGGCCGCCGTGGATATTCGGCTCCCAGTCGGGGCGCGAGTAGTCGAGGTAGAGCATGGAGGCGACGGCGTCCACCCGCAGCCCGTCGATATGGAATTCGTCGATCCAGTACAGCGCATTGGCGACCAGGAAATTGCGGACCTCGTGGCGGCCGAAGTCGAAAACGTAGGTGCCCCAGTCGAGTTGCTCACCGCGCCGGGGATCCGCGTGCTCGTAGAGGGCGGTGCCGTCGAAGCGTGCCAGGGCCCATTCATCGCGCGGGAAGTGCGCGGGCACCCAGTCGAGGATGACGCCGATTCCGGCCCGGTGCAGGCGGTCGATGAAGGCCCGGAAGTCGTCGGGGCTGCCGAAGCGCGAGGTCGGCGCGTAATAGGAGGTGACCTGATAGCCCCAGGAGCCGCCGAAGGGATGTTCGGCCACGGGCAGCAGTTCCACATGCGTGAAGCCTTGGGCGACAACGTATTCGGCCAGCTGCTCGGCCAGTTCGCGATAGCCGAGGCCGGGTCTCCAGGAGCCGAGGTGCACCTCGTAGATGCTGGTCGGCGCGCGGGCCGGATCGCGCGCGGCGCGCTCGCGCAGCCACTGCCGGTCGTCCCATCGATATTCCGGGTCGAAGACCACCGACGCGGTGGCGGGCGGGAGCTCGGTCGCGAACGCCATGGGATCGGCGTGATCGACGGTCCGCCCGTCCGCACCGTGCACCCGGTACTTGTACTTGGCTCCGGCCTCGATGCCCGGCAGGAATACCTCCCACACGCCGGACCCGCCGAGCCGCCGCATGGGCGCGGAATGGCCGCTCCACCCGTCGAAGTCGCCGATCACCGCCACCCCGCGGGCATTCGGGGCCCACACGGCGAACGATGTCCCGGTCACCTCGCCGTCGAGGGACGGGTACCGCCGGGGATGCGCGCCCAGCACATCCCACAGCCGTTCGTGCCGTCCCTCCGCGAACAGGTGCAGGTCGAGTTCGCCGAGTGTCGGCAGGAATCGATAGCCGTCCGCGTCGACCACCGTGCGGCCGCCCGGATAGGAGGTGACGATCCGGTAGTCCCACAGTTCCGGGAAGGGAACCGTGCCCGCGAAAACCCCGTGCGCGACATGTTCCAAGGGGTGATCGATGCCGCCGATGCGTGCGTGCACGGTATCCGCGTGCGGTCGCAGGACTCGGATGACGGTGCCGTCCGGATGCGAATGCGCCCCCAGCACCGTATGCGGATCGGGATGCGTGCCCGCCGCCAGCAGCATGAGGTCGCGCCGGTTCACGCTGGGCCGCTCCGTCCGGGTATGGCTGTGGCGGTATCGGATTCACTCATCGCAGGGTCCGCCGGTAGGCGAGCTCGGTGCGCGCGGCGGCCGGAACCGGCGGCAGCACGAGAATGTGCGCCACCGCCCGCGCGGGGTCCAGCCGCACGTAATTGGCTTGGCCCCAGTGGTATTCCTCGCCGCTGATCTCGTCGGTCACCACCGGCCGGTCATGCCATTCGCGGCCGATGGCGGGCAGGTCGAGGGACAGCATGCCCTGTTCGGCCCCGAAGGGATTCAGGTTCACCACGACCAGCACGGCATCACCGGTGGTGGGGTCGAACTTCGAGTACGCCAGCATCGAGTCATTGTCGACATGGTGAAAGTGGATGCAGCGCAACTGCTGTAGCGCCGGATGCGCACGGCGGATCTCATTGAGCCGGGTCAGCAGCGGTTCGAGGGATTCGCCGCGGGCGGCGGCCGCGGCGAATCGGCGCGGCCGCAGCTCGTACTTCTCCGAGTCGAGGTACTCCTCGCTGCCGGACCGCACCGCCTGATGCTCGTAGAGCTCGAATCCCGAGTACACGCCCCAGGTCGGCCCGAGTGTGGCGGCCAGTACGGCGCGAATGGCGAACATGCCCGGTCCGCCGTGTTGCAGGCTCTCGTGCAGGATGTCGGGCGTATTGACGAACAGATTGGGCCGCGCCTCATCGGCCTTGGCCGCCAATTCGCGGCCGAATTCGGCGATTTCGTGCTTGTGGTTGCGCCAGGTGAAATACGTGTAGGACTGGCTGAAGCCGCGCCGCGCCAGCCCGTACATGCGCGCCGGATAGGTGAAGGCCTCGGACAGGAACAGCACATCCGGGTGGTCGCGGTGCACCTGCGCGATCAGCCATTCCCAGAATTCGGCCGGTTTGGTGTGCGGATTGTCGACGCGGAAGATGTTGACGCCCAGCCCGATCCAATGCCGCGTCACCCGCAGCACCTCGGCGTACAGGCCGTCCGGATCATTGTCGAAGTTGACCGGGTAGATGTCCTGATACTTCTTGGGCGGGTTCTCGGCGTAGGCGATGGTGCCGTCCGGCAGGGTGGTGAACCATTCCGGATGCGCCGTCACCCACGGATGGTCGGGCGCGCATTGCAGGGCCAGGTCCAGAGCCACTTCCAGGCCCAAGTCCCGTGCCGCCGAAACGAATTCGGTGAAATCGGCTTCGGTGCCGAGCAGGGGATGGATGGCATCGTGCCCGCCCTCCGCGGAACCGATGGCCCACGGCGAGCCCACATCGCCGGGCTCGGCGGTCAGGGAGTTATTGCGCCCCTTGCGATTTACCATGCCGATCGGATGCACCGGCGGCAGATACACCACGTCGAATCCCATGGCGGCAATGCGCGGCAGTTCTCCGGCCGCCGTCGCGAAGGTGCCGTGCACCGGTTTCCCGTCGGCATCCCAGCCGCCAGTGGAACGCGGGAAGAATTCGTACCAGGCCCCGAACAGGGCGCGCTGGCGTTCCACCTGCACGGTGAATTGCGGTCCGTGCGTGACCAATTCGCGCAGAGGTGTGTCGCGCAGGATCTCGCTCACCTCACCGCTGAACGCGGGCCCGACGCGCGCGGGCAGTTGGGCCTCGCTGCGCAGGGCGGTGGCGGCGGCATGCAGTGTCTCCCACTGCTTCTTGGGTACGGCCTGGGCGGCGCGTTCCAGCAGTCGAGCGCCGATCTCCAGGTCATTGGCGAGGTCGACGGCGCTTTGCCCGACGGCGAGTTTGGCCTCCACGGCCTTGCGCCAGGTGGCGATGGGGTCGCCCCAGCCTTCGATGCGGTAGGTCCACGCGCCCGGCTTGCCCGGGGTGAACACGGCATTGAACACATCCGGCTCATAGTCGGGTGTCATGCGAATGCGCTGGGTGCGCGAGGATCCCGGGGCTTTCACGGCGAGGGTGGCCGCGACGGCGTCGTGTCCCTCGCGCCAGACCACGGCGCGCACCGGGAACACCTCCCCGACCACGGCCTTGGCCGGCCGGCCGCCGGCTATCGCGGGGGCGGTGTCATCGATGGCGATGCGGCCGGTCACGGGTTCGAACTTACCGGCTCGGGCGGCGTAGTTACTGCTGGCCCGGCTTGAGGAGCAGGAAGAGTCCGTGGGCCTCGGCGCAGAGCCGGTCCCCGTCGTGCAGTGTGGCCCGCACGGAGACCTTGCGGCCCTCCCACTTCTCCACCCAGCCGTGCACCTGGAGTTCGGTGTTCAGCGGGGTGATGGAGCGGTAGTCGACGTGCAGGAAGGCGGTGCGGGTGACGGCCCGGGTGTGCACCGCGGCGGTCATGCCCAGCAGGTCGTCGAAGCCGAGCGCGATGTGGCCGCCGTGCGCCGCGCTATTGCCGCCGAGGTGGAAGGTCCGGAAGGTGATGCGCGCCCGCACCCCGTCGCGGTCGGCGGAGTCCACTTCGAACGGCGGCAGGGTGATATTGCCGCGTGCGGGCAGGTCGACGCGATGCCAGGTCGGGGCCTCCCACTCGCCGACCACGACCTCGTCGAGCCGGTCATTGAGTTGCTTGAGGGTATTGATGGCCTCCAGGGCCACCTCGTCGGTCGGCCGGGCCAGGCGCACCCGGTCCATCAGGCCGCGCATCTGTTCGATGAGCTCCCCGTAGTGGGGCCCGCCGACGGTGGTGTCGCGGGCGAGTCTTTCGATCGGCCGGAATCCGCCCTCGTGGTGCTCTTGTGAAGGCGGTGCCTCGGCCTGGTGCTCGCTCATGAGAACACGTTATAGGTTGCCGGGTGTGTGCTGCGTTCGGGTAGGGATAATGCCCACATGACCGCCGCATTGCCCGTCCCCTCACTCGCCGACTTCCTCAAGTGGAGGCGGCAGCAACTCGGCATGACCCGCAAGGAACTGGGTGACCGCGCCATCCTGCACGAGGGGACGATTCGCAAGCTCGAATCCGGGGAGCGCAAGGGCATCGGGGATGCGGTGCTGGAGTCACTGGCGGTGGCCCTGGAACTCGGAACTGCCGATGAGCGAAGGCATTTGAGCGATCTGACCCGGGTCCACCTCGAGCGGGCCTGGATGGAGGACGACCTGGAGGTGCCGATCGGGGATACCGAGCACCGCGCGCTCGCGGTCCTGATGCCGCAGCCCGCGGCCTGCCTCAATGAACGATGGGACGTGCTCGCGACGAACGATGCGTACGAGCGGCTGCATCCCGGAATCAGCGCCGCCGGGAATCTGATGCGATGGCTGTTCACCCCGAACGCCCGCGCGGTTCTGATCGATTGGGAGGGCGAGATCGGCATGACCATTGCCGGAATGCGGGCCATGATGGGGCATTTCGGAAATCCGGCCTGGGGTGTGCGGCTGCTTTCCGAAATGCAGGATGACCCGGACTTCGCCAGATCATGGCTGGAACGCCGGGTGCTCTTCCATCGCCCGCTGGATTCGATGATTCACGTGCACACCGAGGCGGGACCGGTCAGTATTGCCACGCAATTCCGGGCAGTCCCGGATCGGCCGGACAACCTGCATATGGCGATCGGTTTCCCGCAGCCCTATAGCGGCCCGCCGGAATTGCTCGACCGGGGATAGAGCTGTCGGAATCGACACCCCTCGAGCCGATTCGTTCATCCCTATCCCCACCGAAGGGCACTGGTACCCCTCTGCGGTACCAGTCATCGGTGTCGAGGAATAGTGAAGCGCGCGGTACCAGGTCTTGCAAGCTCGGGCGGTGCCCCTGAATTGGGGCAGTCCCGCGGTGGTGATCCGAAGCCCGTGTTGTGCTAGCGATCTGGCCTTCGTGCAGGTGACAGGCCCGTGTAGGGTTTACCAAGTGAAGGCATTGCGTCGATTCACCGTCCGCGCCCACCTGCCCGAGCGGCTGTCCGCGTTGACCGAGCTGGCGACCAATCTGCGCTGGTCGTGGCACGAGCCGACACAGGACGTGTTCGCGGAACTGGATCCCGCGCTGTGGGTCGAGGTCGGGCGCGATCCGGTGCGCATGCTGGGCGAGGTTCCGGCCGAACGCCTGGATGAACTCGCGGCCGATGCGGCCTACACCCGGCGGGTGGATGCGGCGGCCGCCGATTTGAACGACTACCTGACCCGGCCGCGCTGGTTCCAGCCGGGCCAGGGCGGGCCGCGCGGGATCGCCTACTTCTCCATGGAGTTCGGCGTCACCGAGGTGCTGCCCAACTATTCCGGCGGACTCGGGATTCTGGCGGGCGACCATTTGAAGGCCGCCTCGGATTTGGGGTTGCCGCTCATCGGCGTCGGATTGCTGTACCGCTCCGGGTATTTCCGGCAATCGCTGACCGCCGACGGCTGGCAGGCCGAGCATTATCCGGCGCTCGATCCACAGGGCCTGCCCTTGCGACTGCTCACCGACGGCGGCGCGCCGGTGCTGATTCATGTGGCCATGCCCGAGGGGCGGGTGCTGCGGGCGCGAGTGTGGATCGCGCAGGTGGGGCGAATTCCCTTGCTGCTCTTGGATTCCGATATCGCCGACAATGATCCGGAACTGCGCGCGGTCACCGACCGGCTCTACGGCGGGGATCAGGATCACCGCATCAAACAGGAGATCCTGGCCGGTGTCGGCGGGGTGCGGGCGGTGCGCGCCTACACCCGCGCCAATGGGCTGCCAGATCCCGATGTTTTTCATATGAACGAAGGTCATGCCGGATTCCTCGGCATCGAGCGAATTCGCGAATTCATGGTCGCCGGAATGGATTTCGATGCCGGGCTGACCGCGGTGCGGGCCGGGACGGTGTTCACCACGCACACCCCGGTGCCCGCCGGGATCGACCGGTTCGCGAGCGCCCTGGTGCGCCGCTACTTCGGTGGCGCGCACGGCGAGCGGGAATCGCTACTGCTGCCGGGTGTTTCGGTGGATCGCATTCTGGCCATGGGGCGCGAGACCGATCCTTCGGTATTCAATATGGCGCACCTCGGCCTGCGACTCGCGCAGCGCGCCAATGGCGTTTCGCAGCTGCACGGGGCGGTCAGCCGCGATATGTTCGCGCCGCTGTGGCCCGGCTTCGACACCGCCGAGGTGCCGATCGGCTCGGTCACCAATGGCGTGCACGCCCCCACCTGGGCCGCGCGCGAATGGATCGACAAGGCCCGCGAACTCATCGGCGACGAGCTGGTGGAGGAGGCCCGCGGCTGGGAGCGGCTCTGCGATGTGGAGCTGCGGGAATTGTGGTCGACCCGAAATGTCTTGCGCGGCATCCTCGTCGATGAAGTACGCCGACGCCTGCGCGCCTCCTGGCTGGAGCGCGGCGCGGCACCGGCCGAACTCGGCTGGATCGACGAGGTCTTCGACCCGCGCGTGCTGACCGTCGGCTTCGCCCGGCGCGTGCCTACTTATAAGCGGCTCACCCTCATGCTCCGCGATCCGGAACGACTGCGCGCCATGCTGCTCGATCCGGACAATCCGGTGCAGCTGGTGGTGGCGGGCAAATCCCATCCGGCCGACGACGGCGGCAAGGCCCTCATTCAGCAGGTGGTGCGCTTCGCCGACGACCCGGCCGTGCGCCATCGCATTGTCTTCCTGCCCGACTACGACATGTCCATGGCCCGCTACCTCTACTGGGGTTGCGATGTGTGGCTGAACAATCCGCTGCGCCCCCTGGAAGCCTGCGGCACCTCCGGCATGAAGTCGGCGCTCAATGGCGGCCTCAATCTCTCCATTCGCGACGGCTGGTGGGATGAGATGTACGACGGCGAGAACGGCTGGGCCATCCCGACCGCCGACGGCGTCCGCGACGACAATCGCCGCGACGACCTGGAGGCCTCGGCCCTCTACGAACTCCTCGAACGGTCCGTGCTGCCGCGCTTCTACGACCGCGATCACGACGACATCCCCGTCCGCTGGATGGAAATGGTCCGCCACACCCTGCGAACCTTGGGCCCGAAGGTCCTGGCCTCCCGTCAGGTTCGCGATTACGCCGTCGACTACTACGCCCCCGCCGCGGCCGCCTACGCTGCCGTCTCGCAGAACGATTTCAAGGGCGCGCGCGATCTCGCCGAGTACCGTCGCCGTATCGAATCCGCCTGGCCCACGGTCAAAGTCGTCCAGGTCGACAGTTCGGGCTTGACCGGCACTCCGGTCATCGGCTCGACCCTGTCCCTGCACGCCCGCATAGATCTCGGCGGCCTTACCCCCTCGGACGTCTCCGTGCAGGCGGTGCTCGGCCGGGTCTCACCCACCGACGACCTCTCCGACGTCCACGCCATCCCCATGGCACACACCGGAACAGACTCCGGCACACACCTTTTCACCGTAGAGACCCCGGTCCCGCTGTCCGGCGCGGTCGGCTACACCATCCGCGTGCTCCCCGACCATCCCTTGCTCGCCTCGCCCGCCGAGTTCGGCCTCGTCGCCACCCCCAGCCCGTAACGCGGCTCAGCCCGGTTGGGCGAGAATGCGTTTGAGGATCTTCCCGGTGGCATTGCGGGGCAGCGCTTCCAAGAAGGTCACGTCGCGCGGCACGGAGAAGCGGCTGACCCGGTGCCGGATGTAATTGCGGACCATATCGGAGTCGAGGCCGGAGCCGGGGCGCTTGACCACGAAAGCCGCCAGGCGCTGGCCGAATTCGTGATCGGGCACGCCGACCACCGCTACCTCGCTCACCTGCGGGAGGTGGGAGAGTGCTTCCTCGACCGCGCGCGGGAAGACGTTCTCGCCGCCGGAGATGATCATCTCGTCATCGCGGCCCGCCACGAAGAGCTTGCCGGTGGCGTCGAGGTAGCCGATATCGCCGGTATCGAGCATGCCGTCGGACTCATCGGGCGGCGTGGCGTCGGTGTAGCCGTCGAAGAGCATGTGATTGCCGACGAAGATGCGGCCCACGACGCCGACCGGCACCGGCCGCCGATTCGCGTCCAGCACACCGATTTTGGTGCCCAGCGGCGGGCGGCCCGCCGTGGTGGGGGAGATGCGCAGGTCGGCGGGATCGGCGATGGAGGCCCAGGACACCTCGGTGGAGCCGTAGACGTTGTAGAGGGTGTCGCCGAAGGTGTCCAGGAAGCGCACCACCGTCGCCCCGGCGATGGGCGCACCGCAACTGGCGACGATCTTCAGGCTGGACAGGTCATAGCGCGCCCGCACATGGGTGGGCAGGTCGAGAATGCGGTTCACCATGACGGGCACGACGACCAGCGCGGTCACCCGGTGTTCGGCGATCCGCCGCAGGCAGTCCTCGGCGTCGAAGCGGTCGCCCAGCACCACGGTCGCGCGAATGGGGGTGGAGATCTGCAAGGCCGCCAGTCCCCAGGTGTGGAACAGAGGAGCCGGAATGAACATGGTCTCGTTGGTGCCGAACGGGATTCGCGACAGCAGCGCCGCCACCGTGCCGAAGCCCTTGGGGTGCGGCCGCCGCGCACCCTTGGGCGTACCGCTGGTGCCGGAGGTGAGCACGACCAGGCGGCCCGACTTCGGCGGCTTGCGCGGCGGATCCTGCCGCATGGCGATCAGGTCCTCGATGGTGGTGCGCCCGGGTTCGGGCGGTCGATCATCGGTGGTGAAGCGCGGCAGCTCCGGCGGCAGATACCGGACCAGATGCTCGAATTCACTGTCCACGAAGACCGCCGAGAGCCCGTGCCGGTACACGATCTCCTCGATCTGCCGGGCGGCCAGACCGGTATTGAGCAGCACGCTGTCCACGCCCGCCTTGCCGACGCCGACCATGCACTCGACCATGCTGAGGTTATTGCGGCACAGCAGTCCGACCGAGCTCCCGGCGAAGCCGAGCTGGGTGAGCGCCCCGGCCAGTGCGTTGGTCCGCGCGTGCAATTGCTCGAAAGTGCTCGAGTAGCGGTCGTCCACCACGGCCAGCCGCTGCGGTGAATGCCCGGCCGCCGCCGCGTACCCGCCCGCCAGGCTGAATCCCCATTTGGCTATGCCGCCAAGCTGTTTGAGCCCCTTGTCGGGCCGGAAGGTGAGCACGACCCCGGAGGTGACCATCTGCCTGGCCACCCCGGCTTGCAGCTTGACCTGCGAATCCTCGCCATTGATGATCACCGAGGTCGGTGCGCCCGTGATCAACTCGGCGACGCGCTTCAGCCCGGCCTGTGTCCAGGCGACCACCGCCGCGTTCGGCAGCTGGGTGAGCATCGGATGCACCGGAGCGGCCTTGAAGTAGGTGACCATAATCCGCGTGTGCTCACCGTCCCCGCGCAGCCGGACGGCGGCGAAGCTGCCGGTGGCCGGGCAGTGCACCTCGAAGCTCTCGTACTCGCGCGCGATCCGCAGTTGCACGCGCAGGGTGCGAATCTCGGTGCCGTCACCGCCGACCCGCAGATTCAGGGCCGGATGCTCCTCGACGGTGTCGACTTGTTCGCAGGCCCCGATCCCGGGGAAAAGGCGCGGGTAGGTCTGCGGCTCGATGAGCACATCCCAGATTGCTTTGCGGGCGATCGCGAATTCAGCGACTGCGTCGATGACGTCAGTGACCATGCGGTGCAACTTCTTCGATGGCCGGTTCCCCAAAATCCCCCGGCGGATTACGTATTTGTAACGTCCCAGACAATTGCGGTCAAGGCCCCGTAATTACCGGCGAGTAGTTAGTTAAATTGCCCCCTGATTGCGCTGGTGAAGATCGCAAATCAAGCGTGTGGCAGGTGCGATTGCTCACGGTTCGCCAGACCGGGTGAAGTTCCGGCGAACGAGACAAGCTACCGTTCCCAGGCATCCTTCTACCCTCCCGCCGACTGGAGACACCACACCTATGAGCACCGACGTCCTCACGCGCACCAAGGGGCGCGTCGACGCGTACTTCGGCATCAGCGACCACGGGTCCACCGTCAAGCGCGAGTTGATGGCAGGCACCATCACCTTCCTCGCGATGTCCTATGTGCTCGCCGTGAACCCGCGCATCCTCGGTGACCAGGGCGACCTCGGCAGCAAGGGCATGCCGATCCAGGCGGTGTTCACCGCGACCGCCGTGGCCGCCGTCTTCGGCACGCTGGTCATGGGGCTGTGGGCCCGGTACCCGGTGGCCCTCGCGCCGGGCATGGGCCTGAACGCCTTCTTTGCCTACACGGTCATCCTGACCATGGGAATCCCGTGGGAGGAAGCACTTTCCGGCACTCTGCTGTCCGGCATCATCTTCTTCGTCCTCGCCATCACCAAGGTGCGCGAGAAGATCATCGACGCCATCCCCATGCAGATGAAGCTCGCCGTCGGCGCGGGCATCGGCATGTTCGTGGCCTTCCTCGGACTCAAGAGCGCGGGCATCGTGGTCTCCAGCCCCGCGACCTTCGTGCACCTCGGCGACTTCCACAAGGGCACCACGCTGCTGGCGCTGTTCGGCCTGCTGGTGACCGTGATCTTCCTGGTGATCGGCTGGCACGGCGCGGTGCTCTACGGCATCCTGTCCACCACCGTCCTGGGTATCGTCTGCGGGCTGGTGGAGCTGCCGGACTCGGTGGCGGCGCTGCCGCACGGGCTCGACAAGACCTTCGGCCAGGCCGTGATCCATCTGCCGGACGCGTTCACTGGGCAGATGATCATCGTGGTGCTGACCATGCTGTTCGTCGATTTCTTCGACGCCTCGGGCACTTTGATCGGCGTCGCCAATCAGGCCGGGCTGTTGACCAAGGACGGCAAGCTGGAGCGTGCCGGTCAGGCGCTGGCCGCCGACTCGGTGGGCACGGCCGCGGGCGCGATCATCGGCACCTCGACCACCACCGCGTATGTCGAGTCCACCGCGGGTGTTTCGGCGGGTGGGCGGACCGGTCTCACGGCGGTGTCCACGGCGGGCTGGTTCCTGGTCGCGCTCTTCTTCTTCCCGGTGTTCTCGGTGTTCGCGAGCGTTCCGGCGGTGACCGCCCCGGCGCTCATCGTGGTCGGCGTGCTCATGTCCCGCGCCTTGGGTGAGATCGACTGGAGCCGCCTGGAATACGCGGTTCCCGCCTTCATCACCGTGATCATGATGCCGCTGACGTACTCCATCGCGAACGGTATCGCCCTGGGCCTGCTGTTCTATCCGGTCGTCATGGTCGCGAAGAAGCGTGCGCGCGAGGTGCATCCGGTGATGTGGGTGTTGATGCTGGTGTTCCTGTCCTACTTCTGGTTCCTGGCCGAGTAGTGGGCCGATCTCCGGCGGGTTGTCCCGGAGTGTGAGATTTTCGGGCGGCGGGGGAATTCCCCGCCGCCCGCTCCAGTTGAGCCCCACTGTCGGCCGCGATACGGACTATGGTCCGCTTGAGTATCGCGCCGGAGCCGCAGCACCGACAGATGAGGATCGAAAAGCTATGACCACTGCATTTGCCACCGAAGGAGTCGCCGTGACCGAGAACGCAACGGCCGCGCCCACTTCCGCGCTCGGCTCGCAAGTGAATGCCACCGCTTCCGATATCGGCCTGCTGGCGCTGCGCGTCGGCTTCGGCGGACTGCTCGCCGTGCACGGCACCCAGAAACTGTTCGGCTGGTTCAACGGCTACGGCTGGACCGCCACCACCGCGGGCTTCGAGCAGATGGGCTACAACCCGGGCAAGGTCTTCGGCACCCTCGCGGGCCTGAGCGAGCTGACCGGCGGCGTGCTCCTGCTGCTCGGCCTCTTCACGCCGCTGGCCGCGGCGATCGCGCTCGGCACCATGCTCAATGCGGTGAACGCGACCTGGCACGGGGGACTCGCGGCCTGGGAGCCCGCGGCGCTGTTCGGAATTCTGGCCGCCGGACTGGCTTTCGCGGGACCGGGGCGGTTCTCGCTGGATGCCGGGCAGCCGTGGCAGCGGCAGGGAATCGTGTGGGGTGCGGGAGCGGTGGCGCTGGCCGTCGTGGCGGCGCTGATCACCCTCGTCTTCAAGTGGGCTCTGTAGGAAGAGGGCACCGTAAGAAGAAGTTTCGTGTCCCCGCGCCGCGTGCAGGGCTTGGCGCGGGGACTACGGATACGTCCGATGTGGGAATTGGGGGTACACCGGGGTATCGCAAGCCAATTTACTTCTGTTCGGAAGTAAGGACCACCCGTGTGACTGTTTTCACACGGGTGTTTTGTTTATGGAAGGACTTTGGGTAAGGCGCTCCAAAGCCTTTGTCACCACTTGGGGATCGGACGTTTCCCAATACGGCGGCAACGAGGATCGCAGATATCCGCCGTAGCGAGCCGTCGCGAGACGCGAATCCAGAATAGCGATAACCCCGCGATCGTCCACACTGCGCAGCAGACGGCCCGTGCCCTGCGCGAGCAGCAGCGCGGCGTGATTGGCCGCGATCGACAGAAAACCATTGCCGCCCCGCGATTCCACCGCGCGCTGCCGGGCCACCAGCAGCGGATCATCCGGGCGCGGGAACGGAATGCGGTCCAGGATCACCAGACTCAGCGACGGGCCCGGGACATCCACGCCCTGCCACAGCGAAAGCGTCCCGAACAGTGAGGTTTCCGGGTCGTCGGCGAACTTGCGGACCAGCGCGCCGGTGGCGTCGTCACCCTGGCACAGGACCGGGGTGTCCAGGCGCTCACGCAGAATCTCGGTGGCCGCCTTGGCCGCTCGCATGGAGGAGAACAGGCCCAGGGTGCGACCGTTCGCGGCATTGATGAGCCGCTCGATCTCATCCAGATAGGACTGCGGCAGGCCGTCGCGGCCCGGCGCGGGAAGATGCTTGGCCACGTACAGGATTCCGGATTTCGCATGGTCGAAGGGGGAGCCCACATCGACCGAATTCCAGCGCAGCGACTTCTCGTCCGCGGGCGCCTCCGCGCCATTGGCCAGCGCCGGATCCACCTTGCCCGGCGACTGCGGCGGTAGACCCCAGGTGACGGCCAGATTGTCGAACGAACCGCCGATCTGCAAGGTCGCCGAGGTCAAAACCACTGTGGCCGTACCGAACAGGCGGCTGCGCAATAGCCCGCCCACCGACAGCGGGGCCATATGCAGCGTGCGCCGCGGTATGCCGCGCACCTCATCGGAGGCCAGCCAGATGACATCGCGGTGTGCCGCCGGATCGGATTCCTCATAGGTGGTGAGCACTCGCACCGCGGCATCGTGCACCTCTTCGACCGCCGCGACCGCCTGATTGCGGGCCGCCGCACCCTCCGGATCGGCTTGTGCCACAGCGGCTCCCTGCGGTGCGAGCGCGGTCCTGGCATTCCACGCGGCATCGCGGATCAGCGCCAGCACCGGCGCGGCCCCATCGGGCATCCGATCCCAGCGCCCCGGCTGGAGTTCATCGAGCAGCCCGTGCCACGCCTCGGCCGCGCCTTCGAGCCGGTCCACCTCCCGCTCGTCGATCAACTTCACGCACCGCTTCGCCGCGGCCGTGATCCCCGCCGTCGACAACTCGGCCGTGGCCACCCCCGTGACCCGATCAACCAGCTCATGCGCCTCGTCGATCACCACCACATCGTGTTCCGGCAGCACCTGAATCCCGCTGATGGCATCGATGGCCAGCAGCGCGTGATTGGTCACCACCACATCGGCCTGGCCCGACTCCGCCCGCGCCTTCTCCGCGAAGCAGTCCTGCCCGAACGGACACCGAGACTTCCCGAGGCACTCCCGGGAACTCACACTGACCTGCCGCCAAGCCCGATCGCTCACCCCCGGTGTCAGCTCATCCCGATCCCCCTTCTCGGTATCGGACACCCACTCATGCAGCCGCTGCACCTCCCGCCCCAACCGAGAGATGGCAAACGCATCGAACAGCTCCGCCTCGGCAGGCTCGTCCGGAATGGCGCTATTGATCTTGTTCAAGCACAAATAGTTATTGCGCCCCTTGAGAATCGCGAACTGCGCCACCCGCCCCAGCGACTCCGCCAACGCCTCCGACAACCGAGGCAGATCCCGATCCACCAACTGCCGCTGCAAAGCAATCGTCGCGGTACTCACCACCACGGTCCGCCCCGTCCGCACCGCATGCCGCAAACTCGGCACCAGGTACGCCAGCGACTTACCCGTACCGGTCCCCGCCTGCACGGCCAGATGCTCCCCGGTATCGATGGCATGCGCCACGGCGGCCGACATAGTCTGCTGCCCCTTGCGCTCCTTACCCCCGAGCGCCTGCACTGCGGTGGCCAACAGGTTCGGGACTGGAGGGAGTTCAGGCACGGCGGCCAGCGTACTGCGCCCCGCTGACAACCTTCGCGCAAACCAGGCCGCCACCCGCAGCGAGGTCGGGAGGCTCACAGCCGAGCAGTCGCGGGTCCGCCGGTGACGGCAGCCGGGCAGCGTCGGAGGAGCGGTCAGGGCTGTGTAGTTGTTGCACATCCGCCGTGTCGTTCGGCAGCTGTTGTCGCCCGCCGGGATCCGGTGATCAGGTCTCGAGGGTTCCTGCCAGCTCGACGCCTGCCGCGCGGAGTTTGTCGAGGGCGGTTTGCAGGGTGGTGGGGGAGACTGCGGCGGTGAGGCCCAGGAGGACTCGGGTGTCGAAGCCTGCGGTGCGGGCGTCGAGGGCGGTGGCCCGGACGCAGTGGTCGGTGGCTATGCCGCAGACGTCGACCGCTTGGATATCGCGGGCGCGGAGCCAGTCGGCGAGGGTGGTCTCGCCGTCGGTGGCGGTGCCTTCGAAGCCGGAGTAGGCGGCGGTGTACTCGCCCTTGGAGAAGATTTCCTGGAAGGGGGCCGTGTTGAGGTTGGGGTGGAAGTCGGCTCCGGGGGTGCCCACCCGGCAGTGCGGGGGCCAGGAGTCGATGTAGTCGGGGGTGTCGGAGAAGTGAGGGCCGGGGTCGATGTGGAAATCGCGGGTGGCCACAACGGCGGTGTAGTCGGAGACTGCGAGGTAGTCGGTGATCCGGTCGGCCACGGCCGCGCCGCCGGTGACGGCCAGGGATCCGCCTTCACAGAAATCGTTCTGCACGTCGACGACGATCAGGGCTCGACTCATGGACGGCCTCCCGGTGCCTGCGGATGAACCACGGTGGTTCGCGCCTCGTATTGCATTGTGCCGCCCGGCCGTCGGATGGGTCCATGCCGGTGGCGGCGGGGAGTCAGCTCACGAATGTCGTCGGAATCGCCGGTTCCCCATCCGACAGTTTCAGACCTTCCCACGGAAGACTGACCAGTCCGCGGGCCACCAGGTCGCGGCTGTCTTGCAGGCTGGGGCGGTCGGAGAGGACCTCGCCCTTGGATACCAGGGGGGTCTGGAGGTCTCGGACGTCGTAGCCATTGGGCTCGGGGCGCGGGCCGGAGGCCTGGTAGACGATTTCCTCGACGATGGTGCCGGTGCGGCGGGATAGGCGAACCGCCTGCTTGGTGCCACCCCGAGATTCCTTGTGCGAGCTGCGTTTCGCGACCGGCACCCCCTCGACCTCGACCAGCTTGTACACCATTCCCGCAGTGGGAGCACCGGATCCGGTGACCAGCGACGTGCCCACACCGTAGACATCCACCGGTTCCGCGCGCAGCGAGGCGATGGCGTATTCGTCCAGGTCCCCGGACACCACGATCTTGGTGCGGGTAGCGCCCAGGCCGTCCAGCTGTTCACGCACCTGCCGGGCCAGCACCCCGAGATCACCGGAATCGATACGCACGCCACCCAATTCGGGCCCGGCCACCTCGATGGCGGTGGCCACCCCGCGCGTGATGTCGAAGGTATCCACCAGCAGCGTGGTACCCACACCGAGCGCCGCCACCTGGCTGCGGAAGGCCTCGGCCTCGTGCTGCCCGTCGGCCCCGCTGTGCAGCAGGGTGAACGCGTGCGCGCTGGTCCCCGCGCTCGGCACGCCGAAACTGCGGGCCGCCTCCAGATTCGAGGTGGCGTCCAGCCCGGCCAGGTACGCGGCCCGGGCGCTGGCGGGCGCGGCCAGCTCATGGGTTCGGCGCGAACCCATTTCGATCATGCGCCGTCCGCCCGCCGCGCTCACCATGCGGGCGGCGGCCGCGGCAATCGCGCTGTCGTGGTTGTAGATCGACAGGATCAGCGTCTCCAGCAACACGCATTCCGCGAAGCTGCCCCGCACGGTGAGGATGGGTGACCCGGGGAAGTACAGCTCGCCCTCCCGGTATCCGTCGATATCCCCGGTGAACCGGTACTCCCGCAACCACTTCAGGGTCCGCTCGTCCAGGAACTTCGCCACCACCGCGAGTTCGGCCTCCCCGAACCGGAATTCGGCCAGGGCATCCAGCAATCGCCCGGTCCCCGCCACGATGCCGTAGCGCCGCCCGTGCGGCAATCGGCGGGCGAATACCTCGAAAGTGCAGCGCCGGTGCGCTGACCCGTCGGCCAGCGCCGCCGCCAGCATGGTCAGCTCGTACTGGTCGGTCAGCAGCGCTGTGCTGGAAACACCGTCGGTGATCTTCACGATTCCCACTGTAGGCATACCCGCGCCGAGCGCCGCGCCGCTGTCCGTACACCGACACGTCGGCCGGGATCACGGCGCGCGTCGGCGTGTCACCTGGGCTGTTGTTTCTCAGGTGTCGAGTCGTACCCTGGACGTTATGGGTCTGTGTAATGAAGACGCTGTCCGGATCGCCGCCGGTCCGGTCGGCGCACTCGGGACAACGTCGGCGGCACAGAACACACTGTCGGTGGCGCAGAGCGCGATGCCAGCGGTCAAGAGCGCGATGGCCGCGCCGCAGGCGACGCCCGAGGCGGTCGAGTACACCGAAATCCTGGAGGCCGAGGATCGGCCCTGGGTAACGGTCGTTTGGGACGATCCGGTCAACCTCATGCACTACGTCACCTACATCTTCCAGAAGCTGTTCGGCTACAGCAAAGGCAAGGCAACCGAGCTCATGTTGAAGGTGCACAACGACGGCAAGGCCGTGGTGTCGTCCGGCTCGCGCGACAAAATGGAACACGACGTCCAACGCCTGCATGCGGCCGGATTGTGGGCGACCATGCAACGTGACAACTGATCCGACCGACTACGGTTACCCCGTGCGGAAGTGGAGCAGGAAGAACTCCCTGGGCGGGTTGAAACTGCGCTCGGAAATGGACGCCCACGAGGCGGAGGTATTGCGCTCGCTGGTCGGGGCAGTCACCGGTCTGCTCACCGACCGCGCTCGCTCGGCCCCCGAGGATGACCTCGCGGCCCTCACCGGGCTACAGCTGGGCAACTCCACCCCGCCCGACGATCCGCGCCTGCACCGCCTGCTTCCCGACTTCCACCGCAGCGAGCCCGGTTCCCCCGACGCCGACCGCGCCGACCTCAATAGCGCCCTGCGTAGCCTGCACGAACCGGAGATCATCGACACCAAGGTCTCGGCGGGCCTGGTCATCCTGGAAACCCTGCCCCCGCAGGGCGGCAAGATCGTCCTGACCCCCGAGCAGGCCGACTCCTGGCTCAATGCCCTCAATGACGTCCGCCTGGCCCTGGGCACTGCCCTGGACATCGATGCCGACACGCCCGAATTCCTGGACCCCGACGACCCCCGGGCCCCCAGCCTGGACGTCTACCACTGGCTCACCTGGATGCAGGACTCCCTCCTGCAGGCCCTCACTCCCTGAGAGGACGCAGCCGTGACAAGTGCTGTGGGACCACGCAATTCGATCACGGATGTCGCCGGAGTACTGGTGGGGCACCACCACAAGCTGGACCCGGGAGCCACCCTCGGATCGGGAGCAGCCACCGGTTGCACCGTGGTGCGGGTACCGGGCGGTGCGACGGCCGCGGTGGATGTGCGCGGCGGCGGACCCGGCACGCGGGAAACCGATCTCCTCGATCCGGGTAACACCGTGCGACAGGTGAATTCGGTGCTGCTGACCGGCGGCAGCGCCTACGGCCTGGCCGCCGCCGACGGTGTCATGCGCTGGCTGGAGGAGCATAAGGAAGGCATCCCGATGGATCCGGCCGATCCCTCCCGGGTGGTGCCCATCGTGCCCGGCGCGGTGATCTTCGATCTTCCGGTGGGGGACTGGGATATTCGGCCCGACAGCGATTTCGGATTTCTCGCGGCCGACGACGCGAGTGCCGACTTCGAGCGCGGTTCGGTGGGTGCGGGCGTGGGTGCGCGCGCCGGTTCCATCAAGGGCGGAATCGGTACGGCGAGTGTGCGATTCACCGATGGCCCGGCTGCGGGCATGACGGTCGGTGCGCTCATCGTCGCCAACCCTGTGGGCTCGGTATTTGATCCGCGCACCGGATTGCCTTGGGGCACCGGCACGGACGGCCCCGAATACTTCGGCTTGCGCCCCGCCTCAAACGAACAACTTGCCGCCGCCAATGCCCTCCCGGTCAAAGGCACCGTCCTCAACACCACCATCGGCGTGATCGCCACCGACGCCGCCCTGGACCCCTCGGCCTGCCGTCGCCTGGCCACCACCGCCCACGACGGCCTGGCCCGCGCCATCCGCCCCGCGCACTCCCCCCTCGATGGCGACACCCTGTTCGCCCTGGCGACCGGAAGCGCCGAGCCCGCACCCGGATTCCCGCTGCCACCCGCCTTCCCCGCCGACCTGCTGATCCTGGATCAGCTGTGCACGGCCGCCGCGGTCTGTGTGGAACGCGCGATTGTCGATGCGATCCTCTCGGCCGCCCCGGTCGCGGGCATCCCGTCGTACTCGGATCTCTTCGGCGGATAGCCGGGGGTGTGATCCGGTGTGCCGGGAATAGCCGCATATTCTGACCAGTTGACGACAGCGTTCGACCCTTACGGGTAGAGCCATGTCGGCGAGCGGAAGGATGCGACTGTGCTGGTGATCAGGGCCGACCTGGTGGAGGCGATGGTCGCGCACGCGCGCGCCGACCACCCCGACGAGGCGTGCGGCGTCATCGCCGGTCCCGAGGGTTCCGATCGCCCGGAGCGGTTCGTGCGGATGGTGAATGCCGAGCGCTCGCCCACCTTCTATCGCTTCGACTCCGGCGAACAGCTGAAGGTCTGGCGCGCCATGGACGATGCCGACGAGGAGCCGGTCGTCGTCTACCACTCGCACACCGCGACCGAGGCCTACCCGAGCCGCACCGACATCTCCTACGCCTCGGAACCCAATGCCCACTACGTGCTGATCTCGACCCGCGATCCCGAACGGCACGAACTGCGCAGCTACCGCATCCTCGATGGCGAGGTCACCGAGGAACCCGTCGAGATCGTCACCGCCTACCCCGCCGAAACAGCAGGCGCCTGAACCACTTCCGCCGGAAACAGCAAGGAGTCCCCCATGCCGGTCACCGTCTCCATCCCGACCATCATGCGTCCCCTCACCAAGGGTGAGAAGCGCGTGCAGGCCGAGGGCGCCACCCTCGCCGCCGTCATCGACGACCTGGAGGCCAACTACACCGGCCTCAAGGAGCGACTGCTCAAGGACGGCAAGCTCAACCGCTACGTCAATATCTATGTCGACGACGAGGATGTGCGATTCTCGGGCGGGCTCGAGGCCGAGGTCGGCGAGGGCAGCAGCGTCACCATCCTCCCGGCGGTCGCCGGCGGCTCGCGCTGACGTGGCCCGCTATGAGTCGCTGATCGCGACGCTCGGCAACACCCCCCTGGTAGGCCTGCGCACGCTGTCCCCGAAATGGGACGGCGACGACCATATCCGGCTGTGGGCTAAACTCGAGGACCGCAATCCCACCGGCTCCATCAAGGACCGCCCCGCGCTGCGCATGATCGAGGCCGCCGAGGCCGACGGCCGCCTCACCCCCGGCTGCACCATCCTCGAGCCCACCAGCGGCAATACCGGCATCTCCCTCGCCATGGCCGCCAAACTCAAGGGCTACAAGCTGGTCTGCGTCATGCCCGAGAACACCTCGGTCGAGCGCCGCCAGCTGCTCACCATGTTCGGCGCGGAAATCATCGACTCTCCGGCCGCGGGTGGCTCCAATCAGGCTGTGGCCCTGGCCAAACAGATCGCGGCCGAGCACCCCGACTGGGTCATGCTCTACCAATACGGCAACCCCGCCAACGCCCTCGCCCACTTCGAGACCACCGGCCCCGAAATCCTCGCCGACCTCCCCGAGATCACCCACTTCGTCGCGGGCCTGGGCACCACCGGCACCCTCATGGGCGTAGGCCGCTTCCTCCGCGAGAAGCTCCCCGCCATAGAAATCGTGGCCGCCGAACCCCGCTACGGCGAACTCGTCTACGGCCTCCGCAACCTCGACGAGGGCTTCGTCCCCGAGCTCTACGACGAGTCGGTCCTGACCTCCCGCTTCTCGGTAGGCCCCTACGACGCCGTCCGCCGCACCCGCGAACTCATCCTCGAGGAGGGCATCTTCGCGGGCATCTCCACCGGCGCGATCCTGCACGCCGCCCTGGGCGTAGCCAAAAAAGCCCAAAAAGCAGGCAAGGCAGCCGATATCGCCTTCGTAGTAGCCGACGCAGGCTGGAAATACCTCTCCACAGGCGCCTACGACGGCACCCTCGAGGAAGCCGAAGACCGCCTGGACGGCCAACTCTGGGCGTAATCCCCGCGAGTGTTCAATGGTGCAGCCGCTTCTCGGCGTTTCCCTGCACCATTGAACACTCGACGCGGAATTACGCTGTGGGGAACTCGAGTTGGGGTTCTTGGTCTGTGGTCAGCAGGAAATACGCCAGGAAGGTGACGTCCGTGTCCAGGGCGTCGAAGCGGGCTATGCGGACTGCTTCGGGTTCGAAGAAGGCGTCGCCGGGGGCCAAGATCTGTACGGGTTCGCCTTCGATCTGATAGGCCACACTGCCTTCGACAATGCTGCCCACGACGGGGCCATTGTGGATATGCAGACCGGCGATCATGCCTGCGGGCATGTGGATGCGGCGGATCTCCACTCGTTCGACGGTGGGCGCCGGGGATAGTTCGGCATTCATCACGATGGTGCGGGTGAGCCCGGACAGTCGATCCTTGGTCATACAGGTCAGCGTATGGCGGCGGTACGCTCGGGGCAGGCCCATGAGAGAGGTGCTTGCGATGAGCGGTGGCGTGGGGTCCTCGTTCGACCCGGATCGGATTTCGCGGTTGCGGGGGCAGTTGGCGAATCCGGGGGCGACTTCTCAGGGGACCAGTGCCGTGAAGCTGCTGTGGCAGCGGGCGATTGCGATCATTCTTGCGTTTACGGCGCTGTTGTACGGGGTAGAGGCGGCGGATTCAGTCTCGGGCGGCGAGCTGGACCGCAATGGCGGGGTGCAGCCGCGATCGGTCGAGGGGCTGGACGGGATCGTGTTCGGGCCTGTGCTGCATGCCAATTGGGAGCACCTGATCGGGAACACGCTGCCGGTGCTGGTGCTCGGGCTGCTGACCTTGCTGACCGGGATCGGGCGCGGGCTGGCGGCGACCGCGATCATCTGGGTGATCGGGGAGTCCGGGACCTGGTTGATCGGGCCGAGCAACTCGGTGCATGTCGGCGCCTCGGTGCTCGTGTTCGGGTGGCTGACCTATCTGATCTCGCGCGGATTGTTCGCGCGCAATGTGGCGCAGATCGCCATCGGGCTGGTCGTGGGGTTGCTGTACGGCTCGATTCTGTGGGGAGTGCTGCCGGGACAGCCCGGAATCTCTTGGCAAGGACATCTTTTCGGGGCGGTGGGTGGCCTGATTGCCGGGTGGGTACTCTCTGGGGATGAACGTCGTCATCGTCGCGGGGCTGACGCCGGCCGTCGCGTGTCGTAGGGGTGGCGCTGGACGCGGTCGGCGATTTGGGGGATCCCTCCTTGACTGAGACAGCAGCGTGGCAGCATGGGGGAATGCGCCTCACCGTAATCGGGTGCTCGGGCAGCGTGTCCGGCCCTGATTCCCCAGCGTCGGGGTACCTGCTCACCGGCCCGGATATGACGCCGACGGTCATCGATTTCGGCCCCGGAGTGCTCGGCGCGTTGCAGCGCTATCTCGATCCGGGTGAGGTGGACATCTTCCTGACCCACCTGCATGCCGATCATTGCCTGGACCTGCCCGGTCTGCTGGTGTGGCGGCGCTATCACCCCAATCCGCCGACCGGTAAGGCCATTGTGCACGGCCCCTCCGACACGTCGCTGCGCATCGGCAATGCCTCCGCGGAGATCGGCGGCGAGACCGACGACTGGTCCGACGTCATCGATATGCGCACCTGGGTCACCGACGAGCCGATTCCCTTCGGCCCCGGCCACACCGTCGAAGCGCGCCGCATGTTCCACCCCCCGGAGTCCTACGGCCTGCGCATCAATACCGCCGCCGGTCGCACCTTCGTCTACACCGGCGACACCGCCCTCTGCGACGACGTCTACGAACTGGCCCGCGGCGCAAACGTTCTCCTCGCCGAAGCCTCCTGGACCCACGACCCGGCCAACCGCCCCCCGGGCATCCACCTCTCCGGCCACGAAGCAGGCCTCATCGCCGCCGAAGCCGGAGTAGGCGAACTGTTGCTCACCCACATCCCCCCGTGGACCTCCCGCGAGGATGTAATCGCCGAGGCCAAAGCCGTATTCACCGGCCCCGTCCACGCCGTCTCGCCCGGCGAGACCTTCGATATCTGACGTTCGAATCGCTGAGGGAGCGATGGTGGCGGTAATCGGTCGCAAAGGCCGCCACCATCGCTCCTTCGCCATCTCTGTGGGCAGTGGACATTCGCTATGAGTTCCCGGTTAGGCTGAGGCACGTGTCTAAACGAGCCGATGGCAGGGCGGATGACGAACTCCGCGAGGTACGGATCACCCGTGGGTTCACCACGCATCCGGCGGGGTCGGTGCTGGTGGAGTTCGGGGGGACTCGAGTGATGTGCACGGCGAGCGTCACCGATGGTGTGCCGCCGTGGCGGCGGGAATCCGGATTGGGCTGGCTGACCGCCGAATACGCGATGCTCCCCGCGGCCACGCACACCCGGTCGGGGCGAGAGTCGGTGAAGGGCAAGGTCGGTGGGCGCACCCAGGAGATCTCCCGGCTGATCGGGCGCTCGCTGCGGGCCTGCATCGACCTGTCGACCATCGGCGAGAACACCATTGCCGTGGACTGCGATGTGCTCCAGGCCGACGGCGGTACCCGCACCGCCGCCATCACCGGCGCGTATGTCGCGCTCTCGGATGCCATCACCTACCTCGGCGCGGCGGGCAAGCTGGCCGATCCGCAGCCGATCTCCTGCGCCATTGCCGCGGTGAGCGTCGGTGTGGTGGACGGCCGGGTGCGCCTGGACCTTCCCTATGAGGAGGATTCGCGCGCCGAGGTCGATATGAACGTGGTCGCCACCGACACCGGCACCCTGGTCGAGATCCAGGGCACCGGCGAGGGCGCGACGTTCCCGCGCTCCACCCTGGACAAGCTCCTGGACTCCGCTCTCGCGGGCTGCGAGCAGATCTTCGCCATCCAGAAGGCGGCGCTTGCCCTCCCGTACCCGGGCATCCTCCCGGAGCCGGTCGAATCGAAGCGGAAGTAATGCCGCGCCGCGTCCTGGTCGCCAGCCGTAATGCCAAGAAGCTGAACGAGCTGCGCCGCATCCTCGACGAGGCGGGTATCGCGGGCATCGAAATCGTCGGCCTGAACGACGTGCCGCCCTACGACGAGGCGCCCGAAACCGCCCCGGACTTCGAGGGCAATGCCCTCGCCAAGGCCCGCGACGGCTTCGCTGCCACCGGAATGCCGTGTGTCGCAGACGATTCCGGCATCTCCGTGGACGCCCTCAATGGCATGCCGGGCGTTCTCTCGGCCCGCTGGTCCGGCACCCACGGCAATGACGAGGCGAACAACACCCTCCTGCTGGCCCAGCTCGGCGACGTCCCCGACGACCGCCGCGGTGCCCAGTTCGTCTCCGCCTGCGCCCTCGTCGCCGACGGCGTGGAGGTCGTGGTTCGCGGCGAATGGCCGGGCACCATCGCCCGAAAGCCGGTGGGCGACGGCGGTTTCGGCTACGACCCCCTCTTCGTCCCCGAAGGCGGCACCGTTTCCTCCGCCCAACTCACCCCGGCCGAAAAGGACGCCGCCTCCCACCGAGGCCGCGCCCTCCGCCAGCTCCTCCCAACCCTGGCGGCCCTGGCCGAAGGCTGAATCCGCTTCCGCTACAACAAGAAACGCGCTCCCTTCCGGACCGGAAGGGAGCGCGTTCTCGTTGTGTGAACTGTGCGGCTCAGAGGCCGAAGGCCGTCTTCACTTCGCGGGTGCGCCAGTGCTCGAACACGAAGGACAAGAAGGGGATGGTTCCCGCCAGGCAGGTGAGGGCCGTGGTGGCGGGCTTCCAGCGCGCCTTGATGCCGAGGTCGATGGTGAAGACCAGGTACAGCATGTAGAAGAGGCCGTGGATCTGGCCGATGTAGAACAGCCAGTGCGGGGCGGTACTGCGGTCATCGAGCAGGATGTACTTGTAGATCATCTCGCCGGTGAGGACCAGCAGCCAGAGGCCGGTGATCCACGCCAGGGTGCGATAGCGCAGCAGTGCGCCGCGAATCTTCTCGGGCGCGGCCGCGCCGAGCGGGCGGGGTGCGAGGGTGGTTTCGGAGTTGTCGCGGGCGGTCACCCGGCGCTCCTCTCGGGGTCGGGGGTGCGCAGCCCGGCGGTGCGGACCTGCTCGTCCATATCGGAAGCGTGCAATTCGGCCAGGTACCTGTTGTATTCGGCGAGTTCGGGATCATCGTCCGGGACCGCCTTGGGCCGCTCCGGCAGCAGTCCCGCCGGAATCTCGCGCGGCGCGACCGGCTTCGGCCGCTTGGGTCGCGGAGCCGATGCCGACTCGTCCACGGGTTGCGGGTGGGCTTCCTGCTCGGCGTCCTTCTCCAGACGCACGAACCGCAGATACGCCCACACCACGAAGCCCGCGAACAATGGCCACTGCAAGGCGTAGCCGAGATTCTGATACGTGCCGCCGCCCGATTCGAAGCGGGTCCACTGCCAGTACCCCAGGCCCAGGCAGGCCGAGAATGCCACGACCACGAACACGATCAGGGCCGGGCGGCGATGGGGAGCGGACACGCCCTCAACGGTACCTCCCTACTACGGCCCGCGTAGTAGGGAGGTCCGACCTGCTCAGAACTTGTAGGCGACCCCGGTCAATCGCTCCGATTCCTCCCACAGCCGCCGCCACAATTCCCGATTCTGCGACAGCTTGGAGGATGCCGCCGGTTCGACCGGACCCTGCATGCCGCGCAGCCGGTTCGGGCCCCAGTAGACGGTCGGATCGGCGTCGGGCTCGGTGGCCGCGAACAGTGAGGAGTGCGCGGCGTGGGCGGGGGAGTGGCCCACCAGTCGCACGAACGGCTTGGAGATCTTGTCCAGCGGAGTCTCGGTGCGCGCGAACAAATCGGTGGCCGCGACGCCCGGGTGCACCCCGTAGGAGCGCTTGGCGGAACCGGCCTCGGCGAGCCGCCGCTGGAGTTCACGGGCGAACATGAGGTTGGACAGCTTGGACTGCGCGTAGGCGAGATTGCGCTGGTAGCGCCGGTTCTCGTAATTGAGGTCGTCGATCCACAGCTTGGGGGTCTGCTTATGCGCGATGGACGCGAGGGTGACCACGCGGTCGCGCATCTTGTCCAGCAGCAGCCCGGTCAGCGCGTAGTGGCCGAGATGGTTGACGCCCCACTGGGTTTCGAACCCGTCCTTGGTGCGCGAGAACGGAATGTTCATCAGCCCGGCATTATTGATCAGCACATCGAATTCGCCGGTGGACTCGGCGAACTTGCGCACCGAGGCGAGGTCGGCGAGGTCCAGCCCCGCGACCCGCACATCACCCTCGATGCCGTCGGCCACTTCCTGCGCCGTGGTGGTATTGCGGCAGGCCATGATCACGGTGGCGCCCTTGCCCGCGAGCTCCTTGGCGGTGTGCTTGCCGATCCCGCCATTGGCTCCGGTGATCACGAAGGTGCGCCCGGACTGGTCCGAGATTTCGCTTGGCTTCCATGCCATGGCTGTTGACCTCACAGGTTCGGCGGCGACGTGCTTGTTCGCACTCGTTTCCGCTGACCTTACTCCAGAGTAAGTTCCGGCGGTAGATCAGGCGGTATAGGTCGCTGGAAGAGTCAGCCCAGTAGGTCTTCCAGCACCTTGGCGCGGGCCGGTTGCCGCAGCTTCTGCATGGCCTTCGCCTCGATCTGCCGGATCCGCTCCCGGGACACGCCGAACAGTCGGCCCACCTCTTCCAGGGTGCGTGGATCGTAACCGTCCAGACCGTAGCGCAGGCTGATCACCTGCGCCTCGCGCTCGGGCAGTGTGGCGAGCGCCCGGCCGAGCTGGCCGCCCAGTGCCGCCTCGGTCACCGTCACCGACGGGTCCGGTGCGCTGTCCGCGATCAGCGCGCCGAGTTCGCCGTCGCCGTCCTCGCCGACCGGGGTGTACAGCGAAATCGGTTCGCGCCCATGCTTGAGCACGTCGCGCACCTGCTGGGCCGGTAGGTCCAGTTCGGCCGCCACCTCTTCGATGCTGACGTCGCGCCCGAGCTGCTGGGTCAGCGCCCGCTGGGTGCGCAGGGCCCGGTTCAGCACCTCCACCACATGCACCGGGATGCGAATGGTGCGGGCCTGATCGGCCAGCGCCCGGCCGATGGACTGCCGGATCCACCAGGTGGCATAGGTGGAGAACTTCAGCCCGCGCCGATGCTCGAACTTCTCCACCGCCCGCATCAGTCCGAGCGTGCCCTCCTGCACCAGGTCCAGCAGCGACATGCCGGTGGGGGTCGGGTAGTGCTTGGCGATGGAGACCACGAGCCGCAGGTTGGCGCGCACCATATGGTCCTTGGCCTGCCGTCCGTCGGCCGCGGTGCGTTGCAGCGCCCGGCGCTCAGCGTCGGTGAGAGTGCTTGCCGCGCTGTCGTTCTCGTCGTTCTCGTCGAGCCGCTGCTGGGCGAGCAGCCCCGCCTCCATGCGCTCGCCGAGCGCGTATTCGTCTTCACCGGTGAGCAGTGCGGTGCGCCCGATCGCCCGCAGGTAGTCCTTGATGCCGTCTTCGCTGACAGTGGCGGTGCTGTTGGTCATGGAGGTGGTTCCCTTCTGGCCGGTGAAGACAAAATTAGATCAAACCTAAAAATATGTCAACGATGAATTTGGGACGGAATCATCTATGATCGTCGACATGAGCGCACAGACCTCCATGGCGTCCTCGGGCGAAACCACTCGCACATTGGGCCTGCGCGAGCGGAAGAAGCAGCAAACCAGGCAGAACATCTCGAACACCGCCACCCTGCTCTTCCTCGAACGCGGCTTCGACAACGTGACCATTGCCGAGATCGCAGCCGCCGCGGACGTGGCCAAGATGACCGTTACCAACTACTTTCCTCGCAAAGAGGACCTCGTGCTCGACCTTCACGATGTCTTCGTCACCGGACTCGCCCGTACGGTCCGCGAACGGCCGCCCGGCGAGTCCGCCTTCACGGCGCTACGCAGCGCCTATCTGGCCGCCGCCGCGGAAAAGGATGCCGTGGCGGGCTTCTCGGGACCGGAGTTCGCCCGCCTGCTGACCGGCAGCCCGGCCCTGGTGGGGCGTCTCCGCGAATTCCACGAGGAGCGCGAGCGACTACTCGCCGAGCAGTTGACCGATGAAACCGCCGCGCCCGCAGGCGACTTCACGCCCCGCATCGCCGCCGCACTACTCGGCAGCGTGCACCGCGCGCTGTTCGAGGAGACCCTGCGCCGCACCGTCGCCGGTGAATCCAATGACACGATCGCGTCCGCGATCACCGGCTATATAACCGTCGCTTTCGACACTCTCGAACCGTCGCTGGGCACCTACGCGGTGCGCGCCGACTGACTTGGTTTGCCGTGTCGTTGCCGGATCGTCGCTGGTGAGCGCCTGATACTGGGCCGATGACCGGTGCCAGCGCAGTCGCCCCCGCCCCCTCCGCACCGCAGACGCTGAGCCGGGCCCGGATCAATGTCATCTTCGGGACCGTGGTGCTGGGCATGCTCATGGCGGCCCTGGATTCCACCATCGTGTCGACCGCTCTGCCGACCATCGTCGCCGACCTCGGCGGCGCGGGACACATGGCCTGGGTGGTCACCGCTTATCTGGTGGCGGAGGCCATCGCCACCGCGCTCGCGGGCAAGTTCGGCGATCTGTTCGGGCGCAAGCTCATCTTCCAGCTGAGCGGCCTGATCTTCATCGTCGGCTCGATGATCGCCGGTCTCTCCCACGGCATGACGCTGCTGATCGCGGCCCGCGCGGTGCAGGGACTGGGCGCGGGCGGACTCATGGTCACCTCCATGGCCCTGATCGCCGATGTCATCCCGTTGCGCGAACGCGGCAAATACCAGGGTGGGCTCGGCGCGGTCTTCGGCGTGACCACGGTGATCGGCCCGACGCTGGGCGGCCTGTTCACCGACCACCTCAGCTGGCGCTGGTGCTTCTACGTGAACGTGCCCATCGCGATCATCATGATCGTGGTGGCGGCCCGCACCATTCCGGTGGTGCGCACGGCGATCAAGCCCATCGTCGACTACGTCGGCATCGCACTCATCTCGATCGCCGTGACCTGCCTGATCCTCGGATTGGAATGGGGCGGACAGGAATACGCGTGGGGCTCGCCGATGATCATCGGACTGTTCGCGGCCTCGGCCGTGCTGACTGTCCTGTTCGTGGTGGTGGAATTCCGTGCCGAGGAACCCATGCTGCCCATGCATCTGTTCCGCAGCAATGTGTTCACCGTCTGCTCGATCCTGAGCTTCATCGTCGGGTTCGCCATGCTGGGCGCGATGACCTACCTGCCCGCGTTCCTGCAATACGTGATGGGTGTGTCGGCGACCGCGTCCGGCGTGCGTACGCTGCCGCTGGTGGTCGGCCTGTTCACCACCTCGATCTTCTCCGGCACGGTCGTCGGCCGGACGGGCAGGTACAAGATCTTCCCGATCGTGGGCACCGCCATTATGGCGTTCGGCCTGTTCCTCATGTCCACCATGGACGCGGCCACCAGCGTCTGGATGCAGTCGCTGTTCATGCTGGTGCTGGGTCTGGGCATCGGCCTGGCCATGCAGGTGCTGACCATCGCGGTGCAGAACAGCGTGCCGTACACCGATCTCGGCACCGCCACCTCCGGCGTGACCTTCTTCCGCACGATCGGCAGCGCCTTCGGCACCACCGTGTTCGGGACGCTGTACTCGAACCAGATCGGGCCGAATCTCGGTGCGGCGCTGCGGGAAACGCGGGTACCGCCGGAGACCGCGCAGAACCCGGAACTCCTGCGGAATCTGCCCGCGGAGCTGGCCCGGCCGATCATCGACGCCTACGCCACCTCCATCGACTACGTCTTTCGCTGGGTGGTGCCGGTCGCGCTGCTGGGATTCGTCATCGCCTGGTTCCTGAAGGAGGTTCCGCTGCGCGACAGCGCGCGGGCCGAAGCCAAGGATGTGGGTGAGGGTTTCGCGGTCCCGGACTCCGGGGACCGGGTGCAGCATGTGGAACGCGCGGTGGCGGGCGTGCTGCGCAAGCTGCGTGACAATGCCGTGCCGGATCCGGGAATCCTTGCGGCGGCGGGTAGTTCGCTCTCTCGCGATGAGGCGTGGGCGCTCGGCCAGGTGCGAATGTACAGCCGCTTGCGAGGCACCGTCACGGTGGCTGATATTGCCAAAACGCATTGGGTACCACCGGAATTGATCGAACCGGTGTTCGCCAAATCGGAGCGTGAGGGCATGCTCCGCCGCGACGGCGACGAACTCACCCTCACAGACAAGGGCATCGGCGAGGTCGACCGAGTCCGGACGGCCTGGCGGAGCTGGGTCGAATCCCAGCTCGACGACTGGGATTGCACCGACCCGAAGGATCGTGCCCTCCTGGATCGGGCCATGGACAATATCGCCACCAAACTCCTGGACGAGGCCGACCGCCCGGACGCACTCCCGGCTCGCGTCTGACGCCCATCGAAAGACCCTCCGCCCCTGCGTAATACGCAGGGGCGGAGGGTCTTCTTCTTAATGCTGTCAGGCCCGTCAGGCGTTCGCATGCACCGGCTGTACCGGCGCATCGAAGTCGATCCGGAAGCGCTGTTCGTGTCCGTACAGCTTCTCCGGGTTCATCTTCTTGAACATGATCGGCATCATCACCTGCATGGCCGCGCGGGCGATCGGGCCCGCCGCCTTGTGGCTGTTCATGCGCGCGACCCGGGCCGCGACCGCCTCCACCCGAGGTCGCCGCATGGCCTCGTAGGTGGCGAACGCCGTTTCCGGATCCGGGATGTCACGCAGACAGCGAGCCAGTTCGACGGCGCTTTCGATGGCCATGGACGCACCCTGCCCGGAGGTATTGCTGGGTGCGTGGATGGCGTCACCGATGAGCACCATGCGCCCCCGATACCAGTGCGGCACCGACGGCATGATGTGCAGCGCGCCCACCGTGATCAACTGTTCCGCGGTGGTATTGCGGGCCAGTTCCGCGCCGGGTGTGTCGTCGGCGTAGGTCTCACGCAGGATGCGCAGCCAGTGCTCGGCGGGCACCGAGCGCGCCTCGGTGAGCGAAAGGTATTTCTCCTGCGGCAGATTCGCGCCCCAGGCGACCGTGCCGTCCGGCATCGCCCAGTACAGGTAGTAGGCCCGTTTGCCGAAGGCGAAGGTCATGCTGTCCGGCGGCACGTCGAAGGAGCAGTCGGTGTACGCGCCGAAACCGAGCATGCCCAGATAGGTCGGTCCGGGTGCGTTCGGGTCGACGAGGGTGCGCACGGTGGAGCGAATGCCGTCCGCGCCGATCAGCACGTCCGCCGTGGCGGTGCTGCCGTCCGCGAATACCGCGGTGACGCTGTCGGCGTTTTCGTCGACGCTGACCAGACGCTTGTTGTACTCGAATTGCACGCCGGCGGCCGCCGCGGTGTCGTGCAGCACCTGGTGCAGATCGGGCCGATCGACCTGCCGCAGCGGCTCGACGCCGACGAGTCCGGGCAGGTCGATGAGCTTCTTCCCGACGGACATGGTCTGGCGCGCGAGCGGCAGGGCATTGGCGCGCACGCCGTCCGCCGCGCCGACGATCTCCAGTGCCGCCATCCCGTTCGGGGCGAGTGCGAGGTTGGAGCCGATGCCGTAGGCCGGGCCCGGGTAAGCCTCATAGACACGGGCTTCGATGCCTGCCCGGTGCAGTGCGGCGGCGGCCACGGGGCCGGAAATACCGCCGCCGATAATGATCGCGGTACGAATTGACTTGGACATGATGGGTTGTCTCCCTGAATTGTTCGAGGTGTATGAACCCCGAACCGGTGCGCGCGCGAAGAACCCAGTTATCCTGTAGTTGCCAAACTCGGTGCCAAGTTCGCCTGCACGGACGCGGTTCGAGAGGGTGTTTTCCCGGGTCTCGGCGGTGGTGTTGCAGCACCTTCGCCGGGGCCCGGTTCTAATTCGGTCGATTAGTCCGGCTGGCTGCGCGGAACGGGCGATCCCCCTTCCAGCTGTGTGATCTCGCTGGGTGCGATGCCGCCGTCGCGGTGCCAGCGCCGCCAGCTTTCGAGATCCGGAAAGCTGCCGTCGGCCAGCGCATCGCGGAGCGATCGCGTCCACGTGGTTTCGGCTTCCAGAATGGTCAGCTCATAGTCGTCTTCGACCATGAACAGGCGCGGCAATGAGCCTGTCAGAGCGGCCATTTGGGCGCGGTATTCGGTAATGGTGGCTTCGAGCTGGGTGATTCGCTGGGTGAGCAGTTCGACGACCTCATCGGGTGGCAGTACGGAAAGTACGGACAGCCCGGCCCGGAACGGCCGCTGCTCGACCATCGGGGTGGCGATGAGTTCCCTTGTCCAGTCGGCGAGTTCGTCGTGGCCGGACGGGGTGATCCGGTAGATGGTGCGCTCGGGGCGGGCCCCGTCGCGTTCACTGCCGGTGATCTCCACGAACCCGGCCTTGGTGAGGTTGTCCACCACGGTGTACAGCGAACCCCATTTGATGGCCATGTCTTTGTCTTTGCCCCACGCGTGCAACTTCGCAGCGATCTCATAGCGATGCATGGGCTGCGTGGCGAGCACGGACAGGACCGCAAGGGCCATCAGATTGGAGACCTTGCGTTTGCGGGCCATCTCTCGCACCTCCTTACTCGTCTACGAATATACGTCTACGAGTATATGGCCACAAGTGCTCGATTCGGCCATATGCGAAGGGCCCCGCTCCGGCCGTAGCGACTGCTTGCAGGTCGCTCGAAATGGTCGGCAGCGACTGCTTGCAGGTCGCTCGAAATGGTCGGCAGCGACTGCTTGCAGGTCGCTCGAAATGGTCGGCAGCGAGGCCCGGGATCGGCCGAGTTCGTGCGGTTATGCGGAGGTGAAACGCGACCGCAGGTAATCGGCCGTGGGCTGGTCGGCGGGCAGGAACGCCTCCAGATGCAGTTCGGCGAGGGTGATATCCGTGGCGGTGGCGAAGGAGGTGAGAGTGGTGATGAGCCGCAGTTCGCCCGCGTCACTGCGCAGCCGCAGCGGAACCGCGAAACCCAGGTGATGCGGGCCCGGGTCGACCGGCGGCAGATAACTCTCGAGCTCGTCGATCAGGGTCTGCAAGTCCGGGTCCGGGCTGCGATTCGCGCGATTGCGCAGGCTGTCGGTGATGTGGCGGCCCCACTCGGGCAGGTTCAGCACGCGCCGGGCCAGGCCGTCGGGATGCAGGGCCAAGCGCAATACATTGATCTGCCCGTCGAGGAGCTCCGGCGCGCAGCCCTCGGCCAGCATTTCGAAGGCGGCATTGGCGGCCACCAAGACCCCGTATGGGCGGGTGACGACCGCGGGATACGGCAGGTGGCCGTGCAGGATGGTGTCGAGCGCCTGGCGCACCGCACCGAGTTCCGGTGCGTCCAAAGCGGATTCGGGGAAAGCGGGGGCATAACCGGCGGCCAGCAGCAGGCTGTTGCGCTCGCGCAGGGACAGGCCGAGGGATTCCGCCAGTCGCACCACCATCGTGCGCCCCGGGTGGGAGCGGCCCTGCTCCAGGAAGCTCAGGTACCGCTGGCTGGTCTCGGCCTGAATTGCCAGGTCCAGCTGGCTGATTCGGCGCATCGAGCGCCAGCGCCGCAACTGCTGCGCGAACGGATTCGCCGTCTCTGCCACCGCCATCGTCATACCTCCACTGTGAGGGTAGGCGTACCGCATCGCGATTCCCTCGAGGGTATGACATGCGCGGCCGCAAGAGCATTCCCTCGAGGGAATCGCGACGTGTGCCCGCACCGAACAGACTCTGTGCCATGAGCAACCGACTCGATGACAGCGGCGCCCTCACCCTCCTCGCCGAGGAGTACGCCGAAGCCCATCGAATCACTTCAGGAGAATTACCATGAATGCCATTGCCTACCAGATGGATCCGCTGCGTGGCCTCGCCGGACTCAGCACTCGGACGCAGGAGATCCCCGTCGCCGGACCGCATCAGGTCGTGGTGAAGGTGCGGGCAGCTTCGATCAATCGCCGCGACATCATGCTCATGGAGGGCAAGTACCCGGTGACAATGCGGCCCGGTGTGGTGCCGCTGGTGGACGGGGTTGGCGAGGTCATTGCCGTGGGCGACGGTGTGACCCGCGCCCGGATCGGTGATCGGGTCACCGGCACCTACTTCGTCGGCTGGGTCGACGGGCCGCAGACGCAGGCGCTCGGCTCGCAGCAGTACGGCGCGAATCACGACGGATGGCTGGCTGAATATGCTGTGCTGCAAGAGGAGTCGGTGGTGCACGTACCGGCGTACCTGACCGACGAAGAGGCCGCCAGCCTCACCTGCGCAGGCCTGGTGGCCTGGGCGGGGCTCACCAAGCCGGTCCCGCCGTCACCGGGTGCGACAGTGCTCACGGTCGGTACCGGCCCGGTCGGCCTGTTCGCCATCCAGCACGCCAAAATGCTTGGTGCGCGCGTCATTTCGATCACCTCCTCGCCGGACAAGGCGGAGCGGCTCCGCAAGCTGGGCGCGGACGAGGTGATCGACCGCAAGCAGACCCCGGACTGGGAGAACGCCGTCCTGGATCTCACCGGCGGTGACGGCGCGGATCACGTCATCGATGCGGTCGGCATGATCACCCTGCCCAAATCCATTGCCGCGGCGGCATACAACTCACAGGTCACCCTGATCGGCGCGTTCCCGGCCCCGGCGGGCGCGCCGACCGGAGACCCGCTGGGCGGCAAGTACCTGGCGCTGCGCCGCGTCGCGGTCGGCAGCCGCACCGATCTGGAGGATATGAATCGCGCCCTCGCCGAGCACGGCGTGCGGCCGGTCATCGACCGGGTATTCCCGTTCGAGCAGGCAGCGGAGGCCTACCGCTACTTCGAGGAGGGCGACCCGTTCGGCAAGGTCGTCATCAGTCTTCGTTCGTGACAATGGTTGCGGCACGGGCGAATTCGCGAATACGAGCGGATTCGCCCGCCGACAGCCACAGGAGCGCCCATTCGATCGGCGGAGAGTCCTTCAGGGGGATGTAGGCCACGTCCGGACGCGGGTGATAGCGCGGGGTGTGGGCCGGTACGAGCAGCGCGCCGCTGCCCGCGCCGACCAGCATCAGTTGCTCGTTGAGCGTCGCGGTGGGCGATCCGGTCAGCAGGGTGGTCCGGGCAATATCGTCGGCCGTCACCGAACGGCGTTTCGCCAGTGGATGATTCACCGCCACGGCCACCACCTGGGCCTCCGAGGCGAGCATCGAACTCGTGGCGATATCGGGGTCGGTGACCGGCAGGACGCCCAGTGCGATATCGATCTCATCCGCCCGCAACCACGGAATCACCTGTGCCGGTGGCACTTCCCGGATCAGCACGGTGTACTCGGGTAGCCGCGAATGGAACAGTGCGGCCGTGCGGGCGAGCAATTGACTGGTGGCGGCGTCGATGAAGCCGACGGTCAGGGTGCCGCTCTTGCCGCGGCCGATATCGATGGTGCGCTGCACCGCCGTGCCGATCCGGTCCCAGGCCGGGCGCAGTTCGGCATACAGCTCGCGGCCCGCGGGGGTGGCGGTGACCCGGCGGCTGGATCGCTCGAAGAGCGGAACCCCCAGTCGCCGTTCGAGTTTGGCGATCACCTGGCTGGCCCGGGCGGTGGATATCCGCAGCCGTTCCGCGGTGCGGCCGAAGTGCAGCTCCTCGACGAGTGTCAGGAAGACCTCGAGTTCGTGCCGTTCCAGCACGCGGGGGCTCCCTTCGGATCGTTAATCGAGACTTCATGATCGTTGCACACTTCGACGTTGATACCCCAGGTGGCAGGGGTCAAAGTAGAGAAGTTCGCACAGAGCTGGTTTAAAGAGCGATGAAGGAGTTACCGTGTTCGTCACCGAGAAGTTCGCAGTGTCCGCCCCCGCCGCCGATACGGACGCCGTGGTGCGGGAACTGCGCGATCGCGCCGAGATCGCCGACGCCCTCTACCGATTCGGGCTCGGGCAGGATTTACAGGACAAGGAGCTGTTCGCCTCCTCCTTCGCCGCCGATGCCGAACTCGACTTCCGGCCCGCCGCCGCCAAGTGGGGCGGGGTCGTCCCGGTGATGGTCGGCCGTGAGTTCATCGTCGACACGATCCTGAGCGGGTTCGCGGGCCGGGTCGACACCACGCACCAGGTCACCAATCTCCGAATCGTCATCGACGGTGATACCGCCCGGGCGACCGCGCTGGTGGAGGCGCAGCATCTGCTGACCGCCGAGCACGACACCTTCGCACTGCTGAAGAACCCGTACGACGTGGAGCTGGTGCGCGAGGGCGAGCGGTGGGTGCTGCGCCGGATCCGGATCGAGAACACCTGGTACCAGGGTGACCCGACGGCCATCTTCGGCTAGCGGTTACTACTTGGCAATCGTCATCAATAGTTGCTGACCTGGAACATTACCCATGCGTGTAGCCCATTCAGGTTTGTAGCAAAGCTGTGTAGCGTGCCTGAAGGATGAGCTTTTCGGATCGGTGGCAATCGGCTTCGAATCGAAGGAGTTCCCCGGTGGCAGTCGGCGCAGTGCGGGAGAAACCCGCACCGGCACTCAGTGACGACACACCCGGCGTGACCGCGCCGGGGGAGATGTCGCCGCTGATGCTGGCGCTACTCGTCGTGGTGGGTTTCGCGGTGGTCGTCGGCCTGATCGGCAGCAATCTGCGCGACGACTTCGGCAATTCGGGCGGCGCGGCCGTCACCGGCGTACCGGGCTCGAGCACTCATCAACAGCCGACCAATGCCGCCCCGGCCCCCGCGCCGCCGCCCCGTCCGGCCCCCGCGCCCCCGGTGCAAATGGCCCCGGCGGTGGCTCCGGTGGAGGTCGCGCCCGCGCCGGTGCAGGCCTCCGATCCCTCCTCCCAGGCCGCCGCTCCGCCCCCGCCCCCGGCTCCGATCCCGATCCCCGACATTCTCGCGCCGATTCTCCCGTTCCTGCTGCCGCCACCGCCCCCACCGCCGCCACCCGCGCCGTAGCGGGCCGTGTCCCGGAATCCGAAGGAGGACAGCCATGCTCGGTAGCGTCGAGGACGTCCGGTCATCGCGCGAGGGCGATATCAACCCGCGCAGTCTCGCCGTGGTGGTGCTCATCTCGGGTCTCATGACCCTCGCCATCGGCGCGGGCATGCTGCTCACCGGTTCCGGCGATAGCGGTCAGTCGGCGAATCCCCCTGGTTCCCCGGAGTTTTCGAAGTCACGCACTCGCGAAGAACGGTTTGCGGTGCCCCCGCAGCCCGTCGTCGCGCCCGCGCCCGCGGCCAATGTCGTTCCCGCCCCGCCCAATATCGTGCTGCCGCCGGTGCCCCCGCATGCGGTGCAGGTGCCGGTCATCGTGGCCGATGAGCCGGTCGCGCCGCATGTCTATCCGCAGTCGCCGCCTCCGCCGCCCGCGCGCTAGATTCCGGCTAGATTCCGGAAACCCCTGCGAGCTGGCCGATTCCGTAGGTGACTGCCATGGCCAGCGCGCCACCGAGCACCACGCGCAGCACCGCGCGCCGCGGATTGCTGCCGCCCAGCCGGGAACTCACACTGCCCGTCAACGCAAGGGCCACCAGCACTGCCGCGAAGGTCACCGGAATCCGCCAGGACACCGGCGGCAGCAGGATGGCCAGTAGCGGCAGCAGCGCGCCGATGGTGAAGGACACGGCCGAGGAGAGCGCCGCATGCCAGGGATTGGTGAGATCCGTGGGATCCAAACGCAATTCGGCCTCGGCGTGCGCGGCGAAGGCATCGTGTGCGGTGAGCTCGGCGGCCACCTGGCGCGCGGTTTCGTCGGAAAGTCCCTTGTCCCGGTAGATCTGGGTGAGCTCGGCGAGCTCGTACTCGGGTTCCTCGGCGAGCTCGCGCCTTTCCTGGGATAGCAGCGCCTGCTCGGAATCGCGCTGGGTGCTGACCGAGACGTACTCGCCGACCGCCATGGAGATGGCTCCCGCGGTGAGTCCGGCAATCCCGGCGGTGAGGATCGCCGAGGTCTCGGTGCTGGCGGCGGCGACGCCGACCACCAGCCCGGCCGTGGAGACGATGCCGTCATTCGCGCCGAGTACACCGGCGCGCAGCCAGTTCAGCCGCGAGGACAGGCTCTCGTCGTGTGGTTCGTGCGGATGCGTTTCGGCCACTCTCGCAGCGTATGACACGGCACCCACAACTCCTGGAACCCCGGCCGGTCGGTCAGCGTGCGGCGGGCTTGGTCGCGGGCTTGAACTTGAAGGAGATGGCTTCCATGATCGGCTTGTGCTGGGTCTTCTGCACGGCCGCGATCAGCCACCGGCCTTCGCCATCGCGAATCACGGTGTAGGTGGCGACCTTGCCGAGCTTCTTCGGCTCCTTCTTCGAGGATTCGCCACGGGTGACGACCACGGCGGTGTCGCTGCCGTAGAGGCGGATCTCGAGGATCTCCACCCACAGCCGGGAGCCCTTCAGAAAGCTGTCGAACAGCGCCTGGTGTGCGCCGCCGATCTCGTCGCCACCGTGGTAGATGGTGCCCACATAGGTGGCATCGGTGGCGTCGGCGGTGAAGCAGGCCCCGTAGGCGGTGCCGTCGCCGCGGTTCCAGGCATCCTGGCTGCGCTCGATGAGGGCCCGGATGGCGGTGGTGTCGGTGGTGGTCATGAAAATCAGCCTCCGTGTTAGTCTTCTTCCTGGAAGAGCTTTCTTCGTTTAGGAAGTCTCTTCGTTGAGGAAGACAATAACGAAGGGAGTTCGGTGGTGTCAATACCTGCCGGAGCGCATGGTCATGACGTGTATCGCCGGTACCTGAGTGCCGTGGTCCTATATGCGCTGGCCGGGGCCAGGGCGGTCGGGCTGGGTGCGACGGATCTGCAAGCGCTCAATATCCTCGAGCTGAACGGGGCCATGACGCCGGGCGAACTCAGTACCCGGACCGGACTCACCACCGGCCCGACCACCCGGCTCATCGATCGACTGGAAGCCGCGGGTTATGTGCGGCGCGGTTCCGATCCGGGTGATCGCCGCAAGGTCATCGTCGAGCCGATCGACCGGCCCGCCGACCTCGACGAGACTCTCGTGTCCGTGCGCAAGGCCGTCGGCGAGATCATCGGCGGCTACACCCCTGAGCAGCGCGAAGTGCTGTTCGACTACTTCGCGCGGGCGGCCGAGGCCTTCCAGGTGGCGGCCGAACAGGTCGACTGAGCGTCGCCCGATCGTCTGATAGACACGGCGGCGCGGCCGAGGCATGGCTCTCGTTTTGCGGTGAATGCGAACAATTTGCTGGAACGATGGCAGGCATGGTCCGTTTCTGCGTGCGCTACTGGTCCGCCCTAGTCCCTCTGCTGGCCGCCGTCGTATTGGCCGCCTCCTGGGGGCGTGACCTCGGGCCGATCGTGGTGACACTGGTGACCTTGGCACTGGTCGGCGCGGTGCTGTCCGCGGTGCATCACGCCGAGACCGTGGCGCATCGGGTCGGTGAGCCGTTCGGGTCGCTCATCCTCGCGGTGGCGGTGACCATAATCGAGGTCGGCCTGATCGTGACGCTCATGCTCTCCAGTGGCGAGAAGGCGGCCTCGCTCGCGCGGGACACCGTCTTCGCGGCCGTAATGATCACGTGCAATGGTATTTTCGGCCTGTCGCTGCTGGTTGGGGCGCTGCGACGGCGCGTGGCCGTCTTCAATGCCGAGGGCACGGGTGCGGCCCTGGCCACCGTCGCCACCCTCGCCACCCTGACCCTGGTGCTGCCGACCTTCACCACCAGCGAGCCGGGCCCGGTGTTCACGGCATCGCAGCTGATCTTCGCGGCGGTGGCGTCGCTGGTGCTCTACGGCGTCTTCGTCATGGTGCAGACGGTCCGGCACACCGACGACTTCCTCCCCGTGGAAAGCTCTTTCGCCGATGCCGAGGGCGGGCATGGTGAGCCCCCGACCAAGCGTCAGACCTGGCTCAGCCTGGGTTTGCTACTGGTTGCCCTTATCGGTGTGGTCGGGCTGGCGAAGGTGGTGTCGCCGTCCATCGAATCCGGGATCGCGGCAGCCGGATTGCCGCCCTCCGCGGTCGGTGTGGTGATCGCGCTACTGGTGCTGCTGCCGGAAACCATTGCGGCCGTGCGCGCCGCGCGCCGCGATCAGGTGCAGATCAGCCTGAATCTGGCGCTCGGTTCGGCCATGGCCAGCATCGGCCTGACGATTCCGGCCATCGCGGTGGCGTCGATCTGGATCGAGGGCCCGCTCATGCTCGGCCTCGGGGCCACGCAAATGGTGCTGCTGGCGCTGACCGTGGTGGTCGGCGTGCTCACGGTGGTGCCCGGCCGCGCGACGCTCCTGCAGGGCTGTGTGCACCTGGTGTTGTTCGCGGGCTTCGTCTTCCTGGCGGTCAGTCCCTAGTACTTCGGCGGCACGGGGTTTCACGAGTTCCAGCGATAGACCTGTTCATCGCGCAGTTCGTAGCTGGTCGCGGGTTTTTGAGAAGGGCCCCGCGTTCCGCCGCGGCCGGACAGCAGCGCCATGACCCGGGTGCGCCCGCGCGTGGTGTGTTCGTCCTCGGTCCAGTGCACATAGGGGTGCACCAGTTTCGCGAATTCGGTCCAGTCGCCGGCTTCGATCGCGCGCATGACTGCCGACACGGTGTGGTCCACGGGGCCAGTGAACACCCGGGGGGTGAACTGCGCGTGGGTTCGATGGAAACCGGCATGGAAGAGCACTCGGACTAATCGGGCAAATTGGATTGCTGCTAGTTCACTCATTTTTCTTTTGGGTATAGCTCAACCCTTCGGCAGAGCCTCGCCAAGGGTTCGCCGAGCAGGTGTCGGAGGTCATATTGATAGCCAATCCGCTCTGATAACACGTTGCAGAATGCCCGGTCACTTGGGTAAATGTCCCGTTGACCGGGATCGGAACCGTGGGTACTGACAGGTAGCTCGGAGGCCTGGATCACACCCCAAACGGATTTGTTGTAACCCTGCGTAACCATTAGCTTTGAGGGCAGGCAGTGTTGCTGATCACGGAGAAGAATTTGAAGCTCGTCACCCAGAAGGACACCGCGCTGCGAATCGTGCGCGACAACTTCTCCACGACCGCGGTGGCCTCGCTGCGCACCTTCGGCCGCGCGGCCCGGATCGCCGAGGAAGCGGTCGTCGGCACCTTCGCCGATATCGCGCGCCGCGAGTTCCAGTGGAAAGAAGCCATTCTCCAGGCCTGGCGGCTCATCACCGTCACCGCGATTCCGGCGATCCTCATGGCCATTCCCTTCGGCGTGATCGTCTCCGTACAGGTCGGCAATCTCATTCACACCCTCGGCGCGGACTCGCTGCTCGGCGCGACCGGCGGCCTCGGCGTCATCAAGCAGGGCGCGCCCCTGGCCACCGGCTTCCTGCTGGGCGGCGCGGGCGCGGCGGCCCTGGCCGCGGATCTCGGCGCGCGCACCATTCGCGAGGAGATCGACGCGATGCACACCATGGGCATCAGTCCGATTCACCGCCTGGTGATTCCGCGTCTGGTCGCCATGGTCTTCGTGGCCCCGCTGCTGAATGTGCTGATCATCTTCGTGGGTGTGCTCGCGGGCTATGCGGTCGCCATCGGCGGGCAGAACGTCACGCCGGGCAGTTACTGGGCCACCTTCGGGTCGTTCACCACGACCGCCGATGTGTGGGTGTCGCTATTGAAAGCGGTCATCTTCGGTTTCCTCGTGGTGATCATCGCCTGCCAGCGTGGCCTCGAAGCCAAGGGCGGACCGCGCGGTGTGGCCGATGCCGTGAACGCCGCGGTGGTGCTGTCGGTGGTGTCGATCGTGACCGTGAACCTGGTCGCCACCCAGATCACCGCCATGTTCCTGCCGACAAGGCTGGCTTGATGTCCGCTACGTATGTGCCCAAGGGGCTGGGCTGGTTCGCGCGCTTCTATCGCAGGCGTGGCCTGTTGCTGCGCCGGGTCGAGGGCTTCGGCTTCGTGCTGTCCTTCGTCTGGCAGGTGTTGTCGTCGATTCCGTTGACGCTCAAGCGGTATCGCGACGAGACCATGCGGGCCATCACCAATATGACCTGGGGTCGCGGCTCGATCATCGTGGGCGGCGGCACCGTGCCGATGATGATCGTGCTGGGCATGGTCATGGGTGCGTCGGTGGCGGTGGAGTCGTACGCGACCCTGGACATGCTGGGCATGGGTCCGGTAACGGGCCTGGTGTCGGCGTACGCGACCACCCGTGAGCTCGCGCCCATCGCGGCGGCCATCGGTTTCGCGGCGCAGGCGGGCTGCCGCATGACCGCGGAGATCGGGTCCATGCGCATCTCCGAGGAGATCGACGCGATCGAATCCCTCGGCCTGCGTTCGGTTCCCTTCGTGGTGACCACCCGCGTGCTGGCCGGCGCGGTCGCCATCGTGCCGACCTTCCTGATCGCGCTGATCCTGTCCTACGCGTCCTGCCGCGGGCTGATCACGCTGGTGCACGGTTCGTCGGCGGGCGTCTACGACCACTATTTCTTCCAGTTCGTCTCCGGCTTCGATGTGATCGCCGCGGTGGTGAAGGTGGCCATCTTCGCGGTGGTCGTCATCCTGATCCACTGCTACTACGGCTTTTTCGCCACCGGCGGCCCGGAGGGTGTGGGTATCGCCTCGGGTAAGGCGGTGCGCGCCAGTTCGGTCGCGATCATCGCCATGGACATGGTGCTGTCCCTCGGGCTGTGGGGCTTCAACTCGGCGATTACGTTCACGGGGTAGGGGATGCCGAATTACGCAATGCCGGGTGTGGCCGTCGATCGTCGTCGTTCGATGATGGTCGGTGCGATCGCACTCGCGCTGGTGGTGGCCGTGGCCGCCGCTTGGATGCTGTATCGCACGCAGAAAACCGAGGAGGGGCTGGCGCTTTCGCTGCGCACCGAGCAGATCGGCGACGGCGTGCTGGTCGGTACCGATGTGCGCGCCAATGGCGTGCTGATCGGCAAGGTCACCGAGATCTCGCCGGATCAGCATGGCACTCAGCGAATCGGGTTGCGGCTCGATGACGCGGCGCGCACCGTCGGGCTGGACGACAGCATGCTGGTGGATTACGCGCCCGCGAACCTGTTCGGTATCAGCGAGATCGAGCTGCGCAAGGGTGCGGGCGGAGCGCCGCTGCGTGACGGTTCGACCATCGATCTGACCGGTAAGAATGCCGCGGCCGTGTACGACGCGACCATGGGTTCGATCCTGCGCAGCATGTCGCAGGTCGGTGGTTCGGTGCTGACGCCGCAGATGGCTTCGGTGATCGCGCAGGCCGCGGCCGACACCCAGGCGTTGACGCCGCTGGTGCAGGCATTGATCGCCGCGCAGACCACCATCGCGAACAACCAGAAGATGCCGATGTCGGACCTGTTCGGCGAGCTCGGCCCGGCCTTCGACGGCGGCGGCAAGTTCGCGGGCGCGACCGTGCAGGTGGTGGATCTGATCCGCAGCATTCAGCGCTTGCAGGGTGACCGCGAATCCTATGACAAGGGTGTCGCCATCGTGACCGGTCAGTTGCTGCCCGCGCTGGCGAACAACCTGTCGCAGGCCGGAACTCAGCTCTCGGGGACCACCGACATGCTGATGCCGGTGCTCAGCGCGCTCGCGCGGATGGTGCCGAATCCGCAGCAGTCCGGGATCGACCTGAAGACGCTGCTGGCGCGCTTGCGCTCGGCCATGCCGGACACCGGGCAGGGGCCGGTGCTCAATGTCGAGGTGGAACTGCGCGGCGTGCCCGCCATCGCGGTGCCGCTGCTGGGAGGAGCGCGATGACAGTCAAGGCCGCAGCGTGGCGGCTGGTGTTGTTCGCGGGCGTGATCGTGGTGGTACTCGTGCTGGTGCTCACCGCGATTCAGCGGCCGGTGTCCGGCTCCACCGAAACGCATGACGCACTGTTCGCCGACGCCAATGGCCTGAAGGTCGGCGATGACGTGCGCATGTACGGCGTGCAGGTCGGCAAGGTGAAGTCCATCGACCTGGAGGGGACGAAGGCGCGCGTGCAGTTGTCGGTCAAGACCGATGCGCCCGTCTACGACAACAGCAAGCTGGCCATCCGCTACCAGAATCTGACCGGGCAGCGGTACATCGATTTGCAGCAGCAACCGCAGCCGGGCACTCGGATCGCGGCGGGCGTGCGCATCGATATCGACCACACGATTCCGTCCTTCGATGTGACGAGCCTGTTCAATGGCTTGAAGCCGGTGCTGGCCACCATTTCTCCGGAGGCCATCAACCAGTTCAGTGCGAGCATGGTGGCATTGATCGAGGGTGACGGCAGCGGTGTCGGCCCGGCCATGGACGCCATCGGCAAGCTGGCGTCGTATGTGGACAATCGGCAGCAGGTGATCGGCACGCTGATCCGCAATATGTCGGATCTGTCGGACCGATTGAGCGGCCGCGTGCACTATCTAGTGCCGCTGCTCGCACAGCTCTCCAATATTTTCGAGGCCCTGCAGCAGAACATCGGCGGGCTGGCGCAATTCGCGCTGACCGCGCCGTCGGTGCTGCGGCCCATCGACAATCTGCTGCGCACGCTGGGCATCAGCAGCGGCAGTGATGTGGATGCGTTGATCCGCAAGATCTTCCCCGATGCGAAGGAAGCGGTGGACGTGTTCGGCCGCCTGCCCGCCGTGCTGGCCGCCGCCGACGCATCGCTGCCGAACAGCCCGAGCGGCTGGAAGCCGGTGTGCAGCAAGGGTAATGCCGAGGTGCCCTCCATCGTGAAGGTGCTCATGTCGGGACAGCAGGTGGCGGTATGCAACGGATGAGAGTGCCGCGCCTGTTCGTTCGTGACGACCGCGTCATCGACGACGAGACCAAAAAGAAGCGGGAACTGCGGTACGGCGTCATCGGCGCGGTGCTGGTCGCCATCGGCCTGCTGGCCGCCGGTGCGCTGTACGTGATTCCGTTCGGCAAGCACACCTACACCGCGGAGCTGTCCGAGGCGCAGTCGGTGAAGGCGGGCGACGATGTGCGCGTCGCGGGCATCTCGGTGGGCGAGGTGAAGTCCCTCGAACTGAAGCCGGACAAGGTCGTCATGCGCTTCACCGTGGATTCCGATGTGTTCCTGGGTGATCAGACCTCCCTGGACATTCGCATGCTGACCATCGTGGGCGGCCACTATGTGGCGTTGTTCCCGGCCGGGGACAAGCCGCTGGGCTCCAAGGCGATTCCCTCGGATCGAGTTCGCTTGCCCTACAGCCTGGTCGAGACCTTCCAGGACGCGGCCATCCCGCTGGCCAAGATCGACGGCAATTCGCTGAACCAGAACCTTGCGGCACTGGGTGATTCGATGCACGGCGCGCCGGACAGCCTGCGCACCACCTTGCAGACCGTCGCCAATTACGTGGACGCACTGGAACGTCAGCGCGGCCAGGTATCCAATGCCGTGGCGGTTGCCGACGAGTACGTGACCATGTACGACGGCGCGAAGAAGGACCTCGGCCGGTTGATGGACAATGCCAACCTGCTGGTCACCGTGCTCGACGATAAGCACACCGAAATGGCGGAGGCCATCCGGCTGCTCAGCGATGTGGTGGGCCGCCTGGCCGGTGCCGCGCCCGCGTGGGACGAGTCGCTCAAGCCCAAGATCAATGAGGCGATCACCCAGCTGGAGCAGCTCGGCGCACGGTTCGAGCCGACGCTCACGGCCGCGCAGGGCTTGCAGAAGAAGCTGTCGGAGTTGGTGATTCCGGAGGGCGGCGTGACCGTCGACCAGTCGAATCAGACCGTGACGCTGCCTTCGGTGTGCATTCCCATGCCCGGGAAGGACTGCTGATGCTCAAGCGGATGCTCGGATCCCAGGCGTTCATGTCGGTCGCCGGTGCGGTGCTGGTGGCCGTGCTGGGTGTTGTCGGCTATTTCCTCTACTTCGATCCCATGAAGAAGACCGAAACCTATTGCGCCATCATGCCGGACGCCGTCGGCCTGTACGCGGGCAATAAGGTGACCATGCGCGGCATCCCGGTGGGCACGGTGGATTCCATCGAGGCCGACGGGGCCAAGGTGAAGGTCAAGTTCACTGTCGACGCCGAGTACCCCGTGTACGCGGACGCCGCCGCCACCACGGTCGCCGATTCCATTGTGGCGGACCGGAATCTGGCGGTGTTGTTCAGCGGTAAGAACACCGCGCACTGGGACAATTCGCAGTGCATCACCAAAACCCTGACGCCCAAGAGCATTACCGAGACCCTGACCGCACTGGCGAGCCTGTCCTCGCAGTTGCAGCAGGCCTCGGCCCCGGATGCCTTGGAGCGCGGTCTGTCCGGGCTCGATGCGGCGACCGCGGGGTCCGGCCAGCAGATCAATGACATCGTCAAGAAGCTGGGTTCCTCACTGTCGCAACCGGATGCGGACATCGGCCATCTGGCGGGCATCTTCGATGCCTTCGCCTCGGTCGGTCAGAAGGTGGAAGAGCATTGGGGCGACCTGCGCTCCATGCTGCTGCGCCTGGCTCCCGCCCTGAACAATGCCAGCACCGAATTGATCGGCCCCGGTGCGGAATTGATCGACCGGCTCGGCGAGGCCCTGCCGATGCTCAATGACCTGGTCACCATTGTCGGTGACCCGATCATGCGAGCCCTGGACGACACCCTTCCGCTGGTTCGACTCCTGCGCGCCAACGTCGGCTCCCTGTCGGAGATCATGCTCAAGCTCCCGGCCCTGACCAATGCCGCCCAGTCCTTGATGGGCTCCGGCATGACCTACGGCTCGCCCCGCGCCGCCCTGCCCGCGCCGCAGGCCGAGCAGGTCTGCGCGGCGATGAACGCGATCACGCCGGGCCGCTGCACGGACGCCGCCAATGGCCTGGTGAACGTGCCGCTGGTCCCGCTGGTGCTCGGAATGGCAGGTGCGCGATGAGAATCGGACGCTGGGACTTCATCCTCGATACCGATGCCCAGGCACGGACCGAACCTGCGATGAGGGCAGGTTCCGGTCGTGCGCGGGCCAAGCGCGTCGGTGCCGCCGTGCTGGCGGCCGGGCTGCTGGCCGGGGTCGGCGGCTGTGCGTTCGATCCGGCGCAGGTGCCGGTGCCCGGAACCACGGTGTCGGGGCCGACCTATCGCGTGCACATCGAGTTCGGGAATGTGCTGAACCTGCCCGCGCGAGCCAAGGTGATCGCCAATGGCGCGCAGGTCGGAACGGTTTCCGGTGTGCGCGTGGTGGATTCGGCGCATTCGGGTGGCAAGGGCGGCTTCGTGGTGGTCGATGCGGACATCTCCACCAAGGTGCAGCTGCCCACGAATACGATCGCGGAGCTGCGCCAGAACACCGTGCTCGGTGATATCCACCTGGCGCTGACCACCCCGCCGGATGGCTTCTCCTCGCTGCTGAAGGACGAGGGCACGATTCCGCAGGAGCGGACCCGTCCGCCCGTGCAGCTGGAGGACACCATGGCCGCGCTGGCCGCCTTCACCCAGGGCGGTGCGATCAGTCAGTTGCAGGACATCATCAATCGGTTCAATGCGGTGCTGCCCGCCGATCCGAACGAGACCAAGCGGATCGCGCAGAGTGCCGCCGGGAATGCCACGGACCTGGCCGCGAATCTGGACAAGGTGGATTCGCTGCTGAACGGTCTGGGCGTGAACGCGCAGGTGCTGCACGATCGCTCGGACTTCCTGGATCACCAGCTGAACCAGGAATCGGTGGACACCATGACCGGTGTCACCAATTCGATTCGCGGCGTGACCCAGATCTTCGCGGTGCTCGGGCAGCTGGGTCAGTCGCTGGTGTGGCTGGCTCCGCTCGCGAACTCCGGTGACGCGGCGGTGCAAGCCTTTGCGCCGCTGGCACTTTCGGGTAAGCCCCTGGACCTGTCGGTTCCGTCGAACCTGTCGACGCTGACCGCGCTCTTGCGGGACAAGCTGATTCCGTTCATCGAACAGGGTCCGAAGGTGAATATCACCGGCGTGCACGCGGATTCGGTGTCCCGCGACGATCAGGTGAGCAATATTCTGGCCGGGCTGCGCATGATCGGAGCGGTGCGATGAAGTGGGGACCGCTGGCGTCGCTGGGCGGTATCGCCGCCGTCACCCTGGTGGGTGCGAGTTACCTGACTTTCGGTGTGGTGCGGGCGGATCCGTTCGCCGAGTACACGCACGGCTCCATGGTTCTCGCGAACTCCGGTGGCCTGAGCGTCGGTTCGCCGATCCTGCTCACCGGCATGCGGGTCGGGAAGATCACCTCGGTGGACAGCAATGGCGGCAGCGTCGAGGTCGGCTTCCGCATCGACGCCGACCGCAAGCTGCCCACCGACAGCGTGATCAGCATCGAGCAGCTGTCGGCGCTGGGCGAGCCGTATGTGGAGTTCCGGCCCAAGACCGGGGGAGCGCCCTACCTGAAGGACGGCCAGCGCCTGGACACCGCCACGGTGCAGTCGCCGCTATCCATTCCCGAGGTATCACGCCTGGTCAACAAGGTCATGAACCAACTCGACCCGAAGGTGGCGGCCTCCCTGGCCAGCACCCTGGGCACCGCCTTCCGCGACACCGATTCGGCCATGCCGCCGCTGACCCGCGCCGGTGACCTGCTGGCCCAGGCCATCATGAGCCGCGAGCCCAAGATCGCGCAGCTGCTGAACAGCTTCCAGGCCGCGGCCTCGAATATGGACGGCATCGGCGAGGCCACCGCGGCGGCCGCACCGGCATTCGTGCAGTTCGAGCAGTCACTCGAGGCGCTGATCAACGCGGTCGGTAGACTGACGGACCGCGCCCCGGGCCCGCAGGTCTACATCCAAGACAACGGGCTGGCGACCTTCCTGGCGAAGCTGACCGACTGGGTACAGCAGGCCGGACCCGAATTGAAGACCCTCGCACCCGCCTTGCAGCCCCTCGCGGATGCGGCACAGTCGGCGGGACCGCAAATCAATATCAGCAGCCTGATCTCGCAGGCGCTCGCCGGTACCTCCGACGGTGCCGTGCGCGTGCACGTCAACGTCAAGTAATACCCGGAAAGAAGGAGATGCGGATGTCTCAGGACACCGAACCGAAGCGGGCAGTCGACGCGGAGGCATCTGCTGTCTCCATCGAGAAGACCCCGCAGACCGAAGCCCCCAAGTCCGAAGCCCCCGCGGCCAAGACCGTGCAGCTGAAGCTGTCCACGCTGGCCTTCGCGGCCGCCGCCGTGGTGCTGCTGGCCGCGCTGGTCACGACCACCACGCTGTGGCTGAACGCGCGCGGCGACGTCCGGGACGCCAAGGCCGGGAGCGTCGACGACAAGCACGCCGAGCAGGTCGCCACCGATTACGCCATGGGCGCGGCCAACCTGAACTACTCGGACTTCAATGCCTGGACCGCGCGCCTGAAGTCCAACACCACGCCGACGCTGGCCAATAAGTTCGACGCCACCTCTTCGAAGCTCCAGGAGATCCTGGTCCCGCTCAAGTGGACGTCGAGCCCGACCCTGCTCAGCTCGCAGGTGATCGGCCGCGATAACGGCGTCTACAAGGTGAACGTGTACCTGAATGTCACCTCCACCAACGCCCAGAACCCCGACGGCGTGCTGACCACCATCTACTACACGGTGAATGTCGACCCGAAGAGCGATTGGAAGGTCACCGACGTGGGCGGCATCGACCTCCCGCTGCCCAAGCAGTAGATCGCCGCTACGCGGACGCCTGCAATGTCTTCGCGATCGAGGAGTTCGCGAAAGTACTGGTCCCGCAGTCGACTTCGGTGTAGTCCGGGTGCGAGCCGCGCGCGGTGGGTATGATCGCGCGCGCTTGCTTCACCACCTGGAGGACACGTGCCCGCGAACCCCACCGCCGCCGAACTGCTGGCGACCGTCGAAGCCTCACCGCGGGCGGTGGGCGTGCACGACCGCGCCGCCTGGGTCGGCCTCTTCGCCGAGAACGGCAGCGTGGAGGACCCGGTGGGTTCGCGCCCGCATATCGGACGCGCGGCCATCGAGCGCTTCTACGACACCTTCATCGCGCCGAACGGCATCGCTTTCGACGTGACCAATGACGTGGTGTGCGGCATGACGGTCTTCCGGGATCTGACCATTGCCACCACCATGGGTTCGAACGACCCGGCGACCGGCGTCACCCTGCACGTGCCCATGCACCTGCGCTACGACCTGGCCGAGTCGGACGGTGTGCTGAAAATCCGTGCGCTGCGGGCGCATTGGGAACTGCCCGGCATGATCGCGCAGCTGATGGGGTCCGGCGTGCAGGGCTTGGTGGCGGGCGCGAAGCTGGGCCCGCAGCTGATCGCCAATCAAGGCGTCGGCGGCGCAATCGGTTTCATGCGCGGCATGCGCAGTGTCGGCGCGAACGGTAAGCAGGCCGCCGGGCGGCTGCTGGATGCGGTGGGCCGCAGCGAGATCGGGAATGTGCGTGCCGATCTGGCCCCGGTGCCGCGCCTGGACTGGGCGACCGACGGCGCTATGTCGCTGGAGGACTTCATCACCCGCGCCAAGGGACTGCGCTGGACCAAGCTCATCGCGGCGGGTCGCACGGTGACCGCCACGGTGGAGACGCGCGACGGCCGTGGCATTGCCGAGCTGGACTTCACCGATCGCGGTGCGCGGATCGAGGCCGTGCGGATCTTCGTGCCCCCGAGCTAATCCCGCGCGCCCGACAGCCCGGCCAGGGGATTGGTGTGGCTGAACGTACTACCCCCGGCCGTGCCGACCACCTTGCCGTGCACGCTGATCAGCCACTTCCCGCAGACGCACCGCAGATATTGCGGGCGGTTCGAGGAGACGGACGTGGGGGAGGGCCAAGCGCAGGAAGGGCATTCGGCGATCATCGGCCCATCCTGCGCGCGTAGGACGAATCTCGCATCAGCGACACGCGGCAACCCGCAAACTCTTTGCGACATTGGTCTGGTTCGTTCGGTCTCGAGTTGCCAATCGGCTCAAGCGAACTCGTGGCACTTCAGATGAGCGGCCCTCAGTTCGCCGGGGCGCGGCCCTTGCGCACCGCGGTCGGCGTGGCATCCCACCAGCGTTTGCAGCAGCGGGTGAACACGGACTGTTCGGACAGTCCGATCAGCGAGGCCACCTGGCTCATGGGCATATCGGTGGTGGTGAGATAGCGCCGCGCCTCGGTCCGGCGCACCTCGTCCAGGAGCTCCGCGAAGGTGGTGCCCTCGGCTGCCAGCCGTCGTTGCAGGGTGCGCGGGTGAATGGTGAGCAGCCGTGCGACAGTGCCGATTTCGGGTGACGCCGTCCCGAGCACATTCTGCAAGGCGATGCGCACCTGCGGAGTGACGGCCCGCGCCGCACCGCCGGAGAGCTCGGCCAGGAACGCCAGCGCCAGTCGGTGCAGATTCTCGTCGCCGCCGGACAGTGGCCGGTTCGGCAGGGTGGCAGGCACCCGGAGCAGTGCGGCCGGTCGCATGATTCGCACTGGGGCACCGAAGAATTCCTCGTACAACTGGATCGGCGCGGCGGGCCGGTAAGGCAGTTCCACCGAGCGCAGGCCATAGCGTTCGTCGGCCAGGCGCTGAATCATGTGGTGTACGAACGCCAGTCCGAGATCGGTGCCCTGGACCGAGGTGGGCATCCCCGGCGGGGCGTCGATATAGCGGAGCGCGATAACGCCGCGATCCCCGTACGGGTCCGGCACGGCGGTCACGCTGAGCGAGCGGGCATGCACGAACAGATAGCGGGAGGTGCACTCCAGCACCTCGGCGAGGGTGGCCGCATTGCGGATGGCGAGGGCGAGCGGCCCGAGCATGTCCAGTTCCTGCCGATGCGAAATGCGCAATCCCAGATCCGGGCAGTTCAGCCGGTGCGCGGCGAGTTCCAGCACCGCACCCACGGCCTGATCGGGAACCAGCAGATCGTCGGTATCGAGTGCGGCGATGGGCAGCCCGCAGGCGGTCACGAGCTCTTCCGCATCGCCGCCCAGCTCGGCGACGGTGGCGCGGAATCCGCGCAGTCCGGCGGACCTGATTACCGACATGTCGTCCAGAATCAAATACTTGTCGCGCAGAGTCAAGAAGTGTAGTGACGACCGCAACAGACTGGAGGTCATGAGCGCCGCGACCTCCCTCCCTGTCGAGCACCTCGATGTCGTGATCGTCGGAGCCGGGCTCTCCGGCATCGGCGCGGCCTATCGACTGCAGACCGAGCAACCCGGCCGCAGCTACGCCATTCTGGAATCGCGCGCGGTGCTCGGCGGCACCTGGGACCTGTTCCGCTATCCCGGCATTCGCTCGGACAGCGATATGTTCACCCTCGGCTATCCGTTCAAGCCGTGGCGCGACGCCAAATCCATTGCGGACGGGCCGTCCATCCTGCGCTACATCACCGAGACGGCCGCCGAGAACGGCATCGACAAGCACATCCGCTACGGCACCAAGGTCGTCGGCGCGGAATGGGACAGTGCGGAATCGCACTGGACGCTGACCCTGGAGGTACGCACCGCCGGGGTCGACGGCGCGGCCGACAGCGTCGAACAGCGCACGCTCACTTGCGGATTCCTGTACTCGTGCTCCGGCTACTACAACTACGACCACGGCCACGAACCCGAATTCCCGGGCATCGAGGACTTCACCGGGCAGGTCGTGCACCCGCAATTCTGGCCCGAGGACCTGGATTACGCCGGTAAGCGCGTGGTCGTCATCGGCAGCGGCGCGACGGCGGTCACCCTGGTCCCGGCCATGGCCGAACAGGCCGGACTGGTGACCATGCTGCAGCGCAGCCCCACGTGGATCTCCGCCGTCCCCGGCCGCGACAAGATCGCCGACAAGATTCGTGAACTGCTGCCGCCGGAGCTGGCGCATCGCGTGGTCCGCACCAAGAACATTCTCTTCAATGTCGGCTTCTACCAGTACTGCCGTCGTCGCCCCGAGGCCGCCCGCAAGATGCTCACCGGGCTCACCACGCGAATCCTGAAGGACGAGAAGCTCGTCGAAGAGCACTTCACGCCGTCCTACAACCCGTGGGATCAGCGCCTGTGCGCGGTGCCGGACGCCGACTTCTTCAAGGCCATGCGCAAGGGCAAGGCCGAGGTTGTCACCGACCGCATCGAAAGCTTTGTGCCCGAGGGCATCCGGCTGGAATCCGGCAAAGTCCTGGAGGCCGATATCGTCATCACCGCCACCGGGCTGCAACTGCTCGCCTTCGGCGGCATCACGCTCCAAGTGGACGGGAAGCCGGTCGATCTGGCCGAACAGTTCGTCTGGCAGGGCACCATGATCACCGGTGTGCCCAATTTCGCGGTGTGCATCGGCTACACCAATGCCTCCTGGACGCTACGCGCCGACCTCAGCTCGCGGCTGGTCTGCCGCGTGCTCGGCTACATGGATCGCAATGGGTACAAGGCGGTTGTGCCGCAGCCGGACCGAGCGCTGAACGAGCGGCCGCTGCTGGATCTGGCCTCCGGGTATGTGCAGCGGTCCATCTCCGCCTTCCCTCGCCAGGGGGATAAGCATCCGTGGCAGGTGCGGCAGAACTATCTGATCGACTCCGCGACGACGCTGCGCACGGATCTGCGGAAGACCCTGCGCCCGGTCTCGACGGCCAAGGTGTTGCAGCCGGTTCGCTGAGTCGCTGCACTCGGGTAGCCATGGCAGCATCGGGGGCATGAGTTTGTCGCGCACGACGGTGGCGGCCGTGGCCGTCGCGGTTCTCGGATCCGTGTTCTGGCAGGTCCCCGCTGTCGCGGCACCGCCCGCCGCCGTCAACGCCCCGCAGGATCTGTGGACCATTCCCACCGCGCCCGCCGAGTCGGCGACGCTGATCGTGGCCTACAGCTTCGGCAATCGCATTCCGGCGGGCGTGGATCCGGCCACCACCATCGGTGAACCGGGACCGGTGAACGCGGACCTCGCGGCCACCGTCATGGCCGCGCGCGGCGATCGGAACACTCCGGTGTACGCGCAGACCGAGATCGCCGAGGTGCTGAAGTCGCGCTACGGCCTGACCGATGTGATCGTCATCGATCCCGAGCGGCAGCCGGACGGCACCCTCGTCTACCTCTCGACCGATGGCGTGGCGGCCAAGGTGGCCGAACTGCGCGGTGCGGCGGTGTCCACCGATGCCGTGGCCGTGGTGGCGTTCCGGGATCACCTGTGGCGGGCCACGGCCACCACCGCCAAGCACGGTTTCAATGCCTTTGCGCCGCAGGGGCTGCCGATGCCCGATACGTACGATCCACTGTCGGGCCAGGCGTGGACCACCAGCCCGTTCCTGTATCTGCCCACCGATTTCGCCGGGCGGCTGGCGCTCCTGAAGTAGCCGACACGCCGGTGTCGGCCGTGCGAGGCTGCGAGAGGCCGGGTCCGCTCACCCTCGTGCGTGCCATGCTGCGGCAATGAGATTCGACGGTGGCTTCCTGCTGCCCGCACCGGAGTCGGAACCACCGCTCGGCCCATGCCGTCGGGCACGGGCCGTGCCTACCCGTCCGCAGTCCGTTCCGGCGCACAATCGCCCGCCACGGAAATCGGCCTCCGGGCGCTCCGGAAGTGCTGGGCTGCAACGGGTATTACGGTCTTCGCATGCTGCGAAAACGCGCACTTCCGGCGAACCCGGCACGACCGCGCGGCAATTCGCCGGAGCGGCCCTGCGCGCGGCCCTGGAGGTGCTCGACGGGCGCAGATCGGCGAAACAGCTGTGCCACTTCGCCGATCCGGCGGTGATCGCCGCGCTGCATACTCTGGCGTGCGCGGGCGCGCCGGGCCGTGAGCTCGGCGGCGCGACGCTCACCAGGGTCGATGTGATGATGTCGGAGTCCCGGGTCGGGGAAGTATGCGCGGCTTACGACCGGGGAACGCGGCATTTCGCACTCGCCGCCCGTATTGTGCGCGGTCGTTCGGGGTGGCGGTTGACCGCATTCCGGGTGTGCTGAAGACCGTCCGGTCTCTGCGGTAATAGCGAAATAGTCTGATCTCGCCGAATTCAATTCGCGCCTGGTTTGAAACCTAACTCTTCTGGCATTAGCATTTCGGCGAATAGCGGCACTCACACGTGGAAGGGCAGTCCATGGCAAAGAAAGTCACCGTAACTCTGGTGGACGACTACGACGGCGAATCGAAGGCCGACGAAACCGTCTTTTTCTCGATCGACGGCAACGAATACGAGATCGACCTGTCGATCAAGAACGCCGGCAAGCTGCGGGAGTCGCTGGAGCCGTGGACCGACAAGGCCCGCAAGGTGGGTCGTTCCAAGCGCAAGGTGACGGCGGCCGGCGGCCGTACGCGCCCGGCCGTGGATCGGGAAGAGAGCACCGCCATCCGCGAATGGGCGCGTGCACAGGGGCACCAGGTTTCCTCGCGCGGCCGTATCCCGGCCGAGATCGTCGAGGCTTACCAGCGGGCGAAGTAAAAACGGACGGCAAATCCCGTCCACGGTGAAATTCGACTGGAGCCGGTGACCCTTGGTCACCGGCTCCAGTCATATCCGGATCCGCTATTTTCTGGCTAAGCAGCTCTGAGCAGCGTGTTTCCGGTGTCGGGCAACTCCGTCCGGATTCTTTCCAGCAGTTCCCCGGCCCGTTCGCGATGGATCGCGGCCGCTTCGGAATCGCCGAGCGCCTCGGCCAGATCGGCCAGCACCGTGTCCATCGGGCCGAACTCGGTCATGCCGGTTTCGACGCCGATGACCGTGCCGGTGTACGGGGACAGAAATTCGTATAACTCACGAATCGCCTCGATATCGCCGAGTTCGAGGGCCGTCCGCGCCCGCACCGCGGACATGAGCACCGGATACATCACGTTGTGCGCCCGGCCCGCCTGCTCGTACACCTTGCGGCCGCCTTCCCGGTCGCCCGCGTGCAGCAGTGCCAGCGCGTGCGCCTGCGACAAGGTGCTGGGCAGGACCGGGGTGGTGTCGCCGAGCCGGTCGGCCAGCCCCGAGAGGTCCCCGCGCGCCCACCCGACCGCCACCGCGCAGAACAGCTGAGCCTCACGCACGTTCGCGATCCCCGCCCGGGTGATCCGCTTTCCGAACTGTTCATACAGCCGCTCGGCCAGATCCACATCGCCACGCAGTAGCTCCATGGTGGCCCCGAAGCAGCTCACCATGTCCAGTAACGGCTGCAACTGCCCCTCGTCCGCGCACTCCACCGCATGCGCCGCCCGCCGCGCCGCCTCCCGCAGATCGGCATGCGCCACCGCCGCCCGATACCCCAGATAGTGCGCCAGCGCCTCATACTCCGCGAGCCCCGCCTCCATGGCCACCCCCTCCAATTCCCCGGTGAGCGCCCAGAACTCGTCCCCATAATCAAACTCCAGATAAGCCACCGCATTCAGCGCCGCACAGATCGACTCGGCATCCCCACTCGCTCGAGCCACCCCCAACGCCCGCCGAGCCATCCCCTGCCCCTCCGCATACCCATCCAGCCCGGTCTCGAAGGTCGCGGTAACAAGCAACCGCACCAACATCTCCGGCGACCGCCCCTCGGTCCACAAGTCCTCTTCGTCGCCGGTGCCGTAGCGGGCTAGGGCGCGGGAGAGGGCTTGGCGGATGCGGTGATCGGGTTCTCGCCATTCGCGGATGGGCCAGATCACGGGGGCTCGCCAGCAGGTGAGGGCCTGGGCTATGAGGGTTTCGTCGGCTAGTTGTTCGGCCAGATCGAGGGCGAGGGTGCGGGCGTCGCGGGCCTCGCGGTGGCGGTTGGCGTAGGCGAGGGCGCCGACCAGGGCGCAGCGGGTGTCGAGGAGGGCGATGCGGTCGGTTCGGTCGGCGTGGGGGGCATCGTGTCCGGCGAGCTCGTGCAGGTCCATGGCGGCGCGCAGCAGGCGGACGGTTTCACCGCGCATGTGGCGGTTCATGCGGCGGCAGGCTGCGGCGCGCACGTATCCGAGCGCCGCCCTGGCGGTTTCGGCGCTCGCGCCCAGCATGGCGTGGCGGGCCAGTACGTCCGGGTCGCGGGCCAGGGCGGGGTAGGAGTCGGCGTGCGAGGTGAGCAGTTCCAGTGCGGCCCAGTGCATTCGGCCGCGGCGCAGGACCGGGATGCCGAGGTAGACGGCGTCGCGGATGAGGGCGTGCTCGAAGGAGACGCGGCCCGCGCGGCCGGTGCTCACCAGTCCGGCGACCTCGGCGGCGGCGATCAGGTCGATGAGGGTGTTCTCGGCCATGCCGGAGGCCAGGGCGAGGATGCCGAGTTCACTGCCCGCGCCCCAGATCGAAATATGTTGTAGCACTTCGGTGACGCCCGCGGGCAGCTGCGCTATCCGATCGTCGATGAGCTCCCGGATCGAGTCCGGCACCTCGTCCAGATTCCCCTGTGTGGCAGTGAGTTTCGCCAGCTCCCGAACGAACAGCGGGTTGCCGCCGGTGCGTTCGTGTAGCCGGGCCAGTAGCTCGTCACTCAGCGGCAGGCCCGCCTCCAGTGCGACCTGCCGGGTGCCCGCCAGGTCGAGGCCGTGTAATTCCATCCAGGACGCGGTGTACTGGGCGAGCGCGGCCGCGGTGTTGTGCGCGCCGGGCCCCGCCTCGGACCGCCGCGCCGTGACCAGAATGAGCACCGGTTCCTCGCGCAACCAGTTCGTCACCTGTCGCAGCACCTGCAAGGTGGCCGCGTCCGCGCGGTGCACATCCTCCAGCAGCAGCGCGACGGGTTCGGAAGTGGTTGCGCGCCTACATCGTTCGGTGACGGTGCGCGAGATGCTGAACGCATCGCCGGAATGCAGTGCCGCGCCGGTCGCGGCGACGGTGTCCAGGTCGGCGAGGATCTCCGACCAGCCCCAGGCCGGTGGCGCGCCGTCGATCTCGGGGCAGCTGCCGGTCGCCACCGTCCATCCGCTCGCCGCCAGCCCGGACAGCGCGGCCTCGGCCAGCGTGGACTTGCCGATGCCCGCCTCGCCCGCCACCCAGACCAGTCGCAAGCTCCCGCCGCGCGCCGCGTCGGCAAGGGTGAGCAGTTGGGACAGTTCGGCGATATAGCCGGTGGCGGTCGGTGTTTCGGTGATCATCGGCCCGGAGCCGGACAGGACTACGGACCGGTCGTCGATCGCGGGCTCCAGCGGTGTCGTCGCCCCACCGGCCGTCGCCAGTTCCGCCGAGTGATTGAGGATGGCGGTTTCCAGTTGCCGCAGCGCCGGTCCCGGATCGATGCCGAATTCGTAGCTGAGGAATTCACGGGACCGCCGAATTGTGGTGAGCGCCTCCAATTGCTGTCCCAGTTGGTATTGCGCGAGCGCCAGTAGCCGGACGATGCCCTCGCGCCCCGGATGGTCCTCGAACTGCTGCCGGAGTTCGAGCACGACTTGGCCGGAACACCCCAGTTCGAGTTTGGTGTGGGCGTCGAGTTCGACGGCGGTGAGATAGAGGTCGGTGAGCCGATCGGCCTCGGCATGTGCCCAATCGGTCTCGGTGAAGGCCTCCAGCGCGGGCCCGTGCCATTGGGTCATGGCGGTCTCCAGCAGGATTCGGCGCTGGGCGGGATCGGGCCGAGTTTCCGGATTGCCGACAAGTTCCTGATAGCTGCGCAGCTGTTCTTCGAAATGCCAGGCATCGACGGCGTTCTCGGCCATCTTCAGCGCATATCCGGACGATTCGGACACGATGTACCGTGAGGGCGCGCGCCGCGGGCGATCCGGTTCGAAGAGCCGCCGCAGATTGTGGATATGCACCTGCAAGACCGCAATGGCCTTGGCTGGGGGCTGCCCCGCCCAGAGGTCGTCGATCATCCGCTCGACGCTGACGACCTGGCCTCGGGCCACGATGAGGCGGCCGAGCACGGCCCGCTGCATGGGTGTTCCGAATACGGCTTCGCGTCCGGCGACCGACAGGCGCAGGGGCCCGAGCACCCTCAGCTCAGCTCCCGACATCTGCCCTCCTCGTCGTCCATTTGCCCTGGAAAGCAAACTGGACGTTCGCCGCAAGAAGAGCACTATCCCTCAAAAAGTTCGATATGCCAAAAGGTTGCTGAACAGTTGTCGAATAGTTATCGCCGAGCTGGAACCGCCTACAAACCGCGTGGTACGCAATCGGCTTCACATAGCTGAACGTGTGCCGGACTCGGGCAACTCCGCCAGAAGTGAACCGGAAGAGCGATACCGGATACTTTCGAGTGGAAGCAACCTGAGGAAGGGGTTGATAGGTATGGTGCAGAATTTCCCCAGGGGATTCGGAGAAACCGGAATCGAGCCCGCGAAGGACGGATTCTACGTCGACCGCGATGGCGATATCTGGGAGAAGCAAGGCCACGGCTGGCGTCTACTCCTGCAACGCGGCGTAGCCGTCGACCCCATGTCCCTCTGGGATTGGACCGAGGGCCACGTCCGCGACTACGCCCCCTTCGCACCGGTCATCGGCGCAAGCCACTGAAGCGATAGTCCCGCCCCCTATTCCGGGTTCAGTGCGCCATTGAGGTGGTCGTAAGCCACCTAGGCTGATCATCGCGGGCTGGCTTCTTTCGCGAATCTGGATTAACTTTTTGGAATGGAAGATCGCATCGCGGCACCGCTGCCGCTCGGTGACCTGCTGGTTGAGGGCCCGTTCCCGCCGCATCACGGCGGTTGCTTCGGCTGCGGCCCGTCGAATCCCGCCTCACCGCGGATTGTGTTCGAGCGGCGCGGAGATGCCGTGCGCGGCACATTCACCATGGATGAGCGGCATCAGGGAGCGCCGGGCGTGGCGCACGGCGGCATTATCGCGGCGGCCCTGGACGAGGCCTCGGGTGCGGTCCTCATGCCACTGCGACTGCCCGCGGTGACAGTCAAACTGGACGTCAGCTTTTCGTCCCCGGCCCGACTGCATCAGGAACTGATCGTCACTTCCGTGCTCAGTGCCCGTGCGGGCCGCAAGCTCTTCATCGACACCGAGCTGACCGATGGCGATACCGTCATCGCCACCGGCCGGGCCATCTTCGTGGAGGTCGCGCCCGAGCACTTCCAGCGCTACGGCGCGACCCCGGGCGAACTCTCCAGCGTCGGAGCCTGAGTCAGCTCAGGCGGCGGATATCGCCGCGCACGCGGTAGAAGCCGCCGCGCGCCGATTCGGCCACCGCGTCGACCACGTAGCGCGCGCCCGCCTGGCGAATATCTCTGGGGAACTGCACATTCCAGCCGCGCTGGTAGCCGGGGGAGACCACGTGCACGCGCAGGTTCGTGCCGTCCTGCACGCATTCGACCACAATGCCATTACCGGCGTCGGCGACCACTTCCACTGTGGTGCTGGGGATTACGGCAGAGATCTCTGGTGCTTCACCGAAACCGTCTGCGGCAGCACGCCTTGCTCCGCATCGCGGATGGCGCCCTCGCTCACATCAAGGCAGGCCAGTTTGCCGCTGGTGGTGACCAAGTACAGCTTCTCGTCGTGATACTGCATGGAGTACGCGGACCCGCATCCGGTGCCCAGCTTCCACAGCCGCTGTCCGGCCGAGTCGAAGCAGTAGACCGACGAGTGATTGTCACCGGCGAAGACATAGCGGCCGTCCGGTGAAGTGGCGCAGGAGAATACGGCCGCATCGCAGCGGTAGGCGCGATCGGCCTGCCCGTCCTTGGCCACCATGCGCACCTCGCGGGTGCTGGTGCCCGCGTACACGGCGTCGGACTCCTGCCAGCCGAACAGCACCGGCCCGCCGGTGCGCGAGTGCCACTGGTGATTACCGCTGACCAGGTCGTATTTGGTGACGCCGTCGGAGTGGCCGTGGTAGACGCCATCGCGGTCGATGCGCACCATCCACCCGGCATTGCCGGTGCTGCGGCGCGTCCACAGCGACTCTTCCTCATGGTCGATGACGGTGAGCCCGCCCTCGCGGTCGGAGACGCCGAGGATGCCGTCGTGAATATCGAGCCAGTAGATATCGACATTGGCGGCGATATCGTAGGCGGCACGCGGCACCTTGCCGGACAGGTCGTAGACCCGGCCGTCATCACATCCGGCGTAGATCCAGAAGTCGTCGGCCACAATGCATTTCACCGCATCCGGGAGCCGGAATCGCCCGGTCACCTCGCCGCCGGGCGTCAGCGTTTCCGACAGCTCCAGATAAGTGGTAACCGCGTCGCTCATGCGCCCTGCTCCGTGCTTCCGTCAACCAGTTTGTGCCGCGAAAGCTAGCAATGCCCACCGACATTCGGTGTTCGTGCGCAGGTCGGACAATGAAAAACCCCGGCCTCGCGCGGCCGGGGTTCGGGTGGTTCAGGTGGCTACAGGAACACCTGCGCGGCGAGCCCCGCGAGGATGCCGCCGACGAGGGGGCCGAGGACCGGCACCCAGGCGTAGCTCCAGTCGGCGTTCTTGCGCTGCGGCTGCAGATGCGCGCCCGGGCTCTCGTCGATGACGCGCTGCGCGGAACCGCCCGCGCTCACATCGGCCGGAATCCGTTCCGGCACAACAGTGGCCGAGTGCCGGGTCGGAAGCAGCGCATAAGCGATACGCGGCCCCAGGTCGCGGGCGGGGTTGATGGCGTAACCGGTCGGACCGCCGAGGGATGCGCCGATGCCGACGACCAGCAGCGCCGCCGCCAGCGGGCCGAGGCCGCTCGGGGTGTGCCCGAAGGCGAGGATCACGTAGACCAGCGCGAAGGTGGCGATCACCTCGGTGACGAAGTTCCACGAGTACGAGCGAATGGCCGGGCCGGTCGCGAAGATGCCGAGCTTCTTGCCTTCGTCGGGTTCCGCGTCGAAGTGCTGCTTGTACGCGAGGTAGGCCACGCACGCGCCCAGGAATGCGCCGACGAGCTGTCCGCTCAGATAGGCGAGGGTATTGGCGAAGTTGACAGCGATGCCGGGAGCGTATTCGTCAGCCCCGCTGACGAGTGTGCCGATGGTGACGGCCGGATTCAAATGTCCGCCGGTCTTGTACGCCGCGTACACGCCAGCGAATACGCCGAATCCCCAACCGAAGGTGATGAGCAACCAGCCACCGTCGAAGCCTTTGGATTTTGTCAGCAATACATTGGCGACCACACCCGCACCCAGCAGGATGAGTATCCCGGTGCCTAGCGCCTCACTGACGAATATCGAGCTGAAGTCCATTGATGCGCCTCCTGGTGGGCGGTCGCTGCCACTCTGAGCGAATTCTGTGTCATTCAACTCAGCTAATCTCTGGGAAACACGCTAAGGGGTATAAGCGCGCGACACAAGTCCGCCGCCCCGGATATCTGTGTGATCTGGAAACAGCAGCGTCGCGCCGGAAATGCTTCCGGCGCGACGCATCTCGTGTTTTTGAATTGACTCAGTGTATTTTGGATATGACTCAGCGCCACGCCGGAATTCGATTCCGGCGCGGCGCTGAGCGAACTATCGGATCAGACGACCGCCGCGACCAGACGCGCCGCATTGGCGGCCTCGTCGTCGAAGGCCTCGTTCGCGGCCAGTTCGGCGTGCACGCGGTCGTAGTAGCGGTTGATCTCGTCATTGGTGCGGTCGGCGTCCCAGCCCAGGTGCGGGGCCATGAGGCGGGCGATCTCCGGGGCCGCCTTCAGACCGCGATCCGGCACCTCGATGGAGATGCGGGTGCGGCGGGTCAGCACGTCGTCGAGGTGCAGCGCGCCCTCGTGGGTGGCGGCGTACACGGCCTCGGCGGCAATGTAGTCCTCCGCGCCCGGAATCGGTTCGCGCAGTGCGGGAACCGCGGCGATGAGGTCGAAGAGGTTCTCCGACAGCGAGCCGTAGCGGTGCAGCAGGTGCTCGACGGTTTCGACCGGCAGTTCGGCACGGGCCGCTACGCTCTCGATATCGGCCAGCATGTCCTGGTAGCCGACCGCGCCGAGGATCGGCAGGTTCTCGGTGACCGACTGCGCGACATCGCTGCCCAGGCGCTCGGCGGCGGCATCGACGACATCGCTGGCCATGACGCGGTAGGTGGTGTACTTGCCACCCGCGATGACGAACAGGCCCGGTGCGGGCTCGGCGACCGCGTGCTCACGCGACAGCTTGGAGGTCTGCTTGTTCGCGCCGGTCATGAGCGGACGCAGGCCCGCGTAGGTGCCGACGATATCGGCGCGGGTAAGCGGTTCGCGCAGAAGCGAATTCACGTGGTCGAGGATGTACTGCACGTCGGCCGCGCTGGCGGTCGGGTGGTTCTTGTCCAGCGACCAGTCGGTGTCGGTGGTGCCGATGATCCAGTGCTCGGCCCACGGGATCACGAAGAGCACGGACTTCTCGGTGCGCATGATCAGTCCGGTGTTCATGTTCAGGCGCTCACGCGGAACCATGATGTGCACGCCCTTGGACATGCGGACATGGAACGGGAAGTCCATGCCGGTCATCTTGATCATGTCGTCGGTCCACACGCCGGTCGCGCTGATCACGGTGCGGGCCCGGATGCTGTGCTCCAGACCGGTTTCCAGGTCCACGACCTTCGCGCCGACGACCTTCTCGCCGTCGCGCAGCAGGCCGATGACCTTGGTGCGGGTGAGCACGGTCGCGCCGTGCTGGGCCGCGGTGCGGGCCAGCATCATGGTGTGGCGGGCATCGTCGACCTGGGCGTCGTAGTAGCGGATCGCGCCGGTCATGGCGTCGTCCTTGAGCGCGGGGGCCAGATCCAGTGCGCTGGTGCGGGTCAGGTGCCGGTGCATGGGCACGGCGCGCGCACCGCCGAGGGTGTCGTACAAGGCGACGCCCGCGCCGATGTAGGCGCGCTCCCAGACACGGTGCTGGAGCGGGAACAGGAACGAGACGGGGTGCACCAGGTGTGGGGCCAGCTTGTTGAGCAGCAGGCCGCGTTCCTTCAAAGCCTCACGAACCAGGGCGAAGTCGAGCTGCTCCAGGTAGCGCAGGCCACCGTGGATGAGTTTGGAGGAACGGCTCGAGGTACCGGCCGCGAAGTCGCGGGCCTCGACCAGGGCGACGGACAGGCCGCGCGAGGCGGCGTCCAACGCGGCACCGGCGCCGGTCACTCCACCGCCGATGACGAGGACGTCGATCTCGGTGTCGCCGAGCGAATCGATTGCCCGGGTGCGGTAGGCGGGATCCAGTTGTGCGGACACGAAATGCTCCTTGTTATCAGGGTTTTGAGTCTTTTCGGGCAACCCGGGGTCAGTCATCGATGTCGACCCAGTCGAGGGTGCGCGAGACGGCCTTGAGCCAGCGGGCGTAGCCGCGTTCGCGCTGCTCGTCGGTCCAGGTGGGCTGCCAGCGTTTGTCCTCGTGCCAGTTGGCGACGAGTTCGTCGGTGTTGTTCCAGAAGCCGACCGCGAGCCCGGCCGCGTAAGCCGCACCGAGAGCGGTGGTTTCGGCGACCACCGGTCGCGAGACCGGGACGCCGAGGAAGTCGGACTGGATCTGCATCGCCAGTTCATTGGCGGTGACGCCGCCGTCCACTCGCAGCGTCGCCAGCTTCACGCCGGAGTCGCGTTCCATGGCCTCGACCACGTCGCGGGTCTGGTAACAGATGGATTCCAGTGTGGCCCTGGCCAAGTGGGCATTATTGCTGTAGCGGGACAGGCCGAGCACCGCGCCGCGCGCATCGGGCCGCCAGTACGGGGCGAACAAGCCCGAGAAGGCGGGCACGAAGTAGACGCCGCCGGTATCGGAGACCTGGCGGGCCAGATTCTCGATCTGCGATGCGCCGGAGATGATTCCGAGCTGATCGCGCAGCCACTGCACGGCCGAACCGGTGACGGCGATGGAGCCTTCCAGGGCGTACACCGGCTTCTCGTCGCCGAACTGGTAGGCGACGGTGGTCAGCAGGCCGTGCTTGGAGTGCACAATCTCTGTACCGGTATTCAGCATCAGGAAATTCCCTGTGCCGTAAGTGTTTTTGGCCTCACCGGGCTGGAAGCACACCTGGCCGACGGTGGCGGCCTGCTGATCGCCCAGCACACCGGCGATCTTGACCGAGCCCTTGAACGGGCCGTCGGGGTTGGTGGTGCCGAAGCCCGCCGGGTTCGCGGACGGCGCGATGGTGGGGAGCATGGCGCGCGGAACACCGAAGACGGCGAGGAGTTCCTCGTCCCAGTCCAGGGTTTCGAGGTCCATGAGCATGGTGCGCGAGGCATTGGTCGGATCGGTGATGTGGATACCGCCGCGGACGCCGCCGGTGAGGTTCCAGATCAGCCAGCTATCGGAGGTGCCGAAGAGGGCATCGCCGTTCTCGGCGTCTTCACGCACGCCGGGCACATTGTCGAGGATCCACTTGAGCTTGCCGCCGGAGAAGTACGGCGCGGGCGGCAGTCCGGCCTTGCTGCGGATGAGGTCGGCGTGGCCCGCCTTCTCGAGGTCCGCGATGATGCGGTCGGTGCGGGTGTCCTGCCAGACGATGGCGTTGTAATAGGGGCGTCCGGTCTTGCGGTTCCACACGATGGTGGTCTCACGCTGATTGGTGACGCCGACCGCGGCGAGATCGGCCGCGGTCAGATTGGCTCCCGCCAGAGCGCTCTTGATGACGGTGCGACTGCGTTCCCAAATTTCATCGGGATTGTGTTCCACCCAGCCGGCCTGCGGCATGATCTGCTCGTGTTCGAGCTGATGCCGGGCAACTACATTGCCGCCGTGGTCGAACACCATGAATCGCGTGGAGGTCGTGCCTTGGTCGATGGCTCCGACATACTGCGTCATCGCGGTCCTTTCGGGAAACTCGTCATTGAGTCCATTTGCCCTGGTGAGGCCGGTCGACGCCGGGCCCGACGTCAACGCTACGAAGAGATGACGATGGGGGCGAGGGTTGCCGTTCGACAATGCCGAACGGTTTGCTGGTAGATTTCTGGTATGCCGGGTTCGATTCAGTCGATCGAGCGTGCGGCGGCCATGCTCCGGCTGCTCGCGCGCGGGAACGGGCGCATGGGCGTGGGGGAGATCGCTGCGGCGCTCGGGCTGGCCAAGCCCACCGCGCACGGCATTCTGCGGACCTTGCAAGGGGTCGGATTCGTTGAGCAGGACTCGGTGAGTGGCAAGTATCAGCTGGGGTCCGCATTGCAGGAACTCGGCGCGGGATACCTGGATGCCAATGAATTGCGGTCACGTGCCATCAACCGTGCGGACACGCTTGCGGCCCGCAGTGGCGAATCGGTGCGGATCGCCGCGCCGGTGAACGGGGGAGTGGAGGTCGTGCACCACGTCTTCCGGCCGGACAACACCGAACAGGCTTTGGCCGTGGGTGAGATGCTCCCGGCGCATGCCACCGCGCTGGGGAAGGTGCTGCTGGCCTATGACTCCGAGTTGTCGGCCGCCCTGCGCGAGCGGGAGCTGCCCGCGCTCACCCATCGCACGATTGTCGACAAGCCCGCGTTGGGTCGGGCACTGACCGAGGTGCGCCGGACCGGGTGGGCCGGGGATGTGGGGGAGTACGTCTCCGGCGAGGCGAGCATTGCCGCGCCCATCCGGGCGCGCGGCGGGCTGGTGGTCGGGGCGATCGGCATCAATGGCCCGGTGGATCGACTCTGTGACGGACAGTTGCGATTCCGGCCCGTGCTCATCGGGCAGGTTCGCGATGCGGCCCGGGCAGTATCGCGGGATCTCGGTGGCGCACAATGAGTTTCACGCAGGACGGGAGCAGGCTCGGATGACGCAACGCTATGTGCTGGCCATCGACCAGGGCACCACCTCCACCCGCTGCATTCTGTTCGATCAGCGCGCGCGGCTGGCGGGGGTGTCGCAGCGCGAACACCGGCAGCACTATCCGCGGCCAGGCTGGGTGGAGCAGGACGCGCTGGAGATCTGGCGCAATGTCGAACGCATTGTTCCTGCGGCACTGCGTGATTCGGGCATCACTGTCGATCAAGTCGCGGCGGTGGGCATCGCCAATCAGCGTGAGACCACGGTGGTGTGGGATGCGCGCACCGGGACGCCGATCGGGCGCGCCATCGTCTGGCAGGACGTGCGCACCGAAGGGCTCGTGCAGCAGCTGCGGGAATCCCTTGACGCGGAACGCATTCGGGAATTGTGCGGCCTGCCGCTGGCCACCTACTTCGCCGCGCCCAGGCTGCGCTGGCTGCTCGACAATGTGCCCGGGCTGCGGGAGCGCGCCGAGCGGGGTGACGTGCTGTTCGGGACCATGGAGACCTGGCTGATCTGGAATCTCACCGGCGGCGCGGATCACGGCGAGCACGTCACCGATGTGACGAATGCCGGTCGGACACTGCTGATGAACCTGGCCACGCTGGCGTGGGATGACGAGCTGCTGCGGCTGTTCGATATTCCGAAGGCCATGCTGCCGCGCATCGAACCGTCCACCGGATCATTCGGCACCGCGAGGCGGGTCGTTCCGGGAGTGCGGATCGCGGCGGCGCTGGGCGACCAGCATGCGGCGCTGTTCGGGCAGACCTGCTTCGCGCCCGGTGAGACCGAATGTACCTATGGCACAGGCGGGTTCCTGCTCATGAACACGGGCCGCGAGCTGGTGCGGTCGAAGCATGGTCTGCTCACCACCATCGGCTATCAGGTCGGGCCGGATCCGGTCTACGCGCTGGAGGGGCCGATCGCGGTCACCGGCTCGCTGGTGCAGTGGCTGCGCGACAATATCGGGCTCATCGCGAGCGCGCCGGAGATCGAAACCCTAGCGGGCACAGTCGAAGACAATGGCGGTTGCTATCTGGTCCCCGCCTTCTCCGGTCTTTACGCTCCGCATTGGCGCAGTGATGCTCGCGGCTTGCTGATCGGACTGACCTCGTATGTCACCAAGGGGCACATCGCGAGAGCCGTTCTGGAAGCCACGGCCTGGCAGACCCGGGACGTGGTCGAAGCCATGAACGCGGACTCGGGGCTGCATGCTTCGGCGCTGCGGGTGGCGGGCGGCATGACCTCGGACAACCTGCTCATGCAGATAATCGCCGATGTCCTGGATATCCCCGTCATGCGCCCGATCGTCGCCGAAACCGTCTCCCTCGGCGCGGCATACGCGGCCGGGCTGGCCGTCGGCTACTGGCCGGATCTGGAAGGCCTGCGCCACAACTGGCGGGTTGCCGCACAGTGGCTGCCGCGCATGGATCCGGTTCTGCGCGAGGACGAGTACGACAACTGGAAACGGGCTGTGGAGCTTACCTTCGGTTGGCTGCGCCACAAGAAGCCCTTGACCTAACGTGGCAGGCATGCGTTTGTACGTGGGATGCGCCATGTGGACTCACCCCCAGTGGCAGGAAAAGCCCCTACCCCCGGCAGAACGCCTCCGCTCCTACGCCTCCTGGTGCAATGCGGTCGAAGGCAACACCACCTTCTACGCCACTCCCCACCGCCGCACCGTCGAATCGTGGGCCCGCCAAACCGATCCGGACTTCCGCTTCGTCATGAAGCTTCCCCGCACGGTCACCCACGACCGCCGCCTCACCGGCATCGACAACGAAATGAACGCCTTCCTCGACGCCATAGAACCCTTGGGTCGCCGTCTCCACGCCCTCTGGATCCAACTCCCCCCATCCTTCACCGACCTGGCGGCCCTCACCCACCTCCTCGAAAACCTCCCACCCCACTACCGGGCGGCAGTAGAAGTCCGCCACCCCGTCTTCTTCGAAAACCCCCGAGCCACAGCCCAACTCGAAGCAGTCCTCGAAGCAGCCGACGCCGAATGGATCCCCTTCGACACCACAGTCCTCTTCTCGGCCCCACCCACCAGCCAAGCCGAATACGAAGCAGGCTCCAAAAAACCCCGCCTCCCCCGCCGCACCCGAGCCCTGACCGAATACCCAATCGTCCGCTACCACGGCCGAGACGACCCCAAAACCACAATCGCAGGCTGGCAACCCTGGCTCGACACAGTCGAATCCTGGCTCCGAGAAGGCCGTTCCCCCACCGTCTTCATCCACACCCCCGACAACGCCTCCTCCCGAACCCTCGCCCGCCACTTCCACGCCGAACTCCGCGACCGCCTCCCAGCTCTGGACCCCCTCCCAGACCCCATCCCCACCGACCCAATGACGTTGTTCTGACCTCCACCCTCTGACGGCTCGGCCTTCGGCCATCGCTGTCATTAACCGCACCGGTCAAAACCAGCGTCTCGGCCGCTCGTGTCCCAAGCGCACGGCAGTACGGATATAGCGTGGTCGCCTCGCCTGCCGTACCCGACGTTGGCTCCCCCGTTGGGAGCCGCCCTCTCTCGTCCCAGCCTGGCTGGATGGCTGTGGTCCCGTTCCGGGACCAACCACCAAAGACAAAACACGAAAAGACAAGAGATTCAAGACAAAAGACAAGGACGCCTGGACAAGAAGGGACCAAACAAGAGATACAAGACAAGAACAAGGACCAACGAGCAGCCGTGAAGCCTCCGATGGCCCCGCCGCTGCGCGTCTTAGGGGTAGAACACGTTCAGGAGGGACATGAGGCTGGTGTAACCGGACAAAACCCCGACTCATGTCCCCTCTCGATGAACGAGCCACCCGACACGCCCCAACACACCGACGCCCACCCCCGGCTCGTGCGGGTTCATGCCCGATTCGCCGGATTCCCTTGTCGGACACGCCCTCGAGGGGCTTGCCCGCCGACCTTCCCAGCGTGTCGCCACCGGAGAGGCCCGCCGATCGCGCATCCCGGGGATGAAACACGTTCAGTGGGACATGAGGCTGGTCGATCCGGACAAAACCCCGGCTCATGTCCCACTCGATGAACCAGCGACCCCGGCACGCGTGTGGCGCGGCCCGACACGCCGGTCGGCGGGGTGAGGGAGCTGTGGTGGTGGGGACACGCCGGAAATCCCGCCACCAGAGCTCCCTCACCTCCCGCTAGCCGCAACTCGACTTCCGCCAGCCGCAACGCGACGCACCCGCAGGTCCCCCTTCGAGAACGAGCCGCTGGAATCGAAGCGCAGCGGGCCCGGGATGCGAAGCGCAGCAAGGTTCGGGATACGCAGCGCAGCTAGGTTCGGGATGCGAAGCGCGGCGACTCAGGGATGCGAAGCGCAGCGAGATCCGGAACGCGTAGCGCGGCGAGATCCGGGACCCGAAGCGCAGCGAGATCCGGGACGCGCAGCGCAGCGAGTCAGGGGGAAGCCTCCACGGCTGGGGTTGTCTTGTGTCTTGTTCTTTGAGGTTTTGTTCCTTCTTGTCCGGGCGTCTTTGTCTTTTGGTCTTTCGGGTTTGGTCCCGGAACGGGACCACAGCCTTCCAGCCAGGCTGGGACGAGAGGTGACGGCTCCTGGCTGGGGAGCCAACGTCGGGTACGGCAGGCGAGGCGACCACGCTATATCCGTACTGCCGTGCGCTTGGGGCACGAGCGGCCGAGACGCTGGTTTTGACCGGTGCGGTTAATGACAGCGATGGCCGAAGGCCGAGCCGTCAGAGGGTAGCGCGGTAAACGAAAAGCGCCGCGCCGGAAGGGGATCCGGGCGGCGCTGGTCGGTGGGGTGGGTTAGATCAGGATGGATTCTTTTTGGCGGCGTTCGGCTTCGCGGGCGAGGGAGCGGTCGCGTTGTTCTTCGAAGCGGACTACGTCCTTGCGGAGCTTTTCGAGGAATTCGCCGAGGTCGTTGCGGAGTTCTTCGCCGTGGGGGCCGAAGTCGGTGCGGTCGAAGATGTTCCACTTCTTGAGGACTGGGAGGACGACTTCTTCGAGGTGTTGGCGGAGGTCGTAGATGCCGTGCTTTGCCATGAGGACGCCATTGCGGCGGAAGTCGGGCATTCCGGCGCCCGGCATTTGGAAGCCCTTGACGATATGGGTGATGGCTTCCATAGCTTGGTCCGGGGAGAGGTCGAGGGCTGCGGCGCACATATTGCGGTAGAAGATCATGTGCAGGTTTTCGTCGGCGGCGATGCGTTGCAGCATTCGGTCCGCTATGGGGTCATTGCACACTTTGCCGGTATTGCGATGAGAAACGCGAGTGGCTAATTCCTGGAAAGTCACATAAGCGACAGAAAACATAAATCCGGCATCCGCGCGGAGTGTGGTGTTGTCGGCCGCGGCGGCACGACCGCGGACCACATCGGCTGCGCGATAGCCATTGGTCATGTGAATCATGCGGGCGTTCTCGAGCGCGACCGGATCCACGCCCCGGGTCACCACCAGGTAGTCGCGAATCACGATGCCGTGCCGGTTCTCCTCGGCCGTCCAGCGCCCCACCCAGGTTCCCCACGCGCCATCCTGGGAGAAGTTCTGCGCGATCTCCCGGTGGTAGCTGGGCAGATTGTCCTCGGTGAGAAGATTGGTGATCATGGCCGCCTTGGCGACCTCGCCGAGACGCGACTGTTCCGGATCCCAGTCCACCCCATCCATTGCTGCGAAGTTGCGGCCTTCATCCCACGGCACGTAGTCGTGTGGATGCCAGTCCTTGGCCATGGATAGATGCCTGTTCACATTCGCTTCGGCAATCGGCTCCAGCTCGATGAGCAACTCGAGCTGCGTCAGACTCCTGGCCACGGTCGTGTGCCTCCCTCGAAATCGCTGGACGCTGCGGAATAATGGTGGAGATCAAAGAATTGTGCAGGCGTTTGCCGCCGCGGTGTAGAGGTCCGCTGAGAACGGATCATAGGATGCCCGCGTGTCGTGTGAGGAGACTGGTCGGCTTCGCCTCGGATAATCTAGCCCAGTTCGCCGGAGATTGGCTTCACCCCCCGCCGCTGTGTTCACGGCCGGGAGCGCTCACTAGTTGCAAACCAGTCATAGACAGCCCACGCGGATCGAGATCTCGGTTCGCCGGAGCATTGCTACGGAGAGAGTGAACATGCAGACGCCCAATCGCAGGAAGTTCCCTGAAGTCGTCGTCACTTCGCTCGCGGCGACCACCTCGATCGCGGGTGACGTCGACTCGACCTGGAAGGGACTACTCAACGGCGAGAGCGGGATCGACGTTCTCGAGGACAGTTTCCTCGACGACTTCGGGCTTCCCGTTCGCATCGGCGGCCACCTGAAGATTTCGCCGACCGATCAGCTCACCCGCTCGGAGACACGCCGCTGGTGCTACGTCGAGCAGATGGCCGTGGTGCTGGGTCGCGAGGTGTGGCGCAATGCGGGCAGTCCCGAGGTCGACGGCGATCGACTCGGCGTCGCGATCGGTACCGGCCTCGGCGGTGCGGAGGTGCTCATGACGGCGCGGGACAAGCTGATCAATGGCGGCTATCGCAAGGTGCTGCCGTCGACCGTGCAGGCCATCATGCCGAACGGCCCGGCCGCCTGCGTGAGTATCGAGCTGGGCGCGAGGGCCGGTGTGACAACGCCTGTTTCGGCCTGTTCGTCCGGTTCGGAGGCCATTGCGAATGCCTGGCGCATGATCGTCATGGGCGATGCCGACATGGTGGTCACCGGCGGCGTGGAAGGCTCCATTCAGGCGCTGCCCATCGCGGGCTTCTCCATGATGCGCGCCATGAGCACCCGCAACCACGACCCCAAGGGCGCGTCCCGCCCATTCGACAGGGACCGCGACGGTTTCGTCTTCGGTGAGGCCGGTGCGCTCATGATCGTCGAGACCGAGGAGCACGCCAAGGCGCGCGGCGCGAAGATCCATGCGCGCCTGATGGGTGCGGGCATCACCTCCGATGGCTTCCATCTGGTCGCCCCCGATCCCGAGGGCACCGGCGCGGCACGTGCGATGAGCCGGGCCATGGAACACGCCGGGCTGTCGAAATCCGATGTGTCACATATCAATGCGCACGCCACCGCCACACCCATCGGTGATTACGCGGAGGCGAATGCCATTTCCCTGGCCGTCGGCAATCATGCGGCGATCTATGCACCGAAGTCCGCTTTGGGGCATTCCATTGGCGCGGTCGGTGCGCTCGAATCGGTCATAACGGTCCTGAGCGTGCGCGACGGAATCATCCCGCCCACGCTGAATTTGGACAATCTGGACCCCCAAATCGACCTTGACGTGGTGCACGGTCAGGCCCGCTCCGGCAACTACGAGTACGCCCTGAACAACTCATTCGGGTTCGGTGGGCACAACGTGGCGCTGGCCTTCGGCCGGTACTGAGTGACACGGGTTTCCGACACCTGCTAGTGTTCCTCAGCCCCAGCTACTTCCCGGGCTTCGGTGTCGATTTCTGTTCGGTGTCACTGCACAGTCATTTCTGTGAGTTGAAAAAGGATAGGGAATGATCGGCGAGACCTTCGATGACTTTCTGGACGAGCGCGGCAACATCAAACTCCCCGAAAACCAGACCATGGTCGACCTTGTCGACATGCACGCTGGGGCGAACGGGGACGAGCTCGCCTACCGCTATATCGACTATTCACGCGAGCTCGACGGCGAGTACCACGACATCACGTGGAACCGATTCGGCGTCCGGCTGCGTGCCGTTGCCGCCCGGCTGCAGCAGGTCACGCAGCCGGGCGACCGGGTCGCCATCCTCGCTCCGCAGGGGCTGGACTACATCGTGGCCATGTATGCCGCGGTGTACGCCGGCAATATCGCGGTGCCCCTGTTCGATCCGGACGAGCAGGGCCACACCGACCGGCTGCACGCGGTGCTCGACGACTGCACCCCGTCGGCGATTCTGACGGTCGGCTCGGCCGCGGCCGGGGTGCGCGACATCTTCAAGCACCTGCCCGCACCGCAGCGCCCGCGCATCATTGCCGTGGAGGCGATCCCGGACAATGTGGGCGCCAGCTGGATTCGGCCGAAGCTCGCGATGGACGACACGGCGTATCTGCAGTACACGTCCGGGTCCACCCGCACCCCCGCGGGCGTGGAGATCACGCACCGGGCCGTGGGCACCAACCTATTGCAGATGATCGATGCCATCGGCATCACCGAGAAAGCGCGCGGCGTCACCTGGCTGCCCCTGTTCCACGATATGGGCCTGCTGACGGTGATCCTGCCGACCATCGGCGGCAAGTACATCACCATCATGTCGCCGAGCGCCTTCGTGCGCCGCCCGTACCGCTGGATCAAGGAGCTGGCGGCACAGGAGGACGGGGCCGAGATCTTCGCGGCCGCACCGAATTTCGCGTTCGAGCACGCGGCGGCGCGGGGCCTGCCCAAGCCGGGCGAGGAACTCGATCTGTCGAATGTCATCGGGCTCATCAATGGCAGCGAGCCGGTGTCGGTGACCTCGATGAAGAAGTTCAACGACGCGTTCGAGCCCTACGGCCTGCCGAAGACCGCCATCAAGCCCTGCTACGGCATGGCCGAGGCCACCCTCTTCGTCTCCGCCACCAAACGCGACGACGAGGCCCGCACCGTCTATGTGGACCGCTCCGAACTCAATGCGGGCCGCATGACCGAGGTCGACCAGCACGCGGAAAACGCTGTCGCACAGGTGTCTTGCGGTTATGTCGCGCTCTCGCAGTGGGCGGTCATCGTCGACTCCGACACCGGTGTCGAGAAGGATGACGGACAGGTCGGCGAGATCTGGCTGCACGGCCAGAACATGGGCGTCGGCTACTGGGGTCGCCCCGAGGAGACCATCGCCACCTTCCAGAACCGCCTGAAGGTCCGGCAAGCCAAGGGCAGTCACGCCGAAGGCACCGAATCCGATGCGAAGTGGATGCGCACAGGCGATTTCGGCGCCTACCTCGACGGCGAGCTCTACATCACCGGGCGCGTCAAGGACCTGGTGATCGTCGACGGCCGCAACCATTACCCGCAGGATCTGGAGTACTCCGCCCAGGAGTCCAGCACCGCCCTGCGCCCGGGTTTCGTTGCCGCCTTCTCGGTTTCGGCGAATCAGATGCCTGTCGAAACCCTCGTCGAGAGTGGAACGCCGGTTCAACCTGACCGCGATGACACCGCTGAGCAATTGGTGATAGTGGCCGAACGCGGTACGGGCGCAGCGAAACTGGACGCCGAGCCGATTACCGAAACCGTCCGAGCGGCCATCGCCAAGCGCCACGGCGTGACAGTCCGAGACCTGCTCCTGGTCCCGGCGGGCTCCATCCCCCGCACCTCCAGCGGCAAGATCGCCCGCCGCGCCTGCAAGACGGCTTACGTCGAAGGCACTCTCCGCGGCGGCCACCGCCAGCAGGCGTTCCCGGACGAATCTGACTGAGCGACAACCGAATCAACTCTCAGAGCGTCCGCCGTTTGTCGGCGGACGCTCTGGTATTTTCTGACGGCTCGGCCTTCGGCCTTCGCTTTCATTAACCGCACCGGTCAAAACCAGCGTCTCGGTCGCTCGTGCCCCAAGCGCACGGCAGTACGGATATAGCGTGGTTGCCTCGCCGGACGTACCCGACGTTGGCTCCCCAGTCCGGAGCCGTTACCTCTCGTTCCGGCCTGGCTGGAAGGTTGTGGTCCCGTTCCGGGACCAAACCCCAAAGAACAAGAGACGAAAGAACATAAAGACAAGAGCGCCCGGACGAGCAGAGAAGAAAAGACTCGAGAACAAGACTCGAGACACTCCCGCCGGGGGCCGAGGGGGCCGGGTATCGGCGTGTCACGGTGTGTCGGCTGGGCCCGTTCGCCGAGGGGGACATGAGGCTGGTGTAACCGGACAAAACCCCGGCTCATGTCCCCTCTCGATGAACAGGCCACCCCGACACCGGCGTGGCGCGGCCCGACACGCCGGTCGGTGGGGTGAGGGAGCTGTGGTGGTGGGGACACGCCGGAAATCCCACCACCAGAGCTCCCTCACCACCCGCCAGCCGCAACTCGACTCCCGCCACCCGCAACTCACCACCCGCCAGCCGCAACTCGACTCCCGCCACCCGCAACTCGACTCCCGCCAGCCGCAACTCGACTCCCGCCACCCGCAACTCGACTCCCGCCAGCCGCAACTCGACGCACCCGCAGGCCCCCTTCGAGACTGAGCCGGTGGAAGCGCAGCGCAGCGACGCCCGGGATGCGAAGCGCAGCGAGGTCCGGGACGCGCAGCGCAGCGAGCCAGGGGAAACCTCCACGGCCCGGGGCGTCTCGAGTCTTGTTCTTTGAGGTTTTGTCCCTTCTTGTCCAGGCGTCTTTGTCTTTTATCTTGTATCTCTTGTCTTTTCATCTCTTGCTCTTGTTCTCGAGAGGTGACCACACGCATCCAGCCAAGTCACAGCCAGTCCAAATCCAAACCGGTCTGTATGCTCTGCACTCGTGTGGAGTATCGCCCGGGCAGGGCTCCTAACTGCGCTTAGTGCCGCAGTTGTGACTACAAGCGGGGTAGCCCCGATAGCTGGCGCGGAACCCTCACATGGTGTGCCTGCGGAGGTTTGTGGGACGCCGTTGTCTGCGGATGAGCTGGATCGTATTGCGCGACTATCCGATACCTCGGATCTGACAGGGGATGGGTTGGCGCGCTTGGAGACTGCGGTGGCGCGGAATCGGGAGATCACCCGGATTCTGGTGGAGCATCGGGATCGGCGGGGGCTGTTCGGGATTGGGCTGGATGGGGTTGAAGAGGTGGCGGTTATGCCGCTTCAGGAGGATCCTGCGGCGTTTCAGGATCGGGAGTATGCGCATGCCATCAGCCTTGAATTGCTTAGCCGGTATTTGAATAATCTGCATGCGGCGTTTACCGGTGGTGTGGTGGAACCGCATTGGGTGCGGTACTTCCAGTTGGCCGGTGACTGCGCGGTTTCCGGGGCGCAGGCGGCGATGGTGGGGTACGACGCGCATCTGTCGGTGGATCTGGCGTACTCGATCGCGGCCGTGCATACCAAGCCGGAGAATGCGCCGGATTACTTCAAGATCGTCGCGCAGATCGCGGGTGCGGGCGATGTCATTGTCGATCGGACCAAGCAGGTCTTCGGGGCGGACCTGGGGCCGCTGTGGCGGTTCTACTTCGTGGGTGAGGGCCTGGATCTGCTGGTCGGCAAGGGTGTGGCGACCAAACCCCTGTTGGTGCTGGCCGATTTGGGGGCCAATGTGGTGATCTTCGGAAACGGCCTGGCCCTACAGGATCCGGCTTTGCGCGCCCCTGTCACGGTGGAGATCGCCGCCCTCTTCGACTCCGCTGACATCGCCTTCGGGGTACTCACTGAACTGCACGCCCTCTGACCGAGGTCAATTGGGGGCTGTGGGGTTGTTGGTGAGGGGGCGGGCGGGTATTCGGCCTGCGGCTTTGGCCCAGTACATGCTGTAGTCGGCGGCTTGGAGGAGGTCGTCGGCGGTGGTGTGGGCCGCGTATTCCTCGGCCGTGCCCACGCTGGCGGTCACCGTCAGGAGGTGGCCTTGGACGGTGAAGGGGCGGGCGAAGGAGCCGCGAACGCAGCGGGCCAGCGGGTCTACCTCGGAGTGCGAGTTGGGGATGAGGATGACGAATTCGTCGCCGCCCATGCGAGCAACGAGGCGGCCGGGGCCGGTGGCGCAGTCGTCGAGTCGGGCGGCTGCTTGGACCAGTAGCTCGTCGCCCACGGCGTGGCCGAAAGTGTCGTTGACGACCTTGAATTGGTCCAGGTCGACGTAGCAGAGGCCGATTCGGGCGCCGGGTTCGGCGAAGGCCGCCGTGAGGGCGTCGAAGAAGCAGGAGCGGTTGGCGAGGCCGGTGAGTTGATCGTGGTGGGCCCGGTAGTGGAGGCGTTCGCGCAGGGCCCGCTGTTCGGAGATGTCTTCGACGAGGATCAGGGTGTATTGGGGTTTGCCGTGGTCGTCGCGAATGAGCGAGACGTTGATCTTGGTCCACACGGTGGAGCCGTCCTTGTGCGGATACGCCTTCTCCAGGTGGACATTCTCGACATCCCCGCGCAGCACCGCCGCGTACATCGGCCACATGCCGGGATCGTCCTCGGGATGGCCGAGATCGGTGACGTCCAGCGCGCACATCTCGGCGGGGGTGTAGCCGAGCATGTCCGCGAACGCGGCATTCACTTCGATAATGCGACCGGTCATATCGGACAATCCGGTCCCAATTCCGGCCTGTGCGAACACCGCTCGGAACCGCGCCTCACTGGCGCGCAACTGCTCCTGCACGACTCGGCGCGCTTGAATATCGGCGGTCCGGACGCTTTCCTGTTCGGCCAGTAGCCATTTCCGGAATTCGCGGACATACCCGATGGTGAACGCGCCGAGTAGTTCCGCGGCCCGCTCCTTCGGGATGGTGTGTTCCTGCGCGAAGTACGCGTCGAGCACCGAGATGCTGCGTCCGAGCACCTGACTGCCGACGAAATGCGCACGCGCCAGTTCGGCTCCGAGATCGGCGACCCGTTCGGCGGATTCGCCATTGCGGGCTATGGCGTCGAAGCGGCGGGCCAGGCCATGCAATAGGGCGCGGGCCTCGTCCCGGCTCATGGGCACCACGTGATCGCGGGCTCCGCTGTCCAGCGCGGTAGTCCACTGTTCGACCAAGTCGGCGTGCGGGCCACCCTGCTCCGGCCCACCCCGGGGATCCGACGCCATGGGGATCGATGGTAGCCCGACCGGTCGGTGCTCGCGAACACCGACCCGATTCGTGGCAGTGGGATATCATTGCGGCGCTTCACTATTGACTGTGAGCGCGCAGTGTGTGGTTCGAGAGGGGTTGCGGAATCCGATGACCAGACCGAGTTGGGCTCCCGAGGGCATCGATTTGGATCGACCCAGCGCCTCCCGCGTGTACGACTACTTCGTCGGCGGCATGCACAATTTCGAGATCGACCGCGAATTGGCGCAGATGATCGAGAAGTTCACCCCGAATGTCGCGGAAACCATGCGCGCCAATCGGGATCTGCTACGCCGCGCCGTCCGCTTCCTCACCGACGCCGGTATCGACCAGTTCCTGGATCTGGGGTCCGGTATTCCGACCGTCGGCAATGTGCACGAGGTCGCTCAGGCCCGCAACCCTGAAGCCCGAGTGGTTTACGTGGATATCGACCCCGTCGCGGTCGCGCACAGTCAAGCCATCCTGCACGGCAATGAGCGCACCGCCATCGTGCACGCCGATGTGGCCGACCCGGATTCCATTCTGAACGATCCAGAGGTCTCGAGGCTCCTCGACTTCTCCCGCCCCGTGGCCGTCCTGCTGCTCGGCGTCCTGCATTTCGTCCCGGACGAGGCCGATCCCGCCGCGGCGGTGGCCCGCTTGCTGGAAGTGTGCGCGCCTGGCAGCTATGTCGCCATCACGCACGCCACCGCCGACGGGCAGCCGCCGGAAGTGCTGGAGGCGCAGAAGCTTTCCGGCCGCACCTCCACCGAGATCACCCTGCGCAGCCACGACGAGATCGCCGCCTACTTCCTCGACTGGACCCTGCTCGAGCCCGGCCTGGTGCAGCTGCCGCTGTGGCGTCCGGAGAACCCGGCCGATATCGATGACAACCCGGAGCGCTCGGGCGCGTACGGCGGTCTCGCGATCAAGGAATGACGCTAGGGCGCGATCATCGGAATGCTCAGCGCTCGTAGCGCACCGCCGGGTTGGAGCACCACGCTGTCGTCGATATTGCCGACCACGATCGGGACGAATCCGGTGGTTTTGATGAGTTCGGCGACTCGGCACAGTGCGGCGGGGTGATCACCCGCGAGCGGGGCCACGATGCGCCCGAGCGAGGTCAGCGGCCCGGATCGGTACATGGGCGTGGTGAAGTTGTTGAAGGCCTTCACCAGCTGCGCCTTCGGCACCATATCCGCGACGATCGCGCTGGTCGGGCGTCCATCCGTGGGGAGGAGGGTGACGCTGCCATCGGCCTCGCGGGCGAAGGGATTGGCCGGGTCGATCCAGATCTTGCCGCCCAGCTCCGGCAGTTCCTTGGTCAGCAGCTCCAGCTGATCCCATTGCACCGCCCCGACCAGCAGGGTCGCCGAGTCGACCACTTCGTCTATCGAGGACGCCCGCGCGTGACGTAATCCTTTGTCCCGCAGCAGATCCGGTAGCTCGTCCGGATGCCGGTTGGTGATGTGCACGGTGTGGCCCGCGCGATCGAACAGTCCCGCCAGGCTGAGGCCGATATGGCCCGCGCCGAAGATGCCCACATCCATGGCCGCGCACTCCCGTCGTGGTGTACTCCCGGAGATTGCTAGAACTTAACTGTATCGCTGGCCGGGGAAGTCGGTGCGATGGCTGCCCGAATCCTCCGAATTCCGTCATGATCGAGGCCATGAGTGTGGATTTGGAGCGCATCGACCGAACCCTGGTCATCCGGATGAATCGCCCGCACAAGCGCAATGCCATCGACGCCGAAATGACCGCCGGGCTGGACCGTGCGCTCAATGACTTCGAGGACGATCCCGACCTCTGGGTGGCCGTGCTGACCGGCACCGATACGGTCTTCTCAGCAGGCACCGACCTGGCCGCCGGATCCGGCGCGCCGACCGAACGCGGTGGCCCGTACGGCGTGGTCCGCCGCGAACGCCGCAAGCCCCTCATCGCCGCCGTGGAAGGCCGCGCCCTGGGCGGCGGCATGGAGATCGTGCTGGCCTGCGATCTGGTCGTAGCCGCTCACAATTCCAGCTTCGGCCTCCCCGAGGTGAGCCGCGGCGTCATCGCCACCTGCGGCGGCCTCTTCCGCGCCCGCCGCGCCCTGCCCTTGAATATCGCCAAGGAACTCCTCCTCACCGGCGAGCCCCTCACCGCCGATCGGGCTTGGCGCCTCGGCTTCGTCAACCAGCTGGCCGACCCGGGTGAGGTGGTGGACACCGCCGTAGAGCTGGCCGCCCGCATCTGCCGCAATGCCCCGGTCTCGGTCCGCGAGAGCCTGACCGCCCTCGAACAGCTCAACTCCGCCGACGACGCGGAAGCCTGGCGAGTCACCGAACAAGCCATGGCCGCCACCCTGAGCTCCGACGACACCAAGGAAGGCATCGCCGCCTTCCTCGAGCGTCGCGAACCACGCTGGACCGGAAAGTAATCCGAACCCCGCAGGGCGAGTCGCCGATAGCCGCGCCGCCCGCTCCGCGAAATCGGTGGCGGGCGCGAGCTGTCCATGTTCTGGCGTTCGCGGCCAACCGCAATGGTGGCTTGGGATGCCAGGTTGGAAGCCGCAGGTGGTTAGCCGTCGATTCGAGGAGCAGGCATGGCGTCGCGACGTGTGGACTATGCCTGACTCAGTACTTGCCGTACCGCGTGTGATTCGCGAGCGCGGTGAGCGCGGCGGTCAGATCGGCGCGGATATTGGGATCGGACACCAGGCCGTCCTCGCCGATGGCCTCCCGCACGACGGTGATTCGCCCGCTCGCGGATTCGACGAGATCCGCGCCCACGTAGCCGAGGACCGTGCGCAGGGTGGCGATGGCTTCCTCGCCGCGCCCTTCGTAGGCGACATTGATCCACGCGACGGGCTTATCGCTGAGGTCTCCGGTGCCGACGGTCCATTCCAGGAGGTTCTTGAGGCTGCCGGGGATCATTCCGGCGTACTCGGGGGTGCAGATGAGCACGGCGTCGGCATTGTTGATCTGCTTGTGCAGCGCCTCGACGATGGGCGGCTCGGCCTCGTCGCCGGGCACGAACGCGGGCAGCTCGAGCAGTCCGTCGTACAGCGTCACCTCGATGCCCTCCGGGGCGTCGGCGGCCACCGTGCGCAGCGCGGAGGTATTGGTCGAATTGGCGCGGGTGCTGCCCGAGATCAGCAGGACATGCAATGGGTTGCTCACCACCGTCGCAACATAGGCGATCGGCGGCATATTTCGCACGGGGCAATCCCAGCGAGTGAGAGTAGCTGCGACATAACCTGTCTAATCTTCTCATTTTCGGTATTCTGGCGAGCACGCCGTGCTGTCCCGGACAGTTGTCACCGTTCGGATTCGATTGTGCGACAAGTGCATAGAGCAAGGCTTGTGCAGAAAGGCAGGCAACGATGACTGCGAACACCAACCGCTTCGACGAAGCGGCGGTCGGTGCCGGACACCCCACCGCGACATTCGGCGGGGCCAACCCCGGCCGGCTGCTGTCGGCGGAACCCATGACGGCACGCATGCTGCCCGGGCTGCGGCTGCCCGCCCGCGCCTGGCGGATCAGCTACGTCTCGACCCTCGGCAATGGGGAACCCACCCAGGTCACCGGCACAGTCCTGGTGCCGCGCGAACCGTGGCGAGGTCCGGGCTCGCGACCGCTGATCGGCTACGCCGTCGGCACCCAGGGCCTGGCCGACAAGATCTCCGCCGCGTCCTGGCAGCTGCGCTTCGGTGTCGAGTACGAATCGCTGTTCATCGCCTCCGCACTGCGCCGCGGCTGGGCGCTGGCCATCACCGACTATCCGGGGCTCGGCAATCCGGGTACGCACCCGTATGTCATGGGCCGCTCGCTGGGGCCTTCGGTGCTGGACAGCATGCGCGCCGCACGTCGTCTCACCGCCGCGGGCCTGGATCCGCAAGGCCCGCTGGGCATTTACGGCTACTCCGAGGGCGGTTGTGCCGCGGGCTGGGCGCTGCAATTGCAACCCACCTACGCACCGGACCTCCAATTGGCCGGTGGCGTAGTCGGTTCCGCGCCCGCCGACCTGACGGACATGATCAACTTCCTGGACGGCAGCCCGTACGCCTTCCTGCTGTTCTACGGCGTACTCGGCCTCGACGCGGCCTATCCGGAACTCGAGGTCATGCAGTACCTCAAGCCGCAGGGCCGCGCCCTGGCCGCGCTGTTCCGCCGCACCCACGCCGGATTCGCCGCGCTGGTGGGCATCGGGGTGGGAGCCTTCCTGCCCAAGAATGTCTCGACGTATTGCAGCCGCCCGCCCTTCGAGGTGCCCGAGGTGAAGGCGCGCCTGCTGGAGAACAAGCTCGGCGGAATCGCCCCTGCCACACCGGTTCTGGTCGCAGGCGGGACGGCCGAACAGATCATTCCGTATCCCCAGGCGGTGCAGCTGGCCGAGGACTGGAAGGCGCTCGGCGTGGATGTCACCATGCATCCCATGCCGCGTCGCGAACATGTCACCGGCGCACTGTCTTTCGCGGGCCCGGCCATGCGCTTCCTCGCCGCGCGCCTCGAGGAGGCACGCGAGGTCTCGCTCCAGCGCGGGGCCTGAGCGGAGTCCTGATTTCGCCGCGCCGCCGAAAACGGCAGTGCCGAAGGGAATCCAACCTCGGAGTGGTGCTGACCGCGCAGGGGAGCGGAGCGGAAGCCGGGCACCCGGTGGCCATGAAGCACCTCGCGTTCGTGCTGCAAACGCTCGGGCGGCCCGAGGAAGCCTGGGTGTGGCAGCAGCGGTTCGAGGAGCCGGGCGGAGAGTGAGCGGGCGCATCGGCTGCGCCCGCTCTGACTCTCAGAGCTGAAGCAGCCGTGTCTTCGCGTCGGCGTACTCGCGGGCCAGGCGGTCCACCACCTGCGCGGTCGGCACTACGGCGTCCACGCTGCCGATGCCCTGACCCGAGCCCCAGATGTCGCGCCATGGCTTGGCACCCGTGCCGGTGACGTCTCCGGTCGCGAAATTCATTGCGGACGGGTCGGATTGGGGCAGGTTGTTCGGGTCCATCCCCGCGGCCGAGATGCTGGGGCGCAGGTAGTTTCCGTGTACGCCGGTGAACAGGTTCGAGTACACGATGTCGCCCGCCGAGGAGTCGACGATCATCTGCTTGTAGTTCGGCACCGCATTGGCCTCCTCGGTGGCGATGAACGCCGACCCGATATAGGCCAGATCCGCACCCGCCGCCTGCGCGGCCAGGATCGAGCGGCCGTGCGCGATGGCACCCGACAGCAGCAGCGGACCGTCGAACCAGGCTCGGATCTCCTGGATCAGCGCGAACGGCGACTGTGCGCCCGCATGCCCGCCCGCACCCGCCGCGACCGCGATCAATCCGTCCGCCCCGCGCTCGACGGCCTTGTGCGCGAACACATTATTGATGACGTCGTGCAGCACGATGCCGCCATAGGAATGCACGGCCTCGTTCACATCGGCGCGTGCGCCCAGCGACGTGATGACGATCGGCACCTGGAACTCGACCACGGTGGCCAGGTCCTCTTCCAGCCGGTCATTGCTCTTGTGCACGATCAGGTTCACCGCGTACGGCGCGGACGGGCTCTCCGGATTATCGACGTCGTGCTTGGCCAGTTCCTCATTGATGCGGACCAGCCAATCCCGGAACTGGGATTGCGTGCGCGCGTTCAGCGACGGGAACGAGCCGACGATCCCGGCCCGCGATTGCGCGATGACGAGCTCCGGCCCGGACACGATGAACATGGGTGATGCGACCGCGGGCAGGCGCAGGCGATCGGACAGGATGGGCGGCAGGCTCATTGACGCAGCTTCCTTCGGTGGAACTACACGCGCAAGGCGCTATTAACATCTTGCCAGTACGGGTGCGAACCTACCGGTTCAGCGCCCGGCCTTCTCGGCGGCCACGATGTGGCGGTAGGTATTCGAGTCGTAGCGCAACCGCCGTGGCACCAGCGGCCATACGGTCCGCACCGCACCGGCGAAGAGTTGGAGCCGCAGCTCGTCGCGCTGGTTCCAGTCGAGGTCGAGGGTCCGCCGGGCCCGCTCCGGCATCAGGCCCGCCAGCAGCCAGACATTGAACCTCATGACCGGCCGACGAACCACCGCCCACATCCATTCCGGCACACCGGGAATCGGTGGGATAGGCGTGTTCACGGAGTTGACGGCGAAGTCGGTGGTCTGGTTGGATTCCAGCTCCTCGTCGAGCATCCGGTCCCAATACGCCTGGAACTCTTCATGAGTGCCGAACACCGGCTGCATGGACAGCCCGTACCGCTCCCACCAGGTGACGCCCTCGGCCCACAGCTGTTCCTTTTCCGCGTGGGTCAGCGGCGTGCCGAAGTAGTCGTTCATGGTCATGACGGTTTCGACGAAGGTGACGTGCGTCCACCAGAAGATGTCCGGGTTCAGCGCGTGATACCGCTTGCCGTGCTCGTCGACTCCCTTGATCTCCCGGTGGTAGTCGCGCACCTTGACGGCCGCCGCGGATTCCGGCGAATAGATCGAGTCCTCGATCCGGGGAATCGAGCGCAGCAGCCGGTCCCACGGGTCGTCGAAGAAGTTCGAGTGCTGTTGCAGCGCGGCGTGCACGGCCGGATGCATGTTCTGGAGTGTGCCGGAGCGGCCGAGGAACAGCTTCAAGCGCTGGTCACCGAAGTACTTCCAGAGCAGTGAACCGGGTCCAATCGGCGCTCCGATCGGCTCGTTCACCTGCTGGGATTCGACATGTGCGGCACTGGTCATGTCGTGGCCTCCACTCCATTGGGAACTGCTACTGGAGTAGTGCAACATATTCTCTCTACATGTTGCAAGAGGCGACAAATTTTGTGTCTTTGTTGCACGGCCTGGATAGACTCGCCCCGGAGGTGCTGACCCTTGGATTCCCCGATCTCACTACAGGCGCTACTGACCGCGGCCGGGCCCGATGACGCCCTCGACCTGCGGATCAAGGAGGCCGCACTGGAGCAGTACATGCTCGTCGGCATCCGCCGGACCAGTGCCGACGACATTGCCAAGCGGGCCGGGGTCAATCGCACCACGCTCTACCGGCGCATGGGCGGGCGCGACGAGATCACCCGTGCGGCCTTCACGCACGAGGTGCGGCGCACGCTGGCCGAGATCGGCGAACGGATCGGTGAGATCGAGGATCCCCTCGAACGGCACACCCGCGGCTTCATCTTCACCGTCACCACGCTGCGCGATCACCCGATGATCCGGCGCCTGCTCGTGGTCGACAAGGACGAGGTGCTGAGCTGGCTCACCCTGGAAGCCGGTGAGATCCTGCGCATAGCAACGGTTTTCGTCATGGCTCAGGTGTCTGCGAACCGGGCTCGACTGGGCCTCAACGATAATGGCCAAACCGAGTTCTATGCCACCACCGTCGTCCGGCTGATCCACTCCCTGGTGCTGACACCGGATGCCCCGCCGCAGCTGGACACCGAAGAGCAGTTGCGCGACTACGTCGTCCGCTACTTGCAACCACTGTTCACCGCACCCTGAATCCGCTTCGTGCGCTAGGCGTTGGGCTGCTCGGAGAATTCGGGGAACACGGCCAAGGGCGCGTCGGGATCGAGGACCAGGCCGCGGGATTCGGCCGTGGCGGACAGCGCGCCCCACGCGAAGGAGGTCAGCTGCTCGGCGAGTTCCTTGGCGGTGATGACCGGATCATTGAGCCAGCGCAGCACGCCCAGGCCGATCGCGCCGAGCATGGCGTCGGTGACGAACTGCGTGTGATCCCCATTCGCGCCGCGCCGTCGCAGCATCGCGGAGAAGAACCCCGCGACCGTATCGGACAGTGGGCGGCCTTCCTCGATCAACCGGGTGGCGCCGAAGGCCGCGACCACGTGTGAGCTGACGATGAAGCGAAACAGGTTGGGCCGCTCCGCCACCAGTTCGACATAGGCGGACAGCGCGGTCCGGATGGCTTCGCGCGCGGGTCCGGTCGGGTCGAGGTGCGGGGTCACCCGTTCGACGATGAGCTGCTGCACGCGCCCGCTCACCGCGGCCAGTAGTTCCACCTTGTCGCCGAAGAAGCGGTACAGCTTGGGGCGCGGTATACCAGCGGTTTTCACCACATCGTCGATGGACAGATCGGGACCGTGCTCATCGATGGCGCGAATGGTGGCCTCGATGAGTTCGGCGCGTACGGAGGTGCGGTGCGTATGCCAGCGGTCGTACCTGGCGTCACCCTTCAGGTCCGCCGGACGGTCGTCACGAGGGTGGGAGGCCATGTGCCAGATTGTAATTCGATCCGTTACGGCGCACCCCTTGCCTATCTGTCTGGGACAATCCTACACTGACCTCACGTCGAACACCTAGTACTAGGTACTCGGTGTTGCACCAAGGATGGTCATGATGGCTAGTACGCTCCCGGCAACCAGCTACCCCAAGGCCAGGCGGATCAAATTCCGCTTCGACCAACACGATTCGAACGACAAGTACTTCGTCGACGGCGACATGGTGTTCAGTCATTTCGTCGCCGGACTCTCCGGCGGCTTCCCGCCCGGCGAGGAATCGTTCATCCGTTCCGTGCGCCGCGTCGCCGAGCAGGTCACCGATCCGGTCCTGCGCAAACGCGTCACCGGCTTCGTCGGCCAGGAGGCCATGCACGGCCAGGAACACCGCCGGCTCAATGACAAGCTGGTCGAAATGGGTTATCCCATCGAATGGATGGACTCCGAGCCGCAGAAGGAACGCTTCCTGCGGCTCGAGGAGAGACTGCCCGCGCCAGTGCATCTGGCCATGACCGCGGCGGCTGAACACTTCACGGCCGTCCTCGCCGAACGCGTGCTCTCCAGCGACGAGATCCAGAACATTCCGGCCTCACCCGAATTCTGGAGTCTGCTGAATTGGCATGCGCTGGAAGAACTCGAGCACAAATCGGTGGCATTCGACGTGTTCCGCGCCGTCGGCGGCAGCGAGCGCATGCGGATCGGCGTCATGGCCGCCATGTACTCGATCACGCTGCCGTTCACCTATGGGTCCCTGGCGGTTTCGCTGGCCCGCGACCCGGTGGCACGGCGGCAGCCCGCCCGGGTGGCGCGCGAGGCCTATCAGCTGTTCACCGGCCCCATCTTCCGCGGGCTGATGGCCGAGCTGGCCAAGTACATGCGGCCCGGCTTCCACCCCGACGATATCGACACCAACGCCCTGCTCATCCAGTGGCAGCAGCAGCTTTTCGGCAAAGACGGTGCGCTGGTCGACCACTTGAAGTAACCCACAACTCCATCGAAGAAAGGACCGACCAATGACGATCGGTCAGGACACCCAGTCCCGCAATGCGTATCCGAAGGTGCGGCGCATGCGCTTCCGGTTCGGTCAGCCCGAGCCTATGTCGCATCATTTCGTGCAAGACGACATTCCGCTGACCCACCTCATCGCGATTCTGTCGGGCGCGTTCCCGCCGGGTGAGGAATCGTTCATCCGCTCGGTGCGCAAATTCTCGGACGACATCAAGGACCCGGTGCTCAAAAAGCGCGTTGCGGCCTTCATCGGGCAGGAAGCCATGCACGGGCAGCAGCATCGCGCCCTCAATGACCAGCTGATCGAGATGGGCTTCCCGATCGTGCGGATCTTCACCTTCGGGCCCGGCGCACTGCGCGAGCGCGGGCTGATCATGGTCGAGAACCTGGTGCCGCGGCAGGTGCATCTGGCCGTCACCGCGCTGGCCGAGCATTACACCTCGACGCTTGCCGTCCGGGTGCTGGGCAATGAAGCGATTCAGAACATTCCCGGCGATCCGGAAGTCTGGAATCTATTGAACTGGCACGCATTCGAGGAACTCGAGCACAAGTCGGTGGCCTTCGACGTGTTCCGCGCCACCGGTGGTTCGGAGGTCGTGCGGATCGTGCTCATGGCGGGCACCTACGCCTTCACGATTCCGGTGGTCTCGCTCGGTGTCGCCGCGTCGATTCTCAGTGACCCCCGCAGTTGGCGGCCGATCAAGGTGGTGCGGCAGTCGATTCGGCTGTATCGCGGGCCGATCGTCAAGGGACTCATGAAGGAGATCCGCCCGTATATGCGGCCGGGCTTCCATCCCGACGATATCGACACCAATGCGCTGCTCGAACGGTGGCGGCGGGAGCTGTTCGGGGCGCACGGCGAACTGCTGGATCGCCTCGGTTGAGCCGCGAGCACCTGAGCCGAGGACATGACATGAGCAAAGACGACGGCCGGGGTGCGCCTGCCGGGATTCGCCCCGATCACGAGGTCATCGTGGTCGGGGCCGGATTCGGCGGCATCGGAACCGGCATCGCATTGCAGCGCAAAGGGATCCACGACTTCCTGATCGTGGACAAGTGGGACCGGGTCGGCGGTACCTGGCATGCCAATACCTATCCCGGTGTGGCGGTGGACATCCCCTCGTTCATCTACAGCTTCTCCTACGAGCAGCGCGGTGACTGGTCGCGAATCTTCGCACCCGGCACAGAACTTCGCGACTATGCCGAGAGCATGGTCGACAAGTACGGGCTGCGGAACCGGCTCCGGCTGAATACCACCATCGTGGCCGCCGAGTTCGATGACGGGAACAGCCTGTGGCGGTTGCGTACCGACGGCGGGCAGGAGCTGACCTGCCGGTATATGGTGCTGGCGGTCGGTGGGCTGGAGCGGCCGAAGATGCCGGATATCGAGGGATTGCAGGAGTTCGGCGGGACGCTCGTGCATACGGCCATGTGGGATCACGATGTGGCGCTGAGCGGGAAACGGGTCGCCGTGATCGGCACCGGTGCCACTGCCCTGCAACTGATTCCGGTCATTGTGGATGAGACCGAGCATCTCACCGTCTTTCAGCGCACGCCGATCTGGGTGTTCCCCAAGTCAGACTCCGAGGTGGGCTGGCTGGGTCGGCAAATATTGGGGCAGAAGCGGATTCGCTCCGTACTGCGACTGGCCGGGAATATCGGCACCGAACTGGCCATGAGCGGCATGGTGGCCGGGCCGAAATGGCTCACCGATACCGGTCGCCGACTGGCTGAGGCCCCGATCCGGAACTGGATGCGCGGGCAGGTGCGCGATCCCGTGCTGCGCGAAAAGCTCACCCCGAAATACGGATTGGGCTGCAAACGGCCGTCCATGTCGAACGACTACTTGAAGACGTTCAACCGCCAGGACGTCAGTCTCATCACCGATTCCATCGAACGGGTCACCGAACACGGCGTGCTCACCGCCGATGGCGTCGAGCACGAGATCGATATCCTGATCTGCGCCACCGGATTCAAGCTGTGGGACAAGGGCGCAATCCCGCCGTTCCCGGTGCACGGGCGGCACGGCAAGGACCTGGAGACCTTCTGGGACCAGCACCGCTACCAGTCCTATCAGGGCGTGACGGTGCCGGGATTCCCTAATGCGTTCACCATTACCGGGCCGTACGGGTTTGTGCTGGGCTCCTACATCTGGTTGATCGAGGCCACCTCGGCGCACCTGGCCCGGGCCATTGCCGAGTCGAAACGCCGTGGCACCAACGAGATCGAGATCCGGCAGGACGTGCACGACGAGTACTACCGCAAATGCCTGCGGCGACAGGAGAAGAACTTCCTGTTCACGCCGGTGTGCGAGGGCTCCAACACCTACTACATCGACAATCACGGGGATTCCCCGTTCCGGCCGTCCACGCACGGCGAGATGTATTGGCAGAACCGGCATTTCGATCTCGACGTATATCGCTACACCGTGGGCGCGCCGGTGCCGGCGGTCGCAGTGTCCAAGGAGGCATCGTGAAACTCAATGGCATCGATCCGCGGCTGGTGGTCGTCACCGGCGCGGGCAGCGGAATCGGGCGGGCGGTGGCGCTGCGCTTCGCCCGCATGGGCTCGCGGGTGATCGTCTCCGATATCGACAAGGATGCCGCGCTGGGCACCGTCGCCATGATTCAGGCGGCCGGGCATCGGGGTGTGGCCATGCAGTTGGACGTGACCGATCCGGCGGGGTGGGCGGCGTTCGCGCGGGATGTGCATGCCGATCACGGGGTGCCGGATGTGCTGGTCAATAATGCCGGGATCCTGGTCAGCGGGGCGTTCTTGGACCTCGAACCGGAGGACTGGGACAAGCAGCTGAGCGTGAATCTGCTGGGAGTCGTGTATGGCTGCCGGGCTTTCGGGCGTCAGATGATCGACGAGGGCAAGCGGGGGCACATCGTGAATATCGCCTCCGCGGCTGCTTTCACTCCGACGCCCGTCATGTCGGCGTATTCGGTATCCAAGGCCGGAGTGAAGATGCTCACCGAGTGTCTGCGCCTGGAACTGGCACCGAAAGGTGTTGGGGTGAGCGCCATTTGCCCCGGCGTGATCAATACCAATATCGGTGAGCACGCCACAACGGTCGGTGTCGATCCGGAGTTGGTCGAGCGCGGTAAGCAGATCGCCAGGCAGGTACAGGAATTCGCGGCGCAGCTGCCGTTCTCGCCGCTGAGTCCGGATCTGGTGGCGCGGGCCGTGGTGCGGGCGGTGCGGTTCGACCTGGCCGTGGTGCCGGTGCGGGCCGAGGCTTGGCTGGGATACTTCATGCTGCGCATTGCGCCGGGTGTGAATCGGCGTATCACCCAGCCGATCTCGATGGAGAGAATCGAATCGGCCGGTGCCTGGCTGCTGGAGCGATTCGCCGCCGCTGCTGCGCCGAGCGGTACCGCCACGCCGGAGGCCGTGGCATCCGGTAGAGGGGTATCCGGCAGGGGAGACGCGGGATGAACGCACGCGTCCACGAGCTGGTGGTGCGCGAAGTCGTCAGCGAGACCTCCGAGGCGGTCTCGCTGATCTTCGATGTGCCCGTCGAGCTGAGTCGTCGATTCGCCTATTCGCCTGGGCAGTTCCTGACTGTGCGGGTGCCGAGCGAGCAGACGGGATCGGTAGCGCGGTGCTACTCGCTGTCCAGCAGTCCGCATTGCGGTGAGCGACCGGCCGTGACAGTGAAGCGCACGCTTGGCGGGTATGCGTCGAACTGGCTGTGCGACAACGTTTCGGCTGGATCCGTGCTCACCGTGCTGGAGCCTGCCGGGAACTTCGCGCCGCGCAACTGGAACCGCGATCTGCTGCTCTGTGCGGCGGGGAGCGGGATCACGCCGATCATGTCCATTCTCAAGTCGGCGCTGGCAATGGGGCGGGGGAAAGTGGTTGTGCTGTATGCCAACCGGGATCGGCAGTCGATCATCTTCGCGCGGCAGTTGCAGGAGTTGATTCGGCGTAATCCGCGGCGGCTGAGTGTTCTGCATTGGCTGGAATCGGAACGTGGACTTCCTGACGCTCGTGGCATTGCCACCTGGGCGCGGCCTTATCGCAAGTACGACGTGTATCTCTGTGGCCCAGCAGGATTCGCATCGGCGATCAAGGATGGTTTGGCGCGATTGCGGATACCCGAGCGGGCGATCCGGCAGGAGGAGTACCGCTCGCTGACGGACAACCCGTTCGAACGGCATGCCGCCGTGGTGACGCCTGCGCATGCCGTTGGGCCTCCTCAGGCCGGGGCCGGAGTCGCGGTCGCGGTGGCTCCCGCACCGGTGGCCGCGCCCCTACGCGCCTCGGCCGACACCGCCACCGTCAAGGTCGAGATCGATGGCGAGACCCACACGCTGCCATGGCCGAGGACGAAGAAGCTCCTCGACGTCCTCCTCGACCATGGCATCGACGCCCCCTACGTATGCCGTGAATCGGCCTGCGGCACTTGTGTGTGCCGGGTCGAGCGCGGCCGCACCCGCATGCTCATGAACGAATCCTTGATCGACGAGGAGCTCGCCATGGGCCTCACCTTGGCCTGTCAGACCCTTCCGGAGTCCGACGACCTGCACATAGCCTTCGACCAGTAACGGCCCGAGAACGAGGTTGCCCTAATGACAACGTTGTCAGAACTACCCGAGGGGATCGGCGGCTTCGCCGACCCGCGCTTCGGCTCCACCGTGCGGGCCTTCGAGCGCGTGTTCGCGCACTACCTCCGGACCGGAGGGGCGCTAGCGGTATATCTGTGCGGCGAGCCTGTGGTCGATATCTGGACCGGGACAGCGGATCGGGCGGGAGAGATTCCCTGGGATGGTGACACCACAGCGCTCACCTTCTCGACCAGTAAGGGGATCACTGCGATGGTGATTCACCGGCTGGTGGATCGCGGGCTGCTCGACTACGACGCACCGGTGGCCGAGTATTGGCCCGAGTTCGGGGATGCCGGAAAGCATTCGATCACCGTGCGTGATGTGCTGGCGCACCGCGCGGGGCTGTCGGACCTGCGGCGGGTGCTGGACGAGCCCGCCGATGTGCTCGATCACATATTGATGGAGCATCGGCTGGCGTCGGCCACGCCGGATTGGACTCGCGGGTTCCCGGTCTATCACGCGCTCACTTTCGGCTGGCTGCTCGGCGGGCTGGCGCGGGCGGTCACCGGCTTGAGCATGGGCGAGCTGTATCGCACCGAGATCGCTGAGCCGCTCGGGGCCACCGGCATCCATTTGGGGCGGCCCGACGATGGCACGGTGGTGGCGGAACTCGTAGGTTCCAGTCTTGCCGCTACCGGGTCGCGTCTCGGGAGGCCGATCACCGCGGCGGCGGCGCGAGTTCCGTTCGTGGGCACGGCTGTCCGCGCCATGCATGTCTCGGGTGCGCAGGATGTCCTCCGTGGTCCGTATCCCGAGCTGTTGAATGCCGAGAATGGTGCTGCCACAGGGGTATTCAGTGCCGAAGCGATCGCCAGGGTGTACGCCGCCATCGCGGGGGAGGGCTCGGTGGGCGGCAACTATCTGATTTCGCCCGAAACGGCCCGTGCGCTGGACCGTTCCACGCACCTCAGCCCGGATTCGCACCGGCTGGCGTTCTGGCAGCTCGGCTATCACCCGTTGCCGACGATCGGTGCGCCGCGCGGGTTCGGGCATCTCGGGTTGGGTGGTTCCGGCGGCTGGGTGGATCCGGATTCCGGTCTGGCCGTTGGCTTCGTCCACAATCGCTTGGATCTGGCGTATCTGCCATTCGATATGTCGCTACTGTCGCTCCTGCTGCCGAGCATTGCCCGGGCGGGCGCTGCGGGTGATCGTCGTCGGCGGGCGGCGCGGGCGGCCTGATATTCACAATCCGCGTGGCCCGCAAAGCAAACCCCAACGGGCCGTGCAGCTATTTGGGCAGCTGGCCAGCTAACTCCCCTGGCAGGATCGGTCGGGTCCGGTGAACTCGGTCCGAAAACTGGGTGAATGCGAGAGACTCGGCGTGTCGAGATCGTGCCGCACACGCCAGGGGAGTTTGCGATGTCCGAGTTCTCAGCTGTTTACCCAACTGCCGCGCCGGTCGGTGTGGACAGCACACGCCCGAGCATCGCGCGCGTCTACGATGCCGCGCTCAATGGCAAAGACAACTTCGAAGTCGATCGGGCGATCCTGGAGCAAGTCCGTGCCGTAGCCCCTGACGCCTGCGAATTAGCTTTGGCCAATAGAGATTTCCTGATCAGAGTGTGTCGCTTCTTAGCCAGGGAGGCCGGTATAGATCAATTCCTCGACCTCGGCTCCGGCCTCCCCACCGCCGAAAACACCCACCAGGTTGTCCAGCGCATCAACCCGGACTCCTCCGTCGTCTATGTCGACTACGACCCCATGGTCCTGGCCCACTCCCGCGCCCTCCTCATGGGCAGCCCGCGCACCACCATCGTCGACGCCGACATCTTTCGACCCTCCGAAGTCCTCACCCACCCCGAAATCCGCTTGGCCCTGAACTTCTCCCGCCCCATAGCCCTCTTCCAAATAGGCACTCTCCACCACTATCTCGGCGAAGACTCAGCAGCCTTGATGCAGACCTACGTAGACGCCCTCCCCAAGGGTTCCTACGTAGCCATAGCCCACTTCTTCGACCCCGAGACCCCGGCCCACAGCACCCTCGCCCGCAACATGGAATCCGTCTTCCTCCAAAGCCCCATGGCCAGCGGCGTCTTCCGCACCCGCCCCCAACTTCAATCCATGTTCGCCAACCTCGAAATGATCACCCCGGGGCTCACTCTTTGCGACAACTGGTGGCCCGACGGGCCACACCTCACGCCGCTTTCCCCAGTCCGCCACTGCATAGCGGGCGGGATCGGCCGGAAGAATTGAATGGCCTCACTCGAGTGGCCAACCAGTGTCGACCCTCGGACGGCTCGGCCTTCGGCCATCGCTTTCATTAACCGCACCGGTCAGAACCACGACTCGGGACGCTCGTGCCCGAAGCGCACGGCAGTACGGATATAGCGTGGTTGCGTCGCCGGACGTACCCGACGTTGGCTCCCCAGCCCGGAGCCGTCACCTCTCGTCCCAGCCTGGCTGGAAGGTTGTGGTCCCGTTCCGGGACCAAACCCTAAAGAACCAAACACGAAAAGACAAGAGACACAAGACAAAAGATGCCTGGACAAGAAGGGACAAAACCTCAAAGAACAAGACTCGAGACGCCCCGAGCCGTGGAGGTCTCCCCCTGGCTCGCTGCGCTGCGCGTCCCGGACCTCGCTGCGCTTGGATTCCACCGGCTCAGTCTCGAAGGGGGCCTGCGGGTGCGTCGAGTTGCGGGTGGCGGGAGTCGAGTTGCGGCTGGCGGGTGGTGAGGGAGCTCTGGTGGTGGGATTTCCGGCGTGTCCCCACCACCACAGCTCCCTCGCCCCGCCGACCGGCGTGTCGGGCCGCACCACACGCGTGTCGGGGTGGGCTGTTCATCGAGAGGGGGCATGAGCCGGGGTTTTGTCCGGTTGCACCAGCCTCATGTCCCTCCTGAACGTGTTCTACCCGAGATGCACAGCGGCAGGGCGCATTTGGGGCATCAACGGCCGCTCGTTGGTCCTTGTTCTTGTCTTGTATCTCTTGTTTGTCCCTTCTTGTCCAGGCGTCCTTGTCCTTTGTCTTGGATCTCTTGTCTTTTCGCGTTTTGTCTTTGGTTGTTGGTCCCGGAACGGGACCACAGCCATCCAGCCAGGCTGGAACGAGAGGTAACGGCTCCGGGCTGGGGAGCCAAAGTCGGGTACGGCAGGCGAAGCGACCACGCTATATCCGTACTGCCGTGCGCTTCGGACACGAGCAGCCGAGACACTGGTTTTGACCGGTGCGGTTAATGAAAGCGATGGCCGAAGGCCGAGCCGTCCGAGGGGTGCCGGTGGGCGCTTAAATCATCTGACACGGGTGCGTTCTGTCAGTAGCGTTTTTGGGTGTTTGTGTTGTGGTTGACCGGTGCGCCGGGGGTTGGGAAGTCGACGGTTGGGTGGGGGCTGTATGGGCGGGCCAGGGCGGAGGGGGTGGCGGTTGCGTATGTGGATATTGATCAGCTTGGGATTCTTGTGCCTGCGCCTGTTGGGGACTCGGATCGTCACCAGCTGAAGGCGATCAACGTCTTGAGAGTGCTCGAGACTTTTCGCCGTTATGGGGTGGAGCAGGTCATTGTGTCGGGGGTGGTTGATCCGGATCGGGGGATTGAGCGAGTTCGGGATGCTTTGGGCACGGGGGTTGGGCTGGTTCGGCTTTGCTGTAGTCGGGAGGAGTTGCGACGTCGGTATCTTGGGCGCGGGTCGCCGGAGGAGTTGGTTGATCGGCTGATGGCGGTGGCGGATGCGTTGGAGTGCAATGGGATTGGGGCTCCGTTCGATACCACGGCGATGTCGCCTGATGAGGTCGTTGAGAAGCTTGCCGAGCAGATGAAACCGGGTCGGGCAGAGGTGATTCCGTTGGCCTCGGAACTTGCTGGGCCGGTGGCGGGGGAAGGGCTGCCGGTGTTGGTGCTTGTCGGGCCCACTGCGGTAGGGAAGTCGGCTGTGGGGTGGGAGGTTTTGCAGCTGCTGCGGGGGCGGGGGATTCCGGCTGCCTATATCGATGTGGAGCAGCTGGGGTTTTGCTCGGGGGAGTTAGCTCCGATGGTTAAGGGCGAGAACCTTTTACAGGTTTGGCGGGGGTATCGGGAGGCGGGGGCTCGGGCTTTGATTGTTGTGGCTCGGGGGGCGCCTGATCGATATGAGACGGCGCTTGCGGGGGAGCTTGTCAGGACTGTGTATCTGGAGGCGTCGCCGGGTGTGCTGGCTGAGCGGATTGCGTTGCGTGGGCATGGGCGAGGGCCCCGATTGGCGGGGGATTCGCTGGTCGGGGCTTCGCCTCTTCGGCAGGCTGGGTTAGTGGTCCGGGCTGCCGAGGAGGCGGGTGGGCTTCGTGAAAACCGTGGGGGCGCTTGGGTTATCGATACCGACGAGCGGACTATCGCAGCGGTTGCGGGTGAGCTTCTGCTCGGGCTGCTGTGACCATTGCGGTGATTGCGGCGGGGAGGGCTTGGAGGGGGTCGGGGGCGAAGTGGGGGGAGTGGTTGGAGGGGAGGTGGGGTGGGAGGGCGGCTTCGGTGAGCATGTAGGACTGGTCGGATTCGGTGAAGGAGGTCAGGGACATGCCGCCTATGTGCCAGAAGACGGAGGGGCAGTTGGCTGCGGTGGCGAAGAGGCCGAAATCCTCGCTGCCGGTTATGGGATGGGTCAGGGGCATTACCGGGATGCCTGCTGAGGTCAGGGTGGACATGACTCGTTCGGTGTCGCCGGGGGTGTTGGTGGTTACCGGGAAGTGGTCGTAGGGCTCGACTTTGGGGTCGACGGGAGCATTGGCCGCGGCGGCTTCGGCTTGGGCTATGCGGTGGATGGCTTCGAGCATGCGGTCGCGGGAGGAGTCGGTGAAGGTGCGGAGGCTGAGCAGGACTTCGGCGGTGTCGGCGATGATGTTCGGGCGGGTGCCCGCGTGCAGGGCACCGGCGGTGAGGACCGGGGTGGCGGCGGTTGCTGCCTGGCGAGCGGTGAGGGCTTGCAGGCGGACTACCAGGGAGGCTGCCATCAGCAAGGGGTCGATGGCGGTGTGTGGTTGGGAGGCGTGGCCGCCTACGCCGTTGAAGGTGACGCGGATCGAGTCGGCGGCCGCCATCAGAGTGCCGCTTTTGCAGAGGACCAGGCCTGCGGGGAGCGGGCTGACGTGCTGGCCGAGGACTATGCGCGGGCGGGGGAATCGGTCCAGGAGGCCGTCGGCGAGCATGCCTTCCGCGCCGGAACCGGTTTCCTCGGCGGGCTGGAAGAGGGCGACGAAAGTGCCGGGCAGCGGGTCCGCGGAGAGTTGGGCGCAGGCGCCGAGTAGTGCGGCGACATGGATGTCGTGGCCGCAGGCGTGCATGACGCCCGGCGTGAGGGAGGTGTAGTCGAGGCCGGTTTCCTCCTGGACGGGGAGGGCGTCCATGTCGGCGCGCAACCAGATCACGGGGCCGGGGCCATTGTGCAGGACGCCGACCACGCCGGTGCCGCCTACGTTTTCGGTGACCTCCCAGCCGGGGAGTGCCCGGAGTTCCTCGGCCACCAGGCGGGCGGTCTCGAATTCGACTCCGGACAGCTCGGGGTGCGCGTGCAGGTGGCGGTAGATCTCCAGCCAGTGTGCATCGAGCGTGGTCGGGTCTGTCATGGGAGGACCTCCTTGTCGGGGATGACGGCGGGGCGTCGGGTGCCCACGGCCGCCCGGAATGCGTCGGCGGTTTGCGGGACCAGCCAAGCGGCGATGATCGCCAGCAGCGGGCCGATCGCCATGGTCTCGAAAGCCGTTGTGTAACTGAAGTGATCGGTCACCGCGCCGAACGCCAGCGGGCTGAGCACACCCGCCAGCTGGCCGCCGAAGATGATCACGCCGGAGGCCGCGCCGATATAGGTGCTGGGCAGGGCGCGCAGCGGGACGGCGAATGCGGGCATGAAGGCCAGGCCCGCCGCCAGGCTCATGAGCGTTCCGATGATCACGAACAGGGGGAATGGCTCGGCACGCGGCAGGAAGAAGAGCATTACCGCGGTGAAAAGCATGGCGGGGACCACGATTACGCGCGGTTGGCCACCCAGCTTGTCCGAGATCCGCGCGCCGAGGACCACACCGGCCGCCGCGGCGAGAGTAGACGGGACTGCGGCGCAGGCTATGCCGATGGTGGAGATGCCTCGTTGTTCCTGAAGGAAGCTGGGCGTCCAGGCGGTGACGCCCCACACCAGCACGTCGTAGCCGAAGAAGATGGCCGCGAAGCCCAGTAGCGACGGGGCGAACAGGACGGCTCGGCGTTCGGCGGCCTGGCCGCCCGCCGCCATCGGAATCTTTTCCTGCGGAAGGGGTTCCGGCATCCAGCGCCGCCATGCCACGATGACCGTCACACCCAGGATCGAGATGACCGCGAACATCACTCGCCAGCCCGCCGTGGGCAGGAGGATTCCGGCGATCACCGAGGCCAGCAGGATGCCCACCGCATTGGAGGAGTTGGTCCAGCCGGTAGCCGTGGTCCGCTGTTCGGGCAGGCTGCGTTCGGCGAGGGCCTTGATCGCCGCCGCCGGGAACACGCCCTGCACGAGTCCGAACAGGAATCGCATGGCCAGAAGCGCGCTGAATGACCATGCCACCGCCGTCAATCCGGTGAAAACCGACCAGGCCAGCAGGCCGATCATGCCGACTCGCAGCGCACCGTAGCGGTCGGCCAGCAGGCCGCCGGGCACCTGCACGAGCGCGTAGGCGATGAAGAACACGGAGACCAGCAGACCGCGCTGAGTGTGGTCCAGCCCGAGATCACTACCGATATCGGGCAACGCGAAGTTGATCACGGTCCGGTCGATGTAGTCGACAACCCATGCCGCGAACAGCAGCATGACGGTTATCCGGGTAGTGCGTGGCATCCAAGCCCTTTCACGGCGGGTGAAGTGGCTCCGTGCCACAAACATGCCCCGTGCCCGAGGATAGGTTGGAATCCGCCGTTCCCGCTTCAGGAGCCGAGCCCCAGGTTTCGTCGGCATGCGGTGAACCGGATCCGGGGTCCGCTCGTAGATATGGATGAGTTGATCGTGAACCGGTAGCCATCGTGATGCCGGTTCGGTGGTCCGACCACCGCACCCCGGTCCCGCCGGAGCTGTGTGCGGCGGGGCTTTCGTTTATCAAAAGCCCTGCGTACCAGCATTTTCAGGGCAACTCTGTGACCTGAGACACATTGTCTGAGACTGTTGAAAGCAGATACCTTGTGGGCGATGTATCGCACGCAATGCATGTCGAGATGGGGGACTGTGTCCGATCGTGCAAGAACTGCCCACACCGTCGCGGACGTTGTCGTCGAGCGGATCGCGGAGTACAGCGACCATATTTTCGGCGTCGGCGGGGCGAATATCGAAGACGTCTACGATGCGGTGCAGCGCAGCCGGGTTTCCATGACAGGCATTGTCGCCAAGCATGAGTTCGGCGCGGCCACTATGGCGGACGGGTATGCGCGGGCGACCAATCGGCTTGGCGTGGTGGCGGCTACGTCTGGTGGCGGGGCATTGAATTTGCTTGCCGCGCTGGGGGAGTCGTTTGATTCGAGAGTTCCGGTGCTGGCGCTGGTTGGGCAGCCGCCGACCGGGGTCGAGGGCAAGGGTGCGTTTCAGGACACCAGCGGGGCGGCGGGGCGGCTCGATGCCGAGGCGATCTTTCGGTCGGTGTCGCGGTATTGCGCGAAAGTCGTTCGGGCGGAGGATATTCATGCTGAGCTGGATCGGGCTATCGAGGCCGCGTTGAGCGGTGGACCGGCGGTGCTGCTGCTGCCCAAGGATATTCAGGCGGCCACGGTGTCTGGGACTGTGAATGAGCTGCGGGCCGCGGTGGTCGATGGGCGAGATTCGCTTGCCGAGGTTGCTGAACTGCTCGCCGCACCGGGACCGGCCGTGATTATCGCCGGGCCGGAGATAGCTCGGGCCGATGCACGCACCGAGTTGGCCGCTCTGGCCGCTTCGCTGGATGCATCCGTACTGGTCACACCCGATGCCAAAGATGCTTTGTCGAACCGGCATCCGCGATTCGCGGGGGTTGTCGGGATCATGGGGCATCCGCGGGCTCCGGAGCTGGTCGCTCAGGCTGCGCTGGTTGTGTTAGCTGGCGCTGCGTTGCCGATGACCGCTCGGGCTGGGCTGGATGATGCGCTGGCCGGTTGCCCACGGGTGGTGCATCTAGGGACCGATGAGCCGTTCGTGCCGGTGCATGCGCGGGTGCGGGGGCGGCTCAATGATCAGTTGCTCGAGCTGGCGGTGAAGACCTCGCGGCCTGGATTCGGTGTGGCGCAGGCCGATCCGCTTGGCGAGCTGAAGACTCCCGCTGCGACGGGGCCGGGCGTGCGGTATCGCGAAGCCGTGCTGGCTATTGCCGAGCGGCTGGAGCCCGGCACCGATGTGGTCGCCGATGCCGGGAATACCGGGGCGGCGGTGGTGCATCATCTGCCGGTGCCCGAGGGCGGACGGTTTCTGATCGCGCTCGGCATGGGCGGCATGGGGTATTCGTTCGGTGCGGGCATCGGGTCGGCGCTGGGGCGGGACCGCAGGACCGTCGTAATCGCCGGGGACGGTTCGTATTTCATGCACGGGCACGAGCTGCATACCGCGATCGAGTATCAGGCTCCGGTCACTTTCATCGTCTTCAACAACAATGCGCACGCCATGTGCGTCACGCGGGAGCAGCTGTACTACTCCGGCGACTACACCTTCAACCGCTTCCGTCCGGCCGAGATCGGGGCGGGCGTCGCGGCCATGTTCCCCGAGCTACCCGCCTGGACTGCCACCACACTCGGGGACTTCGAGGTCGCGCTCGACAAGGCGCTTGCAGTCCGCGGGCCCGCCTTCATCGAACTTCGTTGTGACCCCGACGAAATCCCGCCCTTCGCACCCTTCCTCAAGGAGCCTGCACTATGACCGAGACCGTCAAGGCCGAGCCGATCGAAGTACCGCACCTGGATGTGCCGGGGGTGTATCGCATCGAGACAATGCCGCTCAAGGAGGGCATGCCGCTGGTGCTCGATATGACCCGGGCGGTGTACCCGCACGATGAGATTTTCGGGGAGTACTGCACGGTGCACGAGTATGTGGCCGCGCCGCCGGACGAGGTCTATGAATACCTCGCCGACACTCGCAGCCTGTGCGAATGGACTTACAGCATGCGGGGTTTCGAGCGTACCGAGGATCCGGATGTGTGGGTGTCGGACGACCGGATCGGGTCGCATACGCGGATCTATACGCGGACCGAGGGGAATCCGCAGGCGCGCACCGTCGACTATCACTGTGCCTGGGATCAGGGCGAGCAGCTGTGGATGATCTACCTCATGCGGGTCATCGACGCGCAGCTGGTGCTGAACAAGCCCGGGTCGGTGGTGCTGTGGACCAACTGCCATCACCCCTTCTACGACGAGAACGGCCTCCCGGAGACCGCGCCCGCGGACCGGCCGGTGTGGGTGGGTGACTTCTGGCATCTGTTCGCGGCCGGGCACCTGCTGGAACTGCGCAATCTCAAGGCGATCTGCGAGCACCGCCATGCCGCCGGTCAGCCGATCAAGCCGGAATGGATGGACTGATGATGAGCATGGAATCCGTGAGCTTGATCGACGTTGCGGGGTACCTGCCCGAAAACATTGTTCCGGCAGACTATTTCACCCAGTATGCGGACCCGGACGACGTCACTTCGAACGTCATGTTCAAGGCTCCTAAGTTCCGCCATCATGTTGCGCCGGGTGAGACGCCAGCCGATATGGCGGAACGGGCCGTGGCTCCGATTCTGGAGCGGCAGGGCCGGGAAGTGCTGCGCGACATCGACATTCTGATCGTGCACACGCAGCTGCCGGAGATTGCCTTCGTCGGCAATGGCGGGGAGGTGGCGGCGCGGCTCGGCATCGCGCCGGAGTGGTTGATCGACTTGCACAATGGCGGCTGCGCGGCCTTCGTGCATGCCATGAAACTGGCTCGGCAGATCATGATGAGCTCCGATGCCAAGTCGGCGCTCATTGTGACCATCCAGAATGTGGCGGGGCAGATCTTCACACAGGAGGATGTGCGTAGTAAGCCGCAGGCGGCCATTCCGGGTGACGGCGCGGGCGCGGGACTGCTGGTGAAATCGTCGGTTTCGCCGATTCTGGATATCGAGACCCGGCATCTGCCGGAGTTCGCCGGGCAGATGACGGCCATCTCCGATCCGCCGCGCCGTTACTGGGAAGCCGGGCCCGGGCAGCTGCATGTGGGCTTCACCGAATCCAAGATCGCCAAGGTGCTGGCCCGCGGCAATCGGATCGTGCCCGAGGTGGCGCACACCGTGTGCAAGCGGATCGGCGTGCGGTCCGATGAACTGGATCTGCTGGTCACCAATCAGCCCAATCGTGCCTTCCTGCGGAACTGGCGGGATGCGCTCATGCTGCCGCAGGAACGGCATCCGGACACGTTCGACGAGTGCGGGAATCTGTTCGGGGCCGGGATTCCGGTGACCTTCGATCGTGCGGTCGATGAGGGCCGGGTTCCGGCCGGATCGGTGGTGATGTTCGCTGGGTTCGCGCATGCCGGTGATTTCGCGGCGGCCACCGCCGTGCGCTGGGGCGGGCGCTGAGCATGACTCCGGTGCTGCGGCGGGGGCATCAGCTCCAGCTCAATGAGATTCCCTATGGGCCACCGGCTTCCGTACAGGAAGCGCTGACCCGGGCGCTGGCCTCGGCCAATCGGTATCCGGAGTTCCTGCCGCAGCGGTTGCCCCGGCTCATTGCGGAACGGTTCGGCATCGAGCCGGATCGGATCGTGGTGGGCGCGGGAGCGACCGGCGTGATCATGCATATTGTGCAGGAATTCGGTTCCGGCGGTGCGCATGTGGTGATGGCTACGCCTACGTTCGACGGGTATCCGATTCTCACCGCGATGGCGGGTGGGCGGCCGATCGCGGTACCGCTCACCGGTGACGGGCGTCAGGATTTGGCGGGGATCGCACGGGCGGTGACGGCGACGACGCGGTTGGTGGTGCTGTGCAGTCCGCACAATCCGACTGGAACACTCATTGCACCAGTGGAATTCGTGGAATTCATGAGCCGACTATCGGCTGATGTCACGGTTCTGCTGGACGAGGCGTATGTAGATTTCGTGGCGGATCACGAGCGGATCGAAGTGTTGTCGCTCATGGAGCGGTTCTCGAATTTGATTGTGCTTCGGACGTTTTCGAAGGCTTATGGGCTGGCTGCGCTGCGGGTGGGGTATGCGATCGGCAGCCCGGCGACCATCAAGCGAATCGCGCGGCGGCAGTTGCCTTTCGGGATGAATGCTTTGGCCGAGGTGGCTGTCCGGGCCTGCTACGAGGCTGAGCCGGAGATTGCGGCGCGGGTGGCCGAGATCGGCGACCACCGTGGGCAGCTCACCGAGGGGCTGCGGGAGCTGGGACTCACGGTGCCGGACAGTTACGCCAACTTCTCGTACCTGACGCTGCCGGGTCCGGATATCGATCGGGTAGGGATGGCATTGGCTGGGGCTGATATCCACGTGAAGCACTATCCGACCGGACTCCGCATCACCGTCGGCGACCGGGATGCCACCGACGCGGTGCTCGCCACCGTGCGCAGTACAGTGCAGTAATGCAAGAAAATCCGCCTTCCGCACCCGAAGGGCACCGGGCCGGAGCGGACGAGGAGATCGATTACGCACTGTTGTCGCTGAGCGCGCAGCTGTGTTTCGCGCTGTACTCCACGTCGCGGTCCATGACCGCCGCCTACCGTCCGTTTCTCGACGCGATGCACCTCACCTACCCCCAGTACCTCGTGCTGCTCGCCCTGTGGGAGCGACCGGGCATCACCATGAAGGAACTGGGCGAACAGATCCACCTTGACTACGGGACGGTGTCACCGCTGGTCCAGCGGTTGCAGACGCGCGGGCTGGTCGACAGCATCCGCAGTGCCGCCGACGGCCGCGCGGTGGTGCTGCACGCCACCGAGGCCAGCATCGAACTGCAACCTCAGGCGCAGCGGATGATCGAGACCGTGCTGGATCGCGTCGGGATTCCCGTCGCGGATATCGAGGCCCTGCGCGATCAGGTCAAGGCGTTCGGTGCGCGGCTCGAGGCGATGGTGGCGGCCGCGCGGGCTCGCTGATGGTTCAGCGGAGCGCGGTGGCGAGCGGATTGCGTTCGACGCTGAAGTACGTCTTGTCGCTGGGCAGCAGCCAATCCTGGCCGACGAAGAACCGCTTGGCGGTCTCGTCGCCGAAGGCCATATAGCGCAGCCAGGCCACTGCGGTGCCCGAGCTCAGGTAGGCGTCGGTGCCGTCCACGGGTGAAAAGTGGCTGACGCCACGGGCATTCGCGATCCAGGCCGGGGCATTGAAGGTGGTGTTGTACTGCCACCAGCGCACCCAGGCGAAGTCCGGGACCACGAAATCATTGAAACCGGTGAGGTACAGGGTCGGCACATTGAGCAGCGCACCGACCGCGATCGGGCCGGGCTCGATGGCCAGCACGCCCGCCAATCGCAGCGTGGGGTCGATGAGTGACGCGACCGACGGGAGTACCGCCGCGATCTGCTGGCTGGCCGCGCCACCGGCGGAGTGTCCGGCGACGAAGGTGCGCGACAGGTCGATTCGGTTGAACAGCGGGGAATTCGGATCGCGGTTCGCCATGATCGCGACCGCGAGTCCGGCGGCGGGGACGTAGGCCAGGGAGTTGAACCACTCGTACGGGATCATGACGACGAAGCCATTGCTGACCCATTGGCGGGCCAGGCGGTCGTACATGCCGGGGTTGGCGTCGATGCCGCCGGTCATCACGATCAGGGGCGCGCTGCCGAGGTCGGCGATGTCGGCCGGGTAGTAAGTGTTCACGCCCGCAGGGGATTCCAAGCCATTGGGGAAGGCCTGGGTGCAGGTCATATCGTCGCGATTGCCGAAGATGTGGACGGCGATGTGCTGGAACATGCCGACGATCGATTCCTGGCACGGGTTGGTGCGCACGGCCGTCGCGACGGGGTGGGGGCCGGTGCCGCCGTAGATGCTTTGGGCTGTCGCGGGTGGCTCCGGTGCAGTGTCGTCGGCTGTGGCCGTGGCCGACATCCATAGTCCGGCGAAAAGTGTTGCCGCTGCCAGCACCGCGGACATCGCTCGGCGCGATGCGATACGCCTCATCATCGAGGTTCCCTTCATCCCTTGGGCCCGTGGGGATTTGTGAAACCCAACGGTCTCAGAGGAGGCTAGCGGAGAGTGGCGTGGGACACAATGAGCCACTGGGCGGAGGTTACTGGATTGTGCGCCCGTGTCCAGACTTTCGCGCGTCGAGAACTGTAAAAGTGAATCACGGACCAATTTCTTTCATGCAGTGTCCTGGAGCACAGTGAAAGGACCAAGAACATTTCGTTAACCAAATGTTTGCGAGTCTGTGAGTTGCGTGAGTTGCAATTTGGTGTTTTTCTTGGTTCGCAGGTCATTCAGACCGTGCCATTCTCGGCAGAGTCGCCGCCGCACTCTCTCGACCTGCTGACACCAAGTCGCCTTTCGGGCGCACTTGTCCTGATGAAGGTTTGAAAGGAAATCGGGCCATGAACGTATCTCGATTCACTCGTGCGGCCGTCGTTTTCGCGGGTCTCTCCGCGACTTTCATTGCACCCGGTCTGGCTACCGCCGCGCCGGCGGGCGGCGATGCCGCACCGCCCGCCGACGTGGGTGGCTCGAACCCGGCGCAATCGGTATTACCCCAGTTGGGAACGGGTAGCGCGGCGGTGGGTACGGGCAGTGCCACCGGCGCGGGCGTGCTCGGCGCGCTGGGTACCGGCAGTTCCGCTGCGGGCACACTCGCCGGTTTGTTTCCCGGGCCGGGAACGGTTCTCGGATTACTCGGCACCGGAAGTGGTGCGGCCAGTGGGTCCGCACAGGCGGGAGGAACGCTCGCGCAGGCGCTCGGATCTGGGAGCGCGGCTGCGGGAGCGGGATCTTCGGGCGCGAAATAAGGCATTTGCTTTCAATTCGCCCATTAGGCAATGGGTTGCGTTTGATGTGAGCATTCTGCTCATTCTGATTATTGCGCATTAAACCGATGAGGAACATCGTCATGGAATACACCCACCTGTCTGAATTCTCCCTACGCTCAGGGGCGCTCACGCTGTGGAGCGCCGAAGTGGCCCCCGGCCATGACTGGACGGCCGATGACCGGCCATTGACCAGCGTGCACGTGCGGCACTGCGCGAATACCGACGCGAACGATCCGCGACCCGGACGCGGACGCTGGATCGGGACCATCTTCGAAATGGACGCGGCGTTCGACGCCGAGGACTGGCGCGAGACCGTGCGGCTGTGGCACGTGCGGCACGAGGGACTGCGGACCACCCTTGCCGGGCATGGGAATCCGGAGCCCGAGCGGCTGGTGCTGGAGGGGGACGGCGTTGTCATCGCCGATGAGGCGGTGACCGGGCTCGAATCCGCCGGGGCGATCAATGAATACCTCAGCGACGCGATGGAACTGCGGCTGTCGCCGCTGGTCTGGCCGCACTGCCTGCTCGCCACGATCGAGCACGCCGACACCGGGGACTTCACCGTGCTGGTGGCGGCGGATCACTCGGTCATGGACGCCTACTCGCAGGCCATTGTGATTCTGGAGCTGCGGGCCATGTATCAGTCCGTGCGGCGGGGCGAGCCGGTGCGGGAATCGGTGACATTCGGCAGTGCGGCCGATTTCGCGGCGCTGGAGCGGACCACCGCCGCGGCATTGACGCCGCGGTGCGAGGCGGTTGAGCTGTGGCGGCGGTTCCTCAGTGGTTCGGGCGGGATGCTGCCGCGATTCGAACCCGCGATCTCCGCTCCCAGTCATGCCGCGCCGCTGCCGCAGACCAGCATTTCGCGGAAACTGCTGCCGCTCACCGAGCTCGAGTACGTGGAGGCGGCCGTGACCGCGCGTGGGCATCGGCTCTCCGTGGCGGTATTCACAGCGCTCGCCATCGCCTACCGCCGGGCCTTCGGCTACATCTCCATGCGGGCCATCATGCCCATCTCTACGCGCCCCGACCTGTGCTGGCTCGAATCCATGGGCTGGTTCGTGAATGTTGTTCCCCTCGACATCACCCTGGCTCCAGATCTGGATCTGGACACCTCCCTCGAATCCACCCGCAGCGCCCTGCGGCGCACCAAGGTTGCCAATGACGCCACGTGGACTCGCGCGCTGGACCTGCTCTCCTGCACCGACAGCCCACGATTCGGCATCTCATTCCTCGATATCCGAGTCCTGCCCGACTACCAGCTCGTGGAATCCCTGCGCGGGCACACCCTCCGCGCCGAATCCCACTCGCCGGACGAAGTCTTCTTCTGGATTGTTCGCGCCGCCGACGGACTCCGGCTGTCCACCCGGTTCCCGGCCGCTTTCCCCACCGTCGAGATGGACCGGTTCCTCTACGAATTCACCAAAGCCATGCGCGAATTCGCCGAAGGAGTCGAACTCGAGGCGGCCGTCCCCACCACGCTCCTGCACGACACCCCCGTGGTGACGCCCGATCCGGCCCCGGTCCCGTTGAGCACGGGCCAACCGGACTTGGCACCGGTACCGGCAAGGCGGTGAGCCATGCGGCTCCTCTTAGCCTTCGCTGGCAGTCGCGGTGATGCCCAACCCGGTGTACTGATCGGCCAGGAACTGCAGCGCAGAGGCCACCACGTGACGCTGGCCGTCTCGCCGAATCTGGTGGATTTCGCCCGAGACCAAGGCTTTTCGGCCAAACCCTTCGGACTGGACAGCGACGACCTGCTCCGAACCCAGCGCGATGACCGCCGATTCACCTCCCGCAACCCATTGCGGCAAATCCGCGCCACCCTGGACCTGCAACGCCGCGGGTTCGGTGAAGCGGCCCTGGACCTACTCGACATCGCCGGGGACGCAGAAGTACTCGTCACCGGAATGGCGTGCGAGGAGGCCGCCGCCGAAGTGGCGAGAATTCGAGCAATCCCGCTCGCGGCCGTCCACTTCTTCCCGATCGTGCCGAACAGAGCCGTACCAGTGGTGCCCGCCGCCTGGGCTCGGCGGCTACCGGGGACCGCACACCGCTTGGGCTGGCAGGCACTGACGAAGGCTCGCGCCTGGGCACTGGCCCCAGAGATCGCTGCCCTGCGCCGAGCCACCGCGCCGGGCCGCGCGCCCCACGCGACGCAGGTGCCCGCATCGTCGCCGACACCACAACCGAATCCCCACTCGCACACCGACATTTCAGGCGCGGAGGTACTGCGCGTGATTCCTGAGCTGAAGTTGCACGCGGGAGGTGGAGTACTCGAGCTGACACCGAGTGCTCTGCGACCGTCGGCCGATCCGAGCCTTCCAGCACGCGATGTTGCGGCTGTCGGCCGGTCGGGCACTGCTGCGACGCCAGGGCGCATCGCCATTCAGGCATATGACCCGGAGCTCTTTCCGGGGCTCGAGAGTGCATTGGGGGATGCACCGGTGACCGGGTTTCCGGTCGTGCCCAGTGGGACATCGGCCATTACCTGCGCGAACGGCCCGGCCGCGATCGAGCCTCGCCCGGAGCTGCGGGATTGGTTCGCGGCGGGGAGTGCGCCCGTTTATGTCGGGTTCGGGTCCATGCCCGTGGGCGATCCGGACGCGGTGGAGGCGATGGTGCGTGAGGTCGGCCGTCGACTGGGGATGCGGATATTGCTGGTGGGCGGGATATTTCGCGCTCGCATTCGGGCGGATATGGCTGTGGTCGGGCAGGTGGATCACCGGGCGGTGCTGCCGAAGTGTGCGGCAGCTGTACATCACGGTGGCGCGGGGACCACGGCGGCGGTGCTGCGGGCCGGAGTGCCCGCGGTGGTGTGCTCGGTACAGGCGGATCAGCCGTACTGGGGGCAGCAGGTCGAGGCGCTCGGGCTCGGCGTGACCGTGCCGTTCGCGCAGATCACTGCGAATCGGCTGGAGCAGGCACTGATTCGGGCAACGCGGCCCGAGGTGGTGCTGCGCGCGTCGGCGTACGGGCTGCGATTCCGCGATGACGGGGTAGCGCGGGCCGCGGACGCCATCGAATCCATCGCTTCTGAACAACGGAGCTCTCTCACCGGAGCTGTATCGAGAGGAATGCTGCTGTGAGTGCTATCGAGACCGAGGGACTCGGGAAGAGCTTCGCTGGGATGACCGCTGTGGACGGGGTTGATCTGCGGATCGAGGCGGGGACCGTGTTCGGGTTGCTCGGGCCCAATGGGGCCGGGAAGACGACGATCGTGCGGATGCTCGCGACCCTATTGCGGCCGGATCGGGGGCGGGCCCGGCTCTTCGGGTACGACGTGGTTCGGCAGGCTACGGCGGTGCGGTCGATGATCGGGCTGACCGGGCAGTACGCGGCGGTGGATGAGAATCTCACCGCCATCGAGAATCTGCGATTGTTCGGGCAGCTGCTGGGGTTGTCGCGGCGGGATGCGGCGCGGCGGGCGGATGAGCTGCTCGAGGAGTTCGAGTTGACCGGGGCCGCGCTGCGGCGGGTCAGTACGTTCTCGGGCGGGATGCGGCGGCGGCTGGATTTGGCGGCCACCTTGATTACGTTGCCGCCCCTCATCTTCTTGGATGAGCCGACCACCGGGCTGGATCCGCATACGCGGGAGCGGATGTGGTCCGTGGTGCGGGGGCTGGTGGATCGGGGAGCCACGATTCTCCTGACTACGCAGTATTTGGAGGAAGCCGATGCGCTCGCGGATCGGATTGCCGTCATCGATCACGGAGCCGTGGTCGCGGAAGGGACTGCGGCGGAACTGAAGTCGTCGGTGGGGGAGGAGGTGCTGCGGATCGATCTGGTCGACTCGGGACAGCGGACGCTGGCCGAGGCGGCGGTGGAGCGGATCGTCGGAATTACTCCGCTGCACGGGGATACGCCGGATCGGCTGTCGGTTCCGCTGCCGGACATCGACAGTGCGGCCGAGGTGATCAGCGCCTGCCGTGCCGGAGGGATTCGCTTGCGCGGATTCGCCGTGGACCGGCCCGATCTCAATGCGGTGTTCCTCGCGCTGACCCAGCCTCGGGCCGCCGCGCCGCTCTCGACAGATCTTGTGCAGGATTCGGCAGTAAAGGCGGTCACGTCATGACGACGCTCACGCAAGGCCTCGTGCGCACTCCGGTGACGCGAATCGACCGGCGGCCCAGGGTAACTCGGATCGGGTTGCGGGATTCGCTGGTGCAATCGCTGCTCATGGCGAAGCGGGGCATGCTGACCTTCCGGCACAGTCCGCAGTTGCTGTACGACGCGATTCTGCTGCCGATCGTGGGGCCGTTGCTGTTCGGGAATGTGTTCGGTACGGCCATTGCGGGGAGTTTGAAGGCTTATCTGCCCACTCTGGTTCCGGGCGTGCTGGTGCAGATCGTGTTGACGTCGTCGGTGGCTACGGGAGTTCAACTGTCCGAGGACATTCGGTCGGGTGTGTTCGACCGGTTCGTGTCCATGCCGATCGCGAGGTCCGCGCCCGTGGCCGGAGCGTTGGTGTCGGGTGCGACGCGATATGTGATCGCCGCGGTCATGGTGTTGATCGTCGGACTCGGGATGGGGTATCGGCCGGAGCATCCGGGCGGACTGGTGCTCGGGGCGCTGCTCGTGGTGCTGGCGACCACCGCCATGAGCTGGATCTTCGCCTTCATCGGCGTGACGGTTGCCCGCCCGGCGGCGGTGCAGGGCATGTCGATGCTGGTGCTGACCTTCCTCAGCTTCGCGTCCAATGCGCTGGTTCCCGTTGCCGCCATGCCCGCCTGGCTGCGGCACGTGTCCGACTACAACCCCGTCTCGCATCTGGTGGCGGCGGTCCGCGATCTCGCGGATTCCGGCCACGCCGGAAGCGACCTGCTCTGGTCCGTGCTGGCCGCACTGCTGGTCGCGGTCGTGTTCGCACCCTTGACCGTGCGCACCCTGCGCAACCGCTGAATGGAGGAATCATGAACAGCGGCACCATGAATCGGCTTACCGCGGACGACGATCTGTTTCTGAAGCTGCATGACCTGTACGGCAATGCCCTCGTCAATCAGTTGACGTGGCGGTTCGACGAGCGCCTCGGTCGGGGGGTGCTCGACGGATTTCACGCTCAGTTGGCGGCGGGATTCCTGGCTCGGCGGGTGGTGACGACCGCCGTTCCGTTCGCACGGCCTTGGTGGGTGCGGGCGGCGCAGTCGATTCCGCTGGGCTGGCAGGACGAAGCTGTGGCCGAGAGCGGTGTGCTGGATTGGTTCTTCGCGCAGAGCCACGTCGATTTCGATCCGCGCAGCGGGCGGGTGTGGCGATTGTCGGCCGCGCCCACGAGCGACGGAGGGACGTTGTTGTCCCTGGTCACGTCGCATGTGGGGGCCGATGGCGGCGCGGTGCTGTACGCGGTCGGCGATGCGCTGGACCGGTTGGAAGCCGGGCTACCGCCCGATGCTGACACGAGCTCCGGGCGGCTGGTCGGCGAGACCGCACGAACGGGGTTGCGCCGCAGGCATTTCGTCGATGCCACTGGTCAATTGGCTGCGGCGGCACTGGGTATCGGTGCCGCTATCAAGGCTCGCGCCGTGCAGGAGCCCGCCCGGAATCCGCGCCCGGTCGAGCCGGAGCTCGAGCTGGCCGACCGGTATACGGCCGCGAGTGTTGTCGTCGAGGTCGATTTGGCCGAGTGGAATGCGGTCGCGGCAGCCAATCAAGGCACTGCGAATGGGCTGCTGGTCGGGGTCGCGGTCGGGATTCTCGGCCGGTGCGGGCGGGTTTCCGATGGTGCCGCCGTCCGGGTCGATATTCCGCATTCCATGCGGCAGCCGGATGATCCGCGTGGCAATGCCACCACCGGGCTGCCGATCGCGGTGCCTTTCCGGGCTGATGCTCGCACCGACCTGGCTCAGGTGCGCACCTCGATCAAGCAGGCCGCGCGTGCCTACGCCGATCCGGTGACCACTCCGGCGCTGCAACACCTTCAGCCGGTTCAGATGATGCTGCCTCGGTTCGTCCTCAGCTATTTCTCCCGTACTGCCAAAGCGCCGGAATGCTTGTGCACCAACCTCGGTGAGACCGGCCAGGCCGTGGCCACCATCGCTGGTGTCCGCGCTCGTTCGGTGCTCATGCGTCCGGTGGTCTGCACGGGTGACACCGAGATGTTCCGACGCGTCGAGGTCGGCCTGAATCTGTCCTGGTCCAGCGATGGCGAGACGGTGGTTTTGGCCATCACGGGTGCCGATCCGGATCGCTTCCCCACGCGTGACGCGCTGAGCGACTACGTGGCCAAGGAGTTCGCGGCCTGGGGCCTGCACCCCAGCTTCTGGTCGTAACCTGCGGTTGACGGGCCGGGGATGTAAGTGTAACCATGGGGTACAGTTATTTAAGTCACTCCCCGAGAGGCTCTGACAATGGCGTCAGCAACCGTGAAGACCGCCGATCCCGTGGTCGCACTCGCGCGGCAGTATGCCGAGAAGCTCCTGCTGCTGTCGCAGGGTTCGGTAGACAAGCACTTCGATCCTTTCACCGATATCGATTGGGACAACCCCGATTTCGCGATCGATGCCACCGACCGGCGCTGGATTCTCCCGGAATCGGGGGACATGTTCGGTAGGCATCCCTGGTACAAATCCCAGCCCGAGGACCGCAAGATCGAGATCGGGCTGTGGCGGCAGGCCAATATCGCCAAGGTCGGGTTGCAGTTCGAGACCCTGCTGATCGGCGGCATGGTGCAGCACACCTTCAAGCTGCCCAATGGCTCGGCCGAATTCCGCTACTGCACGCACGAGGTCATCGAGGAGTGCAATCACACCCTGATGTTCCAGGAGATGGTGAACCGGATCGGGCGCGATGTGCCCGGTATGGGGCCGATTCTCAAGAAGCTCACCTATGTGGTGCCGCCGCTGGCCGCGGTGTTCCCGAACCTGTTCTTCATGGCGGTCCTGTCCGGCGAGGAGCCGATCGACCACATTCAGAAGGCGATCCTGCGCGCCGGTGAAGAGGTGCATCCGATCATGCGCGGAGTGATGGCCATCCATATCGCAGAGGAGGCCCGGCACATCTCCTTCGCGCACGAGTTCCTGGAACATCATGTGCCGCAGGCGAATCAGCTGAACAAGTTCGTGCTGTCGCTGGCCTTCCCGATCGTCATGTGGATCGGCGGGCGGGCGATCATCATTCCGCCGCGCTCCTTCTTTCAGGAGTTCGGGATTCCGCGGTCGGTGCGCAAGGAGGTCTTCTTCGGGCTGCCGGATTCCAAGGAGGCCTTCGCGGGCTACTTCGGTGATGTGCGGTCGCTGGCCAAGCGGATCGGGTTGATGAATCCGGTGGCCAAGACGGTCTGGAAGGTGCTCGGCATCGACGGCGCGACCACGCGGTATCGGTCCGAGCCGGACCGTCCGGGGCAGGTCCGCGCGGCCTGACCCGCCCCGTAGTAGACGTTACTGCGAATAACATGTAATACTCGGTGCGCCCGGACGCCGGTGTCCGGGCGCGACCAGAAGCGAAGCGAGTACCTCAATGACGCGGCATGTCGACGTACTGATCATCGGCGCGGGCCTTTCCGGCATCGGCATGGCCTGCCATCTGACCAGGGAACAGACCGGGCGCAGCTACCTCATCCTGGAGCGGCGCACCGCCATCGGAGGCACCTGGGACCTGTTCCGCTACCCGGGCATCCGCTCCGACTCCGACATGTACACCTTCGGCTTCGGCTTCCGGCCCTGGCACGGCACCAAGGTGCTCGCCGACGGGCCGCACATCCGGCAGTACGTCGAGGACACCGCGCGCGAATACGGCGTCATCGACCACATTCGCTTCGGCCGCCGCGTCACCAAGGCCAGCTGGTCCACCGAGGACGGCATCTGGACCGTTCACGTGCACAACGAGCAGACCGGCGAGACCGAGACCTACACCGCCGACTTCTTCATCGGCTGCACCGGCTACTACGACTACGACAAGGGCTACCGGCCGGAGTTCCCCGGCGAGGAGAACTTCCGCGGGCAGATCGTGCACCCGCAGCACTGGCCCGAGGATCTCGATTACACCGGTAAGCGGGTGGTCGTGATCGGCAGTGGCGCAACGGCTATCACGTTGATTCCGGCCATGAGCAAGGATGCCGCGCACGTCACCATGTTGCAGCGGTCGCCCACGTATATTGCGGCATTGCCCGCGGACGATCCGGTCGCGGTCGGCATGAAGTTCGCGAGAGTGCCTGCCGCACTGGCATACAAGGCGGGGCGGGCGCGGAATATCGCCTTGCAGCGGGCGAGTTACCAGCTGTCCCGGACCAATCCGAAGCTGTCCAAGAAGCTCATGCTGGCCGCGGTGCGCGCGCAGGTCGGGTCCGGCGTCGATATGCGGCACTTCACGCCGTCGTACAACCCGTGGGATCAGCGGTTGTGCGTGGTGCCGAACGGTGATCTGTTCCGGATTCTGCGCAGCGGCAAGGCTTCCATTGCCACCGACCACATCGACGCCTTCACCGAAACCGGCATTCGGCTGCGCTCCGGCGAGGAGCTGGAAGCCGACATCGTGATCAGCGCAACCGGATTGACCGTGCAGATGCTCGGCGGCGCGGCGCTGGAAGTGGACGGCGAAGCCGTCGTGACCCGGGACCTGGTGGCCTACAAGGGTTCACTGCTCAGCAATGTGCCCAATGCCATGATCGTGCTCGGGTACACCAACGCGTCCTGGACGCTGAAGGCCGACCTGGCCGCCGAATACTTCTGCCGCCTGCTGAATCACATGCGGGACAAGGGCTATTCGCAGGTGGTCGCGGTGCCCGAGGAAGGCGATCGGTCCGAGGCCTCGCTCATGGGCGGTGCGTTGACCTCCGGCTACATCCAGCGTGGTGATGGTGTCATGCCGCGGCAGGGGACGCGCGGGCCGTGGCTGGTCATCAATAACTACTTCCGCGATCGCGCCATGCTGCGCAAGGGCGAGTTGGAGGACGGGATTCTGCGCTTCAGCCGTCGCGGGCAGGCGCGTGCGGCCGTGGGGACGGTCGAATCACGTTCTGCCTGAGCGGTCGGCGTTATCGGAGGGCCACAGCGTCGCTGCGGTCCTCCGCTGCTGTCCGGGCGTGGTCCGATAGTCGGCGCGGGGGGATCTGCTCGAGTACTCGGGCGGCGAGAGCCTGTGCGGCACCCTCCTGGCCGCGAATGCCGGGGAAGGCGTTGATATCGACGATCAGCGGTTCGCCGTCCACTTCGAGCAGATCCACGCCGTAGACATCCAGGCCGAAGGCCTCACCGGTGCGCAGTGCGAGTTCGGCCCAGGGGTGGGGGCCGGTCAGCGGGCGATCCGGCTGGCGGGTGCCCTCGGTCAGTTCGGAGTGGCGCAGGGCGGCAAAGACTTTGCCCGCGACCACCCAGAGCTTGTGATCCCAGCCGGTGCCGGGGGCGAAGTCCTGGACCACGACGGGCTCGTCCGGCCAGGTCTCGGCTAGGGCTTGTAGCTGTTCGAGGGTGGTTACGCGGGCTACCAGGTCATCGCGGCGGCTGTGGCGGCTCTTGATCACCAGCGGGCCGTCGAGCTGTTCGGGCAGGTCGCGGAGGTTGGGCCATTCGATGGTCGCGGGGAAGGGCAGGCTCGAGCGATCCGCCCACTGCGCCATGTGAACTCGGTCCTGGCAGAACTCGGTCGAATCGGCGGAGTTGAGTACGGGGATGCCATGCGCTTCCAGGGCACGAGCGAGACTGATCGCGGCGGGCGTGCGGGCTTTCAGCAGGTAGACGTCCGCTGGATTCGCGGGCTGGTTCGCGTCGGGCGCAAGGGTTTCCACCAGGTGGCCGTCCGCTGTCAGGAGTGCGGTCGTGGCGGCGAGCAGCGGATGGTCCGGCTTCCCGGTCAGCAAGCCGACTCTCACAGTGCCACCGGAAGCTGTTCCCGCGCCAGCGATTCGAGGTCGACCCGGTAGGACGATCCGGCTTGGGCCAGGTCCATGATGGCGCGCGCGACGGTCGGCACCGCCTCGGGCACCTTCCGGAAGCTCGGGAAGTCATTGACGTCCACCACGACCGGCCCGTCCGGCCCGAGCACGACATCCACGCCGTACAGGTCGAGTCCGAACACCTCGCCGACACGCGCTGCGATATCCGCGATTTCACGGCTCAGGGGCACCGGCTTATCCGGGCCGCGCTCGCCGCGCGCCAGTGGCGAGGTGCGTTCGGTGCCGTGCAGTCGGCCGCCTACGCAGTAGATCTTCAGGTCCACACCGGAATTCGGCACGTACGGCTGCGCCAGCAGCAGCGCGTCGCGCGCCTCGCCGTCCATCAGCTTGGCCAGCTGCTCGGGCCGTTTGACCAGGCGCACACCGCGTCCGGAGCTGCCGTCGGCGGGTTTGACCACCAAGGGGTATCGGGTGGAAGGGATTCGGGCGAGGTCGGCGGGCCGCGCTGCCGCCCAGGTCGTCGGAACCGGCAGACCGCTGGCCGCCGCGACCACGGCCGCCCGGGCCTTGTCTCGCACGCCCCGAATGGATCTGGCGTCATTCACGGTGGTGAGCCCGGCCGCGGCGGCGGCTTCCAGCAGGCCGAGCCCCGGCCCGCCGGAAACGGTTTTGAGCACCCAGGCGTCGTGCTGTCCCTGCCGGACTATGGAGTCGAGATCCAGCAGCTCACCGCCCGGCCGCACGATATCGACCCGGTGCCCCCAATCTCGCAACTGCCGAGCCACATTCAGCGGCATCCCATCCTTGCGGTACTGCTCCTCGACGAGAAAACAGAACCTCATCCGTGCCGCCATTACGCTCCCCGACGGGCCTTGCGCACTTGCGCAGCGGCCCAGACTATTTGCCGATCGTTTCAGCAAGATCATCCCTTTTGGGGGCGAAAATGTAACGCCGAGGCGGTAGTCCAAGGCCGCCGATCAGATCGGCTGGAACCCCGAACCGACACCCTTCGCCGCATCCACCGCGGCCCGCACCGCATCGAACGCCACCGCGAGCACCGGCGTATGCAGCGGATTATTGCTGTCGCTGCAACTGAATCGGATCGCCCGGGTGTCATTGATCAACGGCCCCGAAACCAGCCCCACCAGGGTATCCCCGACCGTCAGCGGGCCGCCGGAATCGCCGTAGCTCGAGCATGCCTGATCGAGGAAACCTCCTGGCCCCGAACCCCATACGACGCCACAGGCCCGGCCGGTCGTACGCCCGGTCTGGCACACCACATCCCAGGTCGCGGGCGGTGTCGAATACCCGGAGATGGTGGTGCCGCCCACGGACCGCAGCGGGGCGACCTTGTCCGGATCGAATTCGATTACCCCGTAATCGAGTTCCTCATCCGAGGCTCGCACGACACCGACCACGCCGACATCGCGGAACTGCTCACCGGTCACCGGCATTCCCGGCTCCGCGCAGTGCCCGGCCGTGAACCCCACCAGCCGCCCGGCACCGTCGTGTCCGATGGTGGTCAGACTGCATTTGGTGGACCGCCCGAGCACGATGCCGGACCCGCCGCCGAGTGCCGCCTGCGAGTCGGAGGGGTCGGCCTGGGCCGATGGCGCCGCGACGGCCCCGAGTGCGATGACCATTGCGGCGGTCCCGACCCAACGGTGCGATACGAGCATGCCCAACCACCCATCCGTCTCGACCCTCTACTTAGCTACACGGTAGCCCCAAAGGTCAGCGGAGCCAGATCTGACGTTGTAAGGCGAACGGGTCGGTCTGAACGGCGGACGCACTCGACCAGATCATGGTTTCGCGCCGATCGGTGCTGTATCGCGGCCAGGTAGAGCCCGGATCCGCATTGACGATGAAGTCGACCCAGGTCTTGTGCAGGGCGTCGGCCAGGGCCTGCGGCGGGTTGTCACCTGCGACCGAGGACACACCCTTCGCGGTCAGGCAATCGAAGGCGAAGGGGAGGTCCAGGCAGTGTGAGGAGAGGCCGTTGTAGTCGGGGGCGGTGGAGGACCAGGTGAACTCGTAGAGCCAGGTGGGGACGCCGCGCGCAGTGCGTTCCTCGGCGGCTCGGTAGGACGGGGCGCGCAGGAGGGCGTCGCTCTGGGCTTGGCCTACGAGTTGTGCGGCGGAATCGGTGGGGTAGGCCGTGCGGAAGGCGTCGATATCGGTGGGGGACAGGCCCAGCGCGGTGAAGGCGGTGGGGAGGGCCGCGTCGGGGATGGGCTTGTCCCGGGTGATGGCGTTGAACTCGTCTCGGGTGAAGCCGAGCAGCAGGGGGACGTTCGCGGTCGAGCCGGATTTCAGGGCGTCCGTGGCGGATTCGGGGATGAGGGTGCCGTCGGCGAAGGGGGCCAGGCTCAGGAGGGGGACGCTGGCACTGTCGGGGCCTTCCGCGCGCAGCTTGTCTTCCAGCGCCTGGATCTGGTCGCCGGAGAGGTCACGCAGGGCGGCGACGGTGGTGGGAGTGCCGGTGCGCTGGGTGAAGAAGGCGCTGACCGCCTGGGCCTGATCGCGAGTATTGGGCTGGGACAGTGCGCCCGAGGCCGAGATGCCCGCGCGGAAAAGACCTTTGGCCTTGGGGGTGGCCATGAGCGCCCAGACCGCGCCGCCGCCCGCGGACTGGCCCGCGATGGTGACCTTGGCCGGATCGCCGCCGAAGGACGCGATATTGTCGCGGACCCATTCGAGGGCGGCTATCCAGTCGAGCACTCCGCGATTGTCGGGTGCGCCGTCGACGTGCAGGAAGCCTTCGATGCCGAGGCGATAGCCGATGGAGACGACGACCACGCCGTCACGGTTGAAGGACGCGCCATCATACCAGGGGCTGGCCGAGCAGCCTGCGACGAAGCCGCCGCCGTGAATCCAGACCAGGACAGGGAGTTTCGACTGCTTGGAGGCGTCGGGGGTGAAGACATTGAGGTTGAGGATGCCGTCGCCGGGGATGCTGGGCTCGGGGATGGCTGTCACGTCGGAGAGCTGTTTGCGCTGGGCGGTGGGGCCGTACTTGACGCAGTCGAGGGTTTCCTTCCACGGCGTCGGCGGGGAGGGGGCCGCGAAGCGGAGGTCACCGACCGGCGGCTGGGCGTAGGGGATGCCGAGGAAGGCGGTGCCGGTGGCGCGACGCTCGCCTCGGATCGGGCCGTGGGTGGTGGTGACGGTGGGCGCGGTGCTGGTGTCGTCCGACTGCTTGGAGCATGCGGCGGCCAAGGCCAGCGCGCCCGTTCCGAGCAGTAGGGTCCGGCGGCCGATATGTGCAGCGGGCATGTCAACCTCATGGTCCATCAATTACGTCAATGCTTGAAATAAATCATTGCCAGCATAATGTCGAACCTGTGGACACCGCACACTCGGGCACGCCGAGCGACTCAGCCGCCGTGCGCCGCCGCAACCTCGGACTGGTATTGCGGCATATCGCGGAACACGGGCCCTGTGCGCGCACCGAGGTGGCGACGGCCACCGGGTTGGCGCACGGGTCGGTCACCACGCTGGTCGCCGATCTGGTCGATCGCGGACTCATCGGCGAGGACGACGCGCAGCGCAGCGGTGGCCGGGGTCGGCCCGGGCGTCCCGTGCGGCTCGCGCCGAGTCGCGCCCTGACCATCGCCGTGCAGATCACCTCCGAGCAGCTGCGGGCCGTGGTCGCCGACCTCGCCGGGGCGATCGTGTGGCGCGAGGACACGTCCCACCATCAGGCTCCGGGCACCCCGGAGGCCATGGCGGATGCACTCGCCGCCGCCGTCCGCCGCGCCGAAAACGCCGCCCGCGCGCCACGATTCGAGCACGTCGAATCCGTGCTGGTTCGGGTCGTCGTGGCCATGGCGGGGCCGGTGCGCGATGACGGGGCGCAAACGGTGTTGGTCGCACCGGATTTCGGGTGGCTGCGACCGGTGCGGCTGGGCGCGCTCATCGCCGATCGGCTGCCGGGGCTGGACTGCCCGGTCGATGTGGTCAATGACGGCAATGCGGCCGCGCTCGCGGAGTATCACGCGCGGCCTCGGGCGCGGCGTGGGCTGGTGCTCATCGAGGCGGGTACAGGCATCGGCGGCGGTGTGGTGCTGGACGGGCGGATTCATATCGGCAGTCACGGGATCGCGGGTGAGCCGGGGCATATGCCGGTCGCGTTCGACGGTCCGGGCTGTGTGTGTGGCGCGCGCGGGTGCCTGGTGCTGTATGCCGGGCCGGAGGCGGTGCTCACTGCCGCCGGGCTGCAGCGGACGCTGCGGTCGCAGGGCGTGCAGGCGGCTTCGGATCGGCTGGTCGTGGCCTTGGAAGCGGGGGATGAGCGGGCGCTGGCGGCGGTGGAGGAGGCGGCCCGGGCGCTGGGTGCGGCGCTGCTGTCGATCACCGCCTTGCTCGATGTCGATGAGATCGTGCTCGGCGGGCTGCTCACGCAGTGGTTCGCCTGGCTTGCGCCCACGATCGAGCAGGTGTTGTCCGGGCGGGGCGCGCTGGCTCCGGCCATGGAACTGGATGTCGTCCCGGCGGCGCTGGGAGCGGATTCCATGCTGCGTGGCGCGGTCGAATTCGCCCGTCACGCGGTGCTTTCCGACCCGTCCGGGGTGCCCCGGCTGCCGGTCCGTCACCATTGAAGAAAAGATGGCTGGAGATTCGCTGATTTTGCCCGTGTCGGTGGTTCGATGGGCTGATGGATCAGCGCCAGGATCTGCGAAGCACTGTCGATGACCTCATGCCGGAGCTGAAAGACCTGCTCGGTCGGCTCGTGGCCATTCCCTCGATCGCCTTTCCGGACTATCCCAAGGAGAACGTGCAGCGGGCGCACGATCTCGTTGCAGAGGAGTTGCGGAAGTCCGGGGTGAGCGATATGCAGGTGTTGAACCTGCCGGATACCTCGCCGGTCGTGTACGGCCGCATCCCGGCACCGCCCGGTGCGCCGACCGTATTGCTGTACGGGCACTACGACGTTCAGCCATCCGGTGATGAAAGCCTCTGGAAGACACCGCCGTTCACGCCCACGGAGAAGGACGGGGCGATCTACGGGCGTGGGGCCGCGGACTGCAAGGCGAATGTGGTGGCCCATATCGGAGCGCTGCGGGCGTTCGGCGGGAAGCCGCCCGTCGGCATCACCATCGTCATCGAAGGTCAGGAGGAGTACGGGTCGGTCTTCGACGACTATCCGGCCGAGAAGCCGGAACTGTTCAAGGCCGACGCCTTGCTCATCTGCGATGCCGGGAACATTCGGGCGGGAACACCCACGCTGGTCACCGCATTGCGGGGTGTCGCAGACGTTTTCGTCGAAGTCCGCACGCTGGCCGCGCCGGTGCATTCGGGTCAGTTCGGCGGTGCGGCACCGGATGCGCTACTGGCCTTGATGGCCGGGCTGGCCACGCTGCACGACGCCGACGGCAATGTCGCGGTGCAGGGATTGCGGCGGGACAAGTGGGCGGGGGCGAATTACACCGATAAGGAATTCGCCGAAATCACCGGTATGGCACCGGGAATGCCGTTGCTCGGCACCGGGCCTATCGGTGAGCGGATCTGGTACGGGCCTGCCATCACGGTGATCGGCCTGGACGCACCGCCGGTGAAAACCGCTGCCTCCGCGGTGATTCCGTATGCGAAGGCGTATCTGAACGTGCGCGTGCATCCGGAGCAGAACCCGGCCGAGGGACAGCGCGCCGTCATCGAGCATTTGTCGAAGGTCAAGCCGTACGGCATCGAACTCACTGTTACGGGTGGCGATGTCGGATCCGGATTCGCCGCGCGTACAACAGGTCCCGCCTATGCCGCCATGCGCGATGCCATGGGCAAGGCCTGGGGTGTCGACGCCGTCGATTCGGCCATGGGTGGCTCCATTCCGCTGACCAATTCGATGGCCGCCGCCAATCCGGACTCCGAGGTGCTCATGCTCGGCGTCGAGGATTCCAACTGCAATATGCACGGCTTCAATGAACGAGTGCTGGTGAGCGAGCTGGGCAATGTGGCGCTCGCCGAGGCCGAATTCTTCCAACTCTTCGCGGACAGGATGCGCAAGTGAGTGAAGCCCAAACCGTAGACGCCACACCGAAGCCCGCTCAGCACAAGAAGAAGCGCCAATTCCCGTCCACCTACACCATTCTCGCGGGCGTGACCTTCGCGGTGTGGCTGGCGGCCTTCGTGATTCCGCCGGGCGTGTACGACATGGATGACAAGGGTCATCCCATCGCGGGGTCCTATCACCGCATCGAGGACGCCAAGAGTTTCGGTGCGCGACTACGTGATCTGTTCCTGGCGCCGGTCAATGGGCTCTACGGCATTCAGGACGGTAAGACCGGGCAGGTCGCGCCGGATATGTCGGGTGACCTCTACGGTGCGGCGGCGGTATTCCTGTTCGTGCTGGCGGTGGGTGCGTTCATCACCGTCGCCTTCGCGACCGGCGCGCTCGACAGTGGAATCGGTTCGCTGGCATACAAATTGCGGAATCGGTCGTTCTTGCTGATCGTCGGGATCATGGTGGTGTTCGCGATCGCGGGCACGGTGGAGGGATTCGCCGAGGAGACCCTGGGGTTCTACGCGCTACTGGTGCCCTTGATGCTGGCATTGGGGTATGACCGCATGACCGCCGTGGGCGCGATCATCGCGGGAGCCGGTGTGGGCGTGATGTGTTCGACGGTCAACCCGTTCGCCACCGGCACCGCGTCCTCGGCCGCCGGGATCGCCATCGGCGACGGCATTGTGCTGCGTCTGGCGATGCTGGTGGTGTTGACGGTGGCCACCGTGGGGTACGTGCTCTGGTATGCGCGCCGGGTCAAGACCGATCCGAGCAAGTCGTGGTCCGGCTGGCAGCCCGGCGATCAGGATGTGCAGGCCGAGGACCACGCGCCCGATCCGATGACGCGGCGGCAGGTCGCGGTGCTCTGGCTGGTCGTGGTCACCTTCGCGTTCATGATCTTCTCGATCATTCCGTGGGGCACGGTCATCAAGGGCCCGGATGCGCAGCCCTTCAAGTGGGAATTGGGTTGGTACTTCCCGGAACTCACCGCACTGTTCCTGATCGGCGCGATCGTGGTCGGCCTGGTCGGCGGGCTGGGTGAGGCCAAGATGGCGGAGGGCATCGGCAAGGGGTTCAGCGATTTCGTGGGCGCGGGGTTCGTGATCGTGCTGGCGCGCGGCGTCACGGTGATCATGAACAACACTCAGATCACCAGCACCGTGCTGCATGCGCTGGAGGGCGTGGTGACCGGCACTTCATCAGCGGTGTTCGCGGTCGCGGTGTTCCTGGTGAACATTCCGCTCGCATTCCTGATCCCGTCCACCTCAGGGCACGCCACCCTCGCCATGCCGATCATGGCTCCGCTGGCGGATTTCGCGAATGTGCCACGCTCGCTGGTGGTTACGGCGTGGCAGTCGGCATCCGGCTGGGCGAATCTGGTCACCCCGACCACGGCGGTCGTCACCGGTGGTATCGCGCTGGCGAAGGTGCGCTACGACCGCTACGTGAAATTCATTGTCCCGCTGATGGGGATACTGTTCGTCTTGACCTGCGGGTTCCTGGCCGTGGCGGCCTGGATCGGCTGAGGCTCAAGACAATTGGACGACGGCGGTGGCGCGGCCGAAGATCCTGCGCCCCTCGTACATCGCGGTGAGCGCTATGGTCGCCGTGCGCTCGGCCGGATCGAGTGATTTGATCCGGCCGCTGAATTCGATATCGCTGGGCCCATCATGCGTCACGTACACCGGGCTGGTCATGCGCACGCTGTACTGGCGCAGCGCGCCGGGATCGCCGAGCCACGAGGTGATGAAGCCCGTGCCGAAGGCCATGGTCAGCATGCCGTGCGCGACGACTCCGCGCTCCAGGCCGAACATCCGGGCCGCGCCGGGATGCCAGTGGATGGGGTTCGGATCGTCGGCCACACCGGCGTAATTGACCAGATCGCCGATGGTGCAGGACACCGTTCGCCCGGGCAGCTCGTCACCGACCGCGACCGAGTCCATGGCCAGTGAGCGCGAAGTGTGGGGGGCCGGGAACGTCGGCTCCCACGACGGAAGCTCGTGCATCGGAAGCTCCGTGCGGGGCAGCCGCCGCACGATGCCCGCCAGCAGTGCGGTCGCGGCGGTGGCTTCCTCGGACGGTCCGGACCGTGCGATCAGGCCGGTCTGCGAGGTGACCACGGCCTCGCCGCGCTGATCGGTGATGATGTTCTCGATCACCAGCAGATCCCCGCCGAACGCCTGCCGGAAGGATCGCAGGGCGAGATTGCAGAAGAGCCGGTCGCCGACCACGATTGGGCGGTGGAAGTCGAGCACCTGATCGGTGTGCACGGTCGCGGTCAGGTCGTAGCCCTCGAGGATGTCGGTGAACGCCTGCCTGGCCATGCCGCTCAGCATGCAACTGAACAGCGGCGGGGCCACCAGGCCCGGATAGCCGAAGTCATTGGCGGCCTTGTCGTCCCAGTGCACCGGGTGGGCGTCCTGGACTGCCCTGGCGTACTCGCGGATCTTCTCCCGTCCGACCTCATAGGAGTCCTCCACGCGGAAGCGGCGTCCGATGGCCGACCGGGCGTGAGTGACGGGATCGAATTCCGTGCTTAGTCGCATATCGGGATTATCGGGTTTCATGGCCCGGACGCATCCAAGGGCGCGCTGTGAATCGCTCCCAGCACAATTCGAGATGTGCGGTCATATCGAGGGCCGGGTCGATCAGCCAGCGCGATTGGAGGCCGTCGGTGAGGGCGATGAAGGCCGTGGCCATGGCGACCGGGTCGACGTGGGCGGGTAGCGAGCCGTTCTCTTGCATGCCGCGCAGTAGGCGGGCGAAGCCCTCGGTGCCGCGTTCGTAGTGCTCGCGCATGTACTCGTGCGCCGGATGGCGCGGGTCGGCGGCCGCGGCCTGCATGTGCGTGAACAGCTCGATCAGGCCGGGCACCTCGGTGTTTCGGCGAATCAATGCGATCAGCGACTCGGGGCTCGGCTCGCCCATGGCCGCCAGATCCAGCTCGTCGCGCCGGCGCAGGACGGCGATGAACAGCTGTTCCTTGGACCCGAAATAGTGCAGCAGGCCGCTCTGGCTGAGTCCGACCGCATCGGCCAGTTCGGCCAGCGAGGTGGCGTGGAAGCCGCGCTCGGCAATGGTGCGCAGCGCGCCGTCGAGGATCTGCTGCCGCCGTTCTATACCTTTGCCATAGGGTCCTCGTTTTGCCACCGTCCGAGTGTAATGGCTGGACAGGGGGCCTTTGCGCTTGAAAACAGAGCGATGTACGGTTTTTGTATGCGACTCCGCGCTCGAAGTCTTGCCCTGGTCGTGCTCGCCGCGACCGCCGCACTCACGCAGGGGGCGGGCACGGCTGCCGCCCGGCCGGAACCGCCCGCGCGGGTCGCGCCGCTCGGGCCCGACTTCCTGTGGGGTGTGGCGGCCTCCGGATTCCAATCCGAAGGGCATGCGCCGGACAGCAACTGGCAGCGCTACGCCGCGGCCGGGAAAACCGATGACCCGTACCGGGATTCGGTCGACTTCTACTCGCGGTATCAGTCGGATATCGACTTGGCGAAGCAGTTGGGTGTGAAGGTCTACCGCATCGGCATCGAATGGGCGCGCGTGCAGCCCACACCCGGGGTGTGGGATGAGAACGGGCTGAAGTTCTACGACTCGGTCATTGCCGCCATCCGCGCGGCGGGCATGCGGCCCATGCTGACCATCGACCATTGGGTGTACCCCGGCTGGGAGGCCGACCGGGGTGGCTGGAACAACCAGGCCATGGTCGAGGACTGGCTGGCCAATGCGCGCACGGTCGTCGACCGCTACGCCGCCGCCGATCCGCTGTGGGTCACGTTCAACGAGCCGCTGTTCTACATCGCCAATGAACTGCGCATGGGCGGCCTGCCACTCACCTCGGCCCCGGCCATGCAGGACCGAATCGCGCAGGCGCACAACAGCATCTACGACTACATCCATCGGGTGCAGCCGGGAGCCATGGTGACCAGCAATGTCGCCTACGTCCCCGCCGGAGATGACCTCGCGAACAAGCCGCTGCTCGACAAGATGAGCGGTCGCCTCGACTACATCGGCATCGACTACTACTACGGCATGTCAGCCGACCAGCCGGGTTCCTTTGTCAGCAAGGATATGTGGAACAACCCCTTGCAGCCCGAGGGTATCTACTATGCGCTGCAACACTATTCGCGCAGCTACCCCGGCGTTCCGCTCTACATCGTCGAAAACGGCATGCCCACACAGAATGGCCTGCCCCGCCCCGACGGCTACGCCCGCGCCGACGACCTCCGCGACACCGTCTACTGGATCCAGCGCGCCAAGGCTGACGGCATGAACGTCATGGGCTACAACTACTGGAGCCTCACCGACAACTACGAATGGGGTTCCTACACACCGCGTTTCGGGCTGTATACGGTGGACGTCCTGACCGATCCGAGCCTGACCCGACGCCCCACCGACGCGGTCCCGGCCTATACCGCCATCACTCGCGAGGGCGGCGTCCCGGCCGACTACCGGCCGACACGCTCACCCAAGGCGTGCTCTCTGGTGGACGCCCTCGCCAGCTGTGCCGACCCGGTGGCGGTCCCGCGCTGAACCGTCAGCGAAGAGCGGGGATTACCTCGCGCTCGAAGAGTTCGACGCCCGAGGTGTCGTACGCGGCCTCCGGGAAGTAGTGGATGGCGTAGGTGAGGCCGAGATCCTTTACCCGGGTGACCTTTTCGATGATCTGCTCGGGGGTTCCCACGGCGGGGGAGGTCCGGAAGAAGTCCTTGACATATTGGATTGCCTTGTCAGGGCCGATGGCCTGGGTCAGGCGGGCCTCGAGGGCGGCGAGGCGTTCTTGGACCTCGGACTCGGTGGCTCCGACCAGGGTGTTGAAGTTGGTGCTGCGGGTGATGGCGTCGAAGTCGGTGCCCACGGCGGCGCAGTGCTCGCGCAGCAGGTCCGACTTGCGGACGAAATCCTCGGGGTCGTTGGAAAAATTGGTGTACTGGGCGTATTTGGCGGCGATGCGGAGGGTGACCTTTTCGCCGCCGCCCGCGATCCAGATCGGAATTCCGCCTTCCTGCAAGGGAAGTGGGCGCACGATCGCGCCATCGACCTGGTAGTGCTTGCCATTCAGCGTGGCCGAGCCGGTGGTCCAGGCCTGGCGGAAGATCTGCACGCCTTCATCGAGCCGGGCGAGGCGCTCACCGGCGCGCGGGAAACCGTAGCCGTAGGCGCGCCATTCGTGCTCATACCAGCCCGCGCCGATACCCATCTCGACACGGCCGCCGGAAATGAGATCGACCGTGGCCGCCACCTTCGCGAGGTAGGCGGGATTGCGGTAACTGATCGCGGTACACATCTGCCCGAGGCGCACGCGCGAGGTGGTGGCGGCGAACGCTGACATGAGCGACCACGCCTCATGGGTGGCTTCCTCGCTCGGCTCCGGCGTGGTGTGGAAGTGGTCGTACACCCAGATCGACTCCCAGGCATCCCCGGCGTCGGCACGCTGGGCGAGATCGCGCATCACTCCCCACTGCGCCGCCGGATCGATGCCGACCAGGTCGAACCGCCAGCCCTGCGGGATGAACATGCCGAAACGCACGAGTGTTCTCCTCTGTCTGTATTCCGGCCACGGCCGATCGGACCGCGACGCCGCCTCCACCCTTCCCGCTCGCCTGTATCCGGGCAACCTTTCAGCGCCGGGCGCGCCGAATACCGGTGACCGGTTCGTCCTGATTTTCATCGGGCTGTAAATTGTCCCAGACACGTTAGTATGGGCAGAGGTTCACGCTGCGGTAAGGACGCCGCGATCTCTGTTTGGAAAGGCGCTCACCGATGAGCTCGATCGAACTCACCACCCCCGACGGCACCATCGACGCGATCCTCGAAACCCCGCGCACCGCTGGCCCCTGGCCGGGCGTCGTCGTATTGCACGACGGCCTGGGAATGAGCGCCGACGTGCAGCGGACCACCCGCAGACTGGCCGACAACGGCTACCTCGCCCTCGCCCCGAACCTGTTCGCCCGCGGCCGAGTCCGCTGCGTCCCGAGCATGATGCGCGAACTAATATCCAACGGCTCAGGCCGCACTGTCCGAGACATCCTCGCCGCCCGCGAGGCCCTCGCCACCGACCCAGACTGCACCGGCCGCATCGCCGTAGTCGGCTTCTGCCTCGGCGGCGGCTTCGCACTCCTGGTCGCCCCCAAGGGTTTCAACGCAGCAGCCCCCTTCTACCCCTCCGGGCGCGGCAATTACGCCGAAATGCTCCGCGGCTCCTGCCCAATCGTCGCCAGCTACGGCCAATTCGACCCAGCCAACCCCGGGCGCGGCCGCAAACTCGAACAGGCCTTGACTGACCACGGCATCCCCCACGACGTAAAGACCTACCCCGGCGTCACCCACTCGTTCGCCAACGAGACTCCCGCTGAACCGGTACTCCGAGTCACCGGCTTCGGCTACAACGAGCACGCCACCGAAGACGCCTGGAAGCGAATCTTCTCCTTCTTCGACACGCATCTGGCTGCCGCGCAACCGAACTGACCTCGGACGGCTCGGCCTTCGGCCATCGCTGTCATTAACCGCACCGGTCAGAAACACGACTCGGGGAGCTCGTGTCCGAAGCGCACGGCAGTACGGATATAGCGTGGTCGCCTCGCCTGCCGTACCCGACTTTGGCTCCCCAGCCCGGAGCCGTCCCCTCTCGTCCCAGCCTGGCTGGAAGGTTGTGGTCCCGTTCCGGGACCAAACCCCAAAGAACAAGACCTGAAAGACCAAAAGACAAAGACGCCCGGACAAGAAGGAACAAAACCTCAAAGAACAAGACACAAGACAACCCCAGCCGTGGAGGCTTCCCCCTGACTCGCTGCGCTTCGCGTCCCGGACCTCGCCGCGCTTCGCGTCCCGGATCTCGCCGCGCTTCGGGTCCCGGATCTCGCCGCGCTACGCGTTCCGGATCTCGCTGCGCTTCGCATCCCTGAGTCGCTGCGCTTCGCATCCCGGACCTTGCTGCGCTTCGCATCCCGGACCTTGCTGCGCTTCGCATCCCGGAGTCGCTGCGCTTCGCGGTCCTAAGTGGCTCGGCTTCGCATCCCGGGCCCCGCTGCGCTTGGACTCCACCGGCTCATTCTCGAAAGGGGGCCCTGCGGGTGCGTCGCGTTGCGGGTGGCGGAAGTCGAGCTGCGGCTGGCGGGAGGTGAGGGAGCTCTGGTGGCGGGATTTCCGGCGTGTCCCCACCACCACAGCTCCCTCACCCCACCGCCCGGCGTGTCGGTCCGCGCCACACGCGTGCCGGGGTCGCGCCACACGCGTGTCGGGCCGCGCCACGCCCGTGTCGGGGTGGCCTGTTCATCGAGTGGGACATGAGCCGTGGTTTTGTCCGGATCGACCAGCCTCGTGTCCCACTGAACGTGTTCCACCCCTGGGATGCGCGATCGGAGGTGCCTTCCCGCTGGCGACACGCTGGGAAGGTCGGCGGGGAAGCCCCTCGAAGGCGTGCCCGGCAAGGGAATCCGGCAAACCGGGCATGAACGCGCACGGGCCGGGGCGTGTGTCGGTGTGTTGGGGCGTGTCGGGGTGGCCCGTTCATCGAGAGGGGACATGAGCCGGGGTTTTGTCCGTTTACCCCAGCCTCATGTCCCTCCTGAACGTGTTCTACCCCTGAGAGGCGCAGCGGCAGAGGGCTTTTGGGGCATCAACGGCTGCTCGTTGGTCCTTGTCTTTTGTCTTGAATCTCTTGTCTTTTCGTGTTTTGTCTTTGGTTGTTGGTCCCGGAACGGGACCACAGCCATCCAGCCAGGCTGGGACGAGAGAGGACGGCTCCGGGCTGGGGAGCCAACGTCGGGTACGTCCGGCGACGCAACCACGCAATATCCGTACTGCCGTGCGCTTCGGGCACGAGCGGCCGAGACGCTGGTTTTGACCGGTGCGGTTAGTGATTGCGATGGCCGAAGGCCGAGCCGTCAGTCTGTGACTGTGATCGCGAGGCTGGGGCGGTTGGGTTCGTCTGGGGCTACGCGTTCCCAGACTGCGTCGAGCATCGGGGCGAGGAGGAGTTCGCCGAATTGGCGGAGTAGGACTGCGACTATTTGGGTGGATTCGCGGCGAGTGGTGGAGGCTAGGCCTGCTTCGCGGAGGGCGGTTACCTCGCTGCGGGTTAGGTCTATCAGGGCTTCCAGTAGATGCATTCGGGTTTCGGAGGGTTCTAGGACTGTGCGGCGGACGTAGTTCACGACGGGTGGGTTGTCGTGGAGCATGCGGCGGACGGCCTCGTCGCGGGCGGCGGCTACCTCGGTTGCTGTGCCGGTTGGGGGGATTGAGGCTACGGCTTGGGCGAAGTAGTCGACTATCAGTTTGTCTACGGCGTCTCGGAGGCCCGCTTTTGTTTTGAAGTGGTGTTGGACCAGGCCGAGGGTTACGCCTGCTTCGGCGGCGACGGCGCGGAGGGAGACTCGGGAGTCGCCGAACTGGGCGAACAGGTCCATGGCCGCGTTGCGGATGCGGGCCTTCGCGGTCAGATCGTCGTTGGTTGCCCTCGGGTTCAGCATTGCTCCTCGACTCTTCGCATTGTCGGGCAGTCTAGCTTCCGTTACCGTTGAACTGTCGGCGATACAGTTGTATTGTTCGACCTCTCGAACAGTGTCTTCGCCGAAAGAAGAGAACAACGATGTCCGAACTGTTCCCCGATTACCGCCCGACGTGGGAAACCGACCAGCACCGTGAGCTGCGCAAGCATGCGGCCGAGTTCTTCCGCAAGGAGCTCGCGCCGAACCGGGAGCGCTGGAGTAAAGAGCACAAGGTCGACCGAGAGTTCTGGAACAAGGCCGGGGCGGCTGGGCTGCTCGGGCTCGATCTGCCGGAGGAATTCGGCGGGGCCGCAGGCGATTACGGCATGCAGTCGATCGTGCAGGAAGAGCTTGTTTACGCGCACGACAATGGGTTCGGGTTCTCCGTGCACTCGCCGATCGTGTCGCACTACATCTACAAGTACGGCAATGAGGAGCAGCGGCAGCGGTGGCTGCCCGGCATCATCAGCGGTGAGCTGGTTCTCGCCATCGCCATGACCGAGCCGGGCACCGGCTCGGATCTGCAATCGGTGCGCACCACCGCGATTCGCGAGGGCGACCACTACGTCGTCAATGGCTCGAAGACGTTCATCTCCAATGGCACCCACTGCGACCTGCTGGTGATCGTCGCCAAGACCGATCCGAGTCAGGGTGCGGCCGGTGTCTCGCTCATCGTGGCGGAGACCGCGAACCTGCCGGGTTTCGAGCGTGGGCGGGTGCTGGAGAAGATGGGTCAGCACGCGCAGGACACCCGCGAACTGTTCTTCTCCGATATGCGGGTTCCGGTCGCCAATCTCCTTGGCGCGCAGGAAGGCTTGGGCTTCTACCAGCTCATGGAGCAGCTGGCGCGGGAGCGGCTGATCATCGCCAGCCTGTGCTCGGCGCTCGCCGAAGCCGCCGTGCTGGAAGCGCTGCGCTACTCGCGTGACCGGGAGGCTTTCGGCCGCCCGATCGGCAAGTTCCAGCACAATGCGTTCACCCTGGCCGAGTGCAAGACCGAGGCTCTCGCCATCAAGACCATGGTCGATTACGCCATCCAGCAGTACATCGACGGCAAGAACGATCCGGCCACCGCGTCCATGGCCAAGCTGTTCGCGGCCGAGACCGCAGACAAGGTGGTGGATCGCTGCCTGCAACTCTTCGGCGGCTACGGCTACATGATGGAATACCCGATCGCGAACATGTACACGGGTTCGCGGGTGAACCGGATCTACGGTGGCACAAGCGAAATCATGAAGGAGATCATCTCCCGGTCGCTGTGATCGGCAGACGTCAGCCGCGGCGGCTGCGGGCGACCACCGCCAGACAGCCCGCCGCGGCGATCGTCATCACCGTGAACATGACCGAATAGGTGACGCCCGTGCCGTCATGCAGCATGGCCATGACGGCCGGGACACCGAAGCCGAGGTAACTGACCGCGTAGAAGACGGCATTCAGCCCCGCGAGATCGCTCGGACCGGCAATGCGTTCGATCTCCAGCAGCCCGGCGACCATGCCGATACCGAAGCCCAGGCCGAGTGCGATGGCGGTGGCGATGGTCAGCCAGAGCGTCAGTGTGGCCGAAGCCGCTGCGGCCAAAGCCATTCCGCAGATGACCAGCGACAATGCGAGCGCCGGGAGTCGAATGCTGCCGGGCCGGTCGATCCGGCGCGCCACCGACTGAATCGCGAAGCCGAAACCCAGCGTGATGACGGTGATCAGCGCCGAGAACGCGATGGGCGCACCCTGCACCTTGGGCATCATGAGCGTCGGCATGATGGCGTAAGCCGTTGCGGAACAGGTGAACAGCCACAGCGCCAGGGGGAGTGCGACCAGCCGGAAGCGCTGGTGACCGGCCGCCGGAACCTTCAGATCGTCGATCAGCCGGGGCGGGTTTGCCTGGGGGACGGTTGTTTCCGGTGCGCGGAAGATCAGCACCGCGGCAACCACGCACAGCGCGACATTGATCAGATAGGGGAGTGTATTCGGCCACGGCCCCCACTGGGCGAGCACGCCCGCCACACCCGCGCCCACACCGAAGCCACCGGTCAGGCTCATGGCGGAGCGCCGTGCGCCGATACCCGAAGCCGATTCGGCCGCATAAGGCGGCTGGGAGAGTTCCTTCAACCAGCTGCTGCCCACCGCCATGGCCAGGCCGAGCGCCACACCCGACAGCACGCGGCCAGCGGAAAGCATTGGCACGGAGGATGATCCGAAGGCCAGCAGCAGTGATCCGGCCGCGGCGATCAGGGGAGCGGGGCGCATGAGCGGTCGCCGCCCATACCGATCCGACAGCGGTCCGCCGATGAGCAGCGCGGGCACAATGCCCAGCACGTACTCGAACAGCAGCAGGTCGACCGTGGTGACCGGCAGCCCATCCCGCTTGTACATCACCAGCAGTGGCGTGAATTCGTTTCCGCCCCAGGCAATCGCGAAGATGGCCGCGGCAACGCCCATCCACGCCTTGGCATTGCGGGTCCGGGTCGCCCGGGTTTCGAGGGACGTCAGCGTCGCCATCACAGTCCTCTCAACTTCACGCCGTGCACGGCCATCAGGTGCTGGGCCAGGGCGGCCGCGAAGCCGTCGACGTCTCCGGCCTCGATCAGATCCGCGAGCCCGGTGTGCTGTTCGATGATTCGATCGGTGTGGGTCACGCCGTGCCGCAGCGCGACGCTGTTCATGCGACGTTGGCGTTCGCGCAGCGAGTCGTAGAACCCGGTCAGCAGGGGGTTGTCGGCGGCCGCGACGTATTCGCGGTGGAAGTCGGCGTCGACAATGGCGAATTCGTCGAGGTCGCCCGCGGCCGCGAGGGCGCGTTGGCGATCCAGTGACTCGTGCAGCCGAGATATCAGCGCCGACCGGTCGGTCTGAACAAGTACGCGCACCGCCCCCGTCTCCACCACATACCGCGCATGCGTCACATGCTCGGATTCATGCGACGGCACCGGCACCACGAGCGCCCCGCGCTTCGGGTACAACCGCATCCACCCCTCGGTCTCCAGTCGTAGGAATGACTCCCGCACCGGAGTCCGCGACATGCCGAGTTCGGCGGCGATCTCGTTCTCGCTGATCAATTCGCCGCCGGGCAAAGCCCCGGTCAGAATGCGTTCCTTCACCTCGCGGTAGGCGCGCTCGGCTGCCGAATACGTCTTGGACACGACTTGCATACTAGGGATATACATCGGATGATTTGCCGCAGTGTGGCCAGCCTCACGGACGCTCGACCGGGCGATTCAACTTTGGGCACCTGCCCGGAGTTGCGTTCTTGGTGACTCCCGAACGATGATTCACGTTGTTGGCACTGTGTCAGTAAGTTGGACGAGGAGGTCCCCCGTGGCGAACGCTGGGTCAGATTTTGAAGCAACCCCGCCGTTGAACGAGATCGTGAACAGCGCATTGGAATTCACCATTCCGATCGCGCACAAGATGGGCGTTCAGGCCACCGAGGTGCGTCCCGGCTACGCCGCCACCACGGTGCCGGTCGAAGGCAATGGCAATCACTTCGGCGTCATGTACGCCGGTGTGCTGTTCACCGTCGCCGAGGTGCTCGGCGGCGCGCTCGCCCTGGCCAGCTTCGACACCGCGAAGTACTACCCCCTGGTCAAGGACCTGCACATCTACTTCCGCAAGCCCGCGGCCACCGATGTGACCGCCGAGGCCACGATGTCGGAAGAGGACATCGCCCGCGTCGCCGAGGAGGCGGACGCCAAGGGCAAGGCCGACTACACCCTGAAGGCGTACGTCAAGGACGCCAATGGCGTGGTCGTCGCCGAGACCGAGGGCCTCTACCAGCTGCGCGCGCACAACAAATAGAGCCGTTCACGAGCCGCGCAGGGGTGCGGCTCGTTCACGGTGTGCGGCGCAACCGCTCCGCCTGGGTCTCGGCCAGTTTGATCAGCTCGGCGGTCACCGCGCCGGGCTGCTCGACCGGGCTGCAATGCCCGCCCGGCAATTCGACCAGGCCCGTGGGATTCGGCAGCCGGTCATGCAGTGCGCGGGAGGGTGCGCGACCCACCAGGCGGTCGCTGCTGCTGTCGATTACGAGGGTCGGCGCGGTGATCCGCGAAGTATCGAATCCGCTCGTCGGCAGCGCGAGCAGCATGCGCATGAACCGGCCGCGACTGCGAGCGGGAGTGGTGAGGATCAGCTCTTGGAGCAGGGCCCGGGCCGCCGGGCTCGCCGCCGGACCCAGCGCCGCGTACCTCAGGACCGGTCCGCGCAGCGGTGCTCGCCGCGGAATCGGCACTCCACCGAAGACACGGAGTAGTCGAGGTAAGACCCGTTCCGCGAATGCGGCCAGCGATCCGGGCGTACGCCTGCCGAATAGGGTGGTTCCGAGGCGATCGGTCAATCCGCCGGGGGTGGTGTTGAACAGTCCGATCGCATCCGCGAATCGCTCGACATCGTCCGGGTAGTTGTCCGCCCACGCCTGAACGGTGATGCCGCCCATGGAATGTCCCGCGATCACGCCCCGATCGCCCGGCCGCAGCGTGGCCCGCAGTACGGCGGCGAGATCGTCGGCGAGGCGTTCGGTGGTCCAGCCGTGCCGGGGTGGCCGCCCACTGAGTCCGTGGCCGCGATGGTCGAAGGCGATGACCCGGTAGTCGGTGGCGAGTGCGGCGATCTGATTGCTCCAGAAGCGGATTCCGCAGCAGTAGCCGTGGCTGAGCACGATCGGATAGCCGGTCTCGGGGCCGAAGACCTCGGTGTGGATGCGGGTTCCGTCGGCGGAGCGCACCTCGAGGACGCGGCCCGGGGGCAGCTCGTCATACGACCGGAATTCGCCGGATTGGCGCAGGCGCGCGTACTGGCGTCGGCTGAGCGTCCGCCAGCCGCTCGGCCCTTGGGCTGCTCGGCGTTGAGCACACATGCGAGTCAGGATAACTCGGAGTTTGCTGTGAATCCGTGACGCTGACGGTGTGAGCCCGTGGCGCTGACGCCACGGGCTCACGGATTCGTCAGGCGATCAGAACAGAGTCGTCAGGCGATCAGAATCCAGCCGGTGCAGCCGGTTCCGGTGCTGCCCGGCCACTCCGAGCCCGACACCGTGAACGGGATGGCCGCGGGGCCGGGGACGCCGAGGTCGACCGTGGTGGTCTGCTTGGCGTAGGTGTCGGGGAGCGCGATTCGATTGCCCTGCATATCGATCTTGGCGTCATCGGTGAAATTGTCGGAGGTATTGATCTCCAACGTGGTGGGCACGCCGGACCTGGCGGTCAGCGTGGTCTTGGCGCACTTGCCCTTGGTGTAGTCCAGGACGATGCGCTGCGGGCCATCGGCCAGCGCGGGCGCGGGGGCGGCGAGCGCCCCGGACAGGCCGAGGGCGGCGACGAGCAGGGTGACGCGGCGGACGAACACAATGTTCACGGGCAGAACCTCTCCATTCGGTCACAACAGTTGGACGACCCCCCGATCGACGACGATCATGCCGTGCCCGGCCGTCCGGCACGCCGAGACGCGCGGGAGAATCCGCCCCGGCTTGACCGTAAATGTGGATTTTGTGGCCTCAGCTGTATTCTCACGTCTTCTCGCAGGTCGTAGCGTTGCTCGAATGACAGAGGACACGCTGCGTTCGGTCAATCCCGCGACGGGTGAACTGCTGGCCGAATGGCCTATCGACGATGAGGCGAGCGTGACCGCCACGGTCGAACGCGCGCGTGTGGTCGCGAGCTTCTGGCGCGAACTCGGCTTCGACGGCCGCAAGCAGGCATTGCTGCGCTGGGCCAGCTACCTGGTGCGCAATACCGATGAGCTGACCGAGCTCATCCACAAGGAGAACGGCAAACCGGCCGAGGACGCCTACCTCGAGCTCATGCTGGTGCTCGAACACATCGACTGGGCGGCCAAGAATGCCAAGAGAGCCCTTGCGCCCAAGCGGGTTTCGCCCGGACCGTTCATGGCCAATCATGAAGCCGTGGTGGAGCATCCGCCGCTCGGCGTGGTCGGCGTGATCGGGCCGTGGAACTATCCGATCTATACGCCCACCGGGTCGGTCGCCTATGCGCTGGCGGCGGGAAACACCGTGGTGTTCAAGCCGAGTGAGTACACCACCTCGATCGGTGTCTGGTACGCGCGCTCCTTCGCCCTGGCCAATCCGCAGCTGCCCGGTGGAATCCTCACCGCGGTAACCGGATTCGGCGCGACCGGTGCGGCCTTGGTGACCTCGGGCGTGGACAAGATCGCCTTCACCGGCTCTACGCCGACCGGTAAGCGCATCATGGCGGCCGCCGCCGAAACACTCACCCCCGTACTGCTGGAGTGCGGCGGCAAGGACGCGGCCATTGTCGCGCACGATGCCGACGTGTCCGCCGCCGCCGATGCGATCGCCTGGGCGGCCATGGCCAATAGCGGCCAGACCTGTGTCGGCACCGAGCGCGTCTACGTGGATGAGACCGTCTACGACCGCTTCCTCGCCGAGCTGAAGTCCAAGCTGGACAACCTGAAGCCCGGCTCCGGCGCGGATGCCTCCTACGGTCCGATGACCATGCCCAAGCAGATCGACCTGGTCCGCGAGCACATTGCCGACGCCCTGGAGCGTGGCGGCCGTGCACTGGTCGGCGGTCTCGAATCGGTCGGCGACCGCTTCATCGGACCGGTCGTGCTCATCGACACCCCCGAGGACAGCCGCGCCGTCACCGAGGAGACCTTCGGTCCCACCCTGACCGTCCGCAAGGTGAAGTCCGTGGACGAGGCCGTGGAACTCACGAACGCCTCCGAATTCGGCTTGGCCTCAACGGTTTTCTCCAAGTCGCACGGTATGGAGATCGGCCGCCGCCTGCGCGTCGGCGCGACCTCCATCAATGCCCCGCTGTCCTTCGGTGCGATCTCGGCGCTCCCGTTCGGCGGCACCGGAGCCTCCGGCATCGGCCGCATTCACGGTGAGGAGGGCCTGCGCGAATTCACCCGCACGCACTCCTTCGCCCGTCAGCGCTTCGCGATCCCGGGCATGGCCCTGCTGTCGTTCGGCCGCAAGGCCTCGACCGTGGCCGTGATCAGGCGCGTCATCGGGCTCAAGCACGGCCGCCATAGCTGAGCCGCCGGGACACCAGCGACTGCAGGACGACCAGCGCGCCGAGCACGAGGACGCTCACGCCCACCACGCGGAATCCGGCGTCCGCACCCGAGATGAACGCGGTGACAATGTCATCGGCGCGCTCGGGTGCGGTCCCGGCGAGTGCTTGGGCAACGGTGTGGGGGTCATGCGCCGCGCGAATGTCGGACGGTAGCGCGGCGGTGAACCGCGCGGTGAGCACCGTGCCGATGACGGCGACGCCGAGCGCGCTGCCGAATTCACGTGTGGTGGATTGCAATCCGGCTCCGACTCCGGCCTGTTCCGGCGGCAGGGAACCGGAGATGGCCGCAGACAGTGTCGGAAGTGCCAGTGTCACACCGATTCCGGTGACCAACAGCCATGCGGCGTAGACGACATACAACGTCTGCGCATCGCTGGTGGACAGTCCGAGCAGCCCGCAGCCGACGAATCCGAAGGCGAGCGCGACGGTGGCGTCGATGCCGATGCGCTGGGACAGACGTCCGACATGACGGGATCCGAAAATCATCGGAACGGTCACCGGAATGATTCCGAGTCCGGTTTGCAGAACACCGAATCCCTTGCCGTACTGAAGGAATGACGCATTGATATAGAACAGCGCGAACATGCCGAAGAAGACGGCCGTCATCCCGAGGCATGCGCTGCGCAGGCCCGGCAGGCGGAACAGGCGGGGGTCCAGCAGCGGGTGTTCGACCTTCAGCTCGACCGCGATCCACACCGCGAACAGGACTGCGGCGCAGGCAAATCCGGAGATCACGACCGCGCTACCCCAGCCCGCCTCCGGGCCCTCGACAATACCGAGCAGCAGCGCCACCGACGCGCCGACCAGCAGCACCGTGCCGAGCGGATCGAGGCTGCGGTCATGACGCGTGGACACCGGTGCGATGCGCGCCACCAGCGCGGCCAGCAGGAGCGAAATCGGCACGGCCGCAATGAACAACCAGCGCCATGACCCGCCCGTCAGGACCGACCCGCCGCCGACATTGCCGAGGACTCCGCCGATGCCGGACATCGACGCCCAGGTGGCGATGGCCGCGCCCTTGCGTTCGGCGGGCACAGCATGCAGCAGGACCGCCAGGGTATTGGGCAGCACGGCGGCCGCGCCGACACCCGTGATCGCCCGACCGGCGAGCAGTAGCGCCACATTCGGCGCGATCGCCGACAGCAGCGCGCCCACCGCGAACAGCGCCAGCCCGGTGAGCAGAACGCCCTTGCGCCCGAAGCGATCTCCGGCGGCCCCGCCGGGAATCACCAGGCAGGCGAAGACGACGACATAGGTGTCGACGATCCAGATGAGCACCGACGCGGACGGGTGTAGTGCGCTCGACGCCAGCATCGGCACGGCGAGATTGATCGCGGCGACCATCCCGACGACCAGCACGACGCAGGCGCACATGACCGCGAGCAGGCCGCGCTGCGAGACGGGAGTGGGATCACGGTTCAGGACATCACGGTTCAGCTGAGTGAATTGCATGGTCACAACGCTATGGACCGCAGTGGTCTGCGCGCGACGCAACTTCGGCAAAAGAGAGTTGTGTACGCTGCAACTATGGCCGATCAGCTCGACCTGAACCTGCTGCGCGTATTCGACGCGCTACTCCAAGAAGGCAGCGTCACAGCCGCATCCGAACGCCTGCACCTGTCCATCCCGGCGACCAGTCGCGCGCTGGGCCGATTGCGGCGCGCCATGAACGACCCGATCCTGGTGCGTGCCGGTCGCGGCATGGCTCCCACCCCGTTCGCCTTGCGCACCGCGCCGCGCGTGCGTTCCCTGCTCGACGAGGCATCGGCCCTGGTCAGCGCGGATCGTGAAATAGCGATCGCGGATCTGCAGCGTACCTTCACGATTCGGATCAATGACGGCGTGGCGGCGACCCTGGCAACGGAGGTGGCCGAGGCGACGGCCGCGGTGGCCCCGGGCGTAATCCTGCGCTTCGTGACCGAAGGTGCGGAAAGCCTCGAGGCCCTGCGCGACGGTTCGGTCGATCTGGATATCGGCGTTCTCGGTCCCTCGTCTCCCGATATCCGTACCGCCCCGCTCTACCGCGAACGCGTGGTCGGCATCGTCCGTGCCGATACTGCGCTGGCCCGCCGCCCGACCCTGGCCCAATTGTGCCGGTACCCGCACGTTTCGGCCTCTCGCCGTGGCCGTGCCCGCGGCCCCCTGGATGATGCCCTCGAGGCCGCGGGCCTGCAACGTCATGTCGCCGCGACGGTCCCGGGCTTCGCTGTGGCCCTCCTGCTCGTCTCGTCCAGCCCCTATATCGGCTTGGTTCCGCAACGCCTCGCCGAGCAATACGCGGAACCCCTCGGCATTCGCTGGTTCCCCATTCCCGCACCATTGCCGGAGGTGGATATCCACCTGCACTGGCATGCCCGCCTCGACGCCGATCCGGCCCAGCGCTGGTTGCGAGACACCATTCGCGCCGGGTTTTAGTCGTTCCGGGTTTCGATCTTCCGGCCGCACCGCGGTTTTCGTGGCTGGAGTCCGCCGCGCGCCGTATGTTCGAAGGGTGATGCTCGGTAAGGGGGAACCGAAGGCTCGGCCGGCGTCGCCGCGGGTGGAGCTGGCGGCGCGCCTGCGGGCTGCGGTCTTCGATGCGCACGAAGAGGCGGTGCGGGCGACGCAGTCCGCTTGCGGCGATGCGCTGATGAGCCGGGATCTGGTCGAGCTCTTGGGGTTACAGCGCCGGATCACCGTCATCGCCGATCAGCTGGACCACGGGCATGACGGTAGCCGCGTGCGGACGTTTGTCAGGCAGACGTCTTTCAAAGATATGGAAGGAACATCGATGAGTGTCACTTTGGCCAAGGGCGGCAATGTCTCACTATCGAAGCAGGCACCGAATTTGACGAAGGTGGCGGTCGGGCTGGGCTGGGATATCCGGTCCACCAGTGGCGCCGACTTCGATCTGGATGCCAGTGCGCTGGCCTGCGGGCCGAATCAGCGAGTGCTGTCCGATCAGCATTTCATCTTCTACAACAATCTGCGCTCACCCGAGGGCACGATCGAGCATATGGGCGACAATCTCGTCGGCGGCGGGCAGGGCGATGACGAGGTGATCAATGTCGATTTGGCCGCCATGCCGCCATCGGTCACCAATATCTTCTTCCCCGTATCGATTTACGAGGCCGAGGTGCGGCGGCAGGCCTTCGGGCAGGTCCGCAACGCGTTCATTCGCGTGGTGGACGCGGTCACCGGTTCGGAGCTGACCCGCTTCGACCTGACCGAGGACGCCTCCAGCGAGACGGCCATGGTCTTCGGCGAGCTCTACCGGTACGGCAATGAGTGGAAGTTCCGCGCCATCGGCCAGGGCTATGCGTCGGGGCTGGCGGGCATCGCCCGGGATTACGGCGTCAATGTCTGAGGCGGAGCCACTGGCGCGATAACCGGTAGCGGGGTCGGTCTTTTGGCGACGCGCGAGTCGCCGGAGGAGCGGCCCTGTATCCGATGCATCATCCACGGCGTCAATGCGGTTGCCGCCCACTGCAATTCACCGGCTACGAAACGGAGCGGATCCAGGCTGGGCAGGTCGGGCGTGAGCGGCCGGGTCCAGGCGTCGTCGCTGCCGGGCAGCCGGAGCGCGTCCGCTACGGCCTCGGCAATGCGCTCATGCCCGAGTGGGCTGGCGTGCAGCCGATCCGGACTCCACAACCGGGGATCGGAAACCACTGGGTGATGGCCGGTTTCGGCGACGATCACCCCGTGCGCGGCGGCGGCCGCCCGAATGCGGTCATTGAGCGCGCTGACCCGGCCGCGAATCGGGCGGGCCAGCGGAATCGTGCGCGCCACATCGGGGAAGGTCAGTGTCGCCACCACCGCGCCGCGGCCCGCGAACGCGGCGAACATGTACGCCACGTCCCCGGCCACCTCGTCCGGATCGAACCGTGGCCGCAGCAGATCGTTCATGCCCGCGACCACGGTCACCAGATCCGGATTCAGTGCGAGGGCCGCCTCCAGCTGCTCGGCGCGGATCTGCCGGGCCTTCTTGCCCCGCACGGCCAGATTGGCATAGCGCAGTTCGGGATTGGCGGCGGCCAGTCGTTCCGCGAGCCGGTCCGCCCAGCCGCGCAGTCCGGTGCTGTCGTCGCCGTCGCCGACGCCTTCGGTCTGACTATCGCCCAGCGCGACGTAGCGCGCGTATCGACACTCGCTCATGTACGGCCCCTTCGACGATTACGACTGGATCATCTCCGGGGAACGTGACCGCAGCGGACCGGTGCACACCGGGTAAATCTTTGCGGCTACTGGCTACTCAGCTGGGCGGCGGCCTCGGCGCGAATCTGTTCGAACCGCTCGCCCATGGCGGCTGCGAGGGCGGTGGCGGCGGACAGTGGGCGCACCATGACCATCAGTTCGTCGATCTTGCCGTCGTCGTCGAGATGCAGGAAATCGCAGCCGGTGAGCTTCTTGCCGTCCACACTCGCCTCGAAGACCAGCGCGTGATCGCGCGCATCGTCCTCGCCGATCTCCCGCACATAGCGGAAGTCCTCGAAGACCTGGATCACCGCGCGCAGAATCGCCGCGGTGATGGCCTTGCCCGGGTACGGCTTGAAGGCCACCGGGCTGGTGAACACGACATTGTCGGCCAGCAGCGCCTCGATGGCGGCGTGGTCGCGGGCTTCTACGGCCGCTCGGAAGGGGTGCACGATGCCCTCCTCTGATACTCAACTAGTTGCATATGGACCCCTGGAACCTATCCGGAACCTCGCCGGGTTGTCCAGGGGTTCACCACATCAGTTGTGCTGCAGGCGGACCAGCATCTTGCCGGTATTCGCACCGGCCATCATGGCCGTGAAGGCGTCCAGGGCCTGATCGATGCCCTCGAAGACGGTCTCCTCGGTGCGCAGCGAGCCATCCGCGATCCAGGCGGCGGCCTTGCCGTACCACTCCGGGATCTGGTGGTAATGATCGCTGACATTCATGCCGCGCATATTGATTCGCTTGCCGATGGCCAGCGGCAGGTGACGCGGGCCGGGCGGGAGCTCGGTGTCGTTGTAGGCGGAGATCGCACCGCACAGGGCGATCCGGCCGCGCAGGTTCATGGTGGTGATGGCCGCGTCGAGGTGATCGCCGCCGACATTGTCGAAGTAGACGTCGATGCCGTCGGGCGCGGCGGCGGCGAGCTCGCCGTACAGATCGCCCTCGCGGTAGTCGATGGCGGCGTCGAAGCCGAATTCATTGAGCAGGCGGGCGGTCTTCTCGGGGCCGCCCGCGGAACCGATCACGCGAGATGCGCCGAGCTTCTTGGCGATCTGGCCCGCCACCGAGCCGACGGCACCGGCCGCGCCGGAGATGAAGACGACATCACCCTCCTTGACCGGGGCAACCTCGGTGAGGCCCGCATAGGCGGTCAGACCCGTGGTGCCGAGCACACCGAGGTACGCCTGCGCGGGAGCCAGTGCGGTATCGACGATCTGGACCGCCTTGGCGTCGGCGAGCGCGTACTCACGCCAGCCCGCGAAATGGGAGACCGTCGTGCCGACCGGAATGCCCTCGGCGGCCGAGGCGACCACGGTGCCGACCGCGCTGCCGGTCATGGCCTCGCCCAGCACGAAAGGCGGGATGTAGGACTCGACGTCGTTCATGCGACCACGCATGTACGGGTCGACCGAGAGCCAGTCATTGCGGACCAGCACCTGGCCCGGGGCGGGATCGGCGAGGGTGACGGTGGCGAACTCGAAATCGCTCGGCTTGGGCTCGCCGAACGGACGGGCGACCAAGCGCCATTCACGGCTGGTGACGGTCATAGTTGTTCTCCTTCTGAGGATTTGGTTGAACCGAGGCCATCGAGGATGGCGTCGGAAGCGCGACGGAGCAGCTCGGGCCTGCCGTTCGACAGCAGCCCGCAGGTGGTGGCGAGCAGAATTCGCGCCGCGTCGGCGGGCTGGTCGACGCGTGCGCCATTGAGCGCGTCGACCAGCAGGCCGTGCAGATCACCGGTGAAGCTGCGGCAGATATCGCCGCACAACCGGGCCTGCTCGTCGAGAAGTTCTGCGGCGTGGGGGGATTCGGCGAATGGCCCGGTCGCCAGTTCGACCTTGGCGGCCAAAATGCCGAACACCCGATCCGCCATTGGTGCGTCGGCGGCCGCGGCCTCGTGTGCGTGCCGCAGCGCCTGCACGTGCATGCGCTCGGCCAGCCGGCGCACGGCATCGTCCTTATTGCGGACGTACTGGTAGACCGCGGACCGCGAAACGCCTGTCTCCGAGGCGATATCGTCCATCGTCGTCCGCTTCGCCCCATAGCGTTGCAGGCAGCGCAGGGTGGCGTCGAGTACGTCCGCGGTGCGGTCTCCGGTCATGGCTCAGAGCGCCTTCAACAGCTCCGCGGCGAGCGGGGCGGAGGAGGCGGGGTTCTGGCCGGTGATCAGATTGCGGTCCACCTCGACGTGCGGGGCCCACGGCTCGCCCTCCTGGAAGTCCGCGCCGAGCGCGACCAGGCGATCCTGCAACAGCCACTTGGCCTTGTCGGCCAAACCCGCCTGTGTCTCTTCGGCATTGGTGAATCCGGTGAGCCGGTAGCCCGCGAAGGGGGAGTTGCCGTCGGCGTCGGCGGTGGCGAGCAGTGCGGCCGGGGCGTGGCACACCACACCGAGGGGCTTTCCCGAGGCCAGCGCGGCATTGAGCAGCTGGCCGGAGTCGGTGCTCACCGCCAGGTCCTCCATCGGCCCGTGCCCGCCCGGGTAGTAGACCGCGTCGTAGTCGGCGAGGTCGACCTCGGTGAGCGTGATGGGCGAACGCAATTCGGTGGCCTTGCGCAGGGTCGCGGCGACCTTCTCCGCGCCCTCCGGCCCCCCATTGACCTCGGGGGCCAGGCTGCCGTGATCGACGGTCGGCGTGACGCCGCCGGGCGTCGCCACCACGATCTCGTGCCCGGCCTCGGTCAGGGCCTCGTACGGCGCGGCGAACTCTTCGGCCCAGAACCCGGTCGGGTGCTGAGTGCCATCGGCCAGCGTCCAGTGGTCGACGCCGGTCATCACGAACAGGATCTTCGCCATGGAGTGCTCCCTCGTATTGGAACGGTCTGCTTCTCGACGTCCTGACACTTTGAATGCAATCTGTCAGTTCGTCTCGGAGACAACGGTAGGCACCCGATCATCGCTTGACCAATAGACTCACCTATATGAGACATAGGCAGTCCGATGGTTCCATGGATTTGGCGCAGCTCCGCACGTTTCTGGCCGTCTATCGGGCCGGATCCATCACCGCGGGCGCTGCCCAGATCGGCCTTTCTCAGCCGACTGTGACCACCCAGCTGCAAGCTTTGGAACGCCATCTCGGCCGCCCGCTCTTCGAACGCCTCCCACGCGGCGTGGCACCTACCCCGGCCGCGCACGACCTGGCCACGCGGGTTTCGACGCCCTTGGACTCGCTCGAATCCGTCATCGGGTCTCCGGTCGGTGACCAAGCTGCCGCACCCGAGCCGCCGGTGCTGCTCGGCGGTCCCGCCGAAATGCTCGCGGCCCTGGCCCTGCCGGGCCTCGCACCACTATTCGGCGAAGGCGTGCGCCTGACCGTCACCACCGGACTCGCGGATGACCTGCTGGCCGATCTTCGGGTAGGCAAACTGGACCTGGTTCTCTCGACAATCCGGCCCCGCGGTCGCGCCGTCCTGGCGGATCCCCTGTCCGATGAGGAATTCATACTCGTCGCATCACCCGAGGTCGCCGCCCGGGCGGATCTGAACCGGTTGCGCGCCAACGATTTCACGGGCATTCCGCTGGTGAGCTACGCCGCCGACCTTCCCATTGTCCGGCGCTACTGGCGGCATGTCTTCGACACTCGCCTGGAAGCCGATCCGGCCCTGGTCATTCCCGACCTTCGGGCCGTGATGTCGGCCGTGGTCGCCGGTGCGGGCATCAGTGTTCTCCCGCGCTACCTGTGCTCCCGCGAACTGGCGGCAGGCAATCTGGTGACTCTCCATGAGCCCGAGGACTCCCCGATCAACACGGTGTATCTGGCCCGCCGAGTGGGCGGCCCGGTCCGCCTACACGTAGATCGCGTCCGCGCCCGTCTCCTGGAGGTAGCCGAAGTCTGGCGCACCTGCGCGTACTGATCTCGAAACGGTGAGGGAGCTGTGGTGGCGGCGAAGCCCGGGATTTCCCGCCACCACAGCTCCTTCGTCTCCGCCTAGCCGATGTTGGCGGAGAGGTCGGGGAGCATGCGGTTGGCCTCGTCCTGCCAGGTGTTCCAGGCGTGGATGCCGTACTCGGGGAAGGAGTAGGTGGCATTGCCGCCGCCGAGGGTGGCCATGCGGGCCTGGAAGGCCCGGGTATTGACCAGGGCCAGGGCTTCCAGGGCCATGCCGTTGACGGTGCCGAAATTGGGGCCGTCATTGGCGGTGGGGCGGCCGCTGGCGGCGGCGATGTAGAGGCGGGTGTTATTGCCGATCAGATTGGGTGCGAAGACGAAGGGGTCCATGCGCAGCCACTGCGGGCCCCACGGCGGGGCCATGGAATCGACGTTGTAGCCGCCCGCGTCGATCATGCCGAGGCGGATGGCTTCACGCATGCCCGGTGCGGAGTTGTTCAGGTAGCCGGAGAAGGATCCGGCGAAGCTGAACTGGTCCGGATGGTAGGCGGCCAGGGTGAGAGCCGCGCTGCCTCCGGTGGACAGGCCGAAGACGCCATTGCGATTCGGGTTGAAGCCCAGGCGATCTCGCAGGGCCCAGCGCAGGTCCTGGTTCAGGAAGGTCTCCCAGGTGTAGCGGTAGCTCTTGCCGGGGCCGCCGGAAAGGATGTCGGTGGCACCGGATCCGGTATTGGCCGAGCCGGTACCCGCTGGGATGCCGAGGAATTCGCTGGGCGCGTTCCAGTCGGCGTAGAAGCTGGACTGGCCGCCGACCGGCATGACGACATTGATGTTCCAGGACGCCAGGGTTTCGGCGACGGTGGTCTCGATCTCCCAGCCGTTCAGGTCCTCGCGGGCACGCATGCCGTCGAGGGCGTAGACGACGCGATTGGTATTGCCGTCGGCGGCGCGCAGGACGCGGGTCTTGATCGGACCCATGGAGGCGGAGTCGACCCAGAAGTCGAAGGCGGCGGGGTTGAAGGCCGCGGAGGCCGTCGCGATGCTGCCGGTGACGGCCGTGACCAGCGAGGCCAAGACGGCCAGGGTCACTCCCAGCACGGTGCGCCGCAGCCAGGCCGCGGTGCGCCGAGGTGCATTCGGGCGCTGGGGAGAATTCGAATTTCCGAAGGGCGATCGCATCGACGCCGATCCTTTCGCTTAGGCGGTGCATGAAAACCGTTGTCGCGCTGGGTCGATGTACCTATCGTCCGATCGGGTGGAAGTGTTGCTGTTGGATAGCTAAAAGGAAATGTGATCACGGCCACTAATCGACAAATGCCGAATAACACCAGGTAGGTTTGCCTGGTCCGGGGTTGGGCCGGGCAGCCGAAAGGCCCGGTCCTGGGGACCGGGCCTTCCGACTTTCTGGGGCAGACTCTCCCGCCTACTTCTTGTCGCCGATCAATCCGAACTCGCTGAGCAGCTCGCCGACCTCGGTGTCGTCCAGCTTCTGGAGCAGCTTGCGGCGCAGGATCTCCGGACCGGGGATGTGCACCGGATCGCCGTCGCGCAGGCGGCTGGTGGCGGCGAGCAGGCTGCGAATGTCGTAGGTCGAGTTGAAGACCTCCGGGACGCCGCGCTCGATATCGAGGAGCTGGTAGGCGGCCTCCATGCCGGTGCGCACCGAGTATTCGGTGGTGAAGATGCAGTCGCGGGAGGTCTCGGCGAACTGGCCGATGAAGGCGAAGTTGACCGAGCCCTTCGGCACCACGTCGGGGCGGTCACCGGCCTTGCGCGGCATGAAGAACGCGGTCACATACGGCATCATGACCGGCACCGTCTTGGCGGCATTCGCGGCCAGTTCCGGAATGTCCTCGACCGGAACACCCATGTGGTACAGCCACTCCTGGGTGATTTCCTCGCCGGTGCATTCCTGCATGGTCTTCTTCACGTAGTCGCCGGGCTTGTCCACGAACAGCGAATACACCCAGACCACGATCTGATCCTTGGACTGCTGCTTGAAGTGCGGCTGGCGGTTGACCGTCCAGCTCAACAGCCAGCTCGAGTCCTTCGCGGTGACGATGCCGCCGGTGACGACCTTGCCGCTGAATGGATCTCGCTTACAGATCTTCTGAATGTATTCGGGGATGCGCTGATCCAGCGTGGTGACGGTGGCCGACTCCCATTTGGTCTCGGGAATGTGCCCGCCGAAGACGTCGGGATTGCCGAAGGCCTTGTCCTTGGCCGCGATTCGCCGCCACAGATCCCAGGCGGGGGCCGGGCCCTCGTTCAGCTTGGCGGGCGTGTGGTGATTGCCCTCATCGGAATTCTCGGTGAGCGAGCCGATGGTCATCAGCAGCAGATCGTTCGGGCCGAGATCGACGCCGCCCGCCACGCCGTCGGAGACCCAGTGAATTCGCGTGGCCTGCTTGCGATCCGCGGTGAGGTCGAAGTCGACATCGGTGACCTCGGTGTCGAACTTGAAGGTCACGCCCTGATCCAGCAGCCACTTGTACAGCGGCAGGACCAGCGATTCGTACTGGTTGTACTTGGTGAACTTCAGCGCCGAGAAGTCCGGCAGCCCGCCGATGTGGTGCACGAAGCGGTGCAGGTACAGCTTCATTTCCAGGGCGCTGTGCCAGTCCTCGAAGGCGAACATGGTGCGCCAATACATCCAGAAGTTGCTCTCGAAGAAGTCCTGGGAGAACACCTCGTTGATGCGCTTGCCCTCCATCTCCTCGCGGGTGGCGAGGAAGATCTTGGTGACATCCTTCTGGGCGCGGTCATTGAGCGTGAAGAGGTTCTTGGTCTGCGCGCTCTGACCCTGATTGACGGTGGCCCGTTCCAGGGAGAAGTTCGGGTCATCCTTATTGAGCCAATAGAATTCGTCGAGCACGCTGCCGTCGACCTCATCCGACGGGATGGACCGGAACAGGTCCCACAGGCATTCGAAGTGGTTCTCCATTTCGCGGCCGCCGCGAATCACGAAGCCCTTCTTGGGCTCCTTGATGCCGTCGAGCGCGCCGCCGGGAAGTTTCAGCTCCTCCAGGATGGTGATCTTGTTCCCGGGCATCTGGCCATCGCGAATCAGGAACGCCGCGCCGGACAGCGAGGACAGGCCCGCGCCGACGAACCATGCCGTCTTGTCGTCGACTCCCGCCGGTTTGCGAGGGCGGGCGAACGCTTCGTAATTGCCGCTGCTGTAGAACATGTGACTCCTATCCATAGAACCGGTTCGGAAGTACCGCTCGGGGAGCCGGATGTCAGGCGCCGTACTTGTAGAAGCCCTCACCCGTCGCGACGCCGAGCTTGCCCTTGTCGATGTAGTTGGACTTCAACCACTTCGCGAGTGCCTGCCCGTTCGGATCCTCGCTATTGGCGAGGATGTTGTAGGGGGTCGTGAGGCCGATGACATCCAGTGCCCGGAACGGGCCATTGGGTGCGCCGGTCCCGATCATCCAGGTCTTGTCCACCGCCTCCGGATCGGCGTATCCGCCTGCGACCAAGGCCATTCCGGAATTGAGCCACGGCACCAGCAGCGAGTTGAGGACGTAACCCGCCTTCTCCTTGTGGATTTCGATCGGCACCATGCCGATGGCGGAGGCGAAGTCGACGACCGCCTGGTACACCTTCGGATCGGTCTCGGGCGTGCCCATGACCTCGGCGGTGTTGTACTTCCACACCAGATTCGCGAAGTGCAGCGCCAGGAATCGATCGGGGCGGCCGGTGAAATCCTTCATGGCGCTGGGCAGCAGGGTGGAGGAGTTGGAGGCGAAGATGGTGCGCTCGGGCGCGAGCTTGGCGAGCTTCTCGTAGGTGTCCTGCTTGAGGCTGAGCACCTCGGGGATCGCCTCGATGATCAGGTCGGCGTCGTGAACCGCCTGTGCCAGATCGGAACTCAGCGCAATGGCGGCGGCGGTCTTCTCGCCCTTGCCGTCCGCGGCTCCGGGCATCTTGTCCGCGCGGTAGGCCGCCGCGAGCCCGTCGAAGCGGCCCTTGGCCGCGGTGAGCGCCTCATCGTTGATGTCGTAGGCGGTGACGTCGAAGCCGCTGTAGGCGGTCTGGAAGGCGATCTGTGAACCCAGCACGCCGGTACCGAGCACGGTCACCTTGCGAATATCGATGGTCATACTTCTCTCCTCTCGAGGGATGTGAAGAATCCGGCAATGATCTGCGCGATCTGAGCCCGCAGGTCGGTGAACGCGTCGTGGCCGGGATGCGCGCCGGTCACCGGCCGGGCCAGGGCGAGGTGCAGCACCGCGAACGCGCTGCGGCCCGCCAGGCGTGAATGTTCTTCCAGCAGTGGCGAATCGAGACCGTGGGAGGCGGCGGAAACGGTCAGCAGCTCGGCGATCCGCGCCTCGAGCCGCGCGACCAGCCACAGCCCCTCGGACCGATATCGGTCGGTCGGCGAGCCGAAGAGCAGTTCGCGCTGATAGGCCACGGTGTTCTCGATATTGCGCCCAGCGGCCGCCAGAATCGGCTCGATCAGTGCCGCGACCGCCTGCACCGGATCGGTCTGGGCCTCCGCCGCCCGATCCCCGCGTTCCAACGCAGCCCGGAAGTCCTCGTTGTAGATCATGAGCAGCAGTTCGCCCTTGGACGCCGCGTACCGAAACAGTGTCCCCGCAGCAATTTCCGCGCGATCGGATACCTGCTGAGTGGTGACGCTCTCGAACCCATGCTCGGCGAACAGCGCCGCAGCAGCGTCGAAGATCCGAGTCTGCTTGTCATGCATATTCTTCTGACGCCGTCCGACCTGCGCTGACTCGGGTGACATGGACATTCGACACCTCCGAACCGAACCGGTTAATGAGTGGACTCAGAAACGAGCGTACTCCCAGTTACCGAGAAGGCAACCCCTGTGTCTACAGATGTCAATGCGGTGGCCCGCAATGCCATGTCCAAGGCGGAGTCGACTTCCTACCTTCAAGCAATGACACACCGCCGACTGACCTCAGGTGCGAAGCGACTGTGCGCTGTGGGCGCGGTCTTCGCGCTATCGCTGGGATCGGCGGTGATGGGAGCCTCGGGCGCGCTCGCCCTCCCGTCCGGATCGAGCTCGGGGTCCTCCGAGGGCGCGAATCCCATATTCCGCGAATCGGTCCAGTACAACGTGGGCGGGCTCGGCCCGGCCGCCGGATCGCAGACCATCGCGTACGCCGACTTCAATGGTGACGGCGCCATGGATGTCGCGGCGACCGGCATTGTCGACGGGGTCGGCATCCTGTTCGGTGATGGCACCGGGCGATTGCAGCGAAATCAGTTCGTGCACACCGAGGTCGGGGCGAACGCCGTCCAGACGGCGGATCTGAACGGTGACGGTGCGCCCGACCTCGTGGTGTCCAACTTCCTCAGCATCGCGGTGCTGCTCAATGACGGGCACGGAAACTTCCACGTCGACCGCGCCTATTCGACCGACTTCAATCCGAATGTCACCTATCGCACCGGCGGCATTCCGTTCGGCGTCGCGCTCGCCGATTTCGACCATGACGGCGCGATCGACCTGGCCTTCAATAGTCTGCTGCCGGTGCCCGGAGGCGTGGGCATCATGCACGGTGACGGGCAGGGGCACTTCGGCGCTCCGCAGTGGCGCGGGGTCGGCATCGGCAAGGCCAGCGTCCTCGCGGGCGACTTCGACAATGACGGCTACGCCGATCTGGCATTCCATGACCTGCTCACCTCCGGCGTCTGGGTCATGCTGAACGACCGGAACGGCGGATTCCAGTCTCCGCGTTGGAATCTCGCGGCGCTGCCCAGTGAGGATCTCAAGCTGGCCGATGCCGACGGTGACGGCAATCTGGATCTGATCACCGCGAATATCGCGGGCTTCAGCGCCAGTATTCATTGGGGTGACGGGCACGGGAATTTCAGTGCGCCACAGCTGATCGGACCCGCGCTGACACCCTGTGCGGTCGCGGTCGCCGACTTCGATGGCGACGGCATCCCGGATCTGATGGCCGGACAGTATGTTCCGTCCACCGCCATGATCTTCAAGGGCAATGGCCACCGTGGTTTCGATTACGTCGAACAGCACACCATCGGCCTCGGCCCGCAAGCCGCCGAGGCGGTCGACCTGAATGGCGACGGCCGCGCCGACCTGGTCACCATGAGCAGTCTCTCCGAGGACGTCGCCGTGCTCATGAACCGTAGTGGCGAAAGAGGCTGATCAGCCGACTCCGTGCAGCGCTTTCGCGGTGGGGGAGTTCTGGGTTGCCGCTGGATCGGGGTAGGTGTGCAGGACCCGATCGGCGGTGCCCGTGGTGGTCACCGTGAACCAGTAGTGCTCGTTCTTGAAGTGGTGAAAGCGGTGGTTTTTCCAGACGGCGCGGTAGAGGCGGCCTTGGGGCTTGTAGTCGGTGTGGATCAGGTAGTGGGTCCACTCGTAGTTCAGGCCCAGCACGCCTAGGACCATCAGGAAGGTCAGGCCCAGGCCGATACGCGGGAAGGTAAGCAGCGCAATGGCTATCAGTGCGGGGAGTAGCCAGAGGAAGGTTTGCCACGGGATGAAGATGAGCGGGACCTCGCGTGGGGCGGCGTGGTGTTCGCGATGCTTGCGGGCCAGCAGGGAGTCGATGCGTAGGGGGCCGATCCGGCGCGGGCGCCAGTGCAGGACCGTCACGTGAATGATCCACTCGGCGAAGGGGAACAGGGCCAGCATGATCAGGGGGACCAGGGCGTCGGTGAGTTGCCAGTCGCCGATGGCCACGCGGGCGGCGACGGCTCCGACGAGGAGGCTGCCGATGATCCAGGGGGTGGGCTGGCGGATGAAGGCCGCGAAGGCATCGGTGAGCGAGAAGTTCTTGCGGACGGTCACGGGGTCGCCTCCTCTAGACGGCGGATGAAGGAATCGAATTCCGTTGTGGCCAAAGACAACAGCGCATCGGCGGCGTTGCGGGCGGTGTCGGGATCGCCGTTCGTGACGGCATCGGCGAGGGCGCGGTAGCGATCGGCCTGCCCGACCTCGGCGGTCATGACCGCGGCCAGCGCGGCCATGGCGGGTTCGTAGACGGCGCGCAGATTGTTGTAGAGCAGCCGGAAGACGATGGAATCGGCGGCGTCGACCAGGAGATCCCAGAACGCCAGTGCCTCGCGCTGTTGTGCGAGCGGATCCTGTTGTGCGGTCAGGGTTTCCACGCTCGCGTGCAGGGCGGCCCCGAGTTGCTTGTCGCCGCGGCGGGCGGCCAGTCCGGCCACCTCGCGGCCCATCGAGGCGCGGGCCTCCAGAATGCTGCGCAACACCGTGTAGTCGAGTTCGCCGCGGCGGAAGATCAAGCGGGGCAACATGTCCAGGCCGCCGAAGCGGCGGAAGTCGCGGACCGTGGTGGAGCCGCCCTGGCGGACCTCGACCAGGCCGGTGTGCGCGAGGCGCTGCAGGGCCTCGCGCACCGTCGGCCGGGATACCCCGAGCGCCTCGGCCAGCTGCCGTTCGGCGGGCAGGGCCGCGCCCGGGGCCAGTTCACCGTCCAGGACATCGTCGATGAGCTGTTCGAATACCTCGTCCGGAACCGTTCGCCGGTCGATCCGCTTCAACGCCATGCCTCAGACCGTAGAACCCAATTGGTCAGAGGTCAAGTGGTCAGACCAGTGCTACTGGCTCCCGAGGGAAATGTTGTAGTGCAGCTCGCTGTCGGTCATCTCATCCACCGTGACCGCGGCCGGAATCATCGCGCCATTGTCATGAACAGTGCAGGTCACCGATGCGCCATAGCGCGGTTGGAGGTCGTGCGGACAGCTCACCTCACTCGCCGTGCGGCCGGTGCGATCGGTGTAGTCGGTGCCGACCTGGGACTCCAGATGCGAGCTGGACACCGCGCCGGTATCGGTGCGGTCGTCGTCCTCGTCCCCGGCGGACACCCGGAAGAAGCTGCTGATCACGCCGAGCACCAGCATGACGATGAGCAGGATCTGCCCACCCCGCGACATCCACAGCGGGCGAGTGGCGGAGAACCGTGCCGGTTCCACCTGCGCCGGATGCATCTCCGGCAGGGCGGGATCGACCACGGGCAGCAGGGTCGGGTCTCCGAAGATGCCGGACAGGTAGGTCGGCGTCAGCAGGTAGACGTACGCGCCGGTGCGCATCTCGGCCCGCAGCACCGCGGCACTGGCCTCGAAGGCCGACTGCGGCATCCGCCCGGTGATCACGGTGATCAGCCAGATGAAGAACGACACGATCGCCCAGCCGCTGCTCAACCAGCCGGTCAGCACCAGGATCGGCAGGGCGAGGATGAGCCGGAACAGCACCGCCACCCGATTGAGCGGGGTCGGCGCGGGGAACAGCATCCGCACCGGGTACTCGGCCTCGGTGCTCAGCGAGAACGGCGGGTAATCATCGACCAGCATCATGCTGTAGCCGTGCACCCGCGCGGCATAGGCGAAGAAGTTGCGCAGGAAGTCGCCGCACCACTGCGGTAGGCGGCCCATCGCCAACGCGCCGAACCAGCCGCAGATCACCACCACGGTGGCGGCGATGCTCAGCAGCCACAGCACAATGAGGTGGGGGATCACCAGCAGCGCTCGCAGCAGTACGGTCCAGCGCCGATGCTGTTGCGGCGGAAATACATCCAAATCCACCGTCGCATTGGTGACGGGAATATCAGGGGGAAATACCATCGCAGTCCACTCGCTTCTCGTCGTTCGGCCGAATTCCGGCAAGGCGAATAACGCTCGGGGTAGACACGAATGTAGCGCCCGAGTGGCCGCTCGGGTGGGAAGCGATCAGCGCGATTTCAGCGGGTCAGAGGGAGTTCGTACATGACGTGGCGGCCCGAGATTTCGAATCCGGCCAGCGGGAGCGCCGCGTGAATGGTTTCGTCCTCGAATTCGAATACGGTCAATTCGATTGCACCCGGATAGTTTTCGCGCAGCCGGGTGACGAGTTCGGCGAGCAGTGCCGCGAGATGAACCGAATCGGTGCCCGAGTAGCTGATCGCTTCGCCGACATTGATATAAGCGCTGCGGTCCATGAGATACGCGCGGACCGCGGCGTGCTCGGTCTGGAGTTCGACCTCCGGCGAATCGGTGTCGGGCTCACGCACTTTCGTCAGCGTCACCGCGGGCAGTCCCTCGGGGCGCTCCCAGCGAGCGGGTTCGACGTGCCAGTTCCGGGCGTACTCGCGGATCGGGTGTGCACGCAATTCCACGGCCGCCTTGCCGTCCGGGGCGGTATCCATCCCGTCGAACAGCAGGGCCCGGTACCCGGCCGCGCCGAGCTGCTCGGCCGCCAGCCGATACATGCCCGCGACCGCCGCGAATTCCTCACTGCTCGTCGGCGAGTCGTCGTAGTAGCCGGACAGGATCCGCCGCACCTCCCGCGGCACATACGCCGCCTGCATGGAGGCGACCCCGCCCTTGCCTTCTTCGTCGTAGATCTCCGTCACGCCCACCAGTGCGTCACCGCGTCGTGCCGCGACCGTGCCGATGACGTGGGCCTGATCGTCGTCCTCGAAGCAGGAGTCGGGAATCATGGCGTCGATGGAGGCGAAGGCCTCTCCCCAGAGGCGTTCCGCCGAGTCCGGGCCGTTGTCCCACTCGAAGGCGAGGTCGGAAGACATTCCTGCACTATAGCTTCCGAAACCCGTTGACCTGCGGATTCAGGCTGGGCACCGAGGCCGTGACGGGATCGGAATATCGGCGGGTGGTCGCCTGTTCAAGTGGTTGACATATCCACCAAAGGGTAAGACCTCGAGTCGAGGAGAACACCGTGCAGTTCGGAATCTTCACCGTCGGCGACGTGACCGTTGACCCGACCACCGGCCGCAAGCCCAGCGAGGCCGAGCGGATTCGGGCCATGATCGCCATCGGCGAGAAGGCCGAAGAGGTCGGCCTGGACGTGTTCGCCACCGGTGAGCACCACAATCCGCCCTTCGTGCCGTCCTCGCCCACCACCCTGCTCGGCTACCTCGCGGCCCGCACCGAGCGCCTGATCCTGTCCACCGCGACGACCCTGATCACCACCAACGATCCGGTCAAGATCGCCGAGGACTTCGCCATGCTGCAACACGTGGCGGGCGGTCGCGTCGATCTGATGATGGGACGCGGCAATACCGGGCCGGTGTATCCATGGTTCGGCAAGGACATTCGCGATGGCGTCGCGCTCGCGGTCGAGAACTACCACCTGCTACGCAAGCTGTGGCGGGAGCCGGTCGTCGACTGGGAGGGCAAGTTCCGTACTCCCTTGCAGGGCTTCACTTCCACGCCCGCGCCGCTGGACGGCACCCCGCCGTTCGTGTGGCACGGCTCCATTCGCACACCTGAAATCGCCGAGCAGGCCGCGTATTACGGTGACGGCTTCTTCCACAACAACATCTTCTGGAACAAGGAGCACACCGAGCAGATGGTGCGCCTGTACCGGCAGCGGTTCGAGCACTACGGACACGGCTCGGCCGATCAAGCCATTGTCGGACTCGGCGGGCAGGTCTTCATGGCCGACACCGAGGCCGAGGCCAAGAAGCGGTTCCGGCCGTACTTCGACAATGCGCCGGTCTACGGGCACGGTCCGTCCATGGAGGACTTCACCGAGCTGACCCCGCTGACCGTCGGCACCCCCGAGCAGGTCATCGAGCGCACGCTGGGCTTCGCCGATTATGTGGGCGACTATCAGCGCCAGCTGTTCCTGATGGACCACGCCGGACTGCCCCTGGACACCGTTCTGGAGCAGATCGAGATCCTGGGCCGCGAAGTGGTTCCGGTGCTGCGCAAGGAATTCGAACTGCGCCGCCCCGAGCACGTCCCCAGCGATCCGCCCACCCACGGCAGTCTGGTTGCCGCGGGGCCCGATTCGCCGCACCACCTGGTCGAGCCCGCCCGTGAGCGCGTGCTCGCCGCACAGCAGGAAGGCGAAAAGGCATGAGCCGCAAGGTCATAGTTCTCTCCGCCGGTCTCTCCCAGCCCTCCTCGACCCGGCTGCTCGCCGATCAGCTCGCCGCCGCCGTCTTCGCGGCGGTCGGTGGGCGCGGTGAGAGCGTCGAGTTCGAGGTGATCGAACTCCGAGAGTTGGCAGCCGACCTCGCCACCACCATGACCACCGGCGGGCTCCCCACGCCCGCCGTGGCGGCGGCGCGTGAAAAGGTCTCGGCCGCAGCGGGAATCATCGCCGTCACCCCGGTCTTCACGGCCAGTTACAGCGGCTTGTTCAAGATGTTCATCGACATCCTGGACCCGGACGCGCTCAATGGCATGCCGGTGCTCGTTGCCGCGACCGCGGGGACCGAACGCCATTCCCTCATGCTGGACCACGCCATGCGCCCGCTCTTCGCCTATCTGCGCGCGGTGGTCATCCCGACCGGAGTGTTCGCTGCCACAGCGGATTTCGGTTCCAAGGGTCTGGCCGAGCGCATTCACCGGGCAGCCGCCGAGTTGGCCGCCCTGGTGGTGGCCGAATCCGTCGGCGTCGAGGGTTTCGCCCAAGACCTGGATCGGCCTCGCCGCCGCGCCTCCGGCAATTCCCTCGGTGTGGTGACCCCGTTCAGCGAGCTGCTGGCGGGCCACTCCGGCTGACGCGGGGAGTTCAGTTCTTGGCTTTGGGGCGGGCGCGCAGATGGGCGCGCTCGCCCTGTTTGCCGAAGAGACTGAGCAATTCGACAGGCTCGGTACCGGCCGCGCTGAACCAGTGCGGGACTCGGGTATCGAATTCGACTGCCTCGCCCGGTTCGAGGATCACATCGTGTTCGCCGAGGACCAGGCGCAGGCGGCCATTGAGGATGTACATCCACTCGTAGCCCTCGTGGGTTTTGGGATCGGGTTCACTGCGACCGCTACTGGCGGGGATGACCAGCTTGTATGCCTGGATGCCGCCCGGGCGGCGGGTCAGGGGAATGCTGGTCATGCCGTTCATGCCGCGGTGGGTGGTGGGGCGCATATTGATGCGTGGGTCGCCGGTGGCCGGGGAATCGACCAGCTCGTCGAGGGAGACTCGGTGGGCCTTGGCCAGGGGGAGCAGGAGTTCGAGGGTCGGGCGGCGTGCGCCGGATTCCAGCCGGGAGAGAGTGCTGACCGATATGCCGGTCTCCGCCGACAGGTCGGCGAGGGTGGTCTCGCGTTGTTTGCGCAGGGCACGGAGGCGGGGGCCGACCGCGTCGAGCGCCTTGTCGAGGTCGTCGTCCATGTTCATAGTTTGCCGTATTGGCAAATGTGTTTGCCAGGACTGCCGGTCGGCCTGCATTGTCGATGGCAAGGAGGTGGTCATGGTGACCGATCAGCTGAAGGACGGCTATGACGTGGTGGTGGTCGGCGGCGGCGCTGCCGGATTGAGCGGGGGCCTGGTGCTCGGGCGGGCGCGGCGATCCGTCGCGGTGATCGATGCCGGTGAACCGCGCAATGCCCCGGCCGACGGGGTGCACGGGCTGTTCGCGCGGGAGGGCGTATCGCCGCTCGAGCTGCTGGAACGCGGCCGGGCCGAGGTGCGGCAGTACGGCGGGCACGTGGTGTCCGGTTCGGTCGAGACCGTGGATCGGGCGGACGACGGGTTCGTGGTCACACTCGGGGACGGCCGGACGGTGCGTGCCCGGCGGCTGCTGGTGACCAGCGGACTGGTCGATGAGCTGCCGGATATTCCGGGGCTGCGGGAGCGGTGGGGGCGCGATCTCGTGCACTGCCCGTACTGCCACGGCTGGGAGGTGCGGGACCGGGCCATCGGCGTGCTGGGCAGCGGACCGATGTCGCTGCATCAGGTTTCGCTGTTCCGGCAGTGGAGTGACGATGTCACGTTCTTCCTCAACGGCCTGCCGCCGCTCACCGAGGAACAGGCCGAGGAATTGGCCGCACGCGGAATCCGCGTGGTGACAGGGGAAGTCGCGGGTGTGGAGGTCACGGATGATCACATCAGCGGAGTCCGGATGAGCGACGGCACCGTGGTCGCGCGTGCGGTGCTGGCGGTGTCTTCGCGGCACGTGGCGCGCACCGGATTCCTTGCCGCGCTGGGACTTACGCCGGTGGAGCATCCGACGGGCATGGGTGAGCACATTCCGGCGGACCCGACCGGGCGCACGAATGTGCCCGGGGTGTGGGTCGCGGGCAATGTCACCGATATCGGCGCACAGGTCGGGGCCGCCGCGGCAGCCGCCGTCATGGCGGCGGCCACCATCAATATGGACCTGATCGGGGAGGAGACGCGACTGGCGGTCGAGGCCTACCGCGAATTGCGTTCGGACTCCGCGGGAGTCAGCTCGCCGTAATGAAGCGCCCCAACTGAGGTACCGCCTCGCCGGGGTGTTTGGCCTGGAATCCGTCGCCGATGGCCTGTAGTTTCCACTCGCCATCGGCGCGGAACACCCGGGCCATGGCCATTGCGGTGAAAGGCATTCCACCCGCCAGCGAGTACCGGGCCAGTTCGGCATTGGTGGTCTCGTCGATCAACCGGCAGTAGGCATTGCTGACCTGTTCGAAGGTGTGCCCCTGATAGGAGGTCACGATGAACAGCAGTGTCGAGACCCGGGCCGGAATCCGGTTCAGGTCCACCAGGATCACCTCGTCGTCGCCCTCGCCCTCACCGGTGAGATTGTCGCCCTGGTGGCGAATGGAGCCATCCTTCGAGGTCAGCTGGCCGTAATAGGAGACATCGACCAGATTCCGGCCGTCGAACAGGGCCACCCAGGCATCCAGGTCGATATTCACGGTGCGACTGCCGAACAGCCCGCCGCGCTTGGCCGGATCCCAGCCCAGACCCATTCGGACCCGGGTGAGTTCGACGCCGCCCTCCTTGCGGAGCGTGACCTTTTGTCCCTTGGACAGATTCACCGGACGGCCCCGGGAGAGGTTTGTGTCGCCGGTCGGTGGCGGGGTCGCGCGGAACGGCTGGGTCGGCGGCGGTGGCGGAATCGGGCGCGTCGGCGGCGAATAGGGTTGCGCCGGTGGGGGATACGCCTGGGTGGGCGGCGGCGGATAGTTGGGCGGGGCCGGGATCGGCTGGGAGGGTGGCGGATACGACGGTGCGGGTGGCGGATTGGACGGCGTGGGCGAATACGCCTGCGTCGGCGGCGGGTTCCGGGGCGGCGGGGCAGTGACCGGGTTCGGCACCGACCGGGGTGCATCGTCCACCGACACACCGTGATCGGTTACCAGTGCGGCGAACCCACCGGCATAACCCTGTCCGATCGCGCGCACCTTCCACGAGTTATTGCGCCTATACAACTCGACCGCGATCACAATGGATTCGGTGCTCAGGCCATCGATCCGATACTCGTACAACGGATTACCGCTCGCGTCGGCGACGACGGCGGTCGGTGGCGCGATCCGCCCGAACGTCGCCCCCGCGTCGTCGAGGGTGATGACCGCGCGAATCTGCGCGATGTCGGCGGGCACCTGCCCCAGCGACACCGCCAGCACGCCGCCACCCGCGCCGGGCCGCAAGTGCACGCCCGGCCCGCTGGGCTGGTTGTAGAACACGAAGTCCGCGTCGGAGCGCACCTTGCCGCTGTCGGTCACCAGCAACGCCGACAGATCCGCACCGGCTCCGACTCGCATGGAGATCACCACCTCGGCGGCGGTCAGCGGCCCGTTCTGTCCCTTAACAAGTGTCGTGGCCAAGGTCTGTCCTTCGTCGTGGAGCCCTCTGCTGCCACTGTAGGAACAATTCCGCGCCCTCGTCGATGCCTATTTCAGGAGTTTGTGCCTGCCGTAGGACTGTTCCTCGTCCACGGCGTCACCGAGCTGCTCCAGAGCGATGGAGAGCATGACCAACCGGGCGTCGGACATGAGCATGTCGATGTCTTCGAGGACACCGGTGACGGCGGTGCTGGCAGCGCGAATCTCATCGGGTGTCGCATCGGCGCGGTCGAATACGGCATGTAGGGGATGTAACTGGAGGCTGACGTCGAACAGATGCCGGACGAGCCGATGGCTGGCATCGGCCAACGCGATCGTGCTGGGGGACAGGTACCGACCGGCGTCGAATGACAGGGTGATCATGTCCTGGTCGTCGGCGAGCTCGTTGGGCAGAGCGGGAGCAGCCACTGTGATCTCCTGAGTGTGCGTGAGAGATCCAGAGCCGCGCTACGGGACCCGGGAAGTTGGTTTCCAAATAGTACGCCTCGGAAGCGCTAGGCTGAGGTGGTGTTCGAATGCCATGCTTTCGACAGCGTCTCCCCGCACCATCACGATCGGCTGGCCGACGATGGATTCAATTGATTTCGAGGGTGTTTCGCGCCCCGACAACTACGACGTCGTGGCCATCGCGTCCTCCGCGGGCGGGATCACCGCACTGAGCCGAGTGCTCGGCAGTCTGCCGGACGACCTTCCGGTGCCGGTCCTGGTCGTGCAGCACCTCGACCCACGCCACCAGACGGTTCTCGCCGAGGTGCTCGCGCGGCGAACGAAACTGCCCGTGCGGCTCGCCAAGGCGGACGAACGCGCCGAACCCGGCATCGTGTACGTCGCGCCACCGAACTATCACTTACTCGTGGGGTCGGGAGGAGTGCTGTCCCTGTCCAGCAGCGAACTCGTGCATTTCGTCCGGCCCTCGGCCGACCTGCTGTTCGAATCCGTCGCCGGGGCGTACGGGCCGCGGGCGATCGCATGCGTACTGACCGGGACGGGCAGTGATGGCGCGATGGGGGTGAGCGCGGTCAAGTCGCGGGGTGGCACCGTGCTCGTGCAGGACCCCGAGGAGGCCGAGTTCCGGGGTATGCCCGATGCGGCGGCCAAGACCGGTTCGGTGGATTTCCTGTTGCCGTTGAACGAGATCGGCGATGTCATCCGGAGTCTGGTCGAAGCGAGTCGGCGGTGATGGACGAGGCGGCAGTGACCGACACGAACGAGGAGGCGGGACCGGAGGCCGCGGAGGAGGTCGTGCAGGCGGATCCCGCACTGGAAGATCTGCTGATCTTCATTCGCGATTCCCGCGGCTTCGACTTCACCGGCTACAAGCGCTCGTCGCTGGCCCGGCGCATCCGTAAGCGCATGCATGAGGTGAAGATCGCCGAATACCTTGACTATCAGGACTATCTCCAGACCAACGCCGAAGAATTCGGCTCCCTGTTCAACACCATCCTCATCAATGTCACCGGCTACTTCCGCGACATCGAGGCCTGGCAGTACCTGCAACGCGAAGTCCTGCCGGAACTTCTCGCGGGCATGGATCCGACCAGCGAGATCAGGATCTGGAGCGCGGGCTGCTCCAGCGGTGAGGAGACCTACTCGCTGGCCATCATGTTCGCCGAGGCGCTCGGCCTCACGGAATGCATCAAGCGGGTCAAGATCTACGGGACCGATGTGGACGAGGAGGCGCTGCGTGAGGCCCGCACCGGTCTCTACACCGCCAAATCGCTCGCGCCGCTGTCGGCCGACCTGCGGAACCGGTACTTCGAGTCCAATGGCGACAGGTTCCTGTTCCGCTCGGATCTGCGGCGGCGGGTGATCTTCGGCCGCCACGACATCACCCGGGATGCGCCGATCTCCCGCCTGGACCTGCTGGTATGCCGGAACGCCCTGATGTACTTCAATGTCGAGGCACAGGCCCTTATCCTGGATCGCTTCCACTTCGCGCTGCGCCCGGACGGTTTCCTTTTCCTCGGCAAGGCCGAGATGCTGCTCTCCGACGGGGAGCGGTTCGAGATCTCCAGCATGCGCCAGCGCATCTTCCGGCGGCGGGCGGGGGAGTCAGTGCCGCCGCAAACGCCGGGCCCTCCGCGGCTCGAGCTCGGCATGGGGACCGAGGTGCAGAGCGCGGTCCGTAAGCGGCAACTCAGCGACCTGGCGCTCGAGGCCGCGCCATTCGCGATGATCGGCGTCGACCCCGACGGCAAGGTCGCCGTGATCAACAATCAGATGCGCGCGCAGTTCGGGCTCAATCACCACGATATCGGGCGGCCCCTGAGCGACCTGGAGATCTCCTACCGCCCTATCGAATTGCGGTCGCTGATCGAGCAGGCCCACGCCGAACGCCGGGTGGTCCGGATCAGTTCGGTGGAACGGCGGCTGGGACCGGAGGAAACCCAGTTCTTCGATGTGCTCATCCAGCCGCTGGCAGTCGGTGACGGGACGAGTGTCGGGATCGCGATCCACTTCATCGACACCACCATGCCCACCAAGCTTGCCACCGAGGTGAAGGTCAAGCGCGAGGAGCTCGAAACCGCCTACGAGGAACTGCAATCCACCAACGAGGAACTCGAAACCACCAACGAGGAATTGCAATCCAGCATCGAGGAGCTCGAGACCACCAACGAGGAACTGCAATCCACCAACGAGGAACTCGAAACCACCAACGAGGAACTCCAGTCGGGTAACGAGGAACTCGAGACGATGAACGAGGAGATCCGTATCCGCAGCGGCGAATTGGAGGAGACGCGGGCGTTTCTCCAGGGTGTGCTGACCAGTGTCGCGGCCGGTGTGGTGGTGCTGGACGGCAACCTGAAGGTGCGCAGCTGGAATCGCGGTGCGGAGGAGCTGTGGGGGCTGCGTGCCGCCGAGGTCAAGAATCAGGTGTTCTTCACACTGGATTTCGGACTGCCCACCGACCAGTTGCACCATCTCACACAGCAGGCTCTCGACTTGAAACAGCGCGGCGGCCCGATCGACATCCCGGCCATCAGCCGCATCGGTCGTCCCATCGTCTGTTCGGTGACGATTTCCCCGCTGGACGGTTCATCGGACGGTGTAGTGCTGCTGATGGAGGAGGGCCAGCCGAATTCAGCTACTACGCAGGGAAATTGACAATTCCGGACTCCCGATGCCGGGACGGCGTAGGATTTTGCCGTGTCACCTGACCGGGACCGCGAGGAGATCGCGCGCTTGTGGCAGGAAATCTCCGCCGAGCGGCGACGTGCGACGCGCGCCGCCGAGCTTGCCGAAGCGTTCGAACGGCAGGCCCAGCGCCCGCCGGAATCGATGCAGCCGTTCCGTCTTCGAATGGCGGCGCTGCACCGCGCGATGGAGGCCCGCCATCTCGCCTGTGCCCGACTGCACCGTCGGCACGTTCTGCGATTGCAGAAGTGGGATCCGGTCGATGTCCGGCATCGGCCGGTGTTCATGGCGACCGTCGCAGAACAATTCGACGTGGACAGCGCCGCGGTCACCCTGTTCGGTCAGAGCCGCGACGAATTGCTGGTGGCGGCGTCGGACGTGACATCGCGCGCGGCTCAGGAGCTCGAGTGCACCGTTTCCGAGGGCCCTGCGCGGACGGCATCGCAGGCCCGCGGCGCGGTCCTGGTATCCGGAGGGGACCTCCTGACCCGTTGGCCGCGATACGGTCCGGCGGTCAGTGATCTCGGCATCCGGTCGATCGTGGCCGTCCCGCTACACTGCGGCGCGAATTACGTTGGAGCTTTGTGCGGCTTCACCACCCGCGGCGAACTTCCCGAGCAGGTCGTGTCAGCCGCCACCAGCGTCGCGGATACCCTTGCGAACTCCCTGCTGCTCGCTGCCGACGGCCTGCATATGCGGCTGGATCTGTTCGAGGATGCCGACTATCTCGCGACGGCGCATCAAGCGTCCGGCATGGTCGCGGTCCGCTGCGACTGCGATATCGACACCGCGCTCGCATTACTCCGGGCGCGCGCGTTCGCAATGTCCGCGCCGATCGGCGAGATCGCCCGCCAAGTGATCGATGGAACCTGCCAAATATGCTGATCTCCAGGGGATTCCGATGACGGACGCGCTCGCTGAGGGCATGTCGGAGCTGGCGACGCTACTGCTGTCGACGGCCGATATCGCCGAGTCGGTGCCGGACATCGCCGATATCGTGTCCCGGATGCTGCCCGGCCGGCCGACGGTAAGCGTGGCGATCACGATTCTCGGTGCGGTGGCCGGCGTCGATCCGGCGCTGGTCGAAGAGATCCGTTCCGTGCATACCGAGCCGCTGGTCACGGTGAATGGCACGATCGGCACGCTGACGGTGTATGCGGATTCTCCCGGCGAACTCGGGGAGCGGACCCGGCGCGCGGCCGCCTTGACCGCAAGTCACCTCGGGGTGCTGCTCGAGGTCGCGATGGAGACGGCCCGCCGCAGCGCGCTCACCGAGCAGCTTCGAGCAACTCTCGAATCACGCTCCGTGATCGACCAAGCCCTGGGAATCATCATGGGCCGGGATCGATGCAGCCGCGAGGACGCCTTCACGCTGCTCCGGACGATCTCTCAGCATCGCAATATCAAGGTCGCTACCCTCGCCGCGGCCATAGTCGAGGAGGTCAGCAGCGGGAGGGTCGGCGCAGTCCATTTCGCCGAACCCGACGCATCGCCGACGCGGTCCCACCGCTCCTGACGGTCAGCGGCGCACCCCAGATGTCCGGTTCCGGAGGCTGAATGGTCATGCGGGGGGACCGGAGCGTTCAGCCCGCGACCGTACCTTGGGGTCATCTGGGATGGAGGCGCTCATGATTCTGGACGCTGGGCTCCGAGCCTTATGGATGGCAAACGTGGCGACGGGGGTCGCGACATTCGCGCGGACTCCCGATTACCTGCGGCCGATGATCACTGGTCGACGCACTGAATCGACTGGGCGCGAACGCAATTCGATGGTGGCGTCGGACCTCGAGGTGGTCACGGTGACGGACCGGTCCGTCACCGTGACCTGGGCGACCGCGGCCCGCGACCGTTCGGGACGGCTGCGACCGGTTGTGGCCGACACCGAGGTGCGGATGGCCGACGCGGAGACCGGTGCGCCGCTGCCGCGCCATACCGACTCCCGGCCGACCGCCTACCACTATGCCGAGATCTCCGGCCTTGAACCCGGGCGCACCTACCGGTTCGAGGCCTATTCGGACGGCGTCCGCGCGGTGCCCGGCCGGACGCTGGTGACCCGGCGCTCCGGATCCCCGGAATCCACCGGAAGGTTCACCACCGCCACGCCGCCGCCCGGCCGCCTGCTGCGCACCATCGCGCTCGCCAATGACGTGCACTTCGGTGAGCAGCGCAGCGGAATCCTCTTGGCCGGGTTGCCGATCGGGCTGCGGCACGAGCCCGAGGATCATCCCGCGTTCATGCTCGGCGCGCTGCTGGACGATCTGCGGCTGCCCGATCGCGCCGCCGATCACCTGATCGTGGCGGGCGATCTCACCGACAATGGCACGGCCGAGGAATCCCGGGCGATCCGGGAGCGCTTCGACTCGTGGGGCGTGCTGGGCCGCGACTATTTCGTCTGCCGGGGCAATCACGACACCACTCCCGCCGATCAGCCCGATCACTGGGGTGAGGTGTTCCATCCGTTCCAGCAGCTGGCCGAATACTTCCTCGGCGGACTGCGCGTCATCGCGCTGGACACCGCTCGGCGGGGACGCTCGGGCGGCACTCTCGAGGCCGCGCAACTCGAGCATCTGCGCGACCTCTTGGTCGCCGATCCCGACCGCCCCACTCTGATCTTCGGCCATCATCCGGTGACTTCCCATGCAGCCGTGAGCAATCCGGCGGGACCGGGCTTCGTCCTGGATCGCACCAGCGCGGCCGCCCTGACTGATATCTACCGCTGCGCGCCGGGTGTCTTCCTGCATCACAGCGGCCACACCCACCGCAATCGTCGCAATCGCCCGGACCCGGGCGTTGCGGTGGAGTTCCTGGAAGTCGGTGCGGCCAAGGAGTATCCGGGCGGATACACCATGCTGCGCATCTACGAGGGCGGCTACACCGCCAACTTCTACAAGACCCGCTCCGAGGCGGCCCGCCGCTGGAGCGCCCGCACCCGCAAGCAATACCTCGGCATGCACCCCGACCACGCTCTCGGTACCTGCGCCGACCGCAACCACGTCGTTCACCGCGACTTCACCGCGCTGAACCCGGCCTAGCCGCTACAGCTCGTTGGCGACCTTGGTGGCCAGCGGGCTGAGCACTTCCACCTCGGATCTGCCTGGCGCAGTGGGGATCTTGAGGCTGATGAAGACCTTGGTGTCGCCCTTGCGCACCGCGATCTGATGCAGATTCAGGTCGTAATACGCCTCATCCCCGATCCCGCCGATCCGATCCCCGGACCCGAACCATGTGGCATTGCCGAAATACAGTGCCACGGCACCGAAGTCACACCCCGGCGACGCATCCGGATTCCGCACGCCCCCAACCCCACCGGCCGCCATGATGTCCCTATCGTCGAGCAGCTTGCACGGATCGAAGCCCGCCTGTTTGACGCCCGGCAAGGTCGTCGACAGGGTGGTCGAATGGGTCACGTCGGCTGACTCCGCACACGCGGCCGTCCCGAGCAGCGTCACCCCCGCGGCTACCGCAATTGCCCACCGCGACGCCTCGACTACACCGGACATCCGGGAATCCCCTCCCGCTCAGCCCGATTCCGCCGATCGGTGCTGAATTAATATCCCCATCCCGCACGAGTCCGTTCCAAATCTGGCGCAAAAACGCCAGCGGGCCAACGCCTGTCGCGCGGCTGTCACGCCCCGATGGCGATCACCGGATGACGGGCCGGATCCAGCCAGCGCATGATCGCGCGGAGGTTCGCGGCCGGGATGGCGACACAGCCCGCGGTGGGGCGGTCATTCGTGTTGTGCAGGAAGAAGGCTGATCCTGCGCCCGGGATTGCGGGGGAGCGGTTGTAGTCGATGACCACGGCTTGGTCGTAAACGAAACCGGCGCGACCAAGGTTCTCGCTCGCGTCCTCATCGAACGGGCAGGTGCCGGAATCGCAGTGGTAGTACGTGTTGTAGAGCGGGGAGGATACGTCGGACACCCACCAGTCCGATGTTCCTATGTGGCGGTAGGGAAGTCGGAGGTCATCGCGGCTCTGGTATCCGAAAGCCTCTGTGAGGGACCAGGTTCCGACGGGTGTGCGGGAATCGATCTCGGAGGCCGGGCCGATGCCGTCGGCTCCCACCCGCGCGGGCGCGGGGCCGAGGGCGGGTCGCCAGCCGCCGGGGACACGATCCCAGGCGAGCACCGTTGCCGTGGTGGCGTCGGGATGGTCGGCGACCACGGTGATGACCTGGTCGGCCGGGCCGTCGTATGAGAGGGGGAGTTGCTGCGGCGCGTGGTCGGTGCCGCAGGCCCCGATCCACACTGCCGTGAGGACCAGTGTCGCGCCTATAGCGCGTCGCCGAAGCCGCCGATCGGGCTGATTCGGTGCCGGTCGGGTATGACGGGGCGTCGGAGTCTTGGCCGGTGAGGTGATGGTTCGGAGAATACGCGAGCGGTCCGCAACAGGTGGGTAACGAATGTGCCATTGACAACTGGCGCATTGATGGGTGATCGTTTGAGGTATGGCGAGAACAGGGTCAATGGCGACCGTTCCTGGACAGTGGTCAGAAGTGATCGTGGAGATCGTTCTGATGCACTGCGCCCGCCCCGAACGGTGTTGGGCAGGCTGGGTTCCCGCGTTCACGTACCTCGGTCGGCGACACCGATCGTGTCGGTGGTCCGTGCCGAGGCGGGCGGGTTCCCTCACGCCCACGGTCACCGGGTCTGGCCTGGACGCTCCGATGCCCCACCCGATCACTCCGGTCGGGTGGGGGCGGTGGCGTCCGACGCCGGATCCGATGCCCTTGGGCGCGTCGTGCGATCGCCACCGCCGCCGCCTCATGGCGAGTGACGGTGCGCGATTCGGTAGAGAGTGGTTTCTGCCAGTGTCGGGCTCCCCATTTGCTGGTGTAGGCGGGATCTACCGCGATGAGCGCGATCCCGTGTTCGGCGGCCATGGACACGAGCCGGGCACGCAGGCGAGCGGTCGGCATCCCGTTGATCAACTGCCGGAATCGTTTCCGGCGGCCGTGTTTCTCCCGCGTCCTGGCATCGGTGAAATCGAGGTTCTCCACGGCGATTACCCGGCATCGGGTGTCGTTGGCCCAGTGCAGCAGCCGGGTCAGCGCGTGCCGGATCTGCGCGTCGCGGTGTGTCGCGGTGCCGTCCTGCCGGAACTCGAAGCGGCGTGGCGCGCCGACCGGGTTGCCGTGAGGGTCCAGGCGCCAGGCGGCGAGGTGGTCGGCGTTGAAGTCCACCCCGATGACCTCACCATCTTGCAGCGCCGCCAAGGGCATGACGGGCAATTCTCTACGCTGCCATGCCGCGTCGACATACCAGCGCCCCCGCTCGACGTCGAAGTGAATCCGGTAGGCCACCGCCGCAGCGGCTTCGACCCGGTCGCGCCATTCCTCGCCCCGGAACCCGAAACTCACCCGGGTGGTCAGGACGTAGCGCCCGTGCGCGGCATTGGCCAAGTGTGCCAGCGGGACAGGAAGCTTGAGCGAGACTTCGCCGTCGGGACTCACCCGGATCGTCTCGTTGCCCCAGCGTTTCCCGGACTCACCGTCCGCGGCCAGGAACCACCGCCGCGCCTGCCACCGCTCCCGCCACTGAGCCTCGCCAAGACCAGCCGCCTCGAGATGGTGGCGGGTGTTCAGCAGTCGTTTGCCGCCCCGCACCACCGACACCAGCCCGGCGTCACGCGCCGCGTGGACATGCTGGGCGCGGGCCCGGAGTGTGTGCAGGCGACGGGATTTGGCGTGCCATTCGGACCGCGACCGGTATCCGCCCGGAGCGTGTCTACTCCCGGAGCTACCGATCGGCTGCGCGAGCCGGTGTTCGATCGTGGCGATCGTCGATTCGAGCGATCGCAGGTACGCGGCTTGGGCGCGGCGCGCCAACGCCCACTGATCATGGGAGCCCTTCGTGATCGACCCGGCCCACCGCGCCGACGATTCACAGGTCACCGCGCGTTTGCGGTCGGCCCACGCCGTACTGCTGTGATCGAGACCGTCACGACACCGCCGCGCCAGATCCGTTCCGGCGAGGGATCCCAGGTGCGCGCCCACCGCGCGCAGGACCCGCTCGTCGGTGTCGGTCATCCCTTTCAACCGGGTGCGGATCGTGACCCCGCTCGGGCCGGGCACGGGGAACGGGGGCGCAATCGTGCGCAGCGCAACCATGCTCACCGGCCACCCATCGACCGGGTTGGTCCCGTCTCGCGCCGGTGCGTTGGTCATGCTCCCACCGTAGGCCGGGTGATCGAAAGTTTGTTCGAGGTTCCTGGGATCGGTCCGGAATCGCCGGATTCGCGACGGTTAACGGTGTGGCGCAATGACGTTCATCCGCCACCCGCACTCTCCGTTACACCGGCACCGCCCGTCAATACAACCGCACAGTCTGCGGCGTCACACGCCGCCCTCGCTCACTCCGCAGGTCCACCCCTCGACGTACCTGAAGGACACTTGTGAACACTTCACCACAAACAGTTCCTACCCCTGTATTGGCGACGCCACCTGAGAACGCCTCGCTGCAAACGCGGCTCGCGGCTCACGCGTCGGTGATCGGGTTGCGACGGTTGAACGGGGTGCTACCGCGGAATCGGGTCGGCATCGGGGCGGGACGCGGGCTGATCGCCGGGGTCATGGCGGCGTTCGGGCCACCGCTCCCGGGAACTCGGGTGGCGCGGGTCCGGACCGGTGATGTGCGCGGCGAATGGGTGCGCGCGGCCGGGGTCGAATTCGGGGACAAGGCCATCTACTACATCCACGGCAGCGGGTACGTGGTGTGCTCGGCTCGCACGCATCGCGGGTTGGCCTCGCGACTCTCGAAACTGTCGGGGCTGCCGGTCTTCCTGATCGACTACCGGCTCGCACCCGAGCATCGATTCCCGGCGGCGGCCGACGATGTCGAGGCGGGGTATCGGTGGTTGCTCGGGAATGGTTATCGGGCAGCGGATCTGGTGATCGGCGGGGATTCGGCGGGCGGGCATCTGGCGCTGGATCTGCTCTTGCAGAACTTGCGGAATGAGACGCCGCAACCCGCAGGGGTGTTCATGTACTCGCCGCTGATGGATCTCACGCTGACCCTGGCCGAGGGGCGGGATCGGGTGCTCGCCGATCCGATGGCACCTGCCCGGACTGGTCGCCGCTTGCTCGAGCTCTATACCGAAGGGCAGCGGGCGGATTCACCGCGACTGCGGCTGTCCGTGCCGCGGGGAGCCGAGCTGCCGCCGCTGCTGGTGCAGGCCAGTGCAGGGGAGATGCTCGCCGATGACGCCCGGTACGTGCACGACATGGTCACCGCCGCCGGTGGGCGCAGTGAGCTCGAGCTCTGGCCGGGGCGCATTCACGTATTCCAGGCGCTGCCGCTGCTGGTTCCCGAAGCGGTGCAGGCGCTGCGGCGGACCCGGGAGTTCATTGCCGCCGCGCTGGCGGCGGACGCATCGAGTCGGACGAAGGTGAGTTGACCATGGGAATTCTGGACAGTGTGCTGCCGGTGTTCGGCGACCGCCGCTCGCACGATGCCAAGGCCGTGGTGACGGGGGCGGGCAGCGGCATCGGCCGGGCCTTCGCGCTCGAAATCGCGGCGCGCGGTGGGGAAGTGCTGTGTGCCGACATTGATAAGGATCGGGCCGACGAGACGGTTCGACTGATCGAGCGTACGTACGGGCAGCCCGCACACTCGGTGTTCTGCGATGTTTCCCAGCGCGAGGACGTGGAGACCCTGGCCCGGCATGCCGAGGTCGTCTTCCAAGGGCCGCCGACGCTGGTGATCAATAACGCCGGTGTCGGCATCGGCGGAAAGCCGGTGGGCAGCATCGGATTCGATGACTGGCAGTGGGCGCTGGGGATCAACCTGTGGGGCGTCGTGCACGGCTGTGAGATCTTCGCGCCGAAGCTGCGGGCGGCCGGGCGGGGCGGGATCATCAATGTCGCGTCGGCGGCCGGGTTCGCGGCTGCTCCCGGGATGGCCGTCTACAACGTGTCCAAGTCCGGTGTCATGTCGTTGTCGGAGACTCTCGCCGCCGAACTTTCGGGTAGCGGAGTCGCGGTGACTGTGCTGTGCCCCACCTTCGTCAAGACGAATGTGGTGCAGGACGGCCGGATCGGCTCGGGCGCTTCACGATTGGCGGATGAGCTCATGCGCCGGACCGGGTTCTCGCCGGAGCGGGTCGCGCGCACGACCCTCGATTCCCACGATCACGGTCGGTTGTATGTGCTGCCGCAGCTGGACGCGCATGCGGTCTGGCTGCTCAAGCGGCACTTTCCGGCCCTCTACACCCATGCTCTCGGCGTCTTGAATCGCGTCCTGCCGCAGGACGATTCGACGCCCGGGGCGCACTTCGAGAAGACAGGAGTTTGACATGCCTTTCGACTTCGACAATATGTTGGGCAAGATCAAGTCCAAGCAGTGGGCCCTGGCCGATATCGACTGGGACGCACCCGGTGTCGAGACCATCGACCCCGCCCTGCACGCCAAGCTGAAGCCGTTCATGGCCGATCTCATGTGGATCGAGAATGTCGGCGCGCGCGGATTCGCCGCCATGGCGCAGAAGGCCCCGACCGAGACGCTCAAGCAGATCTATCGCTACTTCCACGCGGAGGAACAGCGGCACGCCAATGCCGAACTCGCGCTCATGCGCCGGTGGGGCATGCTCGACGGCGATGAGATCCCGGAGCCGAATATCAATGTGAAGCTGGTGATCGACTTCCTGGACAAGCACGCCGACGATATGTCGCTGTCCTTCCTGGGCACCGTCATCCCCATGCTCGAGGTGGCCCTCGACGGCGCGCTGATCAAGTTCATCACCGACGAGATCACCGACCCGGTCGCGCAGGAGGTCTTCAAGAAGATCAATGCCGACGAATCCCGGCACCTGGCAACCGATTACGCGGTCATGGAACTGCTCGGGCACGCCACCGTGCGCAAGTTGGCCATCGATCTGGTGGGCGGCTGGGCCAAGCCGTCGTTCATTGTCGGCGTGCTCAGCTATGTGCCGCTGTTGAACAAGATGCGCGACAATATTGTGGAGATGGGCGTCGATGAGGAGAAGCTGTACGCCGCCATGCGCCGCTTCCGGTCGGTGGGTGAGCGCGCCCCGATCGCCAATCGCGTGCCCATGTACCGGATCGTGAAGATGCACGGCAACTGGGTGATCAACCGAGACCATCCGTATCACCTGTTCGCGGATGCCATGGTCAAGTTGACCGCGCGGATTCCGGAACGCTTCCTCGGTGCGCAGCCCACCTGGTCCAAGGAACTCACCTACGAGCCGGTCGCATGAGCGCCCTCGGCAAGCCGCTGGATGTGGCGATCATCGGTGCGGGATTCGCGGGAATCGGCGCGGCGATCCGGCTGCGGCAGAAGGGGATTACCGACTTCGCCGTCTTCGAGCGGGGTAGTCGGGTCGGCGGCACGTGGCGGGATAATACGTATCCCGGTGCGGCATGCGATATTCCGTCTCGGCTGTACTCGTTCGCGTTCGCGCCCAATCCGGAGTGGTCGCACACCTACTCCGGTAGCGCGGAGATCCTCTCCTATATCGAGGCGATGGTCGATGAGTTCGGAGTCCGTCCGAGCATTCGATTCGACCACACCGTGACCGGCCTCGAGTTCGATGAGGTGAGCGGGCTGTGGGATATCGCCTTCGAGGGTAAGCCGAAGGTGAAGGCGCGCAGCGTGATTGTCGCGTCCGGGCCGCTGTCGAATGCCAGCTTTCCTCGCATACCCGGGATAGAGGACTACGAGGGGCACAAGATACACAGTGCCCGTTGGGATCACGAATACGACTTCACCGGCAAGAAGGTGGCCGTGGTCGGCACGGGAGCCAGTGCCGTGCAGATCATTCCGGAGCTGGTCGAGCGGGCGGCGTCGGTCAAGGTGTTCCAGCGCACGCCGGGATGGGTGCTGCCGCGCGCCAACCGGCGTACGAGCGGGCTGACCAAGCAGCTCTACCGGCAGGCTCCCGTGACGCAGAAGCTGGCGCGCGAAGCCTGGTTCTGGGGTCATGAGTCGGTGGCGCTGGGTGTGGTGTGGAAATCGCCGCTGACTCGCGTGGTCGAGTCGGTCGCGATGCTGCACTTGCGGAGTCAGGTGAGTGACCCGTGGCTGCGGCGTCAGTTGACGCCCGATTTCCGGGCCGGGTGCAAGCGGCTGCTGATCAGCAATGACTACTATCCGGCGCTGCAACGGGAGAACTGCAAGCTGGTCACCTGGCCCATCGCGCGGATGTCGGAGAAGGGCATTCGCACCGCGGAGGGCATCGAGCATCAATTCGACTGTGTGGTGTTCGCGACCGGTTTCGACGTGTCCAAGGCCGGTTCGCCCATCCCGATCACCGGCCGCGACGGTCGCGTGCTCGGTGATGAATGGAGCAGGGGCGCTTACGCTTTCAAGAGCGTGACCGTCGCGGGGTACCCGAACCTGTTTCTCACCTTCGGCCCGAACTCCGGGCCCGGCCACAATTCGGCGCTGGTCTATATGGAGGCGCAGATCGAGTACCTCACCGATGCCATCGGCATTCTGCTGTCGCGGGATCTACGCATGCTCGAGGTGCGGCAGGAACGCCAGGACCGCCACAATGCCCGCTTGCAGCAGCGGCTGACCGCCACCACCTGGAATTCCGGGTGCAGCAGCTGGTACCTCACCGAGGACGGCTTCAACGCCACCATGTATCCGGGATTCGGCACGCAATACGTCCGCCAGCTGGCGCGGGTGAACCTCGACGACTACGTCCAGGTGCCCCGCGACAATGCTCGCGCGGCGGGTGCCGACACCGGAATGGCCGTCTCGCTCGGCTAATGTCGACGCGAGGCGCAACGGCGACAAGGGAGGGCGAGACCAGGATGGCGGACTACCGCATCGACGATCTCGCCCACGCCGCCGGCACCACCACCCGCAATGTGCGGGCCTATCAGGAACGCGGCCTGCTGCCGACGCCCACGCGTCGCAGCGGGCGCGCGCTCATCTACGACGACGCCCACCTGGCCCGCCTCAAGCTCATCGACGCACTCCTGCAGCGCGGCTTCACCATCGCGCACATCGCCGACTTCATCACCAGCTGGGAGACCGGCAAGGACCTCACCGAAGTGCTCGGCCTACAACAGGCCGTCACCGCCACCTGGGGCAAAACCGAAGAGCCCCTGGAAGTTCCGCGCGAACTCCTCGACACCTTCCTGGGTGGCGTGGACGGCGACCCGGTCACCGGCGGCGAACTCGACCGCCTGGCCAAGCTCGGCCTCGCCCGCCTGCACGAGGACACCGTCGAGATCACCCAGCCCGAACTCCTCGAAACCTTCGCCTCCCTACACGGCTACGGCTACGGCCTGGACGGCCTCATAGACGTCTACGCCGGAGTAGTCGAGCGAGTCGAAGACATCGCCCGCCTCATGATCACCCTGGCCCGGGATCAGATCGTTGCCGAGCACGGCCCCGGCTGGCTGCCCGACACGGACGCCGAGACCGCTGCCACCACCAAGATGTTCAACCACCTCCGCGAACTAGGCGTCACAGCAGTCGAAAACTCCCTCCACCAGGCCCTGGATCGCGTCCTCGAGAGCGAGCTCAACGCCTACCTGGAGACCGCCGCCGAGAAGCGCGCGGGAAAAAAGCCGCAGGCCTGAGCCTCGCCATTCCGACGTGGTTCCGGCAGGACTCCACCCGTCCACACGGCGCTCGGCGGATGCCCGCCTCATGGTCCGCCGACTGCCATACACGCACTTCGGCATCGTCTCTGCGACCGGCTGGGCGGATGTCGCCGCACTGCTCGACGCTGACCCCGCGCGGTCCACCTGACAGTGGCATCCCCAGAGCCGCAGGGTTTCTCGACAGTTGCAGGCCTTACAACCCCTGCAGCTGTCGAGAACCCATGCAGCTTCTGTACTTCCGCACGACACAGAAAGCGCGGCTCACCCCACGCCGGTGGCCATCCGCCGAGGGAGCTGTGGTGGCGGGTTTCGGGGCCGATTCCGATCCTGAGTGCTCCTTGATCTTGAAGTGGTCCATGGCGGCGGGCGATGTTGGCGGGCTGGTGCTGGTCGGCCAGAGTTGGCGGGCGATGTTGGCGAGCTGGTGTCGAGTGGCCGGTGTTGGCGGGCTGTGTCGCCCGGTTGGTTGATGGCTGGTCCGGATGGCGGGCTATATCGACCGGCCGGTTATGGCGGGCCGGTGACCATCTGCTGAGGGAGCTGTGGTGGCGGGTTTTGGGGCCGATTTCGACCCTGAGTGCTCCTTGATCTTGAAGTGGCCCGTGGCGGCGGGCGATATTGGCGGGCCGGTGTCGAGAAGCCGGTGTTGGCGGGTCAGCGCGACCACATCGGGCCGGGCACGAAGGTGGTGGACCTGGGTGGGAAGGCGCTGCTGCCCGGGTTGACCGGCTGGTGATGGCGGGCTGGTGGTGGTCGGCTGATGCTGGCGGCCGGGTCGGCGAGCGGTGCTGCGGTGGGGCGCTTAGGCTGTGCCGCGAGTAGGCGACCTGGAGGTAGATGATGGCGGAGTTGGCCGCCGCATTGCGGGCCGCGCGGGTTGGGGCGGGCGTCAGTTTGGCTCGGCTGGCAGAGCTGACCAGTTATTCCAAGCCGTATCTCGGGCAGTTGGAGACGGGGGTGCGTGGGGTTCGTCCCGAGCATGTGGACGCTTATGAGCGGGCACTGGGGGTACGGATCGCCGACGCTGTCGAGGATGCGCTGACCGAGCTGCGGCCGATGTTGCAACCGGCGGCCGAATCCCTCCGGGGCCGAATGGAGTTCACGGATCGGGAGATCGAGGCGGCGCGACGGCTGGCCGAGTGGGCGCGGGCGCGGCAGTGGAATGATGCGACGCCAGCGCTCGGGCCGGTGGAGGACTGGTTGCGCCTGAATATGACTCGGCTCGACCGTGGTACCCGGGCGCGCGAGGCCTTGCGGGCGGGCGCTGAGCTCGCGCATCTCGCGGGCACCATGCATTGGGATGTGGAGGATCATGGCCGGGCGCGGCAGCGGTTTACTCTTGCCGCGAAGTTCGCGCATGCGGCGGGGGATGACGAGCTGATCGCGGGTGCGCTCGGTGGGCTGGCGTATCTGTATCTGGATATCGGTCAGCCCGGGGATGCGCTCGAAGTGGTGCAGTTCGCGCAGTATTTGGTGCGCCGGTCGGCGGATCCGCGCTTGCAGTCGGCGCTGATCGGTTGGGAAGGCTTGGCGTACAGCATGATCGGCGATGGAAGGGCCTTCGAGCGGTGTGTCATGCTGGCCTCCGAATACGCCGCCGATGACGATCATGCCCCGCCGAGCACCCCGGCGCAGCGCTGCCTCGAGACGGCGCAGCTCGCCGGAGTGGTCGGGCCGCGCCGTACCTGGCCGAGCCCGCATGAGCAGTACCGGCACGTCGGTGCGGCCTTCCGGAATTTGATCGCGACCCGGCCCCGGTACTCGGGGCACCTGCACGACAATCTGGCGAGCATTCTCGACCGCGCGGGCGACAGCGTCGCGGATCGCGAGTTGTTCGACCTGATCAACTGCTCGCGGGTGTACCTCGCTATGGGCGAACCCGCCCGGGCGGCCGAGTGTGTCGCACGGGTTTTGCCCATGGCCGACTCCTGGACCGCCGGGCGGGCGGCCGCGCGACTGCGCGACATCCACCACGAGTCGGCGGAATTCGCGGCGCTATCCGAGATCCGCGATGCCCGTGCGGCCATCGCGGAGTCGGTGCGCTGAACACCTCCGACACCCCTCAGTGGTGCAGTGCGCCGATCATCTGATCGGCAATATTCTGCTCGCCCCGCGCATTCGGATGCAGTGGCGCGATGGCGGCGGAGCTCGATGGGATGAGGCCATTGACCCACTGCTGATCCGGTGCGGCGCACATGTCGTGTCCGACAGTGGATGTCGCGGTATCTACGAAGACATCACCGCGCCGGGTGACGACGGTGCGGAGCATCTCATTGAGCCGGTTGAGAATCGACTGGAGATAGTCGGCGTCGCTGGACCACGCCGGTTGTTCCCAGCAGGCACCCGGACGTGACACCGTGGGGTAGCCCGCGATGACGACCGTGGCTTGCGGTGCGTGGGAGTGGATTTCGTTCAGGGCGCGATCATAGGTGGATTCGAGGGCCGCGATGCGTTCGACGAACACGTCGTGGCCGCCCGCAGTGAATTCGCTCGCGCAGGAGACACCCAGCGGTTCCGGCAGCACGTTGACGCAGCGCATCGCGGTCGACGTCAGGTCGATGTCATTGCCGCCCATGGTCATGGTGACCAGCGTCGTATCGGGAGTGAGGGCCTCGAGCTGTGGCCGGTTGGCACCGCTGATGATGCCAGCCTGCGCTGTGGTGAGTTTGTCGAGAGTCGCGCCGCTGCACGAGACGTCGGTGAAGGTCGCCACCTGAAGCCGGTCGGCGAGCAGTGCCGGATAGTTGACCGCGGAGCGCCCGCAGACGGCCGCATCCGAGAAGGGGAATACACCCGCTCCGGCGGAGAAGGAATCGCCGAGTGCGACATAGTGGGGACCGTCCGGCGCGGCGTGCGTGATCGGCGCGGCAGCCAGTACGGTCCCCGAAGCCAGGGTCACGGCGCAGGCAGTACGGGTCAAGATGTGCGAAAGCATGATTCGGGACCGTAGGCAGTCCCGAGCGCATGCGCGGTACTCCGGCCCGGGTTGCAGACGCCTTGCAGACGCTCGTGACTCGGGTGGCAGGCGCTCGTGACTCGGGTGGCAGGCGCTCGTGACTCGGGTGGCAGGCACCGTGAATCGGGTTGCGGACGCCTGCGGCCCAGGTCAGGCGGCGGGGGCCAGCACCTCGTCGCGGGAGATCAGGTCGGCGTAGTAGCCGTTGCGGTCCAGGAGCTCGCGGTGGGTGCCGCGTTCGGCTACGCGGCCGCGATCGAGGACGACGATCTGGTCGGCGTCGCGGATGGTGGAGAGGCGGTGGGCGATGGTGATGGTGGTGCGGCCGATCGACAGGGCGTCGATGGCGGCTTGGACCTCGCGTTCGGTGCGTGTGTCCAAGGCGCTGGTGGCCTCGTCCAGCACCATTATCGGCGGATTGCGCAGGATGGCGCGGGCCACGGCCAGGCGTTGCTTCTCACCGCCGGAGAACCGGTAGCCGCGTTCGCCGACCAGGGTGTCGTAACCCTTGGGCAGGCTCATGATGTGGTCGTGGATCTGTGCCGCGCGTGCCGCCGCATGCAATTCCGCCAGGGACGCATCGGGTTTGGCGAAGCGCAGGTTCTCGGCCACCGAGGCGTGGAACAGGTAGGTCTCCTGCGAGACCACACCGACATGGGTCGACAGATCTGCGAAGGATAGATCCCGCACATCCACGCCATCGATGGTGATCCGGCCGGTCGTCGCGTCGTAGAGGCGCGCCACCAGATAGCCGAGAGTGGTTTTGCCCGAACCGGTTTCGCCGACTATGGCCAGGCTGGTTCCGGCGGGCACCGTGATGTCGATATCGCTCAGCACATTCCGGTCATCGCTGTCGTAGGTGAATCCGAGCTGCTCGATCCGCACCTGTCCCGAGGCCAAATCGGGCAGTGGCACAGGGTTATCCGGCTCCTCGATATCCGGGCGCAGATCCAGGTATTCGAAGATCCGGTCGAACAGGGCCATCGAGCTCTGCACATCCACACCGGTGGACAGCAGCATGACGGCGGGCCGGAGCAATCCGGCTTGCAGGGTCGTGAACGCCACCAGGGTGCCGATCGACACCATGGGATGCCCGGAGGCCACGGTGAGTCCGGCCGCCCAATAGATGACGGCGGGCATGGCCGCCATGACGATCCCGATGGTGGACTGCCGCCAGCGGCCCGCCATGCTCGACCGGATCTCCAGGTCGACCAGTCCGCGCGATTCGCGGGTGAAGTCGTCCACCAGCTCCGGCGAACGACCCATGGTGCGGCCCAACAGGATTCCGCTCACCGACAGCGATTCCTCGACGATCGCCGACATGCTCGCGAGCTGCTTCTGCCGCTGCCCGGTGATCCGGCGGCGCTCATTGCCGACCCGGCGGCTGATCCAGACGAACAGCGGCAACATGACCAGAGAGACCAGCGTCAGCCGCCAATCCAGCACGACCATGGCGATCATGGCCGCGATGACCGAGGTGAAGTTGGAGACCAGTGAGGTGGCGGTGGTGGTGACGGTGGATTGCATGCCGCCGATGTCATTGGCGATGCGCGATTGCACCTCGCCGGTGCGGGTGGCGGTGAAGAACGCGAGCGGCATGCTCTGCAGTCGCGCGTAGACCGCCGAGCGCAGATCGTGCATGACCTCTTGGCCGACGGCCGTGGAGAGATAGGTCTGTAGGACGCCGAACACGCTGGTGAGCACGGTCACGGCGATCATTCCGGCGGCGAGGGCGGTCAGGAGTCCGGTGCGGCCCTGGGGGAGGGCGGTGTCGAGAATGCCGCGCAGCAGGAAGGGGGAAGCCAGCGCGACGACCGAGGAGAGGCCGACGAGTGCGGCGACCACGGCGAGCTTCGAACGATAGGGGTGAAAGAGCCCGGCGATGCGGCGAAGCCGGGATTTGGTTGGCGCTGTGTCGTTGACGAGCGCTGCGTCTTTGGTGAGTTTGATTGGCGAAGCCATAGGCGGCCTCCTTTCGAGGAACTGAGGCGTGTAACTGAGCCTAGCTCATAATTATTCCACGCAACAATGAGCTAGGCTCGCAGTCATGTCGACCGTCCCGGAGAACGATCTCCCCGACCTGTTCCTGCGCGCCACCAAGCGGATCCGCCGCATCCAGGCCACCCGCCTGGCCCCGCTCGGCCTCACTCCCGCCCAGGCCAGAGCCATGCGAGTGCTCGGCCGCGCCCCCGAACCACTGCGCATGTCGGCCCTCGCCGAGCATCTCGGCATCGTCCCGCGCTCGGCCACGACCCTGGTCGACGCGCTCGCCACCGCGGGCTTGGTCACCCGCGAGACCGACCCGACCAGCCGCCGCTCCACCCTGGTGACCCCCACCCCGGCCGGTCGCGGCGTGCTCGATCGCATGTCGGATGCCCGCCGCGAAGCCGCCGCGGAAGTCTTCGCCGCCCTCACCCCCGACCAGCGCGACACCCTGCGCGGTCTACTCCAGGCACTCGACACCGCCGAATCGCCCGCCCGCTAGCCGCTGGAATCAACCGGCCGCCCGCGCGTTGGCATGAAACATGACCTCCGCACTACGGGCGACCCGCTTCTCCATCCTGGACCGTTCCCGCGTCCGCCAGGGCCAGGGGCATCCGGAGGCCTTGCGGGACACCGTCGAATTCGCGCGACTGGCCGAGCAGTGGGGCTACCACCGCTTCTGGGTCTCGGAGCATCACAGCGTGCCCGGCGTGGCAGGTTCCGCCCCCACGGTGCTGGCGGCCGCAGTCGCCGCGGCCACCGAGCGGATTCGCGTCGGCACCGGCGGCGTCATGCTGCCCAACCACCAGCCGCTCGTGGTCGCCGAACAGTTCGGCGTCCTCGAATCCCTCTACCCCGGCCGGATCGATATGGGCCTGGGCCGCTCGGTCGGTTTCACCGATGGCGTACGCCGAGCCCTCGGCCACACCAAGGACGACGCGGAAGACTTCGACGCCCAATTGACCGCTCTCCTGGAGTATTTCGCGAACGGCCGCCAAGGCGTACATGCCTGGCCCGCCGAGGGCCTGCGAGTCCCCGCCTTCCTCCTCGCCACCGGTTCGGGCGCGCAACGCGCGGCCCGCTTCGGATTGCCGCTGGTCATCTCACCTTTCGGCGGCGAAGATGCCATGGTGGAGGCAATCAACCAGTACCGCACCACCTTCCGCCCCGGCACCAGTGAATCTTCGCCCTATGTAATTGTTTCCACCTCGGTAGTCATAGCCGACTCCGAAGAACAGTCCCGCCGACTCCTGATGCCGGAAGCCTGGTCGGCCGCCTACTCCCGCACCAAAGGCGAATTCCCGGAACTGATCCCACCCGAACAGATCGACCGCATCCCGATGACCGAACGCCAGCGCAGCATTTTCGAAGAATCCATGCGCGGCCACATTCACGGCACCGAAGACACGGTCCTCCCCGAACTAGAAAAACTCATCACCCGCACCAAGGCCGACGAAATCCTCGTCCACACCAGCACTTACGACCGGGCGGCGCGCCTGGAATCGCACCGCCGCCTGGCCGCAGCGGTCATCGAGCGAATTGCAGTGCCAGGGTAATGGCGGCGGAACCAGGTACAGCAGCGGAAACACCGTGGTCTTGTAACTCCGAGCAATCACCGTGGTAGCGGCCGCACCCGCGCAGTAGAGACCTCGGACGGCTCGGCCTTCGGCCATCGCTTTCATTAACCGCACCGGTCAAAAACACCGACTCGGGACGCTCGTGCCCGAAGCGCACGGCAGGACCGATATTGCGTGGTGGCGTCGCCTGCCGTACCCGGCGTTGGCTCCCCTGTTGAGAGCCGTCTTCTCTTGTCCCGGCCTGGCTGGATGGCTGTGGTCCCGTTCCGGGACCAAGAACCAAAAGATAAGAGATGAAAAGACAAGGGCGCCTGGACAAGAAGAGAGAAGACAAGAACAAACCCCAACGAGCAGCCCCGAAATGCCCGGGATAGCCCCACAGTCAGCCCGACCCGCCCGGAGCGGGCGGTAGAACACGTTCAGGGGGGACATTAGGCTGGGGTAAACGGACAAAACCCCGGCTCATGTCCCCCCTCGATGAACGGGTCGGGCCGACACGCTGTGACACGCCGATACCCGACCCTTGGGCCCTCGGTTGGGGTGTCTCGAGTCTTTTCATCTCTTTCTCGTCCAGGCGCCCTTGTCTTTTGCTCTTTATCTGTTGGTTTTTGGTTGTTGGTCCCGGAACGGGACCACAACCTTCCAGCCAGGCCGGGACGAGAGGTAACGGCACCTGATGGGGGAGCTCAAGCCGGGTACGGCAGGCGACGCCACCACGCGATATCGGTCCTGCCGTGCGCTTTGGGCACGAGCGTCCCGAGTCGTGTTTTTGACCGGTGCGGTTAATGAATGCGATGGCCGAAGGCCGAGCCGGACAAGGGGATCCAACCCCACCCCAACACATCAATCACGCGGCAGATGCGCTTTCGCCTCGTCATAGCTCTGGTCGGAAACCGGCTCGCTGGGACCGTAGATCAGGTGCAGCACACCGGTTTCGAAGGGCTGGGCGGAGATGAGGCGGAGGGGGATGGGCTCGCCCTCGGCGAAGAGGCGGAGGCCGTTGGAGTTGAGTGCGATCGGGTGTACGAACAGGTGGAGTTCGTCGAGGAGCCCGGCTGCGAGGAGTTGGCGGACGATCGAGGGGGATCCGCTCATGCCGATGTCTGATGTGCTTTCCGCCTTCAGGGCGGTGACGCCCTCGATCAGATCGCCCTGCAGCTGTTCGGAATTGCGCCAGGTGAAGGTGAGTTCGTCGTGGGAGACGACGATCTTGCGGGCATCGCCGAGGGCCTTGGCCATGCCCGCGTCCTCCTCACCTGCGTCCTCGCGAGCAGGCCACGCGCCCGCGAAGCCTTCATAGGTGTTGCGGCCGAAGAGGACGGTGTCGGCGGCTCCGAGCTGCTCGCCGACGGCCGCGCCCATCTCGTCATTGAAGTAGGGGAAATGCCAGTCCTGGGGGTCCTGGATGATGCCGTCGAGGGAAATGAACAGGCCTGCGGTGATTTTGGACATGGGGTATCTACTCCTGATTGTTGGGGTTGCGCCCTTGTGGCGTGCTCGGAGATAAGGACGGTGGCCGGGTTCGAGATTCATCGCGGCATCCGAAAAACACATTATGACCCGCGCCACAGGTGTTCTGCGCGCGATCAGTGATGCGACATCGCACCGGGTCCCATGCCGGACATGGGCATCTGCGCTGGCGCGGGCTGTTGGCCGGGGGCGAGGACCAGGAACTGGCCCATCATGCCGCGATCCTCGTGCAGGAGTAGGTGGCAGTGGAACATGTAGGGGTAGCTGGGGTCGGAGTGGTCGGTGAAGCGCATGGCGAGGGTGAAGGTAGGGCCGGGCGGGGTGAAGACGGTGTCCTTCCAACCGGCCAGCTCGGGCGGTGGGGGAGTTCCGTCGATGGCGATGATCTGGAATTGGACGTCGTGAATGTGGAAGTTGTGTGGCCAGTTGTCGACATTGCGGACCGTCCACACCTCGGTGGTGTCCACCTGGACGGTGAAGTCGATGCGGTTCATGTCCATGCGGGCGCGGTTGATCATGAACCACTGGAGTTCGAAGGAGTGGTCGACCGGGGTGCCGGGGGTGGCCAGCCGTGTGATCGGTATCAGTGAACTCGGCAGGGCGGCAGCGGATTTCATACCTTCCGCCGGACGGATTTCGAGAATGTCGAAGGCATCGTCGAAGCCGAAGGTGGTGGCCTCGGCGGCGGGGAGGGTGCCGCGGTTCTCGATCGGGAAGGAGTGCAACGTCGTTGGGGCGTTGCTGTCGAATCGGACCACGATCTCGACGCGCTCGCCGGGGCTGACCTGGATTCGGTTGCGGGTGATTGGTGCGGCGAGTAGGCCGCCGTCGGTGGCGATGAGCTGGAACTCGCGACCGTCGGTGAAACCGAGGTTGTAGACGCGGCCGGAGGAGCCGTTCAGGATCCGCAATCGCAGGCGAGAGGTGCGGACGTTCAAGTGCGCGTGGGCGATTCCATTCGTGACGATGGTGTCGCCGAGCAGCCCGGCGTTCGTCGGATCGGATTCGTCCAGTGCGCCGTCCGGAGTGAATCGGCGATCCTGGATTACCAGTGGAATGTCATCCACCCCATAGTCGTTCGGCAGATCCAAGCCATCGGCCGCATCGTCGTCGAGCAGGAAGAAGCCGGAAAGCCCACGGTAGACATGCTTCTCGGTGGAGCCGTGCGGATGCGGGTGATACCAGAGGGTGGCGGCCTGCTGATTGATCGTCCAGGTCGGTGACCAGGTGCCGCCGGGCTCGATCGGCTGATACGGCCCGCCATCCATGCGCGGGGGGACGTGCATGCCGTGCCAATGCAGCGTGGTCATCTCGGGGAGCGTGTTGTTCACGGTGACGGCGACCGATTCACCCCGCCGGGCGCGCAGGGTCGGGCCGAGAACCGTGCCGTTGTATCCCCAGGTGGGTGTCCGCTTGCCGGGCAGCATCTCGGTCTCGCCCGCCCCGGCCCGCAGCGTGAATCGGCGCACACCGTCCTGCACGGTCGCGGCGGCCAGGGGCGGAATCGGCAGCGGCCGAGAGCCGGTCGGCGCGGGTGCGCTCGAGCCGCTCGAGCAGCCGACGGCGGCGATCGGGGCGAGGGCCAAGGCGGTGAGAAGACTGCGCCGGGACAACTGCGGGGTTCGGAAGTGCTCGGACACGGGCATGCGATCGAGTCTTCGCGAGCGGGCGCTGCCCGGATTCCTCCCGGCGGGCCGGAATCGCGCGGTACGAATCCTCCCTGCGACCCTTGTCAGCCCTGCCATCAGCTGATATGTAACCGACCTCGGTGTGCGACCGGGCCGCGCCCGTCCCATACCGTGGACCCGTGACCGACATCGTCATCCGGCGTGACCTGCGGCTGCTCCTGCGCTGCACCCCGCTGGTCCTGGTTCCGCTGCTGCTGCTCGCCAGCACTTTCCCGGGCCAGTACCGGGTGTCGGCGGGTTACTGGCTGTTCGCCATGGCCGCGGCGGCGCTGTTCGTGGTGGCCGATCGGTGGCCGCTGCCGGTGTCTCTCGCCATGTCCACACTCGCGATTCCGATGTTCCTGACCAGTGCGTGGGGGTTGTCCGGGCTGGTGCCGTATCTCGGGGCGGTGGCGCTGGTCGAAGCGGTCATGCGGTCCGGGCGGGCCGCTTCCACGCTCGCCGCGCTCGGCTGGGCGGTGGCGGTGCTGATCGACCTGTGGTTCGCGCCGACCCCGTTCTGGCGGGTGGCGACCGCCGTCGAAGCCGTGGCCGCGGTCGGGTTACCGGTGCTGCTCGGTCTCTACCTGCGGGCGCACGCCCAACTGGCCGAACGGTTCCGGTTGGAAGCCGCCGACGCCGAAATCCGCAGGGCCGAAGCCGAATCGCATACGCGTGCGGCCGAACGCAGCGCCATGGCCCGGGAGCTGCACGACCTGGTCGCGCATCACATGGCCTCGATCGTGCTGCGCATCGAGGTGGCGCGGCATGTGCTCGACGACCCGGACCCGAGAGTGCGAGCGGTACTCGATGATGTGCACGACACCGCCGCCGACGCACTCTCCGACATCCGGCGACTGCTGGTCGTGCTGCGTGATCCGGCGCTGGGCGACGTCGCGCTGGTCGAAGCCGACGCGGTGCGGGTCGAAGTGGATGCGGCGGTCACGCGGACCCGGGCCGCCGGATTCACCGTCGACGCGGAGGTCACTGCGGATCCGACCGGACTGGATGCGATCGGGCGACTGACCCTGCTGCGGGTGGTGCAGGAATCGCTCACCAATGTGATGAAGCATGCCGACCGCGCCGACCAGGTCAGGGTGGCCGTGACGGATGCGACCGAGGGCATTGCCGTGCGAATCGTCAGCGGCGGCAACGCGATTGCGGGACCGCCCGGGCACGGCATCATCGGCATGCGCGAACGGGTGGACATTGTGGGCGGCACCTTGGATGTGCGGCCGGTAGGGAGTGATTGGGTGGTCGAGGCGCTATTACCCACGGCGCGTACGCAACAGGCACGCCGCCGAATCGAATCGGAGCTCGCATGATCGAGGTGCTCATCGTGGACGACCAACGCCTGGTACGCACCGGCCTGCGCATGCTGCTCGAATCAACCGAAGATCTGGCCGTCGTCGGGGAAGCGGGTGATGGCGTGGAAGCCGTACGCCGCTGCGCCGAACTGAACCCGGACCTGATCCTGATGGACCTGCGCATGCCCGGACTGGACGGCGTAGCCGCAACCCGGCAGATCATCGAATCCGGCTCCACCGCAAAGATTTTGGTCCTGACCACCTTCGACGATGACGCCCACCTGTATCCCGCCCTGGCAGCCGGTGCAGCCGGATTCCTGGTCAAGGACACCGCCGCACCCGACCTCCTCCTGGCCATCCGGCGCACGGTGGAGGGCGACATGCTCTTCTCTCCCTCCTTGGTGCGCAGGCTGGTAGACCGTGCGCTGCAAGCGGATTCGAAGCCCGCCGCGCCCGTCATCGACCTGACACCGCGGGAGCACGAGGTGCTGGCCCTGGTCGGCGAGGGCCTGAGCAATCAGGAAATCGCCAACCAGCTGTACCTCGGCGTCACCACCATCAAAACGCACGTGGCGAATCTGATGGACAAGACCGGCTGCGACAACCGGGTGCGGCTGGCCGTGTTCGCCCATCGCATCGGCGGTTAGGCTCCCGCTCGGACGGCTCGGCCTTCGGCCATCGCTTTCATTTACCGCACCGGTCAGAAACACGACTCGGGACGCTCGTGCCCGAAGCGCACGGCAGGACCGATATTGCGTGGTCGCGTCGCCTGCCGTACCCGGCGTTGGCTCCCCCGTTGCGAGCCGTCTTCTCTCGTCCCGGCCTGGCTGGATGGCTGTGGTCCCGTTCCGGGACCAACAACCAAAAGACGAGAGATGAAAAGACAAGGGCGCCTGGACAAGAAGAGAGAAGACAAGAACAAAGACCAACGAGCAGCCCGGAAGGCCCTAAGTGGCTCTGCCGCTGCACGTCTCGGGGGTAGAACACGTTCAGGAGGGACATTAGGCTGGTGTAAACGGACAAAACCCCGGCTCATGTCCCCTCTCGATGAACAGGCCAGCCGACACACCGCGACACGCTCATACCGGCCCCGGCCCCGCCCCCGGTCCCGGCGACGGCCCTCGGCCCCGGGCTCGCCCCGGCTTGAGGTGTCTCGAGTCTTGTTCTCGAGTCTTTTCTTCTCTGCTCGTCCAGGCGCTCTTGTCTTTGTTCTTTCGTCTCTTGTCTTTTCGTGTTTTGTTTTTTGTTGTTGGTCCCGGAACGGGACCACAACCTTCCAGCCAGGCTGGGACGAGAGGTGACGGCTCCTGGCTGGGGAGCCAACGTCGGGTACGTCCGGCGACGCAACCACGCTATATCCGTACTGCCGTGCGCTTCGGGCACGAGCGTCCCGAGTCGTGGTTCTGACCGGTGCGGTTAATGAAAGCGATGGCCGAAGGCCGAGCCGTCACATGGCAGTAGCCATCACCGCTTCCAGTAGTGCGTCGGCATATGCGTCGTCCAGCCCGCCTACTCCGAGCGACCAGCGGTATTGGATCGGGCCGACGAGTAGGTCGAGGGTGAGTTCGAGGTCGAGGTCTGGGCGCAATTGCCCGGCTTGGATGCCCGCTTCGAGACGTCGGGTGATGGCGGTGCGTTGAGGGCGGAGTAGGCGTTCGCGGTAGAGCTCGCCCAGGTCTGAATCCTGTTGGATCTCTACGTACATGGCACGGAGGAAGCCTTCGACGCCTGGTTCGGTGAGGGCGGCGATGGAACCGCGGAGCAGTAGGCGTAGGTCCGCGCGGATGTCGCCGGTGTCGGGGAGGCCGGGGCCGTCGGGGCCTGAGTCCTGTTCCAGCATGGCGTCGAAGACCACTGCGCCCTTGGATGGCCACCAGCGGTAGATGGTTTGTTTGCCGACGCCGGCGCGGGCGGCGATGGCCTCGATGCTGAGCTTGGCGTAGGGGAGTTCGTGGATGAGTTCGGTGGTTGCGGTGAGGATTGCCGAGCGGGCGCGCTCGCTGCGGCGGACTGCGTTCGGGGGGCCGGGCATGGGCGAACGGTACCACTCGACTAGACGCAACGTCTCGTCTTGACACGGCTGGACCGGGGTGGCAGTCTCTTCCGAGACGAGACGGTGCGTCTCGATGGACTGAGGAGAACAACCATGACCCGCACGTGGTTCATTACCGGAGCGAACCGGGGACTGGGGCGCGCCTTTACTCTCGCCGCCCTCGGGCGTGGCGATCGTGTGGTGGCGACCGTCCGGGACGTGACCTCGATGGCCGACCTGGACCAGGATCGGTTGACCGTGCTGCCCCTGGACGTCCGTGATCGCGAGCAGGCCATCGCCACTGTGAACGCGGCGTTCGAGGCGGTCGGTTCGATCGACGTGATCGTGAACAATGCCGGATACGGCCTGGTCGGCGCGGTCGAGGAGCTGACCGAGCAGCAGATTCGGGATCAGATCGACACCAATTTCTATGGCGCGCTGTGGGTTACGCAGGCCGCGCTGCCGCACCTCCGGAAGCAGGAGTCGGGGCATATCGTGCAGATCTCCACGGTCGGGGCGGTCGGGTCGCTGCCGCTGTTCAGCATGTACAACGCGAGCAAGTGGGCGCTGGAGGGTTTCAGTGCGTCGCTCGCTGATGAGCTGCGGCCCTTCGGGATCAAGGTCACGCTGGCGCAGATGGGTGGTTTCGATACCGATTGGGCGGGGTCGAGCATGAAATTCGCGTCGGGGTCGCCCGCGTACAGCGATACGCGCACGGCAATCCTGGGCATGTCCGAGTACCCGGACCCGCTCAACCCGCCGCCGGTGACCGAGGCCGACTCCGAATGGGCCACGCCCAGCCCCGAAGTCGGCGCCGCGGAACTCCTCGACCTGGTGGATATGCCGAATCCGCCGCTGCGCAAGGTGATCGGCCCGGGTGCTCGCGATATGGTCCGCATGGCGCTGGATCAGCGACGGTTGGACTACCTCACCGATCCCGAATTCGTGTGGCCCGCCTAGCGCGGATTTCCTCCCGTCGGATCTGTTGCGGCGGTCGCTGCGCGCGGTAGTCTCCGGTCGGCGCGAGGGGAGGCCGGAATGTCCGGAAGAGCCAGTCGGCTGCACTGCGCGATGGCGGTGGCCGCGATGGGTGTGCTCACCGCGTGCGGGGATGGCTCCGGCGGACTGCCGGATGCGGGGCTCATGATGCGGGACGCCTCGATCGCCAGTAAGCATCTGGGTGCCGCTCATATCGAATTGCTTTCCGAGGGAACGGTTCCCGGATTCCCGCTGGCGCGACTGGAGGTCGATGCCACCGCCCGCGATGGCGGATCCGGCAGTGGCACGGCGGTCACGGCGCAGGGGCAGACGATCCGATTCGTGCAGGCCGATGGCGCGTTGTTCACGGTGGGGCCAGATGGTGCCCGGCATCCGCTCTCGGCCGGATCGGGTGTGCCCAATCCGTCGGGAATGCTCGGCGACGGCGGACTGTCCCGCCTGCTCGGTGAACTGCAGGATCCGAAAACCGTTGCCCGGCAGAATGTCGACGGTATCGACGTCTTCCGGATCGAGGCCGTGGTGCCCGCCGAAACGGTGACCGCACTGCTGCCCGCTGCCCACACCGACGCCACGCTGACCAGCTACATCCGGGTGCGCGGCGTGCATGTGCCGGTGCGCACCGTGCTGGCCTTTCCCGGCGGCGGCACCCTCGACGTGCGCATTGCCAGAGTGACCGCGCCCTCCGATGGCGTTACCGGACAGGGGAATCCGAAGTGACCACATTCGAGCATGCGATCGATGTAGTCGATCTGACTGTGCAACGCGGTAAGCAGACTGTCCTGAATGGCGTGAGTTTTCGGGTGGCTCCGGGCTCGGTCACCGGTCTGCTCGGGCCGAGTGGCTCCGGGAAAACGACGCTACTGCGCGCCATCGTGGGCGTGCAGAAGATCAAGTCCGGGCAGGCGAAGGTGCTCGGCCTGCCCGCCGGAACGGCCAAGTTGCGCAAGCAGGTTGGGTATGTGACCCAGCAGCCTTCGGTGTACGGCGATCTGACCGTCCGACAGAACGTGCGCTACTTCGCGCTCATTCAGGGGGCGGCCACCGCCGCCGCCGACGAAGCGATCCGGGACGTCGGGCTGGCAGAGCTGTCCGGGCGTGCGGTGGATGCGCTGTCCGGCGGGCAGCGCGCGCGAGTGTCCCTGGCCTGTGCGCTGGTCGGCAATCCCGACGTGCTGATCCTCGACGAGCCGACCGTCGGCCTGGATCCGGTTCTGCGCCGGGACCTTTGGCAGCACTTCCACGATCTCGCCGACCGGGGCATCACCCTGCTCATCTCCAGTCATGTGATGGATGAAGCGGATCGCTGCGAACGCCTGCTGCTCCTGCGCGAAGGCAAGCTGCTGGCCGATGAGACGCCCGGCGAACTGCGCGCGGCCACCGGTGCCGCCGATCTGGAAGAGGCATTCCTGCGCTTGATCCTCGAGCAACAGGAGACCCCGGAACGAAAGGTGTCCGCGTAATGTCGATTCGGCTCCTGCTCGGCACGGCGCTGCGGGTGCTCACCCAGGTGCGCCACGATCGCCGCACCATCGCGCTCATTCTGACCATGCCCACGCTGCTGCTCACCTTGCTGCGCTTCGTATTCGACGATCGGCTCGATATCTTCGACCAGATCGGGCTCATGCTGCTCGGTGTCTTCCCGTTCACCTCGATGTTCCTGGTGACCAGCGTGGCCATGCTGCGCGAACGGGTGAGCGGCACGCTGGAACGGCTGCTCTCCACGCCGCTGCACAAGCTGGACCTGCTGTTCGGGTATGCGCTCGCCTTCGCCATCCTGGCCACCGCGCAGGCATCGGTGGCCACCGCGGTCGCGTACGGCCTGCTGGGATTGCGCAGTCAGGGCGCGATCGGGACGGTGCTGCTCATTGCCATCTGCTCGGCCATACTCGGTTCCTGCACAGGGCTTTTCACCAGCGCTTTCGCTCGCACCGAGTTTCAGGCGCTGCAATTCGCGCCGCTGGTGGTCTTTCCGCAGATATTGCTGTGCGGGCTGATCTGGCCGCGCGAGCAGATGGCGCCGTTCCTGCGGCTGGTCGGCAATGTGCTGCCGCTGCGCTATGCCGTGGGTGCGTTGAGCGAGGTCAGTACGTTCCCCGAGCCCACCACCCTGATGTGGCGGGACCTGCTCATCGTGATCGCCTTCGCGGTCGTCACCCTGGTCGGCGGTGCGGCCACGCTGCGTCGCCGCACGGGATGAGTTGTGCGACATAGGTTCGCGCGCTCGCCGATCGGCCTATCGTGAATTGGGTTCGGCAGGAACCAGGCGCGGGAAGGCGGTAGCCCGGATGACACAGCAGATCAGTGAAAACACCGGCCTCGGAAAGGAACTGGCGGAGGCCGGACCGGAGAACTCGGCGACTCTGCTCGGGCGCATGGCCGAGCGGCTCGGCTGGAATGCGTCGGTGCAGAAGGCGTTCGGTGAACCGATCGTCTCGGCGGGCGTGACGGTGATCCCGGTGGCGCGGGTCGGGTACGCATTCGGCGGCGGTACCGGGAGCGAGTTGAGTACCGAGAAGACCGTCGGCGGGGGTGGCGGTGGCGGCGGCCTGGAGGTGCGGCCGGTCGGGTTCATCGAGATTCGCGACGGGAAGTCCACCTATCGCCCGATCCGGAATCCGTGGGTCGATGCCGCGATTCCACTGGTGGCGCTGATGGCCGGAACGCTTGCACCGCGGGCGTTTCGCCGCTGGATGCAGGTGCGCCGCAGTCGAATTGACTGAGCGTCGGGGAAACACCCCTGGTGAGCAGGTTGATTCAGATTTCCGAGACTTCTAGTACCGCTAACTATTGTTAGCGTGCGTGTTAGCTGCTTGAATGAGTCGATGTCTATCAACGGCGATAGCTCCTCGACCGGCCAGGCATTCCTGGTCGGTCGTGGTTTGAGCACCTGACCCGCCGCGAAGCTCAGCCAGATATTGCTGTCTGTTTGCTACCGTGACGCGTGCCCAAAGTGCGTAGCGCGGTAGCGGTATTCGCGGTGGTGACCGTGGCGGCGGCCCTGGCCGGAGGCTGCGGCAAGAATCGGAGTGACGCGACCTCCTCGCCCTCCGGTCTCACTCCGGCCCCGGCCCTCGATTGGCGGGCCTGCGCACTTCCGGGTCAGCCGACCCGGGAATGCGCGACGGTCACCGTGCCGTGGCGTGCGGACCAGCCGACCGGCCCGACCGTGGGAATCGCGGTGACCCGGCTCCCGGCATCCGACAAGGACAAGCGCATCGGCGTCCTGCTGTGGAACCCCGGCGGTCCCGGCATGGGCGGCCGGTATGTCCCGGCGGCGCTACTGCCCGGGGAATTGAGCGAACGCTTCGATCTGATCGGCTTCGACACCCGTGGCATTTTCGACAGCGGCGCGCTGCCCGAATGCGGGGAGACGACCGGCGCGCTCGAGCAGCTGGCGGGATCGACTTCCCTGGACGCCCTCGGTGATCGGCCGCAGCTCGAACAGGACGCCGCCGCCTACGCCGATACCTGCGTGCGGACGCTCGGCGGTGCGGATGTCGCCGGACATTTGGGCAGCCGCGACACCGCTCGCGATATGGAAGCCATTCGGATCGCGCTCGGCGAGGACAAACTCAATCTGCTCATGGCCTCCTACGGGACCGTGTACGCCCAGGCCTACCTCGCCGCCTATCCGCAGCATGTCCGCGCGGCGGTGCTCGACAGCGCGGTGGATCCGAGCCGCAGCGGGATTCGCGCGGTGACCGACGCGTCCGGCACGCTGGAGGAGAAGTCGTACACCAGTCGCGAGCAGGTCGAGGCGGCGCGCGAGCAATTGCGAAGCCGCCTTTCGGGTTTCACGCCGTGGTGCAGCAGGCATGCCCAGAGCTGCCCGGTGCATGCCGACCCGGCGGCCGCCGCCGATGTGGCCGCTGGGGTCGACGGTGTGGCACCGGATGTCGACGAGGCGCGCATCTCGACCGTGCAGTCCGCGGCGCAGGCCGTGGCACTGGTTCCCGACCGGTGGCCGGATCTGGCGAAGGCCCTCGCCGCCGCACCCACGGATGACCTTGCCGCGCTGCGTAATCTGGCCGCCGAGGGGTTCCCGAGCGATATCGGAAACCCCTTCCCGCCGACCCATGATCTGGGCTACAGCCTCGGTGTCACCTGTGCCGATTACGCCTGGGGCGCGACGCCCGCCGCAGTCCTCGACGACTTCGTCCAGGAGGCGCCCACCGCCGCTCACGCCGCCGCGTCCTACCTGCCGTGTGGCAGTTGGCCGCGTCCGGAGCCCGCGCTCGGTGCGCTCGGCGGGGATGGCGTGCGGCCGCTGATTCTCAACTCGGCGAACGATCCTCGCACCGATCTCGAGGGCGCTCGCGCGGTCGGTGATCGCTTCCACAGCACCGTGATCAGCTATCCCGGTCGCACTCACATTGCCGTCATCTCCGGTGTCGAATGCGCCCAGGATGCCGCGACCGCCTACCTCCTGTCCGGGTCGCTGGAGAACATCCCGGGCTGCTGAGGTCATTCGGGCTCTCCTGCTCAGAGCAGCCAGGGGTTCGTGCTGCAGGCCAGGGTGGGGTGCGCCACCGGGTCGAAGGCATTGAGCGCGAGGGAGACCGCCCGGGGCGAGAAGAGCATGGAGTTGTGGTCTGAGGTGTCGGCGGCGCAGCCGTCCTGGAGTAGGACATTGTGCACGGTGGCGTCGGGACCTGCGGTCAGGAAGGTGCGGGTGAAAGGCGTTGACACCTCGTCGTATTGGTCCCCGACAATGGTGTATTCGACGCCGGGCATGGTGTCGCCACCGTCATTCAGAGCGGTGAGAACCGGTGAGCCGATGAGTTGCTGGATTCCGGCGTGACCGATGAGATCCTCGGTCGGCGCGGCCAGGTTCAATCCCATCGCGGTCTGGAAGAAGGGCAATAATTTGCCCAGATCGGCGAGTGTGGTGCCGTGATTGGTGGCACCGTATGTGACCAATTTATTGACCTTGTTCTGGCCCGGGTTCGCGGCATCCGCGCCGCCATTGAATTTCAGATATTGGCGTGCCACCACCCCGCCCTGCGAGTGGCCGATCATATTCACCTGCGAGGCCCCGGTGGTGGCCAGCACGCGGTCGACGAAGACGGCCACCTGTGCGGCGGAATCCTCGATATAGCCGGTCGCGCCGATGGTCGGCTGCACCAGGCCCGCGCCCGGCACGTTCGCGCGGCCGTAGTTGAAGGTGAAGACGCAGTACCCGGCCTTGGCGATCTCCGGGGACATGTAGGAGTAGGCGCTGAAGGCGCTGGCCCAGGTCCCGTGCACCAGCACCACTGGATTCGGGTGCGCGGCATCGGGCTTGCAGCCCCAGTCGTTCGCGCCCTGCGGCGCGACATCCGGATTCGCCAATCCGTAGGCGACCGCGGCCGCCTCATCGGTGAATTCGGGGCCGTATCCGACGGTGTCGGAGGAGTGCGAATCCGATCCCTGGCCCGGATCGGCCGCCGCCATCGCGGTATCGAGGCCGAGCCCGACGAGCGAGGTGGCAATGATTACCGCGACCCAGCGCGGCGAACGGAGAATGCGAACCATTGCGGAGCTTCTTTCTGGAGCGGATTTGCGTGACTGTCATTGCTCAACCGGAATCTGAGTGGACTCACTATTTGCCGGTTGCAGCAAATCTAGGCTGCATTCGCTAGAAAGTTGCCGTGACGATCATCATGAAAAGGTTTACCGCGCATGCCGCTTCACCGCATTCCGCAGGGTCGGGCGGCAGAAGCGTAACCGGCGGAAACGGCGATACTTACGCGACAATTACAGGTAGTTAACCTGCCGTTCGGATGGTTCGGCAGTGTCGAACAGGGTGCGTTGTGCCCTCGGGCTATCCGAGCAGGCCACCCAGCACGCCACCGCTCTGACCGGCCTCCTGGCCGCCGCCGGTGCCGCCGATCATGCCGCCCGGCGGGAGCTCGGAGGGCTGCACGATGACGAAGCCGCGACCGGAGAAGGACAGCGTCAGGCCCTCGCCGGTGCTGCGGCCGATCAACCGGCTGAAGCCGAAGGAGTCATTGCGCTTGATGCCGGTCTGCAGGCTCGACGACCAGGCCACCGCCGCCTGCGGGTCGGCGTAGGTCGGCTGATCCACATTCAGGACCACCGGGGAGCCGTGCGTGGTGATGGCAATGCGGCCGCGACCGGTGAATACGCAGTTGAAGAATCCGGCATTGCTGGCGTAACCGGCTGCGCCACTGACCCTTTGGATCTTGTAGGACAGCGAGGTGTCGAAGGCCAGTACATTCGCGCCATTGATGGTGAGGCCGTCGGAGCCGTCCAGATCGACGGTGTGCACATCGGCGGCGGCATTGGCGAGGAACAGATCTCCGCGACCGGACACCTGCATGAGCGGTACGCCCTCACCGGTGAGCCGCTGCTGGATGGCGCGGCCGATGCCGCCCGAGCCGAGCGCCTTGAAGTGCAGATCGCCCTGGTAGGCGACCATGGATCCGGCGCGCGCCATGGTCTCGCCACTGACGGCGACCCGGATCATCTTGCCGCCCTGCTTCTGAATGCCGATGCCGGTGACCTCGGCGTGGCTCGGGTTGAACAGCTCGCTCTGCATCGGCGGCACTCCTTGCTGGGACGGGGGCGGCGGTACCGGAGCCGCGGGGGAATATGCCTGTGCCGGTGCGTATCCGGGCTGGGGTGGGTAGGACGGTTGCGGCGGAGGCTGATTCGGCGGCGCGTACGCGGGCGGCGGGGGTTGGTAGGACGGCTGCGCGGCAGCCGGATTCGGTGGCGCATATGCGGGCTGCGCCGGGGGTGCGCTCTGCGGTGGTGCGTACGAGGGCTGCGCCGGGGGTGCGCTTTTCGGCGGTGCGTAGGACGACTGAGCCGGGGGAGTACTCGGCGGTGCCGCGCTCGGTGGCGCCTCGGGCTCGTCGTCGATATTCACGCCGAAGGCGGCCGCGATGCCCGCCAGGCCATTGTCGTAGCCCTGGCCGACCGCGCGCACCTTCCAAGCCCCGCCGCGGCGGTAGATCTCGACGCAGACCACGGCGGTTTCGGTGCTGAGCCCGGTCATCTGGAAAGTCAGTGCGCCCGAATCGGATCCGATGGTGGCGGTCAGCGAGTTGGCGGCGGCGAAGGTGGCCGGGCCGCTGCCATCCAGGCTGGCGGTAATGGCGACCTTGTCCACATCCGCGGGGAGCGCGGAGGTGTGCACGTCCACCATGTCGCCCGCGCCGCGGCCGTGCCGGTAGACCACGCCCGGGCCGACCGGCTGGTTGAAGAATACGAAATCACCGTCGGACCGCACCCGCCCGTCCGCGCCGAGCAGCAGCGCGGACACATCCACAGCGGCGGAACAGGTTACGGTGACCGTCATCCGGTCGGCGGGCGCGGGCCGATTCTCGCCGCGGGCGAGCGCGGTCACCACGCACCGCCCCGGTCGGCGGCGAACTCTCGCAGTGGCAGGCGATTCACGGTTTCCAGTCTGTCGTGACTGTGGGCCGTGCGCCACCGTGCCCCGCGCGTCGCCGCCGTGGCTAATCGAACCGCATCGTTCCTGGTCAGTTGATCAGCGGGTCGCGGGGCAGGCCCAGAATGCGCTCGCCGATCTGATTGCGCTTGATCTCCGAGGTACCGCCCGCAATCGAGAGTCCGCGGTGCAGGAGCAGCATCGCATTGCTCATGCTTGCGAAGCCGTCCATGAAGAGCATGTCGCCGCCCAGCAATTCGGTGGCTAAAGCCGCGGATTCGTGGCCGAGCTCGGAGACGATGAGTTTGGTGACGGCTCCCTCGGGGCCCGGTCCCGCGCCGGAGACCGCGCGTCCGGCCGCCCGCAGATTGAGCAGATCCACGCAATGCTGCTCGGCGAGATAGTGGCCGATCCGCGGCGCGCCCTCGGTGAGTCGCTCGGGATGGGCGTCGAAGAGCGGGAGCAGCACCGCGCCCGGCATGGAGAACAGATTCCGGTCGCCGCTGCCGATGCTCACGCTCTCATTGCCGAGCGTGGCGCGCGCGACGGTCCAGCCGCCGTCGATCGGGCCCACCACATCGTCGTCGGGCACGAACACATCGGTGAAGAAGACCTCATTGAACTCCGAAATCCCCGAGGTCATGCGCAGCGGCCGCACCTCGACCCCCGCGGCGTGCATATCGATGGCCATCATCGTGATGCCTTGGTGCTTGGGCACATTCGGATCGGTCCGCACGGTGGCGAACCCCATCCCGGCCAGGTGGGCCTGGGAGGTCCACACCTTCTGGCCATTGACCAGCCAGCCGCCGTCGACGCGAGTGCCGCGCGTCTTGATGCCCGCCGCATCCGAGCCCGCCTCGGGTTCGCTGAACAGCTGACACCACACCACCTGCTGATCCAGTGCGGGCCGCACCCAGCGCTCCAGCTGCTCCGGGTTTCCGTACTGAATGATCGTGAGGATGTTCCAGGCGGTGATGCCGTAACCGGGCCGCTTCACCCCGGCGGTGGCGAATTCCTGCTCTATCACCAGCTGTTCGAGGGCGCTCGCATCGCGACCGAAAGGCTTGGGCCAGTGCGGCATCACGTATCCGGTCTCGATCAGCCGCGTGCGCTGCTCGTCGGCGGCCAGGTCCTTGATGCCGTCCGCGAAATCGCGCGCCTCGGCCCGGAATTCCTCTGCCTCGGGCGGCAATTCGATGGCCTTGGCCCGCACCACTCCCGCGCGGGTCAGCTCCACCAGATCCGCCGCGGCCCGCTTCGGCGCGAGCAGCTGCTCCAGCACCGCGGACCTGCGCATGAACAGATGCGCATCGTGCTCCCAGGTCATGGCGATGCCGCCGTGCACCTGCGTCATGTGATTGGCGCAGAAGTCGGCCGCCGGACCGGCCAGGGTCGCCGCCACCGCCGCCGCGTACGAGAGCTGATCGCCGCCGGTTCGCACCGCGCGCGCCGCATCCCACACCGCGGAGGCCGACTTCTCCACCGCCACGGCCATATTCGCGCAGTGATGCTTCACCGCCTGGAACATGGCGATGGGCCGACCGAATTGGATTCGCGCCTTGGCGTATTCGGCCGCCATGCGGGTTGCCTCCGTAGCGACGCCGACCGCCTCGGCCGCCAGCAGGACTCGCTCGACATCGACCAAAGTCCGTGCGGCACCGGGTATGACGATTGCCGCCGCGTGGTCGAGGGTGATCCGGGCGACCCGCCGCGTCGGATCGAGGTTTTCCGGCGTCTGCACCGTCACCCCGTCGCCGACCCGGACGATCGCCACATCGTCCCCGGCCGCGAGCACCAGCACCCGCGCGAGGCCGCCGCCGAGCACGGCCACCGATCCGGAGGCCGACTCGCCGTCGAGTGTCACGCCCGGCGCGGTGCACACGGCTCCGGCCACCGAGCCGTCGGCGAGGCCGGGCAGTAGCTCCGCCCGCGTAACCTCCTCCGCCGCAATCGAAAGGAACGTGCTGGTGGCGACCGTCGGCACGAAGGCCCCCGGTGCGATCGCGCCCCCGAGCCCCTCGATGACGATCACCAGTTCTTCGACGCCGTATCCGGACCCGCCGTACTCCTCCGGAAGATGCAGCCCGAGCCATCCCAGCCCGCGCATCTCGCCCCAGAACTCGGGCGTGCGTTCCGTGCCGTTCTCGAGCAGGACGCGTCCCATTTCCCGCACTTGTCGCGTCCGCGTGAACTTGGAAACCGTCTCGGCGAGAGCGATATGTTCCTCGGAAATGGCGATTGACATGAGAACTCCTAGTCGACACCGCCAGTATCCGTGCCCACGCAATGGCATGGGCGTGGACGAGGAAAAGTTCGCCAAGTCAACAGAATTCGGGTCAACTTCTAGAGACCGGGGGAGATGGCCGGATAGCTGCGGGGCCGGGCCAGCCGGGTCGGCTGCGGGCGGCCGCGCAGGGTGACCGATTCGCCTAGCTGCCACTGTGTTCGCTCGCGTGGGTCGGCGGCTTCGATGGTGGGTGCCGAGGCCAGGAGCCGGTCGTCGTCTTGTTTGGCCAGTTCGCACAGCCGGGCAGCCTCATTGACGGCATCACCGATCACAGTGAATTCGTAGCGGCGGTGCGCACCGACATTTCCGGCCACCACGCGTCCGGCGGCCACGCCGATTCCGGCATCGAATTCGATTGCGGCACCGGAGAGCCGACGCCGGATGCGGCGGGCCGCGGCGAGGGCTGCCCCGGCGGCATCGGGCAGGGGTGCGGGCGTGCCGAAGACCGCCAGCGCGGCATCGCCTTCGAACTTATTGAGCAGACCGCCGGACCGTTCGACCTCATCCACGACAATGCCGAAGAACTCGTTCAGGATGGCGACGATCTCGGCGGCGGGCCGGGTCGCGGTCATGGTGGTCGATCCGATGATGTCGATGAACAGCGCGGCCGCATCGCATTCGGTGCCGCCGAGTTCCGGATTCTGTGCCAGCGCGGCCGCGGCCACCTCGTCGCCGACGTGGCGGCCGAACAGGTCCCGGACGCGTTCGCGTTCGCGCAGGCCCTGCACCATCTTGTTGAATCCGCTTTGCAGTTCGCCCATTTCGGTGCCGTCGTACACGGTGACCGCCACATCCAGGTCGCCGTCCTCGACCCGGCGCAGCGCATTGCGCACGCTGCGAATCGGCGCGAGCGACGCGGTCAGCGTCTGCACCATCAGGAGCAGGCCGAACAGCAGCGTCGCGCCGCCCAGCGAGAGCACACAGACCGCCAGGCGATCGGTGCTGACATCCACTCCGGACAGCGTGAACACGGCCAGGGTCATGAGCAGCGCGATCGGTGTGCCGGAGCCGAGAATCCACACCACCACCGCGCGGCCGAACATGCCCATGCCGCGCCGCCGCCGAGAACCCGCCGCTTCCAGTACTCGCGCCGTCACCACTCGCAGCGCGAATTCGCTGGCCAGGTAGCTGTACGCGCAGACGACGATCGCGCTGAAGCCGAGACCCAGCACGATCTTCGGGACATAAGCGGGATCGACCATGGCGTAGAGCATGGTGAGCACCAGCAGCGTGCCGAGCCACAGCACCGCCTGCATGAGCATCAACCGGCGCGGTACGGCCGAGGCGGTGATCTGCTCGGCCTCGGTCGGCACCTGGTCGTGATCGGTCGCCCAGCGCAGCGTCCGCAATCCGTAGGCGGTACCGAGGCCGAATCCCAGCAGTACGGCCACTCCCGTGACCACCGGGACGGCGACGAAATTCAGCAGGTTCAGGCGGTGGGTGAGCAAGGAGGGCCCCGGCAACACGAACACCACGAGCGCACAGGCCACTGCAATGCCGATCAGATTCGCCAGCAGCAAGGGAATGGTCAGCAGCAACTGCACCCGCAGCCGCCGCATGCCTGCGCCCTCGTCGGCGGGGCCCAGCAACCGCGAGCCCCAGGGAGCCGGTCCCAGCGCGGCAGGCGTCACCTCGGTGTCGACCATAGGTGCAGCGTAGGGCAATGCGATCTTGCTATCGGCGAGGGTAGGGACCGATATGGTCGATCAGGTCGGGGAGCATGCGGTTCACGTGCTCGTCCCAGTACGGCCAGCTGTGGATGCCGATCGGCCAGAGGTCGTAGGCGACATTGCCGTACCCCAGCGTCCCCAGCCGCACCTGATACGACAGGTTATTGAGGTGGGACAGGACCTCGAGGGTGATGCCCAGGGACAGATCACCCGCGGCACTCATATCGGACGAGCCGGAGGACTCGTCGGAAGGCGCGGGAATCCCGGTTCCGCCGCCGATATAGATGCGGGTGTTGGCCGCGATGAGCGCGGGGGCGGAGATGAAGGGATCGTGTAGCCGCCATTGGGTATTCCACGGCGCGCCCCACATGCAGTCGACGTTGTAGATGCTGCCGCGCTCCGCGAGGGCAATCCGAATGGCTTCCGGCATGCCCGGTGCCGAGATGTTCGGATAACTGGACAGTGCGCCGACGAAGCTGAACTGGTTCGGATGATGCGCGGCGAGATTCAGCGCTCCGACGCCACCCATGGAGACGCCGAAGATGCCGTTGCGGACGGAGGAGAAGCCGTACTTCTCGGTGAGAGCGGCGGGTAGATCGCGGGTCAGGAAGGTCTCCCACACCAGGCGGGTCCGCCCATTGGCACTGGAGCTGCCGAAATCGGTGCGTCCGTTCGGACTTGCCGGTCCGTCGACGCTTCCGGTCGATCCCAGGCAATCGAAGCTATTGAGGCTGTTGGGGGCGAGCCAGTCGCTGTAGAAGGTGGCCCGGCCGCCGATCGGCATCACCACATTCACATTGGCCGCGGTGAGCCGTTCGGCGACGTCGGTGTTCCGTTCCCAGGAGGAGTAGTCGGCCGGTGCGTCCATGCCCTCGAGGGCGTAGGCGACCCGGTCGGTGCTGCCGTCCGCCGCGCGGAAGACCCTGGAGGTGATGGGGCCCATCTCGGATTCGACGACGAAGTCCACGCCCTCCGATGGCGTGCCCTCAGCGACCGACGGTGTCAGCATCGTCAGGAGAACGGCTGCTATTCCGACGGTTCCGCGAAGGCAGTAAGAGAAACGCCTGGTATTCACCGGTTATGAACATATGGCACGGCACCGATCGCGCCCGGCCGACTCGCCGGATGCGGGCTAGTGTCCGGTGCGATACCGCGTCACGAACCGCCGCAGAATCTCCTGCGGCACCGTGACCGTCTCCTGGTACCCGAGCGCAGTCAATTCCGCCGCCCGGTCGGACTCGAAATATCCGGCGTCCCGGTAGATTTCGATCCGCAATGCCAGACCGTCGCTGTCCAGTTCGGGATGGAACTGGGTGGCGTAGACATTGCTCCCCACCCGAATCATCTGTACCGGACAGCCGTTCGATCCGGCCAGCAGGACCGCGTTCGGCGGCACCTCCTGGCACGACTCCTTATGCCCGACGAAGGCCCGGAATTCGTGCGGCAGGCCGTCGAGCAGCGTGTCCGCCTCGGCCTCGGGCGTCAGGACCATGGTCTGCGCTCCGGCGGTCTCCCCGTATCGGGCGTCGCTGACCTTCCCGCCGATCACCTCGGCGAGAATGCCCAAGCCGTAGCAAGCGCCCAGGTAGGGGAAATCGCGGGCGGCGATCTCGCCGACCAGCTTTCGCAGCCCCGGCTCGAATCGTTGCTGGTAGTCGTACTTCCGGTCCTCGGGACTGCTGACATTGCTGGGCCCGCCCCCGACGATCACCCCCGAGTAGTCCTCGAGCTCCAGGTCGGGCATCCCCTGATCCATGCGGACCCGCCGCAACTCGCCGTCGGCCAGCCCTCCGGCCCGCAGGACCGCCCGATATTCGTCATCCGATGCCGCATCTTCGGGACGCAGCTGTAACAGCAGGAAAGGCTTGAACATGGGTGCTCATCCGCTCCTCGGGGCGATCATTGCCATCCGGAGGATAGCTCCGTAGCGTCGAATCGTGAGCGAGAGGCTCGAGAACGCGTTCTTCGCGGACCCGCACGTGTACTACCGGCGGTGGCGGCAGCAAGGCCCGGTGCATCGGGTGGATTTCGGTGACGGGCTCGATCGATGGATCATCCTCGACTATGACGCGGGGCGGGCGGCGCTCGCGGATCCCCGGCTGGGCAAGGACATCGAGCGATTGGGCGAGGTGCTGGCCCGCAAGCGCGGCGGGACGTGGGTGAACTCGCGGCCCTCGGATTCCTTGCGGCACATGCTCAATGCCGATCCGCCCGCGCATACGCGATTGCGGAAGGCGGTGGCGAAGGCATTCAACGCGCGGCGCGTGGCGGCGCTGCAACCCGTCATCGAGCGGACCGCGTTCGAACTGCTGGACGGCATGGCGGAATACGATCAGGTCGATCTGCTGGACGCCTTCGCGGCACAGCTGCCGGTGACCGTGATCTGTCATCTGCTCGATGTGCGGATCGCTGATCACGAGACCTTCCGCGAATGGACCAAAGCCCTTGTGGGGACGCTGGATCCGCAAGCCGAGCGGGCGGCGGCGCATGACGAGATGGTGGAGTTCCTGCGGAAGATGTTGCAGGACAAGCGGGCTGATCCCGGTGACGATCTGCTGTCCGAGCTCGTCACCGATACCGATGCGCTGCTGAGCGAATCCGAACTGGTGGGCATGGCCCTCTTGCTGCTGGTCGCGGGGCATGAGACGACCGTCAATCTGATCGGCAACGGGACGCTCGCGCTGCTGCGGGATCGGGCCTGGTGGGATCGGCTGCGGGCCGAGCCCGCGCTGGTTCCGGCGGCGGTGGAGGAGTTCCTCCGCTTCGACGGGCCGGTGGACCTCTCGACGCCTCGATTCACCGCCGAGCCGATCACGGTCGGCGACACCGTGATTCCGGCGGGCGAGGTGGTGTACATCGCGCTGGCCGGGGCCAATCGTGATCCCGGGCACTTCGCCGCCCCGGATCGCCTCGACCCGGCCGCCGAGCGCACCGCCCACCTGGGGTTCGGTCACGGACCGCATTTCTGTGTCGGCGCACCCCTGGCCCGCCTGGAGGCCCGGGTCGCGTTCACCGCGCTGCCGCAACGCTTCCCGGAGCTGCGGCTGGCCGTGGACGAGTCGGAGTTGCGGTGGTATCCCAATCCGGTGATCCGGGCTCTGACCGGCCTTCCGGTGCGACTCGCGGGATAGGCTGAGCTGCAGCGGAATCCGGTATATCGGGGGTGAGCGGCGGTACACTCCGACAATGCCCCGGTCGACGCAGGGAATAACAATTTTGCGCCGACTGGCCGCGGCGGCCACCTCGGTACTAGCCCTTGCGGCCACGATTCTGTGCGCGGGCGCGGTGGCCGTGGCCGATACGGGGGAGACCGTGATCGCCGCCGATTACACCAATGCCGCCGGTACTCGGCACTATTTCGTGTACGCACCACCGGGTGACACCGCCGGGCTGCCGCTCGTGGTGTGGCTGCACGGCTGCGGCGGCTCGATCAGCGATGACGACAATCCGCCGGATGACGTGATCACCACCGACTTTCTCGCCCAATTCGCCCGGGATCGCGGATTCGTGGTGGTGTATCCGATCCAGCCGTGGACGTCGAATCTGCTGGGGTGCTGGAATTGGTTCGATGCGGCCAATCAGCATCGTGATGCGGGGGAGCCGTCCATCATCGCGGGCATTACCGAAACCGTTCGCGCCCAATTCCATTCGGATCCGAGCCGCGTCTACCTGATCGGCCATTCCTCCGGTGGGCTCATGGCGACCATCCTGGGGGCGGCGTATCCGGACCGCTATGCCGCGATCAGCACCTGGTGCAGCGCCGCCTATCAGTCGAGCACCGATGTCACCGGTGCGGAGGCCTTCCGTGAAATGGGGCCCAGGGCCCGCCCGATCCCCACGTTCCTGGTCGAGGACGGCACCGACGTGCTCAGCACCGAGCCGATCGGCCGCCTCGCCGTCAACCAGTGGCTCGGCACCAATGCGCTCGCTCTCGGCCGCACCGGCCCGCTGCCCCCGCCCACCTCGGTGGAACGGTTCGACGCGGACCCGTCGATCGGCTTCCGCGCGGGCGGCATCCTGGAGAGCCACGATATGGGTCCGATCCAGGTGCAATTGCTGACCGTCGACGACGGCGGCCACAATCTGCGCGGCAGTGTGATCGGCGTGGGCCGCCAGGCCCTCGATTTCCTCTTCCGGTACCGGCTTCCGTAAGGGTCAGATCAGGCCCGCCGCCAGGGTGTCCCAGAACGCGGTCTCGTAGGCGTGCAGGAGCCGTGGGGCGCGGGCGATGTCCTCGGGCGAGTCGCCCGCGGCGAGACCGGCCGCGACCACGGCTTCGGCCTGCTCGGCGAATCCGGGCGGTGATTCGGCGAAATATCGGAAGAAGGCGACGGCCGTCTCACCGAATCCGTACTGGTCGCGCAGCGCCGAAGCGGTTCGGCCGCAATAGGATCCCCATTCCTCCAGATTGGCCAGCATGGCCAGCGCCACCTCGGCCGCCGTTCCGAACAGGGCGCGCTGGGCGACATAGGCCGGATACGCCTGGGCCAGCGGCCGGGGCTCGTAGACGTGAAGGTCCTTCTCGCTCATGCCGAGTGCGGCGGCGAAGTCGTGCAGCAGCCGGAAGGCCTCCGCCTCGCCCTCGGCGAGGGTGAGGAAGAACGGCCCGGCCGGGCGTTCGGGATATCGCGAGGCCAGCAGCGCGAAGCTGCGCCGATCGCTGTCCACGATCCGGTATTCCTCACCGGCTAGCCAGGACAGGCGGTCGCGCGGCACCTGGCCGCGTTCGAGGGCATCGAGGAACTGATTGGGCAGTGCGGCAGCCGAGATCTCTCCCTGAGCGCGGGCGACCAACTCGGCAGCGGTGTGGTCAGCCATGTCTCCAGGGCAGCACCGAACGCCACAGGAGTCAACAGCCTCCGGTATGTCCCGCAGGGCTCGCGATCATTTCAGCGAGACCCGAGCCCCCGCGGCCTCGAGCTTGATCCGCACGGTATCGGCGGCAATCTGGTCCACCTGCTCCAGTACGCGCGCCGGAGCCGCCTCGACCAAATCCTTCGCCTCCTTGAGTCCCAACCCGGGCACGACTTCCCGGATCGCCTTGATGACTTGAATCTTCTTGTCCCCGAACGACTCCAGAATCACATCGAATTCACTCTGCTCCTCGACCGCTTCCACGGTGTTCCCCGGAGCATCCGTGGCGACCGGAGCCATCATGGGCGTCCCGCTCACCCCGAACTGCTCCTCGAACGCCTTCAGAAATTCTGAAAGCTCCAGCAGCGTCATCCCTTTGAATACATCGAGCAATTCATCGACACTCATTTTGGCCATAATCATTCCCCTGCAAGCGACCGGAATACCTCCAGGCTACGCGGGGTGCCGCCCGACCTGCGCGGATTCGAGCAGATGGCGGTGCGGCGGCCCGCCGACCGCGGCTTACCCGGGTGGTTCCGGCGATGATGCCCTGATCCTCGTGCGTCGGAATGCAGGGCATCACCGGGGTAATCGTCAGCCAGTCGCACACTCACTTTTTGACGGCGGCAACTGTACTCGGTACCGCCGCAGGGGGTTCGGGAGGTGGGGCGTCTGGGGCGGATTTGCTTCTCGTTCGAATATTTTCTGTGAGAATAGTTTCGCCTGAAACATCTTCGAACAGTGGGATTATTCATGACCGAACAGCAGACCTTCGAGCTCGGCGACTTCACCACACAGCATGGGGCCACCCTGCGCGGCGCGTTCCTGGCGTACACCACGTACGGGGAGCTCAACGCGGACAAGAGCAATGCCATCGTCTATCCGACCTGGTATTCCGGGCGGCACTGGGACAATGAGTGGTTGATCGGGCCCGGGATGGCGCTGGATCCGGAGCGGTACTTCATCATCGTGCCGAACATGCTCGGGAATGGGCTGTCAAGTTCGCCGAGTAACACTCCGCCGCCGTATGACCGGGCGCGGTTTCCGAACATCACCGTGTACGACCAGGTCAAGGCCCAACATCGACTGGTGACGGAGAAATTCGGGATCGAGAGGCTGGCGCTGGTGACCGGGTGGTCGATGGGGGCGGGGCAGACCTATCAATGGGCGGTCAGTCATCCGGAGATGGTGGAGCGCATTGCCCCGTTCTGTGGGTCGCCCCGAACGAGCCTGCACAACAAGGTATTTCTGGAGGGCGTGAAGGCCGCGCTCACGGCCGACTCCGTCTTCGCGGGCGGCTGGTACGGCGAGGTCTGGCCGACCACCGGATTGCGCGCGCTCGCGCGGGTTTACGCGGGCTGGGGCTTCTCGCAGGCCTTCTACTGGGACAAGGAATACGAGAAGCTCGGCTACACCTCCCTCGAGGACTTCCTGATCGGCTTCTGGGAGGGCTTCTTCCTCGACGGCCGCGACCCCAACAATCTGCTGACCATGCTGTGGACCTGGCAGAACGGCGATGTCGGCCTGACACCCGGCTTCGACGGCAATACCGAAGCCGCCCTGGCCTCCATCACCGCGAAGGCGCTCGTCATGCCCGGTGAGAAGGACCTCTACTTCCCGCCGGAGGATGAGGCCTGGGCCGTCAGCCATATGCCCAATGCCGAACTCCTGGTGATTCCCGGTATCTGGGGCCACTTCGCCGGTCACGGCAGTAATCCCGAGGACACCGCCTTCATCGACACCGCGCTGCACCAACTTCTGGCGAAACCGGGCGGTCTCGCCTAGCGTCGACCGAAAGGACGATCATGGGTGCGGAGGAGACGCTGTGCGGAATTCGGATGACTTCTTCCCACTCGACCTGCCGCACCCGCACTCGTCCTTCTCCGAATACCTGCGCCGCTCCGCACCGGAGTTGCTGCCCTGGAACGATTTCGGCATGCGGCACCGCGTCGACGGCAAGAAGCTCGCGCCCCACGGCACCACGATCGTCGCGGTGAGCTATCGCGGTGGCGTGCTGCTGGCGGGCGACCGCCGGGGCACCATGGGCAACCTGCTGGCCCTGCGCGACATGGAGAAGGTGTTCATCACCGACACCTATTCGGCGGCCGGTTTCGCGGGCACCGTCGGCCTGGCAATCGAGATGATCCGCCTGTTCGCGGTCGAGCTCGAGCATTACGAGAAGATCGAGGGTATCGCGCTGACCTTCGCGGGCAAGGCGAACAAGCTCTCGAAGATGGTGCGCGACAACCTTCCGGCCGCCATGCAGGACATGGCCGTGGTGCCCCTGCTCGTCGGCTACGACCTCGACGCCACCGACCCGGAGCGAGTCGGCCGCATCATCTCCGTCGATGTCGTGGGCGGCCGCACCGAGGAGCGGTTCGGCTATGCCGCAGTCGGTTCCGGTTCGCTCTTCGCGAAATCGGCGCTGAAGAAGACCTACTCCCGTGGCATCGACGAGGACCGGGCAATCCGAGTGGCGGTCGAATCGCTCTTCGACGCCTCAGAGGACGACACCGCCACCGGCGGCCCGGATCTGGTGCGCGGCATCTACCCCACCGTCATCGTGGTCGATGCCGAGGGTGCCCGGCAGATTCCAGAGGAGCGCCTGGTGGACATCACCCGCGAGCTCGTCGCCGAACGATCCGCCGAAAACGACTGATTCCGTGACGGATTCGGGTTGGTCTCTCGCTAGGTGGCGATCGGCCCGAGCCCCCCGAAGAATCCGACAATCCGGCGAATGTGCCCGGTTTCGGAAAGCTCGGCGAAGTCCAGCCCATCAGGCAGCGCCGACCCATCCGCCATCACCATGCGCCAGGCAAACCGAGCCACCCCATGATGAGCGTCCACCGCACTGCTACGAACGATCGTCGCCCCGGGCCGCCCGCCGACAACGGAATCAATATGCGCGAGTAGCGCATCCATCCCCACCACATGCACCGTGGGATCGGTATACGTCGCCCCCTCCGCCCACACCTCCCCGAGCAGCTTCCGCCGCCGCTGCGGATCCGGATCGCTCCACGCCGCACAGTAGATATCAATGACCTGATCGAGACTCCGATCGAAAACCACCATCCCGCCATCCTTCCAGGATCAGCGGGGGGAGCGGCCCAGACCTTCGAAGAGGTTCCAGGAGGTGCTGCCCTTGGTGTGGAGGTAGTAGGCGTAGTTGGCGGTGGACATGGCCAGGGCAGCGAAGACGAAGCCGGCCAGCCGGGCGAAGACATCGGGGAGGTTCATCGCGATGCCGAGGATGCTGACCACGACGATCGCGCCGAGCAGGGTCAGACCCTTGCGCCACATGCCTTTGACGAAGAAGTAGATGGGGCCGAAGAGGAAGGCCAGGAAGTTCGAGTTGAGCATGATTTTCTGGGTGAACGGGAGGGCCTTATAGGCGTCTCGGGCGGCGGGGGAGGAGCCGGGGAGGCCGTAGGCGTCGTAGAAGGCGAAGCGTTGCTGCCAGCGGGCGGAGAGGGTGGACGATTCATGCGGATTAGACATGGCACGGGACGATAGCGGCATTTCGGGTGTGGATCGCGGAGGTTATTCGTGAGCTGTCGACGTGGCGACACCCGGTCGCCTTGGCTTGACGACCGGGTGCCTCGGGGAAGAGATCAGTGGTTGTTGTTGTAGCTGTTGGAGTTCGAGGAACCCGAGCTGGAGCCGGATCCGCCCAGGAGGCGGCTCAAGGCGCTGAGTGCGTCGGCCGAGCCGGAGAGGACTCCGCCTGCATTATCGGCCACATCGGCCGAGCCGGTGGTGATGCCCGCGGAGGCCGGGGCGGCGACGGTGAGCAGCGGGGCCGCGGTGATGAGGGCGAGGGCCGCGCAGCGGGCGAGGAAACGATTCTGTGGTTTCATGGAGGAGTCTTTCTCGGTCGTATTCGATTCTCGGGGAAGGCAACCGGAGGCCGGCCCGTACCGCGTGGAGGTGGACTGGGCTGGCATCCGGGTCAGTTCTGGTCGGCGGGGACGGCCAGGGGCTCCCATTCCTCGGCGATGGATCCGGTGCCATCCGAGCCGAAGGAGCCGGAGTTCGGCGGGGTCGGGCCATTGCCGTTATTGATGACCGACTTGCCGTCGAAGTCGGGGGAGGCCTTCACGCCCAACAACGCGACGACGGTCGGGGTGACATCGACCAGCGAGTTGGTGGAGTTGGTGACTCCGGCCTTGAAGGACGGGCCGCGGGCGATGAGGAAATTGGCTGTCTCCTCGGCGGATTGACCGCCGTGACCGCCGGAGGGCTTATGCCCGTGGTCGGCGGTGACCAGGATGTTCCACTTCTCGTTCGGGTTGGCCTTGGCGCGGGCATCGACGGCGGCCACGATCTTGCCGACTTCGGCGTCGACGCGCTTCACCGCATCGAGGTATTCGGTGGACGCGCTGCCGTGTCCGTGCCCGGCCTCGTCGACCTGATCGAGGTGGGTGAACAGGAAGTCGGGACCGTCATTGGTCACCGCGGCCGCACTGGAATCGGCTGTGACGGCATCGATTTTGGCTTCGGTCGGGTCGTCGGGCTGATTCGCGGTCGCGATATTGACATCGGCATGCGGATTATTCGATCCCGCCATGATTCCGATGGTGCCCCAGGTGGCGATCGATTCGGTCTTCAGTTGGGGATTGGCCTTTTCCAACTGGGTGAATGCGGTCGGGTATTTATTGAATGGCGCGGTGGTGACATTGTTGTCGTAGATGCCGTGCTTGCTGTCCCACACGCCGGTCAGCACGGTCGCCCAGGATGGGCCGGAGATGGTGGTGTGCGGCGCGATCGAGGTTTGCCCGAGCGTGCCCTCCGAGGCGAGTTTCAGCAGGTTCGGTGCCTTGGCTTCCTGAACCTTCTTGTACATCGTCCCGTCCAGCCCGATCACGACCACCTTGTTGACGGTGGTGTCGGCGAAGGCGGGAGCGGCTGCGGTGAGGCCAGCGGCCAGGGGAAGCGCGGCGGCGACGACCATGACCAGGGGATTCAAGGTACTTCTATTCGGTAGTTTCATGGTCTAGACCGTGTCAGGGGTCACCGTTCGGCGTCTAGATCTTGAAGCCGGTATTCATCCACGGTTCATCGGCTGATCGAGTTCCAGTGCAGTGCAAGAGGGTTGCTGCACGTTCGCCAATTGAGTGAGTAGTCGACTCATGCGAGATGTCGCACATGAACGATCCTGCATCGTCGCGGCAACGCTGGGCGGATGCTCGTAATCGCCGCGCCCGCAATCGAGGTGAACGAATGACGCCGAGGTGCGCGGGTCATGTCCCCGGATGCTGCCACCCCGTGTTAACCCGGCGCTCGCTTGTAATAGGTTGTGGTGCACAATTCTTGATGCCGCCCGTATCCACGGTGATTCGACCCTTCGGCTCTTCGAATTCGCGTCAATGACAATTCGCGCCGAGGGTTCGGCATGTTTTGTCATCCCCCGGGGCGTAGCCTACGATCTACGTACGTAGAACGTAAATGGACGTGCGCCTGCGTATTCTGAGATTATGGCGACCGTGCCCGGGCCGCCCGCCCGGACGGCCGTTCACGTCGATCGGAAGGGGCCGTCGATGCATTTCGAGATGACCACTGAGATAGCAGCTTCGGCCGAGGCGGTATGGCAGGTTCTCACCGATGTCGAATCGTGGCCGCAGTGGACTGCCTCGATGACTCGGGTCGAGCGGTTGGACTCGGGCCCACTCGCCATCGGAAGCCGAGCCCGTATTCACCAGCCTCGCCTGCTACCAGTCGTGTGGACGGTCACCGCGCTGGACCCGGCAACAGGTTTCACCTGGGCAGCCAATGGGCCCGGCCTCACCACCACCGCGAGCCACGATCTCACCCGCCGCGACGAACATACAACCGTGCGCTTGGCAATCGACCAAACCGGCCTCGCGGCACCCATTCTGGGTGGCCTCATGGCGGGCCTGACCCGCCGTTACCTCGTCATGGAATCGCAGGGCCTCAAATCACGCGCCGAGCAGGGCGACGGCGAAAACTGAGCGCGCCCAACGGATTAGCACCGCGCCGGCGGGACCACCGCTCGCCGTCGGCGCGAGGAGGTCAACGGCTCACAGGTAGCCGATAACCCGACCCGCCCCTCACTCCCGCCCGTTAAGTGGCTGATCTTAACCAGAGCCCGAACCGTTCGCATGCCATCGCACACCTGCTCGATCTGAGCGGGAAATGCCTAGCGCAAGGTCTGGCATCGAAATGCCAGACCTTGCGCCGGATTCGGGTCAGGAAGCGCGTTGACCGGCGAGCAGGCTCTGGTCCGGTTCGCTCATCAAGAGCATCAGGGCGTCGCGGGCCCGGGCGACTCGGGAACGGATGGTGCCGATCGGGCAGCCGATGGCGTCGGCGGCCTCGCCGTAGGAGAGGCCGAATACGCGGGTGAGGACGAATGCCTCTCGGCGATCCTCGGGCAGGCTGCGCAGGAGGTCGGCGATGGCCAGCTCTTCCGGGAAGTCGGAGCAGTCGCGTTCGTGGTGTTCGTCGATGGCGGACTGCCATTCCATATGCGCCTTCTTCGGGCGTGCGGAGGCGCTGCGAATCCGGTCCACCACCACGCGCCGCGCGATGGATAGCAACCAGGTTCGCGCCGAGGATCTCCCGGCGAAGGACGGCACGCTGCGCAGCGCGCGCAGGAATGTCTCCTGGGTCAGATCGTCGGCGGACTGCACATCGGTGAGATGCGCCACGAACCGCCAGACATCGTGCTGGGTCTCGCGAATGAATCGTTCGAGAGCCACTCGATCGCCACGGCCGGCCGCCAGCGCGAGCTCGGTCAGCTCCTCTTCGGGTGAAAGCCGATGTCGAGGGGACAGCGGCAAGGGGATGGGTTGCATTGCCAAGCCTTCGGTTCGACGACGCCACGGCAGCGCGGCGTCGGAAAGGATCGGCCGTCGCGAGGGTGCGACGTACCGCGAGAACGGAGGGTCGGCCAATCACCGGCGCGGTAGGAGTTCGGAGCCGGGTGCGCACGCTGAAGCGGCCCGGTGTGCGGGGCCGGAAAACCGTGCCCCCGCCGAGGCGAAGCGTGTCGATATGTGCGGCAACCGGAGTGGAATCCGGCGGCGGTGAATGTCAGACCGTGGATGCGCTCGCGGGCGGACCCCGCCTGGCAAGCACATGCCGGAGCAAGGTCTCGGCAGGCTGCAGAATTCGATGCTCGATGACGAACTCGCCGGTCACTCCGGCGGAGGTGCTCGGGTGCAGATAGACCAGCAGCAGCGGCACGAACACGCGCGCATACAACGCGCGCAGCAGCGAGAACAGCGCCAGCTCGCCGAACCACAACCACAGCCCGCAGATCAATGCCGCCAGGCAGTGCGCCCCGGCCATCGACGGCGAGTTCAGGGCGTCGTCGGTCTTGGGCATGCCATGTCCGCCATGCCCGCTCGCCATGGGTGCGAGCCCGAACCACAGATGCAGCACCAATTGCAGCCCCGCGAGCCCGCCGACCAGCGCGAACACACCCCACTGCCGATCCGCGAGCGCCCAAGTCACGGCGGCGGTTCCGGCGAAGGCCAGCAGCAATGCGGAGAACGAGAGCTCATGACCCGACACCCGGGCGTGCCCGGCGGCAGCCAGCGCGACCGCGACCATGGCGAAGATCGCCGCGCGGACAGCGCGAGTCACGGGTGTCACGAATTCAGCGGTCATGGGTGTGCCCATCGTAAGTCCGAATTCCACGGGAACCGAACCGCCCGCCCATCCGACTACCGGAGAGAACGGACTCGCACGGGTCCGTGGCCATCGGCTCGCGGAGGATTTCGCATGTTCACTCGCACCTGGCCGAGAGTCGCGCTGACCGCGCTGCTGCTCGCCGGATCCGGGCTGCTCGCCGCCTGCGGATCGGGTGATTCCGAACAGAGCGCCGGGCATCAGCCCGCGTCCGGGCACTCGGGCTATCCGCTCACCATCGACAATTGCGGTTTCCAGCAAAAGTTCGACAAGCCGCCCTCGCGGGTGCTGCTCATGCAGGGCGCGTCCGTCGGCGAGGTGGAAACCTTCCTACTGCTCGGCCTGGGCGACAAGATCGTCGCCAATACCCAGTACTACGGCGTCTCCGATATCCCGGGCATGCCGCAGCAGGTCGACGCGCTCCCCAAGGGCGGGCTCACTCTCAATAAGGCCGCCGACGTCCCCGCCGAACAAGCCCTGGCGCTGCAACCCGATCTGATGGTCTCCACCTGGTCCGGCGGCTTCGACCCGAAGTTCGGCTTCGCGAGCCGACCCATGCTGGAGGAGGCCGGAATTCGCACCCTGGTGAATCCGGTGAACTGCGCCTACGGCAAACCGAAGGATGTGACGCCGCCCGAACGCGACGACTATGCGGGCGCGTCGACGAAGTCCTCGCTGGAGTTCATCACCCTGATCGGCCGCATTTTCGGCGTGCAGGACAAGGCCGAGAAGCTCGTGAACCAACTGCAAGGCCGCATCGACGCCGTACAGCGGCGAGTCGCCGCGCAGCCCAAGCAGAAGATGCTCATCGCCTTCCCCGATATGGCCATGATGAACAGCAACAAACTGCCCGCCGTGTTCTCCGGCGGCATCTACGACTCGGTGGTCCGGGCCGCGGGCGGTGAGCCCAGCTTCCCCGACGGCGGCAAGGACGTGACCGCCAATCTCAGCGCCGAACAGCTCGCCGCCGCCCAAGTCGATGTCCTGGTGGTCGGTGCCTACCGGCCCGGCGAGGACCTCGATGCCGAGGCGGCCAAGTTGTTCGCCGCCTACCCGCAGTGGAACGCGTCCAAAACCAAGTCGTATGTGAAGGTCTCCGATGGCATTTACCTCGGCCCGGCGAATGCCGACGCGATCGAGAAGATCGCCAAGGTCGCCCATCCCACCGCATTCTGAGCGCGGGTGGGCACGGTCCGGGCGCTTGACCCCGGCGGTGCTCCTGCCGCTCGGGGTCACCGCGCTGGTGCTGGCCTGCCTGGCCGGGATCACGGTCGGCTCGGTGCATGTTCCGGTGGGCGCTGTGTGGGAGACGCTGCGCTATCACGTGCTGCGGATCGGTGAGCCGCCGAGCGCGCTGCACGGAATGATCGTGTGGCAGTTGCGGATTCCGCGTGTGGCCGCCGCGATCGTGGTGGGTGCGGCGTTGTCGATGGCGGGCGCGGTGTTGCAGGGCATGGTGCGCAATCCCTTGGCGGATCCGTTCGTCATCGGTGTGTCCTCGGGTGCGGGGCTGGCGGCGGTGGTCGTCATGTCCTCGGCGTCGGCGCTGTGGATGCGCAATCTCGGTGTGCCGCTTGCCGCTTTCGCCGGAGCCATGGTGACGCTGCTGCTGGTGTTGTTGTTCGCGCACCGGCGCGGGCAGTTCACGGGGGCGCGGATCGTGCTCGCGGGTGTGGCGATCGGTCAGGTCGCCGCGGCGGCGACCAGCCTGATCCAGCTGCACTCCGAGCCCGCCGAAATCCGCGGCATTCTGTTCTGGATGATGGGCAGCGTCGCGGGCGCGGAGCTCGACGCGCTGCGATGGCCCGCCCTCGCCGCCGTGGCCTGCATGGCGTGGCTGCTGGTGCGGGCGCGCGGGCTGAACGCGCTTGCCATGGGTGATGACGACGCGGTGGCGCTGGGCGTGGATGTGAATCGACTTCGCTTGCAGCTCATCGTGATCGTGGCCGTGCTGACCGGATTGTCGGTGAGCATCGCGGGCGGTGTGGGCTTCGTCGGGCTGATCATTCCGCATATCGCCCGGTTCGCCACGGGGGCCGACTATCGGCGGCTGCTGCCGGTGGCCGCGGTGCTCGGCGCGACCTTCCTGGTGCTGATCGATCTGGCCGCACGCGCCATCGATGCGCCGAACGAATATCCACTGACCATTTTCACCGCCGCGCTGGGTGGGCCGTTCTTCCTGTGGCTGCTCAAGCGGAGCCGGTCGGGGGGAACCGTATGACCCTGCCGGACAAGGGAATCGGCTCGGCGGTCGAGGTGACCGGGCTGCGCGTCGATATCGACGGCACGACCATCGTGGACGCGGTATCCATGACCGCGGCACCCGGATCCCTCACCGCCATTGTCGGCCCGAACGGATCCGGGAAATCGACCCTGCTGCGCGCGGTGTATCGCGCCGGACGCCCGGCCGCGGGCACGGTGCTGATCGGCGGGCGCGATGTGTGGCGGACGCCGGTGCGGACCGTGGCGCGCGAACGCGCCGTGGTGACCCAACATCAAGGCGAAGCAGCCGATTTCACCGTCGGCGAGATCGTCGCCATGGGCCGCTCACCGCATAAACGATTCCTGGAAACGGACTCCCGCGCGGATCGGAAGATCGTCTTCGAGGCCATGGACCGGGTCGGTGTCACCGAATTCGCGGATCGGCCGTTCGCGGGCCTGTCTGGTGGAGAACGCCAGCGGGTGCTGCTGGCGCGGGCACTGGCGCAACAGGCCTCGGTGATCCTGCTCGACGAGCCGACCAATCATCTCGATATCCATGCCCAGCTCGCACTGCTGCGCCTGCTGCGTGAACTCGACGCCACCATCGTGCTGGCCATCCACGACATCGGGCAGGCGCTGGCGTATGCCGATCACGTCGTGGTGCTGCGGGACGGCGGGGTGGTCGCGGCAGGGGAGCCGAGCGCGGTCATCACCCCCGAACTGCTGCGCGAGGTCTTTCAGGTGTCGGCCCGAATCATCGAGAACCCGATCACCGGCCAACCGCACATCATCGTCGGCCTCCCCGACGAAATCCCTTCGGACACCGCGAATATCGCCGCGCTGACTCGAGAAAGCTGAGGAACACATTGGATATCGTCACGCGATCCGACGGCCGCCGCGGGGTGGAGGTGCACGGCTTCGACCCGGTCGCCGCCACCGTCGATGACCTGGCCCGGCTGCGACAGCACCTCTACCACGACAAGATCGTGGTACTGCGCGCGCAGACACTGGCACCCGAGCAGTTCATCGCGCTCGGCCGCGAATTCGGCACTCCGGCAGCCTATTACGAGCCCATGTACCACCACCCCGAGCATGAACTGATCTTCGTATCCTCGAACCGGCAGTCCGAGATCGGGCAGGTCGGGGTGCCGAAGACCGGTGCGTTCTGGCATTCGGACTACCAGTTCATGCCGGATCCCTTCGCGGTCACGCTGTTCTACCCGCAGCGACTGCCCAGCGAGAGCCGCGGCACCTACTTCATCGATATGGCGGTCGCCTATGAGCGGCTGAGCCCGCGCCTGCGCGACGCCATCGAGGGCACCTACTGCCGTCACAGTGCGCGCCGCTACGTGAAGATTCGCCCCAGCGATGTGTACCGGCCACTGGAAGATGTGATCGCCGAGGTCGAACGGAAGACGCCCGCACAGCGTCAGCCGACAGTGCTCACGCATCCGGTCACCGGAGAGCGCATCCTCTACGTCGCCGAAGCCTTCACCTATGAGATCGAGGACGCGTCCGGCAATCCGCTTCCGAAATCGCTTATCGACGAACTGCTTTCGGAGTCCGGGCAGCTGGACCCGACCTTCGAACATCCGAACATCTTCTTGCAGGGCTACGAGCCCGGCGACCTGGTGATGTGGGACAACCGCACGCTGATCCACCGCGCACTGCACAATCCGACCGGCGAACCGGCCGAATCCTTCCGCGTGACCGTCCACGACGAGCATCCGCTCAGCGCCGAGGTCTACGCGTGAACCGCGCACCCGCACCGGTGGCCACGCGCGAGGATGCCGAACTGCTCGCCCGTGCCATGGCCCCCTACGCGCCGAAAGGCACGGTGTACCTGCGGGAGGCGTCCGTGACTGTGCGTGAGGGCCAGGTCGTGGGAACCGGTCGATTCGCCATTACCGAATCCTGCTATATCGAGGAGACCGGCCACTTCAATGCGGTCGAGTTCAATATCTCCTACAACCAGCTCTTCTACTACACGCTCGCGGTCGCGGTGCGAGACAAGCTGATTCCCGAACTCGCGCACTGGTCGATGGATGACTATTGGCGGCGGCAACTGCCCGCCGTGGTCATCACCGACCTGCGCAGCCACTACCGCCGACCGATCGACGCCCGCGACTATCGCGCCGAACTCACCATCTGCGAGGTCGAATTCCGGCACCGGTCGCGACCGCTCATTGCCTTGAGCACGCAGGTGGAGTTCACGGACAGCGGATCGGGCAGCGCCATGGGCGGGGTCGAGATCGCACTGCTCGATCCGCCGCAGGTGAGTCCGGTGCGGGTCAGTCCAGTGCAGGTGGCGGGCCGGTGACCGCGAATCTTGTTGCGGCACTGGATTGCCATGCTGCCGAGCGGGGCGATCGACCGGCTCTTATCTGCGGCACGGAGACCATTGCCTATCGCGAATTGGCCGCAAATTCCGCGGCCGTCGCACGGGCATTGGCGGCGAGTGGGATCGGACCCGGCGATCGCGTCGTTCATGTGGCCGAGAGTAGCTCGGCGGTATACGAAATGCTTTACGGCTGTGCGCGTCTCGGAGCGATTTTGGTGCCGGTCAATCCCCGGCTCGCCGATGCGGAGATCGGCTACATCGTCGCGCACTGCCGGGCGGGCCTGGTCGTCGCGGAGGATCCCGATCGCATCGATATCACCGGCCCGGTACTCGCATCGAGGCATTTCGCTGAGTGGCGCGAGGGTGCGGAGGGTACCGAAATCCCGTCATTCCCAGCGGATTCCGATACCCGTGTCGTGCAGATGTACACCAGTGGAACCACCGGTCGACCCAAGGGCGTGGTGCTCGCACACCGAACCTTCTTCGCGGTGCGTGGCCTGCTCGATGCCGCGGGACTGGACTGGATCGACTGGCGTCCTGGCGATATCAGCCTGATCGCCTTGCCCGCCTTTCATATCGGCGGCATGTGGTGGGCAGCTCAGGGCCTCAATAGCGGTGTGCCGAATGTGCTGCTGCCGCGCTTCACTGCCGCCGCCGCGATCACCGCGGTACGGGAGCACGGCGTCACCGTCAGCTGCTTCGTCCCCGCCATGATTCAGTTGATGCTCGCCGAACCCGGTTTCGGCGCAGTGGATTTCGCCACCCTGCGCAAGATTGCGTATGGCGGATCACCGATCGGCCCCGAATTGCTCGGCCGTGCCATGACCACCATGGACTGTGAATTCGCACAGATCTACGGCCTGACCGAGACCGGCAATACCGCGATCTGTCTGCCACCAGACCAGCACACCCCCGGTCAGGTGCGCTGGAATGCGGCAGGCCGCCCCTACCCGGGCGTGGATCTCAGCATCCGCCGACCGGACAACAGTCAGGCCGAGACCGGTGAATCCGGCGAGGTCTACCTGCGCAGTCCCGCCCAAATGCTCGAATACCACGACGATCCCGACGCGACCGCCGCCACCCTCGTGGACGGCTGGATCCGCACCGGAGATGCCGGATACCTCGACGCGGACGGCTACCTGGTGATCCGCGACCGAGTCAAGGATCTGATCATCGTGGCGGGGGAGAACGTCTACCCGGCCGAGGTCGAGAAGGCCATCAATGCCCATCCGGCAGTACTGGATTCGGCCGTGATCGGCGCACCCGACGACCGGTGGGGCGAGGCCGTGCACGCCTTCATCGTCGCCGAACCGGGTGCGGAACCGCCCCTCCGCGACCTGGTGCGCTTCCTCAATGAGCGGCTCGCCCGCTACAAGGTGCCCTTGAAATACGAGTTCGTGACCACGATTCCCCGCAATCCGAGCGGCAAGATCCTCAAACGCGCACTGCGCGACCGCTTCTGGGCAGGTCGCGACCGCCAGGTCAATTGATCGCCCCGCCCGCAACGAAAGGATGCCCCGATGGGCCTCACCCGTGAGCAGGTGATCGCCGATATCGCCGACCTGCTCTACGCCGACCCCGCCGAACTGACCGAGAACGCCGACCTCGCCGCCCTCGGCCTGGATTCGCTGTGCCTGGCCACCTTGGTCGACCGCTGGCGGGTGGCCGGTGCCGTGGTCCAGTTCGAGGATCTGGCGGAGCAGCCCACCCTCGGCGCATGGCTGACGTACCTGCTGTGACCCCACCGGCGACCCTCGAACTCATCGCGGCCCAGCGCGGCATCCTCGACGCGCAACGACTATGGCCGGACAGCCCCGCCTTCGTCCTCGCCGAATGCCTGGAACTGCGCGGCGACAACCTCGACGCCGATCGGTGGACGGCAGCCATTCGGCACATGATCGCCGACACCGAGGCTCAGCGAATCATCGTGTCCGGCACCGGCGATGACGCCCAGCAGCGCATCGCTGACCCGGAGGAAGTGTCGGTCACGATGGTGGACTTGTCCGGCGAGCCGGATCCGCACGCCGAGGCCCACCGCCTGATGGGCGCGGATTGTGGCAGCGCCGTGGACCCCGGCGCGGGCGTCACCACCCGTCACCTCGTACTGCGTTTATCCGCCGACAGGCTGTTCTGGTATCACCGCGCCCACCACATCGCGCTGGACGGTTACGGGTTCGCACTGTGCGCCCGCCGGACGGCCGCACACTACCTCCGGCTCGCGCCCGATTCGGCAGCTGATGCTTCCGAGCCCCGAAACGCGGTCCACACCAGGGCAATTCGGTCGCTGGCCGATGTCGTCGCCGAGGACATTCAATACCGAGCCTCCGAACAGCACCAGGCCGACGGCGACTACTGGCGTGCGCTGCTGGCCGGGCACACCGCCCCGACCCTGACCGATCGCCCCCGCCTCCCCGCCGCCGACCGCCTCCGCGCCCGCCGCACTCTCACATCCTGGAAACCACAAACCCCGGTGAGATTCGGTGCAGCCGAACTGATCCTGGCCGCAGTGGCCGTTTACCTCTCCCGCAGCACCGGCGAGTCGGAGGTGGTCCTGGGCGTACCCATGATGAACCGCATGGGCTCATCCGCCGCGACGGTCCCCGCCATGGTGCTCAACGCCATTGCCCTACCGGTCCGGGTGGCACCCGCCGACACCATCACCGAGATCGCCGAACGCATCCGCGCGGGACTACGGTCCGCCCGCCCCCACTCCCGCTACCGACACGAGGAACTCCGCCGCGATCTGGGCCGAATCGGCGGCACCCGAAGGCTTCTCGGCCCGATCGTCAACATAATGCCCTTCGACTACGACCTGGCCCTCCCCGGAATCGAAGTCCGCGCCGACAATCTCGCCGCAGGCCCCGTCGAAGACCTCGCCGCCCAAATCTATCTCCGCTCCGGCACAGCCGAACTATGCCTGGACGCCAACCCCGCCTCCTACACCCCTACCGAACTCCACCACCACGCCGACGCCATCACCACCCTCATAGCCCGAGCAGCGGCAGCCCCGGAGACCACGGTCGCCGACATCGCCACCCGCATAGACCCCATCCAATCCCCTAATCCATCTCCGGCCGCAAATCCGCTCCAGCGCATACGATCCCAGGCCGCATCCGATCCGCACGCCTCCGCGCTACTGGACGCCGACACGGCCCGCCACCTGACCCGCGCAGAACTCCTCACCGCAGCCACCGGCCACGCCTCCCGCCTACAAGCAGTCGGAGTCCGCCCCGGCGACCTGGTAGCCCTACTCCCCAGCACCCGTTTCGAGGACCTGATCATGATCCTCGGCATCCACCTGGCCGGAGCCGCCCACGCCGCCCTGGACCCCACCCGCACCCCCACCGACCTTCAATCCACAATCACCGCCCTAGCTCCTGCCCTACTGGTCCACGACACCACCGCAACGACTTTCGCCCACGAGATCACAACCGGCACCCCAGTCCACACCTACCGCGCCCCCCGCCCCGCCATACCCGCCTGTGCGTTCAGTCCCGCCGACGACGAGCAATGCCCGGACTTCGTGTGCGCCAGTACACCTCGGCCAGGGCGTGTCGCCACCTCCGTCCATGCCGAAGGCGAACCACACCCGGTCGTGGTGTGCGCTCAACCGCCGGTGTCGCCCACTGCGGAGGCTGTTGCCGGGCGGGTGGCGTATGTCGTGTTCACGTCCGGGTCGACCGGGCAGCCCAAAGGGGTTGTGGTGGGGCGAGAAGCGTTTGCGGCGTTTGTGGATGACGCGGTGGGGCGGTATGGCTGGCGGCAGGGGGATCGGGTGGTGCAGTTCGGGCCGTTGCATGCCGATACCAGCATTGAGGAGTTGTTTGTCGCGTTGGCCTCGGGCGCGTGTGTGATTGCCAGCGGGGCTGAGGATCGGCGGTCGGTGGCGGGGCTGGTCGAGGCGGCGTGCCGGACTTCGGCGACGGTGCTGGATCTGCCCACAGCGGTGTGGCATGAGCTCGTGATTGCTGTCGAGGGTGGGGCTGTCGGGCTGCCGGAATCGTTGCGGCAGGTGGTGATCGGAGGTGAGCAAGCTTCGGCGGAGATGGTGTCGCGGTGGCAGCGGCGGAGTTCGGTTTCGCTGATCAACAGTTATGGGCCGAGTGAGGCGGCGGTGGTCTGTGCGGCCGGTCCGGTGGATGCGAATCATGGGGCCGGGGAATCGGTCTCGCTGGGCGGGCTGTTTCCCCGAGTGGGGGCGGCGCTTCGGGTCGATGAGCTCGACCCGGCATGCCTTCCGGATGCGGCGGGGGCGCGGGTGGGGGAGTTGTATCTGTACGGCCCGACTCTGGCCGAGGGGTACCTTCCGGATCGCGGAGACGGCACCGGATTCGGCTCTATTCAATTGGGCGACAGTGTTGTTCGCGCCTTCCGCACCGGCGATCGAGTCCGGGTACACGCCGATGGAACCCTGGATTGGCTCGGGCGGATCGACGATCTGGTGAAGATCGGCGGACAGCGTGTGCACCTGGAGGCCATCGAGAACGCGCTGCGCGGTATCGCGGGCATTGCCGACGCGGTCGTCTTCCGCTCGGGACCGCTGGCACTCGCGGCCGTGGTGGCCACCGAAATGTCGGCTACTCCGGCGTGGTTGGACTCCGTGCGCGAGGGACTGGCGCGCACATTGCCCTCCGATTGGATCCCCGCACGGATCACTGCGGTCGGCACGTTGCCGCGTAATCGGAACCTGAAGCTGGATCGCGCAGCCATCGCGGCGGCCGCCCACGAGACTGCTACCCGGCTATCCAATACGGCTGCACCGGTATTCGACCCGCAGGTCGATCGGGTGCTCGCGGTTTTCCGCGTAGTGCTGGGCGATCCCGCCCTCGCGCCCGATGCCGACTTCTTCGCCAGCGGCGGAACGAGTATGCAGACGATCGCCGTCGCGAACCGGCTCACACTGGCCCTGGGCACACCCGTCTCCGTCGAGGACGTCCTGACCCATCCCACCGCAGCCGAGCTGGTCGCCCACCACACAGAGCGGTTCGCGGCAGCGGACGCTCCCGACCGTCAGGTACGTCGGATACCCACGGGCGCACCAGATGTCGCGACGGAGGTCGCGGCACTACTGACCGATGTTCCCCGGTCCACCCCGTCGGCGTCCCACGGCGAGCGCTCGCGCATCCTGCTCACCGGGGCGACCGGCTTTCTCGGCGCGTACTTGCTCGAGGCGCTGCTGCGCGACACCGAGAGTGAGATCCTCGCGCTGGTCCGCGCGGACTCCGATGCGGCCGCCGCCCTCCGGCTGCGACAAGCATGCGCCCACACCGATGCCGAGCAGTCGGTCGCGCACGCACTGGATACAGGTCGGCTCACCGCGATCCGAGGCGACTGTGCCGCAAGAGAACTCGGCCTGCCGAGGCAGCTGACCGGCATCGGCCACATCGTGCACAGCGCCGCCGTGATCAATCCGCTCCGAACCTATGCCGGTCTGCGGGCCGCGAATGCCGCTTCCACCGCCGAACTCCTGCGCCTCGCGGAGGCGAACGGGGCCGGTCTCACCTTGATATCCACCGTCACGGCCTCGGGCCGAGACGGTGCACTCGGCGACCCCGGCCAGATTCCCACCGGCTATGCGCAAAGCAAATGCATTGCCGAACACCTGGTTACAGCGGCCGCACGGGAGTCCCGCCTCCCAGCCACCATCGCCCGGCTCGGCCGCGTGCTGCCCGCCGCCGGAGACCGCCGGACCGCGCATCGCAACTTCCTCGTCACGGTGGCCGATGCCGCACGGGCAGTCGGAACCATCCCCGATGTGACACTCCAGGAGCCAATGGTGCGCGCCGATACCGCCGCCGCGACAATCATCGCCACACTGGACGACCGGCAACCCGGCCCCCGCATCCTCGACCTGGTCGGCATGCGCCCGCTCCCGGTGCGCGACGTCCTCGCCGCCGGACTCGCCCTACCCGCGATCCTGCTCCCGACCTGGCGGGAACGCGTCTCCGCCGCAGCGGATCTCGACCCGGCCCTGAAACAGCTCGTCACCGTCTGGTGCGAGATCCAGCTCGCCGGATTCGACCGGGACTGGCATTCCGCACATGCGATTCCGATGCCCGAACTGTCACCCGAGGACGTCGCCCAACTACTCGGAATCGCCGGGCACCCCCGATGACCACCCACCCCACGCTGGACGAACGGAACATCATGACCGCCGATGTCGCTGCTCCCCCTGCCGCTGACAGCACCCGGATCGCACTCGCCGTGACTGGAATGAGCTGCGCTGCCCGCGTAACCCGCATGGAGCGCAGGCGATGACCACCCACCCCAAGCTGGACGAACGGACCGCCATGACTACCGATGTCGCTGCTCCTATCGCCGCCGACACCACCCGGATCGCACTCGCGGTGACCGGAATGAGTTGCGCCGCTTGCGCTACCCGGGTGGAGCGCAGGCTCAACAAGATGGGAGAGGTGACCGCATCGGTGAACTTCGCCACCGGGGTGGCGACCGTCGATGCCGGGCCGGGCGTGACTCCCGAACAACTGTGCGGCGAGATCACCGATGCCGGGTACGGAGCCGCGCCCATCACACCGGGTGGCGAGCAGATCGCCTTCGAAGGGCCGGAGCAGGCCGAGATGACGGACCTGCGCCGACGTCTGACCGTGGCGCTGGTGGCGTTCTTTCCCCTGGCCGACCTGTCGGTCATGTTCGCCACCATCCCTGCTGCGCGAATCCCGGGCTGGCAGTTGATCCTTACCGCCCTGGCACTGCCTGTGGTGTTCTGGTCGGCGGCTCCCATGCATCGCCGCGCACTGTCCAATGCCCGGCACGGGACGGCGAGCATGGACACTCTGGTCTCGGTGGGTGTGCTCAGCGCGACATTGTGGTCGCTGCACACCATGTACATGCGGCCCGCCCGCACCACCCCGCCCGATGGGGTGTGGGATGCGATCTGGTCCAGTGACGCCATCTATCTGGAAGTGGCTGCGGGCGTCACCTGTTTCGTGCTGGCGGGCCGCTATTTCGAGGCTCGCGCCAAACGCAGCGCGGGCAGTGCGTTGCGGGCACTGGCGGCGCTGGCCGCTCGCGAGGTCACCGTCCTCACCCGTGATGATCGCGAAATGCGTATCCCGGTAGGCGAACTCGTGACCGGGCAGCGCTTCGTGGTGCGTCCGGGGGAGACCATTGCCGCCGACGGTGCGGTGCTGGCGGGTGCGTCCAGTGTGGACACCAGCACCATGACCGGTGAATCCCTGCCGGTCGAGGCGACGCCGGGCAGCACGGTCATGGGCGGCACGACGGCTTTGACCGGACGGCTGATCGTGCGGGCCGACGCGGTCGGCGCGGAGACCAAATTGTCGGGCATGATCCGCCTGGTCGAGCAGGCGCAAGAGGGTAAGGCGCGCATGCAACGCGTCGCCGATCGCGTGTCGGCGGTGTTCGTACCGTTCGTATTCCTCATCGCCGCAGGCACTTTCGCGGCCTGGTGGATGATGGACGGCGACGTGGACCGGGCGGGTGCGGCGGCACTGGCGGTGTTGGTCATTGCCTGCCCGTGCGCGCTCGGCCTGGCCATTCCGACGGCGCTGCTGGTGGCATCGGGTCGCGGGGCGCAGCTCGGCATCTTCATCAAGGGGCATCAAGCCCTCGAAGCCACCCGCGATACCGACATAGTCGTGCTGGACAAGACCGGCACCCTGACCACGGGCTCGATGAGCGTGGTGTCGGTGACCATCGCGGATTCGTTCGACGAGAAGCAGGTACTGCGGTCGGCGGGCGCGGTCGAAGCCGCCTCCGAACACGCGGTCGCCGCAGCCATCACCACCTACGCCCGCCAGGCGAACGAAGAGCTGCCGGAGGCCGAATCCTTCGAAGCGCTACCGGGGTTGGGTGCGCGCGGCACCGTCGAGGGCCGCCGGGTGCTCGTAGGCCGCCTGCGGCTACTGCAAGAGCAGGGCGTGCCGGTACCCGAGGCGATGGCGCAGGAAGTGGACGCGCAGCAGCGCCAGGGCCGCACGGTCGTGCTCGTCGCCCTCGATGAGGAGGTCGCCGCGGTGCTCGCCGTGGCCGACGCGGTCAAGGACAGCGCGGCGGCGGCCATCGACCGGCTGCATGGGCTCGGCCTGCGCACCCTCCTGCTCACCGGCGACAACATCGAGGTAGCCCGCTCGGTCGCCGCCCAGGTCGGCATCACCGATTTCGCAGCCGACCTGCTCCCGCAGGACAAGGTCGCCCGCATCACGGCTCTCCAAGCCGAGGGCCACCGCGTGGTCATGGTCGGCGATGGCATCAATGACGCCGCCGCCCTGGCCACCGCCGATCTGGGCATGGCCATCGGCGCGGGCACCGATGTCGCCATTGCCGCGGCCGACATCATCCTGGTCCGCGACGATCTCGGCGCGGTCGCCGACGGCATCGAACTCGCCCACGCCACCCTGCGCACCATCAAGGGCAATCTCGTCTGGGCCTTCGGCTACAACGTGATCGCCATTCCGGTGGCCGCGTTGGGCTGGCTGAATCCGCTCATCGCCGGTGCGGCCATGGCCTTCTCCTCGTTCTTCGTGGTCTCCAACAGCCTGCGCTTGCGCCGGGTCCGCTTGCGGGACTGAGGGATTCGGCGACAGGTCGCGGCGGGATTCAGCGCCGGGTCGCGGCCAGCTGCCGCAGCATCTCGTTGTAGGCGTCGAGGTCGGAATCCCCATAGACCTCTTCCTTGCGATCATTGCGCACCGCGACCCGGCGTTCCTGCCCGATCCACTGCGTCAGCAGCGCGCCGACCACCAGCAGCACCGGCACCTCACCCGACACCCAGGCAATTCCGCCGCCCATATGCTGATCGTCCAGCAGATTCACCGTCCACGGCAGCATGAGCTGCGAATAGAACCGATCGCCGATCACCGAAGCGCCCGACATCACCGCGACACCGAAGAAGGCGTGAAAAGGCATGACGGCGAACAGAACTCCGAGACGGCCGAGATGCGGGAGCCGACGCGGACCGGGGTCGATGCCGATGACGCCCCAGTAGTACAGGTATCCGACGATCAGGAAGTGCACATTCATCAGCGTGTGCCCCCAATGGAACCGGATCAGGTTCTCGAACAGCGACGTGAAGTACAGCCCGTACAGCGACAGCACGAACACCGTCAGCGCCGTCGCCGGATGTGCCACGACGGCAGCGGGTTTGGAGTGCAGCAGCCTCAGCGTCCATTCTCGGATCCCGTGCATCCCGTCCCGCTTGGCAGCCGGTACCGCGCGCAGCAGCAATGTCATCGGCGCGCCCAAGACCAGCAGCACCGGGATGCCCATGTTCAGCACCATGTGCGTGATCATGTGCATGCTGAACATCGCATACCCGTACGCACCGATCCCCGACGAAGTCGAAATCAACAGCACCACACAGCCGCTCACCCACGAGAGCGTGCGCAGCCGCGACCAGTCATCCCCCCGTCGATGCAGTCGCCGCACCCCCGCCGCATACAGTGCGATCCCCACCAGCGCTGCCGTGCCCAGCACAAAATCGAAGCGCCAGAACGTGAGCAGCCGCAGCACGGTGAGCGGCCCCGGCAGATCGAACCCCAGATACACCTCTTGCGCGGTGAACTTCTGATCGATGAAGGCCGGAGCGGGCTGCACCGCCATCGCGGTCAAAGCGGTCAATGCCACCGCCGATAATGCCGCACCGCAACGCAATAGCGTCCCCGCCTGCTCCACCCGTCCGGTGCGCACGGCAATCTCGCACCGCCACAACAACACCGCGAGCCCCACCCCGATGGCCACCACGAGTCCGGCGAGCCGACCGTATCCGGTGCTCGCCACCGCGGAGATCGGCAGCAGCACCGATGCCACCACCATCCCGGACAATCCCGCCACCACCAGGCACAGCGCACCGAGCCGCACCCCCCGCTGAACAGCCACCGCATTCCATCGAGAGTCCTTGCGCCGCACCTGCGCCGCGATACCGCCCAACAGCCCGACCAACGCCGAAACCGCAGGTTGAAAGAGAATCATCGCCCCGGTCGCATAGTCATGCCCCGGCCCCTCACCCGCATTACCGACCATCGCGGGCGGCAACACCCCGATGGCGGCGACCACGGCCAGCAGCACCGCCCCCACCCAAGTCAATGTGAGCCGCGACCCGACCGCCAGCATCCCGGCCAGCAGCGCCACCACAATCCACGCCTTCGGCTTCTCATCGGCCTCGATCAGCGCCGCCAACGCCCCCGTCCGCACGACCCGCGACAGCGGAAGCCCCGACAGATCGGCCGCACTCACCGGAATCAACGCAATCGCAGCCAACATCCACAGCACCGAGGCCCGCTGCACCACCCGAAGCCCCGCATACCCGTCGACTTCAACTCGCCCATCGCGGTTCGCGGCGGTACAGCACACGGTGTAGACGAGCGCCCCGAGCGCGACCCCGCCCGCCACCGCCGCAATCACCCGCAGCAGGACGTACCCCAGCGCGGCGCCAAGCCCCGGATACCCGACCCCGGCCTCCCGATACGGCGCTTCCCCGGCCGCGACCAGCGAAACGAGCACCAGCCCGCCCGCCACCATCACCGCGATCGGATAGCACCACCGCACCGCGCCCGAGCGAATCCCGTCCATACCAACGCCACCGTTCCCGAACCGTCCGCTGCCCCGAATTGACCGCCCCGATGAATTAGTCGGATCCAGGACCGATTCGGTTCCCGAAGTCGACCAGGAGAAGACTGCAACCCGTGACGAATGACGAGGTTCACCTGATCGTCGTGGACGCGGCGAACGTAGTGGGTTCCAGACCCAACGGCTGGTGGCGCGACCGCCCAGGCGCAGCCCGCCGCCTCCTCACCCAACTCTCCGCAGCGAATCCGATTCCAGAACACCCCACAGAGGTGCTCGTCGTCCTCGAAGGCGCAGCAAAGGCCGCGATCACCGATCCCGGAGCATCGGAGTTCGAACCACTCCACGTGGTGATGGCCCCCGGCTCAGGTGACGACGAGATCGTCCGCGTAGTCGCCGAAGCCCGAGCAGCCCAAAGCAACCGCCCGATCACCGTAGTAACCGCCGACCGCGGACTCCGCGACCGAGTCGAACCCCTCGGAGCCACCACGGTGGGCCCGCGCTGGCTCCTCGACCGGATAACGCAGTAGCCGACGGCCGTCCGATCAGGGTGCAGGGGTTCTCACAATGCGCTGACCGGAACCGCAAGCATCTTCGGCCCGGCGGTTACTCGGGAACCGAGATTGCGTCGCCATCCAGGGATCCAGGATCTGCCGATTTGCGAGCTTCAGGCTGACGATATGCGGTACCAAGGCTGACGCCATGCGGAGCTTCTTCTATCGAATCAGTTCTGTGGGCCGCGGGTGATGGTCTCGCAGCCGGAGACCTGCGCGCCCGCGCCCGGTCCGGCGTCATTGCGGGCTGCCTCTTCGGCCTCGTCCGAGGTGGTTCCGCGTCCCCAGCCCCAGTGTCCGCGCGAGGTCACGGCCGCCGCGCCGCAGCGGAGGTTGTCGTCGCGGCCGCCGTCCCACACGGTCTTCCACTCGCAGTCGGTGTATCCGCACTTGGATTCCGCGGCCTGCTTGGCCTCGTCCTGGCTGCCGTAGCCGGTGACGATCGCGTAGTTGCGCCAGTTATTGCCGATGGCGATCGCGCCCCAGCTCGGCGAGTAGGCATTGGCGGGAGCGGCCATCACGGTGGACAGGCCGACCATGAGTCCTGCTGCGGCAAGCAGTTTCGACGAGCGTGAGAGTTTGGCAAAGAGCATTCCGGCCCCCCGGTTGGTGTGGCACACCGCAACTCGCGGTCTCGAACGGTGAGGAGTATAACCCACCGACCGGTCGGACCTACCAGGTCTTTTGCGCCACCGGCGAGACTAGTCGCTCTCGGAGTTGCGCAGCGTCCCAAGGTATTCGCGCTCGGCGGCGGTCAGCGGCCGGGGCATGCCATCCTGTATCGCCACCAGCGTGGAAATGGCCGAGAGATACAGCTGCGCGTCATCGCGCACCTCATGGACAAGAGTGAACGAGGTATTGCCTATGCGATCCACCACCGAGGTCACGCTCACCGGTTCCGTGCGGAACACCAGCGGCATGCGGAAGGTGAGCCGCTGGCTCGCGACGACGACTCGCCAAGGCTCAGCACCGGATTCGTGCCGGTCGAGCAGATCGGCCCGGGCCTCGTCCAAATACTGAGCGAACACCACATTATTGAGGTGCTCCAAGGCGTCCATATCGGTGCGGCGCAATTGGATGTCGTAGGTGTGCATCAGTCGTTCAGTTCCTTCAGCAGTTCACGATCGGCGTCCGCGAGCCTGCGGGAGCGCTGGGTTTCCGGATCGAAGGCGACCATCGTGCAGGTCGCGGTCGAATACAGCACATCCCCATCCCGTATCTCGTGCTGCAGCGTGAACGACGACCCGCCGACCTTGGTCACCCACGTCTCCACCCGCACCGGCTGCGTCCGATACCGCAATGGCGTCAGGTAATCGATATCCATCTGCGCCACCACACTCGACCCCCCGAACTCCCGCGACCAGAACAGATCGATCCGCGATTCCTCCAGGTACCGCAGGTGAGCCGCATTGTGCACATGCCCGTCCGCATCCATGTCGGACCAGCGCAACGGGCACAGGTAGAGGTGTCGAGCCATCCGGCATTCATATCAGGAGCCGAACACCCCGGGCGGAGGGGCCGTGGTCCACAGCGCGCGGTCCGGCGGGAATCATGGAGTGATGGGAAATCCACCGGAAAGACCGGGCAGCGAGAGTCCAGTGCGGGGGCCGGTTGCCGGGGTGCGTGAGGTGGGGTTGGGGCTCGCCGAGGTGCAGGCCGACCCGGACCGGCCGGGTGGCTGGCTGCTGACGGTCAACGGCATCACCCAGTCGTACATCGACCTGGACGATCCGACCCATCTCGAACTGGATTACCTCCGGTACCTGGCCTATGTCATCGATGCGCTGGAACCCTTCGACGCGCCGCTGGATGTGGTGCACGTCGGTGGTGGGGCCGGGGCCTTGGCGCGCTATCTGGCCGTCGTCCGCCCGGGTTCACGGCACCTGGTTCTCGAAATCGACGCGGCCTTGGTGAAATTCGTCGACGAGCGCCTTGGGCTGCGCGCGGTGCCCGGCCTCGAGGTGCGAGTCGGCGACGGCCTGACCGAGATCGCCACGCTGCCTTCGGCTTCCGCCGACGTGGTGGTGGCGGACGCCTTCGAAGGACTGCGAATGGCAGCAGGCATTCTCGGCGCAGGCTTCACCTCCCAAGCGGCCCGAGTTTTGCGCCCCAGCGGTGTCTACCTGCTGAACCTCATCGGCACCACACACCAATTGGATGCGGTTCATGCGATGTTCCCCCACACGGCACTCCTGGACGGCGACGTATTCGCGGGCTACGTCGGCAACCAGGTCCTGGCCGCCAGCCGCGTCCCGCTTCCCCTCGATGCGCTGTACCGGAAGGTGGAGCAAGCATGGCCTCCGACACGCATGGAGGCCGGAACCACCGAGTGAGGGCACTGGTCTTCGATTGGACGCTGGAATCTCTGGTCATTCGGCGGACTTGTCCGCCGAATCCACCTCCGGCAGGGGCACGGTGCTGACGTCTGTGTGTGGGAAGTCCTTGCCCTTGAACAGCAATGGTTCGGCACTGACCTTGGACAATGCGTAGGAGAAACAGTCGCCGTAGTTCAGGGCGGCGGGATGTCGCCTCTTCCCGTAGTTCCGGTACGCGAGCCGGGCCATGTGCGCATGTTCCGGGTGTACCGCGATCAGGTCTACCGCGGCCCGATGCTGCCCGCCTCCGGTTCGTCCGTCAGCATGGCAATGACTGCGGAGGTGACGATCACCGTCAGACCGGCAGTCCTTGCTCGTCGTAGCTGATGATTTCGTCGGCGCTGCGATTGTCGATCACGGGCAGTGTGGCGCATCTGTGTCGAATGGCTGCCAGCGCCCTCGCCAACCGATTTGCTTCTGGGGGCTTGATACTGAGGGCCATGTCTAGATTCTGAATGAATAGGACCAATCTAGACAGCTCTTTCGGGATCGCTCGGAGTCATCGGTCCAGTACTGCTCGGGCAGGTCGCCTGGCGGTTCCTTGGTGTGCCGTGTGCCTAAAAGGTTCGTGCACTTCGCAAGATCGGCGTGAATCCGGCTCTGTGTGGGCCTTGCACTTGCTAAAACGATCGGTGTAGTAGTTACTCCCGTTCTTCGTGGGGAGCACGTCGATGAGGATCTCGCCTTTCGTAATTCTCAGTGCCGCCGTGCTCGGTGGTGCCTTTCTGGTGTCGAGTCATGCTGTGGCAGAACCGGATTCGATTGCACAGAGCGGTGTATTCGTGGTGACCACCACCGCGGACGGCGCGGCCGTCGACCCGTTCGACGGCCGCTGCCGGGACCGCACCGGGGAATGTACGTTGCGGGCGGCTGTGCAGGCGGCGAACGTGCGGCCGGGGAGCACCATTGTGCTGCCGCCGGGCCATTACACCCTGACTGTTCCGCCGAACATTCTGAACACCATGGGTCCGCTCATCGACCCGACGACCGGGGATCTGGACATCACTTCCGACACCGTGATCACCGGTGCCGGTCAGGACGAAACCGTTATCGACGGCAATCACCTTGATCGGGTCATGCTCACTACCGCGCACGTGTCGATCTCGAACCTGACGGTTACCGGCGGCAATGCGGCCCAGCACGAGATCCCCTTCTATGACACCGGAGGTGGCGGGATCGCCAACTCCGGCAAGCTGAAGCTCGACCACGTCACCGTCACCGGCAATGCCGCCGACTACGGGGGTGGGATTTTCAATATTCCCGTCGCGGATCTCGTCATGACCGACAGCATTGTCACCGGGAACGCCTCCGGGGAGGCGGGTGGAGTCCGCTGCGACAACACCTGCACCTTTACCCGGACGCTCATTGCCGACAATCGTGTGACCAACCCGCAAAGGTGGTACCGGCCAGGGGGATTCGCTGGTCGCGGCGGCGGTCTCGACATTCGCGGCATTGGTCAGGTCGTGCTGATCGATTCGACGGTCATCCGCAACTCCGCCAGCGACGGCGGCGGCGGAATCAATATTGCCCCCGCCTATCTCGACACGCTCCCGTATCAGCTCACCGACGTCTTCAATCCGTCGATGGGCACGCTGATCCTGCGCGGTTCCACCATTGCGGCCAATAGCTCCGGACTCGGAGAACAGAACTGCAAGAAGGTCTTCGCGCAGATCATTTCCACCGGAGGCAATCTCAGCAATGACGCTAGCTGCGATCTGACCGCCGTCGGCGACGAGATTCGCGCCGACGCCGGGCTCTGAACATACCGTGAAAGGTCAACTCCCATGGGCTCGTTCAATGTTGGCGACTGGATGACCAACACCGGAGAAGTCTTCGCCTGGCTTGTATCGATCATCGTCTCCGCGGCGTCGAGCGGTTCCGCTCGCCCTTGACGAGGAATTCGTGGATATCGTTGTTCAGCTGCTCGGCGTGGGTGATGTAGAGGCCGTGTCCGGCGGTCGGGTATTCCTGGAAGTCGGCGTGAGGCAGCAGTTTCGCGACTCGACGGCTGGTGCGGTCGATCGCGGCGGACTGGTCGACACCACCGTGCACGATGAGGGTGGGCAGGGTCAGGCCGCGTAGGTCGGGGCGGAAATCGGTGGCGAAGGTGGCCTGCCACACCGCGGTGAGGGCAAAGGGGGCTGCCGACAGGCATTGGCGGACCTCATCGTCGACCATCGCCGGGGACACGGCATTGAACTGGGTGGCGAAATAGGCCTGGGCGCGGCGGGCGAACCAGTTCGGCCGGTCGCGTCGCAGCTCGGCGACGGTGGCATCGCATAGGGCGGCGGGCACACCCTCGGGATTGTCTTCTGTCAGTTCGAGATACGGCAGTGTGGTGGCGATCAGCACCAGTCCGGCGACCCGATCACCCCCGTGCCCGGCCAGGTAGCGGACGGCTTCGCCGCCGCCTGCCGAGTGCGCGATCAGGGTGATGTCGCGCAGGTCCAGGTGGTTGATCACGGCGGCTACGTCGGCGGCGCGAGTGTCGGCGTCGTAGCCGCTCGCAGGTCGACCGGAACGGCCGTGACCGCGCCGGTCGAGCAGCACACACCGGTACCCATGCTCGACGAAGAAGGGGACCTGGTATTCCCACATGTCGGCGTTGAGCGCCCAGCTCGCCAGGAATACCAGTGGCGTGCCGGTGCCGTAGTCCTCGTAGGCGAGTTCGGTTCCGTCGGCGGCGGTGCAGTAGGGCATGGTTTTCCTCCGTGGTGGCTCAGCGTTCAACGGTGTTCGGCGGCAACAGATTCGAATTCGCGGTAATCCGTCAAGCTGATGGTGTCGGCCTTCTGCAGCGTCTTGGCCATCAGTGCGCGCAATGGTGCGGAGGTCATCGCCCGCACCGACAGGTTGCGGATGGCGATGGCGGCGCGACCGGCGGGCAGGAAGCCGTTGACACCGCCGGGCGGCAGCTTCTGGCATTCGGTTACGTAGGGGCGCAGTACTTCCTGATAACGGGCGTACGCGGTCGAATAGTCGTCGCGGCTTCGAGCCAACTCCCCGGCCAGGACATACGCTCCGACCATCGCCATGGCGGTTCCGTTGCCCGACAGCGGTGAGCCGCAATACCCCGCGTCCCCGATCAGCACGACACGTCCGCGTGACCATTGATCGATGCGGGCCTGACTGATGCTGTCGAAGAAGAAGTCCGGCGCCTGATCCATCGAACTCAGCAATCGCGGTGTGTGCCAACCCATCTCAGCGAACCGCTCGCGCAGAATCCGCTGCTGGCCCGCCTGGTCGTGGCGGTCGTAGACCAGATCGGTCGCCGTGAAGCCGAACATGGCCTTGGCGCTGTTCGGCCCCTCGGGACGGATCGCGGCGAGCAGGCCGCCGGGTGCGTTGTGCATGAGGAACCAGTCTTCGAGCTGCAGCCCCTCGACCGGCACGGTGAAGTACGCCAGGTACGCACCCAGGTGGTGGACGAATTCGGATTCGGGTCCGAACGCCAGCTTGCGCACGTTCGAGTGCAGGCCGTCGGCACCCACGACCAGGTCGAAGACGCGGGATGCGGTGCGCTGGAAGTCGACCACGACGCCATCGGATGTTTCCCGAAGTTCGGTGATCGAATCATCGAACAGGTACTCGACGCCATTGCGAGCGGACGCGTGCAGAATATCGGTGAGATCGCCGCGCAGGATCTCGATCTCGGCGACCGCGCCCTCGCCATCCCACAGTTCCGCGGCCATGCTCGCCTTCCACTTACCGGCGGCATCGACATAGGCGAGTCCGCGCTCGTGCACCCGCGCTCGTTCGATGGCGGGCAACACACCCATCCGCTCGGCCACCTCCTTGGCCACGCCGCGCAGATCCACGGCCTGGCCGCCGGGACGAGGTGCGGGCGCTCGTTCCACGACGGTCACCTCGAATCCGTACCGGCCGAGCCAGTGGGCGAGCGTCAGCCCGGCGATGCTCGCGCCGGAGATCAGAATGCTGTGATGAATCGTGTTGTGGTGCATGGGAATCTCCTGAAGTCAGCGAAAGGACAGTGGCGGTAGGACGGGCGGCCAGCCGTATTCACGAGCGAGGCGGCGGACCGATTCGGCGAGAGCGCGGCCCGCGCCGCGGCCCTCGACGTGCAGTCGGGCCGGGTCGGCGTCGAGTGTGGCCCCGTGGTCGGCGGCCCACTCCAGGGCGTGCATCGCATCGGAGACGATCGCCGGATGCGGTCCGGAACGCGGGCCGTAGCGCACCGCCAACACGACGAAATCGTGTCTGCGGCACAGTCTTCGGCAGAATGCGTCGAAATCGTCCGCCGCTTCCAAGCCGCCGATCTCGAATTGCAGCAGCAGCGGCCGCGTCGGCGGGCCGGTGGGACCGGGCCAATAGACCCTGGCGCTCCGGCCTTCGACGGCGCTGCGCAGGTGCAGCTCGGCGACCCGGCACGGCGTTGGTGAGGAAGGCATGGGCCCAACGTTGGCAGCCCGGGCGTACGGCGGGGAAGGTCCGAATGCGCATGGCAGTCTTGCGAGTACGGCATGACCACGGGCGCGGTGGGTCGGCAATACTGCTCAGATGAGTTCCCAGCCGGACGAGCACGTGTCCGTCGCACCGACCCAGCTGCCCACAGCACCGGACGCTATCGAACTGCGTCACCTGCGGGCGTTCGTCACGGTGGCCGAGGAACTCAACTTCGGCCGGGCCGCCACCCGACTCTACGTTTCGCAGCCCGCCCTGAGCAGGCAGATTCGCGCGCTGGAACGACTCATCGGCTGTGATCTGCTGCGCCGCACCACCCATCAGGTGGAACTCACCCTGGCGGGCGAGGCGCTGCTGGACCGAGCCCGCCGCATCCTCGAGGCGATGGACGAGGCGGTGGTGGCGACGCGAGCGGTCGGTGGAGAACTGCTGGCTCGCATCACCCGCTACTGGGAGCTCGTCGGTGCGGCCGACCCCGAACTACACGCAATGCGTACGGCATACGAGGATCTGCACGCGCAATTCCCGGCACCGCCGGAGATCTCGATCCGGCCGGTCACCGCGGGCGGGGTGTCGAGTCTGCTGTTGACACCCGCGAGCCCCGATGCCGGGACCGTGCTCTATCTGCACGGTGGCGGCTATATAGCCGGATCCGCCTTCGGCTATCGCGCGCTCGCGGGTGCGCTGACTGTCGCGGCCAATACCACCACTCTCGTCCTCGACTACCGTCTCGCACCCGAGCACCCCTATCCGGCCGCGGTCGAGGATGCCTTGCGCGGCTACCGCTGGCTGCTGGAGTCCGGCACCGATCCCAGCCGAATCACCTTGACCGGCGATTCGGTCGGGGCCCACCTGACCCTGTGCACCTTGCTGCGGATCAGGGAGGAACAGCTGCCGATGCCCGCTGCGGCGGTATTGCTTTGTCCCAGCATCGATCTGCAATTTTCCCCGCACCCGGAGCCCGCACCCGAACCTCCGCAGACCGTCATGGTGGCCCGATTCCGTCGGCGCGTTATCGGCGACTATCTGGCCGGATATCCCGCGGACAGCCCCCTCGTGGCCCCGCTGCTGGCCGCCTTGACCGGTCTACCACCCCTACTCATCCAGGCCAGTACCGGCGATGACCGCCTGATCGACGCGCACAGGCTCGCAGATCACGCCCGCGCCCACGATGTGCCCGTCAATGTGGAGCTCTACCCCGTGGATACCCACAACTTCCACATCTTCTGGTCCTTCCTCCCCGAAGCCGCCGACGCCCTCCGCGCCGCAGGCCGCTTCATCCAAGACCACACCGACGACAATCACGCCCACCCGCGTATTCGGCCCAGCGCTTAGGTCCGTCCTACGGGCCGTCGTGTGAGTGGCTGTGCACTCACTGTCGGAGTCGGTGCAAGACTGTGCGCGAAAGCGCCTGAGCGGGTGATCGATTCATGGGTTGCCCGCGAGTTGCGGGTGTGTCGTGATCGCGCCTGGCGAACCATTGGTTCGCAGATGGGCGGGGTCCCGCGAGGTTCGCGAACCTCGTCGGATTACTTGTGCGCGAGGCGGGACTTGAACCCGCACGTCCGAGGACACCAGAACCTAAATCTGGCGCGTATGCCAATTTCGCCACTCGCGCTAACGGTACGACCGTCCAAACTTTACCGGGCCGAACGAGGATCACGAAGCACCGGGGGATCGTGGCGTACTGGTCGGTAACCCTACCAGGGACTATAACGATTTGATAAACGGCAATGTGAGGGGGCCTCATATTTCCTTCACCGGTGTAACCGGCCTCACCAGGTGGTTCAAACATGAGGGAGGGTCATGTTTCTGAACGTTCTGGTACGGGCGTGCGGAAATACTCCGGAGTAGGCATCAGGACGAAACACAAACATGAGGAGAACCTCATGATTTTGTGGAATCCTCGGCGTCTACCAGGGCCAGATGGCCGGAGGAACACCTGCGCACCGTGAGCGCGGCCCCGTCCTGTGGGGGCGGGCCGCCAGGAGAAGGAAGTCGAACGTCTTGACGATCAATGAGAGCACCGGGACCGGATCCAAGGCCAGGATGGCGCGGAAGAACCGGGAAAGTGGAGTCAGGTCGTCGCTGCTGGACCGGTTGCTGGGGGGCGTGCCGTACGCCCTCGCATTCGGCGGGCAGGGGGCGCAGTGGCTGAGCGAGCTGGAGGAGATCGGCCGCGACAGCGCGCTCGAACCCGAGCTCACGGCGCTGGTCAATGAGGCCGCGCAAATGCTGGAACCCGTTGCGGCACAGCTGCTCGTGGTGCGCCCGGTCGGCTTCGACCCGGTCGGCTGGATGCTCGAGGACGACATCACCGACGAGGACCAGGGGGAGGTGTCGGCGGCGCCGTCCGCGCAGGTACTGCGTTCCGCCGCCGTCTCCATGCCCGGCGTGTTCCTGACCCAGGTGGCCGCGCTGCGTGCGCTGCGGTTGCAGGGCCTGGACATCGTGGCGCAGCCCCCGGCCGCCGTCGTCGGACATTCGCAGGGCCGCATTGCCGCCGTCGCCGCCGAGGCGCACGGGCAGCGCGATGCCGAACTGCTCGCCCTGGCCCAGTTGATCGGTGCCGCGGCCGGTTTGGTCGCGCGTCGTCGCGGCTTGATGCCGATCGGCGAGAAGTCGCCCATGGTCGCCGTCTCCAATGTCGCCCCGGAGAAGTTGCAGGCCGTCATCGACCAGGTCTCGGCGGGCGTCGCCCCCGAGAAGGCCGCCGTGCTCTCCATTCGCAATGGCCGTCGCCGCGCCGTGTTGTCCGGCCCGATCGCGCAGCTGGATCGAGTTCGCCAGCGCTGCAGCGAGATTCATGACGAACAATCCCGCGAACGGGATACCAAGAAGCGCGGCGGTTCGGTCTTCGCGCCGGTGTTCGAGGACATCCCGGTCGAGGTCGCCTTCCACCACCCGGCGCTCGCCGACACCGTCGACATGGTCCGCGCCTGGGCCGGACAGTGCGGCCTCGATGCCGAGCTGGGGGCCGTCCTCGCGCAGGAAGTGCTGGTCGATCCCATCGACTGGGTCGCCATCGTGGACGAGACCGTCGCCGGTGGCGCGCAGTGGATCCTGGACCTCGGTCCCGGCGACCTGCTGACCCGCCTCACCTCGGGCTCGCTCAAGGGCACCGGCGTCGGCGCGCTCGCCGCCTCCACCCGCACGGGCCAGCGCAGCCTGTTCACCCCCGGTGCCGCCCCCGAGGTCGCCCCCGCGTGGGCCTCGTTCGCGCCGAAGCCGGTGCGCCTGCCCAATGGCCGCGTCGTCGTCGAGACCGCGTTCACCCGCATCACCGGCCGTTCGCCCATCCTGCTGGCGGGCATGACCCCCACCACGGTCGACGCGAAAATCGTTGCGGCCGCGGCCAATGCGGGCCACTGGGCCGAGCTGGCAGGTGGCGGTCAGGTCACCGAGCAGATCTTCGCCGACCGTGTGGAGGAGCTCAAGCAGCTGCTGCAGCCGGGTCGCGCGGTGCAGTTCAACTCGCTGTTCCTGGACCCCTACCTGTGGAAGCTCCAGCTGGGCGGCAAGCGCCTGGTGCAGAAGTCCCGTTCCGCCGGTGCGCCTTTCGACGGCGTCATCGTCACCGCCGGTATTCCGGAGCTCGAGGAAGCCGTCGCGCTGATCGAGGAGCTCACCGAGGCGGGCATCACCCACGTCGCGTTCAAGCCCGGCACCGTCGCCCAGATCCGGGCCGTGCTGCGCATTGCCGACTCGGTCCCCGGCTACCCGGTCATCATGCATATCGAGGGCGGCCGCGCCGGTGGCCACCACTCCTGGGAAGACCTCGACGACCTGCTGCTCGAGACCTATGCCGAGCTGCGCAACCGCAATAATGTGATCGTCTGCGTCGGCGGCGGCATCGGCACCCCCGAGCGCGCCACCGAATACCTCACCGGCACTTGGTCACAGACCTACGACTACCCGGTCATGCCGCTCGACGGCGTGCTGGTCGGCACCGCCGCCATGGCGACCCTCGAGGCCACCACCGCACCCGAGGTCAAGCAGCTGCTGGTCGACACCCCCGGCACCCCGGACTGGGTCGGCGCGGGCACCGCCACCGGCGGCATGGCCTCGGGCCGCAGCCAGCTCGGCGCGGACATCCACGAGATCGACAATGCCGCTTCGCGTACCGGCCGCCTGCTCGATGAGGTCGCCGGTGACGCCGAGGCCGTGGCCAAGCGCCGCGACGAGATCATCACCGCCCTGGACCGCACCGCCAAGCCGTACTTCGGCGATGTCGCCACCATGACCTACCTGGAATGGCTCGAGCGCTACGTCGAGCTCGCCGTCGGCCTCGACCGGCGCAAGGACTTCGACTGCGGCGGCGACTTCACCGACGCCATCGCCGATGCCACCAGCTCGGTGTGGCTGGACATCACCTGGCGCGACCGGTTCGCGGACATGGTGCGCCGCACCGAATCCCGCCTCAACCCGGCCGACCGCGGCGCGATCGAGACCCTGTTCGCCGACGACTCCGCCTTCGAGGCTCCGGTGCAGGCCATCTGCACGCTGAAGGAGACCTACCCGGCCGCCGCCGAGGCCATCCTGCACCCGGCCGACGTCCCGTTCTTCGTCTCGCTGTGCAAGACCCCCGGCAAGCCGGTCAACTTCGTGCCCGTCGTGGACGGCGATGTGCGCCGCTGGTGGCGCTCGGATTCGCTGTGGCAGGCGCATGATCCGCGTTACTCGGCCGATCAGGTGTGCGTCATTCCGGGCACCGTGGCCGTCGCCGGTATCACCCGCGTGGACGAGCCGGTCGGGGAACTCCTGGACCGCTTCGAACAGGACACCGCGTACTCCCTGGTGCGCTCGGGCGTCGTCCCGGCCGCCGTGGATGGTCGTCGCCGCGTCGATGTCACCTCCGGTGCGATCGATATCGTGCTCGCCGCCCCCGATGTGCAGTGGGCCGGGCGCACCGCTGTCAACCCGATCCACCGCCTCGGCGACCTGGACGAGTGGACCTTGAACGGTAAGGGTGCGATTCACCCGCCCACGGGAGCCACCCTGGCCGCCACCGAGGGGCCCGAAAACGACCACGCCTATGTGGAATTGACGGTTCCGCTGCTCGGCCGCACAGGGTCTGATTCAAAGGACGCGGTGCGGATTCGCATCACCGTTCCGGTGTCCGTCTACAACGGCGGTGCGCCGGTCGTCACCGAGGCCGATGCCGACGCCGCCATGTCGGCGCTGCTGGCCGTCGCCGCCGGTCAGTCGCTGCCCGAGGTCAAGACCGTGGACGGCGTGCAGGTCGCACACGTCAATCTGGCCTGGACCCCGGATCTGATCGCCGATCACGCCGGTGTCACCGGCTCCGGCCTGCCGGACGCGCTCAGCACCATCGGCCGCACCGTCCCCGATGTGCTCGTGGGCGCTTGCTGGCCCGCCGTTTTCGCGGTCCTGGGTTCGACCCGCACCGCCGATGCGCACAGCGTCATCGAGGGCATGCTGGACCTGGTTCACCTCGACCACCAGATCGAGCTCGTCGGCGCACTGCCGGATGGTGCGAGCGTCCTCGCGGTCCGCGCCGAAGCGGGCGAGACCCTCGACACCGACCTCGGTCGCGTGGTCGAGGTGCGGGTCCGGATCAGCGGCATGCTGGACAAGCCGGAAACCGGCATGACCATGCCCACCATCGCGCGCCTCACCGAGCGGTTCGCCATTCGCGGCCGCACCGGCGCGGCCGAGCTCACCGATCCTGCCCGCGCCGCAGGCACTTTGAGCGAGCAGGCCACCGACACCCCGCGTCGCCGCCGTCGCGATGTCACCCTGACCGCGCCGCGCGCCATGGCCGCCTTCGCGCAGGTCTCCGGCGATCACAACCCCATCCACACCAGCGAGAACGCCGCCAAGCTGGCCGGTCTGGGCAATCCGATCGTGCACGGCATGTGGCTCTCGGCCGCCACGCAGCACGCGGTATCGGCCATCGACCTGAACGACAAGGTGCCGCCGCGCACCCTGACCGCGTGGACCACCCGCTTCCTCGGCATGGTCCGCCCGGGCGCGCAGATCGATGTGCGCGTCGAGCGGGTCGCGGTGGACCAGGGCAGCGAGATCATCGAGGTCTCCTGCCGCATCGAGGGCGACCTCGTCATGACCGCAACGGGTCGCGTCGCCGCCCCGAAGACCGTGTACGCCTTCCCGGGACAGGGCATTCAGACCAAGGGGATGGGTCTGGACGCGCGCACCCGGTCCAAGGCCGCCAAGGCGATCTGGGACGACGCGGACAAGCACACCCGCGACGCGCTCGGCTTCTCCATCCTGGCCGTGGTCCGCGACAACCCGACCTACCTCAAGGCCCGGGGCGTCGAATACCGGCACCCGCAGGGCGTGCTGCACCTGACCCAGTTCACCCAGGTCGCCATGGCGACCCTCGGTGTCGCACAGGTCGCCGAACTGCGTGAGGCGGGCGCGTTCATCGAGGGCGCGATCATGGCCGGACACTCGGTCGGCGAGTACAACGCGCTGTCCGCGGTCGCCGGTGTGCTGCCGCTGCACGCGGTGCTCGAGGTGGTGTTCCAGCGCGGATCGGCCATGCACGAGCTGGTTCCGCGTGATGCGCTGGGCCGCAGCAACTTCCGGATGGCTGCCATCCGGCCCTCACAGATCAATGTGCCGGACGCCGCCGTGGTCGACTTCGTCGCCACCATCGGCGCCAAGGCCGGTGAGTTCCTCGAGGTCGTGAACCTGAACCTGCGCGGCTCGCAGTACGCCATCGCGGGCACGGTCAAGGGTCTCGAGGCCCTCGAAACCGAAATCGAGCGTCGCCGTGCCGAATTCGGTGGCAAGCGGGCGTTCGTGCTCATCCCGGGCATCGACGTGCCGTTCCACTCCACCGTGCTGCGCGCCGGTGTGCCGGAGTTCCGCACCAAGCTGGAGGGCCTGCTGCCCGCCGACCTGCACCCGGAACTCCTTGTCGGACGCTATGTTCCGAACCTGGTGCCCAAGCCGTTCACCCTGGATCGCGAATTCATCCAGGAGATCGCGGATCTGGTGCCCTCCGAGCCCCTCGCCGAGGTCCTGGCCGACTTCGAGGATTGGGCGGCCCGGCCGACCGATCTGTGCCGCGTGGTCCTGGTCGAACTCCTCGCCTGGCAGTTCGCCAGCCCGGTGCGCTGGATCGAGACCCAGGACCTGCTCTTCACCGATGCCGAGCACGGTGGCCTCGGAGTCGAGCGATTCGTCGAAATCGGTTTGGCCGCAACGCCGACCGTCGCCAACCTGGCCAGCAATACGCTGAAGCTGCCGCAGTTCTCGAACGCGGTGGTCGAGGTGCTCAATATCGAGCGTGAGTCCGGCATCGTGTACTCCACCGATACCGATCCCGCGGCGGTGGACGAGCCGGAGGAGGCTCCGGCCGAGACCGCTTCCGGCGCAACGGCTCCGGCTGCTGCCGCGCCTGCTGCGGCTCCGGCCGCCGCACCTTCCGGCGGCCCGCGTCCGGACGACATCGCGTTCGCCGCGGCCGATGCCACCCGCGTGCTCATCGCGCTGTGGACCAAGCTGCGTATGGACCAGATCGGCCCGGTGGACACCATCGAGGGCCTGTGCGACGGCGTCTCCTCGCGTCGTAACCAGCTCCTGGTCGACCTCGGCGCGGAACTCTCGCTGGGTGCCATCGACGGTGCGGCCGACGCCGATATGGGCGCGCTGTCCAATACCGTCGACCGTCTGGCCCGCACCTACAAGCCGTTCGGCTCGGTGCTCTCCGACGCCATCGGCGACCACCTGCGCAAGGTCTTCGGCCCGTCCGGCAAGCGCCCCGGCGCGATCGCCGAACGCGTCAAGAAGGTCTGGGATCTGGGCGATGGCTGGGCTTCCCATGTCACCGCGGAGGTTTCGCTCGGCACCCGTGAGGGCGCCAGCGTCCGCGGCGGAGACCTGGGCGGGCTCGTCTCCGGTGGCCTGAATGACGGTGCCGCCGTGGATGCCGCCATCGACTCCGCCGTGCAGGCCGTGGCCGCGCGCCGTGGCGTCGCGGTGTCCATGCCATCCGCCGGTGGCGGTGGCGGCGCGACCGTCGATGCCGCCGCGCTGGGCGAGTTCACCGAGCAGATCACCGGCCGCGATGGCGTGCTGGCGCAGACCGCCCGGGTGATCCTCGAGCAGCTCGGCCACGTCGAGCAGGTGTCCGCGCCGGAGGCCTCCGACGACTCCCTGATCGACCTGGTGTCCGCCGAACTCGGCACGGACTGGCCGCGACTCGTCGCACCGGCCTTCGACGCCAAGAAGGCGTTGCTCATCGATGACCGCTGGGCCTCGGCCCGTGAGGATCTCGCGCGGCTGTGGCTGGGCGACGACACCGGTATCGCCGAGCTTCCGGTCGACGGATATGTCGGTGCCGGGGAAGCCGTTGCGGTGCAGGCCAACTGGTGGCGGGAACGCGCCAAGAGCGAGGCCCGCTCCGTGCTGGCCGGACTCTACGGTCAGATCGCCGAGGCCGCGCTCAGCACCGAGGATCCCGGCGTCTGGTCCGACGATATCGCCGTGATCACCGGTGCCAGTAAGGGTTCCATCGCGGCGGCGGCCACCGGCCGACTGCTCGCGGGCGGCGCGACGGTCATCGTCACCACCTCCAAGCTGGATGACGACCGGGTCGGCTTCTACAAGCAGCTGTACCGCGAGAACGCCCGCAATGGCGCTTCCCTCTGGGTGGTGCCCGCGAATATGGCCTCCTACACCGATATCGACGCGCTCATCGACTGGGTCGGCAACGAACAGGTCGACAATGCCGGTGGCGCAAAGATTCTCGTCAAGGAGGCGATGACCCCCACCCTGCTGCTGCCGTTCGCCGCGCCGCGTGTGGCCGGTGATCTCTCCGATGCCGGTGCCCGCGCCGAAATGGAGATGCGGGTGCTGCTCTGGTCGGTGGAGCGCCTCATCGGCGGTCTGTCCAAGCTGGGCGCGGAGCACGATGTCGAAGCGAAACTGCATGTGGTGCTTCCGGGTTCGCCCAACCGCGGCATGTTCGGCGGCGACGGCGCGTACGGCGAGTCCAAGGCCGCCCTCGACGCGGTCGTCACCAAGTGGCGGGCCGAGAAGTCCTGGGCGCAGCGGGTCACCCTGGTGCACGCGCTGATCGGCTGGGTGCGCGGCACCGGCCTCATGGGCGGTAACGACCCGCTGGTCGAGGCCGTCGAGAAGGCGGGCGTGCACACCTGGTCCACCGCGCAGATGGCCGACGAGCTGCTCAAGTGGTGCACCTCGCGGGCCCGCATCGTGACCGCGGCCGGACCGCAGCAGATCGACCTCACCGGCGGGCTCGCCGGGGCCAAGCTGGATCTGCCGGAACTGGCTCGCGAAGCGCGCGAGCAGGCCGAGGCCAAGGCCGCGGAGGAGGTCGAGGACGGCCACGCCACCATCGCGGCGCTGCCCGCCCCGCCGACCCTGTCCTCCAAGCTGCCTACCCCCGAATGGGGTTCGGTGACAGCCGATCTCGACGATATGGTCGTCATCGTCGGCGCGGGCGAGCTCGGCCCCTACGGTTCCGCGCGCACCCGCTTCGAGATGGAGGTCTCCGACGAGCTGTCGGCGTCCGGCGTGCTCGAACTCGCGTGGAGCACCGGCCTGGTCACCTGGGAGAACGAGCCCAAGGCCGGTTGGTACGACACCGAATCCGGTGACTACGTGGACGAATCCGAGCTGGCCGAGCGCTACCACGACACCGTGGTGGAGCGCTGCGGCGTGCGGCGCTACGGCGACGACGGTGCCATGATCGACAATGCGGTGCCGCTGCTCACCTCGGTGTTCATCGACAAGGATCTGTCCTTCGTCGTCAATACCGAGGCCGAGGCCCGCGCCTTCTACGCCTCCAACCCCGAGCAGACCGTCATCACGCCGGTCGAGGGTTCGGGCGACTGGCAGGTGATTCGCAAGGCGGGCACCGAGATTCGCGTCCCGCGCAAGATCAAGCTGTCGCGCACCGTCGGCGGCCAGATCCCCACCGGCTGGGATCCCACCAAGTGGGGCATCTCCGCCGATATGGCCGGATCCATCGACCGCGTGGCGCTGTGGAACATCGTCTGCACCGTGGACGCGTTCCTCAGCTCCGGCTTCAGCCCGGCCGAGCTCATGAAGTGGGTGCACCCGTCACTGGTCGCCAATACGCAGGGCACCGGCATGGGCGGCATGTCCTCCATGCGCTCGCTGTACATCGACAACCTGCTCGGTGAGCCGCGCGCCAACGACATCCTTCAGGAGGCGCTGCCGAACGTCGCTCTGGCGCATGTGGTTCAGAGCTACGTCGGCTCTTACGGCGGCATGATCCACCCGGTCGCGGCCTGCGCCACGGCCGCGGTCTCGGTCGAGGAGGGCGTGGACAAGATCCGCCTCGGCAAGGCCGACCTGGTGGTGGCCGGTGGCTACGACGACCTCGGCATCGAGGGCATCGTGGGCTTCGGCGATATGTCCGCCACCGCCGACTCGGCGGTCATGTCCGCCAAGGGCATCAGCGACCGCTATTTCTCGCGGGCCAATGACCGCCGCCGTGGCGGGTTCGTCGAATCACAGGGTGGCGGAACGGTTCTGCTCGCCCGCGGCAGTGTCGCGGTCGAGATGGGCCTGCCGGTGCTGGGCGTGGTGGCCTACGCCCAGTCCTTCGCGGACGGCGTGCACACCTCGATCCCGGCCCCGGGTCTCGGTGCCCTCGGCGCGGGTCGCGGCGGGCCGGAGTCCAAGCTGGCCAAGGAGCTTCGCAAGCTCGGCGTGAGCCCGGATGAGATCGCGGTGGTGTCCAAGCACGACACCTCCACCGCCGCAAACGATCCCAACGAGTCCGAGCTGCACGAACGCCTCGCCACGGCCATCGGCCGCTCGGAAGGCGCTCCGCTGTTCGTGGTTTCGCAGAAGTCCCTCACCGGTCACGCCAAGGGCGGCGCGGCGGCCTTCCAGCTGATCGGCCTCTGCCAGGTCCTCGAGCAGGGCGTCATCCCGCCCAACCGCAGCCTCGACTGCGTGGACGAGAAGATGCGCCAGTACCCGCACCTGGTGTGGCTGCGCGAGGCGCTGAAGGTGGGAGATCGCTTCCCGCTCAAGGCCGGTCTGGTCACCTCGCTCGGCTTCGGCCACGTGTCCGGCCTGCTCGCGGTCGTGCACCCGCAGGCCTTCGTCGAGGCCCTGGATCCGGAGCAGCGCGAGTCCTACCAGCGTCGCGCCGAGGAGCGTCAGCTCGCCGGACGCCAGCGCCTCACCGAGGCCATGTGCGGTGGCGCACCCCTCTACGAGCGCCCGGCCGACCGTCGCTTCGGCGGCGACGGCACCCCCGCCAAGAAGTCCCGCCAACTCGAGGCCGACACCCTGCTCTCGCCGCAGGCTCGCCTGGGTGAGGACGCCGTGTACGTCGCGGTGCCGAAGGGCCCCGCCTGCCAGTAGCCCTAAGCGGCACAACTGAATCGCCGACCAGCGGAGCCTCCGGAAACGTAGGCTCCGCTGGTACGTTGCGAACCATTCGACTGCATCAACAGACTGCACTCACGAAGAATCGAGGAGCCCGACGCTGTGACGATCCTTGGTATCGGACTGGACTTGGTGACCATTTCCGAGTTCGCCGAACAACTGGAACGCACCGGAACCACCATGCTCCGGGAGAGTTTCACCGCCGGAGAGCGGCGGTATTGCCAGAGCAAGGGCACCGATCCGGCTCGCAGCTACGCCACCCGGTGGGCGGCGAAAGAGGCTGTGATCAAGGCGTGGGCGTCATCTCGCTTCGCTCGTAGCCCGCAGATCGGGGACAACCCGTATCCGCTCATCGAGGTGGTGAATGACGCCTGGGGGCGGCCCAGCATCAAATTGCACGGCCTCGCAGCCGAATTCCTGCCCCGGGTGCGAGTTCACCTGTCGCTCACGCACGATGGCGATACGGCGGCCGCCATGGTGGTGCTGGAAGATCCGGGCGAACTAGCCGACCTGATTCAGGGTTAGTTGGTATCCGGTTCGAAGGTCGTTCGCTGACCGCCGGAGCGGGATTCCTTTTCGGCGATCAGCAGATACGCGACCATCAGGCGCTTGAGTTCGGAGACCGCGTCCTCGTGGCTGAGGCCGTCCTGGACCGAGAAATTCAGCATCGAGTAGACGACATGCACCAGCACCTGCGCCATCATCGAGCGACGGCCGCGGGGGGTGCGGGGCATGAGCGGGCGCAGCATTTGCGCTACGGCCTCGGCGAATTCCTTCTCGTGGATGGCGCCGGTGGCCCGCGTGGAGGGGGTGGACTGCATGGCCAGCCACACCTCGCGGCGGGACGGGTCGGTCATCCACAGGTCGGCCAGATGGTCCACCAGCGCGGTCATATGCCGCAGCCAGTCCATGGACGGGATCTCGCCGTGGAAGTCGGCCAGCTCCTGCGAAACCGCCACCAGGTCTTGCCGATTCAGTTCGCAGACGATCACGTATTTATTGGCGAAGAACTGGTAGAGGGTGCCGATCGGCACCTCCGCGCGGGCGGCGACTTCCTCACAGGTGAAGGATTCGAAACCGACCTCGACGAGTAATTCGCGGGAGGACTGCAGCAGGGCGTCGAACTTTCTTTTGCTCCGGTCCTGCGTCGGGCGGCGACGGGGCATGAGTTCTTGCGGGTCGTCCTGCAACTCCAACGCAGGGTCCGGTCGTCGCGTCGACCTGGCTCCCGTGCGTGCATCCACGTTCAAAAGCCTACTGGTAGCGACACGCGGATGACACGCTGCGGTACTTCGTGTGTCCCCATGTCGTGGCGGGATCGCACCAATCCGCACCGGGAGCGGCGACGAACCTTCATCGCAGCTGCTTCTCGGCTGTGCGTATCGGGGGCTCTAAATCTGACAGCACGACGACGTTGGAAGGCTGATCTGTGGTTGCTTCTGCTGTTGTTCGTTCCGCGGTGACCATCGGTGTCGCCACCGAGCGCGGCACGGTACGCGCCGTGGCGCTCACCGACTCCGGAGACAAGCTGCCCGAGCGGGTGGTGCTGGAACGGGTGGAGAAGGTCACCGGTGAGACGAAGGCGGATCTGGCCGCCGCCGTCGAATCGGTGCTGGAGGGTATTGCCGACAAGATCGGGCCGGATCGCGAGATCGTGGGCGCGGCCGTCGCCTATCGCGATTCCGCCGAGCGGCGCGCCATTGTCACCCGGCTGGCGTCCGGGCCGTGGCATGAGGCCTCGCTGGTGTCGGCCAAGTCCGCGCATCTGGCCGTGGCCCGCGCCATGACCTGGGTGGACGAGTTCGAGGATCTGGCCATCTGCGAGGTGGTGCCCGGTTTCCAGGCGTTCTCGCTCATCGATCCGGACCGCACCCGGGTGCTGGCCGCCGTCACCCTGAATGGCGGCGCGACCACCGAGGAGTCCATGCGCGCGGCCGTCACCGCGGCCTGGGATCAGTTCGACGCGGCCGGGGTCAAGCCCGATGCCGTGGTGCTGATCGGTTCCGCCGCAAGCGAATCCGCCGTGGTGGCGGCGCTGGAGTCCGGCTTCGGCGCACCTGTCATCCCATGCAAGATATCTGCCGCGGCCCCGGCCATCGGTGCGGCCCTCGCGGCTCTGCCGGAAACCGAGTACGCGGGTGAGGCGGCGGATCGGATTCGCCGGGCGCGCGGCACCGCGGCCCTGTTCGCGGCGGCCAGCGTGCTGGCGGGCGGGCTGGTGGCGGGCGGCGTCTATGCGGCCAGCAATAGCTCGAAGGCCGTGCCCGAGCCCATGCTCACCGATGCCCGCGTCTCCGCCGACGCGCCGCATACCGGCGGTGCCGAGCATCCGATCGGCGATACCGGTTCCGCGACTTCGGAGACGGGTCCGGCCGAAGGTGTGGACGGCGTCCCCGGTACGACTCCGACCGATGCGGGCGCGCCCTTGTCGGATCAGCCCGTGCCCGGGGTTGTTCCCGAACCCGATGTGGTCACCGTCGATCCGGCCATGCTCAATTGGGGTCCCAGCAGGCGCCCGGCCAAGCCGTTGATCAAGGCCCAGCCGGATCCGGAGACCGGCACCGCCAACTCGGATTCTATTATCCCGGCCCCCACCCATCCGGTCGGAGCCCCGAGTGAATCCGGCCTCTTCCCAGGCGAACTCGCCCCACCCCCGCTAGGAACCCCGGAATTCTCCAAGTGGTGGGACGAGCACTGGCACATGATGCTCCAGTGGGCGACCCAGCTCCTCCCGCGCGTGTAGCCGGAACCCCGGAGGCACTTGCACCGGACGGCTGAGCGGAGCCGCGTCGGAGGCGGCTCGGCACGGCATATCGCGGACTTCTGCCCAGCGGACTTCTGCGTGGGTGCGGAAGTTGCGCTGCGGATAATCGCGATGACGCAGCCGTCTGAATGAGGGTGAGGGAGCCTTGGTGGCGGCGATACGTTGGGTTCGCCGCCCTCAGTGCTCCCTCACCGCCGGTGCTTTCTCACTGATGTGTCAGACCGACAGGTCGCGGCGCAGCTTCGCCACGTGGCCGGTGGCGCGCACGTTGTATTGGGCGACCTCGATGGTGCCCTTCTCGTCCACCAGGAAGGTGGAGCGGATGACGCCGGTGACGGTCTTGCCGTACATCGTCTTCTCGCCGAAGGCGCCGTAGGCCTGGAGGACTTCCTTCTCCGGGTCCGACAGCAGCGGGAAGGTCAGCTGCTCGTTATCGCGGAACTTGGCGAGCTTGGCGGGCTTGTCGGGGGAGATGCCGATGACCTCGATGCCATTGCCTTCGAGTTCGGCCAGGTTGTCGCGGAAATCGCAGGCCTGTTTGGTGCAGCCGGGGGTGCTGGCGGCGGGGTAGAAGTAGACGATCACCTTGCGGCCGCGGTAGTCGGACAGCGACACGTTCTTGCCGTCGGCGTCGGGGAGAGTGAAGGCGGGGGCGGGGTCGCCGGGACTGAGTCGGTGGTTCTCGGTCATGCCGACACCGTAGTAGACGGGTCCGACCGGCCGCGGGCGATACACTCCGAGGCAGGCGACAATGCCGCCTTCGAGCGGCTTCCAGACAGGAGTGGGACGTGGCGAGAGATACCGAGGCGATCGAGCGCGAGATCGAGGCTGCGCGGCACCGGCTCGCGAGCACCCTCGACGAGCTGGCGGTGCGCGCCGACCCGCAGCGGCTGGCCGACAACACCAAGCACGCGATCATCGCGAAGGTGAACGAGCCGAAGATCAAGTACAGCCTGATCGGCGCGGGCGTAGTCGTCGTAGCGCTGACGCTGATCAAGATCTTCCGCTAAGCAAGAGAACCCAACTCTCGGGACTCTCAGGGGCTTCGCCCCCGAACCCCTTAGGGACTGTGGGGGCTTCGTCCCCACGCCCGCCGGGTGGGAGAAACCGTTGACGCGGAGTCTCAGGGCTTCGCCCCTGAACCCCCTCGAGACTGCGGGGCTTCGCTCAGACCCGAGAGATCGCTGAACAAGACTTGCGGCCCCGGTCCTTATGGACCGGGGCCGCAAGTCTTCGGTATCAACCTGCTATCGCGGGGCCGTCGCCCCGTGAGCGAATTACACCGTGGGGCAGGCGAATCCGTCGCCGTCGGGGTCCAGGTGCGGGCCGTAGCCGGGCTCGCCGCGGAACAGGGGGGCGTGACCGGCGGCGCGCGCCTCGTCACAGTTCTTGTAGGAACCGCCGGCGGAACCGGTTTGGGCCAGGTTTGCCGAACCGGTGGCGCCGGAGCCCGTATCGATGGTGGACGAGCCGGTGCCGGAGGATCCGGTGGGGACGTCGGCGAGGGCGAGAGCGGTGGGGGCTGCGAGGGTCGTCAGTCCCGCGACGCTGGCGGTGACGAGAAGCCGGCGAACGTTCATGTATTCCTCAATGTCGGCGCAATAGGTTGGTAGCGGCCCGGTTCGGCGCGGAACGCCACCGCTGCCGCAGGGGCGGCACAGTGGCCGGTCCGGGTCCGGCGTCTACAGTTGCGGCGAAACGTTGCATTGTCAACCGGATGAGCTATCTATCGAGGTAATTGGCGGTAATCAACAACTGTCTCAGCCGCGAATCGCGAAGATGTTGCGCCGGAACGTGTCCCATTGATCCCGCTTGGGAATATTCGACGGCGGCCTGATCTTCCAGCGCGTATTCATGACGAACGCTTCGTACTGTACGACAGGTTCCCGAAGGACTCATTCGCGTGGTTGGTGTCCGTGTCAACCAAGCGTCGGTAGGATATGAACCATGACCCGCTGGCTGAACGACGAGGAACAGACGACCTGGCAGGCATTCATCCGCATGCGGCAACGCCTCGAAGCCGCGCTCGCCGCCGGGCTCACTCAGGACGGTCTGTCGATGTCGGATTATGAGGTGCTCGTCGCCCTGTCGTCGGCGGGCGGCCAGCTCCGCGCCAAGGAACTCGGCGCGGAAATCTGCTGGGACAAGAGCCGACTCTCCAAGCATCTGTCCCGCATGGCCGCCCGCGGCCTGGTCGATCGCTGCCAGGCCGCCGACGATGCCCGCGGCCGCGAGGTGCGCCTCACCGACGCCGGGCGGCAGGCCCTGGAAACCGCCGCACCCAATCACGTGGAGCTGGTGCGGCGGCTGCTCGTCGATGATATGACCCCCGTCGAGGCCGCGGCCTTGCGCTCGCTGGCCGCCAAGGTGGTCGCGGAGGTCGAACGCACGGACGTCCCGGGTATGGGCTAGCTTTCGGGCTCTTCGGCCTTGGGCCGCTCGAACTGCGCGCGCTTCCAGTCGCCGAAGGGTTCGTCGCGTTCGCGCACGGCCTCCCGGAAACCGGCTGTGGCGGCGCGCAATTGGAAGGCGTACCCCTCGCGGGTGTGCCGCGAGATGCCGTCGAACACCGTGCTGATCATCCCGGAATTCGCGACGCCCTGCTGCAGCAGCGCGCTATTGAGCGCCAGCTTCGCCATGATCAGCTGATTGATCGGCACCTTCGAAATGCGTTGCAGCAGATCCTCGGTGCGCTCATCCAGCTCATCGGCGGGCGGTGCCTCGATGGCCAGCCCCCACTCGGCGGCCTGCTTGCCGCTGAGGCTGTCGCCGGTGAACAGCAGTCGCTTGGCCCGCTGATCGCCGACCCGGTGCGCCCACATGCCCGCCGCCGGAATGCCCCAGGTGCGGGTGGGCGGGTAGCCGAAGCGCGCATCGTCGGCGCAGATGATCTGGTCGGCGTACAGCGCGATATCGGTGCCGCCCGCGATGGCGAAGCCGTGCACCTTCGCCACGGTCGGCTTATTGGCGTGCAGCAGGCTGGAGAAGCCGCGATTGAAGCGCGACATCATGGCGTAGTCGACTATGGGATCCCAAGTGCCCCAGGGATTGTGATTGCGCGCCTGCACCGTGGGATCGAGCACGGTACCTTCGGTGGGCTGCTCTCCCTCGGTGGGTGTGAAGCTATTCTCCGCGAAGATCGACAGGTCGTACCCGCCGCAGAATCCCTTCCCGCGCCCGCTCACCACGATCACATGCACCCGCGGATCCAGATCCGCGCGCTCCACCGCCGCCGCCAGCTCGATCGGCGTATCGGAGGTGATGGCATTGCCGCGCTCGGGCCGATTGAAGGTGATTCGCGCGATCCGCCCGGTCACCTCGTAAGTCAGTGTGCGCCCGGAGAATCCGCTCTCCGGCTCCGCCCGCCCCGCGAACAGCGAGTCGTCCCCGCCGGTCAGATCATCGCGCCAGGCGGCCGGTCGCGTCCCGGCATGGTTCTCGTAATCAGGTGACACACCAAGAAGTGAACCCCCGTTCATTTCTTGCGTCAAGAGCCTCGCCGGGCCGTGTTCAGCTGTGCCAGGGCTTGACGGGCGGCTTCACCCAGAGAATCTTCTCGTCGGCATGCGTGCGCCGCGCGGCGGGATGCTCCGGATGACGGGCCGCCCACGCGTCCTTCTCGTCCAGCAGCCGGGCCACCACGGTCCAGGTCTCGTCGGTGCTCGGCGGATTCGTATCGGCCGCCCGCGCCAGCTTGCGCTGCTGCGCCAGGGGCATGTCCAGCAACTCGGCCCCGGTGATCCCGCGCGACCAGACGTATCCCGCCAGCCGCTTCGCCTTCTCCTCGCGACTGCGGCTGGCGTGATCGGAGTGCGCGTAGTCGGCCATATCGCAACCCCGCAGGTAGAGGACTTCTGTCTGGCCCGACCCTACCGCAGCGCCGAATCCGCGGTCTGCCTCAACTCCCGGCAGCGGCGGGCAGCGGGCGGCTACGGTGGATTCATGCCGGATGCCGTAGGCCAGCTCATTGTCAGCACCGCCACGCAAGCGGAATGGTCCACCGTCACCGAGTGGGCGGCCGATGAGGGATGGAGCCCGGGGGAGCGCGATGTCACCGCGTTTTTCGCGCAGGATCCGGAGGGTTTCCTGTTGGGGCGGCTCGATGGCGAGCCTGTCTCCGCGGTCTCGGTGGTCAATTACGGGGCCGAATTCGCTTTCCTGGGTTTCTATCTCGTGCGCCCCGACCTGCGCGGCCATGGGTTCGGCCTGGCGACCTGGCAGGCCGGGCTGCGGCACGGGGGTGACCGGGTGGTCGGCTTGGATGGCGTCGTGGACCAGCAGGACAATTACCGCCGTAGCGGCTTCGAACTCGCCTATCGCACAGCACGATTCACCGGTGCGCCGCAACTTCCACCGCCCGATGGCACCGTGCGGCCGTTGTCCCCGGCGGACCTGCGCGTTTTGCATGCCTACGACTCCTCCTGTGTCCCAGCGGATCGCCCTGCCCTGCTGAACTCCTGGCTTGCCCTCCCCGAACGCCTGACCGTCGTGCGGATCGTCGACGGTGAGTTCACCGGCTACGGAACCATCCGTCCCGCAAGGGATTCCCTGCGTATCGGCCCGCTCTTCGCGAACAGCGCCGAGGACGCGCGGCAGATCCTGGCGGCGCTTGTGGAACAGACGGGTGCGAAACCCCTGGCGATTGACGTGCCCCTGAACAATGCGGACGCCGTGAGACTGGCGGAGGAGGCGGGCCTGACACCGAGCTTCGAGACGGCGCGAATGTACACCGGCCGCACCCGAAGCCATACCGGGGAAAGGGTTTTCGGGGTGACCTCGCTCGAACTCGGCTGAGCGCCTACAGCGGCCGGGGCACACTCACCAGGCCGAGGGCCGTACTCGCCCGGGCACCACGACGTGAGCCAGCATATTGCGCAACTCGACCGCCGCCGCCGGTCCGAGCGCCGCCGCCCACCGCTCGGTGAACCCCGCCGCGGCCGCATCGGCCGCCCGGGTGCAGGCCCAGCCGCGTTCGGTGAGCGTGATCAGCTTGGCCCGCGCATCGCGAGGATGCGGATTGCGTTCCGCGTAGCCCTTTTTCACGAGCTCGTCCACCAGCTGGCTGGCCGCCTGCTTGGTCACCCCCAGATGCTCGGCGATCTCGACCACGGTCGCACCGGCCGGAGCCATCCGCACGAAGGCGAACCCGTGGCTGGGCCGGATATCGGTGAACCCGGCCTCGACGGTGCCCTGATGGATGGCATCGGTGACCTCGGCCGCGGCCGCGAGCAATAGCAGCGGCAGATCCTGCGCGTGTGGAGGCATGGAGGAATCTTGGCACTTGACAGAGTAGTCAACAAGCTTGACTATATTAGTCAAGTAGATTGACTAAAGAGGAGAACGTCATGCCCTTCATCCAGGCCGCCGAGGCTCAGGTCCACGAAATGCACGGCTCCCGCTTCACCCCGCTCGTGCGCCCCAGCTCCGGCAGCACCGAACTGTGTGTCTGGAAACTCGAGATCGGCCCCGGCATCGAGGGCGTCGCCCACAAGGTCCTGCGCGAGGAAGCCTTCGTCATCCTCGAAGGCGAGGTCGTCTTCACGATCAATGGCGAATCCTCGCACCTGAAGCCCGGCGACGCCGCCGTAGCGAACGCGGAATCCACCATCCGCCTGGACAATCCGGCCGCCACCCCCGCGGTTGTGATGGTCACCGCCCCCGTCGGCTTCACCGGCCAGCTATCCGACGGCACCATCCTCACCCCACCATGGGTGAGCTGATCAAGATCAAGGAGCTGTGGTGGAGGAAATTCACTCGTGAATCCGCCACCACAGCTCCCTGATCTTGGTTAGGAGGCTGCGGGTGCTGGGGGATCCGCGAGGCAGGTGGTGTCGGTGGCGGGGAGGTCGCCTTGTGTGAAGTAGGTGTTGATGGCGTCGTTGACGCAGCTGCTGAGATTGGGGCGGAAGGTCATGTGGACGCGGACGTCCTGGAGGGTGACCATGCGGGATTCGGAGAGATCCTCGTGTAGTCGGAGGCCGTGGGCGTAGGGGGTGCGCGGGTCGCCGGTGGCTTGGACTATCAGCGCGGGCACCGAATTGCGGACGACGGTGGGGGCTTCCACCGGGCGGGGCCAGAAGGCGCAGGGTTCGATATTGCTCGCCATCGCACCGAATATCGGCTGGGTGGAACGGCTTTCCTGAATATTGCGCCAGTACCAGCCCAGGTCGGTCGGCGCACCGGCGTCACCGCAGGCGATTTGGGCGAGGGTCGAGTTCTCGCCGTCGCGCAGGGCTTCGACGACGGCTTGCAGTCTGGGGGAGCGGGCCGTGGTGGGCGGGCCGCCCGCGGCATCGGCGAGTTCGCGCACGACATCGGCGGCGGCCGCATTGATCCGGTAGTTCATGACCAGGCCGTGCAGGATGAACGGCAGCCAGTGATCGTCGATGGCGAATCCGTCGATGACGATCGGCTGCCGGTTGGCATCGCGCACCAGCTTTTCGATTCCGGCCCGAACCTGCTGTGCGGTCGCGCCGAGTCGATAGGTGTCGTTCTGGGTAGCGACCCACGCTGCCCAGTCATCCAGCGCGATCTCGTCGGCGGGTCCCCAATCCTGGACCATGCCTTCCCAATACCGGTCCGGGTCGATGGCGCTGTCCAGCACGATCCGATCGGTCCGATCCGGGAACATCTGGGTGAAGACCGCGCCGAGGTACGTCCCATAGGACGTCCCGTAATAGCTGATCTTCTCCTCGCCCAGCACCGCGCGCACCACGTCCATATCCCGCGCGGTATTGCGGGTCGTGTACTGCCGCATCACCTCTTGGTCCTGGATCAGGCATCCCGCCGCCATCCACGCCGATTGCACGGTGTCGTGTGCGAACCCGAGGACATCCAGCCCCGCCGACCGGATCATCTCGCCGACCGGCCACCCGCAGCGTTTGCCCCGCCCGGATTCGCCGACCCCGCGCGGGTCCATTCCGATCAGGTCATTGCTCGCCAGTGCGTCGGGCGAAAGCACATCCCCGAGTAGGTCGATGGTGTCCAGCCCCTCGGCCCCGGGCCCACCCGGGTTGGCCAGCAGCGCACCGTGTCGCCGCGCCGGATCGGTGGCTCGTACCCGGGATATCGCGACGGTCATGGTGCGCCCGTCGGGCTTCCCGTAATCCACGGGCACGAGGACGTCCGCGCATTCGCCGCCTGCCTTGTCCACGTTCTCTATCCCGCAGGGCTTCCACTCGACCTGCTGCCGATAGAACCGCTCCAGACCGGCCGTCGGCGTGGCATCCCCGGGTGTGGCATACGCCGTCACGGGTGCGGTGATCACCACCGATAGCGCGAGCGCGACGAGCGAATTCCGGAACACCTTCACCAACAACAGGACTCGCCCCTCGAGTGCGACAGTTCAGACCGATGAACCGTAACGGATCACCGGTGTGGTCCGCAGCGGAAGGTTACCCGTGCAAAGGATCTGGTCGGTCGTCGGCCATCCGGAGGCGGAGCGGCAGATTGATCCAATCGTGTTTCACATTTGCCGCGCAATAACGCATTCGATCGGTCCCCGAAACCGAAAGCGCCGAGAGTTGTCCATCTGCTCATCTCCGCGCAACCTGCTGGAATCCATTGGGAAGAACAGGTTCTCGTAAGTTGACCACGAACTGGGCATATGGGAGTTTTCTCACAAAGTGCTTGCTTTCGGTTTAAGGTTTGCACGGTCAATCGGAGGAGTTGCGGCTAGTGCGTCGACGGCAGGAAAACCGCGCGGGAAGAACGGATTCAGAACTCGCGCCGGCGACCGCGGAGCAGCGGCTCGGTGTCGTCATGGGCGGCATCCTGCGAGCGCGGACCATCGGCGGCCAGCTGTCCCGCATTCTGGCCTTCGCCCTGATACTGGTGCTGATTCTCTTGGTGGCCACCGTCGATCGCGCCTTCGCGGATTACCGGGCGGGCGATGACACCAGGCGGGCGGTATCGCTCGCGCTGAGCGTCCAGGACCTCACCGATCAGCTGCAGCGCGAACTCGGTCTCAGCAATGGCCTGCTCGGTGGTGACGGCGGCCTGCAACAGTCCCTGCGCGGACAGCGGCACACCGTGGACACCACCCTCGACGCGGTGAAGTCCGCCGCCGACTCGGATGTCCCGGGCGCGGATCGGGTGCGCACGGCGCTCGATCAGCTGAACCTGCTGGCCAACACCAGGACTCAGGTCGATACCCGCCGCGTGAGCCGCCCGGTCGTGCTCAAGTTCTACAACGACGCCGTCGGCGCGCTGAATCAGCTGACGCTCGGCCTCGAACTGGCGAGTGATGCCGATCTGCAACGCGGCCTCCAGGCGTTCTATGCGCTCGGCGCGGCCAAGGAACAGTTCGACAAGGAACGCGGCTTCCTCAATGGCGTGTTCGTGGCGGGCCGTTTCTCCGGCGGTGAGTACGGCCAGTTCATGGAGATCCGGTCGGCGAAACAATCTGCGCTGCAGTCATTCTCTCGCTACTCGGGTAAGGCCCGGCAGGCCGATCTGGACGACGCCATGCGTGGGGATAATGCCGTCCAGGCGGATCAGGCCGAGAGCATCGCGCTCGCATCCGGCGACGGGCCGCTGGTGCGCCCGGTGGACGCGGCGAACTGGTGGACCCGCATGACCGGCGTGATCGATGCGCAGCGTGCCGTGCAGCAGGCGGTGGGCAAGGACATCCAGGCGCGCGCGGATGAGCTTCGCGGTGTGGCCTTGACCAAGCTGATCAGCTTCCTGGTCGGCGCGGCGATCGCCATTATCGCCATGATCGCACTGGTTTTCGCGTCGGTCCGCGCCCTGGTGCGGCCCCTCGCCGCGCTCGCCGGGGAAGCCGACGACGTGGCCTCGCGACGCTTGCCGCAGGTCATCGAGTCGTGGTCGCACGCCAGCGAGACACCGCCGGACGCACCGGCCGCGGTGCGGACGCCGGCGGGGGCGAGCGCCGAGATCGCGGCTGTCGCAGATGCTTTGGATCGCGTCCAGACCACCGCCTTCGAGCTCGCCTCACAACAGGCGCTGGTGCGCCGCAATACCACCGAGTCGATGGGCAACCTGGCCCGGCGCAACCAGAACCTGGTCCGTCGCCAGCTCGCGCTGATCAGCGAGTTCGAGCGGAAGGAACTCGACCCGCAGGGGCTGGCCAACCTGTTCGAGCTGGATCACCTGGCCACTCGCATGCGCCGCAATGCCGAGAGCCTGCTGGTGCTGGTGGGGGAGAACAGTCCACGGCGGCTGGCCCGGCCGATCGGTCTGATCGACGTGATCCGGGCCGGTATGTCGGAGGTGGACGACTATCGGCGGGTGCTGCTGCGCCGGGTCGAGGACGTGCTCATCGTGGGCACGGCGGCCAGCGAACTCTCCCATATGCTGGCCGAATTGATCGAGAACGGCCTCGCCTACTCGTCTCCGGACCTGGAGGTCGAGGTGTATGGGCGGCGGTCATCGCGCGGGTATCTGCTCGCCGTGGTCGATCAGGGCGTGGGCATGTCCACCGAGCAACTCGCCGCGTCGAACGCCAAACTGCGCGGTGAACAGGACTTCATCGTCGCTTCCACTCGCTACCTCGGCCATTACGTGGTGGGTCGGCTGGCGCAGCGGCTCGGAATCACCGTGGAGCTGGACGCCTCGCCGGTCAGCGGTATTGTCGCGCGGCTGATTCTGCCCGCGGAATTGCTTGCCACGGAACAGGATCAGCATCCCGTGATGGTGCAGGCGCTGATCCCGGCCACCCCGGTCGAGCCGACCTGGGGCGCGGACACGGAAGCTCGCGGCATTACCTCGGCGGGGTCCGCAAGCCCGGCCCCGGCGGGGTCCGCGAGCCTTGCCCCGGCCGAGCCTGCGAGCTTTGCGTCGGCGGAGTTCGCGAGCCTTGCCTCGGCCGAGCCTGCGAGCTTTGCCTCGATGGGGTCCGCGAGCCTTGCCTCGGCGGCGAGCTCTGTTGCATCGGAACCGGGCCGTGCTGTCGCCGCGCCGCCTGCTCATGCGCCGGTGACCGACGTCCGTCCCGCGCAACGCGCGCCCGAGCCGGGAAGTATCCCCGAGCCGGGGTCGGGAGCCCTCGGACCCACCACGGCCAACGGCCTGCTGCGGCGCAATAAGCGGGCTCGCGCGGCGGCGTCCGCGGCGGGCCCGCAATCCCGGCCCGACTCCGGTCCCACGGCCCGGCCCGACTCGGGTTCCACGGCCCGGCCTGAGCCCGGGCCGGTCACGGATCGCAATGCCGAGGAGACACGGAATATGCTGGCGGCCTTCCGTGCCGGGCACGAGCGCGGCGCGACCATCGGTGCGCAGCCTCCCCGGCATTCGGGTGCCCATGACAAGTACACGCGCGCAGACGATTCGGCGACCGCCGCCTCGTCCGCGCCTACCGCAGAGGAGAACTGGTGACCATCCAGCTGCCGAGCGCCGACCCGCATACCTTCAACTGGATGCTGGCGAACTTCGTCCGGAACACCGCGGGTGTGCTCGAGACCGTCGCGGTCTCCTCGGATGGGCTGCTCATCGCGATGTCCGATGGGCTCGATCGCGCCGCCGCAGACCGGCTGGCAGCCATGGTCTCGGGTCTGTCCAGTCTCGCCCGGAGTGCCTCGCGCAGTTACGACTTCGACGGCATGAAGCTGATCATGATCGAGATGAAGCGCGGCTTCCTGCTCGTCACGGCCATGGGCAATGGCAGCTGCCTCGGTGTCATCGCCGACGGCAATTGTGATGTCGGACTGCTCGGATACGAGATGTCCGTGCTGGCCGAGCGCGCCGGATCGCTCCTTGATCCGGCGCTGATTTCCGAGTTGCGAGGGACCTTGCGCAGATGAGAGATGGATCCAGTCCCGGCGACGGGGATTTCGGCTGGTTCCGCCGGGATCTTCCGGGACAGCAGTCGATGTCGGCGCAGGACGGCGGTGACGGCCACGACGATTTCGTGCGCCCGTTCATCGTCACCGGCGGTCGCACCACACCGGTGATCGACGGCCTGCGCATTGAAACCATGGTGCAGGCCCTGCCGTCCGCGCTGCCCGCGCCGCTTCAGCTCGAGCAGCGCGCGGTCGTACAACTGTGTCAACAACCCCATTCCATTGCGGAAATCGGTGCGGCACTGCATATTCCGGTCGGCATCGCCAAGGTCGTGGTGAGCGATCTGGCCGCCGCGGGCCATGTGGTGGTGCGCGCGGCTCCCGAGCTTTCCATTGCCGCCATCGAGAGGATCAGAGATCTTGTCCGCGCCCTCTGACACGCGCACCGCGCCCAGCACACCGTCCTCGGTGAAGATCGTCATCAGCGGCGGATTCGGGGTGGGTAAGACCACCTTCATCGGTGCGATCTCCGAGATCGAGCCGCTCGCCACCGAGGCCGCCATGACCGAGGTCGGTGCCGATATCGACGATCCCGGGCGGCGGGCGGACAAGACGCAGACCACGGTGGCGCTCGACTTCGGCCGCATCACCCTGGATCGGTCGCTGGTCCTGTACCTGTTCGGCACCCCGGGCCAGGACCGGTTCGTCTTCCTGTGGGACGACCTGGTCGACGGCGCGCTCGGCGCGGTGATCGTGGTGGATACCAGCCGCATCGACGACTGCTATCCGGTGCTGGACTACTTCGAGGAGAAGGGCGCGCCGTTCGTCGTCGTGGTCAACCGATTCGACGGCGAAGCGCGTTTCGATCTGCGTGAGGTGCGCGAGGCGCTGGAGCTCGAGGACGGGATCCCGCTGCTGGACTGTGACGCCCGCGACCGGGAATCGGTGAAGGATGTGCTCGTGGCCCTACTCGAACAGGTGCTGTTTCATCGCATCGCGGTGTGAAGGAGAAGGACTCTGACGATGTTCACTACGCGGCCCACCCTGCAAGGCACCTTCGGCATGGTGTCGTCCACGCACTGGCTCGCCTCGTCCACGGCGATGGCGGTGCTCGAGGCCGACGGCAATGCCTTCGATGCCGCGGTCGCCGCGGGCTTCGTGCTGCATGTGGTGGAACCGCATCTCAATGGTCCCGCCGGTGAGGTGCCGATCATTATCGCGCCCGTCGGCCGCACGCCGCAGGTGCTGTGCGGGCAGGGGCCCGCGCCTGCCGGTGCCACCATCGAGCACTACCGGGGGCTGGGCCTGGAGCTGGTGCCCGGCACCGGGCCGCTGGCCGCCGCGGTGCCCGGTGCGTTCGACGCCTGGATGGTGTTGCTGCGCGATCACGGCACCAAGCGGCTGTCCGAAGTGCTTTCCTACGCAATCGGATACGCCGAGCACGGACATCCGGCGGTGGAGCGGGTCGGTGAGACCGTCGCCTCGGTCGCCGAGCTGTTCGAGACGGAGTGGACGACCTCCGCGGCGCTGTATCTGCGCGACGGCAAGCCGCCCGCACCCGGTGCGCTGCTCCGCAATCCGGCGCTGGCCGCGACCTGGCGGCGCGTGATCGCCGAGGCCGAGGCGGCGGGGCCGGGACGTGAAACGCAGATCGAGGCGGCGCGCGCGGTCTGGCGGTCCGGCTTCATCGCCGAGGCGCTGGTCGCCGCGGCGGGCCGTCCGGCCATGGACACCTCGGGTGAACGGCACGCGGGCACGCTGACCGGTGACGATCTATCGAATTACGCTGCACTGTACGAGGATCCGGCGACCTACACCTGGAACGGTTGGACCATCGCCAAGCCCGGGCTGTGGAGTCAGGGGCCGACGCTCCTCCAGCAGTTGGCGCTCTTGTCCGAGCTGCCCGAGTACGGCACTCCGGAGTACTACCACCTGCTCATCGAGGGTTCGAAGCTAGCCATGGCCGATCGCGAAGCCTGGTACGGCGACAGCACTCCCGTGAAGCTGGAGGCGCTGCTGTCGCCGGAATACAATGCGCAGCGTCGGACGCTGATCGGATCGACCGCGTCGGAGGAATTGCGGCCGGGCAGCCCGGACGGACTGGCACCGCGATTGAGCGGGTACGCCCGCGCGAATTCGGCTGGCGCACAGTCGAGTGCGCTCGGCGCGGGGGAGCCGACGGTCGCGTCCAGCGGTGCCACGCGCGGCGATACCTGTCATCTCGATGTCGTGGACCGCCACGGCAATATGATCGCGGCGACGCCCAGTGGTGGCTGGCTGCAATCCAATCCGGTGGTGCCGGAACTGGGTTTCCCGCTCGGCACGCGCTTGCAAATGTCTTGGCTGGAACCGGATCTGCCGAATTCACTGGTGCCGGGCCGTCGTCCGCGCACCACGCTGAGCCCTTCATTGGCGCTGCGCGAGGGTGCGGCGGTCATTGCGTTCGGCACTCCCGGTGGCGATCAGCAGGATCAGTGGAGCACGCATTTCCTGCTCGCGGTGGCTCTGCGCGAGCAGGTGCGCGGCGGTTTCGATATGCAGGGCGCGATCGACGCACCGAACTGGCATCAGGAGAGCTTCCCCGGCTCCTTCTATCCGCGCACCATGAATCCCGGTGCGGTGGTGGTGGAATCGCGGATCGGCGCGAACGTCATCGACGAGCTGGAGCGGCGCGGGCACCGGGTGACGGTCGGCGGGGCCTGGTCCGAGGGCCGATTGTGTGCGGTCGCACGGGATCCGGAGACCGGCGTGCTGTCGGCCGCCGCGAATCCGCGTGGCATGCAGGGTTATGCGGTGGGCCGATAACTTCATCGCGCGTCCACCTCCTGATCACCAAGAACGACTCTTCTTCGAAGTAGGTTTTCGCTCATGCTCATTCGCCTTTCGAGGCTGCTCGCCCTCGGTTCCATCGCGGTCGTGCTCGCCTCCTGCGCGCAGCAGACACAGGACCGAACTGGTGCGCACACAGATGATTTCGGCACGCCCGTCGGCACCCAGGCGGTGCGCGAGGGGGGCGAGCTGGTCATGGGGTTGTCCGCCGAGCCCGACCGGCTCGACCCGACCACCTCCAGCTCGCTGATCACCCGCTACATCATGAGTTCGGTGTGCGAGAAGCTCTACGACAGTGACTCGTCGGGCAAGCTGGTGCCGCAACTCGCGACGGCCCTGCCCACCGTGTCCGGGGACGGGCTGACCGTCACCATCCCGGTGCGCACCGGCATCGAATTCGCCGACGGCACCAAGTTCGACGCCGCCGCCGTGCAGACCAGCCTGCAACGCCATCTCACTCTCCCGGGCTCGCAGCGGACCAGTGAGATGGGCCCGATCGCCGCCGTCGAGACAAATGGCGCGGATCAGGTCGTCATCAAGTACAAGACGCCGTTCGCGCCGATCACCGCGGCGCTCGCCGACCGGGCGGGCATGATCATGTCCCCGGCCGAACTCACCAAGGCGGGCAACGACTTCGGCGACAACCCGGTCTGCGTCGGACCCTTCAAGTTCGTCAAGCGGGTGCCGCAGACCTCCATTGTCGTGGAGCGCGATCCGCGCTACTACGACGCCAAGAATGTGCACCTGGACTCCATCACCTACCGCATCATGGCCGATGCGAACATTCGCGGAACCAATCTGCGTTCGGGTGACGTCCAGGTCGCCGACTACATCTCCCCGCAGGACGTGGACGCGCTGTCCAAGGAACCGAATCTGCGTCTGTTGCAGACCCGTTCGCTGGGCTTCATGGGCATGTACCTGAACGTCGGCAATGTGGATGGCGTGGGTAAGCCCGCCAAGCCGATCGACACCCCGCTCGCCAAGGACGCCCGCGTGCGAACTGCCTTGGCGCTCAGTATCGATCGCTCCGCGCTGGTGAACACCGTGTTCAACAACTGGTTCGAGGCCACCTGCACGCCGATCGTGCCGGACAGCACGTATGCGACGAAGTCCGCGACCGAGTGCCCCGCCTACGACCCCAAGAAGTCGCTGTCCCTGCTCGCCGAGGCCGGTGTGCAGACCCCGTACAAGATCAAACTTCAGGTGCAGAACAGCCAGGACCGGCTGCGCTACGCACAGGCGCTGCAGGCCCAGCTGAAGGAGGGTGGATTCGATCTCGAGATCATCCCCACCGAGTACTCCACGCTGCTGGACGTGCAGAAGAAGGGCACCTACGAGGCGCTGCTGCTGGGCTGGTCGGGCCGAATCGACCCGGACGCCAATGTTTCCCGCTTCCTCACCACCGGATCCAGCGGCAACTACAGCGGATACAGCTCGACGGCCCTCGATGACCTGCTCGGCAAGGCCGCCCGCACCACCGACACCGCACAGCGTGCCGACCTGTACGCGCAGGCGGTGAAGCTCGTGCAGCAGGACAACCCGTACCTCTACACCTACCGGGAACGCCTGCTGACCGTGCACACCACCAAGGTGACCGGCATCGAGGTATACCCGGACGGCGTGGTGCGGCTGGGTAAGGCCGCGTTCCTCGCGAACGCGGGCTGACACCGATGCGGACTCGCCTGCCGCGGCTACTCGTGGCCGGATTCCTCGCCGTCGTGCTGGCATCCTGCTCATCCGCCTCGCAACCGGCCCGGATCACCACGCACGCCGACGATTACGGCACGCCGGTGGGCGGGCAGCAGGTGCGGCAAGGCGGTGATCTGGTGATGGGCCTGTCCAATGACCCGGACCGGCTCGACCCGACCACCTCCAGCTCGCTGTACATGCGCTACGTCATGAGCACGATCTGCGAAAAGCTTTATGACAACGACAGTTCCGGCAACCTGGTGCCGCAATTGGCGACCGCGCTGCCGAAATTCTCCGAGGACGGGCTGACGGTCAGCATCCCGGTGCGCAGCGGGATCGAATTCGCCGATGGCACACCGTTCAATGCGACGGCGGTCAAGGAGAGCCTGCAACGGCACCGCTCCCTGGAGGGGTCGCAGCGCAGTGGTGAGATGGGGCCGATCACCGATATCGACACCGACGGTGGATCGCAGGTGGTGATCCACTACAGCGTGCCGTTCGCGCCGATCACCGCCGCGCTCGCCGACCGGGCCGGGATGATCATGTCCCCGGCCGCGCTGAAGGAGGAGGGCAAGGACTTCGGCGATAATCCGGTGTGCGTGGGGCCGTTCAAGTTCGCGCAGCGCACGCCCGGCAGCTCGATCGTGGTGGAGCGCGACCCGAACTATTACGACGCGCAGAACGTCCGCTTCGACACCATCACCTACAAGATCATGGCCGATGCCAAGGCCCGCGCGGCCGCCCTGCGCAGTGGTGAGATCCAGGTCGCCGACACCATGTCCCCGCAGGATGCGGACGAGCTGAGTGCGGATCAGCGGTTGCGCCTGCTGGTTTCGGGATCGTTCGGGTTCCAGGGCTTCTACATCAATATCGGCAATGTGGACGGCGCGGGCAAACCGATCAAACCCATCGACACCCCGCTGGCGAAGGATGCTCGCATCCGGCTGGCGCTGTCGCTGAGCATCGATCGACAAGCGTTGGTGGACAAGGCATTCAAGGGTTGGTATGAACCGGCCTGCACGCCCGTCGCGCCACGCACCTCGTACGCGACCCAGGCCGACACCTCCTGCCCGCTGTTCGATCCGCAGCGTGCGCGGCAGCTGCTGACCGAGGCGGGCGTGCAACTGCCCTACCCGATCACCATGCAGGCCATGAACGTCTCCGATCAATTGCAGTACGCGCAGGCCTTGCAGACCAGCCTGGCGCAGGGCGGATTCGATCTGCGCATCGTGCCCACCGAGTACTCGGAAATGCTCACCGCGCAGAAGAGCGGCAACTATGAGGCGCTGCTTCTGGGCTGGTCGGGGCGACTCGACCCCGACGGCAATATCTCCCGGTTCCTCACCACCGGATCCAGCGGCAATTACAGCGGTTACAGCTCGCCCGCGCTGGACGATCTGCTGGGCTGGGCCGCGCACACCACCAGTCCGGCGCGGCGCGGCGCGCTGTATGAGCAGGCGGTGCGCTTCATCCAGCGGGAGAACCCGTACATCTACACCTACCGGCTGCGGAATCTGACCGTGCACTCCACCCGGGTGACCGGTATCGAGGTGTACGCCGACGGCGCGGTCCGGCTCGGCAAGGCCGCGTTCGTCTCCGATCGGAATGGCTGAATGCCGATGCTGTGGTACGTCTTTCACCGGCTGTGGCAGTCGGCGCTCACGCTGGTGCTGGTGTCGATGGTGGTGTTCGCCGGGGTGCGTGCGCTGCCCGGCGATCCGGCCACCGCCTTGGCCGGTGAGCAGGCGGATCCTGCCGCTACAGCTGCGGTGCGGGCCGATCTCGGACTGGATCGGTCACTGCCGGTGCAATACTTCGAGTTCGCCAAGCATGCGGTTGTCGGTGACTTCGGTCGTTCCATTCGGACCGGCACTCCGGTGCGTCACATGATCGGCACGACATTGCCGGTCACCCTGCAATTGGCGTTGTATGCCATGTTCATCGCGGTGCTGGCGGGAGTGGCGGGCGGTGTGATCGCCGCGGTGTATCGGGGGCGTTGGCCGGAATGGGTGGTCAATGGGGTCTCGCTGGTGGGGCTTTCGGTGCCGACCTTCTGGCTGGGCATCCTCGCTGTGCTGTACCTGTCGGTGAAGCTCAGCCTGTTTCCGGCCTCGGGGTATGTGTCGCCGTTCGAGAATCCGCTGCGCGGCGTCTACTTCCTCACTCTGCCCGCGCTGATTCTGGGCGTGACGCATTCGGCGGTGGTGCAGCGGCAGACGCGCTCCTCGATGGTGGAGACGCTGACCACCGACTACGTCCGCACGGCGCGGGCCAAGGGGCTCGGACCCGGTGCGGTGATCGTGCGATATGCCTTGCGCAACAGTCTGATCGTGGTGACCACGGTGATCGGATTGCAGCTCGGCCTGCTCATCGCGGGCGCGGTGGTCACCGAACGCATCTTCAGCCTGCCGGGCATCGGGAAGCTGACCTTGGACTCGGTGTTCACCCGCGACTATCCGGTGATTCAAGCGGTGGTGCTGGTGATCTCCGCGTCCTACATTCTGATCAATTTGCTGGTCGATGTGCTGTACACGGTGATCGATCCGCGGGTGCGAGTGCCCGGGAGGGCGCAGTGAGTGTCCAAGAGCCGGTTGATACCGACAAGCCTGCGGTGGAAACCGCTGCGGCCATGGTGATTTCACCAGCGGCAGCGGTCCGCGGACGGGCGCTGCGCCAGCTGTGGCGCAACCCGCTGGGCATGGTCGGCGCGGTGCTGCTGCTCATCGTGATCGTGGCCGGGGTCTGCGCGCCCCTGCTCGCGCCGTACGGGCCCGCCGACGTGCATTTCGCGACCGTGTTCCAGAAGCCGGGCACGGTCGGATTCCTCTTGGGCTCAGATGATTTGGGCCGCGACATCCTCTCCCGGGTGCTGTACGGCACACGCGCCTCGCTCGAGGTGGGCGTGCTGGCGGTGCTGTGCGCGGTGGCCATCGGGGTGCCGATGGGTCTACTGGCCGGGTACTGGCGATGGCTGGACGCGGTGCTGTCCCGGCTGACGGATGTGCTGCTGGCCTTCCCGTTCGTGATGATCGCCGTCGGACTGACCGCGATCTACGGCGGTGGCCTCACCCAGGCCGCCATCGCGCTGGGGATCGCACAGGTGCCGGTGATGATGCGGGTGGTGCGCGCGGAAACACTGCGGCTCAAGGAAACCGACTTCGTGCTCGCCGCGCGATCCATGCACGTCGGGTCGTGGCGCATTCTCGGCGGGCACATTCTGCCCAATGCGGCCGCGCCGATCATCGTGCAGGCCACCGTGATCATGCCCACGGCGGTGCTCGGTGAGGCGCTCCTGTCCTTCCTCGGGCTCGGCATCCGCCCGCCCGTGCCCAGCCTGGGCATCATGCTCTCCGATGCCCAGCAGTACCTGCTGCGCACCGCGTGGCCGGGCGTCTTCCCGGGCGTGGCGCTCCTGCTGATCTGCCTGGGATTCAACCTCTTCGGCGACGCGCTGCGCGATGCGCTGGATCCGAAGACAAGCCGGTAGAGGCAGCGATGACTGAATCACTATTGGAGATCAGCGATCTGCGAGTCGCCTTCGGGGAGGTGACTGCGGTGGACGGCGTAGACCTGACCATCGCTCCCGGCGAGCGGATCGCGGTAGTAGGTGCCTCCGGCTCCGGGAAATCCACACTCGCACAGTCGATCATCGGCCTGCTTCCCGGCACCGGCGAGATCACCGGCGGCAGCGTGCGCTGGCGCGGCGAGGACATCACCCACGCAGGCGAGAAGCGCCTGCGCGGCCTGCGCGGCAAGGAAATCGGCCTGGTGCCGCAGGACCCGATGTCCAACCTGAACCCGGTCACCCGGGTCGGGCGGCAAGTCTCGGAAACCCTTGTCGCACATGGCCTATACCGAGGACGAGCAGCGCAGCAGCGCGCCATAGAACTACTCGGCGAGGCCGGACTACCGGAACCGCAACGCCGAGCACGCCAATACCCCCACGAATTCTCCGGCGGCATGCGCCAACGCGTACTGATCGCCATCGGCCTCTCCTGCCGCCCCTCCCTCCTCATCGCCGACGAGCCCACCTCCGCCCTGGACGTAACCGTCCAGCGCCAAATCCTCGACCACCTGGACAAACTCACCCGAGAACTGGGCACCGCCCTCCTACTGGTAACCCACGACCTGGGCCTCGCCGCCGAGCGCGCCGACCGCGTCCTGGTCATGTCCGACGGCAAAATCGTCGAATCCGGCTCGGCCCGTGCGGTCCTGACCGATCCACAAGAGGACTACACCCGGCGACTAGTGGCAGCCGCCCCCGCCCGAATCGCCCCGCTACGCGCCCTGGCCGACCCTGCGACCGAGGAAGCGGCGCAGCTCGATACCGAGAATGCCGCGGCGGCCAACAGCGGGATCGCCGAAGTCGACACCGCCCCAGAGGAAACGGCGCAGTCTGACTCCAAGGGTGTCGTGGCGAAGGAAGCTCCAGTGCTGGAGGTTTCGCATCTCACCAAGGAGTATCGGATTCGCGGTCGCGGCGGGGTGTTGCGGGCCGTCGACGATGTGTCCTTCACGATCGCTCGTGGCCGCACCACCGCCATAGTCGGCGAATCCGGTTCGGGTAAAACCACCACGGCGCGAATGATTCTGGGGCTGATACCCGCGAGCTCCGGCACCGTGCGACTCGACGGTTCGGACATTGTGGGCCTGCGTGGTGACCGGCTGCGTGCCGCACGCCAGGCCATGCAGCCCGTCTTTCAGGACCCGTACTCGTCCCTGGACCCCATGTGGACGGTGGAACGCCTGATCGCGGAGCCCTTGCGCGCCTTCGGAACCGGTGACCGCAGCGTCCTGCGTGCGCGGGTGGCCGAACTCCTGGATCAGGTGGCCCTCCCGGCCGCCCTGACCCACCGTTACCCGCATGAGCTGTCCGGCGGCCAACGTCAGCGCGTCGCCATTGCCCGCGCCCTGGCCATCGAGCCCCGCCTGGTGGTCTGCGACGAGCCCGTGTCGGCCCTGGATGTCCTTGTCCAGAGCCAGATCCTGGCCCTGCTCTCCGACCTGCAGGAGCGCCTCGGCGTGAGCTACCTGTTCATCTCCCACGACCTGGCCGTCGTCCAAGCCCTGGCTCACGACGTCATCGTCATGCGCGACGGCAAAGCGGTGGAACAAGGCCCCGCCGATCAAATCCTCACCGCCCCCACCGATCCCTACACTCGCCGCCTCCTGGACGCCATCCCCGGCGCATCCATCATCGAGGCGTCCCCCAGCGAAGCCCTCCGTTCGGCCTGACACACAGCGAAGCCCGCCGTTCGGCCTGACACACAGAAAGGCCGCCCCGGGGTCGAAACCCCTGGGCGGCCTTTCGTTCGTGCCAGGTGGGTGTATCTCACCCCGGGATCTGCGCGCCGAGCGCACTACCCGCGCCCGCACCCAGGGTCGCCCCGATGACACCACCCGCCACACCGCCAATGGCGGCCCCGATCAACGCGGTCCCCGGACACACCGGTGCGACGACCACACATCCGGCCGCCCCTCCCACGAGTATGCCGACACCGGCCCCGACAACACCGCCGACAAAGGTCCCGACCTGTTCACCAACCAGCGCCTGCGTCTGCCCCGCTGCCACCGGCTGAACAGCCACAACAGGTTCAACGGCCGCAGGTTCGGCGGCTTGGGCAATACCGGCACCGGTAGCCGTGGTAGCGGCAGCGATAACAACGGCGGCTGCAAATTTGCGGATCATAACTATCTCCCGATCTTCAGTGCAGAGACATGCAGTCTCTCGCGAATGAAGTTGAGATGTAGCGTTATTCGCACCGCTAATCAGCAAACGCGTGGTTGTGGAGGGAATGCGCACGTGGGGGCGGCGTCAATAGCTGCGCGGCAGGCGCAGGGAGTGCTGGGCCACGTAGTTGAGGATCATTTCCGCGCTGACCGGGGCGGTGCGGAAAAGTCGTGCCGGCCAGTACATGTCGGATATTCCGTACTCGAGGGCGAAGCCATTGCCGCCGTGTGCCTGGATGGCGGCGTCGACACAGTGCACCGCGGCCTCGGCGGCGGCGTACTTGGCCATATTGGATGCCTCGCCCGCACCTTCGGCATTCGCGTCGACCAGGGCCGCCGCCTTCTGCGTCATCAGCCGGGCCAGCTCGAGTTCGACCTTCGCCTTCGCCAGCGGATGCGCCACGGCCTGGTGCGAGCCGATCGGCACACCCCACACTTGGCGCTCTTTGACATAGGCCGACGCCTTCTCCAGTGCGCGCCGGCCGATACCATTGGCGAAGGACGCGATCAGAATGCGTTCCGGATTCAGCCCGTCGAACACCGCGGTCATACCGCCGTCCACGCCCCCGACCAAGCGATCGGCCGAGACCGGGACATCGTCGAAGAACAATGTCCACTGTCGGTCCGCGCTGAACGCCGGCATCGGGACGACCGTGCGGGTGAAGCCGGCCGCATCGACGTCGATGATGCACAGGCACGGCCGGCCCAACTCGCCATTCGCGCCCCGTGTGCGGGCGACGACCAGCACCGCGTCGGCATCGTCGACTCCGGAGATGAACGTTTTCTCGCCGCGCAGCAGATAGCCGCCCTTGCCGTCCGAGCGGAGTTCGGTGCGCAGATTGTGCGAGTTGGTACCGGCCTCGGGCTCGGTGATGGCGAACGACAATTTGATGCTGCCGTCCGCCATCCCGGTCAGCCAACGCTGCTTCTGCTCCGCCGTGCCGTGCTTGGCCAGGATGGGACCGGCGATGCCCGAGGACATCACGAGCATCACCAGCAGACCGCCGGCGGCGGCGGATTCCTCAGCGACCGCGTGCAGCCCGGTCAGACCCAGGTCGCCGCCGCCGTACTCGCCGGGCAGGTTGACACCGATGAAACCGTTGTCGGCCAAGGCCTTCCACAGTTCGGCTGGAGGCTTCCCGGCGGCATGGCAGTCGCGCATATAGGCCGGACCGAACGATTCGGTAATGCGGCGGACGGAGGCGCGGATCTGCTGTTCTTCATCGCCGGGGACGAGATCGAGAGTCAGCGGCGCGGCCTCGATGGTGGTCACGAAATACTCCTGATTGTTCGTGTGGAACGTGCCGGTGTGTGCACGGGTCGCTATCGGCTTTGCTTGTAGGCCCGCCGGGCCCGGTGCAGAACGAATTCGGGATACCCGCCCGGCTGCCGCTCGCCCTCGAAGATCAACTCGCGGGCGGCATTCCAGGCCGCGCTCGATTCCGGATCATTCGACATCGGCTCGACACCGTCGTCCTCGCGGTTCTGCTCATCGACGAGTGCGGTCATCTTGTGCAGGGAGGTCAGCACCTCGGACTCGGAGACGACGCCGTGGGCGAGCCAGTTCGCCAGCAGTTGGGACGAAATGCGGAGCGTGGCACGGTCTTCCATGAGGGCAATGCCGTCGATGTCGAGCACCTTCGAGGACCCGACGCCGAGGTCGACCCAGCGCAGGACATAACCGAGAATCGACTGCACATTGTCGTCGAGTTCGCGCAGGACCGATTCCCGATCGGTGTCGGGGCTCAGGAAACCGGGGGAGATCAGCATTTCCCGGCGCGGTCGCCGGGATCGGTGTGCGAGCTCGCGATGCCTGTCGAACACATCCACCTGGTGATAGTGCGTCGCATGCAACGTCGCCGCGGTGGGCGAGGGCACCCATCCGGTCGTGGCCCCGGCGCGCAGTTGATCGCCCTTGACCTCGACCATCGCACCGAGGTCGTCGGTGAGAGTCCACATGCCCTTGCCGATCTGGGCGCGCCGGGGCAGCCCCAACTCCAGTGCCACATCGACATTGGAGTCCTCGTAAGCCTGGTACCAGTGCTCCGACTTGATTGCCGCCTTCATGGGGAATGGACCGGCGTGGAAGGCGGAACGAATCTCGCTGCCAGTGCGGTCGAGGAATCCGGTGTTCACGAAGGCCAATCGCGCACCCGCGGCCCGCAGCACGGCGGCGAGATTCAGCGAGGTCCGGCGCTCCTCGTCCATGACGCCGAGCCTGATCGATTCCCCGGGCAGGCCGAGCATTCGTTCGATATGGCTCGCCGCCTCGTCGACGAACCGGACCTCCGCGGGCCCGTGCATCTTGGGGCGCACGACGTAGATGCACCCATGCGCGGAATTCGCGGTGGCACCACGTAATCCGGGCAGCGCGCAGGCGGCGGTGATCGCCAGATCCACCAGCGACTCCGGCACCGGAGCTCCCTGGCTGTCGACGATCATGTCGCTGAAGAGATGCAGACCGACATTTCGATTGAACATCAGTGCGCGCCCGCGCAATTCGTAGCCGGTTCCGTCGGGTGCGGTGTAAGCGCGGTCGCCGTCGAGGCGGCGGGTTCGTTTCCGGCCTTCCTTGAAGTATTCGGCCTCGATGACGCCGGTATTGAGGCCGAGCCAATTGCGGTAGCCCGCAACCTTATCCGCGGCATCGACTATCGAGACGGCATCCTCGAAGTCGACGATGACCGTGACCGCCGCCTCCAGGACGACGTCACGGATTCCGGCCGGATCCGCCGCGCCGACCGCCTGCGTTCGATCGATACTCAGTTCGATGTGAAGTCCGTTGTGCTTGAACAACACCGCCGACGGATGCGTGGCCTCGCCCCGGTAACCGGCGAACAGTGACGTGTCCCCGAGCTCGGTGACACCCTGTGCGGAATGGGCAGTCAGGCGACCGTTCTCGACCCGATATTCGAGCACGTCGGCGTGTGAACCTTCGGCTAGCGGAATGCACTGGTCCAGAAAGCGTTTCGTCCACTCGACCACCAGGCCGCGTCGGACACCAGCGTCCTCGGCGTCGATGACATTGCTCCCGTACAGGGCGTCGTACAGCGAACCCCACCGGGCATTGACCGCGTTGATGGCATAGCGTGCGTTCGTCACCGGCACCACCAACTGTGGCCCACCGACCTCGGCAATCTCCGGGTCGACCTGGCCGGACCGGGCCATCGGAAGGTCCGACTCCGGAAGCAGATAGCCGATTCGCTCCAGAAACTCCTCGTACCGCGCCGGATCCACCGGACCCGGATTCGCGCGGTGATAGTCGTCCAGCTGATTCTGGAATGCCGCACGGATCTCCAGCAATTCCCGATTTACCGGAGTGAAGTCGCGAAGCAGTCCGCACAGCCCAGCCCAGAACGCTCCCGAGGGGATCCCGATCTCCGGCAGCAGTTCGGATTCCACGAAGTCATGAAGTTCGCGATCGACGAAAAAGTCTTCCACTTCGACTCGAGTCATGACAGCATTCATCCCTTCTTTGCCCGGAACATGAACAGCCCGACCGCGCTGATGAGCACGGCGAACACACTGAAATAGATTGCCGCGGTGAGCAGTCCGGCCTGCCGTTGCACGACCCCCACGGCGATCACCGGTGCGGATGCCCCGCCGTATAGGGCCAAGTAGTACAGCGCGATGCTGCCGACCCGATCACCGGCGTTCCGCGTCTTGGCGGAAATCGCCTGCACCGAACGGCCGATGGTCATACCCTGACCGAGCCCGCAGACCACCGCGGCCAGGACGTACAGTGCGATGCTGTGGCACACGATCGCCAGGCTGAACAGCAGCAGCCCGGTAATGACTCCGGCGGTGCCGCCGAGAACTCCCGGCACGATCGGAATTCGCTTCAGCGCCAACTGCGCAACCGCCGAGCCCCCGAACACGCTCCCGATGACGAGCCCGCTGACCGCCAGCGAAATACCGGCGTCGATCGAGTGTAGGAAGGTCGGCGTCAAACCCGACAGCAGACCCAGGACACCCATTCCTGTAATACCGATCAGGCACAAGCCGTAGAACCCGATCCGGAACCGATCGTCGGCAGGGGGAGCGGGCCGCACGAATCCGCCGGAGTGGGTATTCACGGCCGAGACCCTCGCAGGCAGGAATCGCACCGACACCGCGAGAACCGCAGCCACAGCGAGATGGACCGAGAAAACCCAGAAAATCGGATGTGCGACATGAACCGCCGCGAATCCTCCGATCACCGGGCCCAGCCCCATTCCGAGGATATTGCAGGCCGTGGCGAGCAGGGCGTAGAACGGTCGCCGTTCCTCACTCGCCAGCTCGACGACAGCGGCGGTGCCGGCGCTCATGAACGCGCCCGCGGCCAAACCGGTCAAGACGCGGGCCACCAGTAGCTCGGGAACCGAACCCGCCTCGATGAAGAGGACATTCGAACCGATGATGCTGATCAGCCCGGCGATCATCAGCAAACGTTCCCCGAAGCGCGCCACCAGAGACGCGCCGACAATGAGCGCGATACTCACCCCGAGCGCATACATCGCGTAGATCACCGTGATGCTCAGGGTGTCGATAGGGAACCGCTTGCCGTACTCGGAGTACAACGGCGTCGGCATATTCGAATGTGTCATCACCACAAGCAGACACACCATGATGAGTATCGTGTGCAGCCCGCCACGCGAACGCGCGCGTCCCGGCAGCACAGCTGTTTCCTGTTTGATGCTCAAAGCGATACCGACTCCTTGTAGACGAATGCCGCCGCTGCGCGACTACTGCTGAATCCGCACGTTCTGGCCGCGCAAATGGCCGCGGGCCACCAACTTCCCCGAATCCGCGTCCCGGATCTCCACCAGCCACAGTTGCTGAGTCCTACCGCGATGCACCGGGGTGCTGACCGCGATCGCTCGCCCGTGGCGCATCGGCCGCAGAAAGTCCGTGGTGTTCGTGACGCCGACGATGGTCTGCCCGGTCTGATGGTGCGCGAGCCAGGCGCTGCCGGAGGACGAGCCGGCAGCCTCGACGATCGCGGTGTAGACGCCGCCGTGCACAATTCCCGCGGGCTGATGATGTTGCGGTCCAAGGTCGATCGACAGTTGGACCGAATCGGGTGTCACCAGGTCGTAGCGAATGCCGAGGCCGCTATCCATACCTGTCTGCTGGGTGGCGACGATGAGCTCTTTGAACGCCCGCGTATGTTCGTTGTCGTCGAGATCGAAGACGGTGGCGACAGTCTGCTGGTGCAACGGTTTCTCCTGGTCTCGTGGGTTCGCGGTGCTATCGGCGACCGGCAGTCTGCAAGTGGCGCAGCGCAATCTGTTCGCGCGCCGCCGCGACCGCGTCGTGTTCGCCGAGCCCGCTGGTGTGGAGAAAATCGATGATCGCGGCGGCTTTCCGGTGCGCGTCGTCGTTGGAATAGTTCCGATACAGCTGCCCGGCATCGCGGGACAGCCGCTGAATGAATTCGGCCCGCGCCTTTCGGACCTGTTCATAGGTGCGCAGGCGCTCTTCGAGATTGCTCCGGTCGGCCTCCACCAGGCATTCGGCCAGCGCGAACGCGTCCTGGATGGCCTGATTCGCCCCTTGGCCGAGGTGCGGAACCATCGCATGGGCGGCATCTCCGACCAGTGCCACGGACCGGGAGCACCAGGTCGTCAGGGCGGGCCGGTCGTAGATTCCCCACTTGAACGAGTCGGAAACCCGCGCCAAGGTGTCGACCACCCGCGGTTCCCACCCGGAGAAGATCGAGACCAATTCGTCGGTCGAACCGGGCGCGGACCAGGACTCGGCGGTGTTCCGGTCGGCCGGTACATATGCCGCGATATTCATCAGGGTTCCCGAGGAAACGCGGTAACACAGCAGCGTCTTTCCCTCGCCGAGCCAGATTCCCATTCGCGGTTCCATTGCGGCCCAGTCGATTTGCTCGACTGGAACCAGTGCTCGATAGGCCATGATGTTTTCGCCGACCGGGCTGGCCTCATTGCCCAAGGCGGCCTGCATCACGCTCTTGGATCCGTCCGCGCCGATCACCAGATCCGCGCGCTCGGTCTGTCCATCACCGAATCGGACCACTACCGAATCGTCTTCCTCGTGGTACGACTCGAATCGCCGGTCCGTGTGGATCTCGACACCGTCGAGCGCGCTCAGCAGGATGGATTGGAAGTCGGCCCGATGAATCGCATAGGACGTCCCGTTTCCGCTCAGCCGATGCATGATGTCGACGGGGATCTCACGCCCCTGGGAGTCACACACGAAGGAACGATCAACCGGGCTACCGACGCTTCGGATCGCATCGGACAACCCCAGCCGGGACAGTCGCGAAACGCCATTGGGCTGCAAGGTGAATCCCGCGCCTACCGGCTGTAGTCGGCGGGCCTTCTCGAATATCGCGATCGAGTGGCCCTGCCCCTGCAATGCCGCAGCCGTTGTGAGTCCGGCGATTCCGGCTCCGATGATGGCGATACGCAAACTTCTCCCCTTATTTTCGAGATAGCGGAATTGCGCGTTCCAGCGCAGCCGCGTTCGCGGTGTCCCGGGAATCCGGGCGACACCGTGCGTGATGAGACAGCGTGAGTGCGGTTCTAGCGCCTCAGTGTCGCTGTGCGAATTGGCCTACGCCCATACATTTTTCATCCCCTCCGAGATCCCCATTCGCCTCTGTTCTCACGAAGTGGGTCTGACGTCCAAGACTGTACTGCCGTCCATGTATTGCCACAACACGACGTTCTGGAGATGTGAGTGAGAGCACTTCAAGTGGCGCATGCCTATCGTCTAGCTGGCCCGATGGCGGCAGGCAGGCCGGAAAACGGGTGAACCAGCATAATGGACTAGAGTCCATACATGTTCTGCAGTGGTGCATGAACGACGGAGGCAAGGAGTGGACATGAAGGCTTCGGTCGAGGCCCCCGCCCAGCTTGGGCGCAGGGAACGCAACAAGCAGCGTATCCACGAGCGAATCTACGAAGCCGCCATTCACCTCTTCTCCGAAAAGGGCTACGAGGCAACCACTGTCGACGATATCGCGGAGCGCGCGGACGTCGCCCGAGGCACCTTCTTCAACCACTTCCAGCGAAAAGAAGACCTGATCACCGAATGGGTCGAGCAGTGGCGGAACGGTGTCCTGGCTCGCCTGCAATTACCCCTCGGCCTCGAAACGAAAGACACCGCCGCGGTCCTGCATCTGTCCATGGCGAGCCTGGCTCAACTCACCGAGGAGCAGCGCGACCTGACCGAAACCATGCTCCCCGCCTGGGTGAAAACAGGCCGCCCCCTCACCGAAGTGCCGTACACGGCCGAGGTTTTCACCCGCATCATCGAAACAGGCTGCCGCAATGGCGAAATCGACCCCCGCGTAGACCCGACCCTGGTCGGAGCAATGCTCCGCGACGTCTACCTCGGAGCCCTCTACCGCTGGGTCCAACACCCCAGCGCCCCCGGCCAATTGGGCGCCGAACTCCACGACGCCCTGCATATCCTTCTGCGCGGCATCACAGTCCGCGCCGCAACCCCCGCTCACTAGTCAGGAGCGCCACGAAGCGGTACAGGGCGAGCAGGGAGATGAATCCGAACATGAAGAGGATCACGCTGCCGACGGATCTGTTCACCGGATTGAGGTAGAGGGCGAACGCGTAGGAGCCGATGACTACGATCGGAGCGGCGTCGACCCAGCTGAGGGGGCGGGTTTGGGCTCGCGCGAGTGCGTCCTTGCCGAGGGTGGGGATGAGCACGAACGAGATGACGAGGGTGATGGTGAAACCCCAGATCGCCCATCCGATCGGCAATTTGGGGTCGCCGAAGAAGGAGTCCTGCGGGGGTAGGGCTTTGGACTTGCCAACCCATTCGTAGACGCCGAACTTCGTGCAGAAACCATTGGCGAGAAAGGCGATCCAGGCGTGCAGCATGCCGTAGAGCACGCAGTGCCACACGACCTGCCACGGCCGTAGCGAGCGCGGGTCCACCACGACCTTCCCGTCGAGCACCACGTTGATGATCACGTAGACCGGCCACAACAATGCGACCATCCCCAGTGGAACCAGCAGGGGAACGCTTCCGATGTGGGGACCCATCATCGCTAGATCGCCATAGCGTAGATCCCCCCAGATGAACCCTCCGAACGAGATATTGGCTTGTTCGAAGGACCACTCGACAATGGCCGCGATCACGAAGTACGCCGCCGCGAGTCTCACGCCCAGATGTTTGAGCATGTGGCCGAACACGGCCACCACCAGCGCCAGCGACGTGATCGTCTGCGGGATGAGCGGCAGGCCCTTGCCACCGGTCTGTATCCCCGACCACAGCGTCATCACGACCCACACCACGCAAGCGATGCCTAGAGCCACATCGACCGGATTCGTCCGCCGCGCTTCATTTTTCGTGTGATTTCTGGAACTCGTGCTCATTCGCCACTGTCCTTCGGTCGTGCACTCGCATAAGACTAGAAAATTATTCTAGAAGATTCTTCTAGTCAATGGCCGGTTCGGTACGGTTCGGTGGTGACCACTGCTTCCGCCACCCGCGCCACGCGGCGTCGCGCCATCCTCGACGCGGCGCTGACCGTCTTCCTGAAGAGCGGGGTGGCCGGTGCCACGGTCGAGGTTCTGCACCGCGCCTCCGGGGCCAGCGTGGGCAGCATCTACCACTTCTTCGGGAGCAAGGAAGGGGTGGCCGCCGAGCTGTACATCGAAACACTGCGCGACTACTTCGACACCTACCTTGCTGTCCTGCAAGGCAATTCGACCGCACGAGGCGGGATCGAAGCCACCGTGCGCACCCACCTGGAGTGGGTCGCCGCCAACGAGTTGCGGGCGCGCTTTCTGTTTCATTGCCGCGAGTACGAGATCATCGACGAATCACGTCCGGCGATCACCGCCCTCAACGAGCACTTCTACGGCGAGGCGAGCGCCTGGCTGCAACCACACGTGGAGCAGGGGCGGATCAAACCGCTACCACCCAGGTTGTGTCAGGCACTGTGGATGGGGCCCTGCGTCGAATACGCCCGGCTGTGGCTTGCCCGCTCGACCGAGTTCGACATGCTCGGCGCAGGCCCGGTGCTCGGTCAGGCGGCATGGAACGCAGTGAAGGCCTGACCAGACGGTCAAAACATCCACTACTGCCGATGATCGACCAGTAGCTCCTGAAACGGCGGATGGCCCGGGAACAGTGTTGCCGGGCCATCCGTATTGCGCGTCATGCGGGGAGTTGCGGCCGTTTCTATGCCGCGATGATCGTGCCTGTACAGCCGAAAGCGGAGCTTCCGGAGCCGCCGGAAACGGTTACCTGGAATGGGAATTCGCCTGCTTCGAGCACACCGATGTCGGCATTGTCGATCTGAGTAAGCCAGGCCACATTCGTCGGCAGGACGACCGAAATGTTGCGTGTCGGCATCGTGAATAGCACGCTATCGGCAACCGTGTAGCTGAAGGTGAATTCGATAGTCAGGAACCGGCCGGCTGGCACCGCGGTCAGCCCAGGTCCCAGCGGTGTGACACTGGGATTCAAGGCATTGGTGGGTCGAAGGCAGTTGCCGTTCTCCATGCCCATCGCCAGCTTGAGGACGGGTGGTGAATCGTCGGCGCGCGCAGTCTCCGCCGATAGCGGGAGCAGGCTTGCCAGAACAACAGTGAAAGCGGCAAAGACAGATTTAGCGGTACTCATCTCCACTCCTTCGATGCGCCGTTACCTTCGAGGAGAGCTCATTCTCGCCACAGATTACACATACGATACGGATGCACGAGAACCGAGACACGATTATCGGCGACGTCAAGAATTGTGCGATACCTGAAGACCTGCCCGACGATCGCTATTCGCGATCGAAGACGACGGCGGCATGGCCGGATTCGTGTACCTGGAGCCTCGGCCGGACGGGCGGGCACCGATGAGCGCATGGGGCGTTTCAAGCAGGGGTTCGCACTGCCCGAATACGAGTACACGTGGTCACCGGCCTGAGTTCCGTGGGCGTTCGGTTGCGCGCCGGGTGCGCTAGCGTTGGCTGGCTGATCGGTGTAGATGAGGGTTGAGTTGTGGAGTTACGGGATATCGAGATTTTTCTGACTCTCGCGGAGGAACTGCATTTCGGGCGGACGGCGGCGCGGCTGCATGTGTCGCCCGCGCGGATCAGTCAGGCGATCAAGAAGCAGGAGCGCCGGGTGGGGGCGGATCTGTTCGAGCGGTCCAGCCGGAAGGTGGTGCTGACTCCGATCGGCAAGCAGTTGTATGACGATCTGCGGCCGGTGCATCGGGAGTTGCAGCAGAGTCTGGATCGGGCCACGAATGCCGCGCGCGGGAAGACCGCACGGCTGCGGGTGGGCATGCTGAGCACCAATCAGAATGATCTGAAGCCCCTCTTCGACACCTTCACCGACCGGCACCCCGAGTGCGAATTGCGTACGCGCTATATGGATTTCGGTGATCCTTTCGGCCCGCTCCGGCGTGACGAGGACGATCTGGCGATCGTCTGGCTCCCGGTCCGCGAGCCGGACCTCACCGTCGGTCCGGTCGTCTTCACCGAACCGGTGGTCCTGGCGATGGCCCCGAATCACCCGTTGGCCGAACGTGGTTGGGTGACCTACGAGGATCTCGGCGATCTGACGGTCATGGATGGGGCCAAGCCGGATTACTGGCGCGAAGGATTGGTTCCGACCCGCACGCCCAGCGGCCGGACCATTCCGATCGGCCCCACGGTGGCCAATGTTCTGGAAATGACCCCATTGATCGCATCGGGTGAGGCGGTCTCACCCATGCATGAGCACGCCCGCCGCTACTACCCGCACCCGCAGATCGCCTACGTCCCCATCAAGGATGCGCCACCGGCGCGATGGGCCCTGATCTGGCGTACCGCCACCGAGACCGACCTGATTCGCGCCTTCGCGCAGGCGGTGGCGGAGGTCGGCCCGCTCGCGCTGTACCAGTGACCTGGTCTTCGGCTGATCGACACGAATGTCACCGTGGGCTCATGAGGCCGTGCTGAGCAGCCACTGATCTCGCGGGACGCGACGACGTTCACGCCGACTGCCGACGCGCGGGCGCGCGGCGTATTGCAGTGGCGCGGACGCCGCGGTCAGCTGATGCCAGCCACTCCCGGACCGGATGTCGTAGACGCTGATATAGCCGCCGGGCAGCAACTGGAACGGTGCGGTGATGTGCCTTCCGAAGTCGAACTGGGTGCTGCCGGACTTGCGGAACGATTCGAACCAGGCCGGAAAGACGAAGTCGGACACCTGGACTCCGTCGATCGCGTACCCGTACTGGTCGGCCTCGCAAGCGTCGGCGCTCTCGTAGGCGTAGAGCGTGCCCTTGGTCGCGGAGGACTGCACGAAGGCCGTCAGATTGATGTCCGGGTCGGCGAGCATCTCCACCATTTCGTGGCTGGCGGTCACACTCCACTGCAAGCCCGCGGCGTGGTCGGTGCGGGCGAAGATCTTGCCGAGCGGCAGGCCCTCGCTGCTGAGATCGTGATAACCCAGCGCGCTCGCCTGATCGGAATCGTCGAGCAGGATCAACTGCCAGGCTCCGGGTTCCGGCTGCCCGGCGGTCGGCACGAAGGTGAGGTCGGCGTCGGTGCCCCAGGCCGGTGCCCAGTCCCGGTGGACCTGGGTTTGCAATGCGGCCACGACGGGACGGATCTCGTCATCGGTGAGCACGGTGCTGCGATTCATTACGGCAATCTGTATGGCAGGCATGGTGTTTCTCGCATCTGATCGGCGGGAACTCGGACACTGTCAATAGATCTTGCATGCATCATCTCCCGAATGCCCGGCCGTAAGCTGAGGATCGTGCGCATCATCGACTTGTCGGTTCCGCTACGGACCGGGATGCCCGTCTATCCGGGCGATCCCGAGGTGAGCATCGGCCCGGCGCTCACCGTGCCGCTCGATGGCGTGAACGTGCTGCATCTGGATATGGGATCGCAGACGGGGACGCATGTGGATGCGCCGATTCATATCGACGACTCTCTACCCGCGCTGGACGCGCTGCCGCTGGAGCGGTTCGTCGGTCCGGCCGTGGTCGTGGATGCGCGGGGGCTCGCGCCGCGCAGCGCGATCGGGCGCGAGTACTTCGAGGGCAGGATCGCGCCCGGGCTGATCGTCCTCATCGCCACCGGATGGTCGGAGCATTGGGGGACCAAGACCTATGCCTGGCACCCGTACCTGACGCCGGAGGCGGCCTCCTATCTGATCGAATCCGGGGTGCGGACCGTCGGTATCGATGCGCTGAGCGTCGATCCGACCCCGGCCGAGGACATTCCGGTGCATCGCATCCTGTGTGGCGCGCACGCCGTGATCGCGGAGAATCTCACGGCATTGTCCGAGGTCCTGGCGGTGCAGCGGGCGGGGGAGCGGGTCGAGGCGTCCCTGCTCCCGCTCAATATTCCGGGGTCGGACGGGGCTCCGGTGCGGGCGATCGCCCGCGTCGGGATGTGACAGGTTCATCACTGTTTCAGATCTTGTGGCGCAGCCCACTCGCGGTTCGTAGACTGCATTGCGACAAGGGGGAACGTCGGGGACCCCCGACCCCGTGCTCGATCAGAAAGACCCACACGTGAATCGTTGTGCCGTAACCACTTTGCTGGCCACCGTGGCCATTCTGAGCGCTGCTCCCGCTGTCGCCTCCGCGGATATCGTGCTGACCGACGCCACCTCCAAGGCCAATGACGACCCCATGCAGTCGTCGGTGTCCGGTTCGGCATCCGGGTCGGCGCAGACCGGCTCCTCGGGCGGCCTGGCCACCACCGGCTCCACCGGCACCGGCTCCTTCGGGCTGCCCAACCTGGACAAGATACTGCTGGGCAACTTCAAGACGCTGTGCGCGGTGACCGGTAGCGCGGTCGCGATTCTGGGCGAGGCGAGCTTCGGCTGCGACTCGATCGGAAAGGCGCCAGCCACCATCTAGAGGTCAGACCCCGGCCCACCTCGATCGAGCAGAGCGGAGGGGCACCAGCTACGGCTGGTGCCCCTCCGCTCTGTTTGTTCGACTATTCGGCTAGCGGTTGTCGTCGGCGTTGCCGGCCTTCCACTGCGCCCACGGAATGTTCCAGTCACCCAGGCCGTCCACGCCGGACAGCGTGCCGCCCAGCGTGTTCTTGACGATGGTGATGTCACCGCGCTTGGAGTTCTCGTACACCCAGCGCGCGTTTTCCGGGCTCAGGTTGAGGCAGCCGTGGCTGGTATTGGACGAGCCCTGCGCGCCCACCGACCACGGGGCCGAGTGGAAGAAGATGCCGGAGTAGGAGATTCGGGTCGCCCAGTCGATCGGCGTCTTGTAGCCATTGGGCGAGTTCACCGGGACGCCGTAGGTGGAGGAGTCCATGACGATCTTCTCGAAGCGGTCGCCGACGATGTAGATGCCATTGTCGGTGGGTGTGGAGTCCTTACCCATCGAGGTCGGCATGGTCCGGACCACCTGGCCGTTCTTCTCGGCGGTCACCATCTTGGTGTTGTCGTCGGCGGTGAAGACGGTGGCATCGCCCACGGTGAAGCTCGAGGTGATGTCGGAATCACCGACCAGGCCGTTGCCGAGATCCTTGCCGTAGGTGCCCACCGCGATGTCGACCTTGGTGCCCGGAGCCCAGAAATGCTCGGGGCGCCAGCGCACCTCGCGGTTATTGACCCAGTAGAACGCGCCCTCGACCGCGGGGGTTGTCGTGATCTTGATCGCATTCTGGGCGGCCTTGCGGTCCGGAATGTTCTCGTCGAACTGCACGGCCACCGGCTGGCCGATGCCGACCGTCTCGTTCTCGGCGGGCAGCAGGTACGGGTGCGTGCGGTTATGCGGCGAAATCGTGGTGAAGCTCATAGTGGTAGTGACCGCGCCGCCCAGGCCGATCGCGTCCACGCTCAACTTGTAGGTGCGCCCGAAGCCCAACTGCTCGGCCAACTTCCAGGACAGGCCGTCGGCGGCGAGGGTTCCCGGCACCGCCTTGCCCTCCGGGTTCGACAGCGTGACCTTGGTGATCTGGCCGTCCTCCACCTTCAGTGTCAGATCGCCCGGCGCGACACCCTTGTCGCCATCCTTGATCGGCGAGATCAGCTTCGGCTTCACCAATTCGCTGATCGGGTTGGAATCGATTGCGACCGAAGAGGAATCGTTGGACGACCCCGACGAGCAGCCCACCAGCGCCAACGCCAGTACGGACAGCACCGCCACGGATCCCCGCCATCGATTCGACCGGCGCCGGCCCAGACCATCGCTCATTGCAACCCCACTCCATGTCTCATGCGCGATCAGCCACCGAGGGCTTCGGCCCCGACCCACGCCTGCTCGACCCACCACGCCCGCGGGGATCGGTCGAGACCACGCCTTCGCCGTATTCTGCCAGGAATCTAGCCCCGGCCACCGACAAGTCGCCCGGTCTCCGCAGGGCTCGAACGGAACATCAGATTCGGCCCCCAATCCGTTAACACCGTGAAGCAAGTCCGGCGAACCCGACAAAATCGCAGATCAGGGGGGCGATTTCACTTTCCGCAGGGAAGCCTGTTAATGTTTCTTCCGCACCGCAGAGCAGCCGAGACCAACAGGAACCGGCCAGCTGGCAAAAGCATGCGCCATTAGCTCAATTGGCAGAGCAGCTGACTCTTAATCAGCGGGTTCGGGGTTCGAGTCCCTGATGGCGCACCAAAAAAGGTCTCGGCGATCAAGTCGCCGGGGCCTTTTGCCGTTTTATCCGATGACTGTGCCGCACAAGAACACAGAGAGCCTCTCACCAGTCGGAGGAACCGGGTCAAAGTACCCCACTGGAACACGATTCGCGCCCATGGTCCTCACAGGTCGGCGGCAGCAGACGCGGCGGGTTCGCGGCGCGCCGACACCGCGAGGGTCTCGTCGATCATTCGGCCGTCGACGATCAGCGCCGAGGTTGGTCGCATGTGCGGCGGCGAGGGCGTCGATCACGGTGCGCGCCTTGCGGATTTCGGCGGCATCGGGGAATCTCGCCCGCCACTTCCACGCCGGCGCCGAACCGGAGTCCATGCATCCGCTCGTAGACGGCGGCCTCCCGGACGACATACCCTTCCGGACTGACGGCACTGAAGATCCGCTGCGCCGATCGGATCTCCAGTACGCGGGACAGGCTGCGCGCGAAGGCGATTCGAGGAACATCACCCCTCCTCGATCGGAGCGGCTACCGCGTCACGCTTGGACCCGCCGGCTGACCAACGCCTCATCCGACCCTGTCGCGGTTTCAACGCTGGTGTCGTGGTGGTCGTACGGTGTGCCGGAGACGCCGTTTCGGCTCGCCAACGCGCCAAGGAGCGCCACGAGAAGTTGCGTGTCGCCATGTTGTGCTCTTCGCGCGGTCCTGGCTTCGGCGCGGGGCAGGTGGTCGCCGAGCCGGCGCTGCAGCACGTTGATCTGTCCGGCAGCTTCGGCGATTCCCTGCCATGGCTGCAGCCGCACCGTCGCCAATGGCGAGTCTTGTAGCAGGGCTCTCACCAAGCCTGCACCGCCATGAGCGGCGAGTAGCCCGAAGACCGGAGCGATCACCTCGATCTGCAGTCGACGCACCAGTGGGTTCTCGCTCAGGCCGTGATCGCAGGCGGCATTGACCAAGTCGGCGGTCCATTCCGTCGGGCCGCCGGCCGTCACGACCAGGTAATGAACCATCTCCAAGGCTTCGATGGCGTTCCGCGGGATCAGTTCGTCGGCCACTCCCATCAGATGCGCGATGTATGACCAGTACGACATGATGGCGTCCAGGTCCGTGACGGAAATGTGCCTGCCCCGGGCGTGGTCCGCCAGCGGCGCCAGCACGGCAAAGGAAACCGCGGCACCCATCGTCGCAGAGTTGGAGATGGGGTTGCCATGTCGGGCGAAGTGTTCGTCTCCCCATTCTTGGCGCAGGGCGGCCCGCGCCTGAGCGTGCATCAGTCGCACCCGGACGATGTCCTTGAACACCGGGGAACGGCGGTCAACTGCTCCCGGCCGGGTGACGTCGTTGAACCAAGTTAACGATTCGAGCACTCGTCGCCATGGGTCGGTGCGGAATCTGCCGCTCTGGCCCGTCGCTTGGGACACCTCGCGGCCGACGAAGGTGCCCAAGAAGTCGTTGGCAAGCATGGCTTGCTTCCCCCACCGTGAGGCGTTGTTCGAAAGCTGTCGCCCGCGCTCCCATACCTCGGGGTCGAACCAGCCCGGTGGATTGTCCAGCTGCTTGAACAGTTTCACCAGCTCTGGTTGCGCGTCGGACACCGAGCCGATGCCATCGTCGAGCGCTTGGTCCAACATGCGGCGCCCCTTGGACATGCCGGTCTGACGGAACGAGAGCACCACGGCGTCCATGAGTTCGTCGCCCTGCCATCGGTGGTCTTCGAAAAGACTGGTCAATCGCGTTGGGGCAGGCGGAAAACGCATCGATATCCACGGAGAGAACATCTTTTTGTACTGTGGCGTCAGCCAAAGCTCTGTCGCCGGTGCGGCTTCGGGATTCGGCCGCAACGTCATTCCTTCCCGATGGCAGTAATCGAATGGATGCCTATCACCAGCCACCGAATGAGCGATGCCCTTTTTTGTCACGGTGCGATCCTTTCTTGAACCGGCGAATGCCTGCTCCAGCGATTCGATGGCAGGACCGTTGAGCACGCGACCGTCTACGGCGAACCGAGCGCCATGCTGCGGACAGGTCCAACATGGGCCGTTGACATCGAACTCCAACTCGTATTGCCCGTGGGTGCACAGAGCAATGACCTCGTGCAGGATGCCGTCCTGGTCCCGGAACACACCGACCCGCTGCCCATCTCGCATGGTGACGGCTCCCTGCCCGAACCCGAGCCCCGCGACGGGATCTCCTTGGGAGTCCGGCCGCGGTGGTCTCGTATCGCGCGAGACGGCCCGCACGGCGCGGATCGTTGCCCGGCAACCGGCCCCGAGCACAGCGACGGCGCCCGTCACCATCGCGCTCATGCTGCCGCCGGCGGACGAGGCGCACGGTGAGCCATCGCGGCGGTGCGCCGCGCGGTCTGCTGACGGCGAGCGAGGTCCGGACCGTAGCTGATGCGCGACACGGCGTCGTTGAGCGCGGGCAGCGACATCACCCGCAGCAGCGGCCGGAGGCCGCCGATGACGAGGCCGTCGACGAAGACAGATTGATCGACTCCGACCAGGTCGCGGATGCGGCGGGGAGTAAGGGCCAATCCGGCGGCGGCCACGATCCGGAGGGGAATGGCGATCGCGATCCGTTCCGGCGCGTGCCGATCGAGGTGCAGCAGCTCGCCGAGATTGACCTTGAAAAGCAGGTCGAGCACAGGTCGAGCTGCTTCCGTCACGCACAATGACGGAGCCAGAGAGTCGAAGTACTCGCGAACCTGCTGGGAGGTCGCCGGGATTACCAGCTCCGAGGGCACACCGACGAGCTCCATGAGCGTGGCCCACTCCTCGAAATACCGGTCGCGATCCTTCTCGCAGAGCCGGCCCGGCCCGTAGATCTCGTAGCAGAGCAGAGCCGAATGCGCTGCGGTCAAGCCTGCGTACAGCATGTGGCGGGGATCCCCGGCGACGTAGTCGGTTCCGGTGACCGGCTCGGGCCCGGTCATGGCAGTGTGAAAGCGCAAGATGTGCGATGCGGCGAGGTCAGCTTCGGCGCGGCTGCCGAACATGCACGTAGCCGGGATGCTCAAGCTGCGCCGGAACCGGTCGAAGCCCCCGCCCATGTACCGACCGTGCCGGCGAATCCGCACGAACATCGGATCGTGCTGATCGACGGCTGCGGCGATCGGCGGATACACATCCTGAACGATCGCCGTACGCACCTGCCCGAGGATGGCGGCGGGATGCGACCAGACTTGCCACATGATCGATTCCGGACCGAAGTATCCGGATTCCATGTCAGCGTCCTCTGCGGATGACAGTGCGACCGGCTTCATACGCCACTCCTTCGTGCTGTCAACCGGATCTACGGGATCCAGCGTGCAATGTCACAATGTTAGACGAACACTAACAATCTAACAATGGTGGTCGACCGTAGTATCTAAGCGTGGAAACGAGTGCAGACTTGGACCGGACGTCCGTGGCGAGCGCTGAAGCAACGACAGCTCGGGTCCTCGCCGCAGCACGCACCACCCTGCTGACATACGACTCCAGCGCCTTCACAGTGCGGCAGGTCGCGAAGATCGCGGGCGTTTCCGAGATGACGATCTACCGGCGTTGGCCACGCAAGGCGGATCTCATGGTCGCCGTCGTCCTTTTCGAGATCGAACGGTTCGTCGAGCAGATGGAGTCGCGCGTCACCAGCGACATGACCGTTGAGGAAGTAGTTGTCGAGGGCTTTCTAACTACTTATCGGTACGTGCAGACCAACCCGGTCTTCGTGCGGCTGATCGCAGCCGAGAGCGACAAGATCCTGCCCCTGCTGACGGCAGGTGTCGGCGGGGTGTTCGCCCTGCTCAGACCGATCATTGCCAACCGGATGCGATCGGCGAAGGACGGCCACGACTACACCGCCGACGACCTCGAGGGAAGCGCTGAGGTGATGCTGCGGATCTGCCACTCACTCTGGCTCACGCCCGATTCGCACTTCGCGCTCGAAACCGACGCCGACCTCCGCGCCTTCGCTCGGCGATCCCTGGTCCCGCTGCTTCGCATTTGAGTCGTGGGCGCAGGGCGCTCTTGTCTGAGTGCCTTACCGCCGGACCTCGAGTCTTCGATGAATTATTTGAGTGCGCTGGTGACGATCGGGACGAAGTACCGGGTGGCGACTTCGCGTGCGGCGTCGTCGGTTTCGATCGACACGTGCCCGCTGGGTGCCACGAGCAGTGACGCGGTGACGCGGGTCATGATCTCGGCGATGCCGAGTGCTCGGTCGTAGGAGAGTGTTTCGGTGGTCAGGCCCATGGCGATCGCCGAGCAGATGAAATCGCGGTTGGCGGGGTCGGGGTCGAGGAAGACGTTGGTGAAGGCCTCGGGTTCGAAGTTGCGGATGGCGGTGAACAGCTGGTTCGCCCGGGTTCCGCGGACGCCGAGGACGAAGCCCTCGACGGCTCGCTCGGCGGGGGTGGGCAGGCTGAGGATCTCGTTGGCGATGCCGGTGAAGAATTCCACGACCTCGTCGAAGACCACCGCCTGGAAGATGGCTTCCTTATCGCCGCAGTGGCGATAGACGGTCGGCCGGGAGACTCCGGCCCGCTTGGCGATACTGCCGACGGACGCCCGCCGGAAGCCATGGCTGATGAACTCGGTGCGCGCGGCGGTGAGAATGCGCCGCTTCTCCGTGCCGTGGTCGGGCGGGGTGGCCGCACCCGACAGCAGTGCCGACAAGTCCATGCCCGAATCGTAGTGGCCGCCTGGGCAACTGCTGTCGGGGTCTTCCGAGGCGCAGCTCAACCTGTTACATTTTATCAACAATGTTTCACTGATTCGGAAGAGGTGGCTCCGCGGAGACCACACCGTCGCCGCGGACTCGAAGGAGAGTGGCGACGATGTCGACAACGACACGTAATACCAAGTCCGACAGCAACTTCGTTGCCCGCAGCACGGTGCCCGAGATATCGGTCGATGCGAGTGATTACTCGCAGGAGCACACTCGCTACATCGCGCTCCTCGAGGACTACATGGCGAAAGTCCGCGCCCAGGAAGACATGTACGTCGCGGCCGGGTTGCCATGCGAGGGGATGACCGACTTCCTGATCAAGTGGTTCCACGCCTGGGAGCAGCGCTCGATACTTCAATTGCGGGACTGTATGGCCGACGATTTGACCTATGCCGACCCGACCACCGGTGGGCGAGACTGGTTTCCCGGCCAGATCGAGGCCGACCTGTATGTCCTTATGTTCCGGCTGGTCCCGGACCTGGTGTTCTACCCCCAGGACGACACCCCGCGCGGTCTGCCCTACTACGACTTCCTCGACGGCAATGTCCGGCTCACGGTCCCGTGGCGGCAGATCGGACGAGTCCGGTTCACTCCGCGCACCATGGATATCACCGGCGTGGATCGCTACAACATGGTGCGCGATCCCGAACGCGGGTGGCTGATCGCGCGGATCGACACCGACGCGGACCTCTTCTACGCCCTCGGCCAGCTGCTCCCGATCCCGATCCGACCCCCATCGCAGCGCACCGTGGAACGCGTAATGCGCTTGCTGCAGAGGGTCTTTCCAGGTCTCCGTGGACCGCAGGTTCGCCCGACCGTGCATGCCGAGCGCTGAATCGGCCGCGAAACCCGTTCGGCCAGAAAGGCAATGAGATGACGACCGCTTCCGCATGCCCGCATCCGGCGGGCCGCGCCGCGCTCGGCGACCAGGACACCACCATCAGAACCCGGGAATCCGACGGCCGCGGCGATGTGTTCCGCTGGACCAGAGCACCCCTGTTGACGGGGCGACGCGGTCCCGATCGCCGACTGCCGGGCCCGCGGGGATTACCGGTGGTCGGGGTGGTGCCGCAGTACATGCGCGACCCGTTCAGCTACGTGCGAAACGGTGCGCGGAAATATGGTGACATCTTCCGCGTCCCGATGCCGCTGTGGGATCTGGTGGTGATCACCCACCCCGACCTGGTCGTCGAGGTGTTCCA
>NZ_JBFBCD010000012.1:0-324170 GCF_040683015.1 Nocardia sp. NPDC051030 | reverse complement strand
TTGAACGGTGCGGCATTCTCGCCACCGGAGAACATCAGACCCTGATCGGCGGGCGGCTCGTAACCCGGCTCACCCCAGAACACCTCATTGAACGGTGGGATCGGCCTGGTCGGCTATGCCGCCGCCGGTGTGCTGTTCCGCCGTCGCGGCATGAACTGACCAACCGAACAAGGGCAGGTGGCGGCGGTCCGGAGAGCTTCCGGACCACCGCCACATTCGGTTACCCGGATATGCGCATCTAGGCATGAATCTCGCGAATGCCGCATATCGGACCGACCGGAACGTACTTGGGCGTGGCGCTGCGCGGCCCGGAGGGAGATGGCTTAGCGTCTGGCCCCGGTGGGACCCGACTCATTTCGGCTGGACAATGACCAGGAGGATCGACCGGGCATGGCACGCACCCCTTTCGGACGACGCACGCTCTTCCGGACCGCCGCATTCGGCGCCGGTGCCATGGGAACCGCAATGGCCTTGTCCGCCTGCGACTCTCGCCCCACCGAGGCGGCGATCACGCGCCCGTGGGATCGCAGTGTGGACCTGGCCCGGGAGATGCTGCAGGTCGGTGCGCGGGACGTCGATCTGAAGCTCGAATACCTGCGCGTCCTCATCGACCGCGGCCTGCCGCGCACGGCCTCACCCAAGCGGATCGTGGTGGTCGGCGCGGGCCCGGCCGGGCTGACCACGGCGCTGCTGCTGCGCGATGCCGGGCATGACGTGACCGTGCTGGAGGCCAATGGCAGCCGGACCGGCGGGCGGGTCAAGACGTTTCGCGGGGTGTTCTCCGACCCCGCGTTGTATGCCGAGGCCGGGGCCATGCGACTGCCGGACGGGCATCCGCTGGTGCTCGCGCTGGCCGACAAGCTGGGCGTGCGGCGCAGGCAGTTCCACAATGTCGATATCGCACCCGAGGCGAAGTCGGAGGGTGCGGTCCCCGCGGTCCACTATCGGTCCTTCACCGGTGAGCAGTGGTCGAATGGTGAGCCGACCGAGTATCGGTCCGCGAAGGCGGCGGACCGCACGTTGATCAATGTCAATGGCCGCATAGTGACTCGCGGTACCTATACCGCGGATCCGGCCGTGGTGAACAGCGGTTTCGGGGTGAAGTGGTCCGGTCCGGTCCGAGTTGCGCTGAATGCCGCCATGCATACCGTGGAGGTGCCCGCCAATCGGCCCATCGGCGAGCAGATCGACGGCTGGGCAAGGGTTTTCAATACCTATGAGGACTACTCCATGCACCGCTTCCTCATGGAGCGGGGCTGGGATCTGTCCCAGATCGGTGCGGCGGGCACCCTGGAGAATCTGACATCGCGGCTGCACTACGGGGTGATTCCCGCGCTCGTGGATCACGCCCTGATCAGTCCGGACGCCCGCTATTGGGAATTGGAGGGCGGCACGGCATCGCTCACCGATGCGCTCACCGCCAGTTTGGGTCCGGCGATCCAGATGGGTAAGCGGATGACTCGGCTGGAACAGACCGATAAGGGGGTGCGGGTGTGGACCATGGCCGAATCCGGCTCCGAGCACACCGATGGTTGTTTCGTCGATCCGTCCGATTCCTTCGACGCCGACTATGCGGTGGTGGCGATTCCGCCGACCGCGGCGCGGTTCTGCGCGTTCGAACCGGCGCTCTCGTATCCGAAGCGGCGCTCGATTGTCGAATTGCATCATGATGCCGCCACAAAGGTCTTGCTGGAGTTCAAGACTCGCTTCTGGGAGCAGGGTCCGAACGGTTTCCGTGGGGGCGGCTGTGTCTCGGATACGCCTAACCGGTTCACCTATTTCCCGTCGCATGCCCAGGATTCGGATGGCGGCGTGGTGCTGGCCAGTTACACCTGGTCCGATGACGCCATGCGCTGGGATTCGCTGACCGACAGTGAGCGAGTCTATTTCGCGCTGGCCGGTATGCGGGAGCTGTTCGGGCCGCGGGTGGATGCGGAGTTCACCGGTACCGGGATTTCGCAGAGTTGGATGCGCGCGCGATATGCGTTGGGGGAGGCGGTGATTCCGACGCCTGGGCAATTGCATGAGCATCACGCGTCGACTCGGACCGTGGAGGGGCGGGTGCATTTCGCGGGTGATCACACCACGCTCAAACCGGCCTGGATCGAGGGTGCGCTGGAGAGCGCGGTCCGTGCGGCGTCGGAAGTGCACGCGCGCTGAGCTTTAGCCGTGCTCGTCCGGGAGGGCAAGAACCGGACCCGGTGGTCGGACTGTTGGGTTTCGCACATTCTCTACCAAGCGATTGCTTGTTTGATAACGTCGAAGACGCAGGAGGACGGTGACAGGCACGATCGGGGTAGATCGAATGCGCACACGCCGTTCCGGTCCGCGCATGCGCGACCGTCGGGACTATCAATGGGGATGTCAACCGGGGGCAATTCATTTGTGCTCGACGCTGTTTCGGCGTCGGCGTGTGTAGTCGCGTGCCGCCCGTCTTCCGGCAACGGAACCAGACAGGAACGACACATGAGCGAAACCAAGGCAATCCCGGACCCGAACCACCCACTGCTGCCGGTGGCGCGGGCGTACACGAACTACTTCACCCCCACCGTGACGGGGATCGAGAATGTTCCCACGTCCGGTCCGGCGCTGATCATCGGGAATCACTCCTCGATCTATTGGGCCCCCGAAGTGTGGATCACCTTCATGGCCATGATGGATCGGCGGCCGGGTGAACCGACCAATGGTGTGGCGCACGAAATCCTTTTGCGCGCACCCGGTCTCGGCGACAGCCTGCGCAAGTTCGGAGTGATCCCGGCCTCACAGGAAGCGGCCTCCAAGGGGCTGAAGGACGGCGGCGCGGTCATGGTCTACCCCGGCGGCGACTGGGAGGCCTGCCGCCCCTGGACCGATCGCGGCAAGATCGACTTCGCGGGCCGCAAGGGCTTCATCCGCCTCGCCCTGAAACTGGGCGTCCCCGTGATCCCCGCCGTCGCCAATGGCGGCCACGACTCCATCTTCGTGCTCAGCCGCGGCGAACGCACCGCCCGCATCCTCCAACTGGATAAACTGGTGCGCTCCAAGGTATTTCCGTACACCGTAGGCGTCCCCTTCGGCATCGCCCCCATCCTCCCGCAGATCCCCCTCCCCGCAACCGTCGACGTCAGCTTCCTGCCTCCGCTGGACTGGTCCACCCAACCGGGCGACCCCGACGACACGAACGCGGTGGACGCGCACTACGAGCACACGGTAGCCACCATGCAAACCGAACTCGACCGCCTCCGCGCCGAAACCCCCAACCCGGTAGCCACCGGCATCAAGAACCACCTGGCCGCCCTCCCCGGACCCCTCTCCGGCCTGGCCAACCTGCTGTAACCAGTAGAACCGGCTGTGTGGCAACGGCTTCCGATGCCAACTCCCGGAAGCCGTTGCCGCCGGGATACACGGGCTCCGCTGTGCTCGAGCTGCGCCGGGTGACATCGGCGGCTGACCGGCGCGTGCCTTGTCGACGACGCGCTGCCAGCACTGCGGGATGCCGTCTCGTAGTTCTTGAATCACGCCGGATCTGTCACCAGCGTGCTCCTCGCGAGGAGCATGAAGGCGTCCCTCCCCGCCGCAACGCAGCCCGTCGCGGAGGCGGCGCGGAGGCGGCGCGGAGGTCAGCCATGTGCTGAGCTGGACGGATCCTGAGCTGGACGGATCCTGCTGCGCTGGGTGCGCGTTCGCCCGGATGGCTGCCGGGTCGAGAGCCGGATTGCCGGTTATCTCGGCGTTGGCTCCCCGGTTCAGGCCGGGCTGTGTGGTTAACTTTTGGCAAGTGTCAGGCGGATGGCCGGTGCCGGAGTGTCGAGAGGATGCGCGGCCGCCGCGCCCCGATTGCTTCACGGCGGTGAGAGGCTGGAAAGCAAAGTGCGCCTTGTGCATTCGGTAGTGCCCGCGCTGGCTACGGTTGGGGCGCTGGGGGTGATGCTGGTGGTCCCGCCGGTGCTGGATGCGATGGTGCCGACTCGGGAGACCGACCTGGCGGCCGGGACGGCTATCACGCTGACCGCGAGCGGGATCGGGGCATTGCACGGGGGCGCGGATCCGGCTAACGCGGTCGTCTTCGTCTTGCCGGAGCCCATGCGCAGGATCGCGACGGGGGATGAGGCGACCGGCGTGTTCCGGTCCGATATCGGGGATGAGCGGCTCGGGGTGTCGGTGGTGGATGGGATCACCGATTTCGAGGTCGCTGCCCCACGGTTGTTGCTGCCGTTGCGGGCGGCGGGGCGGGAAGTGGAGTTCGACGGGGGCGTCGTCGAAGTGGGTGAGTTCCGCGGGTTCACCTGTGTGCTGCCGGATTCGGCGGGCGCGGTGTGCGCGGTGGTGACCAGTGGGGATATCGCGCTGACCATGACGGTGTCGGGATCGACCCGGGAGGCGGGGCGGGCGCTGATCCAGGAGGTCCTGGAGACGGCCAAGGCGGTGGACGCATGAGTGGTCAGGCCTGGAGGCGCAGCTCCACTACCCTGCGCTTGCGAAGCGTAACCACGCAGGGCCCCAATCATGCGGGAAGGGGCACAACATGAGCTGGTTCCAGCCACGGTCGGCGCTGTTCTGGGTGTATTGCCTCGCGGTGCTCGGCGGGCCGCTGCTGTTCACGGTGCAGGCGTTCGGGATGGTGTGGTTCGGTGGGTCGGCCGCGTTGGCGGCGCTGCCGATCACCGCCTTGACCATGTTGGTGTTCGGGCGGATTCTGTTCGATCTGGACCGGTTCCGGGTGCGGCGGCTGTTGGTCGCGCCGCTGGTGATGGGGTTCGTGTGGGGCGCGAGCGTGTGGCCGGGGCTGTCGCTGTGGGCCAATGACCATGTGACGCATGTGGTCACGAATTTGGGCGGCGATCAGTTCGCGATGAGTTGGCAGGCCGCGATCGCCGCGCCGATCGATGAGGAGTTCATCAAGGCCATCGGTATCGCGGTGGTGGCGGTGCTGTTCCGGGCGCGGTTGAGCCGTCCCATGCACGGGCTGCTCATCGGCGGCATGGTCGGGCTGGGCGCGCAGATCGCGGAGGACTGCCTCTACAGCGTGCAGACCGCCCTAGCTGCGCCGCAGGATCCGGTGGGGGATGTGCTCGTGGTGGCGGCGCTGCGACTGGTCACGGCCTTCACCTCGCATTGGGCGATGTCGGCGCTGGCGGGGGTGGGCATTGTGGTGGCGCTGGTGCGTACGGATCGGTCGTTCTCGTGGCGGCTCGGGATGTTCGCGCTGTTCTATCTGATGGCCGTCACCATGCATTTCATCTTCGATGCACCGCGCCCGCCCGGCCCCGGCTGGGTGATGATGTTCGCGCCGATCATCGTGGATCTGGTGATCTTCGGCCTGGGCTATGCCTGGGTGCTGCGGACCGAGCGAGAGTGGTTCCGCGCCACGATTTCCCATCCGATCGCCCGCACCATCGGGACCGAGGCCGGGCTGGCGAATCTGCTCACCAATCGGCTGCGTCGCAAGGCGCGTGCGGCACTGCGGCATTCGACCCGCATGTCACGCGGTCAGGCGCGGCACTACGAGCGTCAGCTGATCGACCGGATCGTTGATCTGCCTCTCGGTGCGGGTGTGCATCGCGTAGCGGGGTCGGCCGCGGATCCGGAATTGGCGAGTCACTGGCAACACTGATCGTCGGCGGGGGAGCGGCGGACGAATGCGGTCTCGGCGGCCGCCGTGAGGAATCCAGCGCGTGCCGGTTACCTGCGCTAAGCAACCCACGCGCTAGCGTGGGTGAATATGAGCGAGGGGAACCCGTCATCCGGTGCGAAAGAGATGGATCGCCCGAATGAACTCCTGGAACGAAGGCAGCAAGCGCTGTGCAACTATTTGGCCGCCAGTGCCGATATCGCCACCATGCGTATTCGTGCCAATCTCACCGGCTGGCGGCGATGGCTGCACCAGTTGCCGGGCGCCTCGATCGCCACCGCCACCACACGCCGGGATGTGCTGCTCCGCGACCTCGCCGAACACGGTGTCGGCGCCGATGATCGCCGCTGGGGGGTGTTGTCCGGCGGCCAGATCCGAAGTCTGGGGATGACGGTCGGGCTCGAGCACACCCTGACCGAGCTCATCACCCGATACGAACCGACCGCCCCGCACTGGGTGCGGCAAGTGCGGGTCGTCGCCACCGCGAGCGAACAGATCCGTCCGCTCGCCGCCGTCGGCGATCACACCGCCGTCGCGGACCTCACCGATCAACTGCTCACGGTCACCCGCGCCGCCCCCGACAACCGCGCCCGCCAAAGCCTCACCGATCACCTCCCCGGCGTGCTGCGACCCATCCCCTCGGACCTCACCACGCTGCGCCGCACCGGCCCGCTCCTGGACGTGGTCTTCGACATCTACGCCGACACCATCAAACTCGACAACATCACCGTCAACCCCGAATTGCGCGGCACCGGCCTCGGCACCGCCACCCTGCAGCACCTCTGCCGCGCCGCCGACGCCCACCACCTGCACATAGTCGGCCAGCTGGTCCCCACCTACCGCGACGACGACTCCGCCGTCCCCGCCCTCGCGAATTGGTGTCGCCAGCACGGCTTCGCCGTCAACGAACGCCTCGGCGGCCGCATAGTCCGCACCCCCTTCAGCGTCCCCGCCTGATCAAGATCAAGGAGCGCTCACGGCGGAAATCGAGTCGAATTCCCGCCACCAGTGCTCCCTCGCTCGCTGATGTGTAGCGGGAGGGTGGGCGAGGGAAGGGCTGCGGCGGTCGATGAGGGGCCGCCGCACCCGTGAAAGTTCCCTCGCCGATGCGGAATACGGGTGCGGCGAGAGTTCGGTGGCGGTCGATGAGGGCCGCCGTCGCCATGGGAGTTGCCTTGGGGCGAGCTCAGAGGTGGGCGGCCAGGACTCGGGGGCTGGGGGCGACGGTTCCCGGGCAGGGGGCCGGGCAGATCGCGCCCGCGAGGGCGGTGTGGGCGCTGCGGTGGCGGGTGGAGCCCAGCATGGCGATGGTTTCGAGGACGATGACCACCGCGCCGTAGAGGTAAGTGGTGGTAGCCAGGCCGAATTGGTTGACGCTGAGGCCCGCCAATACCGCGGGGATGCTCAGGGCGAGATAGGAGACCACGTAGACGGCGGTCACCACCTCGGCGCGATTCTCGGCGGGGGTCTGGCCGGTGAGCAGGCGCAGCGCGCCGGAGAACGACGGCCCGAAGCCGAAGCCCGCGATCATGCTGGCGGCGAAGAACAACCAGACCGAGTGCGTCGCGGCGGCCAGTAGCGCCACGCTGACTCCGGTGATGAGCAGGATGGGTCCGCGTCGCAGGGCTTGATCGATGGTCCAATCGCGGGCGAGCAGGGCGGTGACCGCCGAGGTGCCCTGCAAGGCGACCACGACCAGGCCACCGGCTAGCGGACTGGTCAGATGGAATTGCACGCGCATGAGCGCCCCGCCGAGGGCCAGATACAGCCCGCCGAGGGCCCAGCTGGCAATGATCGACGGCACCAGGGTGATAAAGGCCGCCCGCACCGGTTGCGGCACCGACACTTTCGGCCGGAGCGAAGCCATGGCCCGCCCATCCGCCGCGACCGTCTCCGGGATGACGAGCACGCCGATCACGATAATCGTGAAAGCCGCCGCCAGCAGCCAATACACCAGCCGGGTCGGAGCCGGAGCGTACGCCACCAGCAGCCCGGAACTGATTGCGCCCAGCGCCAATCCGCCACCCGCGGCCACATTCCCCATGAGCGCCCCGAGTCGCGATTCGGCGGGTTGCAGGTCGATCAGCGCCGCACTGATCGCCCCGGTAGCCAGCCCCGTCGCGATCCCCTGCACGATCCGCGCCACGAAAAGCCATGTCACCGACTGCGCCTCGGCGAAGGCGAGCGTCCCCGCCAACTCCACCAGCACCGCCGCGATCAGCACCGGCCGCCGCCCGACATGATCCGACAGCGACCCCGCGAACAGCAGCGTCACCAGCAGCGCAATGGCATTGGCCGCATACACGGCCGTGGACACCAGCGGCGAGTAATGCCACATCTGCTGATACACCGGATACATCGGCGACGGCGCGGCCGAAGCGAACAGCAGCAATGCCAGCGCAACGGCCAGCAGCCAGAACGCCGAAGAATTCGACATCCGGTAGCGCACAGGGTTTTCGACGCCGGGCGCGTCGTCGGGGAGGTTCTGCATGATTCCTCGAACACGTCTTCGGATTGGTCCGTTACGAGTCTGAACCAATCCGCCCGCCCTCGCTCCATTAGCGAGATGAATAATCACCCTGCGGCGCTCTCCGACACGAACCGTCGCGTGTGTCCCCGGCTACCTATGACCGGATCAGGCGGTGCCGAGCCAGGTGAGGGCGGCGGTGGTCATGGCCGTGACGCCGACCGTGATCGAGGGGTCGACGGCCGGGGCGTAGCCCGAAGTGTGGGGGCCGGGGACGGATTTGACGTCGATTGTGCCGCTGAGCATGTCGTGCACGAGTTGAACCGGGTCGGAGCCGCCGCCGAAAACCTCGGGGTCGAGGACGCCGAACATCCAGTAGCACAGGGGAACCCCGGCCGCCGTGGCGAGGTTTCCGGCGTCTTCGCTGCCGGTGATCCGGCCGGGGTCGAAAACCTTGTCGGGGCCGAGGGTTTCGCCGATGGCGGTGAGGGTGCGGGCCATGGCGTCCGGATCGTTGAACATGACCGGGAAGGTATCGATGACCGAGATATCCGGCTCCCATTCCGCACCGGCGGCGGCCGCTTCGGCCTTGGCTATGCGGTGCACCGAGGCCACTACCTTCTCGCGGGTCTGCGGGGTGAAGGTGCGGATATTGAGCTGGAGTTCGGCCTCGTCGGGAATGATGTTGTCCTTGGTGCCCGCCCGCAGGCAGCCCACGGTCACGACGGCCGCGTCGTCGGCGGCGATCTCGCGGGAGACGATGGTCTGTAGTCGCATGACGGTGGCCGCGGCCATGACAACGGGGTCGATGGTCGCCTCGGGCCGGGAGCCGTGCCCGCCGCGGCCGTGCATGATGATGCGCAGCGCATCGGTTGCGGCGGCGGCGGTTCCGGCATGCCCGCCGACCACGCCCACCGGGAAGGGCGCGGTGTGCTGGGCGAGCACGATCTCGGGTGTGCCGAAGCGTTCGAAGAGATTGTCGTCGATCATCTCCTGCGCGCCGCGACCGGTTTCCTCGGCGGGCTGGAATACCGCGAGAATCGTTCCGGCCCAGGATGATCGCGCGTCGATGAGCAGTTTCAGCGCGCCCAGCAGGCAGGTGGCGTGCATATCGTGCCCGCAGGCGTGCATGACGCCGTCGTTCTTCGAGGCATAGGGCAGCCCGGTGGTCTCCTGAATGGGTAGGGCATCGATATCGGCCCGCAGCATTACTGTCGGTCCCGCACCATTTGCCAGGACGGCCACTACCCCGGTGCCGCCCACCCCCTCGGTCACGGTGTAGCCGAGAGCGGTTGCGCGCCGGGCTATTTCACCCGACGTGCGGTGCTCCTGATCGGACAATTCGGGATGCGCGTGCAGATCCCGATAGAAATCGGCCAGATCGCCGCGAATCGCGCCCAATCCCGCCAGTGCCGCAGTAATGCTTGCCGCCATATTCGCTCCCTCGGATCGTCGCCGTTTCGGTTCGCTGCAATGGATTCCGGATTCGGGCTATCCGGCGATCAGCACCGCTGCCAGCGCGATGGCTCCGGGAAGGGCCTGCACGAACAGGATGCGGCGGCTCGCGGTGGCCGCGCCGTACAGTCCGGCGATCACCACGCATACCGTGAAGAAGACCTGCGCCCCATGTCCGACGGGGTCGGAGGCGATCACTCCCCAGATCAGCCCGGCGGCCAGAAACCCGTTGTAGAGGCCCTGATTCGCGGCGAGAACCTTGGTCGATTCCGCGTATTCCGGTGTCATGCCGAACGCGACGCGGGTGCGCGGCGCGGTCCACAGGAACATTTCCATCACCATGATGTAGATGTGCAATGCCGCTAACAAACCGACCAGTATTTCAGCGACCGTCCGCATTTCTGGACCACCTTCCGTTGCGCGTCTTTTCGTGTGCGTTCACAGTTTTCCGTATGCACCGCAGATTCGCTCGACAGAATGTCCGATTAGTGGTCGCCTGTGTGTCAGGCGCGCTCGCGAAAAGTAAAAACTTGCCCATAGCTATGGCGAATTACTGCGCGTACGCTGGCTCGGTCATGCTCACCTTCAAGGTCCAATCCAGGAATGAGGACTGAGGCTCTTGCCTCCCACATTGGTGTATGGATGGGGCGGCGACGCCCTCAATCAGGTGTACAACGCAAACCCGAACGGCTGGTTCGTGACTGCCCCCGATGGTTCCCCCGTAGTCGGCTTCCGTCGACTCGATTGGGCGAACTTCCTCCGCGCCGGAGCGGTTGTCGTAGGCGTCGCGATCGTGCTGATGGTTCTCATCAGCACCGCGCATTTCGACCATGGACCCAAGCCGGCGCCGAGTGCGCCGACCGACTGCGCGCCATTCTGTTCGGCGCGTTCAGGGGCCTAGTCGTCCTTCATTAGTCAGCGCGATGGTGCGAAAATTCGCAATTCGGACAGGGCTTCGAGCTGTTCGAGATAGTGCTCCAGAGATTCGTGCCGCACGCGCGGTTGCACGATCGTCGCCCCGGCTTCGGCAATGCCGCCGAGCACATGCTCGGCCTGATCCGCGTTCTCGAGTGGGTCGATCGCGGCCGGGGCGCCGACCACCACATCGAAACCGGGTGCGAGCTCACCGCACTCGGCCAGCCGGGCGCGCAATTTCTCCGGCGGCAAAGCGGCGGGAATCCACCCGTCGCCCAGGGTGGTGGCCCGGTGCAGGGCCGCATCGCTGACGCCGCCCACCCAGATCGGCATGCGCTGCTGCACGGCATGCGGATCGACCACCAGTCCGCTGAATTCGTAATAGCTGCCGTGGAATTCGGGCTCGCGCTGTCCGAGTGCCGCCCGCAGCGCGGCCATGGCCTCATCGGCGCGCCGTCCGCGATCGGTGAAGGATGCGCCGAGCAGCTCGAATTCCTCACGTGCGGTGCCGACTCCGACGCCGAGCACCACGCGCCCGCCGCTGATCGCATCCAAGGTGCCGTAGCGCTTGGCGATCGCGAGGGGATGGTGGTAGCCGAGCACGAGCACGCTGGGGCACAGGCGGATTCGCGTGGTCCGCGCCGCGAGGTAGGACAGCGTTGCCAGCGGATCCCAATACCGGGTGCCACGTGACCCGCCCAGCATGGCCGACTTCGAAACCGCCGCCACCGCGACATGCTCACTACAGGTGACATGGTCGAACCCGAGCCGGTCGCCCGCCTCGGCAATCCGGGCGATCTCGGCGATTCCGGCCGTCCGCTCCCATGCGGCCGAGCGCCCCGGGATCTCCAAGACCACCGGGGTGCTGATCCCCATCCGTACCTTCACCAAGACCTCCTGCGAACTCGCCGTGCCCGGCAATAATGCCTTGCCGCGGCACAGTCGCCGTCGAGGTGGCCCGAACAGTGGGCTCCCCGGGCGGACCCCTCGTCGATGGTGCGTAGCAACGGCCCCGTCTTCAACCACCCGGGCATCGCGGTGACCACCAGCTCCGGCGATTCCTGGTCGCGAACGCGAAGGGCACCCGGAGGAGATCTCCGGGTGCCTGTCGACGCATAGCTGTCAGTTCAGACGCATGGCTGTCAGTTCATCGGACGAAAACGCGCCGGGAGCTGAGCGATGGCGAGATTGAGCAGAACCAGTACGACCGCGCCCACCAGCAGCGCACCCGCGCCGGAGAGCGAGCCGACGGCCCCGATCACGCCTGCCGAAGCCACGGCCGGGGCATGCATGCGGCCGCTCGCGACCATGACGGCCGTGGCCACGCCGATCGCCACGAAGGCCGCGAGTACGCCGGGGCCGAGCGCCAATTCGGCGAGCACGCCCGCCGCCACCGATACCCCGTGCCCGATCAGCAGCGTCCACGGCTTGGCCGCGGGCAGTGCGGGCGTGGCCGCCAGCACCGCCGCCGAGGCGGCCAGCGGGGGAGCGAAGAATGGATCGTGGGTGAGCGCCTGCACGACGGCCAAGGGGGCCAGCAGGAGCAGTGTGGTCAGCACCGGGCCGGACGTGCGGCGGAGCAGCGAGGGCTGCTCCGCCGCGACCGTGGTCATGCCGCGGGCCAATCGTTCTCGGTTTCGGCGACCTTGTTGACGTAGTTGGTCAGCGTCTGCAGTGCCACCAGGGCGACGATCTCCAGGAGCTGCTCCTCGGTCCATCCGGCGGCCAGCACGTCGGCCGGATCGGCCTTGCCGCGGCTCTCGGTCAGTTCCCGTGCGAAGGCAACGGCCGCAGCCTCTTTCGCATCCTCGGCGGTGCCGTTCTTGGCGTCCTCGACCTCGGCGTCGGTGAGCTTGGCCACCCGCTTGCCGGTGAAGGTATGCGCCGCAACGCAGTACCCGCACTCATTGGCCGCGCCGACCGCCAGCGCGATCCGCTCCGAGGTCACGGCGGGCAGGGTGCCCTTCTTCAGTGCGCCCGCCAGGCCCAGGTAGCCCTCGAGCACCACGGGCGCGTTCGCCATCACCTTGGTCATGTTCGGCACTCGGCCCATGCGCTTGCGGACCTCGTCCAACATCGGGTCGGTCTCCACGGGAGTGATCACGATTCTCACCTCATCTAACGGAACGTGCTGCTTCTTGACGTTAGAACATAACGGCATCCACCGCAATTCCCCGTTAGAATAGGAAGATGGTCGATCCCCTGGCACTCCGCCTGGCAAGCACCATCCGCGCCACCGCGCGCGGTCTCACCGATGCCTTCGCCACCCCGGAGTCAACCCGAAACTGGCTGTCCACCAACGCTTCCAACGTGGGCGCATACCGCGATGTAGGCGACTACCTACCCACCGAGCAGGACCGCCTCGCGCTCGTCGCCCTCCGCCAATCGGTCCGTGCGATATTCGCCGAAGCGGTCGCCCCGCACCCGCCCAGTTCCGCCGATGCCAATGCGCTACCGCCGTTTCCGGAAGCCCTGGCCGCCGTGAATCAGGCGGCCGCGCCGATCCTGCGCCAATTGACTTGGGACGGTGGGCCTTCGCTCGATTCCCGCCTGCTGGTCGCCAAGGACACCGAGGCGTACCTGGCCGCGCTGGCCGAGTCCGCCATCGAGTTCTTCACCGGCCCACTACTTCCACAACTCCGCGTCTGCCCCGCTCCTCGCTGCGTCCTCTACTTCCTCAAACGCCACCCCCGCCAGGAATGGTGCTCGACCGCCTGCGGCAACCGCGCCCGCGCCGCGCGTTTCTATCATCAGCACCGCGATTGACGGGTGGCGTCACCCGGCGAACGGCGAGATGAACTGGCAGGGAACGAGAGTGTCGGGCCTACTTGCCGATTGGGCGACGGGCCTCGAGGCGGGCGCGGTCGGCGGCATCGCGGCCCGCTTGCCAGCCTTCGGCGCTGCCCGCGGAGACGCGTGAGGATTTCACTGTCGGGAACAAGGTGTCGAAGGCCTCGTTCACCTTGAGTTCGTGGGAGGCCAGGACCGGCAGGAGGCGTTCGGAGGCAGCGGATTTCGCGATGGTGTCCGCATTGGCCTGAGCCAGGCGCTCGCCGATTCGGGTGGCGTAGGCGATCAGGAAGGACTTGCGGAAGGTGCGGCTGCGGGCCTCGGCGCTGCGCTGGTCGGCATTGCCGCTGGCGATCATGGCTCGGGTGGCCTGCACAAGAAGGGAGGTGGTGAGCAGTTCTACGGCATCGAGGTCGGCGTCGTCGCCGACTATCGCTACGAAACCCCATTCGGCGGAGAAGATCGCACGGCATCGATTCGCCTGGGCGACCACATCGACCAGTAGGGCCTTGGCGTCGACATACGGGGTTTCGAGCCAGAGTCGGCGCGCGCCGGGCAGATCCGGGGCATGGGTGTCCGCGTCGATGAGCACGCGGTCGATCGCGTACTTGGTCATGAGTTCCTGCGCCTTGGCCGACAGGGTCTCGGCCTCCTCCGGGAAGGCCGTCGACTCGGCCTTGGCCAGGAGTCCTCGCACGCGGCCGAGCACCTTATCGTCGACCGCGTGATGCGCGGCGGAGTGCGGGCGCGCGGTGCCGGGCAAGGGCCGGATGAGCTGCATTTTCGGCAGCTGGAACAGCAGGGCCACCGCGTCGATCACCGCGGTCATCGCCTCGGCGGGGATGAGCAGTTGCTTCGCCGCCCACTGCCCGAGATGCGGATCGGCCTGCGACCACCAGCGGGTGGCTCCGAGCGCCTCGAGCTGCGCCCGCCAGGTGGCATCGACCGTTTCGGGAGCGAACTCCCCGATGTAGTCGGCCATGGCGTCTGTCAGATACCCGGTCGCGAATTCGTCGACTCGCCTGCGCGCGGCCTGATCGATATCCTCGGGCAGCCAGCCGTTCTTGAACGCCTCGATGAGGAGCCGTCGCACCGCCTGCCGCGCGCCCTGCTCCAGGGCCGGGATGAAGGATTCGTTCCCGGTCAACTCGACCGCGAAATGCCGTGCGGCGCGGGCATTCCCCTTCGCCGACTCCAACGCCCCGAGCGCGATCGCGTGCGCGAGCTCCTCGGCGGAGGCCGCCTGAATCTCGGCGCGCGACATGCGCGGGGTGCCGGGATCGCCGCCTTGCCGGGCTTGCTGTGTGGCGGCCCGATGCTTGCGATTCTTACCCATGCCCGTGGCCCCTTTCGCTCGTCCGACTGTGCTTGAAGCACTTGAACGATAGAGCCAGGCACCGACACCCCGGCATGCAGGAGGCAGGTCAGCCGACGCGGCGCGCTCCGACCACCGGAATCACCCGGTCGGTCCCGGCCTCATAATCGGCGAACCCCGGCATGATCTCGACCATGCGGGCGTAGAGCTGGTCCCGCTCCGGTCCGGTGATGAATTCGGCCTTGGCGGTATAGGTTTCGGTGCCGGTCTCCACGGTGAACTCGGGATTGGCCCGCAGATTGTGGTACCAGGCGGGATGCTTGTCCGCGCCGCCATTGGAGGCGATCAATACGATTCGGTCGCCGTCGGGCAGCTTCACCAGCGGGTTGGTGATGGCGCGGCCCGACTTCGCGCCGGTGGTCGTGATCAGCACCATGTTCTGGTTCCCCTCGAACATGCCGCCGACCTTGCCCGCATTGGCGCGGAATTCCTCGATCACGTTCGCATTGAAGTCGTTCATGTGCTCCGGTCCCATCGCTGAGTGGCTGTGCGGTCGTCCGATCCGACAACCGGGAGTGTCACACGAAAATTCCGGCGCTCACGCCGGGCCGAAGAGCTCCAACAGCTTGTCCTGGCCGAACATGGTGGCCGATTCGCGAGCCGTCGGATTGCCCGCGTCCGGGTCGGCTCCGGCGTCCAGCAGCAGCCGCACCACCTCGGTATCGCCCTTGAAGACCGCGCCCGCCAGCGGTGTCGGACCCTTGTCGTCGGTGCCATTGGGGTCGGCCCCGCGCTCGAGCAGGGCGGCGACGGCGTCCCGATGGCCGTAGTACGCGGCGAGCATGACCAGGGTGTCGCCTCGTTCATTGGTGAGGTTCACCGGCACCCCGGCGTCCACGTACTCGGCCAGGGTGACGGCATCCCCGCTCCGGGCGAGATCGAAGATCTTGGCGGCCAGCTCGAGGACCCGATCGTCATCAGCGCTCATGGCCCATTCCTATCACTCGCGCTCGCCCCGGTCATGTCCGACTTCAGCGTGCGGCCTGGGCGACCCGCTCATGCACCTGCCGTCCCGCGCCGGTCAGGGTCACCACATCGACGGCGTCGACCGATAGCCAGCCCCGCTGGGCGAGCCGACCCACCAGCGTCCGCGCGGCGGGTTTGTCCGTGGCCAGCAGTGCCGCCATCGCCCAGTCGATCTCGCCGACCGTGATCGAGGCATAGGACACGGTGTCGAGCACCTGCCACTCCTGCGGCGACACGCCTTCTTCGGCAAGCCGGTTCGCATCACTCATCGGAACTCCTATTCGTTCTCACGACCATCCGGTCGTCCGATGACCCGACGTTAGCGACTCTGGTTTTCTCGCGGTATCGGGCAATCGCCCCTCGCGACAGGGGCCAGTCGAGCGCGCTTCGGCTGCGCCTAACATCAGGTGGAAAAGTGTTAGGAGACAGGGGCATTGGTGCGACAGCGAATTGTCACGCTCGGCGGGGGCGGTTTCTCCATGGAATCCACCCCGGTACTCGACGATTTCATCTTGTCGTTGTCGCGCTCTCCGACCCGGCCTCGGGTCTGCTTCGTGCCCACCGCAAGTGGTGACAGCGCGGGCTATGTCTCCCGCTTCCGCGCCGCATTTCCGCCGACCCGCGCGGAGGCTTCGGTGCTGGAACTGTTCGACCGCTCGATCCTCGATATCCCGGCGTTCTTGGCGTCGCAGGATGTCATCTATGTGGGCGGCGGGTCCACGCCCAATCTGCTTGCGGTCTGGCGGCTGCACGGCGTCGACACCGCGATCCTGCAAGCCCTGGACGAGGGTGTCGTGCTCGCGGGCGTCAGCGCGGGCCTGAACTGCTGGTTCGAGGCCTCCCTGACCGATGCCTTCGCCGGTCTGTCCCCACTGCGCGACGGCCTCGGCGTCCTCCCGGGCAGCGGCTGCCCTCACTATCACGACGGCTACCGCAACGAGTACCTGCGCCTGGTCGCGGCCGGTGTCCTGCCCGCGGGCTATGCGGTGGACGACAGCTGCGCGCTGCTGTTCGAGGACGGCAAGCTCGCCGATGCCATTGCCTCGGTGCCGATGGCGGACGCCTATCGAGTCCAGGCGACCGCCGACGGAGTCATCGAACGACCCATTGACGTGCGCCTGCTGTCCCCGTTCGACACAGTGTGAGAACAGACAGCCGAGCCGCTTGACTTTCGTGTGCGATCGGCCCATCGTGAATTGATTAGCATAGCTAAGTATGGAGGTGGGCATGGTCGGGCAAGTCCAGGATCCGCGTGCGGCGCGCTTCGCCGAAATGGTCGCCGAAATGCGTGGCGACGAGCAGATTCAAGCAGCCATGCCATTGCCGCAGGTGGGCGAGGCCGCGCGGCGGCCCGGGCTGGGACTCGCGCAGATCGTGGCGGCCGTCATGGATGGATACGCCGATCGGCCCGCCATCGGATTCCGATCCACCGGGTTGACCGACGGCGAGAACGGGCGGCGGGTACGCCAATTCCTGCCCGAGTTCGAGACGGTCAGCTATCGCGAATTATGGGCCGACGCGGGTGCGCTCGCTACGGCGTGGGGGCGGGACTCCCGGACCGCCGTGCGCGCCGGGGACTTCGTGAGCACCCTGGGGTTCGCGGGGCGCGATACCACCGTGCTGGACCTGGCGTGTGTGTGGCTGGGCGCGGTCAATGTGCCCTTGCAGGCGAGTGCGTCGGTGGCACAGTGGAATTCGATTATCGCCGAGACCGAGCCTCGGGTGCTCGCGGTCAGTCTGGAACTGCTGGGCGCGGCCGTGGAGTGCGTGCTCAACGGTGGAGCGGTGCGGACGCTGGTGGTCTTCGACTACGAGCCCGCGGACGATGATCACGCGGAAGCCCTCGAGGCTGCCCGCCGCCGGATCGCCGAGGCCGGTAGCGCCGTGGTGGTGGAAGCCCTCGATGAACTGGTGGAACAGGGTCGGCGGCAGCCGCCGGTACCGCTGCACGTGTCCGACACCGAAGAGGCTCTCTCCCTGCTGATCTACACCTCGGGCAGTACGGGAACGCCCAAGGGTGCGATGTACACCGAGCGGCTGGTGGCCCGTATGTGGCTGGGGCCGACCGAGATTCCGGTACCGGTCATCAATTTCAGCTACCTGCCGATGAGTCATGTGGCGGGGCGCTTGGTATTGACCGGCACGTTCGCCCGTGGCGGCACCATATATTTCACCTCCGCCAGCGATATGTCGATGCTGTTCGACGATATCGCCCTGGTCCGGCCGACCGAGGTGTTCTTCGTACCGCGCGTGTGCGACATGGTCTTTCAGCGTTATCAGAGCCAGCTGGACCGGCGCATGGCCGCCGGAGCCGATCGCGCCGCCGCCGAGGCCGCCGTGAAAACCGAGCTGCGGCAGCACTTCCTGGGTGGTCGTCTGGCGCGGGCCATGGTCGGGAGTGCGCCGATCTCCGCCGAGATGAAGGCGTTCATGGAGTCCGTCCTGGGGTTCGAGCTGCACGACGGCTACGGCTCGACCGAGGCCGGTGGCGGCCTCGTGGTCGACAATGTGATCCGGCGGCCACCGGTGCTCGACTACAAGCTCGCCGATGTGCCCGAACTCGGCTACTTCACCACCGACAAACCGCATCCGCGCGGCGAGCTGCTGGTGAAGTCGACGCTCATGATCCCCGGGTACTACAAGCGGCCTGACGTGACCGCGGAGATCTTCGATGCGGACGGCTTCTACAAGACCGGCGATATCGTCGCCGAACTCGGCCCCGATCACGTTGTCTACGTGGACCGTCGCAATAATGTGCTGAAGCTGTCGCAAGGCGAGTTCGTGGCCGTGGCCAAGCTCGAGGCGATCTACGCGACCAGTCCGCTGATCCGGCAGATCTTCGTGCACGGCTCCAGCGAGCGGGCCTTCCTGCTCGCGGTCATCGTGCCTACCCGTGAGGCACGCGGCATGGGCGCCGCGGAAGCGACTGCGGCACTGGCCGAATCATTGCAGCGGCTCGCCAAGGAGAATGACCTCGAGGCCTATGAGATCCCGCGTGCGTTCCTCATCGAGAACGAGCCGTTCAGGCCCGAGAACGGCCTACTGTCGGGAATCGGGAAGCTGTTGCGGCCCAAGCTGAAAGAGCGCTACGGCGACCGGCTCGAACAGCTCTATGACGAGCGGTCCCAGCGGCAGGAGCGCGAACTCCTCACCCTGCGTCACGAGGCCGACGATCGCCCGGTTCTGGAGACGGTGAGCCGGGCCGCCGGAGCGGTGCTGGGTTGCGCCGCAAGCGATCTGCGCCCGGATGCGCACTTCACCGACCTCGGTGGCGACTCGCTGTCGGCGCTGTCGTTCTCGACATTGCTGCGTGAGATCTTCGACGTCGAGGTGCCGGTCGGGGTGATTGTCAGCCCCGCCAATGATTTGCGGCAGTTGGCGAATCACATCGAGGCGGAAAAGCGTTCCGGTGGAAAGCGTCCCACCGCGACGGCGGTGCACGGCGACGGCACGAGAATTCGGGCAGCCGATCTCACTCTGGACAAGTTCATCGACGCCGCGACCCTGAATGCCGCCGCCACGATCTCGAGTGAGACGCAACCGCCACGGACGGTTCTGCTGACCGGTGCCAATGGCTATCTCGGCCGCTTTCTGTGTCTGGAATGGCTGGAGCGCCTGGATGATTCGGAGGGAACCCTCATCTGCCTCGTGCGCGGCTCCGACGCCGAGGCCGCCCGTGCACGCCTGGACTCCGCCTTCGACAGCGGCGACCCCGAACTACTGCGTCACTACCGCGACCTGGCCGCCCGCCGCCTGAAGGTGCTCCCCGGCGACATCGGCGAGCCGAATCTCGGCCTGAGCGAGCGGGATTGGCAGCACCTGGCGGACACCGTGGACCTGATCGTCCACCCTGCCGCGCTGGTCAACCACGTCCTGCCCTACGACCAGCTGTTCGGACCGAATGTCGTAGGCACCGCCGAGGTGATCCGCCTGGCTCTCACCACCCGACTCAAGCCGGTCACCTACCTGTCGACCGTCGCGGTAGCCGCCCAAATCGCCCCCTCCGCCTTCGAGGAAGACGGCGACATTCGCGAAATGAGCCCCGTCCGCAGCCTCGACGACACCTATGCCAACGGTTACGGCAATAGCAAATGGGCGGGCGAGGTTCTGCTGCGCGAGGCCCACGATCTATGCGGCCTCCCGGTCGCGGTCTTCCGATCCGACATGATCCTGGCCCACCAGGCCTACGCCGGGCAGTTCAACCTGCCCGACATCTTCACCCGTCTGCTGCTCAGCGTGCTGGCCACCGGTCTGGCCCCGAAGTCCTTCTACGCCACCGACTCCCAGGGCGAGCGCCAACGTGCGCATTACGATGGCCTCCCCGCGGACTTCACCGCCACCGCCATCACCACCCTCGGCGCGGCCGTCACCACCGGCTTCGACACCTTCAACGTCCTCAACCCCCACGACGACGGCATCTCCCTGGACGAGTTCATCGACTGGCTGATCGAATCCGGTCACCCCATCGACCGCATCGACACCCACCCCGACTGGTTCACCCGCTTCAGCACTGCCCTGCGAGCCCTTCCCGCGCAACAACGCCAGCACTCACTCCTCCCGCTGCTGCACGCCTACCGCCGTCCCTCCCCGCCGATCCGCGGGGCGGCCCTGCCCGCCAAGAAGTTCCGGGCCGCCGTCCAACAGGCCCAACTCGGCCCCACCGGCGACATCCCGCATCTGACACCGGAACTCATCACCAAGTACGTCGACGACCTGAAGCTGCGCGGGCTGCTGTAACCGCCGTCAGCGGCCGAGCAACTTCAGCAGCGGCTCATGCGGCAAGGCCGGTGACCAGTGGTCATCGCGCCCCACCATGTCCTGATTGACCAGCAGCGCATTCAACACCGCCTCCTCCACACCATGCGCCACGGCCTCATAGAACAGATTCATCCGATTCCAGGGCATGACGCCGCGCGTCTGGATCTCGGACTCCGAAATCCCCTGTGCCGGAAACGCTGTCGAAGATTCCCGGTCATCGGCGGCGGAGAACGCCAGGAAGATATCGCCGGAGAAGAAGCTCCCGGTCGTCCCGGTGCGGGCCAGCCCCATCGGTACCCGCCGCGTCAGCGCCTGACACTGCTTCGCATCGAGCGGGGCATCGGTCGCGACGATCACGATGACCGAACCCGCGCCGCCCGGAGCGATGCGATCGCGCTCGATCCAGTTGGAGTTCAAGGGATCCGGCACCTCGAGCTCGCGCCCGACCGGTCGCCCGAGCACGGTGAGTTCCGACCGCGCCCCGAAGTTGGCCTGGACGAAGACGCCGACGGTGAAAGTCTTCGCGCCGAACGCGATCCGGCGTGAGGACGTGCCATTGCCGCCCTTGAACCCGTAACAGTTCATTCCGGTGCCGCCGCCGATCGACCCCTCGGCCACCGGGCCCGTGCGAGCGTCGTCCAATGCGGCTCGCGCGACGGCGGGCGTGACATGCCCGCCATTGATGTCATTGAGGTACCCGTCCCAGGTTTCCGCACAGACCGGCAGAATCCACTGCTTGGCCATCTTCGGATGTTCCTGGTTGATCCACTCGATCACCCCCGCGTGGCAGGCCCCCACCGCATGCGTATTGGAAATCGTGATGGGCGAACTCAATTCCCCCACCTCGTCGATCCAGGTGGTGCCGGTCATCTCCCCATTGCCATTGAGCGAATACCAGCTCGCGGTGCACGGCCGCCCGACCCCGGCTCGCCCCCGAGGCAGAATCGCCGTCACCCCGGTCCGCACCGGGCCCTGTCCGACAACCAGTTCACCCTGGCCCTCGATCAGCGTCCGATAGCCGACCTCGACCCCGGGAACATCGGTGATGGCATTGAATGGCCCCGGCGTACCCGGCAATTCGAGCCCGATATCCCGGGCGCGCCGATTCTGCTCGATCGTCATGCCCGCCAGGCTATCGGTAGCGGGGCTGCTCACGTCGGCGATCTTGCTGGCATCGGAGCACCGCGACCACGGCGGTGGTCACCGTGGTCGCAGATCTGGGTCGGTCAGCTGGCGGTGGGGACGGCCCGGCGGTTGCGGGTTCCGTAGAGGGCGCGGGCTTCGGTGGGGGAGAGGGTTTCCGGGCGGGTGGGGACACCGGCCGCGAGGTGCTGTTCGAGGATCTGACCCGCCATGGGCGCGATGATCGGGGCGGCCAGGATCAGGCCCTTCTTATTGAACAAGGTGAAGAGCCAGACCAGGATTCGACCGGCGGGGCGGACCAGCAGGTCGATGATGCCGGGGCGGTCGAACTGGCCGAGCTTGCGCATCCACTTCGGCAGTGTCGCAATGGATGCGAAGGACAGCAGTCGCGCGCCGAGGGCGTAGATCCAGCCCGCTCCGTGTCGCGGTGAGGTGAAGAGCATTTGGTGTATCCCGGCCTGGGCGCGCTCGGAAGTGCACAGGCGCGCACGGACTTTCGCGTAGTACTCGCGGACGCCGTCGCGGGTGGCGGGGACGTCTTCGGGCTTGCACGTTTGGAGTTCGGCGGCGATGACGCACTCCTGCCAGTAGCGCGCCTCCTCTTCCGGGCTGAGCGGGCCGGGGCCGAACATCTCGTAGGCCTTGAGGACCGAATGCCAGCCGGTGACGTGGATCCACAGCTGGGTCTCGGGGTTATTGGGGCTGTAGCGCTGGCCGCTGATCGGCTCGATGCCGGTCGACTTGGCGTGCAGTTCCATCAGGTGCTCGGAGGCTTCGATGGCGGTGCGGGTGTCGCCGATCGCGACGATCAGGAAGTAGGCGAAGGTCATATCGAGCCGGTGCCGGGGATCGGAGTAGATCTTGCCGGTGTCGGAGACCGAGGCGGTGAGGAACGGGTCGAAGAACTCCAAGGCGACGGCCCGCTGGAACCCGATCACGGCGGTCGGCGCGGTCCAGATCTTCCAGCTCGGCGAGTCCGGGCCGAAGAAGCCGTAATCCTCGCGGCGAAGGGTGGTCGGATCGAAGGTCATGGCGGCTCCTGTACGGTCCCGATGAATACAACGCCACCGTAGCAATTGTCCGATTCGAATACAACGGTTGTGTTGCTTTCGTGAGGGTGTCTGCACCGATCCGGTGCACGAGCTGGCAAGATGGGCGCAATGGAGGCGAACCGGCAGTGAGCACATCTCGATCCACAGACCGCCCGCGTCGCCGCTATGCCGCCCGACTACCCGCTGAACAGCGCCGTGCCCAGCTTCTCGACGCGGCCTTCGCCGTGCTGGGGCGCGTGGAATTGCACGAACTCAGCATGGAGGCGGTCGCGCAGGAGGCCGAGGTCGGCAAACCGGTGCTCTACACCGTCTTCAAGACCCGCGCCGATCTGGTCGAGGCGCTGCTGGACCGCGAACGCGAGCGGGCCCTCGAACAGGTCGCCGACACCCTCCCCGCCGACCTCCTCGGCGCGGATCCCGTGGTTGCCGCCTCCGCCACGGTCGAGGCCTTCGTCGCTGTCGCCCTGGAGAATCCGACCCGCTGGCGGCTCATTCTGGCCGGACCCGGCAGCGCCCCCGACGAATACCGCGAGGCCATTCGCAGCTCCCGCGAGGGCATCTTCGACCAGGCCGACGCCCTCGTCCGCATGGGCCTGGCCATCGACGACCGTTGGGCGCGAATGGATTCCGCCCTGCTGACCAACTCGCTGCTCACCATCGCGGAAATGCTGGCGCGCCTGGCGGTCGGCGATCCGGACACCTATCCGCGCGAACGCATCGAAGCCTTCGTACAGTCGATCGTCGGGCTTCTCATGGCCCAGCCGAGCGAGGCGTGATCAGGCGTTCTTCTCCGCATACTGTGTGGCGGTGAGCAATTCCCCGGCCGCGGACGGGTACACGGCGAACAACCAGCCCTCCCCGTAAGGGTCCGAGGTGACCAGGCTCGGGTCCTCGACCACCGCGGCATTCACCAGCGTCACTCGCCCACTGACCGGCGGGAACAGCTCGGACACCGTCTTCGTCGATTCGACCTCGCCACACACCTCACCGGCCACAATGGTCGACCCGACCTGCGGCAGCTCGAGAAACACGAGATCCCCGAGCGCCTCGACGGCCACCGAAGTGATGCCGACCCGCACCGTCTCATCCGGCAGCGGCGACCCGGGCGCGATCATCACCCACTCGTGCTCCACGGTGTAACTGCGATCGGCGGGAAACTCAGACATGCGGTGACTCCGTTTTTTCAGGGAACGCGGTCGCTCCGCCCGGACCACTCCGGACATCGGCAGATGCACCTCCCCGCTCTGTCCTGAAACCTGAGAGATTGGGCTGCACCGCATTACGGAAACAGCTGTTCACCTTCGGTAAGGGTCCACAAGACCCTTTCTCCAGAGTTGCCTCGATGCTGCGGTACAGGGGCCTGAGAGATTCCCGGGGAGGAACTTGCTCCTACGGCGCCTCCGAAAAGGCTCTCCCACAGCAGGTCAACGGCGTCTTCAGTTGTGATGCAGGACAGTACACCGACACCCCGGGTTTGTCTTTCCGCCTGCGCAAGGCGCGCATGCTCTCTCAGTGTTTGCGAGGGCTGTCCGGCCGCGGCGGTTCCACTCGCACCAAACCGGATTGGAAGGCGATCACCACCAGCTGCGCGCGATTCTGGACGCCCAGTTTCGACATGGCCCGCTGGACGTGAGTGCGGGTGGTCAGGGGACTGACATACATCTTTTCGGCGATCTGCTCATTGGAGAGGCCCTCGGCGACCATGGCGAGGACTTCGCGTTCTCGCGCGGTGAGGATCTCGAGGGATTCGGCTGCGCTGATATGGCTTTCGGGCCGGGCGAGGTAGCGGGCGATGAGGGTGCGGGTCGCGGCGGGGGAGAGCAGGGCGTCACCCGCTGCTACCGCGCGGATGGAGCGGAGGAGTTCTTCGGGGCCGACATCCTTGCCGAGAAATCCGCTGGCACCGGCGCGGAGTGCTTGCGCCACATACTCATCGAGCTCGAAGGTGGTGAGGATGAGGACGCGGGTCTCGTGCAGGGCCTCGTCACTACAGATTTCCTTGGTCGCGGTGAGTCCGTCGACGCCGGGCATGCGGATATCCATGACCACCACATCCGGTTTGGTGGCCCGGGTCAATTCGACTGCCTCCCGGCCATTTCCGGCGATACCGACCACTTCCATATCCTCGGCGGAGTCGATCAGCAGTCGGAAGGTGCCCGCCAGGAGGGCCTGGTCATCGGCCAGCAGGACGCGGATGGTCATCGTGTCTTGTCCTCGCTGTCAAGGTTGTTCGGTGGTTCCAGGGGTAGTTCGGTGGTGACCTCGAACCCGCCGTCGGGCCTGCGCCCGGCGTGCAGGTGACCGCCGACCGAGACGGCCCGCTCGTTCATGCCGATGAGGCCGTAGCCCTGGCTCACCGAATCCGGTTCGCCGCGAACGGATTCGGCCGAGCTGCCGCCATCATCGCTCACGCTGACGGTCAGCAGGATCCGGGAGTAGACGAGCCGGACCGTGGCCGCCGGGGTATCGGCATGCTTGGTGACATTGGTGAGCGCCTCCTGGATGATCCGGTAGGCCGTCAGATCCGCGCCGGGCGAGAGCGGCCGCGGCACCCCGGTGATCGACAGCGAGATGGTGAGCCCGGTCCGCTCGAAAGAGGCCAGCAGCTCGGGCAATTGGGCAAGGCCCGGTGTCGGTTCGAGCGGTGCGTCCGAATCGTCTTCCCGCAGTAGGCCGACCGTCGCCTTGAGTTCGCGCAGCGCCGCGGAGGTGGTGCCTGCCAGCTGATCCAGCATCTCTTGCGCCTGATCCGGCTGACTGCGCAAAAGGTATGCGGCGGTGGAGGCTTGGGCATGCGCGAGGGCCATATGGTGGGCGACGATATCGTGCAGCTCGCGCGCGATCCGGAGTCGTTCCTCGCCGACCCGTTGCCGGGCCTCTTCCTCACGGGTGCGTTCAGCCAGCTCGGCGCGCGCATGCAGCGCCGACAGATAATCGCGACGATTGCGACCCGCCTCGGCCAGCGCCCCCGCCACCAGGACACCCGCGATGGCACTGATCCGTCCTCCGGTCAGCAATGGCATGAGTCCGTGGAAGAACGAGGCGATCAAAAGGGGGCCGCCGCACACCAGCGGGGCGAGTTTGGCCGTGCGCAGATCGCTGGACCACAGCCCCACCGACCAGACCGAGATCAGGGCGGCCCCCGCGGTGAGAATCGACAGGTCGAATCCCAAGGCGGTGATGACGACACCGCACGCCGTGGTCACCGCCAGCACCGCGCGCGGATACTGCCGCCGCCTGAGCAGGGCGATCGACGCGATCGCCGAGAGGACAAAGACCGCGAGCGAGGGTGCCCGGGCAACCTCCGGCCCTTGTCGTCCGCCGTGATCGATCAGGGTGCTCGCATAGGTGGCCCCGACACACAACAGGACGGAGGTCACCACATCGACGGCCCGGCTGTGGCGTCTCGGCCATTGCGACCATTCGGCAGTCATGCGCGCACCTCCTTGTGCCTGCGACCCTAATCGGCGGAACCTCGAGCGCCCGGTAGGCCGTCCATCGTGGACGGCCTACCGGTGGAATTCGACTCAGACGAGCACAGGTTCGAGCTCCTTCGCCGGTTCCTTCTTGTTCAGGCTCTCGCCCTCCACATCCACATTCGGCAGCACCTTCTGCAACCACTTCGGCAGCCACCACGCCTTATCGCCGAGCAGCGCGAGAACCGCTGGGACCAGGGTCATTCGGACGATGAAGGCGTCGAAGAACACGGCCGCCGCGAGTCCCAGACCCATCATCTTGATCATCGATTCGCCGCCGCCGATGAACCCGGCGAACACCGCGATCATGATGGCCGCCGCGGCCACCACCACTCGGGCGCTGTGCCGGAATCCGGTGACAATGGCGTCGTGGGCGCTCTCGCCGTGCGCGTAGGCCTCGCGCATGCGGGTGACCAGGAAGACCTCGTAATCCATGGCGAGCCCGAACACCACGCCGATCAGGAAGATCGGCATCATCGAGACGATCGGCCCGGTCTGTTCCACGCCGAGCAGGCCCGCGAGCCAGCCCCACTGGAAGACCGCGACGATCACACCGAAGGCCGCGCCCACCGAGAGCAGGAAGCCTAGCGCCGCCTTGATCGGCACGGCGATGGAGCGGAACACGATCATCAGCAACAGGATCGCCAGCCCGACCACCACCGCGAGGTAGGGCAGCAGCGCGTCGGCCATCTTCTGCGACAGGTCGATATTCACCGCGGTGGTACCCGTGACCAGCATGGTCGCACCGGTCGAATCGTGCAGGCCGCTCGCCTCACCGCGCAGGGTCTGCACCAGATCCTTGGTCTCGGTCGAGGCCGGACCGGTGGCGGGGATGACGGTCAGCATGGCGGTGTCATCGGCGGGGTTGAAGATCGCGGGTGATACCGACACCACGCCCTTGGTGGCGGCCAAGGTCTTGGCGGCTTGATCCACCACGGCCTTCGGATCGGGGACGCCCTTCGCATCGACGGCGATGGTGAGCGGACCGTTGAAACCGGGGCCGAAACCCGCGGCGAGCGCATCGTAGGCGCGGCGCTGCGTGGTCGAGGTGGGTTGCGATTCATCGCTGGGCATACCGAGTTCGAGACTGCGCACCGGCAAGGCGAGCGCACCCATGCCGATCAGGCCCAGCAGAAGAACGGCGAGCGGCCGGCGGACCACGAACTGGGCCCAGCGGGTGCCCATATTGGGCTTGAGCGGCGTCGGGTCCGGAATCTCGTTGGCGCGCTCGCTCTTTCGGAATGCGCGCGGCATGACCGCACGCTGGAAGAACCCGAGGAACGCGGGCAACAGCGTCAGTGCGATCAGGACGGCGACGGCGACGGTGCCCGCGGCGGCCAGGCCCATCTTGGTGAGCACCGGAATGCCGACCACGGCCAGCCCCGCCAGCGCGATCACGACGGTGAGCCCGGCGAACACGACCGCCGAACCGGCCGTTCCGACGGCTCGTCCGGCCGCCTCCTCCGGCCCGTAGCCCTCGCGGCGTTCGGCCCGGAATCGGGAGACGATGAACAGTGCGTAGTCGATGCCCACCGCGAGCCCCAGCATCATGGCGAGCGTCGTGGTCGTGGTGGACATACCGACCGCCACGATCGCGGCCACGCCGACACCGAGCCCGATCAGCGCGGTGAGCAGGGGCAGACCGGCCGCCGCGAACGCACCGAAGGTGATCATCAGCACGATGGCCGCGACGGCGATGCCGATAATCTCTGTGGCCCCGCCCATTTCGGGCTTGGCCTGCAGGGCCGACCCGCCGATCTCCACCGTGATGCCGGAGGTCTTGCCGGTCTCGGTCGCGTCGGTGAGCGCGGTCTTGCTGGCATCGGTGAGGTTATCTGGCGTCGCCCCGTAACTCACGGTCGCGTAGGCGGTGGTGCCGTTCTTACTCACCGCGCCGGTCTGGAACGGGTCGAGCACGCCCTTCACCTGCGTGCCGCCCGCCACCTGCGCGACGATATCCTCGACCGCGGCCCGGTTGTTCTGGGAGGTGATCTGCTCGCCATTGGGGGCCACGAACACGATCCGGGCTTGTGCCCCATCGGATTTGGTATCGGGGAACCGCTGCCCGAGCAGATCGAAGGCCTGCTGGGATTCGGTCCCCGGGATCGAGAACTGATCCGGCGCGGCCGTCGGCGCACGCATCGCGCCCACGACGAACGCCGCCGATACCCCCAGCCACAGCAGCAAGACAATCCGCCGCTTCTCGAATGAGAACCGGCCGAGCCGGTACAGGAATTTCGCCATGCCGCCATGATCGTTTGCGGCGTTCGTAGTCGGCATCGTCCGGGAACCGGCCGTCGTGCGTACTGCGGATGCAGTACCCGGCCGTGCGACGTACTGGATCCGAACTCTTGCCGCCCGCTTCGGGTCAGCCGTTGCACACCGGCCCGGGGTAGGAGGGATCCAGCGCCGACTGCACGATGAAGCCGACCGTCGGTGACTGTGGAAGTTTGCCGTGCTCGAAAGTGTCGGTGGGGCAAAGGTCTTGCACCCAGAGGTTGCGGACCGAAGCGCCCGGTCCGGCTTCGAGGAAGGTCGCCTGCGGCGGTGTCGAGATCTTGTCCGCGTGGGTGGCGACCACCGTGTAGTCGATGCCGGCATCGGTGTCGCCGTCCGCGTTCAACCGGGTGATGAAATCGCTGCCGACCAGTTGCTGCACCGACGCCAGGCCGACGACCCGGGCGACCGGGCCGCCCGCGGAGCCTGAGGAACTGCCCGAGCCGGAGGAACTGCCTGCCGAGCCGGAGGAACTGCCGCTGGCGAGTGCGCCGAGCCCGTCCATCGTGGTGCCGTGGTTGGTCGCGCCGAGGGTGATCAGCTTGCGCACCTTGTTCCGCGACGGATCGACGCGACTCACGCCCCCCTCGAATCGCAGATACTGACGGGTCATCGGGCCGCCCTGGGAGTGCGCGACGATGTCGACCCGGCTCGCCTTGGTGGCGTTGAGAACCTGGTCGACGAACGCGGCGAGCTCCTTGGCGGACTGGCGAATATCGCCATTGCCGTAGGAGCCGCGCTTCGCGCCCATGAGGCTGGAGGTGTCCTTGCCGTAGTTGAGCGAGAACACGCAGTAGCCACGGGCTTTCAGCTGTGGTGCGAGGACGTCCCAGGCGTTCTGATTCCCCCAGGTGCCGTGCACGAGGACAACGGGTTCCGGGTGCTCGGCGTTCGGGGTGCACGACCAGTCGTTGGATCCCGGGGGAGCGGTGCTGCCGTCCGGGCCGTCGCTACCGGAGCTACCGGAACCGGAACCGCTCGATCGGGCGATATCCGCGGGACTCTCGGAGGTCGGATCGGAGGTCTGTACGGGGAGCGGCTCCGCTACGGCCGGGCCGCAGACGGCCGAGACTCCGACCGCCAGCGTGAGCAGGGCCCCGCCGACTCCCAGTCGTGAACGTCGTCGGGAGTTCGTCGAACGCATGCACTTCCTTCCAAAGGTGGTGCCCAGCAAGCAATTCTGATCGTGTGAGGCTGTGGGCTGACCGGGCGACGTTGCTGTGTGATCGCCGCATTCGCTGAATCATGAGCAGACGAATGGTGCAACAAAGTCATTGCATAGTGCAAAACTAAGAAAGGTCTAAGCGCTCCGGAATCCCAGCTCGATGGCCATTCTGGCCAGGTAAGTCCCGATACCCTGGCTGCTTGGACGCCAAGAAGATTTGGCATGATGGCTGCCGTGCCCTGGGATGAAGCGCGGTTGCGGCGGTGGCGGGACTGGGTGGCTGCCATCAGCGGCGGTGCCAGCATCCGCGAGATCGGCAGGCGGATCGACCGCTCGGATATGACCGCGGCGTCGCAGCTGGCGCTACGGGATCGCGACGAGGCCCGGCCCGCTCTCCCGCATCCGGAGGCGGTCGTGGCGTTCGCGCGTGCACACGGAGCTGACCCCAAACGCGCGCTCGCCGTAGCGGGTCTGCTCACCGAGGAAGAAGCGACCAGAGGCATCGACCGCACCGCCGTCGCCGATATGAGCCTTGCCGAGCTGGGTGAACTCATGGCCGCCATGGCGGCGGAGATACAGCGGCGCGCCCACGCGGAGGCGGCCGGGACCTCGAAGAAATCCCGTCGAGACGGGCTCGGCGAAAGGCTACTGGGGTGGACTTCGGATACCTAGCCGTCTTGGCGGCCGCGGTCGCGGTGATCGTGCTGCGATTCGGTCGATGGCGTCGCGATCCCGGCACACGCCCGTTGACGGTCACGCTGCTGCTGATCGTCGCCGCTGCCATCGCCCACCATCCCCGCCTGCTGGACAGCCGATGGCCGGACGAGCACAGTCCGGCGTTCCTACACCTCGCGAACTGGGCGAACCTCACCGGTGATCTGCTCGCCATGGTGATCGCCGGGTACATGGGCGCGCGGGTGGCGCGCGCCTGGATGTTCGACCGTCTCGTTCCCTGGCTCATCGCCGGGACGGTGGCCGTGATGCTCGCGCTGGTAACCCTCTGGCAGGTCAGCGATGCCAGCCGGATCCCCGCCCGATCCATCTCCGAACTCGGCGGCGCGGCCTCCTGGTACGGCGTTGTATCCGCGACCGCTCTGACACTTTCGGGCCTGGCCGTGTGCGCGTCGGTGGCGCTGGCGCGTGACCTGCCCGCACGAGTTCGCACCGCATTGATTCCGATGGCCCTCGGATCGGCCGCGGCGGTCGGGCTCGGGCTCATGCACCTGGGGGCCGCGCTGCGTCATCTCGGGCACCCCTACGCCGACCCGCCCTACGCGACACTGGTCGCGGGCATGGCTCTCGTGTGCTACACCGCCTCCGGGCTACTCGATCACTTGGCGCGGCGGCCCTCGGCGCGGGCCGGGATCGCGGTGGGGTAGTCCCGGACAACGCGCGAAAATCGTCTCGGCGCTGGGGATTCCGGCGTCCGGATGTAGGCCGGAGGTGCCGCCGGAACACTCTCACGCGACTTCATGACTTCGAAAGTAGCGATGCGACAAGGGTTTCCGTGATCCATGCTTCGGTGTCGGTCCCGGACCAACCCCTGTCGACCATGAGTGAGCGGTAGACGTCGTAGCTGGTGAGGGCGTACATGATGTCGGCCGCACGATCGGCGGACAGGCCGGGTTTCAGTGCGCCCTTGGCGGCCAGCTCCGGGGTGATGTGGCTGGGACCTTCGTATCTGCCCTGTTCGGCCGCGGCGAGGAAAGAGCCGACCTCGGGATCGACCGCGGCGGTGACTCGCATAATGTCCAGCAGGCCCATGTAGCGCTCGGACACGGTGCGCATATGCGTGGCATACATGGCCAGCTGGCGTGCTGGATCGGGTTCGGCGAACAGTTCGCGCACCCAGCGCCGGTCCGGCGGCGGCGTCGAAGCCTCCTCGTCCGGTCCGGCGACCAGGACGGCCGCGGTCTCGGCGAGCACCGCCACTTTCGTGCCGAATGCCTGGTAGATGGTCTGCACGTGGACGCCCGCCGCATCGGCGATGGCCTGCAAGGTGGTGCCGGCGTACCCGCGTTCGGCGAAGAGCGTCGCGGCGGATTCGGCGACTCGGCGGCGGGTCGCCAGTCGGCGGCCGCCGCGATTGGCTGCGGTTGACATGCCAGTCAGCATAGCTATAGTTCACTATATAGTTGGCTATAGATAGGGGAGGACCGGCGAAATGCGTGTACTCATCTCTACGACGCCGATGGAGGGCGTGTTCGCCCCCGTTGTCCCACTGGCCAGGGCGCTGGTCTCGCAAGACCACCAGGTGCTGGTTGCGACTGCGCCGCAATTGATTCCGCGTGTGCGTCAGTCCGGGCTGCCGGTGATTGCCGCCGGTCCCGATGTGCCTCCGTCGGGCGGCGAAGGCTTTCGCGCTGCCGGAATTCGCGGCGGGAACGCAACCGTGGCGCGTCGGCGCGGTCATGTTCAGCAAGGTCATGGCCCCGGAAAAGCTCCCCGACCTTCTGGCCGTGGCCGAGGAGTTCGAGCCGGACCTTATCGTGCACGCCCCGGTGGATCTGGCCGCACCGATTGTGGCCGCAGTGCGCGGCATCCCCTCGATCACCTACGGCACCGGATTGCTGCTGGAAGACGAACTGGTGGCGGCAATGGCGCAATGGGTTGCGCCGCTTTGGGATTCGATGGGGGTGGAGGCCGACACACACGCGGGGTTGTATCGGCGCGGCTACCTCGACCCGATCCCCGCCAGCCTGCAACCGGACCTCGGCCCCGCTTTCGGTGTGGCGCAGCCGATCCGGCCCGCTGTGGCCGGCACTCCTCGTGATCCGCTGCCGGTGTGGTTGTTCCCGCGCGGCGAGCGTCCGCTGGTGTATCTGTCCCTCGGGACTGTCCCGATCTTCAACCAGCCCACCGCATTCGGGCCGCTGCTCGAGGGGCTCGCGGATTCCGGCGTCGATGTCCTGGTCACCGTCGGCACCGAGACGAACCCGGCGGCCCTCGGTCCACAACCATCCAATATCCATGTCACCCAGTGGGTGTCGCTGGCCGCACTGCTGCCACGCTGTGCCGCAGTGGTCTGCCACGCCGGTGCGGGCACCACCCTCGCAGCGCTCTCCCATGGATTGCCATTGGTGCTCTCACCCCGTGGAGCCGATCAGTTTCCCACCGCCGCCGCCTGTCGCACCGCCGGTGTCGCGCGAGTCCTCACGCCCGACCAGGTCACTCCCGCCGCGGTTCGCGAGTCGGTCGATACCGTCCTGTCCGACGCCTCCTACCGTGCGGCCGCCGAGCGCATTCGCTCCGAGATCTCCGTCATGCCCTCGCCGGTCGCGGCGGTCGAACGAATTCTCGGCTCAGTCGGGGAGCATGGGGACCGACATCCCCTCACCGCGGCCGAGTAGGGCCGCACGCGTCACCGCACCCGCGCCGAACCGGTCGCGCAGTGCGTCGAGGGTCGAATCGAGGGTGGATTCCGCGCGCGGTTCCAACGGCAGTGACAGCTGCATGGTGTCGGCGTCATCGAGATTGGTCAGCGACAGCCCGATGAGGGTCAGCCCGCGCTCGTGAATGGTCGGCAGCGCGACGCTCAGTAGCGTGCGCGCGGCCTGAAGCACGGCCGCGCTGCTGTCGGTGGCCTCGACCAGCGTGTGCGACCGGGTGGCCCGGGCGAAATCATCGAACCGCAAGCGCAACACCACCGTTCGGCATACCCGCCCGGCGGCCCGCAGCCGATGCCCCAGCCGATCGGCCAGCCCATGCAGATACGCCTCGATCTCCTCATCCCCGCGATACCGCCGCCCCAGCGCCCGCTGCGCCCCGATCGATCGCCGCCGCTTGCCCGTCTCCACCCGCCGCGGATCCCGGGCCCACGACAGCGCATGCAAATGCCGCCCCGCGGCCGGTCCCAACGCAGCAGCGAGGGGCCCTTCCCCCAACTCCGCTAACTGCCCAACCCGCGTAATGCCGCGCTCCCGCAACTCCCGAGCCGTAACTTCTCCCACGCCCCAAAGTCGCTCCACCGGCAACGGATGCAAAAACTCCAACTCCCGATCCGGCGGAACCTCCAGCAGCCCATCCGGTTTCGATACCGCACTGGCCACCTTCGCCAAGAACTTCGTCCGCGCCACCCCCACCGAAATCGGCAGCCCACCTCATCCCGCACCCGGGCTCGCAGTCTCTGCGCAATCTCCACCGGATTCCCCGAAATCCGCCACAGCCCGCTCACATCCAGGAACGCCTCGTCAATCGAAATCCCCTCCACCTCGGGCGTGGTATCCCGGAAGATCTCGAACACCGCCTTACTCGCCTGCGCGTAGGCCGACATCCGCGGTGGCACGACGATCGCGTGCGGACACAATCGCAACGCCTGCCGGCCGTTCATAGGCGTCCGCACCCCGAACGCCTTCGCCTCATAACTGGCTGCCAGCACGACGCCGCCCCCGACAATCACCGGCTTCCCTCGCAACCGAGGATCGTCCCGCTGCTCGACCGAAGCATAGAAAGAGTCCAGGTCAGCATGCAGAATCGCCGCCCGTTCAGGGCGTTCTCCACTACTCTCACCGGACGTTGACACGAACATATGTTCGCATACCCAATGGTTTGTTACGAGGGCCATCGGAGTGTCGGATTCCTCCGCGAGGTGGGCGCGGCGGCCTAGCAGAATTCGATGGTGAGACCCCAGCCGCGTCGATCCGCCTGGTCGACAACATCGCCCCAACTACGCAACATCACCTCGAAGTCGTCGAAATCCGCGACATAGCGGTAGTCCTTGCGGAAAAACAGCTCGACGTACGGCCTCAGCTCCCCGACCCGCCCGGACAACCGCCCCCAAGTCCGCGCCAGTGCACGGACATGAACCGGCGAACGCACCAGCCAGGCATTGGCCGCGATGATTTCACTACAGGCTTCCCATCGAGCCGCCTCCTCCGAATCGACCTCGATCGTTCTCCCGATGAAAACGCCCCGAATGAAGGCATCCGCATCACCGATCAGCCCGTTATCCCAGACAAGCTCGTCGCCAATCCATTCGTCCCACCCGTCGCGGTATTCGACCAGCGCTTCCCAAATCCGCTGAAACTGATCGTGCGGCTTGTACATAGGATCACCACGAATCCGAAACCGATAAGCGGCAGCCCACCCATCCCGATGCCACCCCCACGTGTCGTCTCGACCCAAATCGGAATCCGGGTCATACCAAGGCAAACACCCGACAGAACCAGGCTGCACCCGCCGCAACTCCTCGGCCAGACACTCCCAATCCGCAATACAGGCGGAAAGATAGACACTCACCGCACCCCCCAAATCTGTCCTCGCCCACTATCCGACCAGTCTGGACCGTGAGATTCGCTATGTCACATCAGTTTCGAGGTCACGCGCCTGCTCGATGGCTTCAGGCGGCAGCTAGCCGTCCCCCTCTGTGGGCCGGCCCGTGCTGCCACCCGAACAAGCTCTCCACACGCCCAAGAACAGGCGATTTGGTTCTACAGGGGGGTAGTGGGGTAATCTCGTCGAGCACGAGCGAGAGCGAATGCCACGGGCTGTGGCGCAGCTTGGTAGCGCACTTGACTGGGGGTCAAGTGGTCGCAGGTTCAAATCCTGTCAGCCCGACATATAGAAAACCCTCTCCGACCTGGTCGGGGAGGGTTTTCTTCTCATTTGATCAATCGGAGATGGCGGCCATTTGGTGGCCGCGAGGTGCAGCGAGAGAAGATCGCCGCCCTTCTGGAACGCCGCGGTGTTCGGGTATCCACCTCGCTCACCGACACCGCCCGCTCGTCGGACACGGCCCCACCTGCCATGAATCCCCAAACTGGCAGCACCGCAATAACTGCCATCGCGCCATCACTTCCAGCAACCGCACACAACTGCGACCAACACCGGCAGCTCTTGTCGTTGAGGGGGACATGAGCCGGGGATTTGTCCGGATCTTCCAGGCTCATGTCCCCCTGAACGTGCTACAGCTGGGCTGCCCCTTGCTTGATCAGGTGAGTTCTCGATCACGATCAGCCTGAGGGGTTGGGGTGTGGACATGTCGGCGGGTAGTTCCGTCATTGGGTGGGCTGAATGTGGGACGAGTTATGCGACATCCGCAGGCGGTCCGTCATGTCACCGAGCATCGAGGAACTTGACATTTACGCTGAGATGCGTGCGCAATCAGGGACCTTGACACACTTTCCCTACTCACAGCCAGGCTGTTGGTGTTCATGCGCTAGCTAGTAGCACAGGATTGTCAAAGTCCTTCGGTTCCAAAAGGATCCCGCCATTGTCGTTGTACGCCGTTCTGTCGCTTCCATACCTATATCGCTGAGAACGGATGGGGGTGTGTGGCCTGCCGTTTCGGGCACGGCATCGGTCATCCGGTGCGCGCGCCGCGCTACACCTTCCGACACCACGACGCCCAATGAGCGGTGATCGCACCGCTTGCTGCCGTGGCTGGTGTGCTCGCGGGGTCGGCGGCCGCCCGGAGGAGTACTGCCGCCGCCAGGCCATGCGATTGCATCTTCTACGTCGCCGACAACGGCAGCATGTGGCGCAATGTACCCGCTGACCTGCCGCCCTGGCATACGGTTATGAGGTGTTTACCGGTGCACCCCGTGACTGAGTAGGGGGTCGTCTTTGACGCGTGTGCTCCCGCGCGGTGGTAGTGGCAGTGCGGAGGATTCGGAGGCAGGTCCGCGGGTTGTGGTGACGACGTGGACCAGTTCTCGTACTGTCGGGTTATCGAACAGGTCGCCGATATCCAGTGCGAGGCCGCGATATTCGATGGCTGCGCGGAATTCGAGAGCGAGCAGTGAATCGCCTCCGACAGTGAAGAAGTTGTCGTCGGGATGTGGGGTCGGTCCGCCGAGTACATCGATCCATGCCTGTGTGATCAGACGTTCGAGATCGTGGTGGATGAGTGTGGGGGCATCGAGCGCAGTGATGGATTGCTTTCGCGGCTCACGAAGGGCTGCGCGGTCCACCTTCTCGTTGCGGGTAAGCGGGATCGATTCCAGGCGTACGTATTCCGAGGGAACCGCTGCGCGTGGTAGATGTTCGTGGAGGAACGAGTTGATGTCGCGGTCGCTGGCTTGGCCGGTGTAGTAGGCGACGAGCATGGTGGAGCCGTTGGCGTTGAGCTCGTCCAGGACGAGTCCACTGTTGACTCCAGGGCAGCTGGTGAGGTGGTCGGTGATCTCGTTGAGATTGACGAGGTTGCCGCGGACCTTGACCTGGCTGTCCAGGCGGCCGAGGTATTCGAGGTTGCCGTCCTCGCGGAATCGTGCGAGGTCGCCGGTGCGGTAGCGGCGGCCCTCGGGCATGGTGGAATCGGCGACGAAGGCCCGGGCGTTGAGATCGGCGTTCTGGTGGTAGCCGCGGGACAAGCAGGCCCCGCCGATGTACAGCTCACCGGGTTCGCCCATGTCCACGGGGCGGTCGTCGGCATCGCGGACCGTGAGGACGACGTTGTCCAACGCGACGCCGATCGGCACGGTGTCGATGGTGCGAGCATCGGCGACGGTCATGTCGAAGTGGGTCACGTTAACTGTCGCCTCGGTGGGGCCGTAGAGGTTCGACAGGACGACGTGATCGAGTCCGGCTGCGGCGAACACCTCACCGAAGCGGCGGACCATGGCGGGTGGCAGCGTCTCTCCGATGCACAGGATCAGTCGCAGCGTGCTTATCCGGGTGATGGAGGCGGGCTGGTGGGTAAGTTCGTCGAGGAATGCGCCGAACATCGACGGCACGAAGGTGATGACGGTGACCCCGTGTCGGTCGATGGAGTCGATGATCTTGCGGGGGTCGGATTGGGCGCCGTCGGGCAGCAGGGCGAGTTGGGCTCCGGCGTAGGCCCACCACATGAGCTCCCACACGGACAAGTCGAAGCTGTGGGTTGTCTTGTGTAGCACGATGTCGTTGCGGTGCAGTCGGTATCGGTGCTGCATCGCGGCGAGCATGTTGACAACGGACCGGTGTTCGACCATGACGCCCTTGGGCACGCCGGTCGAGCCGGAGGTGTAGATCATGTATGCCAGCTGCCTGCCGTCCACGGCGGCCTGACCCGCCTGCGGGAGGTGTGCCTCGGGACTCAGGACCTCGACACCGAGATCCTGGGCGGTGGAGTCGCTGATGAGGAATCGGGCGCTGCAGTGGGTCAGCAGATTACGGGTGCGTGGGGGCGGGGTGTCGGCGGCGATGGGTACGTACGCGCCGCCTGCGGCCATGACAGCATGGATGGCGATAAGCAGCTCGGGGGAGCGCGGCAACATGATCGGCACGAATTCCTCTGCCTGGACTCCGCGTTCGACGAGGTGCCCGGCCAGACTTGCGACCCGGTCGGCGAAGTCGCGTCGTGTCAAGTACAGGGGGTTTCCGTCGCTGTCGGTCCAGCGCAGGGCGATGTCGTCCGGATGCTTCGCCGTTGCGGCGGCGAAAAGGTCGGGGAGGGCGGCGATTTCGCCGGACTGGTTCTCGACGCGCTGGTGGGGGTGCCGCGCGGTGAGGGTGTCACGTATGCCGTGGATGTGGGTGTCGAGTAGGTCGTCGTCGAAAACATCGGCGGCGGCGAAGATTTCGACGTCGAGAGTGCCGTCGTGGGCATACTCGGTCACGACGATCGACACCGCGTGCAGTGCGTACCCGGACGACAGCAGCGTGACCTCGCGGTGCAATGCCGTGGTGTGGGTGTTGTCGGGAACCTTGTTGTAGCTCAGCCACACGTCGAACAGATTGGGAGTGGTTCCAGTCTCTGCGCGCAGCTCATGCACCAGGTCGCCGTAGGGGAATCGCTGCCTGCCTTGCACATCACGGACCTGCGCCTCTACGAGGTCCGTCAAGTTCATGCCATCGGCGTCCGGGATGTGGATGGGCAGGATATTGGTGAGGTCGCCGACCATCTCCAATTCGGCCGGGGTTTCGCGGTTGAGCAGGGTGATACCCACGACGACGTCACCGTTGCCGTGTAAGCGACGCAACTGGACACCTAATGCGGCCAGCACCGTCGAGAACAGTGAGCCCTTCTCACGGCATCGGTCGACCGCGGCACGGTCGAAGTGCAGGCTGCGTCGCCGCAGCCTGGGTGTGCTCGAGACCGGTGTGCGGTCGAACAGCGCGGGGGACAGGTCGCGGAAGCGGGTGACGAGTGTGTCGCGGTCGCGAGCCCAGGCGCTGGAGTCACGGTAAGTGCGATACGACTCGATAGTGTCCAAGAAGCTGGACGCTGATTCTACGGCGGCAGACCCGAAGTAGGCGTTGGTGATGTCACGGGCTATCACGATCATCGACCAGCCGTCGGCGACCGCATGATGGAAGCGGCAGTACACGATCGAGGACTCATCGTTGTCGCGTGCGATGGTGAACTCGATGAGAGGTCCATCGCTGGGAAGCACCGTGTGTGTAATCGTGTCCGCCCAGCGACGGAAGGCGTTCTCGGGCTCGGGTTCGCCGCGGAAGTCGACGGACGCGATGTCGGTGGGCGCGTTGGTGAGCCGTTGGGTGAACTTCCCGCCGTCGAGGTCGATCCGTACTCGCAATGCGTCGTGGCGGTGGTGCAGAGCCAGAATCACGTCGGCAAGGCGTCCGGTATCGGTCGCACCGGGCAGCCGGAAGCAGTACGCGGCTTGCACAACCGGGACCGTCGGATATCGGGTGCCGGTAATGACGAAGTCGGCCTGATACGGAGTCAACGGCCACCGGCCGGCCTGTCCTTGATCGACCCGCACGGCGGTATCGGGTTCGGCTGTTGCAGAGCTGTGCCGCATGGTCAGGTGCAATGACAACGCCTGCGGTGTCGGATGCTCGACTAGATCGGCCACACTGAGGGTGACGCCGGTTATGGCGGCGAGCTTGTGTCGCAGTTCCAGTGCGCCAAGGGAGTCCAGTCCCAGCTGTCTGAATGTCGCTGTTGCCTCGACCATCTCGGGATCGGCGTACCCCAGCACGCTCGCGAGGGCGGCGCACACGGTGTCCACGGATGAGGCTGAACTGGTCGGTGACACTTCGCTAACCGGTGCCATGGGGTTCACGGTCGTCTGTGTATGAGGCGGTTGCGGGTCGTCGTCGGCACACGCTGCAGGTGTGCTTGTCGTGGGCCGCACGGCGAGAGGTTCCTGATGTTCGGAGACCGGGGTCGGCCTGGCGGCGACTCCTTCGTCGGGCATCATCCAGAACCGCCGCCGTTGGAATGGGTAGGTCGGCAGCGCGACTCGGCGCGCGTCGATCCCCTCGAACAAGGCGCTCCACTGCACTGGGACTCCAACACTGAACAGCTGGCCGGCGGAGGTGAGCATCCGCCGCCAACCGCCATCACCGCGGCGCAGCGTGCCCACCACCGTCACCCCCGCCGATCGATCGCGGGGATTCGCCGCGGCGTCGAGGGTGTCGTGCAACCCCACCGACAGCGTCGGGTGGGCGCTGATCTCCAGGAACGTGCGGAACCCCGCATGGTGGGCGGCGCGCACCGCCTGCTCGAAGCGCACCGGGTACCGCAGATTCCGATACCAGTACTCGGCGTCCAACTCCGCGGTGTCCAGCGGCCCGCCGATCACGGTGGAGAAGAACGTGATCGGCGATGAAGTGGTGTCGATGTCGGCGAGAGCTTTCGTGATGGCCGGGCGCAGCGGCTCGACCAGCGGTGAGTGCGATGCCCACGAAACGGGGACCTTACGAGCGTCGATGCCCTCTGTCTTGCAGTGCGCCAGAAGGGTTTTCACTGCCCGATCAGTGCCTGACAGCACGCAGCTGTTCGGGCCGTTGACACACGCTACCGACATTGCCTCGTCAATGAGGTCAATGGCGAGATTGGCAGGTAACGGCACCGCAACCATGCCGCCGGCGATCGCCGCCTCAGCGATGATTGTGCTGCGGGTGGCGACCAGCTGGGCCGCCGTGCGCAATGACAGGCCACCGGCGATGTGCGCGGCGGCGATTTCACCCTGGGAGTGTCCGATCACCGCGGCGGGGCGGACGCCCAGCGACTCCCAGAGTCGTGCCAAGGCCACCATCACGGTGAACAGCACCGGCTGTACGACGTCCGCACGTTCCGGTGCCGGCGCGGTCGGGTCACCCCGCAAGACGTCCAGGACTGACCAGTCGAGGAACTCAGAGAATGCGTCCGAACACATCCGTGTTACGTCGGCGAAAACCGGCGCGGTGTCGAGTAATTCGGCCGCCATCCCGATCCATTGGGATCCCTGCCCCGGAAAGACGAAGACCACACCCGAATCCGAGCCTCCGCGCTGCGGCGCCGGTTGCTCGCCAGCGATGTCGGCCAGCGCGGTCAGGAGCTCGGACCGGTCACTGCCCAGGACCACCGCGCGATGGGGGAACATGGCCGGACCCTCAACCAGTGAATACGCGAGGTCGACCGGTGCCAGATGCGGGCGGCATTGCAGCAGCTGCACCAGTTGGGCCGCACGGGCCGTGAGTGCGGCCCTGCTGCGGGCGGTCACCACCATGGGCGTCACCGGCAGGGCGGGAACCAGGCGAGGTGCAGGGGAGTCATCGGTGGTAGGGGCCTGTTCGACCACGATGTGGCAGTTCATGCCGCTCAGCCCGTTGGCCGAGACGGCGCCGCGCCGCGGAGCGCCGGGGGAGTGGGGCCATAGCGTCAGTTCGTCGACGACGCGGACCGTGCCCGCGGTCCAGTCGATATGAGCCGCCGGCACCCGATGGTGCGCGGTCGCCGGCACGAGACCGCGCCGGATCGACTCCACCATTTTGATCAGGCCGACCACACCGGCAGCGGCCTGCGTGTGACCGAAATTGGATTTGCATGACCCGATCCACAAAGGTCGCTCTGCCGTGCGTGAGGCACCGTAGATGTCCTGCAGCGCAGCCACCTCGATCGGGTCGCCGACGCGCGTGCCGGTACCGTGCGCCTCCACGACATCGATGGCGGCTGGGCTCAGATTTGCGTCAGCGAGTGCATTGTCGATGGCTTCGCACTGCGCGTCCTGCGCGGGCACCGTCAGGCCCGTCGAGTCGCCGTCGCTCACGAGTGCGCTGCCGGCAAGCACTGCCAAAACGGTGTGGCCGTTGCGATGTGCGTCCGAGAGGCGCTCCAACAGCACTACGCCGGCGCCCTCGCCCAACCCGAATCCGTCGGAGTCCTGAGCGAACGGTCGCGTGCGGCCATCGGTGGACAACACCCCGAGCAGTGAGAACGCCACGAGCAAGCTGGTGGAGCTGTGTACCGTTGCGCCACCGGCCAGCGCGAGTGAGCATTCACCGTTGCGCAGGGCCTTCATCGCGGTGTGAACCGCCACCAGCGAAGACGAGCACGCGGTGTCGATCGTCAGCGATGGGCCACGCAACCCCAGCACGTAGGACACGCGACCCGACGCCATGCTGGCTGCGGTTCCGGTGTCCTGGTAGCCCTTGGTTCGGTCCATGTCACCCATCCGCGGCCCGTATTCGGCCTGCACCAGACCGAAGTACACGCCGGTGCGGGTCCCGCGTAGCGACCCGGGGTCGATGCTCGCACGTTCGAGCGCCTCCCACGACGTCTCGAGCAATAGCCGTTGCTGGGGGTCCATGGCAACGGCTTCGCGGGGGCTGATCCCGAAGAATCCCGCATCGAAGTCCGCTGCGTTGTGCAGGAAGTGGCCGAATCGGGTGGCGCTGCCGCCCTCACGAGAGTCATCGCAGAGCCGGTCCAGGTCCCAGCCGCGGTCGGTGGGAAGCGGCGACGAGGTGTCGCCACCGGACGCCATGACTTGCCACATGCGCTCGATCGAATCGACCCCCCCGGCGAGACGACAGCTCATGGCGACCACCGCAATCGGTTCCTGCGCGATATCGCCGATGAACCCGTTCCCAACCACCCCGACACCCTCATTCTTCTCAATCGACGAGCAGCCGTGATCGTAATGATCGACATTTTTCGGTTGAATGGCGGGGCCCGGGATTTGGTTGTGCATATGTGACGAATCCGACGGTCGGACCGTGGCATCATTTTTGAGGTCGTCAGCGTCTTGCCTATGGCAGGCTCTAGCGCTTCACTAATTGCCATGAAGCGCAACCGAACTCCCGACGGGTGATCACCGATCCCAGCTGATCAGAATCTCGCCACTGTTTCCTCAATCACACTCGCCGCGCGTATCGCAGCGTTGTTTTCGAAAGTGACCCATGCTCGATCACACTTTCCATTCGCTCGGATTGCCATCTAGTTGCCAACCCGCCGTGGCTACTCACTCGATCCCCATGGACCCCTTGACCCGTCGCGCAGCCATGGCCTCGCTCAGAGCGGTCCCCGACTTGCTCGGCGACCTCGACATCACCCTCTCGCGCTCGGCCGTCGGTGCCAAGACTGCCGGAGCGCGCTCCCCGATCAATGGTCACGACCGCGTACTGCCGTTCCATCAAGGGGCATCAACAGCACGCGCCGCGCTTGTCGATATCCTCGCTCGCATCGCCAGTGAGGTGTCCGCTGAAATTGGGCGGTCCGCGCCGTCCGGGCCCGAACGGCAGGCGACATACCTGTTCGAGCGACTGTCCGAGTTACCGGACACGTCGACGGCGGTCGCGGGCGTCGGTGACATCACCCGTGCGGTACGCGCGGCTCGCGCTGTGATCGACCGGCCGGCAGAGCTCCGCCTGGTCGGCCGTTGCCCCTGCGGGGCGGCGCTGTACACCGCGGACGTACAGGAATATCTGGACTGCGATGCCTGTGGTCGCAAGGTCCTCGCTTCGCGGGTGCGAGAGATCACACTCGGGCGGGCTGCTGACAAGCTCGCCTCGGCCGCGCGCATTGCCAGACTGTTGCCAGAGGTTGCAAACAGGCGCCTCACGGCCGATCTGATCCGGAAATGGGCAGCACGAGGGCGACTAGAAGTACATTATGTCGGCAATCAGCCGATGTTTCGTATCGGCGACGTACTTGCGATCGCGTCCGAGGCGCACACGCGTTGAGTAGCGAAATTCACAGAAACGATATCTATCTGCATGTCAGCGTTCGGACAACGGCGGCGAGGGCCACGGGCCTATTGCGTCACAGCGCCGCAAGATTTGTTTGTAATGACGGAAGACAGTGAAACGCGCGGAGTGCGTTGCCGTCTGGATGGTTGCGGGAACACCCAGTGCTGCACGGCGTGCTGACCCTCCCGCTCCCGACGCTCGGCGACTTCGTCCGGTTCCATCGCGAACGGTTGGGTCTGACGCGGGAAGAGCTCGCCGCGCGGACCTTCGTCTCCACGAATTACCTCAAGAACTTTGAGAACGGCAGCCGTGAGAAGGTCGGCGAGAGCACTCTCGACGCATTGCATGCGGCATTGGAGCTCACCACGGAGGAAGGGCGCCGACACCTGGGTGACCTGAGTCGTGTCCATGCGCGCAGGCCCTGGATGGCCCACGTGTTGCGCAACGAACTCGACAACGTCGAACGTGAGCTGCTGAGCAATATCGTGCAGCCCGCCGCGTACTGCAACGAACGATGGGATGTCGTCGAGGCCAACGCCGCATACCTGAAGTACTTCCCCGGCCGCGACAGGATCCCGAACGTGATTCTGTGGACGTTCAGCGAGTACGGGCGCACCACGCTCGTCGACTGGGAAAACGAGGCGGTCGGACAGGTGTCGCGGATGCGTGCCACCATGGCACACTTCGGCAACCCGGACTTCGGACGGCAGCTGCTGTTCGAGTTGCAAGACGACCCTGACTTCAGTCGGATGTGGCTCACCCGCGACCTTCATTTCAACCGCCCCGTCGCCGCACCCGTGCACCTTTACACCGACGAGGGCCCGATCAGCCTGACTATGCACGTGCGCCCCATGCCCGACGGTGCGGACCTACTGCACCTGTGCGTCGGTAACGCACGGCCTTACAGCGGGCCGGGCGATCTGCTGCGCTCCTGAGTAGACGATCCACCTCGAACGCGGGCGCGCCCTTTGCTCGGTGCGCGCCCGCCTCACTTTCAGAACCCTCATCCCGATGCCGCTTCGCCGTGGTTCGGGCCATCAATGCTGCGCTTAAGCAGAGGGAGCACCCGATAATGACGTCCCAGCCCACCGCGCCCTGTCTCGGCGCCCCTGGATTCATCCAGCCCGGCGAGTTGCGCACCTGGTATCGACTTCCCGAAACCACAGCAGCGCAGGCGATTTGCCGCACACAGTGTCCCACTGGCCGTCTTCATGCCTGCGCGCAGGCGGCGCTACAGGCCGGCGGGATTCACGACGATACCGATCGCCCCCATGTCGCTGACGGAGTGGTAATGGCCGGTGTTGTCTGCCGCGGCGATTCCGCCACCGTCCGCGCCCTGCGCGACATTCTCGAAACCAGCGCGCCGATCCACGCTGACACCCGTCGCTGCCTGGACTGTCGTCGACCCCTGTGTACCCACCGCCGACGCAAACCAGGCCACGTCGTTCACGGCTCGGGAGGCCGCTGCAAAGGTTGCCTGAGTGCGGTCTCGCGGTGCCATTCCGATAGATGAGTCGCTCGCCACGCTCGACCCGCCACGACTCACGTTGTCGCCATCAGCGGCATGCCGAGCTCCAATATGAACCCGCAGCTCACAGCGCCGTCTGGAAATAGCTGAGTGGCCTCACTGGATGACCGGCGGTTCGCAGCAATGCAACTTTCTGGCAAGTGCACTTGCCGATCCGTATAGTCGCTGATGCGTGCGGCGCTCCGATCGTTGTTGGGAGCGCAATGTGTTGATGGGAGTGATCGTGTGGAGGGCCGCGCACAATCGCGGGAAATTTCTGTAAAACTGTTGGGCGATTTCACAATTCGACAGTCGGACGGAATGCCGGTTACCTGGCGCTCCAAAAAGTCGACGAATCTGCTTGCCTTGCTCTTGATGAGCCCTGGTCGACCGGTTCCCAAAGAGAGCATCGAGCGGGCACTCTGGCCGTCCGCGAACCGGCCTGCTCGTACATCGTCGGTGAAGGTGGCAGTGCACTTGCTGCGGCGGGCGCTCGACGACGAGTTCGGCCCCGAGCGAACGGTTCTTCGAATCGACGGTGTATCCGGCGCATATGTTCTGCATGCCGGTGCCGCCACCACGGTGGACGTGCACGAATTCGAGCAGCTGTGCCGTTCGGGTCGGGTTGCCGAACGCCATGGAGACACGCAGACCGCCAGACAGTGCTATCGGCGAGCCCTCGCCCTCCACTCTGGCGAGTTCCTCTCGAAGCATGGCGAGGAATGGTGCCACACACCACGGCGATGGCTGCAAGCTGAACTGGTTCGCGCGCTGGAGGTACTCGCGACCTATGCCTGTGAGGATGGAGATTTCGACGCCGTATCCGATTACGTGACAAAGATTTTCAGCCACGACGCCGTCAACGAGCATGCCTTCCGCATGTTGATCACGATCCACGGGCGAATGGCCCGAATGGATCAAGTGCAGTATTGGTACGACTGCTGCGTTTTTCGGCTCGCATACGAACTCGACGTCTCGCCGACCAGACGGACGAGGCATCTGTATCGCCGCGCTCTCGACGGCGATTTGGTCGATGCCCGGCACCCTACATCCCGGACTTCTCCCTGTCGCACGAGTTGACAGAGTGCATTCTCGGTCGGGTATGGCACAGGTAACAGACTGAGCCATTTTTTTAACCGCACGGTGTTAGAACACGAGTCATGCCGACCACCTATGAAGCCTTGACGACTGTCTTCGTCGAAGATCTGAAGCTCGAAGCGGACGAGTTCACTCCGGACACCCACCTTGTCGCTGATCTCGCATTCAATTCGCTCGCGTTCCGGATAGCCCGTGCCGGCATCCGTGCCCATCTCGGCATCGCGCTGCCCGACGCTGACATGATGAATTGCGTCACCGTCGGAGACCTGGCGGATCTGATCGCCGAACACCACCACGATCCGGCGGTATCCGGATGAGCCGCTTCACCGACCACCTCTGTGCCATAGCGGCGTCCGGGGACCGCGGCATGGTCACTGGCATACCGTCCACCCCGACCCGGCGCAGTTGGTCGGACATTCACACCAAATCGCGGCGCATCGCGGGTGGCTTGGCAGGTCACGGCATCGGGCGCGGAGCAACGGTGGCCGTGCTCGCAGGTCAGCCGGGTGCTATCGCGCCTGTGGCGCAGGCGATCTGGTTGCGCGGGGCGGCCATTACCATGCTGCAGCAGCCGACACCGCGCACCGACCTCACGCGCTGGCTCGGCGAGACTCGCCGCGTACTGGAGATGATCGACGCGGACCTCATCATCGTTGGCGACCCGTTTATCGGCCGACTAACCGGCGACACGACAATGCCGGTTGTCGCTATCGACGATCTGGTCCACGGTCCGGACCTCCTACCCGTCGACCCCGATGAGGACGATCCGGCGCTGCTGCAGTTGTCGTCGGGATCCACTGGGGACCCGAAGGCCGTCGTCATCACCCACCGCAATCTTTACGCCAACATCACCGCGTTCTTGGACCGCTCCGGGCTGCAGCGCGAACCTGACCAGGTCGCCGTCTCGTGGCTGCCGCTGTTCCACGACATGGGCATGATCGCCTTTCTGGCGCTGCCGATGATGACCGGTATGGAACTGGTCAGTGTCACCCCGGGGGACTTCCTGGCCGACCCGCTGCTGTGGGCAGACCTGATCACCCGCTACCGCGGCACCTTCACCGCCGCACCGAATTTCGCCTACGCTTTTCTCGGCGACCAGTTGCGGCGTGTTGCCGACGATGACGCCTACGACCTGTCGAGCATGCGCTATGCCGTCAACGGCGCCGAGCCTATCGACTGTGTCGCGATGGCTCAGTTTCATGACGCTACAGGCCGATTCGGGTGGTCGCCGACCGCGCTGACTCCCGGCTACGGGATGGCCGAAGCTGTGCTCACTGTCGCGGCACCCGAACCCGGTGTCGGCTTGCGCACCGATCGCATCGACAGTCGAATCCTCGAATCCGAGAGGCGCGCACAACCTGTCGACGATGGCCGCGAGTACGCCAATCTCGGGCCGGCGTTGCCCGGTCTCGACGTGCGGGTGGTCAATCCGGACGACGGCACTGTGCTGGAACCCCGCAGGATCGGTGAGTTCGAGCTGCGCGGCGAATACGTAACTGCCACGGTCATCACCTCCGACGGCCCCATCGCGGCCCAGGACGACGACGGGTGGCTGCGAACCGGCGACATCGGCTACCTCACCGAGCACGGTGAACTGATCATCTGTGGACGTCGCAAGGATGTGATCATCGTGTCCGGCCGCAATCTCTATCCCACCGATATCGAGCATGCCGCCGAACGCGTGACCGGTGTCCGCAAGGGCAATACCGCTGCGGTTGCCCTCGAAGCAGGCACCGCTGCAGAGCATTTCGCGGTCATCGCCGAGTCAGCCCACCACGACGAGCAGGCCGTCCAGCTACGCCGCGCGATCAGTGTCGAGATATTCGAGACGTTCGGCGTCGCGCCACGCCGTGTCCGCATCGTTCCACCGGGCAGTCTGCCCAAGACCTCTTCCGGCAAGCTTCGCCGGGCCGACGCACGAGCACTGGTGGCGCGCTCTACCGGTATCTGACCCGACTCCAACCGGAACGTAAGTCATGGACCGTCGCGGTGGTGTGCGGCGGGCCTTCCCGCGTTTGGGGTGCGGCCCGTCATCCGCGACTGTTGATTAGGCTGCGACAGCGCCTGTCTGGCGCCTGCGATCGCGCTATCATCTGCACACTGAAACAGTCTTTTACCTGCGGTGCAGTAACGTTTTGCCCCAAGTGTCTTCTTGGGTGACGTAGGCTTGCGCCATCGGAATTTTCGAGTGACCGAGAATCCGATTTTGAGAATGCGACAGTGACTCCACTCCGAGAGAGAAATGCGGTCCGCATGAATTCGGATCGAGTCGGACGTGCCGCAAAACCCCCAGTTTATGGACAAGCGTTGTGGAAACGTCGTTTCTACAACGTCGCCGATGGGTGGATTTGACTGCCGCGCCAACCACCGGCCCCAGTATGCGGACCGGCTGACTGTCCTCACAGCCCATGCGGCACGCCCCCGAAACCCTGAACGGTCAGATGCGGGTTGAGAGCTTGTCGCATGCAGCCCCAAGCGCGCACGTCTCCCGCAGGTGGTCCGCGGTCGCAGATGTCGTTGCTGCGCAAGGGGTATTCAGGTCCTGCCCCCGGGGCGTCCTCGAACCCGGGGGCGGGACCGATGACACAGCGGGTCCCAGGTGCGCCAGTTGCACGGGGATCGCGCGGAAGTCCCTGTCGTGTCCCATCTCTCGCTCGCCAGCGTCGAGATGGAGCAGAGCGTTCAGGGGTAAATCGTCCCGTTTCCGGCGCATTCATCCGGCCCGGGGCGGGACGTCCACGCAGACTCCCGGGCGGCGCCGGGTGACCAATTCGCCGCGCACACAACTGAATAGGCAGAGGGAGCGCACGCTGGTCAGCTGTTCCGAACATCAGTCGACCGACGCGGGCGTGCGCGCCCTCGTTGCCGCAATCCACCAGGGCCCTAAGTTGAAAGTTTGCCATAGCTCGCCCGAGCGACATCCCTTGTCTCCGCGAGATTCTCATTCCGTCAGGTGGAGTTCGGATTCCATCGCAAATATGAGCGGATGTAGAAAGCAGAAAGGTGCAACTCATGTCCTGGACCGGAGATCCGGTATGGCTCGCCGACGTCCTGCGTGAAGCTGGACTACGGGTAATCGAACACGATGGTTGGCGCGACCGTGGCCACGGTGACTTCGCCGACCTGCGCGGGGTGCTCTGCCACCACACCGCGGGCGGCGGCACCGATGACTGGCGCATCGTCCAGTACGGCCGTCCCGATCTGGAAGGACCACTGGCCCAGCTTGTTCTGGAGCGGGACGGTACTTTCCGGGTGATCGCGGCGGGCGTGTGCTGGCATGCCGGGCGAGGTTCCTGGCCCGGTTGGCCCACCGACAACGCCAACTACCACGCCATCGGTATCGAAGCTGTCTCGCGTGGCGACGGAACCGATTGGACCGCAGCGCAACTCGACGCCTATAAGCGTGGTTGCGCCGCCATTCTGGCCCGCATCGGACGTACGGCCGATGACTGTGTGGCCCACCGTGAATACAGCAGTGAAGGCAAGATCGACCCGGCAGGCATCGATATGGATGAATTCCGACGCGATGTTCAGGCCCTCATCGACGGAGAGGACGCGCCAATGAGTGCGGCAGAAGTCAAGCAGATCACCGATTTCATCACGGGCTTCTGTGGCCCGATCGGTAATGATGTCAAGGATATCCGCGAGCAATTGTGCGGAGAACACCAGCGTGACGGCGGCCAGTACGGCGGTTGGCCGCAGCTGGGTGACCGAACGGTCGTTGATGCTCTGGCGGAGATTCGCGCTCGTCTCGGTGAACTCGAAAAGCGTTGATTACCTTCGCCGTCGGAGATTGACTCCGAGACAGTCACATTCCCCTCAGCCCATGCGGCGCGCCCCCGAAAAACCTCCATGGTTCCCACGCGGGTCGAGCGTTCGCCGCATGTCCGCCCCAGGCTCGGTTTTGTCTCCCGCAGGTGGTCCGCGGTCGCAGACACCATCGCCGCGCAGGGGCATTCAAGTCCCGGCCCCGGATGATCCTCGAATCCGGGGCCGGGACCACTGGATCAGCGAAATCCTCGAGGCGCGAGACGCATTGAGGAATCACAAGAGTCCCTGCCGTGTCCCGTCTCCCGGTTCGCCGGATCGAGACGGTGCAGAGCGGCCGGGTCGAATCGTCCCGCCTCCGGCGCCAAGGCCTGGCCCGGAGCGGGGCGTCCACCATGACCCCCGGTGCGGCGCCGGGTTACCAATTCGCCGCGCACACAACTGAATAGGCCGGGCGAGCGCGCTGTTCGCCACTGCGCTCGCCCGGCCCCCGCATCGACCCTCGACCACTCCCAGCCCGCCCCACCCGCCAGGACTCCAGCCCTCTCAGTGCTTAACGCTGTTGTAGGCCGGGCGGATGCCGGGGCGCCCGACGGCCCCACCCACGCTCCCCCTTTCGCGTGGGTGGGGCCGTCACCCGAATCCGAAAGGCAAGTGTGTGATCACCGTACTGACATGTCGCGGTACCGGAGAACCGCTGGGTTCGCCGGACAATCTACTCGCTTCCGTGACAAGCAAGCTCGACCCCGCCAAGTACGAGATCGGCCCGGACATCGACTATCCCGCCAGTATCGGCCCGGCCAATCCGCAGAATTCGGTGGCGGGCTGCTCGGAACAGGAATCGATCGACCAAGGCGTACGCGCTCTGGTCGCGGCGATTCACCGGTCTCCCAACACTGTCGGCATTCTCGGCTACAGCCTGGGCGCCGAGGTGGTCACACGATTTCTGGAAGCCAAGGCGCGCGGCGAGTACCCCGACTGCGAGGTCGCTTGGGCCGCCAATGTGGCCAATCCACTACGGCAAGCTGGTGATTCGATCGATCCGAACCCGGTTGGCTTCGGTATCGGCGGCCAGCACGGGCCATGGCCGGGGGAGATCCCCACGTGGGAGGTCGCCAATCCGGAGGACGGCATCACCTCATGTCCGCAGGATTCGCCGCTGCGTGCCCTCGCCGACACCGTGACGGCCTTCAGTTTCGCCGAACTCGGTGGCTGGAGTGCCAATCTGGCGGATCGTCTTCGTCGAAATCGGTGGCAGCTCAACCGGTTCGATTGGTGGCTGCGCCCGGTGTGGACCTGGCAGTTGTGGGCGCAGGCGGCCGCGCTGATGGAGGGCTACCTCCATGGTGGGCAGCACAACAGCGCTTACCGCACGCAGGGGTACTGCGATCGACTGGCCGCAATCCTCAATACCCATGCATGACGAAAGTCTTGGACGGAAACACCGATCGGCGAATAAGGCCCTGTTCCAACAGTATTCGTTCCTCAACTCCCCGGAGATCGCTATGACGGATTTGACCACGCAGGCCGCGACCGCCGCTGCCGACATCCACATCGAGCCGCCCGAGTCATCGGAGGTGGTGATGGGCATGCTCCGCGCCACCGTCGAGGTCCTTCCGGCTCCAGACGACGCGGCATGACCAGCCCGTATGCCGGGGCCTTCCCGGACTTCGAGCAATTCATGATCGGACTGCTCACGCCCATCGCTCAGACCGTGAGTTTCCTGCCCGCCCAGGCGAGCCAATTCACATTGCCGCTGATCTGGGTTCGGACCACGGGCGGCACGCTCGATGTCAATGCGATCACCTACAAGGCGAAGGTCCAGGCGGTCGTTTTCCACAACACCAGGCAAGCGGCGCAGACCATGGCGATTCAGGTACGGGATGCGTTCTTGAATGCCCCGGCAAATCGCATCAGTGGCGTGTTCGTGGACTACGTGGAGGAAATTACCGCCACGGAACCGCGTTTCAGCGCCCCGAATCTGCGTCGCAGCCGCGGTTCGAGTGAATTCCCAGACCTCGACCCACTGAACCAGATGGTCGAACTCGCCTTCACCATCGACGCTCGCCGTCAGTAGACGGCATCTCGTCCCTTCCGAAAGAGGGGCGTCCACCGGGCACTCCCGCACACGTTGATCGCGTGGGTGTGCCTTCACTCCCTGTCCAGTCCGGCTCGCCGGGCACAAGAATGGAGATTGTCTTGCCTCCCATCTCGTCCACTCCGTTGACCACGCTGAAGGCCGCCCAGCGTCAGCTCCTGCTCAAGCCGCTCGATGCCGCGGTGTTCCTGGCCCCGTGGCCCACCTCCACCCCGGTCACGCCGGGCAATATGACCGATGCCAGTGGCAATCTGCTGCCGCTGCCGGCGGCGTACCAGTCGGTCGGCCTGATCGACAAGAAGTCCGGTATCTCCTTCGCTCGCGCCGTGACCGCGGCTCCGATCGAGGCGTACGGCGAGATGCAGCCGGTCCGCGACGACATCACCAGCGATGTCACCTCGATCGAGTTCGAGCCTCAGCAGATCAGCCTGCTGAACATGGCGTTGACCACCAACACCAACCTGTCGGCCGTGCAGGCGAACTCGTCGAGTGGTGAGGTCGGCTTCTGGCAGCCCGCGACCCCGCAGATCAACTACTACTCGGCGGTCGTGATCGGCAAGGACGGCACCGACGCCAACCCGATCTACATCTTCAAGATCATGCCGAAGGTCGCCGTCACCAAGTGGGGTGGCGAACAGTGGACCCCCACCAACCTGATGTCGGAGAAGCTGACCCTGACGGCGTTCAAGGACGACGCCCTCGGCTACGCCGTCGCCCACGGCTTCGGTGGTTCGGGCTGGAAGCAGCTGCTGGCTTCGACCGGCTTCAAGTACAACGCCACCGGCGTCACGGCCGCTCCGATGACCGTGAGCCGCAGCACCACCTCGGCCTCGCCGCTCGTGGTCTCCGACCAGTTCGGTGGCGTCGTGTCGAACGGCAACTGCGTCTTCACCCCCGCGGGTGGCTCGGGCCTGACCGTCAACTCCGCCGGTTACGTGACCACCGCCGCGAACGCGGCCGTGGGTAACACCACGGTCGGCGTGGTCTACACCCCGGCTGGTGGCAGCGCGCTGCCGTCGGTGAACGCCACCATCACCGTCAACTGACCGACGGTTCCTGAACGTGGTCGCGTGCCGGTGCTTCTCCGGTTACGGCACGCGACCACTTTTCCTGCCAGCTTCCGGAGAGAAAGCGGGGTTTCCCGTGTCCTTCATCCCCACCCAGTTCCCGGTCACCATGACCGACGGAACCCATGAGTACCAGGTGTTCGACGTTTCCGCGTTCGGCGACGCGATGTTCGGTCTCGGTCACCGTGTCAAGGAAGACGTCGCGAAGGCCGCGCCCGCCAAGCGCGCCAAGTAAATCCGTTCCCCCTCTACGAAACCGGAGAATCCCAATGGCAGCACCACGCAAATCGTCCTCGGCCGCGAAGGTGGCCGGCGGTGACGAAGGCCGCTTTTACGAAATCCAGCGCGAGCTGGCAGCCAAGCGACGCGGCCCCTACCACCTGACCGCCGATATCGCGATCCAGCCCCTGACTCGCCGCCAGGCGCGTCTGCTGGCCGAGACCGACGACGAAGAAGACCAGCTGCGGATCCTGCTGGGCGGCGCCTACGACGCGGTCGACGAGCTGTTCGCCGACCGCCCCATCGACGAATGGGTGGCCTTCCAGAACGATCTGTACGCCCACTTCTACGGCGAGGGCGCCATGGAGCTGCCGGGGGGATCCGAGGGCTCGTAGAGTTCTGGGACAAGTTCGGTGCCGCGCTCGAATACGACCTACTCGAGCGCGGCATCGACGTCCGAGACTGCTTCGGGCCCATAGAGTTCCGAACCCGCGACTGGCGCACCATCTGGCGCTTCAAAGACCGGTTGCCACGCGGGTCGCACTACAAGACGGCGCTGGCGCTCGACCGCGAGCTTGCCGAACACTGGCTCGATCTGGAGGAATCCGAGGAAGAGCCGGAAACCGAAGATCCCCCCACCCCCGAGGGCTACACCCTCGACACCTACCTGTTGTTGTCGATCATCGACGGGTTACAAGGCGTCCAAGCCGCAGTCATCGCGGCAGCCGGCGCAGACCCACCCGCAGTCAAACCGATGCCCCGCCCCCAAACGGCCATGGACATCATCCGCGAGGAACGCCGACTCGCAGTCATGAACAGCATCGTCGACATCTTCAAACCGGCAGTCGGCTAGGCGGTTGGCGCGGCCCAGGAAGTAGGATCCACTCGTGCGTGCCGACATCGAAGCCGCAGTACGAATCGCCCGTCAAGCGGCGGACTTCGACTGGGCCTGGACCATTGACAACCTTGAGCAGTTCTGTGGTCTCGTCGGTTGGCAGCGACCTGTCCCGGACGAAATAGTCGGCGCGGAAATCCAGACTGACTTGAATATCTCTTGGCCTGTCGCATTGGCAGTGTACGATCCCAAATTCTGCCGTATCTGGCTACCAGGGAGTCAGGTGGTATATGTCACGGTCTGCCTTACTGATGATCCGAGTGAAGATTCCCTGGAGGTTCAGCAAGCCCTCGTAGATAGGTTTGCGGAAATATACCGCCGAATCAGCTCAGAATTAGGGAAGCCTGCGCGCCTGCTCGGCAGACATCCCCGGGTCTATTGGGATCTTCCCAAGGTTTCGCTTGTGCTCACAGCGGACTTCGACCGGTTGGAAGTTTCATTTAGGATCGCTAACTCCATCTATCAACATCACGATAATCTGATATATGAGGATGATGAGGATCGCGAGGAGGTTTCTCCGACTGTCATTGCCCGCCCCTCCGGTTCGGATTGGCCCGAGTTTGCGGCCTCGCTGGCTTTGGCTTTGTCTCGTCTGCCCGAGGGCGGAGATCTTCAGCTAAGCATGGGCGATACGATCGGCGCACAATTTACCATGCGGCATATCGAGGGCCTCAGATGCGGATCGGCTCGGCGTGGCTGGATTATCGGATTCCCAAACGCGAGCACGGGTTCCCGCAAGGGAATTGAATGGCCTGCCGCAAACGAGGTATTTCTCGAAATGGCTGAGAATCTCACAGCAGAGCTCCGTGAGGCGTACCAAGTCGTGACGCCTTCAGAAATTCTTGCCGAGGCTTGGGTCGATTCGTATCGATGCATCCCAGACATCTCTACAATCGGTGAGACCGAACAGGTCGACAGGTGAAAACTGTGCGGTGGCGGTGCAAGGCTGAGGGTGCGGCCGGTGCGGCTCACGTATTGTCTAACGTCGATGATCTCGCTTTCGCCAGCTTGTTGTAGCAGGTGCCCGCGGCGACCAGTGCGAGGCCTTGGCCACGCGGAATTTCGCGGGTTTGCGCCGTCGCGGCCGAGTGCCGCCTCGTCGAGCAAGGGTGGGTCGAGGACACGGACCAACCCGCTGCCAGATAGACGATTAGCAGTTCGAAGGAAGTAGGATCCAAGCATGCAAGCCGATATCGCAGGTGCCGTTCGCGCAGTCGAAGTCGCCAAGGCCTTCCACTGGACCTGGAAAGACGAGGACGTCGCTCGGTTTTGTGATGCAGCGGGATGGCATGTGCGGGAACAGCGGACTCACGGTGCAACACTCGTGACAGACCTCCGGTTGGCTGAGCCGATCGCGTTTGTGGAGGCGGACCGGAGCTTTCTTCAACAGCACGGCGGATCGAAAGAGTCCGTGTTAAGCATTCAGCTTATGTTCACAGATGTCGGTCCTTTCCGCATTGGATTGCCGCGTGAGTTGCTCGGGCAAGTAAATGAGCAATTGACGGCGGCAATCGGTGCTCCGACCTGGTCGGACGAAGACGGCCGGGCAGCGTGGTATCTCCGCCGCTTGGTAGTGCGTACTGAGCCTGGGGACGAGTGGCTTCAAATCGAATTTATCAATCCTCGTTATCAAAAATGGCGGGAAGAGTCGGATTCCTCCTTCGCTGACTACGGCGACGATGAGTTCGACGACGGGGAGTAAGTAGAATCTGCCGCCATGGGGGTGTGAATATTTCGCCCAGTCAAGAGTGGACGTGGTGGCTCGTTCTATTTGGGATCCCCCTGTCAGGAATTATACCGTGACTACTTTGCTGAATCTGAAGGGCTAGCAGTCTAGTTAGGCTGAAAGCGCGCTATTTCCCGGTCGTCGGCTTGTATCAATCAGTTGGTCAAGCTTGGGGCCCTCAATTACTCATTCCCTCCGTATTTGGAAATGGGACTTCGGGCGCTCCTGATCGCAATTCCGACGCGGCCATACTTGTCGCCTGAGATATCGTCTAGACAATTTAATAGGTGGTGCAATATGACATTTTCTGTGCGAGGATACGCACCCGTATCGGGGATAGATATCGGTCGGCCTCCCGTAAGCGAAGATGATGTTTCACCGGTGCAACCACGGTCCTTGCTCTTGGATGACAGTAACCTCCAGGATCGTATGGATGGGCTGTTGCGGAAGCGCGCGTCTTCTATGTACCTCAAGGTACTGCTTAACCGGCGCTCCACAAAGGAAATAAAACTCGCCACGCGACTAATTGGACTAGACCCGAAGAAGCTCAAAGACAACTACGAATCTGAGCTCAAACGGCTTCGGGTACTGCACCGAAACGATCCCGCGAAGCTTGAGCTAGTAGATCATTTTTCCACGGTTGTCCGAAAAACGCGGGATGCGCGCCAAGCGCCGAATAATCTTAGCGAAGAGGTTGGGCTGGCTGCGGCGCGCTACGAGATCCAGCGAATGATTGCGGATGCTGGCGGAGACGGCGTAATCCTCGTAGATGGCCGACGTGGGAACGACACGTTGGACATAGTTGCGGTGATTAAGGGCCGACTAGTAGTCGTGGAAGCCAAGGGTGGTTTGTCAAAGCATCCGACGCTCGGTACAAGATTAGTCCAAGATGATTCAGGAGACTGGCATGTTGTGAGGCAGGGTTCGCGGATATATCTTCGCACCCTGATTTCCAAAGACAAGGGCTTGCGCAGGAGATTAATAGCCAAGGGTTATAAGCATATACTCGACGAGTTCGAGCAAGATACCGGAAACATTCCGGTCGACTACTACTTGGTTCACGCGAGGATCAGACACGGGGCTGTCGTTCCCGGTAGTAGTCCTCGTCGGCGGCAGCCGGACTCAATTCAGTATGTTGAAATGCGGACCTTCAATGTTACGGGTGGTAATGTCAATACCATTGATCCACCTCATAAACCGCGCCCGTCGAAAGTCGATACAGACAAAGAACGTAAGAGGGTCAGGAGAATTCCGGTCTCCTGGGTTGCTACGGCAGGTGGGATAACGGCAGGTCTGGCAATAATACAGAGCACTCTGGGTGCCCCTCGGGCAGGTGCTCAAACTCCTGACACGCCCTCGGGAACAGAAAGTCCGTCTGCGAGTACCTCGCCCGAGAATCGGTCTACTCCTGATGGTGGCGTTTTGTCCTCATTGAAGGAGAAGGCTGCTGCGTTCGGGCGGATGTTGTCGTCGTTCAAGGATCATGTTCAGAATGGTCTGAATTCGTTGGCGACGATGGTGGGGAATGCAGCGGCTAAAGTATCTGCGTTTGTTACCGATATTTTGGATTCGACTGGGTCGCAGGCGCTAATCGAGGAAGCGTCGAGGATCTGGGCCGAGGGCCAAGAGCTCATCAATATTGCGATGTTGTTGTCGCCGGTGGGGACTGTTACGGCGGCTATTTCTGCTGCTATTGCGATCATTCAGCAGTTGGTGGCTCATTGGGATGAGATTCGGGCTGGGTTTGATTGGGCCTTGAAGAATGTTTTGGAGCCGGTTGCTGAGTTTTTCAAGGCTGCGTTCAAGGTTTATATCACGCCTTACAAGGCTGTTTTTGATCTGGTTATGGCTGGGTTCAATGGGATGAGCGGCGTTGTGGGGGGTGTTGTCAGCACGGTGGGTTCGGTTGTTGCGGGGATTGTGCGGACTATCGGTGAGTTCTTGCAGAAGATCGATTTCAGTGTGGCCGGCAAGCACTTTGGGTTGAAGAGTATTGGTGACGCGATGGTGTCCTGGGCTGCGGGACGGATGGCCGATGGTGGTTTGGTTCAGGCTCCGGGGGCGGCGCGGGTTCCGGGGGATGCAAGGATGCGGCGGTCTTCTGGGATTCATGTGATGGCGGTGATCGATCAGTCGGTGTTGCGGGCGGCTCAGGCTGAGGAACGCAAGATCGGGTATGCGTATCGGCCGCCTTTGTTGCATGACGGGGCGTTGGCGCGGCGGGACGGTGGCCTGGGGGCGCGGACGGTTGAGGTGCGGGTGCCGGATGTCGAAGCGGCGTTCGCGGAGATCAAGACATTGCAGGCGCGGCATGACATGCGGTTCGAATCCGTTGGTGTGTAGCCGGTTTTCAGAGATCGGAAGGATTGGAAACGATGAGTTCCCAGAAGCCGCACGGTGGCGAAGATGCGTTGGCCGGGTTCGATATCGAGATCCATCCGGTCTCCCTGGACGGGCTGAACGACTCCAAGGGCAAGCAGTCGAAAGATCCTGGTTCCCAGGAGGATACGGGTCGTGGTAAGCCGAAGCCGGGGCGGCGGAATGACGAGAAGTCGTCCCGGCGCAAGCCCCGCGGGTCGAAGGCAGAGCCGAAGCTCGAGCAGGAGAAGCCGGCTCGGGCACCGAAGCCTGATCGTCAGCCCACGGGGACGCGTCCCACAACACGGCCACCCACGAAGGCGATCAAGCCGAAGTCGGCTGGTAAGCCCAAGCGGGGTCTGAGCCCCAGATTCAAGGCGGGCGCCGGTGCAGCCGGCGGCTTGGCTATGGGGGCGATGGCCTCGGGGATGGACTGGCGGCAGGCTGCCGCGGATCCGAAGGCCGCGTTGAACGGGCTGAAAGGTGCTGCGGTACAGGCCGGTAAGGACAAGATCGCGGGGATGATGGATCCGGCGAATCTGTCGGACACCATGTCTCAGGTCAAGGACGCGGGGGCGCGGACCAAGGACTTCGCGGCCAAGGCGAAGGACAAGCTCAAGGGTGGGAAGGTCGACACCAAGGGGCTCAAGGATGAAGCCAAGGCGCTGAAGGACAACGGTGCCGGGCTCAAAGACAATCTCAAGGCCGTCAAAGACCATGAGGGCGCGGGCAAGAAGGCGTCCGGCAAGGTCGGGGGCGTCGCCAAGAACATCAAGAAGCTGACCAAAGCCATTCGCACCGGGTCGATCGCGCAGAAGGTGATCGGCGGGCTGTCGAAGGCGTGGTCGGTGATTCAGCAGGTGCTCAACGGGGTGTGGAACGCGTCGCCAGTTGGGTGGGTCACCCTCGCGATCGGGGCGGCGATCATCGCGATCACGTTGATCGTGACGCATTGGGACGAGGTCAAATCCGCGTTCAGCGTCGTCAAGAAGAACGTGCTGGAACCCGTTGGTGAGTTTTTCGAGAAGGTGTTCGCCGAAGTGCTGCGGCCGTTCACGAGCATCAGTGATGGTGTTTCGGGCGCGTTCCGCGCGCTCTGCCGCACGATTCAGGGAGTGTTCAAGAAGGCGGAGCACCAGGTTGCGGTCGTGATCCAAGGGATCGCGGACGCCTTAGACCACTTCTCGTGGTTCCCCGGAGTCGACACCATCGTCTCGATGCTGTCCGGCTGGGCCTCGGCGCATATGGCCGACGGTGGTGTGGTTGGTGGTCAGTACAGTACACACGCCTCCGACAGCGCGTACCTCGTCACCGGGCCGACCGCTTCCGAGCAGGCGGCACGGTCGGCAATGACCAGCGACCATCTGCGAGCGGGCGGTCGAGATACCGGAATGGCCGCGCTGAACCGCAGCCCGCATATCGCACCCACCCGCGGTGTGCGTCGGACGGCCACGGGTGCCCGCGTCATCGACCGGTCGACCACGATCGCGCTCGACCGGCGCACCGATGGTGCGTTCGCGCGCACCAGATCACTGCACGCGCAACGCGCGCTCACCTACGCCGGTGGCCTGCGGTAGGCCCACGCATTCACAGAACTCGGGAGTTGTTGGACGATGAGCAGTCAAGGGGACGCGCAGTTCGAATCCGCTTTACGCGCGGCCCTCGCCGCCAGTGACCCGCTGGACAAAGTCGGCAAGGACGACGCGGCCGGCAAAGACGAAGGCGGGCACCAGAAGCCCGGCGGGAAACAGTCGTCCAAGCCCGAGCATGCGGGGGAATCCGGGTCGGAGGAACCGCGGGGGTCACGGACGCGGCATGAGCCGGCGGCACCCCTTCGAACTGAAAAGCCGCCTCGTCCAGCGTCTGTCGATCATCCGAACGGTATGCGCCCGACGGTTCAGCCCCCGAAACGGCCGATCAAGGCGAAGGTTCGGACCAAGCCGAAGCCGCAGGGTAAACCCAAGACCAAGCGCGGGATTCCGTCGAAGTTGAAGGGTGGCGCCGGGCTGGCTGGCGGCTTGGCAATGGGCGCTCTGACCTCCGGGATGGACTGGAAGCAGATCGCCCAGGATCCCAAGGGCGCGATCAATGGTCTGAAAGGCGCTGCGGTACAGGCGGGTAAGGACAAGATCGCGGGGATGCTGGATCCCGCGAATTTGGCCGATACCTTCTCGCAGGTTAAGGACACCGCCGCGAGCGCGAAAGACCGTGCCGCGCAGGCCAGGAACAAAGGTAAGCCGGACGGTAAGGGTGGCGGCAAGGCCGGCGCCCTGACCAAGGACGAAAAGGCGCTGAAGGAAAAGACTTCCGCGCTCAAGAGCAATACCGAGAATCTGGGCGAGTACGACAAGACCCATCAGAAGATGACCGAGAACGTCGGGAAGTCTTCGAAGGGGTTCAACGATCTCGCCAAGGCGCACAAGGACTCCGCCGGCGCGCAGAAGAACGTCGAAGGCGCGACCAAGAAGTGGGGCAACTCGCAGGACAAGCTCAACGGCGCCATGGGGCGATCGACTCTCGGGAAGATCACCGAGGCGATTCAGACCTCCATCGGTGTGGTCACCCTGTTGATCGCCAACTGGGACACGGTGAAAACGGCCTTCGACACGGTGAAGAAGACCGTGCTCGAACCGGTCGGCGACTTCTTCAAGAGCGTGTTCTCCGCTTGTCTGTCACCGTTCACCTCCATCATCGATGAGGTCAAGGGAGTCTTCTCTGGTCTGGGTTCCAGTCTCGGCGGTATCTTCTCGGGCGTCGTGCGCCAGGTAGCGGTGATCGTTCACGCGATCGGCACGGTGATCGGTCATATCAAGATCGAGCTGGCAGGCTGGCTCGGTGGTGCGAGTTTCGGTCTCGGCGGTATCGGTGCGGCGATGACCGGTTGGGCCGTAGGGCATATGGCCGATGGCGGTATGGTGCGCGGTCCAGGTGGTCCGCGCGACGACCTGGTACCGATCATGGCGTCCAACGGTGAGTTCGTGGTCAACGCCGCGGCGACGACGCGCTACGGCTCGCTGTTGGAGTCGATCAACAAGGACACCCTCAATGTGAGCGGTCGGGACGCGCAAGTTGTTGCCTCGCTCGGTCTTTCCCGTGTGAAGCCCGCGCAAGCGCTGCCGGGGCTGATCCCCGTGCACCGCGTTGACCGGTCGACCACGATCAACCTCACTACAACCCAACACGACAGCACCTATGCCCGCGCCAAAACGGTTGCCGCGCAACGAGAAGTCACATACGCGGCCGGTCGGCGGTAATCGCAGCAACGCACGAGTAAGGAATGGGCGATGGCGGAATCCCTGGACAACGACGAACTCGACGACATCGATGACACCGAGTTGGAAGATTCGGAACTCGAGGATGAAGACGCCGATGGCGAGCCCGGCGCCGAAGGCGAGCCGGAGGAGGAAGAGTCCGACGACGAAGGTGACGAGTCACTTTCGGACATGGCCATGCTGGCGGCCACGATGCCGATGGGTATGCGCGGCCGCCAGCCGAACGCACAGGGAGTGAAGCCGCAAACCGCCGCCGGCGTGCCCCAGGCGGCACCCGGTCGATCAGCTTCCGGCGGAAAGCCGCAGGCGGGCCAGCTCCCCGGGCGTGCTCCGGGCGGGAAGCCGTCCATGGCCAAACAACCCGCCGCGAATCGTCCGGCGCGTAGCACGAACGCTCCCAAGACACCCGTCGGCAAGGGTAAGTCGAGCGGAAAAGGCCAGGGCGGCAACGGTTCCAAAGCCCTCGAAACCGCGCAGAAGGCGCACGATGCGCTGGAGAAGCCGCATTCGGCGGCGACCAAGAAGCTGGTCGATTCGGCGAAGGTCTCCGCGACGGGCATGAAGCCCTTCACCGATGCGGTGAAGAAATCGACCGACGATCACAAGACCGCCAAGAAGGATCACGACGAGCACGAAAAGCAGCTGGGCGAGCTCGATCAGGCGCTGACCGGCGACGGTCTGGGCTTGATCATGAAGGGCGTCGACCTGCTCAAGCCGTGGATCGACAAGATCATGGCCATTCTCGGCAAGCTGAAAGACGCGCTGGTCAAAGCATTCGAGAAGGCGTTGCGGCCGGTCGCGGACTTCTTCGAGCGGGTGTGGTCCAAAGTCGTGGTCCCTGCGTTCCAGAAGACCGTGCAGGCGGTGTCGGGCGCTTTCAACAAGGTCGGCGACATTCTGGGCAAGGTGTTCACCGCCCTGAAGAAGGCGTGCGCCGTGGTCGTGAAGGCCGTGGGGCAGGTATTGCAGAAGCTGGACTTCACCATCCCCAGTTGGGTTCCCGAATTCGGCGGCCAGAGCCTGGGCCTGTCCAAGATCGGTGACACCCTCGTCGAATGGGCGGCGAAAATGCGTGACGGCGGCCTGGTCCACGGTCCCGGCGGCCCGCGCGAGGACCAGGTTCCGGTGCTCATGTCCAATGGTGAGTTCGTGGTCAACGCGGCCTCGACCGCCAAGAACCTGACACTGTTGCAGGCGATCAACAACGAGGGAACCCGTTCCTCCGGCTACGGTGCCGCCGCGAAATCCCTGCCCACCACCCGGGGTATGCAAGCCCTGAGCCGATCCGATCGTCCCCAACTGGTGATCGTCAAGCCGATCGGCCCGGCCGGTGACCGTCTCGACCGTTCCCTGAAGGTCAATATCAGCGCACCGGGGAGCAATCACGCACACGCCCAGGACGCCGCGGTCATCGCGCGCAGATCCATGACCTACGCTGCCGGGATGCGATGAATCGCGCGACCGCCGGTCGCGCCGACCGATCGATAACGCCCCTGACGCGTTCGACCGAAAGAGTGGAGTAGAGACAATGATTGGCAATATTATCTACGCTCACCTTTCCGGTATCAAGGAGAGCGCCCTCGGTATGTCCATGGAAAAGGACATACCTACCGATATTTTCAATGACCTTCTCGAGCATTATCTCGACAGCGGTTGGACGCGCATCTACGAATACGCCGCCCCTGATGCCTGGATAGATTACGGCCGGGTCCATGTGCGCAACGGTAAGCGCGTCCTACGCTTTCTCTGGAGCAATGTGGACGAGGGCAGTGTGGCCGGATCGCGTGCCGATATCGCGGAGATTTCCCGATACGTTTGCGAGCATCGCGGGTAGCCCGACCCGCTCGGTGGCGCACAATTGAGGGTTCATACCCGATAAATATTCTTTGCCCTTGGTGGCCGACGGCGATTGACTTTCAATCGCTTTCGGTCACTTTGTCATATCCGCTATGACCTTCCGCTGAGCAGAGAACCAGGAGCTCGGTCAATAAATCTTCATAGGGAGAGTTACTGTGGTAACGCCAGATTCGGTCGACGACGATTCGGACCGCCCACCGAACAGATCCTTGGACGGTCCGCAGGCTCGACACTGGTACAACGGTCAGGTTGAGAAGATCCCGCATCTCGACAAAGCCTGGGAAGCCTCCGGTGTGAGTTTGGAGGAGCGTGCCAAGCGCGCCCACGGTATTCGCCACGGCGCTCGCGTCGCCTCACGCGACATGATGAGCAATCGGCTCGGCGTCAAGTTGCTACAGGTCCGGGACCGGTGGAAATACAAGAACAAGGACGGGCCGACATTCGAAGGCCTGGTGGCCAAGGGTCGCAATAAGGGCTTGACGGATGACAAGATCCATCGCGGGATCATCGACAGTTCCAACCGGACCAATGAGCGGGTCAATCGTCGTTATGACAATGCCGCGCCGACGGGTGCGGATGAGAAGGGCGCGAAGACCGGTGCCGGAATGCCGCCCGAGCAGCCGAAGCCACCCGCCACTGCATCAAAGAACAACGATGCCAAATCGGGTGCCCAGGGCAAGCCCAATGCAGCGGATACCGCTCAGGTCAAGGCTGTCAAGGATGAGACCAAGGCGCTGAAGGGTAAGACCAACGCGCTGAAGGACGACCTCAAGGCCATGCAGGCCCATGAGGGCACCAAGAAGAAGACGACCTCGAATATGGGGAAGTCTCCGAAGAGTTTCACCGATCTGTCAAAGGCGATCAAGGATTCGTCGAGTGCGCAGAAGAGTGTGCAGGGTGCAACCAAGTCATGGATCGGGACGCATGGCAAGTTGAACGCGTCGATGTTGAAGTCGCCCTTGGGATTGATGGTTTCGGGGATTACGGAGGCGATCGGCGTGATCACGCTGATCATCACACACTGGGACACGATCAAGAAGGTGTTCGAGACTGTCAAGAAGACCGTGCTGGATCCGGTGGGTGACTTCTTCAAGACGACGATCGCTGCGGCGACGGCGGGGTTCAAATCGGTGACCGAAGGCATCTCGAATTCGTTCAGTTCGCTGGGTTCGAAGATCGAGGATGTCTTCCAGACCGCCGTGCGGCATGTCGCGGTGATCGTGATGGCGATCGGCGGAGTGCTGCAGAACCTCAATGTCGATGTTCCGTCCTGGCTCGGTGGCGGCAGCATCGGCTTCGGCGGCATCGGGGACCTCATGGTCACGTGGGCGAAGGCCCACATGGCCAACGGTGGTCTGGTGCGCGGGCCGGGTGGGCCACGCGACGACCTGGTGCCGATCGCGGCCTCCGACGGCGAGTTCGTGGTGAACGCGGCCTCGACCGCGCGTCATGCGGGGCTGCTGGAGGCCATCAATAACGACACGCTCGGGATCAGCGGCCGGGACGCGCAGGTAATGGCGGTGCGCAGTGGTTCCTTCGTGGTGCCCGCGCGAGGCATGCCCGATGTCGCCAATGCCCATCACTTCGATCACTCGACCACGATCAACCTCGTCACCCACCATGTCGACGGTGCCCACGCGCGGGCGAAAACGCTTGCCGCGCAGCGCGAAGTCGCAGCCTCCTGGCAGTGAGCCGGGGGCGATCAGTCCAACGGATCGCAGGCGGTCCGTTCATCAACACGAGAACAGTGAGCACCCCATGATCTATTCGGCAACGCTGCCCGCGCAGGGCGCGGGCGGCACCGACGTGGTGGCTGTGGCCGGCGTATACAAGCCCGCGTTTTACAGCGGTGACACCGTTACCGATGTGACCGTCGTTGCGCCGGACGGCTTTTCGACCGTCACCGGTGCGGCCACCAACAATGTCACGCTGTCGGTCCGGCGACTGCGCGGTGGCGTGGTGCAACAGACCTTCGCGGCCCTGACCCTGTCCGCTGGAACGAACTTCGCCGCCAAAATCCCGCTGAACATCCCGATTTCGGCCCAGCCGCTGCTGACCGCCGATGACGTGATCGACGTACAGATGCATCAGAACGGCTCGGGTGTGGCAATCGGCGCGGGCCTCCTCGTCTCGGTGTACGTCAGCTGATGCTGCCGGGGCCGAGCACATCGTAACTGCGGTAGACGCGTAATTCATTGCAGCACAACAAGAAATTGAGGTGAGACGGTGGGATCGAATCCAGCATTGGTAACGATCACCGGGGTCGACGGTTCGACATGGACGATCAGTGGAAAGGGCCGGGGCCGCGAAGGCGTCGATCTCGGGACGTCGCCGAGCGGACTGTACGACGCGCCGGTCACGACCATTTGGAATGCGACCGCGTTCCAGAACGGTTCGACCTACGGCGGCTACAGCACCAATCGGCGCGAAGTGGTCTTCGGGGTCAACATCTTCGAAATGCCCGGCCGGTCTTGGGAATCGGTGGACAGTGCGTGGCGTAAGGCGTGGGCTTACGACGCAGACTCGATCATTACGATCACGACGGACTACGGCTCGCGTTCGCTATTGCTGCGTATGTCGCAGCAGCCGGACTTCAAGCCGAACAAGGATCCGCACCTCAATATGTGGGGCCAGGTCACCATGACGTGCACCGCGGGTATGCCGTGGTGGGTCGAGGACCCGGCGACGAGTACATGGATCTCGTCCACCGACACCACCGGTGGAACCATTCAGTCCGGAAACGTGACCGTGTCGAATCCGACTGACCAGCCGATGTACCTGCAGTGGGTGTGTTCGGCGCCGGGACGATGGACCCTGCCAGACTTCTCGTTCGGCAACAACTATCACAACCGCGCCGTCGCGGACGCCCATCGAATGGTCCAATTGCCGAAGGCGTCGGCGGGCCAGGATCTGGTGGTCGATACCGATCCGGCGCAGGAGACGATCGTCGCCGCGGACAGGTCTCAGATGTGGGCGCTGATGGGTGGTGTCGGCTTCGAGTACATGGTTCCGGCCTACACCCCGGCGACGGTCCTGCCGGTGAAAGTGACCGGCGCTCCCAAGGGTGCGTCGGTGATGGCGGTGCAGCCCCGCAACTGGTCTCGGCCGTGGGGGCTGCAGTGACCACGGTGAACGATCTACCCGTCATCTACGCGAAGGCTCGAGATGTCAAGGCGGAGCGGCAGGCTCGCCGCGTCAAGGCGCCGTTCATCCGGTTGTGGGACGGCGACTGGCAGCTTCGCGGTGTCTGCAACGGTGAGATCACCGGCCACTTCACGTGGCTGCTGAATGAATCCGGCACCGGCGTTCTGACACTGCCATACGAGCATCACCTTGCGCAGTGGGCGATTTCGCGGACGCGCACCACCCAGAACATCCACATCACGGTGGACAAGGATGGCGCGCGGTGGGACGGGCGACTGTCGAAGTCCGTTGTTCAGCAGGATGAGCACGGTGTCACCACGGTCGAGATGACATTCCTTCACTCCTACGAGGAGTTGAAGCACATCTGCGTCTGGTCGAATCCGCTACTGCCGGCGGCACTGCAGATTCCGCAGCACTTCATCCTGGTCGGACCCTCGGCGTCGACGCTGAAGCTGGCCTTGTTCCTGAACGTGCTGCGGTTGGAAACCTCCCTGTGGGCGCTGCCGGACAATCCTCTCGATATCAACGAGTGGTTCAACCTCGATATGTCGAACTGGTCCATCGTGGTGAAACCGCATGACCTGCTGTCGGATTCGTCGGTGTGGACGCTGCTGGACTCGCGGTTCAAGATGTTCCATGACCTGGCGAAGGACACCCTCTCCACCGCGCAGTTGATGATCACCACCCGCCGTTGGCTGGTCGGCGATCCGCCCCCGTGGCCGGGCGCGAATCTGCGCAATGGCGCGCTCGTGGTCGACATCGTCGACAAGAGCGGATTCACCACCGGCACCAGCGAGGGCGGCAGCGTCCTCGACGGTCTGGTCTACACCGCGCAGATCTACGCCAACGACTTCCTCGAACAGACGCCGAATGTGTTGCCGGATCCCAACAATCCGGCCGAATACCAGAATCCGGGATGGTTGGGCACGCTTCCCCAAGCGCCGTGGGTGATATTCCGGCCGGAACGCAATACCGGTGTGCAAACGTCCTCGTTCACCATGACCCCGTTCACCGATGTGCAGATCCTGACGGGCGGACACTCGCCCGCGCTGGTCAACCAGGGGGTCAAGGAGGCCATCACCGCGGCCGGACAGCTGGCGGGTGCGTTGGTCCAAATGGCTATGGCCGGACTGGGTGACGCGGTCTCGGTCGGCGGCCAGCTCGCCCAGGACCTCGTGTATCCGGGGTTCATCGACACACTGCTCGCATGGGTGTCCTATAAAGACCCGATACGAGCGTCGAAGGCCGGCTGGTCGCACTATTACGAACATTTCCACGATGGTGCCGATGACGCCTACAGCCTGAACTCGTTGATCGCTTTGAGCGCCGCATTGTGGGCCACCAGGTCGTTCTACTCACATGAGTTGACGGTGGCCGATGGTCAGCCGTACTTCATCGGCGACCAGGGCGAGGGGCACTTCTTCCTGGGTGACCGGGTGGGCAGCACCGTGCACGGCATGCCGCCGGGGGAGATCTTCGTCGACCAGGTGACACAGCTGGAACTGGCCTGGGCGCGTGATCAGACGCCCGCCTGGCAGATCACCATCGGCACGAATCAGGAAGTGGAAGAGCCGCTGGTCAAGTCCCTGCGGAAGATCGACGAGATGAAGTCGACGCTCCACGACCTGGGCGTGAAAATCACCTACAACTAAGAGACGGAATCGCATGTCAATCCCTCAGCAGCACGAATGTGATCCGAATAATCCGGAGGAAGCGTTCACCTGGGCGCTCGTGGGTTTGCCCGGCCCCAAGAATGCGCCGATGATCGTTCACCCCATGGTGCTACGGCAGTGGTCGAAACACCTGTGGGACTTGGGATTCAGGCACTGTTCCGAAGAACAGACGAAGGAATATCATCCGCCTGTTCGGGGCCATCACCATTGGCTCAACGGTTCGGGAAGCTGGGTGGAAAAGGGCACCCCACGCCCAGCGCGCATCACCGCACCCGATGTCACGGCATTGACGCCGCAGGAACGCGCCGATCTCGTGGAGCAGCTGCATCATCATGGTGACCTCGGCCATCTGGTGAACAACCAGGGCGCGCAGGCCGAGCCGGTCGGCGAAGCGGAGTCCCAATGACCACTCCCGATCGGAAGATCCCCGACGGCGCGCAGGTGTCGGGCGATTTCGGTGGTCTGCGTGACGGCCGAGATGTGGCATTCAGCGGCAACGATGGCCAGATCGGCAACTACAGCCAGCAGACATTCCGGGTGATGACCACCAGCGCGATGTCGAACGTGGTGCAGAAGGCCAATTTCCAGATGGGGAACTACGTCACTGCGGCCATCGACGAGATGCTGGCCGGGCTGTGTCGTGCGCTGGCGGGCGTCGAGGTGCTGGGCTTGCATCCATTGGGCTTTCTCAACGACTGGGCAAACAACCTCGATGCGCAGGCCAAGGAAGCGCTGTCGGGTATGGCCACGATTTCCAAGGGCATCACGGGCCCGATCACCGGCACGGCCTCGGGAAAGCCTTCCGACGTCTTGCCTGCGATGACTACATTGCAGACACGATTTCAGCAAATCCTGTTGCAGGGCAACGCCACTGTCATCACCTCCTCGCAGAACTACACGCCCACAAAGGGAATCCTGTCCCTGGACGTCATCCTGATCGGCGGTGGCGGCGGTGGCGGTGGCGGACGGTGGGATCTGCTGGCGGGCAACCGAGCGGCCGGTGGCGGTGGTGGTGGCGGCGGGGAGGTGCACACCAGCATCCCCGCGTCGCTGCTTCCGGTCGACAGCAACGGCAACTTCCTGCCGATCCCCATCACGGTGGGTGTCGGCGGGACAGGTGGTCCGCCCGGCGGTTGGAACGGAACAAACGGCACCGACACTGCCTTGGGGCGATGGCTGGCAGCAGGCGGCGGTCTCGGCGGACTGTGCAAGAACGGAGCCAGCACGGGATCGGGTGGCCTCGGCGGTTACGGCATGATCCCCGGTGGAACCGGGGGCAAATGCGGAGCCAACGGCGCGGACGATCCCAACCCCGCTCCCGGTCGTGGCGGCGATTCCATTTCGGGCTACGCGCTCTACGGCGGTGGTGGCGGTGGTGGCGGTGGTGCCGGCTTCACCGGCGGATACGGCCAAGCCGGTGGGCAGGGCGGGATCTCGTCGGGTGGTCCGCCGGGTGCTCCGGGAGCGCCTGGTACCTCTCCGTCTGCGATCGTCGCGACCGGCGGTGGTGGCGGCGGTGGCGGGTTCACCGGCTATGACGCCGGTGGTCCGGGCGCATTTCCCGCAGGCGGTGGTGGCGGTGGTGGCGGCAATGCCACTGGTGCTGCCAATGGCGGAAACGGAGCCGCCGGGATCGTGTTCCTGATCGAACGGACCAGTTGATGTTCGTTGCCAACCTGCGTGTGTTCACCGCATCGGACACCTGGAACCCGCCTGCGAACCTTTTCGCCGTCGACGTGATCCTGCGCGGCGGCGGAGGCGCCGGGAACGCGTCCACGGGTGGCGGTGGGGGACAGGCGATTCGAAATTCCCGAAGGATCCCGGCCGCGCTGCTGGCTCAACCGGTACCCGTCGTCGTCGGCATGGCAGGCAGCGGCGGCGGTGACGGGGGATCATCCAGCTTCGGCACCTGGCTGGCAGCAGCCGGTGGAAGCGGTGGAAACAGCAATGGGACCGGGGGTGGATTCGGTTTCCAGCGAGGTGGCAATGGCGGTGCCAACGGTCAACGCGGCGAATCGGTTTCCGGTGGAGTCATCACTCTGCTGGCCGGTGGTGGCGGTGGCGCCGGCGCTGGGTCCACCGGTGGCGGATCCGGACTGGTCCCCGCCGGCACGAGCAATCCATCGCTCTGGCAGGTAACCCAGTCCGGTGGCGGTGGCAACTCTGGCAGCGGCGGCGGGTTCCCGGCAGGTGGCGGTGGTGCCGGTGCGGCGGGTGCGGCAGGCCTCGTCACCGTCATCGAATATCTCTTCACTTACTGAACGGAATCACGCGAAATGAACACGGCAACACAAACTTCCATCGAGATCAACGGTTTCGCCGGTCCGGCTCGGCATTACGAACTCTCGGAGCCGCTCTTCGGGAATCATCACGTGATCGTGTGGACGCAGGATGCGTTCGGTATGCAGACCGCGGAGGCGGTCGTCGTACCGGCGCGCCCCGACGGTTCGGCGGTCACGATGACCAGATTGCCCGGCTCGTATGTCCATCCCGACGCAAGTCACGAAGAAGCGCTGAAGCTGGCCGGCTACGTGCTGGCGTAGCGAATCGTACGAATGGCCTGCTACCCGAGGACCACTCGGGCGACGGGCTACTGCGCTCACAATCGAATCAAGGAGTCGCCGATGACGATTTTTGGAATCGACATCTCCAACAACAACGGGCCGGATATCGATCTGGCTGAGGTTGCGCGGGAAGGTTTCTCGTTCATTTTCGCCAAGGTCAGTGAGGGCGACTATTTCGTCGACACGACCTGGCCGGATTATCGAGACACCGCGCAAGTCAACGGCCTGCTGGTCGCGGGCTATCACTATCTACGGGCAGACTGTGATATCGATGCCCAAGCGGACCTGTTCGTCGGCCGTCTGGGCGAAGCTGCGGCAATGGTCGACTTCGAAGCGAATTCCGGTGGCATCGATATCTTTTGGTCTTTTGTCAACGCCGTGAACGCCCGCGGCCGCGAGATCGACCTGTCCTATATACCGCGCTGGTACTGGCAGGAAATCGGCTCTCCCGACCTGTCGCAGGTACCCGGGCTGATCCAGTCCAGCTATGTCGACGGTACCGGTCCGGCCTCGGAGCTGTACCCCGGTGACGACTCGCCATTCTGGATCGGATTCGGCGGGCGCGCAGTGGATCTGCTCCAGTTCACCGACTCAGCGGAGGTCGCGGGGCACCGGGTCGACGCCGACGCCTTCGCCGGGACCGTGCAACAGCTCGAAGAGTTGTTCGGAAATCCCCGGCCCATTTCACCATCAGGAGTTTTTATGCCACTGCCAGACCCGCAGTCGGAAGACCATTATCAGAAGGTTTGCGAAATTTCGGCGGCGGCGCCATGAACGCGGGAGCATTCGTCGCCCGAAACGCCAAGACAGTGGTGTCGTTGATCGGCGGTCTGATCAACGTCATCGCCGTCGCGACCCTGCTCGTGCAGTACGCGCCGCCCGAGGTGGCCGGCGTGGGCACCGCATTGGCGACTGCGGCGGAAGTGCTGCGGAGTATCAACGTCTGGATCGTCCGGAACGAGCCACTGCTCGAAACGGCAGCCGAAATCGGCACCGAGCTCGTGAACTCGGTACAGAGCGCCGCTGATTCGACTGGAGCGTCGCCGACTCTGCATGGAGGCGCCTGATGGTCCTCGCCGAGACAGCGGTGCTGGGCGCGGCCACCTTCCTGGGCGGTTCCGGTACCACTGGATTCTTCAACTGGCTGCGGGCGCGTAAGCGCCAGGGCGCCGAGAACCTCCGCCATGAGGTATCGGCCGCGAAGGACGTCAACGACATGGCCATCGCCACCCTTGGGAAGGTGTCGGACGAGCTCCATGAGGTCACCGGCAGGCTCGACGCCGTCGAAGCCGCGCAGGAGGCCTCGATCCGTGAATTGAACCGAGTCACAGGGCTTTTTCGCGAGGCCCTCGCCGTCCTGCGTGGCGTGATCGAGGCCGCACAGCACGGCCGAATCCCAGAGCTACACATGTCCCGCGAACTCATGGACGAAGTAGCGCAGATCAGAGGAATTCCATGACATCACCGGTCGACCCCGGCTATCTCGGGTATCAGCCCACCGTCGAACCCCTCATCCTTACCGGCGGTGCCAGTTTCGTGCAGAAGATTCAGCCGTCGGGCGGCGCCGTATTCCCCACGGGCACAGCGGTAACCATCGTGTTGACCGCGCCCAGCGGAGCCCCGCTGGATTCGTGGGCGGCCACTGTCACCCCGACCGCGGCAACCTGGGTTGTGCCCAACGCGACCTGCGACCCGATCCCGGCAGGTTCCCGCTACACGATGCTGGTCACCTATCCCACCGTGCCCGCCACCAGCTACGCCTGGTACGAGGGCACCGTGATCCGGACCTAGGTTCGCCCAATCCTTCCTTCCCCCAGACGAGTTGGGTCCTAGGACCCAATCGTGCAACACCCAACCCACAAAGAAATGAGACGCAATCATGACTATCGCCGTCACCACCACCAAGAACGCGCTGTGCAACGCCTACGCCGCCGTCGGCGGTGCGAACACCTACGTGTCGATCCACACCAATGACCCGAGCACCACCGGCGCCAATGAGGCCTCGGGCGGCTCGCCGGCCTACGCCCGCGTCGCCACCACGTGGGGCGCTGCGGCCAACGGTGCGGTCACCGGCAGTCAGGTGACCATCAACCTGCCCGCCGGCACCTACACCTACGCAGGCCTGTGGACCGCAGCGACCGGCGGCACCTTCATCGACAAGGTCGCCATCGCCAGCACCACCCTGGGTTCCCAGGGCACCCTGCTGGTGACCCCCACCTTCACCATGACCTAAGCCGACGAACATTACTGAACCACAACCGAATTCGGAGGCGCTGTGACAGCAACAGCACAGGTGATCGCGGCGACGCCGCCGGCGCCGCCGACCGCGGCAACCGCGGTCCCGGCGCCACCGACCAACGTGGTGGTGGCGCCGGCACCCCCGCTGATCATCATCGACGGCACCCCGGTCCCGGTCATCCCGGCGTTCGTGTCAGCCAACTTCGGTGCGAACGGAATGCCGGCAGCGCCGTTCGTGCCGACGGCAAGAACCGTCGGTGCGAGCGGCGGACCGGGGTTCCTGACACTGGCGATGACCTCGGCGCAGCCGAGTTTGCCGGGCTTCGCCGGGATCGGGTCGGTGGCGATGCCGATCGCCGTCGGCCAGGGTGGAGTGGTCGTGGTCGCCGCGCGGTTCGGTGCGACCGGCGGGGCGTCGGTGAGCAACGCGGCATTCGGAGGCACTGGCCAGTTGTCGGTGTCGTTGACGCCGAAGTCCGTTGTGTGGCCGTCGTTCTACGGAACAGGCACTGCGACGGGCACGATCAGCTACGTCGCCTCGTTCAATGGGATCGGTTCGGCCACTGTGGAATCCAAGCCGATCGCACCTGTGCCCGAAGCCGTGACCGGATCGGGTTCGGCTACCGCTACCGTCGTGGTCAACGGCAAGGCCGTGCTATCGGCAGGGTTCGGCGGTGCCGGCATGACGTCCTCCGTCGTGGTGCCTGCGGTTTCGGCACCGGCCGCGGCGACCGGAGTCGGTGTGCTCACCGCGGTGACCGGCGTGTGCACCCCCGCCGTAGGCACCGGAACCCTGTCCGCATCGCTCGGGGTTCCCGCCGCCTTCGGCGGGGCCGGAACAGACTCCGCCGAGGCGTCTTTCCCTGCGGCAGGTGGCGGACTCGGCACACTGACTATGCCGGTCGTATCCACCGTAGCCGCGAGGTTCGGTGGAAGTGGCGGCCTGGTCGGAATGCAGGCCGCCAGTGCCTGGGCGGGTGCCGGAACGCTGTCGATGAGGACCGGAGGTGCCGCTCGACTCGGGGCTGCCGGTTCGGCGGCCGCGACGACCGGCGGTCCCGGTCCATTTACCGGGGCTGGAACCCTGTCCGCGACTTCGCAGCAAGGGTTCAAGCCTTCGGGTATGACGAAGAACGGCACCCAGCAGACGCCATCTACGCAGAACGCTTGGGCTCCGATTCTTGGATGGACGGCCAACACCGCGACCTATCCGGGGTCGGTTGTCGCGTCGAATGCCCTTGTTTCCCAAGGTGACAAAGCGTCGGTCACGGTCGCGGCCGGTGTCGCCTGGACGGCAAGCATGTTCGGCAACGTCATTCAGGTGTGCATCAAGAAGAACGGCACTGTCATAGCCACCAGCACGGCCGCGAGCACCAGCCCAGCTACGGTCAGTGCAACGCTCGCGGTAGCCAACGGTGAGCAGATCACGGTGGAGGTCTGCGACACCGGGAGCTACGCCAACTACCCGGCGACCATCACCGCAGGCAGTACTACGTACGTCCGTATCACCTGACGTATTGCCCGAAAATGTCCCTGTCTCGCCTGGCGAGACAGGGACATTTCGTGTTTCTGGGCAGTGTCTCGATCGCTGAGAAGTACCACGACACCGCAGCGAGTGAGGCGCACCACGTGGCCGGAGGCTGACCGGTCGTGGCTACGGCCATCGAGCCTCAGTCGAAAGCAGCCAGGCAGTGAACACAACGTAGGTCCACCATTCGAACCAATTTACGTCCTGCGCAATTGCTTTCGAGGTATCCGACTGCAGCGCATCATCGGTGAATCGTCGTCGGCGTGGCTTGGATACCGTTGACCAGAGCGGCTCGCGAAGACGGAAATTGAACCCGCGCCTCCCCGTCTCTGCGAAAGGTGCTCTACCGCCTGAGCTACTTCGCGGCCGCTGGGTCAACGTAAGGGCCGGGAATTCTTGTGGCTATTGAATTTCCCGGTTCCTACGTTGATAGCTTTCGAGATCGGTCGCCGGGCTCGAGATCTGTTGCGATTGGAATAGCTACTGGGTGAATGCGAAGATTCCGCCACACCGATAGAGCGTGGGAGTGCCCAGGGGAGCTTCGGGCGCGAGGGCGCTGCCTGTGTCCGGTCCCGGCATCGGCCCGGGGGCCGCGGCACCGAGCAGGCTGCCGATCAGCATTCCCGGGAGCGCTCCAACACCGGAACCGGCGACGAGACCGATCGCCATCCCGGCCAAACTCCCTACTGCTCCGGCGATGACCGCCGTCTTGCAGAACTGCGCCTGCTCCGGAGTGAGTGCGATCGGGACGGCCACGCTGGGTCCGGTCGCTTGGGAATGTGCAACGGGCATAGCGACACTTTGCGCGCCCAGCTGGTTTTGACTCGGCGCCGCGTTAGCAGTGCCGGCAACAAGCGTCGTCGCGGCAATCGACAGCATGGCTGTCGCCGCGAACTTGGTGATATTCATCGATCCCCATCCACATAAACCCAGGGAGAGTAGCCCTCCCCCCGGCCCCGGGAATCTAATGCCCGGCCACCAAGAATTGCAAATACGCAATCCCGTTCGATAGTCGGAATCCGTTGCGACTGAGGCTCCTGGCATCTACTAGAACTGATCGTGAGGCGGGACACTCGCCCCCACAAGGAGGCCGCATGCCTCCAGCACATTCACCCGAATTACGGCAGCGAGACATCGAATTGGCCCGGGCTGGAGCCCATTCCATCGGTCAGTCGCCCAGAATCTGGGGATCGCCGAATCGCGTCTGCGGAATGGCTCAAACGCGCCGACACCGCCTACTCGTCGGACACGGCCCCACCTGCCCTGAATCCCCAAACTGGCAGCACCGCAATAACTGTCATCGCGCCATCACTTCCAGCAACCGCACACAACTGCGACCAACACCCGGCAGCTCTTTTCGTTGAGGGGGACATGAGCCGGGGATTTGTCCGGTTACACCAGCCTCATGTCCCCCTGAACGTGTTACACCTGGGCCGCCCCTTGCTTGATCAGTCTCTCTGGGGGTTCAGGTCTCGCACGCTGGTCGGCTCCACGTCGATCACGATCAGCTCAAGGGGTTGGGGTGTGGACATGTCGGCGGGTAGTTCCGTGAGGTGGGGTTGGTGTTCGTCCAGGGGCATTGGCCAGGCGTCCGCGCCAACCATCGATCAGGAGCCGTCCTCGTGCTGAAGGGTAGCGGCCTTCCGGCGGTGCCCGGGTTGCCTTGCTGGGTGCGGCCTTCGGGGAGTCATCGCGCGTACCTGCGGAACTTGGTGGTCCAGGCCGCGCGCCCTCTGGGGTGAGTTGCTGGTTCGTATCCGGCGGCACTTGGGATACGCCCGCCACGTCCTGGCCGACCTCGCGGGCGCCGCGTCCGTCCGACACCGCCGGATCGCGTCGGCAAATCTGGATCTGGGTCTGGCGCTCGTCGCCGCCGACAAACCCGATGAGGCTGCGGATGTGGCCCTGCTCGCGGTGAGCTCGGGGCGTCTACCGGCGCGTGGCCGAAGTGGTTGCGGGGATCGAGGACCAGGGTGCACCGGACGCCGCCATGGTGCGCGAACCCTTCCGGGACCTCTACTCGCCCCGCGTAGTGCCTGAGTGAACTGCCTCTGGCCTGGCGGAGTTCAGGAGCCGGTTAGGACGCGGGCGGCTGGGGCGGCGGCGAGGGTGCCGTTTGATGCGTTGGGGTAGTCGTCGGGGGTTATCGCGTTTGTGGTGAAATCGTGCGTCCATGCGAGGGCGAGTGTGGTCAGGGTGGTCGAATTCGGTTGTGTGGGAACGCCGCACAGGAGTTCTCCCAAGGTGTCGGAGCTTGCGCCCTCGGCGTCGGTGTGGGCGCCTGAGGGGAGTTCGACGCCGACGAAGGTGCGATGTAGTCGGGTGCGGACGGTGAGGGTGCCTAGGCCGAAGCTGTTGCACATTGATGCGGGGGATGACACGGTCAGCACTGGGAGGGGGGTGGGGCCCAGGCCTGATAGGGCGCGATCCATGTTGTCGCCGAGGAAGGAACGGACCGGGTCCAGGAGGATTACGCCGTCGAGGGTGGGCCAGGCGTCGGGGTGGAGGGTTCGGATTTGCTCGGCGACGTATAGGGCGGCTTCCGCGCCGGCGGAGTGGCCGATGAAGACCTGGTCGTGGGGGATTCGGGGAATTGGCTTGTGCGCCAGACGTGCCGCGTTGGCGAGGCTGGTTGCGAGTGGTCCGGTGGTGTCGGAGGCCGTGCTGAACATGGCGGCCACGCCGCGCAGGAATGCGGTGTTGTCGCCGAGGTTTTGGAGTGTGCAGCCGGAGAGGTTCAGGAACGGCAGGCTTGGGGTGAATACGAGATATCCGGCTTCGGCGAAGGCGGTGGCTAGGGCTGCTACGTGGGTGTTGTTGCGGGCGAATCCGTGCTGAATCCACACCAGTGCGATGGGATCACCTTCCGGCACATACCAATTGGCGTCTTGTTCGAGGGTGGTCGCGGCGCAGGGGAGGGTGACCGTGCCGGTGAGTTCGGTGGCGGCTGATGCTGTGGAGGCGGTGCAGAGGACGGCGGTGAGTAGGGCTGCCGCGATGGTGAGGGCCGGGGTTCGGTGGATCATGGGGGGACTCCCGCGCTGTGAATACGCTCGTTTCCCTTGATGGAACGACGTTTCCTTTGTTGGGAGATTATTAGGAGGTATGGGCGGCTGCCTGTCAAGCGGAACGCCGAGGTCGAGTGCGTCGGTGCCGAGAACTTCGGCACCGACGCATGATCGGCGTTACTGGTAGGTGGGATCGGGCCAAGCGCCGATCGAACGCGAGCGGACCGGTTCGATGAACCGCGGGGACATGCTGTGCGGGAAGTCCGGACCCCAGTTGGTGGCGTCGCCTGTCATGACGATCTTGGCATTGTCGGTGTACCAGTCGACGAGGTCGGCGTCGGAGCGGACGATCCAGCTGCAGCCGCGTTCGGCGTCGGCGGTGAAGTCGCCGTGGCGGATGCCCTTCGGTCGCCAGAAATACGTTCCGGGCCACATCTTTCCGTAGTTGTAGTCGAATCCGCCGTCCAGGCAGTACGCCTCTTCGCTACAGGGGTGATGGGCGAGGGGCTCCTCCCGCCATCCGGGCTTGGCCTTGATCAGGCGGGTGTAGAAGCCGGTCTTCTCGTCGCGGTGCAGCATTTTGATGTACAGCCCCGGCACGGGCGTGCCGCCCAGGTCGAAGCGCATGGGGCTGCCGTCCTTGACATCGATCCAGGGCATCGCGGCCGAGTCCATGATCACGAGTTTCTGGTCCGGGCGGACGAATTCGCGATCGGCGTCGGCCAGGTCGAAACCCCAGTCGCCGCGTTCGCGGAACAGCAGGATCTCGGTGCCCGCCGTGACGGTGATCGCCGGTGTCCGGACGCCGATGGGTGCCATCCAGAAGCCTTCGGGTCCGAGTTCGGTATCGCCGATGGTGACCCGGCCGCGGAGCACGAACCATTCCGTCTCGGCGTGATGCACTCCGGCGGGCCGTGACCAGTCGCTGGTGAACCGCACCTTGAGCGAGGCCGAGCCGTCCTCTTCGTCGTAGCTGAGATTGCGCTGTTCGGCTGTGCCGGTGGCGTTCTGGAACTCGGCGAGGTGCCAGATCAGGTCGGTTTCGTCAATGAGTTCTACGTGTGGACGCATGGGATTCTCCCTGAGCGGAGCAAGTATTTCCGATGCAGAATGTACCGCTTACTAATAACCGAAACAAGTTGTATTGTTTACATCGTGACCCGACCTGGACGCCCCGCCGGACCCGCGACCGAGACCGAGGAAGCGGTCTTGACCGCGGCCCTGGACGTGTTGCTCACCGAAGGCGCCACCGCGCTGACTCCGCAACGGCTGCACCTGATTACGGGTGTCGCGCGCACCACGATCTACCGGCACTGGCCGACGCCCCGGGCCTTCCTGTCGGCATTGATCGACGTCGCCCCGCATCCGCCCGCCCGCCCCACCGGCGACCCCGTCGCGGACCTGCACACCGAGGTGGACTTGCTGTGTAATCGGTTGCGGGACAAGCCGGTCGCGGCCTTCCTGCAAGCCTTGGTCACCGCCTCGGCCGGTGATCCGAGCTGTGTCGAATTGCGGCAGCGTTATGTCATGGACCTGCTCGCTCCCTTTCGCGGCGCGGTGCGCGCCATTGGAGTGAGAGGTGCGGAGCGCGTGGAAGAGGTTGTCATGGCGATCGTTTCACCGCTGCTGGTCGATGCCCTATTGCTGGATCGGCCCGCCGATCGTGATCGCGCCCAGCGTGCCGTCGACGACTTCCTGAGCCGCGTCGGCTCCTGACCCGCATCGAATCCCCCTGTGCCACCGAGGAATGACGAATGACCAATGCCGTCGGACCGCGCGCCGTCTTCGGCGTGATCGTGCCCAGTACCAATACCGTTGTCGAACACGACTATTGGAAAGCCGGACTCCCCGGCATCGCCTACCGTGCGGGTTCGATGTACATCCCGGACCCCGTCATGGGCAATGACGAGGACTTCCAGGGCCTGCTCGGTCAGATCCGCGCCTCCATCGACACCGCGGTGCGCGACGCGCTCACCGCCGAGCCCGACCGCATGGTCATGGGCATGTCTGCCGAAACCTTTTGGGGCGGTGTAGAAGGCAACGCCGCATTCGAGAAGCGGCTGCGTGCCCGCACCGGGCTACCGGTGACGACGGGCGCAGCCTCCTGCCGGGCGGCCCTGCGTGAGTTGGGCTGTCACCGGATCTCGGTGTTCTCGCCCTATCAACCGATCGCGGACAAGGAGGTCGGCCGCTTCTTGACCGAAGCGGGTTTCGAGGTCGCTGCCATCACCGGATTGCGCTGTCCGACCGCCATGGATATCGCCAAAGTGGGTGAGGACCGGCTGCGTTCGGTGGTCGCCGAACTCGACGGCCCCGGGGTGGAGGCGATAGTGCAGGTGGGCACGAACCTCTCCTTCGTGGCCCAGGCGGATCGGCTGGAACGCGAGCTCGGCAAGCCGGTGATCGCGATCAATGCCGCCACACTATGGAACGCACTGCGCGAGCACGGTTTCGACGATCGCGTGGACGGTGCGGGAACGCTGCTGCGGGAGCACTGATGGCCGAACCGAATGCGCGATCGGCCCTGTATGTTCCGGGCAACAAACCGGAGCTGTTCGACAAGGCCCTCGACGGCCCCGCCGATGTGATCCTGCTCGATCTCGAGGATTCGGTACCGCCGCAGCAGAAGGACTCTGCCCGCGCCGAAGTCGCAGCGTGGTTGCGCACCGCCCCCACTGCCGATCGCCGGATCTGGGTGCGAGTGAACCCGGGCGAGTTGGGACGCGAGGATCTTCGCCTGGTCGCTCAACCGGCGACGGCCGCAATCTGTCTCGCCAAAATCGAATCAGCGCAACAGGTTGCGGCAGCGAGCGCGCTCCTCGACGATATCGGACCGAGCGCTGCAGCCATCCGGCTATGCCCGCTCTTGGAAAGCGCGGCAGCCGTATTCGCCGCGCGTGAGATAGCGGCCGCTCCGCGAGTTCTGCGTCTGCAACTGGGAGAAGCGGACCTACGCGCAGAACTCGGCGTCACCCCCGGCGCCGACGAACGAGAAATGCTGCTCGTCAGAAGCCAGGTCGTAATGGCCAGTGCCGCGGCAGGTATCGCACCACCACTAGGCCCTGTACGCACCGACTTCCGCGATTTGAACGCCTTGCGTGACTCAACACTTGCCCTGGCGCGCCTGGGGTTCCGCGGCCGTACCTGTATTCACCCCACCCAAGTTCCGATCGTGAACGAGGTGTTCACACCCGATGACGTGGAGCGGGAGCGTGCCAGGACAGTGCTTGCCCGCTTCGAGTCATCCAGTGGGGGCGTGATTTTGGACGACGAGGGGCGCATGGTCGACTTGGCGGTAGTTCGTCATGCGCGCCGCGTCCTCGGAATGGGGTAAGTAGGTCAGTGATCGCGCAGCAGTGACCCCGCGCCCTGGATCGGAGTGTCGATACCGTTGTCGCGCAGAGCCATCCACCAGGTGGCGGCATTGATCGCGATCACCGGCTTGCCGAGCCAGCGTTCGGCCTCATCGGCGAGCCGGACCATGGACAGGTTGGTGCCGCATTGGATGAGGGCATCGACGTCATCGCCGTCGACTTCCAGCAGCGCGGAACGCAGCTCGTCCTCGCCCACGTGCGCGATGGAAACGGCCGTGGGGCAGCGCAATCCTTTGATGGCCGCGACTTCGAAGCCGAGCTCGCCGAAGAACCGGACCACGTTCTCGTCGCCGATGGGCTGGTAGGGGGTCACGACGCCGATGCGTTTCGCGCCGTAGAGGTTCAGTGCTCGGCGACAGGCTTCAGCCCCGGTAGCAACTTCGAGGCCCGTGACGTCGTGGATCTGTTTGACGAACTGCCGGTTGCCTTCTATCCCGCCCCAGAAGGTTTCGGCGGACATGCCCATGACCATGTAGTCGGGTTCACAGGTCAGGACGCGTTCACAGGCGGCGACGATCTCGGCGCGGATCTGTTCGAGCAGCCGGTCCATTCCGGCGTCGTCGCTCATATTCTGGTCGCGGATGTGGATGCGGCTGAAATGGGCGGTCACGCCGGGCACGGTCATGCGATAGAAATCGGGTTCGACAATGGTGTTGGTGGAGGGGGCGATCACGCCGAATTTGCGGCGCCAGCCGAGGGCGTCGGTCATCGGATCAGCTCCTTGTCGGGGTCGGCGGCCGCAGCAGCGGGCGCATGCGAGAGTCGCCAGGCGGCGACGAGGAAGGCGGCCTGAGCCGCGGTATTGCAGACCTGCTCGACCCATTGCAGCGCGACGGTCTGATCGGGTCGCGAGGCGAGCGGGCCGAGAATGAAGAACACCAGCAGTTGACCGCCGAACAGCGCGGCGGTGACGGTATCGCCGCGCATGCGGGACACCTCGATCAGGTGAACTCCGGCGATGGTGGCGAAGACGGTGGTGCTCACCAGCATGGTTATCGGGTCGGCGGCCAAGATCGCGCCGAGCCCGCAGAGCACGGTCAGGCCCGGGACGAGCAGTAACAGCCAGCGGGGTGTCTCACCATGGCGGTGTCGACCCAATGCCAGGCACAGCAGCCCGAATCCGAGTGACAGCAGCGGAAACAGCATGCCGCGCAACCATGGCAGGTCGGGTCCACCGCCCGCTGCGATAAGTTTGGCGGTGGCCTTGGCGAGTCCGCCCGCGCCGATCAGTGCTGCCGCGCACACGGCGCGCGCGGGGGTCAGGATGCGCCCGAGGAACAGGACTCCGCCGATGGTGAGGAGCACCGGGGCGAAGTCCTCGACGGCGAGCGGCACCGGATATACGATCGCGCTCATTCGGCGAACAGATCCCGTGTGCGGAACGGCGCGGCGGCGAACCGGCCGATAACCTTCGGAGTGGTCAGCCATCCGACGTGCGCGCCATTGCGGGTACGAGTGACCGCGCGTTCGGCCAGCCACGGCGCGACCGTCTCGACGCGGTCGGCGAGAATATTGAACACCTTGCGCGCCTTCGCCAATTCGGCCGGATCGTCGTAGCCGTGGGTAAGCAGATCGGTGGCCACCATGCCGGGGCTGAGCAAGCCGACCGACACGCCCGCCGGGACCTCCTTGACCAGGGCCCGGGTCAGATAGGTGACGGCTCGTTTGCTCGCGCCGTAGGTGCTCAACCCGGGAACGGTGCGGCCGTCGCTGCCGAGTCCCTCCATATTCCAGACATGTCCGCCTCCGGCCGCGCGCATGGCCGCGATGGCGACCGCCGAACCATTGAGCACCCCGAGCAGATTGGTGTCGATCACCTGCCGGGCCGTGGCGACCGGCAACTCCCACAGCGGTTTCCGGTCATGGGAGATGCCCGCATTGTTGATCCAGACGTCGACGCTGCCGAATCGTTCGACGGCGACATCCCAGAGGTGTTGCAGCTGTTCACGATCGGTGACGTCGGCGGTGGTCACCAGGGCTTCGCCGGTCAGTTCGCCGCGCACCTTCGTCACCCGCTCGGCATCGGTACCGCAGAGCGCGACCCTATGTCCCCGCGCAAGCAGTGCGTGCGCCATCCCGAGTCCGATGCCGCGGGTGCCGCCGGTCACCACCACGGTGCTCATGACCGCTCCAGGACGCCGTGCATGACCGCGGTCAGGGTGTTGTGCTCGAACATCTGGTAGACGACGGCGAGGCGACTGCCCGCACCCATGCCGGGCTCGGCGTCCATCATGAATTCCCGGCCGATCAGGCGGCGGCCGTCGGCGGTATGCAGACGAACGAAATTGGCTCGGCCATACGAGTTTCCATTGCCCCACACATCGGGCCCTTCATGGAAGGAACGCACCCCATCACGGCGCACGGTGATGCGCCAACGAGATTCCACCGGCCCGGACATGACGAGCCGATGCTCGGCCACCAGCAGATTGACCGGATCGATCTCGAGTTCCATCCGCAGTCTGCCGAGCGGCTGCTGCCCGGCGGACCACAGTTCCAGGTCTCCGGCGTAGCGGCTCTTGTCCTTGGTCGGCACGGTGAATATGGCCGCACCACAGCGGGTTTCATTCGCAATGCGTTCTTCGGTCAGCGCCGGATCGCGGGTGTAGATGCCGTTGAACACGCCGACCATGGCCGGGCCCTGGTACAGGACCGACGAATACACCTGGGTGTCGCCGAGCGTCTGGTTCCAGGTTTTGAGCGACACCTGCCAGCCGGGCCCGTAGTAGTTGGCGTCGACGAATCCGCCGTAGGGCTGCCCGGATCCGAAGAAGTCGGGCCCGGTGTAGATGCGGTCGGCGTCCGAGTCGCGCACGCCGAACGCGAAGGGCGCGCCCAGCGCGAAGCGGCCCGCGAGGTCACCGCCGCCGGTGAGCCCGCCGTCCATGTAGTAGGTGGTGACGCCCTCGGCGAAGACCGATGATCGGCGGATGTCCTCGAAGCCGCGCCAGGTGCCCTCGGCATCGAAAAGCGAGGGGCGGCCGACCCATTCGCCCGCGATCCGCTGCTGGAACTCGCTCGGTGCGCTCACACGATCAGCTCCCCGCGTACCCGCTCGGACTGCTCGGCTCCCAGCAATCGGGTGACCTGTGCCCACACCGGATCGACCGCGGGACTGAACAGGTTCGCGCGATTGGCGCGGTCACGCGCCGCGGGATCCTCGCCCACGGCGGGAACTCCCTTGTCCACCAGCGTGAGCCAGTGCTCGAGGTAGGCGTCCACAGTGCCGGTCAGCGTGCCGAACGCCGCGGCGTCGGCCCGGCACACCACCATCCACGGCGACATGAGCGCCCGCTGCCGAGGTCCGATGGCGGCAGGACTTACGCCCTCGATTCGCCAGGCATCCTCGAGCAGTGAGGTGAGCGGCAGATAGGCGGCATCGAGATATTCCAGGTGCACAGCCAGATCGGCGCGCGGAATCAGGTCCAGGTGCATCGCGTAGTACTCGCCGCCATACACCGAGTCCAGCGTGAAATGCGGTACCGCGGAATCGCTTCCGGTGAAGGCGAAGATCATATGACTGTCCAGCCCGATGGGCGGCACCACCAGATCCACGGTCACCGCCTTGTCGATCGGACCGCCGCGCAGTACCCGCAGCCGCCCCACCGGATCCGCGGACATGGCGCTGGTGAGCGCCACGTCCTCGACCGTCTCCAGGTCGAGCGCGGAAATCAGGGTGGTGAGGGTGCGCTCGCTGAGCGCGGCGGGCAGGCTCGGCGTGTTCGCCGATTCGGTTGTGCTCATTGGCCATTGCCTCCGGTGCGGGCCTTGTGCACCCAGGCACTGGCCAGTTCGGGATTGTCGCGGCGGGCGGGTGAGGCGATGACGGTGGCGGTGCGCCGGGGCGCGTCGCCGGTGATGATGTCGTCGCCGCCGACCCACCAGCCCTGTTTCATTAGTTCCAGACGCCGCCGGCGGTAGGCCACCTGGAGGCCGTCACTGCGCACGTGCAGTTCGTCGGACAGATCGAAGGGCAAGAGTTCGGGCCGTTGAGATTCCACGACGGGCTGATCCTGGAGCAGGATCTTCTCGATCCGCTTGCGCGCGTTGCCATCCGCCCACGCGCCCGTGAAGAAGTTTCGGAAGCCGAGAATCTTGACCAGCGTCTTGTCCTGCGACAGCGGGATATTGAAGTCGTAGAGGATGAGATCGCCGATCGGCAGCCGCACATGCAGCTTCACGATATTGGGCAGGTACCAGGCATTGGTGACGGTCACGTACTCGGCGCGCGGTTTGCGCCGCGCGAGCATGCCCCACAACCCCTTGGGTGGCGGCGGGCTCAGTTGAATATCGGCTTCGGCGGACCAATCCGTCTGGCGCACACGAAAATCGGGGATCTCCGGCTTGTCCGGGTTGCCGAACGCAGTGCCGTGCACGAAGGGGGTGTGCGAGGCGTCGACCACATTCTCGAAGGTGCGCTCGTAGTTGGCGTCGATCACCATATCGACCTGCACCGCCCGGAAGGCGGGGTCGTTCCATTGCGGGATCTCGGGGATGGGCGGCCGTTCGTCCTCTGGAAGGTCGCCCAGGAACGCCCAGATCATGCCGTCACGCTCTACGGTCGGATAGGCGTCCACCCGGGCCTTGCGCGGGATCTTGCGTTCCTCGGCATTGGCCGGGATCCTCACGCACACGCCTTCGGAGCTGTATTGCCACCCGTGATAGGGACAGGTGATGCAGTCGCCGGTGACCTTGCCCATCGACAGCGCGCCGCCGCGATGCACGCACAGGTCCGAAAGGCATACGGCGGCACCGGCTTCGGTGCGATACAGGACGAAATCCTGACCGAGACACGTCACCTTGCGCGGTTCCCGCGTCACCCGGTCCGCGAATTCCACCGCGTACCAGAAGTTCTTCAACATCGTCGGGTTGCTCCTATCGCCGGGTCAGCCGCACAACGGCGTCTGACTCGGTATCGGGCTGGGCCAGTTTCGCTTTCGCCGTCGCGTCGCCGCGCAGGTGGGTGCGCAGGAAGGCCGAGGTGAGGCGGGCGAAGGGCGGCAGGGCATCGGTGCCGCCGGGACCGTCGAGGAAGGCACGTGCCGCGGTCGGGTCCGCGTCGGCGATGCCGAAATGATTGGCTCCCTGCACTACCGCGAGCAGATGTTCTCCCTCGGGCAGGGCTTCGGTGAAGGTGCGATGCACCGGGTCGGGCCGATCCGCGCCGTCTTCGCCGTAGCGGTCGGCGCTGCCCTGAATGACGCCGTCCTCGGTGCCGACCCCCAGTAGCACCGGGCAGTTCACCTGGGCGGGCAGCACGGTGCCCGGCTCCCAGCCGAGCATGGTCGCGACCATGGTGTGTGCTCCCCACGCGAAAACCGCTGCGACGGAGGGAAAGAAGCGCGCCGACTGCAACACCACGGTGCCGCCCGCGGAATGGCCGCCGAGGGCGACGCGGTCCAGGTCCAGGGTTCCCTGCAGCGGCGGCAGCTCGTTCAGCTCGGCGAGGGCATCGAGCACCGCGCCGATGGCCGGGCAGGTCGGCCGGGTGCCGTAGGCATCCGGACGGGCGGCATCGAGGTCCACTCCGGGCGTCAAACCCACTTGGCCGCCGAACAATTCGGCAACTCGATCCATGGTGACCACCACGAATCCGCTCTCGGCGACCGCGGTCGCGAAGCGCCGGTAGGAGTCCTGGCCGACATTCACGCCGGACAGAAAGATCACCACCGGATACGGTGCCTCCGCCGGATCGGGCGCGAATACGCCGGTCAGCCGTTCGGCGTCGGAACCACTTGCCACGGCCGGGTAATACACCTTGAGATGTGCGGTGTCGAAGGGTGATTCGCCGCCGGTGCGAGCGGACCACCACAGGGATCGGATCAGGCGCATGTGGCCCTGCCTTCCGGGAGATGAATCACAGCTGAGGTCGGGGCAGTTCGCGGTCGCCGCCCCACAGGGCTCGTACCAGCCGCTGGGTGAGTTCGGGCCCGAACAGCCGCTCGCCCATCACATTCGCCGGATCTCGTTCGGCGATATTGCGGCGCACGGCGAGATCACGATCGGCCAGCGCGGCGCGCTCCGGCGCGGGCACCGGCTCGGCGTCGGCGACCCAGCCCAGCCACTGATCCACACGCGCGGTGAGCAATTCGGCGACGGTGTCGAGGTTGGGGCGGGTCGGCGGGAACGAATAGCAGTAGGCGGTGGGGGACAGGCTGGCCCGGATGAACCCGGTGCGGCTGGTGAACCAGGTGAAATCCTGGTGTTCTTCCTTGAATGCCAGCCAGGCGGGATCGTTGGGTGCGTAATAGCTGTCGAAGTACGCGCCGTCGCCGACGAGATCGCCGCGCGGAATGGCATCCACATAGAACCAGCCGTCGGGCCAGAGCAGCAGAGCCGCGCCCAGGTGCGGCGCGCGCACGTGCGGTCCCAGCCACGCGGTCAGGTGCAGATTCACGAAACCCGTGCGCGGATCACCGATCCAGGAGTGCACCAGCCAGTCGATCTCGGGTCCGGAGTACGCGGCCAGGCTTCCGGCGGGGCCGGTGGCCGGATCTCCATAGGATTCCAGGTCGGCGGTGCTGGGATCGCGGGTGAGCTCGAAGCGTTCCGCGATGCGGGATTTGAGCCCGCTCAGCAGTTCTCGCCATTCTTCGAAGGTCTCGGTGACATCGACGCGCGGGTTCTGGTCGACCATCTGCTCGACGTGTTGCAGGGTTTCACTCATGATCGCCTCGTTGGGTAGGGATTGGGCTCGTCACACAGGCTCTTTCGTTGCTGTCATGGCTTCGAGGGGCTGACGCGGGCGGCCCGAGACGAGATCGGTGCCTCGGGATACCTGGCGATTGACGGCCTGGGCGGGACGGATGGTGGCCCGGACGCTGGTCGCCCCCGAGGGCACCGGGGTTACCTCGGGATGGCTGATCACGCCGGTGAACGTTCCGAGCCAGGCGGTCCAGAGTGTGAAATCGGTGCTCAGGCCATAGATTCCGCCGGTCAGCGACCGGTCGGGGGCGAATCCGGCGGCCACCACATTGAGCCGGTTCTCCGCCGCGCGTTCGGGCAGGCCGAGGCGCAGTTCCCATGCCTCGGCCGGGGTGTGCGGGACGGCTACCACGTCGGCATCCTGGATCGCGGCCAGCCGGAACGTTTCCGGGAAGAGCGCGTCATCACCCACCACCAGGGCGATGCGGCCCCATGGCAGATCGAATGTGGTGAGCTCGCCGCCCGGTTCGGACAGCCAGGGGTGGCGGGCGGTGAGATGCAGTTGCGGCTGTCGCCCCACGACGCCCCCGGCATCGATGAGCACGCCGTGATGCGCCTGGCCCTCGCGCTGGGAAGTCACCACGTGGCAGCGCGTATCACGCAGTGCGCGAACGATTTCCGGGATAGGCAGGGCGGCCAGTTCGGGTAGCACGATCAGGTCGGTGTCCCGGGCCATCCGGGCGATGATGCGGGGATCGGGCAGGCTGACCGCCGCCCTGGCGTGGTCCGCGCCCGCGGGCATCCGGCGGGTGGCGGGGGCCTGCAAGGGCTTGTACAGCGAGGGTCGGCGCGCGCCGATCACATCGGTTCCGTCGGGTCGCAGCTTGTTCGCCGCGGTGGTGATGTCGATATCGGCGAAGACGATCGCCTCGCCCTCGGCCGGTGCCATGGCCACGGTGGTGCCATCGGGCGTGACGATCTGGCTCTCGCCCGCACCGTGGAGCCGATCCGGCGGTACGCCGAGTCGGGCGGCGATGGCGGGCAGTTGATCGGCGGGCAGGAGCGGCCCGACCTTATTGGCGGCCACCACCCACACCTTGTTCTCGGCGGCCCGCACCGGAATGTGCAGGCTCGCTTCATCGGTGGCGAAGGAGTTGAGGCTGTTGAGCAGCAAGTGCGCGCCGCGCACGGTCAGCGAGCGGGTGACCTCGTTGATGACGCCTTCCATGCAGGCGTACATGCCGATCCGGCCCAGGGGCGTCTCGATGACCGGTGAATCGTCGAGTCCGGGGTCGAGATGATCGTTCTCCGCGCCCATGAGGATCTGCTTGTCCGATTCGCCGAGCAAGTCCCCGTCGGGCCCGAACAGCAGGCTGGTGGCGGTGGTGCGCCCGTCCGAGCGTGCCAGTGTGACGCCGATCTTCACGTACATGGCATGCCGGGCGGCGCGTTCGGCGATCGCCGAGAGAAACGAATCACCTAGCTGGCAGGCCATTCGGCGCGCATGCGCCCGATCGGTATACCACGATAGGTGGTTACAGAACTCTGGTAGCACCACGAGTTCGGCTCGGGCAGCGGCGGCTTCGCCGAGCATGCGCAGACACGCCTCGAGATTGGCCGCGATATCGGTGCCCGCGGCGAGCTGTGCGGCCGCGACTCGGGTCATGCGCCGCCCCCAATCCGTTCCGAGATTTGTGTTTCGGAGATCGAAACACTGTTTCCAACAACGCCGATTCTGTACCCGTCCGGGTGATCTGTCCAGGGCTGCCTCTGGATTTCACGTGGGCGAAATACCCGGTAACCGAGTTCGATTGCCGCCGTGGCGGGTTCTCGCTGTCCGCCTTGACACCGGCAAGCGGCGCAGGTTCAATATGGCAATTCCGAAACCGCGTTTCCTTGAGCGAAACGCTCTCAGGAGGATGGGCATGACGACCCCCGAATCGTTCTTCCGATTCCGGCGCGGCCTGACGTCGCTTCCCCGTCGTGAGCGAGGCCGCTGAAATGCGGAGTGCGCGAGCCGGTATGGCGGCGCTTACGGCAGCGGGTGTGACGGCCGGGCCGATAGCGGGCGGCTGCGTGGTCCTGTTGGCCAAGCCGTTCGGCGGCGAGCTGGGGGTGCCGGGTGAGGTGATCGGCTATATCGCGACGACCGCGCTGCTCTGCGGATGCGTCACCGCGGCGTGGGGCGCGCGCCGGAGCCCGGGGGCGCGATGGATCGGCGGCTACGCCGTGATCGCGGGTGCGGGCTGGGTGGCGGCGGGCTCGAGTACGCACGTCGGCGTGTTTGTGACCGCCGTACTCGTCGCAAGTTTGGCCGCGGGACCGGTGCTCGCGGCGGGGTATACCCTCGCCCTGCGCCGGGGTCGGGGCACTCTCATCGGATGGCATGTCGCGATGTGGGGCGGTATTGCGGCAATGGCGGGTCTCGCGGCCCGGTGCGACACCGCGCCCGGCATCGGCCTGCGTACGACGGGGATTGCCGCGATTGTGCTCGGTTCGCTGGTGGCTGTCTTGAATGGGTCGGTCACTCAGTGGAATTCGGTTCCCGATTCCCGCGCCGAGCGAGACGCCGGGGGTTCCTGGCTACTGCTGATCGGATATGCGGGCGTGGGTGTAGGGGTCGGGGGGACCGTACTGCCAGCGCTGCATCTGCTGCTGTTCCGCTGGAGCGCACTCGATGCCGAGCAGGCGGAGCTACTGCTGGTGGCAGCGCTACCGGCCATGGTGATCGCCGCGCTCCAGGCTCCGGCTCTGGACGCGCTCCCCGCGCTGTTGACGCTACTGGCCGGGGGAGCGTTGCTGGTGGCTACGGCTCCCGGTCGCGAGACGGTGACCATCGGCCTCGCCGTCACCTTGGCCGCCGCGGCCCGCGCACTGCGCGCGCTGGACGCCGCTGAGCATGCACGCGCGCCGGAAGCTGCTCGCGCACGGGGCATTCCGATCGCCCTGGCCGTGCCGGGAGCAGGCATGGCCGGACTGGGTCTCATGGTGCTGCTCGGCCGGATCGCCGGAACCGGAACAGGTTTGGTGCTCCTCGCGGTGCCTGTACTCACCGCCGCTCTGGTATGCGAACGGCTCATTCGGACCCCGGGAACCGAGCGCACGGTTCCGGCCCTGGGAGGAGAGATTCCGTGATCCGCACCGTCTCCGCACACGCGATCGCCACCGGTGTCCTGGCGGCCGGGCTGTGCTGCCCGGCGACTCTGGCGCACGCGGACACCGACGCCCGCGCCACGATCACGATCTCGGCGACCACCGATCTCACCGAAGGGCAGCGAATCACCGTGAACGGCAGTGGTTTCCGACCGGGCCTCGCGGCTGTGGCGGTGGGCCTGTGCAAACAGGGATTCACCAGCGGGATCAAACACTGTGATCTGGACGGCGGCGCAACCTTCGTCAATATCTCCGGTGACGGCACCCTCCCGACGGTGACGCTGACCGCCCATCAACGCTTCCGCGACATCGACTGCGCACAACAGCAATGCGTGGTCGCCGCCGCACCGCTACCGGGCAGTGAACCGAACGACATTATCGACGCAAATTCCGCCGAAGTGCTGATCACCTTCGAAGGCGCGCACCTACCCGTCCCGACGCCGGTCGCGCCCGCCGCCGCGCGCCGTTCCGATGACGTCTCCGGTCCTTCGACACCTTTGTGGGTGGCCACGGCCGCCCTACTGACCCTTGTCTCGATAGTCGCGGTCGCCCGGCGGCGATTGTGAAATCCCTTGGAGGAGAACAAATGAAGAAACTCACCGTGGTGCTCGCCGCCACCGCGACGGGCATCCTGCTCGGCACGCCCGCCGCCACCGCCGCCCCGCAATTGCAGGCGAGCGCCACCTCCGGCCTGACGGTGGGCCAATCCATCACGGTCAAGCTCGACGGGCTACCCGCGAACCTGGCCAGTGTGGCCGTCGGCCAATGCAAACCGCAGATCGTAGCCCCCACCGACTGCAATCTGACCGGTTCCATCATGGGCAAGGCCGACGAAAACGGTGTGTGGCAAGCCAATACAGGCAACTCCACCGTCGTGCTGGTAGGCAAGGTAGGCGACACCGACTGCACCTCCGCCCCCGGCGCCTGCACACTGAGCGTCACCAGCCTCACCAACCCCTCCCAGATCCTCGCCTCGATCCCGCTCAACTTCGGCCCCGCACCCACCCCGGCTCCGGCGGCCGCCCCGAGCTCGTCAGACACCGATGACGACAGCAATACCGCCTGGTACATCGGTGGCGGCGTAGCAGCGGCCGTGGTGGTCGCCGCAGTGGCGCTGATCCTCACCCGCCGTCGCGGCGGAGCACGATGACCGATCGCGCACTCACCCACATCGTGCTGATGAAGCTCCACGACCGCGCCGACGACGAGATCACCGCATATCGGGCTGGCCCGGGTAGGCGCGGGCGGGCATGCCGGGGCCGCCGGGGCGGAAGGGTGCGGGGGCGTGGATGACTGTGGTTTGGACGTATTCGCGTAGGCCCTCGTCGGCGTATTCGCGGCCGAAGCCACTGCGTTTGGTGCCGCCGAAGGGGGCGCGCAGGGACATGCCGGTGCGGTTGTGGGTGTTGATGAAGGTGAAGCCCGCTTCGATGCGGGCCGCGACGGCGTGGGCGCGGGCTTCGTCGGCGGACCAGACGGAGGCGGCCAGGCCGAGGTCGGAATCGTTGGCGCGGGCCAGGACTTCGGTCTCGGTGTCGTAGGTGAGCAGGGGGACCAGGGGGCCGAACTGCTCGTGGCGCACCAGGTCCGCGTCGTCGGGGAGGCCCAGGGCGAGGGCCGGGGTGACGAAGTAGCCGGTGCTGTCGGTGGGCGGGTCGGCGAGTGGGATCAGCCAGCCGCCGCGGCTCCAGCTGTCGGCGATCAGATCGGTCATGCGCTCGGTGGCGGCTCGATTCACCAGTGGACCAACGGTGACCTGCTCGTCGAGCGGGTCCCCGACCTTCAGGATACGTTGTGCCGCAGCCAGATAGGACTCCACGAACTCGTCCAGTCGGGTTGTGGGGACGTAGAGGCGTTTGGCGGCCATGCACACCTGACCGGCGGTGGCGAAGGAGGCGAGCACGAGCCGCTCGTAATCGTCGGGGGTGAGGGCGAAGTCGGGGAGGAAGATGGCCGGGTCATTGCCACCGAGTTCGAGGGTGACCGGGGTCAGGGCGCGCCCGGCCGCCGCGGCGATGCTGCGTCCGGCCTGCTCACCGCCGGTGAAGGCGACCTTGGCGATGAGGGAATGGGCGATGAGCGCGCCGACCGTGTCGGGGCCGCCGTGGATCACGTGCACACCCGGTAGCAGGGCGGCGGCCTCCGTGACCGCGAGCGGGGCCAGCGGAGAAGGCTTGAGCACCACGGTGTTTCCCGCCGCGAGCGCCGGACCGAGTTTGAGCATGGCGAGGATGATGGGTGCGTTCCACGGGGTGATCGCGGCGACCACGCCGTATGGTGCGGCGACGCGGGTCAGACGTCCCTGATCGTCGTCGATGACCGCATCGGCCAGCACCGTCGGTGCGTTGTCGCGTACCCATCGCAAATATGTTGCTGCGAACCGTATTTCGCCATAACAGTCGGTGACCGGTTTGCCGCTCTCGCGGGCCAGCAGTATCGCCAGTTCGGCGGCTTTCGCATCGAGTGCGCCCGCCGCCGAGCCCAGCGCCGCGAGCCGCTGTTCCAGCGGAGCCTGCGACCATGCTCGGAAATCTCGATGCGCACGCTGGACCACGACGTCCACCGCGTCGGGTGCGGTCACCGGCACCGATCCGACGATTTCCGTAGGGTGGGAGGGGTTTTCGCGTTCGATCCGCGCGCTCACGACCGGGCCTCCAGCGAGTCGAGCAGACAGGCGCGGCGCAGGTACGCACGGGCGGCGACCGGGTCGGCGGCCAATTCTCGCACCTGCCGCCGGAAGCCATCCTCGGGTCCGTGCAGGCGCTGCCAGTTGTCGTGGCTGGTGCGCTGCACATGCTCGATCGCGACGGTGCGGCGGCGGGCGGCCGTGAGGTCGAGCGCGGACTCGGGTGCGCCTTCGAGGACGTCGGCGAGGGTGTTCGCGAGCTGAACGGCATCGTGAATCCCGCTGTTCATGCCCATGCCGCCGAGCGGATTATTGACGTGCGCGGCATCGCCCATGAGCAATACCCGTCCGACCCGGAACTGGTCGGTGACGCGCTGGTGTACCCGGTATAGGGAGGCGTGCCGCAGACGCCAAGGCCGCCCGAGATCGGCGACCGCGGTCAAACGCTGTGGCAGACGGGACAGTTCGAGTTCATCGGAAGTCTCGCCGGGGGTCGGCAGCAGCACACGCCAGTGTTCCGGTGTGCGCAGCAGCACCAGCCATTCGTGCGGATCGAAGACATAGTTGATGGGTGCGATTCCCGGCAGGACGGCGGTGAGGTCCTCCTCGACCGAGGCCACCAGGAAGCGTTCCGGATAGGTGGTGCCCTCGAAGCGGGCACCGATGCCATTGCGGACCGCGGAATGCGCGCCGTCCGCGCCGATCACCCATTCCGCGCGCACCGGCCCGTGTGAGGTGTGCAGGATGACGCCATCGTCACCGCGATAGACGCCGTGCACCGGCTGGTCGAATCGCACGTTCCCGCCGAGGGCGTCGAGCAGGATTGGAGTGAGTTTGCTCTGCTCGCACTGCAATCGGAACGGATACCGGGTGTCCTCGGTCAGCACCCCCAGGTCGAGGGTGGCGATCTCGCCGCCGCCGCGCTCCCGATATTGGAAGGTCGACGCGATAATTCCCTTGTCCAACAGCGGATTCAGGACGCCGAGCGATTCGAGCATCTCGAGCGACGGCGGATGGAAGGTGGAGGCCCGGGATTCGGCGGCCAAGGTCCGGCCCGCTTCCAGCACGGTCACCTCGTGACCTCGCCGGGCCAGGGTCAGGGCGGCGGTCAATCCGACCGGTCCGGCCCCGACCACGACGACGCTCACGAGGTATGCAGGGCGAAGCGGCCCTCGACGCCGAGAACGCGGGCGCCGGTGAAGAACCGGAGGGTTTCCGCGGTGCCCTCCTCGCCCAGGCCAGACAGTCCCCAGGCTGGACGGGGTGTCATCAGGTGCAGGCTCATGATCGAGGATCCGTTGACCTTCACCTCACCGGCCCGAATTCGTTGCGCCACTGTCAAAGCCAGATCTTCATCGGCGCCGCAGACATAACCCTCGAGTCCGAACGGCCCGGAGTTGGCCTGCTCGACCGCCTCGTCGATGGAGGTGTAGGTGAGGACTCCGGCGACCGGGCCGAAAACCTCCTCGGCCAGGTCGCCGTCCAGCAGGGTGGGCGCGAAATAGTTCCCGAGTCCGGGAACCGTGCCGTACGACCGTGCCTCGCGGCCGGATACCGCGGCCCGCACGGTGGCCAGGTGCCGGGAGTGCAGCAGCGGCCCGAAGTCGGTGTCCGGGTCCAAGGGTGCACCGATTCGCAAGCCCGCCAATCGTTTTCCGATCGCCTCCAGGAGATCATCGGCATGATCCGCGGGAAGGATCAGACGGCCGAGCGCCCGGCACCATTGACCGTTGAGCGTGGTGAGCAGTTCGGCGGCCATGCGCGCGGCGGTCTCGAGATCCGCGTCGGGCAGTACGACCAGTGGATTATTGCCACCGAGTTCGAGCTGACAGGGCCGCAGCAGCGGTGCCGAGGCGACGGCCACCGACCGGCCACCGGGCAACCCGCCCGTGAACGACACCGCCTTGATCCGTGGGTCGCCCACCAGTCGCGCGCCGGTTTCCGCGCCGCCGTGGACGAGCTGGAACATGCCGTCGGGCACATGCTCGGCGATCACCCGGGCGAGCGGAATCGCACTGTAGGGCGCGAATTCACTGACCTTGAGGATGACCGGGCAGCCCGCCGCGAGCGCATTGGCGACCTTGTGTGCGGCCATCGGGGCGGGCGCGTTCCACGGGGTCAGGCATAGTGCCGGGCCGAGCGGCAACCGATGCACCCGCACGCCGTCGTGGTCGGCGCGCAGGGCACCCGTGCGCATCTGCTGGGCAGCCAGCCGGAAGGATCCGGAGACAATCACGCCGAGTGGGCGGGTCTGCCGAATCGGTACACCCGTTGCCCGCGAATCCAATTCCGTGATCAGGTTCAGTTGCGCGTCGAGATCGTCGGCGATCGCCTCGAGCACCTCCGGAGTGATCGCGCCCCGGACTCGATCGGCGACCTCGAGCGCCCGTTCCACCCGCTCGGGCGCGGTGGCGACCATGCGGGCCACCTCGCTACCGGTCGCCGGATCCTCCAGCGCCACACCGAGATCGACGGCCGGGCGGCCCCACCGCCCGTCAACCAGCTCGACTATCTCGGGCAGCTCGCTGCTCATCTCGCTCACTGTGTGACCTCCGCGGTGGATTCCGGGCCGATCGATCTGCTCAAGTATTTCTGGCAGCTCGCCACTCATCTCGCTCACCGTGCGACCTCCGCATTGGATTCCGGTGCGGTGGCGAACAATTCGTTCGCCTTGGCGTCGGTGACCATGCGCGCCACCTCGAGCATGCCGCGTTCGGCCGGGAACGTCATGACCAATCCCATGGCGAGATCACGCAGCGCGCGTCCGGCCGTACCGTCCATCGAGGCGGCGGACGTGCCACCGGCCTTGAGCGCTCCGAGCGCGACCTGGAAGCACGCCTCGGTGACCGCGCCCTTGCCGAGCCGCCACTGCGCGAACACTTCCGGCTTGGGCTTGAGCGGCGGTTCGACCGTCTCGATAGCGAGCTGATAACGCAACCACAGGTAGGCGGTGTGCAACTGTCGCGTCATCTCACCGATGAGTACCTGATGTACGGGAGAGGAGGCGATAGGATCCCCGGTGTCCGCGAAGGTCTTCCGCGTTGTGGCCGCGAGGGTCTCGTCGTAGACCTGCTGCGCGCACCCGGTGTAGACCGCGGCGATGGCCAATTGATTGCCGACGAAGCTGCCCCTGCTCATGGTGAGCATCTTGGTGAACGCGCCCGGCACCGCCAGGGCCTCGTCCTCGGGAATGAAGACCTCGTCGAGCCGGATGCCATTATTGGCGGTGGCGCGCATGCCGAGCCCATCCCACGGTGCGCGCACGCTCACGCCCGTGGCCTCCCGCGGCACGAAGAAGGTCGCCAGCCCTTCGGCGGTGTCGTAACCCTCCAGCTTGGCGGAAGTCAGGTAGTAGTCCGCGACACCGGTCGCACAGCCGAAGGACTTCTCTCCATTGAGAATCCAGCCGCCGTCCACCTTGCGGGCGGTGGTGGCGATGGTGATGTTCGCCTTGGCCGTCTTCACCGCCTCGGAGGCGAAATTGGCCAGCCACACACCGTCGGCCATGCGGGTGAGCACCTTTTCGGCGAAGGCGCGCACGACGGGAATCTCGTCGTCGGCGAACAATCCCGCGTCGATGGCTTCGAGGGGAAGCAGCCCGCGCGAGGCGCTGGTGTTGTGGAAGAAGTACGCCAGTGCGGTGGACGGGCACGCGGTGCCCATGGCGAACGTGGCAGCGGCCAGATCGCGCAGGGTGCCGCCGAGTCCGCCGAATTTCTCCGGCACCACCAGGCCCAGCAGCCCCGCCTCACGCAGCAGCGCGATATGCGAGGCGGGGAAGGTGGCGGTGCGGTCGGCTTCGGCGGCGGCGGCGCGCAGGTCGGGCAGGATCGACTCGACCCGGCTCGCGCGTGCGCGTTCCGCGTCGGTCATGTCTTCGACGAGTCGTTCGCCGATCATCGGGCAATCCCCTCGTAGTAGGTGCGGTCGTGATAGATGAGCGGGGGTGCGGGTCGTGGGGCGGCGGCCTCCTGGACCAGCCCGAGCACGATGGTGTGGTCACCGGCCGGATGGCAGGCGGCGACCACGCAGTCCATCCACGCCACCGCGTCCCGCAGTACGGCGGAACCGGTTTTCGCGGAGGTCCAGCGCCCCAAGGCGAATCGGTCACCGCGCAACGCGGGTCCGGCGAAGCGGCGGCTGATGTCCTCATGGTCGTGACCGAGCACATTGACCGCGAAGACACCACTCTCGCGGATCAATCGGCAGGTGGTGCTGTCCGAGGCCAGGCATATCGAGACGAGTGGCGGTTCCAGGGCCACACTGGTGAATGAGCTGGCTGTCATTCCGTGGCGGGTTCCGTTGTCGCGGATGGTCGTGACGATCACGACCCCGGACGCCCACTGGGCCAGCACCGACCGGAGAGCTATCGGCTCCACGTTTCCCTCCGTTTCGATAGTGGAAACGCTGTTACGCACAAGGTAACGCGAGGGGTGATGCCGTGCAAGTGGTGAGCGGGAGATTCGGTGCCGTCGGCAGATTCGGGACGTCGTTTCCCATCGGGAAATTCGGTGTTCTAAGCTGTAGCGGTGTCGGACATCGAGGCCGAGAACCAGAGTCGATCCATCGCCGCCGTCGAACGAGCCATGGACGTGTTATTGCTGTTCGGCCGCAGCGGCCGGGCCGATCTCGGCGTCACCGAGATCGCCAATGAACTCGGTTTGACCAAGGCCGCGGTGCATCGCATCCTCACCGCGCTGCGCAATCGCGAACTCATTGCCCTGGAACCCACCACCCGGCGTTACGCGCTCGGGCACGCCGCCATCGCGCTGGGCCGGGCGTATCTCGCGCGCACCGATCTGCGGGTGATGGCCGCACCCGAACTGCGCAGGCTGGCGGCCGCGACGGGGGAGACCGCGACGCTGTCCATTCGACGCGGCGATACCCGCATGTATGTGGATCAGGTTGTGCCGGAACAGGAATTGCGCATGGAGGTGGCGCTCGGGGTGCCGTATCCGCTGCACGCCGGGAGCTCCTCGAAGGTCATTCTGGCGCACCTGCGCAAGGAAGAGATCGACGAATACCTCGATCGGCATGAGCTGACCCCGTTCACCGACGCCACCATCACCACCCCGCGCAAACTGCGTTCCGAGCTCACCGCGATTCGCAAGCAGGGTTACGCGATCTCGTTGGGGGAGCGGCAGATCGGCGCGGCCTCGGTCGCCGCGCCGGTGCTCGACCATGACGGTGGCGTGGTGGCCGCGATCAGCGGGTGCGGGCCGCTCTCGCGGTTCGAGCCCCGGATCCCGGAGCTTATTCCGCTGCTGCAGAAAGCGGCTGGCGCGCTGTCGGCCCAGCTCGGCTATTCGGGGTAGCGCGGTTACTCAGGGTCAGCGCTGTCACAGGTGTGCGCCGGGCTTGAACACGCCCAGCGCGGCCGCCGCCAGCACGCTGCACCAGATCGCCCAGACGTAGGGCAGGCAGCCGTCCACGCTGCGGCGTAAGGTCCGTTCCACCTCTTCGGTCGATCCATTCGTCTGTAGCGCCCCGAAGGCAGCGCCGAAGGGGCGCAAGGTCATTCGGATGCCCAACCCGGCCGCGATGGCGATGGTGTAGAGCAAGATCTTGGCCCCCAGCCACTTCGGATTGGTGGTGACACCGAACGGTTCAGCCGCGAACAGCGTGTACACGCCCGTGCCCGCCAATGCGACGATGACGGCGAATCGGATGGCCAGATCCGCGCGCTGGACCATCCGGATGCGCCCGTGCGTGCGGTGTTGAATCACGTTGAGCGTCAACCAGATCGCGGCGAGCACCCAGATCGCGACGACCGACCACCAGGGAAACAGTGCGATCCCGAACAGTGACGCGCCGTGCGGTGCGGTCGCCATGAGCGTCACGCCGCTGGGAAGGAACAACACCAGGCAGACCTTCGGCCCCAGATCCAGGCCGCTCATGATGCTCAGTGCGGTCGCGCGTGCCGCGGGCGTGAGATTCGGATTGATCACGAAGCGGCTGGAATAGAACACTCCCAGGTCCCCACCCAGCCAAAACACGAACAACACCAGGTGCAGCAGGATCCACCAGCCGTAGGGGTGCGGGCCCATTCCAACTCCCTGTTCTCTTCTGCGAAACGCTGTTTCGGAGTACGCTCCCGGACAGTCTCACATCGAAACAGTGTTTCCACAATCGAAACGGGGTCCCATGCGCACCGTGATGGCGGCCGCCCTCTCCCTGCTCTTTCTCACTGCCGCACCGGCATCCGGCGACAACACCGTCATCCAGGAGCAAACCCGCGTCGGATCCGACGGGGCGACCGTCTGGTATCCGGCGCACGCCGAGCGCCGCCTACCCGTGGCGCTCATGCTTCCCGGCGCGAATGTGCGCCGCGAGTACTATTCCCGATTCGCCTCCGCCGTAGCCGATTACGGGTTCGTCGTGGTCATTCCCGAGCGTTATGCCATGCCCGGCTACAGCCTGCCCAGCGAACAATCGGTCACCGAGGTGCTTACCTGGGCTCGCGAACGAGCCGCCGACCCCTCCTCCACGGTAGGAACCCACGTGGACCCGGACACCCTGGTGGTAGCCGGTCATTCCTACGGCGGCGCCACCGCCCTCTACGCCGCCGCGGACCGTTGTCAGGTTCCCTTCTGTTTCGGCCTGTCCTATCAGCATCCGCCGCAGTTGAAGGCGATAGTCGGCCACGGCACCAACACCACCATCGGTCCCCTCGTCGACGCGGTTGCGGTACAGGACATCCCGGTTCTCTACATCAATGGCACCGAGGATGGCGTCAGCGAACCGGCCGAAGCCCATCAAAGCTTCGCCGAACTCACCGGCACGTCCTCCTCCGAATTTGTGAACCTGGTGGGCGCCAACCACTTCGGCCTGACCGATCAAGACAACCCGCCCGGCGCGGCCCCGGACGCACACCCCGGCACCGCGCCACGTGAGCAGACGATTGCGGCGGCGGCCCGCTGGACGGCAATGTGGTTCCTCGCTCAACTCGGTGATCAGACGGCACGCTCGTACGTCTACGACATCGGACTACACACCGATTCGGCCGTCCGCGTCGAAACCCGCTGAACGGACCACTATTCCCTCGGAGCGCTTTTCGGGGCCAGCAGTTCGAGTGCGTACTTCAGGTCGATGACGTCGGCGTATTTCGCATTGAGGTCGAACAGGTTCGCCTCGTGTAGCCGGGGGTCTCGGTCGCCGCAGGCGTCGGCCACGACCTGGGGGCGGAAGCCGTGCTGAAGGGCGTCGGTGGCGGTGGCTCGGACACAGCCGCTGGTGGTGAGTCCGACGATGAATACGGTATCGATGCCCGCGGCGGTGAGATTGGCCGCGAGGGGCGTTCCGTGGAAGGCGCTCGGATATTGCTTGGTGATGACGCAGTCTCCGGGCAGGGGTGCGGGGTCGGGGAGGAATTCTCCGAGGGGGTTGCCCTCTTCGAAGACCGCGAGGTTGGGGATCTTCTGGCGGAAGAGCCCGCCTTCGGTGGAGCCGGGGCGGTAGCTGACGCGGGTGAAAATGATCGGATGTCCGGCCTGCCGGGCCTGCTCCACTACCGTGGCCGCGGCGCGTACCGAGGCCTCGACCGGGGCCCGCAGTGGCGAGGCATCGTCGAGGTACGCCGCGCAGACATCGATGACCACCACCGCCGGGTGCGCGCCCGCGCCGAGTGGGGTGCCATATCCGGCTCGGCGCGCGTCTTCGTTCAGGTCTGTCATGTGAATGCTCCTCAGATGACGCCGGTCTCGGTGAGTTTCGCCAGCTGGTCGGCATCCAGGCCGAGCAAGCCGCCGTAGACGTCGGCATTGTGGTCGCCGAGTCCGGGTCCGGCGTGGCGAACCTGGCCAGGGGTGGCGCTGAGTTTGGGGAATACGTTCTGCATCGGCAGTTCGCCGAGTTCCGGATGTGCAAGGCGCACAATGGCTTCCCGTGCCGCGAAGTGCGGGTCGGTGAACATGTCGCGGGCGGTGTATATGCGCCCGGCGGGGACACCACCCTCGTGTAGCCGGGTGAGCAGGACGTCGGCGTCCTGTTCGGCGGTCCATTCGGAGATCATTGCGTCGAGCTCGTCCATGCGCGCGCCGCGGGCGGTGTGGTTGGAATACCGTTCATCGCTTGCCAATTCGGACCGGTCCATGAGTTCGGTGAGGCGGGCGAAGACGCTGTCCTGGTTGGCGGCAATGAGGATCATCTCGCCACCCGCGGTGGGATAGACATTGCTGGGCGCGACATTGGGCAGCACCGAGCCGGTGCGCTCACGCTGATAGCCGGTGAGCGCGTATTCGGGGAGTAGGGATTCCATCATGGCCAGCACGGCTTCGTAGATGGCGGAGTCGACTATTTGTCCCTGGCCGGTGCGGTCGCGGTGGTGCAGGGCGGACAGCGTGCCGATGGTCGCGAAGACGGCCGCCAGTGCGTCACCGATCGAAATGCCGGTCCGTGCCGGACGATGGTCGGGATCGCCTGTGGTGTAGCGGATTCCGCCCATGGCCTCGCCGATGGAACCGTATCCGGCGCGGGGCGCGTACGGTCCGGTCTGGCCATATCCGGTGACTCGCACCATGATCAGGCCCGGGTTGATGTCGCGGAGTCGGTCGTAGCCGAGTCCCCAGCGTTCCATGGTGCCGGGGCGGAAGTTCTCGATCACGATATCGGCCTGCGCGATCAATTCCCGTGCCAGTCTTTGCCCTTCGGCCTCGCGCAGATTGCAGGTGACCGATTTCTTATTACGCGCAACCACCGGCCACCACAGCGAGGTGCCATTGGATTGTTCGCGTCCCCACTGGCGCATGGGATCGCCGCTGCCGGGGGATTCGAGTTTGATCACCTCCGCGCCGAAGTCGCCCAGCAGCTGTCCGCAGAACGGTCCGGCCAGCAGCTGGCCCATCTCGATCACGCGGAGATCGGCGAGTGGTCCGGTGTTGGCCGTGTCCTCGGCTGTCATGGGGCTTCTCCGTTCGTGGTGCGCCCGCGGACTGCGCGATCGCGCGGCGGGCCGGATATAGTCGAAAGTGGATACACTGTATCCCTGAGAGAAACACTGCGGCAAGGTGAGAGAAATAGGGAGGCCCCGTGGACATCACGGTGCTGGAGGTCGCCCCGCGCGACGGCTTGCAGAACGAATCGGCAATGGTCGCGACCCGGGACAAGATCGAACTGATCGAACGCTCGATCGCGGCCGGACTGCGGCGCGTCGAGGCGGTCAGCTTCGTGAATCCGCGCGCGGTGCCGCAAATGGCCGACGCCGAAGCGGTCATGGCCGGTGTTCCGCGACTCGCGGGAGTGTCCTATGCGGGTCTGGTCTTCAATGATCGCGGTCTGGACCGGGCGCTCGCCGCAGGTGTGGACGAGATCAATGTGGTTGTGGTCGCGACGGATACGTTCAGCCGACGGAATCAGGGCTGCGGGACCGCCGAGGGAGTGCGGCGCTGGCGTGGGCTGGCGCGGCGGGCCGCCGAGTCCGGGCTGGCGCGCACCGTCACCATTGCCGCCGCCTTCGGCTGCCCGTTCGAGGGTGAAGTAGCCGAATCGACTGTGCTGGAGCTGATTCGACAGGTCGCCGACGACGGTCCGGAGGAAATCGCGCTGGCCGACACCATCGGCGTCGGCACCCCCGATCGGGTCCGCGCCCTGGTGTCCGCGACCGCCACCCTGGCTCCGGAGGCGGTGGTGCGCTGCCACTTCCACAACACCCGCAATACCGGCTACGCCAACGCGTTCGCCGCGCTGGAGGCGGGTGCCCGCGTGCTCGACGCGAGCACTGGCGGGATCGGCGGCTGCCCCTTCGCGCCCGCCGCCACCGGCAATATCGCCACCGAGGACCTGCTCTATTCGCTCGACCGCATGGGCTACGCCACGGGTGTGCGAATGGAAGCGGTCAGCGCCACCGGGCAATGGTTGGAAACGGTACTCGGCAAACCTGTTCCCGCGCTCCTGGGCCGGGCCGGGGCATTCCCCGACCCGGCCGTTCGACTCGAACCTCAGGACAGCGTTTAGGTCGTGCCCGCCGACTCAGTCCTCGTGGTAACCGCAGGACGGCGTTGCGAGGTGGTTGAGCGGCAGCGTGGGGTATGCAAGGGTTCGAACAACGTGTGCAGATTCTCCAGTTCGGCAGTCGTGTAGATGATTTCGGCGAGCGCGTCAGCGCGCTTCGCGGACAACGTCCCGGCAGCGTTGAGGCGGAATTTCAGTGCCAGCTCCGTGGCCGACAGCGGGTTCCCGGGACCGCCGCGATTGACCTCCACGCGTTCGGTGAGTGTGCGTCCGTCCCGTAGTTCCGCGGTGAGCACGGCGGGAAACTGATGGGGGAAGATCTCGTCGCAGCGGGTATCGGGTACGCATTCGACCGTGGCGGCCAAGGCAAGTCGCCGAGGGTCGCGCGCGGCGGCATCGGTGAAGTCCTCGTGGAAGAGGCCGAGCCCGCCGCCGCCGATCAGCGCCGCCGCCACCGTGTACGGGCCGGAAAACGCGGCATTGTAACCGGATTCGGGTCTCCGCTTCGCTTCCACGGGTTCGCCGATGGTCCGAAGAACCGGTGTGGGCGCGCCGAGGGTCAGCTTCACTACGTCCTCGGCCGTGACGCCCCGGGCGCGTAAGCGCAGCGCCGCGTCTATCCCCGCATGGGTGAAGTGATTGCACGGATACGGTTTGAAGAACACCCCCGGCAGCTCCCACTCGACGCCGAGACCATCCACAATCCGCTCCGGCACGGCCAGGTCCCCGCAAAACGCCTGGAGCAGACCGAATCTGCCCTCGAACACGGTGGGTGGCCCGGTCAAGCCATGACGCGCCAACTCCGCCGCCGTCACCGCCGCATGCGCCGCCCAGCCGCAGTGCACCCGCTTCACCGTCCCGCCGGTCCGATTGGCTTCCAGCAAGCCCGATCCCATGCTGGCCGCAATGCCCAACGCGTGCCCGATGCGGGGCGCATCCAGTCCCGCAAGCATTCCCGCCGCCGCCGCACCACCGAGGGCCCCGCAAATCGCGGTGGCATGCAGCCCCCGCTCGAAGAACACCGAATTCCCAAGCTTCGCGTCATACCCGGCCATCCCGACCCGCACCGCGATCTCCACCCCCACGGCAATGGCATCCAACAGCGCCGCACCATTCGCCCCCACCGCCTCGGCGACCGCGAGCGCGGCGGGCACCACAGTCGCCGACGGATGTAGCACAGACGGCAGATGCGTGTCATCAAAATCCGAGGCATGTGCCAGAGTCCCGCCCAACAGTGCCGCGCTCGCCGCGGGATACCGCCCAGGCAGACCGATCGCGGTGGCCATCGGCCGCCCACCCCATTCACTCACCACCGACCGCACCGCCGCAGCGGCCGCCGACGGCTGCGCCGCGAGACTGTTACCGAGCACATCGAGCAACCGTCGCGCAGCGTCGTCGCGCAGTGCGACCCCAACCCCGCGCTGCCGCGCGTCGTCCGCGAAATCCGCAAGTCGATGCACGATCGTGGGCTCGCTCACCGCCGCACCGCCGCGAGTGGGCGCACCGGCGATCCCGTGCCGCCGACGATCCGTAGTGGGGCGAGCATGAACGCGAACTCGTTGATCTGTTCGGCCGCAATGGCTTCCAAGTCCAGGTGCTCCATGATGTAGATGCCGGATTCGACCAGTAGCACTCGGTGCACGGGGAGGATGCTGTGGCCCGCGCCCGGGGCCAGGCATTCATAGGCGGTGGTGTCCGCGCCGGTGGCTGTGATGCCCTGGGCCGCTAGCCAGCGGGCGGCGGCGGTGCCCACGCCGGGGACGCCGGTGCTCGTGCCCAGGTACGCCGGAGTGTTCTCGTATAAGCGTGCCCAGCCGGTGCGGATCAGTGCTACATCGCCGGGGTGGAGATGTACCGCTGCCGCCTCGGCTGCCCGCTCGAGATCCTCGGTGGTGATTTCGTATCCGCCGGGCAAGGTTTCGGTGGCGTGTAGGCGGGCGATGTCGAGAAGTACTGCGCGGCAGAGGAAACCGGGTAGGTGTTCGGCTCCATGGGCCGCGAATGCGCCTCCGCGCTGGGCTTGGGCGGCGTCGATGCCGCCGTGCAACTTTCCTTTGTGGCTGACGTGGCTCAGCGCGTCGATGTGGGTGCCCACGTGCCCGCCGGTGATGATGATCTCGCTGGCCGCCGAACCGCCGTCCGGGCGCACCATGTCGCCGTGGCGGCGGGCCAAGGTCATTCGGAAGCCGGGATGGTTGGGGGAGCAGGGCATTCCGGTGTAGTACGGCCGCCCGAGTTCGATCAGTCGGACACCGCCGCGGACCAATTCGACCAAGGGATCCGTTGTCACAGAACCACTCCCGCTGCGCGTAGCTCGGCCAGTTGCGTGGCATCGACGCCGTATTTGCTCAGGACTTCGGCGGTGTGCGCGCCCAGGGGCGGACCGGTCCAGCGGATGCGGCCGGGGGTCGCGGAGAGCCGGAACAGGATGTTCTGCATGCGTATCGGTCCCAATTCGTCGTCGTGGAGTTCGGCGATGGTGCCCAGTGCCTGGAATTGTGGGTCGGCGAGCACATCGGCAGCGGTGTAGATCGGTGCGACCGCGGCTTGCGCCTGTTCGAATTCGCGCAGCACCTGGTCGGCGTCGCGGTCGGCGATCCAAGCGCCGACCGCCGCATCGAGTTCGTCTGCGTGCTGGGCTCTTTCGGCTCCCGAGGCGAACCACGGCTGCGCGGTCAGGTCCGCGCGTCCGACCAGGCGGAGCAGTCGATCGGCCACCGACTGGGTGCTGGTGGATACGGCCACCCAGCGATCGTCGGCGGTGCGGTAGATATTGCGGGGCGCGTTATTGCTGGAGCGGTTGCCCATGCGCGGCTGTAGTTCACCGAGTTGGTCGTAGGCGAGGAGCTGTGGTCCGAGCAGGGTGAGAATCGGTTCGATAATGGCCATGTCGATCTGCTGACCTGTGCCGTCCGCGTCACGAGCTCGCAGGGCGGTCATGATGGCGAAAGCCGTTGTCAGCGCGGCGATTCCATCGGCGAGGCCGAAAGGTGGCAGAGTGGGTGGCCCGTCGGGTTCGCCGGTGACGGCCGCGAATCCGCTCATGGCTTCGGCGAGGGTTCCGAATCCGGGCCGATGCGCGTACGGGCCGATCTGCCCGAAACCGGTCACCCGCGCCAGCACCAGGCCCGGATTGATCTCACGGAGTTCGGAATATCCGAGGCCCCAGCGTTCCAGGGTGCCGGGACGGAAGTTCTCGATCACCACATCGGCCTCGGCCACCATGCGCCGGAAGATCTCCTGACCCTGCGGTGCGCCCAGGTACAGCGTGACCGACTTCTTGCCGCGTCCGAGCATCTTCCACCACAGGCCTACCCCATCGCGTTGTGCGCCGTGGGTTCGCGAGGGATCACCCTTGGGATGTTCGATCTTCACCACCTCCGCGCCGAAGTCGGCCAGCAGTGTCGCCGCCAGCGGCCCGGCGAACAGGGTCGCCACATCCAGCACCCGGATTCCCGACAGTGGTCCGTCCATTGCGTGCTCCTCCCTGCCACTCGCAATGTTTCGCACAAGGAAACATGAAACTTGCTGAGCCGCATTGACTGTCAGCGCATACTACTGCCATGATCGCGGCATTGGTAAAGTTGTTTCGCACAGAGAAACTGGAGCAAGCCATGGCGGCGACCGACCTGCTGATCCGGAACGCCCGCGTGGTGCGGCCCGGCAGAAACTCGTCCGATGATCCGGAACCGGTCGATATCGCCGTCGCCGACGGGGTCATCACCCGGATCGGACCGAATGTGGCCGCGGCGGGGGCGAATCGGGTGATCGATGCCGACGGGCGGCTCGCCTTCCCCGGCGTGATCGACGCCCATCAGCACTGGGGCATCTATCGAGAACTGTCCGCCGACACCGAAACCGAGAGCCGCGCCTGCGCCCAGGGCGGCGTCACCACCTCGCTGACCTACCTGCGCACCGGCCGCTACTACCTCAACAAGGGCGGTGCCTACCGGGACTTCGTGCCCGAGGCGCTGGACCGCATGGCGGGTCGCGCCTTCGTCGATCACGGCCTGCACCTTGCCCCGATGACCGCCGAACACATTGCCGAGATCCCGTCGCTGATCAAGGATTTCGGCGTCACCTCGTTCAAGATATTCATGTTCTACGGCGGCCACGGCCTGCACGGCCGCTCCGACGACCAAGCCGACTTCCTGATGATCGGCCCGGACGAGCGCTACGATCTGGCGCATTTCGAATTCGTCATGCGCGCCATCCAGCGGGCCCGGCAGCAACTCGGCGATCGCCTCTCGCTGTCACTGCACTGCGAGACCGCCGAGATCATGGCCGCCTACACCGCGCTCGTCGAACGCGAAGGCACCCTCACCGGGCTGCGGGCCTACAGTGCCTCGCGCCCACCGCATTCCGAGGGGCTGGCCATCACCATGGCCTCGTACCTGGCGCACGAGACCGGACTGGCCAATATCAACCTGCTGCACCTGTCCTCGGCCAAAGCCATCGATGCCGCGCTCACCATGGCGAAAGCGTTCCCGCACGTGGACTTTCGCCGCGAGGTGACCATCGGCCATCTGCTCGCCGACGTGGACACCGCACACGGCCTCGGCGGCAAGGTGAACCCGCCGCTGCGCGAACGCGCCGACGTCGAAGCGCTGTGGCGGCACCTGCTTGCCGGTGAAATCGACTGGGTGGTCAGCGATCACGCCTGTTGCCGCGACGAACAAAAATTCGGCGCCGACCGCGACGACGTGTTCGCCGCCAAATCCGGCTTCGGCGGCGCGGAATACCTGCTGCCCGGCCTGGTGGGGGAGGGCCTGAAACGCGGCCTGCCGCTATCCCGCATCGCCGAACTCACCGCGCGAAACCCCGCGCAACGCTACGGCTTGACCGGCAAGGGTGACATCGCCCCCGGCTTCGACGCCGACATCGTGCTGGTCGACCCGGACGCCCGCTGGATCGTCCGCGCCGCGGACTCGGAATCCGCCCAGGAATACACACCGTTCGAAGGCTTCGAGATGAACGCGCGCGTCACCGATGTGTTCCTGCGCGGTCACCACATCTGCGCAGACGGACACGTCCAGGGCGACCCCCGCGGCCGATACCTGCACCGCACTCCGGCCTGAACCTCACTGCCGCAACGTATCTCGCAATGCTAGCCGCGCCTTCACAACGTGCTGTTTCGTATCAACTGTTGCCGGTGCCGGGACTGTAGTTCGAACAGTTCGGCGTCGGAGTGGTGGGACCAGTCGCCCTTGGGGGCGAACTTGGGGCGTAAGGCGCGAATCTGGTCCGCGCACCAGAGCACTTCCGCCTCGAGCGCACGGGGATTCGAGCAGCCGGGCCATAGCGGTGACACGGTGATCGAATGGATTTGCCGCCGGTTTCCGGTCATGGATACGGCGGCCTTGTCGTATTGCGTGGCAGCTCCGCGGATCAGATATTCACCCTCTGATTGGAGGTCGTCCTGCACCCGGCAGTATTTGTTCCAGGTGCAGGTCTCCAGCAGCATGATCGCCTGTTCCCGGGCGGACAGGGGCCAGCCGGGAGCGGAGATGTTCGCGGCGGAGTGTCGTCCGTGGCGTTCGTTCAGAGCCTCGGAGTACGCCTCGAAAAGCTCGCGGCCGACCTCTTTGGGCGGTACCCGATCGCGCCAGCCGGACCTGAATTCCACGCTGGTCGGCAGCCTGCCGCCATCCAATGTCATGGCGATCGACGGAACATCGTCCGCCGATGGAAACGGAACGACATTCAGCGCTCGAACCGGTTCGGCGGGTGGGGCCGCCGTCACCGCGAAACGCGGTTCCTGTTGCAGCGGCGTCGAATTCACATTCACCGTGATCGACACCGCGACGGTGACCGTCGGCTTCCGATCGTCATAGTCGTCGACGTATCTGATCCCCATGACGAATCCAAACTCTGCGCAGCCGCTTGTCGGCGCACCGTATCAGATCTCGAAGCGAAGGACCGGAGTCTCAGCCTTGGCGATGACCTCAGGACTGAGGTGCGCGAGCCCATGCGCGGACTGTGGGCGGGACGTACAGCCATTGCTGTTCGTCTTCCAGTTCGGCTTGCGCAGCGGCAATTACCTCGGGTGAGACACCGTGTGGGATCAAGGCGTCGTGCGCCTGTACCCAGGTCAGGTTCCACATGCGCGCCATCGACGAACCTCCGCGAAACATCGGGATCTCCGCCTCCGCTCGGACGTCGACGAGCCCGAGAGTCTCCAACCGTGCGGGTAAGTTCCGGGCCCATGATTGGCTCGCGCCCGCATTCTCGGTCGAACGCGCAAACGCACGCCAGACTTCACCGAACGCTCCCGGCATTTCATTGTGCACACCGAGCCCATCACCCTCCTCGAGCACGAGGACGCCGCCCGGCGCCAGCGCCCGGACCAATCGCTCCAAAACGGCTTCCCTGTCAGCAATATGAAGCAGCACGAATCGGGTATGAACGAAATCGAATGCGCGCTCAGGGATCTCGTCAACAACAAGATCCATCTGGGCGACTTCACCACCAAGCCCGGGCAAGTCGCCAAGATGGCGCGAATCAGCATCCACCGCGAGCACTCGCCCACCGGGCAGCGCGGCACCGCAGAGCCACCGCGCGAACGATCCGCCGCCAGCTCCGGCCTCCAAGCACCGCCATCCCGCACTCACCCCCACCCGCTCCGCGAGCGCGATACTCCCCGGGTCGTAAGCCGCGCCAAGCAAGGCGAGGCGTTCGGCTGCGAAATCCCATTCATTAGGCAGCGTGTAATACGGATTGCCCGACGAGGAAGTTGGTGACGACCAGCTCATGCCACGACACTAGGCCGTGCACCGGGCGCGGGTCGGATTGCCAACCGAATACGCTCGGCCCCATGATCATCTGGTTGAACGGAACCTTCGGAGCCGGTAAAACCACCACGGCGAAAGAATTGACGGCGCTACTGCCCGGATCGCGCGTGTTCGACACCGAGGAAGTCGGAATCATGCTCCGCCATGTCCTGTCCACCGAGGTCGTTCGGGACTTCCAGGACTGGCAACCCTGGCGCGGGCTCGTCGTGGCCGCGGCAAAACAGATCCTCGATTACGTCGGCGGAACCCTGGTCATCCCCCAAGCGGTTCTTGTGCACCAATACTGGCGAGAGATCCGCACTGGACTCGAAACCGCTGGCATTCCACTACAGCATTTCGTCCTTCACGCCGAACACGATGAGCTGCTCCGCCGCATCGAAACCGACCCCGTGATTCCGAACTCCTCATGGCGTCTCGAGCACCTCGACGACTACGACGAGGCCCGCTCCTGGCACCGCCGAGAGGCCCACATCATCGACACCACCGACCTGCGACCCCAACAGGTCGCCATGCGCATCGCAGCAGATGCCACACGGGTGTGACAACATTGCTGTCGTTGTGGAGCAATTCCACCGAGTCGTCCTGAATATCGGTGCTGGGTAGGGCATCACCCCTTCCCCGTGGATCTCGAGCATCGGAATGGCTTGTGGATCAGGCCTCGTCAGTTCGAGCAGGCGGCAGGTCTCGCAGCGGTGGCAACGCACGCCGGGCGTAGGTCTCCTCTGGGGTTACGGTGATCACGTCGAGCCGCTGCACCAGCGTTCCCGGAATTTCCCCGCCTGTGAAGTGCTCAGGGCTCGGGACTATAACGGCCTCCGCATCCAGGCGGGTTGCCTGCGCCTTCAGGCGAGCCAATGGTGGCCGTCCGAACTTGGGGTCATAGACCACCATGTCGGTGAAGTCATACCCGAGACGTGTTGCGAGCTTGCGAATCTGGGTCTGGTCCCACAGCAATGCGGCTCCGGATACGTCGACTCGTTGATATCCGATACACGTTGGCTTCCAACACATTAAAGTCCCTCCGTCCTCGTGCCCGTCGAGTGCGATGTGTCCGTGAATCTCGAGATAGAACCCGGGGCAGTCCTCCAAGTCGTCTCCGGTGCCCTGGAGTTCCAGCACGCCACCGGGGAACTGGAACAGCCGCGTACGCGCCGCGGCCCTTGATTGGTCTGGTTCATCGGTCACGTCTGCCCCCTGTTGGTCGCTTGCGAGGCAGACCGGGCAGATCGACTGCACGGTCCCCGAACGCCATGAACCGACGTTAGAAGTGTCCAGCCACCAAGACCACACCTATGCCGAACTATGCCGAAATTGGCCTGATCCCATGTCGGGCGGCACATCAGAGCGGGACAATCAGGACGCGCAAGCATAGTTGCGCGTAGGTCAACTAGGGAGTGTCATCATGTTGTTGAAATTCCTGGGTAAGGGTGGATCAGGCGACGGGGAATGCCCATCGCTGTACGCAACCGAGACCAGTACCTACGTCGTGGTGGGCTGGAAGACGGACACGTCGGGGACAGTGGAGATTCCGCACCTGCTGTTGGGATTCGCTGAGCCGGACACGTTCATCGGTGCCACCATGAGCGACACCGGCCGGGGAACATTCCTCGTGTCCGGCCGACCGATCACCGATCTCGAGACGGTGCTCCGGCTGGACATGGAGCCCCACGAGACGGCTGTTGAAGTGCCCAAGGCGGAGAGGACTTTCTACGGTGTTACTGCGGCAGCCTAGCCCGTGGCCTGAACTATTCAGGGAGGCCCAACAGGAGGCATTCCATCTGGAAGTGAGGGACACTTACGCCGTGCCTGCAGAGTCAGAACCGTTGCGACGGTTCCTGAATGGTGAACCGCCGGTACCCGAGTATGACAAGCGGCCCTGGACAAAACTTGTTCAGGAGACCGTGAACCGTGGGGTACGCATCACTCGCGTACGGGTTGTCACTGAGCCGCACAGCGACTATCAGCGTTGGTTGCTGTCGATCACCGCGAGCAACATCGAGGCCGGAGAGGACATCCGCTATCTGCCTCGGCATCTCGCTGGGGAAGTGCCGCCTGATGACTGGTGGCTCTTCGATGACACGACCGTGGGTTTCAACCTGGTGGACAACGACGGGAAGCCCGCTGGTGCGGCAATCACTACGGATCCGGGCATCGCCGCTTACTGCCGAAGTGTGAAGGAAAAGCTTTGGCAATCAGCGGTTCCGTTCGACGAATACGCCGGTGAATTCTGACCGGTGACAGATTCGGTACAACAACAGCGCGAAGCTCTCGGGGAACGTCTCCGAGGGCTTCGCCAGTCTGCCGGTCTCAGCGGCAGTGAGCTTGCCCGTCGGGCAGGCTGGCACCAAACACGGGTGCCCAAGATCGAGTACGGCAAGACCAGGCCGTCGATTGTCGATATTCAGATGTGGTGCAAGCTCACCGGGGCCGAGGGTGAGATACAGGACCTGATCGCATCGCTGCGGAACATCGAGACCGCGTACCGCGAGTGGCGTCGGACGCTGAGCGGTGGGACGAAACAGAAGCAACACGAGATCCTTCGCTTGATGCAGCAGTCCACGGTTATGCGCGCGTATCAGCCGTCGCTGATACCCGGATTGCTCCAAACCGCCGAATACGCTTCGGCGATCCTGCGGAGGTCTATCAAGTTCCACGGGATACCCGATGATTTGGATGAGGGTGTAGCCAAGCGCCTCGAACGGCAACAGATTCTGTACAAGGGCGAGCGCAGGTTCCATCTGCTGATGGGTGAGCAGGCGTTGTACAACAACGTCGGCGGCGACTCGGTGATGAGAGGGCAGTTGGACAGGTTACTTGCGGCAATGGGTTTGCCGCGTGTCACCTTCGGGATTGTTCCTTTAGGGGCCGAGCTGCCGATGCAGTTGACGAACTTCGTCATGTTCGATGAGCGACGGGTGACCGTCGAGGGCATAACCGCTGAGCTGACGATCACCCAGCCTCGAGAGATCAAGGTGTATCACCGGACGTTCGATGTCCTGGTTGATCGGTCGGTGACCGGTGAGGAGGCAAGGGCGTTGATACGCGAGGCGGTGAACAGGAGCAGCGAGCGGCGCCAGAGATCGACCCAGCAATACCTAGCGAAAAATCAGGCCCGCGAATCCTGACATACTGGGCGATTCGATCAACTCGGGAGGCAGTGACCGTGGGCCGACACGTGGTATTCGTGGTGTTCGACGGCATGAAGATGCTCGACGCGGCCGGGCCTGCGGAGGTGTTCGCGGAGGCGGGGGTGTTCGGGGGCGAGTATTCGGTCAGTTATGTTTCGCCGCTCGGGAAGCCTGTTCTCACCTCGGTGGGGATTCGGCTTCCGGTGGATGGTGCGGCCGGGGACGTGCCGGACCCGGACACCGTCGTCGTGTGCGGGGGTGATGTGCTTGTCAGCGGCCCGGTTCCGGACGAATTGATCGCGGCGGTCAAGGATCTCGCGGGGCGGACGCGTCGGCTCGTGTCGATCTGCACCGGCTCGTTCGTTCTTGCCGCCGCCGGAGTGCTGTCGGGTCACCGCGCCACCACGCATTGGCGGCATGCGCGATTGCTGGCGGGCAGGTACCCGGATATTGACGTGGTGCCCGACGCACTGTTTGTCGAGGATGCGGGCGTGTTCACGTCGGCAGGCGTTTCGGCCGGTATCGATCTTGCTCTCGCACTCGTCGAGCAGGACCACGGCCGCGATCTCGCACGCGAGGTGGCCCGCAATCTGGTGATGTTCATGCAGCGACCCGGCGGTCAATCCCAGTTCTCCGCGCCTCTCGAGGTCCGGCCGCCGAGTACGCCCACAATCCGGACTGTTGTCGACCTGATCTCGGCCGAGCCCGCCCTCGATCACAGCACGCGTGTACTGGCCGCCCGGGTGGGAGTCAGCCCCCGCCACCTGGCCAGACTGTTCGCCACCGAATTGGACACCACGCCAGCGAAATTCGTCGAACAGGTGCGACTGGATCACGCCAAGGCGTTGCTGGACGCGGGCCACGGCGTGGCGGAGACCGCCCGCCGCGCGGGATTCGGAAGCTCCGAAACCATGCGCCGCACCTTCGTGGCTCGCCTCGGCATCTCCCCGAGCCAATACCGGGCTCGGTTCGGAACCACGGATCGCTCGGTGTCCGAATCTGTGGGGTAGTGGTCAGTCTGCGCGGTGGGCTGCGGCCCGGCCGCCCGAGAGAGTGGAAGCACAGATTCACTGCGCGACCATGGAGGCCCCGATGCCCGAAATCATTGCCGGAATAACAGTTCCCGACACCGAACTCGTACGAGAGGCGACGGCGCTCGTCCGGAATGCCGCCGACGATACGCTTTTCGATCATTCCCGCCGAGTATTTCTCTGGGGAGCCTTGAAGGCGGCAGCCCGCGGCCTCGAGGTCGATCTCGAACTCGCCTACGTCGGCGGGCTATTCCACGACCTCGGCCTGACCCCCGCCTATGCCACGAAAAATCGGCGATTCGAACTCGACGGCGCCGAGGCCGCGCGAACCTTCCTGCTCGAACACGGTCGCTCCGAAGAAGATGCGCGCGCCGTATGGCTGGCCATCGCCCTGCACACCACCCCGGAGGTGCCCCTCCACCTCGCCCCGGAGGTCGCCGTCGTCACCCTCGGCGTGGAGACCGACGTCCTAGGCCTGGACCTCGACGAGATTACCGACCAACAACGCGCCGAGGTCGTAATGACCCATCCCAGACCAGATTTCAAGAATCGCATCCTGCATGCGTTCCATCAAGGTATGGCCAACCGCCCCGACACCACGTTCGGCACCATGAACGACGATGTCCTGGCCCACTTCGACCCGACCTTCGTCCGCAAGGACTTTGTCGAGATCATCCAAAACAACCCCTGGCCCGAGTAATTCCAGTCCCAACCCACACCGATTGCCGCTACTGTCGCGCCCCGCCTGGGGCCGCGATGGCGCGTATGAATTGCCGGGGACCGATGGTGATGATCTCGGGTGTGTGCACGTGGATCAGAATGTCTTGATGTTCCAGTTGGAACTCGTTGGCGGCGAGTATGTTTCGGACCCAGTCGCTGCCCTGGCCGTAGTTGAGTGGGATTGTGAGTTCGTCCCCATGTCGGGTGATTGCGACAGGGGTGCGGTAACGGCGGCCGGATCTTCTGCCGTAATGGATTACATTCCCGTAGCCCTCGATGTGGGCGGCCCGAGCGCGGAAGAGGGGGTTGGTGATTCGGCGGTTGACTCGGGCCAGGGTGCGCATTGGAGCCCAGCGCACCAGCGCCGTCCAGACTGCATCGCCGAACGTCGCCATAGGGCATGGTATCTCGGACGGCGTGGGTTGAATGGCCGAAGCCCAGAACGGCGGACCGAACTGGGCTTCGACGCTTCAGGGGTTACTTTTTCTGGATGTTTTCGAAGTCGAACAATCCGGCCCAGGTGACCTGCGCCTTGACCCTGTCCGATCGGGCCGAGGCGGCGTTGTATTCCAGGACCGGGATGTCGGCCATGTCGTTGAGTAGCAGGGTCTGAGCCTGGGCTAGGAGGGTCCAGGCCTGGTCGGTGGTGGGGGCGGCCAGGGCGGCTTTGAGGAGGCGGTCGAATTCGGGGTTGGCGTAGTCGACGTCATTGGTTTCCGAACCGGACAGGAACTGAGAGGTGAGGAATTCGAACATCGACGGGTAGTCGCCCTGCCAGGCGTAGCGGAAGGCCTTGCCTATGGTGCGGTGGGTTACCTCATCGCGCATATTCTTGAAGGTCGGGTAGGGGGCGGGTTCGGCGGAGATGCCCAGGGTGTTCTTGACGCTGTTGGAGATGGCCTCGATGACCGCCTGATGGCCGCCGTCGGAGTTGTAGGCGATCTGTAGCCCGCCCGACCAGGGGGACATGGCATCGGCTTGGGCCCACAGCTTCTTGGCTTCGTCGGGGTTGTAGGTCAGCCATTGCACGCCGGGCAGGTCGCCGCGGAAGCCGGGCAGGGTGGAGGCGGTGAAGTCGCGGGCGGGCAGGCGCGCGCCGTGGAAGATATTGGCGCAGATCTGTTCCCGGTTGATCGACATGGAGATGGCCTTGCGGCGCAGCACGCCCTCGGGTCCGCCGAAGTGCGGCAGATCCTTCGGGAAACCGATGTGCAGGTTCTGTGCGGTGGGGTGGTCGATGGCGCGGTCGCCGAGTTCGCTCTTGTAGAGGCCGAGCGAGCCGTCGGGGACGGTGTCGAGGGCGTCGAGATTACCGGCGAGCAGATCGGCGTAGGCGGTCTCGAAGGTCTGGTACATCATGAATCGCAGCCCATTGTTCTTCGCGGGCCGCCCGCCGTGATAGCCGGAGTTCGGCTTCATCTCGATCTTGACATTGTGTTCCCAGGCGGTCAGCTGGTACGGGCCATTGCCGACCGGATGCTCGCCGAACGCCTTGATGTCCTTGTAGGCCACGTCGGGCAGCGGATAGAACGGCGAGAAGCCCAGTGACAGTTCGAAATCCATCGACGGCTGGGTGAGGTCGACGGTGAACGTACGATCGTCGACGACCTTCAGCCCGCTCAGGGTCTGTGCCTTCGGCGGAGCCGAGGACACCTCGTCGTACCCGGCGATCGGAGAGAACACCCAGCTGCTCAGCTGCCCATTGGTGCCCAGCGCCCCGTAATTCCACGCGTCGACGAACGACTTCGCCGTCACCGCCGTCCCATCGGTGAAGGTCCAGTCCGGTTTGATCGTGATCTTGTAGTGCTGCCGATCCGGCGACTCGATCGACTGTGCGAGCTCGTTGTACGACTTCCCGTCGACGTCGTAATACTTCAGCCCCGCGAACAGCCGGTCGACGACCCGCCCACCCTGATTCTCATTGGTATTGCTCGGTACCAGCGGATTCTGCGGTTCACCGGCGTTCACGACGATGTAATCGTCTCCTCCTCCATCACTGGAGGAGGAACAACCCGCGAGCGCGGGCCCGGCGGCCAGCAGGGCCGCAAAGCACAAGGCAGTGAGCGTCTGTCTTCTCATGATCTCTCCCGAATCCGACGGTTCGGCAGAGCGTAGCGGGAAATTCTTCTCCCCCAGCAAGTTTGACACAAGAATTTAAAGAGAGAGAAGTGATTTCGGATCGAAAGGTCGTGTCGTGGGCTGGACCGACAGTGTTGGAAGGACTGCCCCTGGGCCGGTGACGAATCGTTAGAAGGCGGCGGCCACGGGGGCGTGGGCGCGGGTGGCTAGCCACCGGCGATGCCGCAATGCATCCCGCTCCTCCCGCGCCCGGATCCGCGACCGAGCCTGGGTGATCAACTCTTTGGAGTGGTGGCGGAGGTTCACCCGGGGTATCCCTGTCGGGTTGATATGGGTGGGCGCGATCCATCCGGTGCGGCCTGGGAAGTCGGAATCCCCGCCCAGTTTCACGGTCCGCCAGCCGCCGGGGCCATCGCTGACCAGGGCGTGGCAGTGATCGCAAGCGAGAGTGAGGTTTTCGATGTCGGTGGTGCCGCCCTCGGCCCACTCGGTGATGTGATGCACGGCGGCGAGGGTGGCGGGGGCATTGCAGCCGGGGCGGGTGCATCCGCGCTCGGCGGCGATGAGTGCGAGGCGTTGTGCCGCGTTGGCGAGGCGCTTCCCGCGTCCCAAATGCAGCGGCATACCTTGGTGATCGAACAGCGCCAGCACCGGGAGTGCTTTCTCCGCCAGCTTCAACGCTTCCGGAATGGACACCGTGCCACCCGAAGCCGTGGTGACCACCCCGGCGGCCTGATCCAGTTCGGCCACACTCATCGTGAAGATCGCCGACACCGGCAGACCGCGATGGCTGCCCAAGTTGTCGGGGCCCATCTCCGGGCGCAGGAAGGCTTGCAGTGCATCGTGATTACGCTGCGCCACCGACCGATTGTCCCGCGCGGCGGCCTCCTCGACCTGCTCGCGCGTCACCGAATCATCAGCGGTCCACGGACTCTGCGGATCGTCGGGGTTGCACATGCCCGGGCGCGCCAGCTTGGCCAGCACCGGATCGAGCAACGCCCGCAACATCGGGGTGATCTCGCCCTTGATAGGGGACATGCCATCCGCACGCTGGCGACCGAGCACCACACCGCGCATCCGCGCGCGATCGGTGTCGTCGGTGAGCGTCCCGTCCGGATCCAAATGCGCGATGATGCGCTCACCCGCCTTGGGCAGATCATCCGGGGTCGCCGAGCGTGCGAGTTCGACCAGGATCTGCTCGGCCGCCTCCCGATCCTCGCGCGACACGCCATTCGGGATCCGGTCGGTGATCTTCGCGATGACGCGCGCGTGATCAGCGGAGATCTCCCCGGCGGCTTGGGCTTTCGCCGTGTGCGCCAGCACCGCATCCAACGCCTGTCCACCGACGTCGTGCCAGGTGCCGAGCTGCTTGGCGGCCTTCACCCGCGCCACCGCATCCGCGTGCGAGAGCAGCAGCGTTTCCTCGAGGTACCGCACCGGGCTTCCCGCGCCCACGCGTTGCGGGATCGAGCGCTCACACACCTCGACGAGCAAGCGATGCCCGAGCGCGGCCAACCGGCGTGTGCTGGTTTCGATCTCACGCAGCAACGCGGCGATCCCAGACTCCGGCACGGCCGTCAGCGAGGCTTCGAACAGGGCGTCCACCGCGTCGGCCAGCTGACCGGCCTCCGGTGTGGTGAACGCTTCCTCATTCGAACTCATGTGCTAATTGTACCGCGAATGATCAACGCAGAGAAGGGAATATCGCATCTGAACTGCGGCTATTCAGACAACCTCATCGTTCGCAATTGGCCGGTTCATTCAGGGCCTGAAATCGTGGTGATCGGCGCCGCATACTGAGATGCATGACCGCGAAGACTTACAGTGTCAGCGCCCTCAGTCATGAGATACCGACAGAGTTGCAGCGCCTGCGGTTGCTCGAAGAGTATCTGGAGCCGGTGACGACCGCCGCACTCGAGCGCACCGGCGTCGAATCCCACTGGCGATGTCTGGATGTCGGCGCTGGTGCGGGAGCGGTCGCGCGGTGGCTCGCTGGGCGCTGCGTGGACGGCCACGTGATCGCGGCGGATATCGACACGAGGTTCCTGACTCCCGAGCGGAACCTCGAGGTGTGCGAATTCGACGCGCGGACAGGTGAATTCGCGCCGCAATCGTTTGAACTGATCCATACGCGGGCATTACTGATGCATCTGCCCGAGAGGGCGGGGCTGGTGGCCCGGTGCCTGTCCTGGCTCGCTCCGGGTGGCTGGCTGGTGGCCACCGATCCCTCGGGATTCACCGCGTCGTCCTCGCCCTATCCGCACTGGCGAGTGCTGATGAATGCGTTCTGGGAGCTCATGGCCGCTCACGGCGGTGATCCGCTATGGGGTCGGCAGGGGCTCGCCCGCACGGTCGCCGAGGCCGGGTTCGCCGATGTCGGGATGTCGATCGATGCGACCATCGTCGGCGCCGGTGGCCCGGCGGACAGCTTCTGGCGTCTGTTCTTCGCCCAGGTCGGTCCGCACATGGTCGAACTCGGGCTCCTCGCTGCCGAGGATCTGGCCGCGGGTGTCGCCCTCCTCGACGAACCCACATTCTTTGATAGCCCCGATGCTTTCGTCACCGTGTGGGGTCGACGCCCGCTCTGAGCCTGCGCTCCTTCCCGCTCCTCCGCCGCGTCGAAGGTGTGGCGTGGTGCACCGATGTGCTTGTGGCAGAACAGGTTCCAGTTCTGCGTGATGTCTTCCAGAAGAATCAAGGCGATTCTAACTGTCGTGCTGCCGCGTCCAACTGCGGTACTTCTATACCCGTTCGAAATCCGGTCGAACGATGCTGCCGGTGTCCTTCGCCGATATGCAGGGCTGTCGGGCGAATTGCGACGTGCGTGTATTGGGTGTAGGGGAGTGAATTTGACTGTTCAGCAGGAATCAGGCGAAGTCGCGTCCTCGACGGTAGGGCGCCGGGCCGTTGTCGTTACCGCGTGTAGTGCGGTGGTCGTCGCGCAAATGGCGACCACTATTTATCTTCCGAGCATGCCCGCGCTGGGCGCCGATATCGGTGCGAGTGACCGGACATTGCAGCTGTCCGTTGCCGTATTCGTCGTGTTCGCCGCGCTGCCGGTTGTCGCGTGGGGGCGGGCGGCCGAGCGGTTCGGGCGGGTGCCTGCCTTTGTCGCGGCCGGGGTGTGTTTCATCCTAGCCAGCGCGGGTCTGTCGCTGATCACGAATGCGCCGGAGTTGCTGAGCCTGCGGGTTGTGCAGGCCATCGGTGCGGGCGGTATCGCCGTTGTCGGACGGATGATGGTCAAGGACCTGTTCACGGGTGCCGAACTCGCGCGCCAGCTTTCCCTGTTGTCGATGGCGTTCGTCGTGGCGCTCGGCGGCGGGCAGGTGCTCGGTGGCGTGATTACTTCGACGGTCGGGTGGCGCTACGGGTTCGCCGTGCTGGCCGTGCTGGCCGCGGTGCCGGTGTTCTTCGCGCTGCGCCTGTCGCTCCCGCGGCCTACCTCGAATTCGACGGGCAAGGGCATCGCGCGCCGGCTGATCCGAGACCGCATCTTCATGACCAGTGCGGTCGCCGGTGGGATCGGGTTCGCCGTCATCGTGATGATCCAGCAGAAGTCCGCGTTCATCTTCTCCGACCGATTCGCCTTGCCGCCGTGGCTGTTCGGCCTGTTCGGCGTCTTGTATGGCGCGGCGTACCTGGCGGGTGCGACCTATGTGCGGCGGGCGGTTCGGCGCGTGGGAGCGCGCACCATGATTCGTCAGGGTGCCTGGATCATGCTCGCCGGATGCGCGCTCATCACCGTGGTCTGGGCGCTGGATCTGCCTCGGGCGATCGCGCTTCCTATCTTTCTCGCAGGTTATGTCACAACGACTTTCGGGCAGGCGACCCTGTTCCCGAACAGTGCGGCGCACGCGGTCAGCCACCTGGTCTCCGGTGCCGCCATCGCGGTCTCCTGGTGCGCGCTGATCCAGCAGGGCCTGGCGGGGGTCGCCTCCTTCGCTGGGCCCGCACTCACCGGCCTGGTCGGCTGGTCGATCGCGATTACAGCGCTCGCGGCCGTGAACGTACTCATCGCGCGGACGCCGGAAGGACCCGCAACCAAGCCCGAATCGACAGATTGACGCGCACCGCTGATAAAGGAATAGAGGGTATGGTCACTCATCAATTCGCTAATATCCGCAAACAGTTGCAGTTCAGCAACTCCTTCTGGGATGACAGTGCCGCGCACGGACTGGTCGATATCGTCGCCACGGATATGCGCGACGGGCACGTCCACGGCCGTGACGGTCGCACGATCGTCAATTTCTCTTCGTACTCGTATCTCGGTCTGGACAGCGATCCACGGATCATCGCGGGGGCGCACCGCGGGCTCGACGAAACCGCGACGGTCAATTCGTCCATCTCCCGCATGCGCATTCGGCTCTCGCTCCTGGATGAGGCCGAGCAGCGCCTGACGGACACGTTCGGCGCGCAGGCCGTCACCGTATCGTCCTGTGCCGCGGCGGCATGGGCGACCTTGCCGCTGCTCGCCTCCGGGGAGCTCACCGGCGGACACGCGCCGCTGGTCGTCTTCGACAAGAACGCGCACTTCTGCCTGAATGCGATGAAACCGCTGGTCGCGGACGAGACCGAGCTGACAACGATCGAACACAATGACATCGCGGCGCTGGAGGAGTTGTGCCGCAAGCATTCTCACGTCGCCTACGTGGCCGACGGCGTGTACAGCACGGGCGGGGGAGCGCCCTTGGCCGAGCTGTTCCGGCTCCAGGACGAGTATGGGCTGTTCCTGTATTTCGATGAGGCGCACGGTATTTCGACGCTCGGGCAGCGGGGTCGCGGATACGTTCTGGGCGCGCACGAAGGCTGGCGGGATCGGACGCTGGTAATCGCCTCGCTCAATAAGGGTTTCGGGGCCAGTGGCGGCGTCATCTTCTTCGGGGCCGCCGGAGACGATTCGCTCAGGAATACGCTGCTGCGCACGAGCGGGCCATTGATGTGGTCGCAGCGGATCAATACGGCCGGGCTCGGCGCGGTCATCGCGTCCTGCGATCTGCACGATGACGGCACGGTCGATCGACTACAGATCGCACTCCAGGAGCGGATTCGCCTGTTCGACTCCCTCGTCGATACCGAACTCGCCGGTGACGGGTTTCCCATCCGCTTCGTGAGCATCGGCCAGGAGGACGCCACCATCGCCGTGGCGCGGGACATGCTGAACGCGGGCTTCTACACCTCGCCCATCTTCTTCCCGATCATCCGTCGCGGCAGCGCGGGCCTGCGCCTGATGCTGCGGGCCGACCTCGAGCCCGACACCATTCGCCGATTCGCCGACACGGTGAACGCGAGCCTCGCCGCGCACCAGGACCGAGCGGAGTTGCCCGCATGACCGTCACCGTGGAGCGCAATACCGGATTCGAAGCGCAACGCACCCTGCTTCGCGATCACACCGCCGATATCGTGGCACCGCGACGACGGCCGGGTGACGCCAAACTCCCTGTGCGCGAACGTGTGAACCGAATCCTCGATCCCGGCACACCATTCCTGGAGATCGGTCGGCTGGCCGCACACGGCGTGTACGACACCGATTTGCCCGCGGCCGCGCTCATTGTCGGAATCGGCACTATTCACGGCCGACCGGTCATGGTGTTCGCGAATGACCCGCACGTCAAAGGTGGGACCTTCTACCCGCTCACCGTCAAGAAGCATCTGCGCGGGCAGAAACTGGCCCGCGAATACCGTTTGCCCTGCGTCTATCTCGCGGATTCGGGCGGCATCTATCTTCCATTGCAGGAGGAGATATTCCCCGATGAAGAGCATCTGGGGAAGATGTTCCGCAATATCGCGGAAATGTCGGCGCTGGGGCTGCCCCAGATCTCCGCAGTGCTCGGAATCTGCACCGCGGGTGGCGCGTACATCCCCGCGATGAGCGACGAAACCGTCATGGTGAAGGACCTCAGCACCGTCTTCCTCGGCGGACCGCAATTGGTCGAGGCCGCCACCGGCATCAAGGTCGACGCGCAGACCCTGGGCGGCGCGGACCTGCATGTACGGGAAACCGCCGTGGCCGATCACCTGGCGATGAACGAGGCCGAAGCGCTGGCCATGGTCCGGGATATCGTCGCCCGCACGCCCGGAGATTCGGTGCGCCCGCCCGCGTTCGCGGCCCTCGAACCGGCCGACGATCCGGCGCTGCTGCCGAGTTTGATACCGGCCACCACCAAGAAGGAGATGGACGTCCGCGCGATTCTGCGCTGTGTCGTCGATGCCTCGTCGTGGGTCGAGTACCGCCGTGATTACGGCATCACGATCGTGTGCGCGACCGCCCGGATCGCCGGATATGAGGTGGGAATCGTCGCGAATCAGGGCGTGATCTTCCCCGACAGCGCCCTCAAGGCGACGAACTTCATTCAGATCTGCAACCAGCGCCGCATTCCACTTCTGTTCGTACACAACGTGAGTGGCTTCATGGTCGGCGAGCAATACGAGCGCGAGGGCATCGCGAAGCACGGCGCGAAAATGGTGAACGCCGTCTCCTGCGCCACCGTGCCCAAGATTTCGCTGGTCATCGGCGGAAGCTTCGGAGCGGCCAATTTCGCCATGTCCGGGCGGTCGATGGGCGGCCAGTTCATGGCCATGTGGCCGAACGCCCGCTCCACCGGGGTCGGTGGCGAGCAGGCCGCCTCGGTCATGGCGATCCTGCGGCGGGACCGGTTGCGTCGCGAGGGCAAGGAGCTCAGCGCCGAGGAGGAAGCGGCGATCAAACAGCCGATCATCGACAGCTTCGAACGGCAATCGCATCCGGCCTATATCGCCGCGCGCATGTGGGTCGATGCGGTCGTCGAGCCCGAGGACACGCGGACCTGGCTCGCGCAGTGCCTGTCGCTGGCGCATGAACGATGGGATCGGCCGCAGTCAGCCGCGGGCACGTTCGGGGTGTTCCGGCTGTGATCTCGACGCTGCTCATCGCGAATCGAGGTGAGGTCGCCGCGCGTATTGCCCGCACGTGCGACCGCCTCGGCATCGACTACGTGACCGTGAGTGTCGATGAGGACCGCGAGCTGACCTATCACGAGGGTGCGGTGGCGACGGTGCGATTGCCCGCCGCGAGCAGTCACCTCGATGCCGCCGCGCTGGTGCGTGCGGCCACCGAAACCGGTTGCGACGCAGTGCATCCGGGCTACGGATTCCTCTCCGAGAACGCGGGCTTCGCACGTGCTGTCCGGTCTGCCGGACTGGTTTTCGTGGGCCCGAGCTCCCGGGTGATCGAGACCATGGCCGATAAGGCATCGGCCCTGCGCGTCATGGCCGACGCGGGTGTTCCGGTACTGCCCGGCACCCGGGAGGCGACCGACGATCTCGATGCCCTGATCCGCGCGGCCGACGATATCGGGTACCCCCTGATCGTCAAACCGGCCGGTGGCGGCGGTGGTAAGGGCATGTCGGTCGTTCGCTCCCGCGACGGCCTGCGGGAGGCGCTGGCCTCGGCGAGCCGGACCGCGACGGCCGCCTTCGCCGATGGCCGCCTGCATCTGGAACGCTATGTCGAGCACGCGCGCCATATCGAAATCCAGGTATTCGGTGATGAATTCGGCCATGCCGTGCACCTGTTCGATCGCGACTGCTCGTTACAGCGACGACACCAGAAGGTGATCGAGGAAGCACCTGCCCCGCGGATTCCCGATGCCGTCCGCCGGAAGATATTCGACGCCGCGGTGCGCGGCACGAAGGCGCTGAATTATGTCGGCGCGGGCACTTTCGAGTTCCTGTTGGTCGGTGACGAGTTCTTCTTCATCGAGATGAATACGCGTCTTCAGGTCGAGCACACCGTTACGGAGGAGATCACCGGCGTCGACCTGGTGGACTGGCAGTTGCGCGTCGCGTCGGGAGAGCCACTGCCCGCCGTGCAGGAGGAGATCGGATACACAGGTGCCTCGGTGCAGGTTCGCGTGTATGCCGAGGACCCGTTCCGGTCCTTCCTGCCGTGCCCGGGGGAACTCACGGTGACCCACTGGCCGGACGTCCGCATCGAGCGAGCGTTCACTCAAAGCCTCCATGTCACCGGCGGATTCGACCCCATGATCGCCAAACTCGTCGCAACCGGCGCCACGCGGGCCGAGGCTCTCGCCGCCGCCCGCAATGCCTGCGCCGAGCTGCGATGGACCGGCATTTCGACGAATCTTGGCTTTGCCGCACACGTTCTCGCGTCGCCGGTTGTCGCGGCGGCCGAGCACGACACCGCTTATCTGGACCGGATCGACCCAGCGGTGGAATTCGCGGATCCAGATCTGTTGAGCGCCTTCGCAGTTGCGGCCGTACTGACCGCACCCGACCGCGCGACCCCGTGGTCGGCGGGTGCGCCGATCGGTGATCGCGCATGGCTCGACCCTGCCGATCACGATCTCGGCAGTATCGATCTCTCGGTCGACGGCCGCCCGTTCACCATTCGCGTCAATGGCTACGACGGCGAGGCGGTTCTGGTCCGAGCCGACCCGGCGGACCCTGGGGCGGTCTGCGTGCGAACCACCGACGAGACGATCGAGGTGGACTCCACACCCTGCACGGTCCGACGCCAGGGTGAGGCGTGGATCTGCCAGGTGGCCGGTGTCTCGAGGGAGGTCCGGTACGCGGAGTACCGCTCGTTCGGCAGCAGCGCCGCGGGCCCCGAGATCCGTTCTCCCATGCCCGGCACCATCGTTCGACTCCATGTCGAATCCGGCGCGCACGTCGAGAAGGGCCAACTGCTCGGCGTGGTCGAGGCCATGAAAATGGAGCACGAGCTCACCGCGACCCATCCGGGAATCGTCACGGTGAGCGCGGTCGAGGGCGCGGTCGTCACCACTGATCAACCAATTTTTCTCATCGAGGATAGGAGCGCCGCGCGGTGATGCGGAAACGGCGACTGGCAATGGCCCTCATGGCGGGGGCGCTACTGCTGACCGCGTGCGGTGGCACCGACACCACGGCACGCGAATCGGCACAGCCGACCAGCGGGGGATCGCTGACCTGGGGCGTGGAAACGGAGCCGACCACGCTGAATCCGCACCTCAATGGTCAAGGCAAGACGAGACTGTTGCTGCGCAACACCTTCGAGTCTCTGCTGTCGCGGACCGAGGACGGTAAGTATGTGCCGTGGCTGGCCTCGGGCTACGAGGTGTCCCCGGACGCGCTGACCTACACCTTCACCCTGCGTGAGGGAGTGCGATTCACCGACGGCGTGCCGTTGACCGCGAACGCGGTGGCCCGGAACTTCACCACGCTCCAGGACACGACGTATACCGGCGGTTGGTCGGCTTGGCGCATTTCCAGTCTCGCCACCGTGACGGCGCGGGACGAGCGAACCGTGGTCTTCACGCTGAAGAACGTGTACGCGCCCTTTCTCGACTTCGCCTCCTCGCAGGAGATTCTGTCTCCGGCCGCCTTCGATTCGCCGCAGTTGAAGGCCGGTGGCCCGGAGATCGCGGGCACGGGGCCGTTCATTCTGGACCGCTATGTCAAGGGTCAGGAAATCCACTTCCGGAAGAATCCGGAATACAACTGGGCCCCACAGAATGCGAAGCATCAGGGTCCCGCGTACCTGGATGAGGTCACCTACCGATTCCTGCCCGAGTCGTCCGTGCGCACCGGCGCGCTGACCTCCGGACAGGTCGACGTCATCGAAGGAATCTCCGGAAATGACGCCGGATTGTTCCAGGACAACGGCGAATTCACCTATCAGCACGCACCGGATGCGGGCAGCCCTTACGCCCTGTACTTGAACTCCACCTATGGTCCGGCCGCCGAGGAGAAGGTGCGCAAGGCACTGATCAATTCCGTCGATGTCGATGCGGTGCTGAAGTCGATCTACCGCGGCCAGCGCACTCGCGCATGGGGCATCGTCTCGTCCGCCGATTCGGAGTTCTACGACAGGAGCATCGAGCGCTCCTACGGCGGCGATACGAAGGCCGCGAACCGGTTGCTCGATGAGGCGGGCTGGACTGCGCGTGATGACAAGGGATTTCGCACCAAGGACGGGCACCGTTTGACCATCGATGTGGTCCAGGCGCAGTCCACTCTCCGGGATCAGCGCGATGTGCTCTTGCAGGCGATCCAGGCCCAGGCCAAACAGAATGCCGGAATCGATCTCGAGATTTCCCTGGTCGATGCGGGCACCTATGCCGAGCGCCGCAAGAGCGGGACCTTCGGATCGATCGCCAATAATGACACCATCACCGGCGGCATTGATATCGAAAACCATTGGTACCCGGCGGATTCGGGTGGAACGCTGAACTACAGCCGCGCATCGGATCCCGAACTGACTCGATGGCTCACCGCTGCCGCCACGACCGTCGATACCGGTGCGCGCGCCGGACAGTATTCGCAATTGCAGCGATATGTGCTCTCCGACAAGGCTTATGCGTTTCCGCTGTACGAACCCGAGGACCAGATCGCTGCCGCCGCGCGGGTGCACGGTGCGGGATTCCGTCCCTTCAAACAGTTCCCGGAGAGCGCCTACGACGTCTGGGTCGATCGTGGATAGCACGCTCGGCTCGGGTGCGCCGAGGAAACGGGGGCGGTGGGGATGACGCTCGAAGCCACCGCACCCGAGCAGGTGGAACTGGTCGCGGACGCCCAGACCGAGCCAAGCCGCGGGATCTGGCTGCGCGTCCTGCTCCGGTTACTCTCGGCGCTGAGCGTGCTGTGGGGAGCCGCGACGCTGGCCTTCATCAGCGTTCGGCTCGCGCCCGGCGATACGGTCGACGTATTGCTGGGCGAACAGCAGCGGACACCGGAGGTCGAGGCGGCCATTCGCGCCGAATGGGGCCTGGACAGCCCGGTTGTCGTGCAGTACTTCCGCTACCTGTGGCATTCGGCGCACGGCGATTTCGGGCGTTCCTACGTCCTGCAGCAGCCGGTGTCCGACATACTCCGCTCACAGGCCGGGCCGACGCTGGAACTCACCGCGGCCGCCCTGCTGGTTGCCTTGATCTTCGCGGTCGTGGTCGCGACCACCACCGCACAGCGACGACGATCGCGGGCACTCGCGAACACGGTCGAGTTGGCGCTCGTTTCGACGCCGACCTTCTGGCTGGGGATCGTGCTGTTGTCCGTCTTCAGCTTCAATCTGAAGATATTTCCGGTGTCGGGGAACAAAGGTGCTGCGGCACTTGTGCTTCCGGCGCTCACGCTCGGGCTGTCGCTCGGCGCGGTCATCTCTCAGGTGCTGCGGGACGGCTTGGAGCGAGCGCTCGAGGAACCGTTCGCACTGACCGTGAAATCATGGTCGGTGAGCGAGAGCGCGCTGCGTCTGCGTCACGGATTGCGGCATGCGGCGCTCCCGGCGGTGACCTTGACCGGGTGGCTGGTCGGCGGTCTGCTCGGCGGTGCCGTGATCACCGAAGCGGTCTTCGGGCGACCGGGACTCGGCAGATTGACCGTCAATGCGGTACTGGCGCAGGACCTTCCGGTCGTATTGGCCGTGGCTATCCTGTCCGCGCTCGTGTACGTCGTGATCAGCACGATTGTCGACCTGCTCTATCTGTGGCTGGACCCGCGGCTGCGCACCGGCTCTCGGGAAGGACGGTCGCGATGACGACGATCGGTCGTGCCGGTGACCTTGCCGGACGGGTGGCCGCGCGGGTGCGGATCGCACCCGGTGTGGCCGCCGCGACGCTCATCCTGGTGGTGATCGCGATTGCCGTGATCGCGCCCTCGCTGCTGACCGGAAGCGACCCGCTCACCGCGGATCCCCTTGCCGCACAACTCGAGCCGAGCGCGCAGCACTGGTTCGGCACTGACCATCTCGGGCGGGACGTTTTCACCCGTGTCGTGTACGGAGCCCGGTATTCGCTGTTCATCGGGGTGACGGCCACCGTCATCGCGGTCATCGTCGGCACCTTGCTGGGCTTGGTCTCCGGGCTGGCCCGGGGACTGCTTGACGAGTTGGTCACCCGATTCCTCGATGTCGTCTCCTCATTCCCGGATCTGCTGCTGGCCTTGGTATTGATCTCGTTCACCGGACCGGGAACCGTGAATCTGATCTTCGCGCTGGGTATCGCGTCGATTCCCCGGTTCGCTCGGATGGTGCGGGCGCAGACGCTCGTTATCCGCGAGACCGGCTATGTCGAGCAGGCGCGCACTTTCGGGCTTACCCGAATGACATTGGTGCGTCGGCATATTCTTCCGCATGCGGTGGCGCAGGTGCCGATCCTCGCGACCATCGGCCTCGGCACCGCGATCCTCGGTGCGGCGGGCCTCAGCTTCCTGGGGATGGGGCCCAAACCGCCCGCACCGGAATGGGGCGCAATGCTTTCCGAGGGCCGCAATTATCTGCGCAATGCCTGGTGGATTGCCGTGTTGCCCGGAGTGGCGGTCACCGCCACGGTGATCGCCGTGAGTTCCCTTGGGCGGCAATGGCAACGACACTACGACGGAAGGCCTCGGGGATGAGCCTCGTATCGATCACGAATCTCCGCGTCGGCTTTCCGTCGAAGGCGGGTGCGGGTGAGGTCGTGAAGGGCATCGATCTGCGGATCGAAGCGGGTGAGACTGTCGCGCTCGTCGGTGAGTCGGGATCCGGAAAGTCGGTCACCGCACGCACTCTCGTCGGTTTGTCCGGCTCCGGCGCGGTCGTTCGCGCGGATCGGTTCGACCTCTTCGGGCAGGATGCGCGTGCGTTTCGCGAGCGTCAGTGGCGGCGGATTCGTGGCACCGATATCGGCTTCGTCCTGCAGGATGCGCTCGTCTCCCTCGATCCGCTGCGATCGGTCGGTCAGCAGTTGGCCGAGGCCCAGCGGGCGCTGACCGGCCTGCGGGGACGTGCCCTCGCCGCGCGCAGCGTGGACCTGCTCGAATCGGTGGGATTCCCGGAGCCCGAAAAGCGGCTGGGGCAGTATCCCCATGAGCTGTCCGGCGGCCTCCGGCAGCGAGTGTTGATCGCGACGGCCATTGCGGGCGATCCTCGATTGATCATCGCCGACGAGCCGACCACGGCGCTCGATGTGACTGTCCAGCAACAGATTCTGGATTTGCTGCGGCAACGTAAGGAGGCGGGAAACGCCCTCCTGCTGATCAGCCACGATCTTGCGGTGGTGGCGGAATTGGCGGACCGCGTGCTGGTCATGAAGAACGGTGAGGTCGTCGAACAGGGGGATACGCGGGATGTACTCACGCGCCCAACGCATTCCTACACGAGGAGACTGCTCGCCGCCGTTCCCTCTGCCGCCTCGCGCGGCAAGAGACTGTCGATCCCCGAGGATCCGGCCGACGAACTTCAGGACCGGCCACTGCCGCCACGCAGGGTGGATGAAACCCGAATCGTATTGTCGGTCCAGAACCTTCGTAAAACATACGGCTCCGGAACGGCCGCCCGAACCGTGGTCCACGACGTCAACTTCGACCTTTTCGCAGGCGAGACCCTCGGAATAGTCGGCGAGTCCGGTTCCGGCAAGACGACCACCGCCCGCCTCGCCCTGAGCCTCATCTCGCCGACCTCCGGCCGCGCAATCGTCGATGGCGAACCATGGTCCGAACTCTCCGACAGAGACCTGCGCCCCCACCGCGGCACCGCCCAACTGATCGCCCAAGATCCATTGAGCTCCTTCGATCCGCGCTACACCGTGGAACGCGTGATCGGCGAGAGCCTGGACACGGTAGGCATCCGCGGCAGCGCCCGAGCAGCCCGAGTCCGAGAAACACTCGACGCAGTCCACCTCACCCGTGACCTCCTGAACCGCCACCCCCGCACCCTCTCCGGCGGCCAACGACAACGAGTAGCCATAGCCCGCGCCCTGGCCCCCCGCCCAGCCCTGATCGTCGCCGACGAACCAGTCTCCGCCCTGGACGTCTCCATCCAAGCCCAAATCCTCGACCTACTCGCCGACCTACAATCAGAATTCGGCACCGCCCTCCTACTCATCTCCCACAACCTCGGCGTAATCCACCACATCGCCGACCGAGTCCTAGTCATGAAAGACGGCCACATAGTCGAATCCGGCGACGCCAACGCAGTACTCACAGCCCCCCAACACGCCTACACCCGCCGCCTGGTCGCCTCGGTCCCCCAACTCCCGTCCCCAGAATCCACCCCCCTCGCCGTGTCATAGTGAGTCCGTATTGTCCACTTCATGACCGATATCGCCCCTCTGGCCGCGTCCGCCCGGGAGAAGTTCGGTGACCCCGGTGTCCACGCCATCGTCCGCAACGGACGCACCGTTCACGCGGTGAGCCTCGGCCAGTGGATCGGTGCCGAGGAAGTGCCAGAGTTGTTATGCCACACCGGCGTCGCCGGTTGGTCTCCCTCAGCATTGCAGCCAACCCGCGCGGATGTGACCTGCGTGCGATGCCTGCGCAGTCTGAACAGCGACATCGACACCTACTCATCCCAGTTGCCGCTGTTCAGCAGAGACTCGCTGGAATCGTTCACCACCTAGCCCAGGTAAGGCTGTTCCCGGTTCTCGGCGTGGTGCCGAAGGCGCAGCCGCACCGTGTCATGCACCGGCAACTCGGCCAGCTCATCCAGCGCGAGAAACCTGACCGAGGTCGACTCGTCGCTGACTTCGATCCGCCCGCCGATGATACGGCCGTAGTAGGTGATGTTGAATTCCTGCCGAATCTCACCGTCTTGGTACTCGATGATGTGTTCCGGGTCGGTGTAGATCCCGAGTAGTCCGGTGATCTCGATCTCGAGCCCTGTTTCTTCCTTCGTCTCGCGGATCACGCACTGCTCCAACGTCTCTCCGATGTCCATCACGCCACCAGGAAAACTCCAGTTCCCGGAATCGCTTCGGCGCTGCATGAGAATCGCGCCGTGCTCGTCCACGACCAGCGCGGAACCTCCCGGCACCAGACTGTTCGCCTTGGGCGCATTCGGATCTCGGTAATAGTCACGCCGTGAGCCCATGAGCATTCCCTTGCGAGTAGGTAGTTACGGATCCCCAAATCTGTTCTACCTGGTCATCGAACGAGGCGAAGATCCCGTGGGGTGACAGCTGCCGGGCGACCACCACTGGCCCGCCTGAAAGCCCAAGCGGGGGATGTGGCATTACTTCGAAGCGACCAGTTCGGTGAACCAGCGGACTGCTGCGGCGGTTCCCTTTCGGCCGGAATCCATGTGGTTGACGTCGCCGATGTCGATGAGCTGCGCATCTGGGGTGTGTTCACGTAGTGAGGTTTGGCAGTGGGCGCTGTTGTCCGGGATGACGTCGCGGTCCTTGCTGCCTGTGTACAGGCGGATTGGCATTTGGGGGGTCCAGTCGCGGCAGGTGCCGTTGGCGATTTGGACGGCGGTGGCTAACTCGCCGGTTGGGTTGCGGAGCATGTCTATGGCGTGGGGGGTTAGTAGGGCGTCGAGGGTTGTGGGGAGATTTTCGACGATGTCTTGTTCGGTGTGGGAGCCGTCGAATAATTGCTCCACGGTTTGGTCGTAGGGGGGTTGGAAGACTTCATTGGGGGATTGGTATAGGTGGTGTAGGCGATTCCAGGCGACCAGGAAATAGGCCGAGTAGAAGACGGCAGAGGTTGGGTCCAGCGAATTGCTCAGCAGTGCAGGGAATTCGGCGGTGGTCAGGTCGAATGGGCCGCTGATCGCGGCTACCGCGGCGGCTCGGAAGCCGTTGTCTGCGCCGCCTTGAATGGTTCGGGCCAAATCCATGGCCGCCGGTCCGCCCTGGGAGAAGCCGGTGATATCGACCTCGGGTCGTAGCGTTCGGCCGACACCGGTGACATAGGTTCGTGCCGCGCGCAACATGTCCAGTGACGCAGTGGTTGCGGAAGGCACATCCATGTAGGGGTGCGGGCCCGGCCCAAGCCCCAGGCCCAGGTAATCGGGCGTGACCCCGGCGAACCCGGCGCTCGCGTAGGTGATCGTTGCGGCCAGCTCGCCACCGTGGTCGGAGACCGACGGGCCGAAGGCCTTGGTGGCCATGGTGCCGTGCTCGAATGCCACTGCCGTCAGGTCGGCTACGCCGTTGCTGGGTAGTGCCAGCAAACCGCTGGCGGTCGTGACCCCGCCGGTGGGATCGACCGTCTCATAGACCAGCCGATACGTGTCGACACCGAATCGCACCGCGCCCGTATCGAATTCCTCGTTCGCGAGTTCCGCCGCCACGTCCTCGGTGGAGAACGTGCGCAGATGTTCGGCGTGCGCGAGCCGACCTCGATCGATATCGGCCGATTGTGGGCGAACGGCGTCGGGTGAACCTCCGCAGCCGGTCAGGAACACCGACATCGCGAGCATCAGTCCCGCGCCGCCGATCCCCGCGGTCACTCGGCGTTCCCGTGCCCGCCGCATGCGACGCGCCCCTGTCGACAAGAACTCAGTCATACCTGAAAGTGGACCTCTAGCAGGGCATTCGGGTCAATCGCTCCTGAGGGTGAGCGTGTGTCCGGCACCCTCAACCGCCGGTATGAGAACAGCCTCCTCCCTATAGGTCAGGAGTCCTGGTCGCTCCTTTGCACAGGCTTCCGGTCGCCGGGCTGATGAAACGGCCGGTCGGTGGGCGATTGTCTGGATTGTCGGGACTTCTGGGGGTGGTGAGAGGTACCGTGCGTACGGATATGACGGCTGGCTATTGGTGAGCTAACTCATTGGTGGTGGCGTTTGTTGTCGCGTGGCACTGCATCCCGTTTGACGTGAGACGGCGATCAAGGAGCACTGTGATGGCAGTTGTGGGAACGATTCTTCGGGGGTTCGCGGCGGTGGTGTCGGTTGCCGCATTCGTGGCTGTGGGGGGTGGCCCGGCGTCGGCGGAGCCGGGGCCGGATGGGCATATGTACGGGGCGTACGCGATTTCGGCCCTGCAACCGGATGGGTCGTATCAGATCGGATCCGCCTGGAACTTTCCGAATCAGGCGGGTGCCGACGGGCGGGCTATCACGGAGTGCGGGGTCGGCACTTGCTCGATCGCGTTCCGCTATATGGATGGGTGTGGGGCGATCGCGTTTCGAGGGGACCGGTTCGCGGGGGCTGCCGGTGCGAACCGTGATGAGGCGGCGCGCAATGCGGTGAACGCGGTCGGCCCGCCGTGGCCGTCGTCGATCAGCGCCGATGCTTCCGAGCCGGCGCAAGTGTTCGGGCCGGACTGCAATGGTCAGTGACGGTGTGCGATGAGTCGTCAATGGCATGAAAAGCCCTTGTTGCCTTTGCAAGTGCTGGATCTTGTGCATGAACGCGATGCCTTGCGGGAGAACAATCTGTTCGAGTCCGAGTGGATACGGCCCGAGTCGGAGCCCGGTGAACCGCCGGAGCAGGCGAAGCGGGCGCGTACCCCGGATGGGACATGGAACGACCTGTCCTGCCCGTTCATGGGGGCCAAGGGAACGGGATTCGGGCGCAATGCCCCGGCACGCGGCACGGTCACTCACACCGCACGGCTGCTGGATCCCGATCCCCGGGTGATCAGCCGTGAGCTGATGGCACGCGATGTGTTCAAACCAGCCGGAATCATCAACTCGCTCGCCGCCGCCTGGTTGCAGTTCGAGAACCACAACTGGTTCTTTCACGGCGATGGAGTGCCGGAGCGGACGATCGACATTCCGCTGCGCGACGGCGACGACTTCCCGGAGAACCCGATGCGGATCCGCAGCACCATCCCGCTGCACGGTGAGATCCGCGATGGTTGTCCCGCACCGGTTTTCGCGAACCATGAGACGCATTGGTGGGACGGCTCGCAGATCTATGGCAGCGGGGTGGAGCGGCAACGGGAGATCCGCACCTTCGTGGACGGCAAGGTGAAGGTCGGCGACGATGGGCGATTGCCCGAGAGTGATGTCTCCGGCATCGATCTCACGGGTATGCGGGAAAATTGGTGGGTCGGCGTCGGATTGCTGCACACGCTGTTCGCGCGCGAGCACAACACGGTATGCGACGCCCTGAAACGCGAGTATCCGAATCTCGGCGACCAGCGGCTGTTCGAACTCGGCGTCCTCGTCGTCTCCGCATTGATCGCCAAGATCCACACCGTGGAATGGACGACCTGCATCTGCCGCCACCCGGCACTCCAGTTCGCCATGAAGGCCAATTGGTATGGGGGACTGGGCAAACAGTTCAAGGCCAAGATCGGCCGGGTCGGCGACAACGAAGCCCTGTCAGGCATTATCGGATCGCACACCGACCACCACGACGTGCCGTTCTCGCTCACCGAGGAATTCGTCTCCGTCTATCGCATGCATCCGCTGATCGCCGACGACTGGGACTTCTACTCCCTCGATTCGGGACAATTCCTCGAACACCGCGTCTTCACCGAGTTGCAGGGTCGGCATACCCGCGACTTCATGGACCGCGTGGAGATGGGCGACCTGTGGTATTCCTTCGGATTGGGCGACGCCGGCGCGGTCTGCCTGCACAACTACCCCAACTCGCTGCGCACCCTGGCCCGCGTCGACGGACAGATCACCGACCTCGCGACCCTCGATATCATCCGCGATCGCGAACGAGGAGTGCCCCGATACAACGACTTCCGTGAGATGCTGCGCATGCCGCGACGTCGAAGCATTGCCGAGATCACACCGAATACCCAGTGGGCCAAGGAGATCGACGAGATCTACCACGGCGACGTCGACAGTGTCGATCTGCAGATCGGGTTGCAGGCCGAGCAGCCGCCGAAGGGATTCGGCTTCTCCGACACCGCATTCCGCATCTTCGTCCTCATGGCGTCGCGACGCTTGAAGAGCGACCGGTTCTTCACTGGCGACTTCCGGCCCGAGGTGTACACCAAGGTGGGCTACGACTGGGTGAATGATAATGATATGAAAGACGTACTGCTGCGCCACTATCCGGAACTCAGGCCCGTCATCGGCAGTGTCGATCGGATATTCGCGCCCTGGCCGAAAGGCTGATATGGCGGTGCGAGAATTCCCCCGCGCCTCCGCACTGGAAGGAATCCGATTCACCACCCGGATCGGAATCCCGCGCGTGGCTTCGGGATTGTTCGTGGAGCGGCCGATCCCGGCGCGTATTGCGGCTGCATGCGGTGCCGACCGCCGCGGCTATCGCCTCGTCGAAAAGCTCGTCCACAAGTACGGTCCCGCTCCGTTCCGGCTACGCGTCGGCCGCGACGAGGTCTTACTCGTTCATCACCCCGAGGACCTCCGATTCGTCCTGGAACGGTCGCCGGACCCGTTCGCTTCGGATCCCGGGAGCAAACGCGCGGGCATGGCCGCCTTCCAGCCCGAGGCCCTGACGCTCAGCCGTGGCACGCTATGGCAGGAACGCCGCCGATTCGCGGACTCGATTCTCGACACCGGGCATCCCGTCCACCGTCTCGCCGGTCGTTTCGTCGAGATCGCCAATGCGGAAACCGATCTTCTCCTGGCTCGAAGTGGCGGAAACACACTGTGCTGGAAGGAGTTCCACCAGGCGTTCCAGCGGATCACACGCCGAGTGATATTCGGCGCCCCCGCCGCCGATGACACCGCATTGTCGGAACTCCTCGAAGCTCTCATGGCCGCAGGGAATCGGCTGCCCGGTGCACCGGCACCTCGCTATCCCGAGTTCATCGCGCACATCGAGCGCTATCTGACATCGCCGCCGGGCGAAAGCCTGGCCGCCTTGATAGCCACCGCACCGCCGCTGAGCGCCACGGAACCCGCCGGACAGCTGGTGCACTGGATGTTCGCGATGGGAGACACGCTGGCCGTCAATGCCTTCCGTGCCCTCGCCGCTCTCATCGCGCATCCCGAGCAACTACGCCAGGTTCGAGACGAGGTCTCCCGGATCGATGGCGACGCTGCCTCCGGCATCGCATCCTCGGGTCACCTGGCCGGATCGATCTACGAAGCCATGCGCCTATGGCCCACCACCCCCATGTTCGGCCGCGAAAGCGCCGACGATGTCGAATTCCCCAGTGGGGCGGTACTTCCGGCCGGAAGCCAGATCCTCATCTACAACGTCTTCAACCACCGCGACCGCGCCCGCATCCCCTACGCCGACCGCTTCGCGCCACACGAGTGGGTCAGTGGTACCGCTGGCGACGACTGGTCATTCAACTTCTTCAGCCACGGTCCGCAGAACTGCCCCGGCCGCCACCTCGCCATGCTCCTCGCACAGACCGTCCTCGCCCGAATCATCGGCACAGTCGGTAATCTCACCGTTCGCGGCGCACGACTGACTCCCTCCCGCCCCCTGCCTTACACCCTCGGAACCGCCGCCATCCGTCTCTCGTGCGCGAATCCTCCGGGCTGAATAGGTTCATGTGAGCGGGCCCGTGGTCCAGGCGCAAACCGTCTATGGCATCCAGTGACCACATACCCGGCAGCTGACACTCTGCCGAGCGTGGTCTGAGCAGACGCCGGACTTCCGAATCAGATACCGGCCCAACGGCATGTCGGGCATCTTCCGAAATGCTTTCGGTCGACGCCCGCGCAGTCGCTGTTCGGCGGTATCGGACATCTCACTGTCGACCGGCCCGATTGCATTCAGCAGATCCTCATGGGCCTTATGCCGGTTGGCGCGATGCACGCGAGCCCGCTTGCGCGGCAGGTTCTTCCGTGACGCCTTATCGTTCTCGCCGTAGATATTGCGGCCGTCCTTGGCGTAACTCAGCTGCTTCTTCTCCTGCGGAGATCTCCTCACCATCGATCCCACGGTACGAGACCGTCGAGGCGTTCACCACGCATTAATCCGCCGCCTGGTCGGGCTTACCCAGGGTGGTCGGGTCCAGGACGCTGGCCGGTACGCCGTAGGGGAGGAAGCGGACTCGGCGGCGATCATCGGTGTTGTCGCGGTGTGCGCGTAGGGCTTCCAGCTCGCTGGGGAAGACCTGGTCGATGCGGGCCCCACCGTCGTCGTCGACAGTGAAGATCACCCACACGCCGCTCCCTGTTTCACCGGTGGTTTCACTCTCCGGTTTCGCTGCGCGCGGCCGCTCCGGCTGAACGAACTGGGAGAAGAGGGAAGCCAGCGGATTCGCGCTGGTGCGGTCGATATATTCGCTGGCCTTGGCGACCAGATCCCGCACATCGATCCCAGCCTCCCGCAAGGCACGTTCAACATCTTCCGGGTCAAAACCAAAGGGTCCATTATTTGCCATCGCATGCTCTCCTGAAAACGAATCCGGCGCTACGCCTCAGTCTCCCCGCGCAACCCCGACTTCGCCACGAGCAAGCACTGGCGGAGAGGCCTACTCGGCCGATGCCACAGCCACTGCATGCTGATCTTCACCAACACCCACCTCGCGCCCGGCCGAATTGAGTGTTCAGTGGTGCAGGGAGGTTCTCGACGTTAGTCTCCACGGCTGACGTTGTAGACAGGCTCACCGCTCACGACCTGCGGCAATGATGCCGGAGCAGGCGCGGACATCTCACAAATCCTCACAAATGCAGCGGATAGCGCTTCCGCCGCCTGCTCCAGGTACCACCAGTCGTTGCCGTCGTAGAACAGGTGATCAGGTCTCTGGCTTTCAGGGCTTTCAGTGGTTCGTTGCCGCGCCAGTCGACCAGGGGCGCAATCCAGTCCCGGTACGTTTCGCGGGAGTCCTCGGTCTGGAGGGCTAGCAATGCGGTGCAGTAGCAGACCCGATCACCAGCGTGACCGTCCTCGGGCGGGCCGACGTGGACCGCGAAGGGCCGAAGGTTCAGCTGTTAGGCCGGGGCTCTCTTCCCCGCTCTCACCCCTCCTGCACTACTTCGTGTCCCACGAAGTCTATCGAAAACAGCCTCTGACCTGCAATGATTGGCGTCGCACGCGCGAATAGTGTTGGTAGCGTCCGGATTCAAGATCCGGAGGCTGTCATCCACTCACCTTCGCGTTGAGGGTTAGTCGTCAATTCCCGCAGGTCAGCAACTTACCGACGCCGGTAGCCTTTGGCCGGATACGACAAAGGCCCCACCCTTCCCTTGGTGGGGCCTACGGTGATTCAGATGCTGGTGGGGTCAGAGCGATTTGCCGGTGAAGCCTGCCCAGAAATGCGCCCAGACAGAAGCCGGTTTCGAGGGGGCGTCCGTGGTGGTCGCGGCCTCGGAGCGCTCCACCTCAGCCAGGAAGGCAGCGGAAGGCTTGCGCAGTCCCCCCTGTTCTGCGGTACGGACAGGTTCGGCGGGAAGCGTTTTCGCGTTGCCGGTCTTGTTGTACTGCCCGCACGCCAGGCATTTCATCTTCTTAGCGGTGGCCAGGGTGCCCGCCCCGGCGAGTAGGCCGATACCGCCGGTGGGGACGCCTGCGGTGACGGCCGCGCCTGCGCCCATGGCCTTGGATCGGGTGGTGCGCTTGTGCTGGAACTGGCTACTACGGCAGTAGGCGCACCGCAGTTCGCCAGCCTGGTCGAGAAGGATGTTTCGCATGATGTGGGTAACTCCTTGAGGGGGTAGAGGATTCGCGTACTCAGTTGTCGATCAATGGATTCCGACTCAGTATCCCTGGCCGAGGACGTAGCAGTCGGTGCGGACGATATCGTCAGGGTTGAACCAGAACGAGGTACGCGCGCCGATGATGGTGCGGCCGGTAATGAACCCGTTCGACGCACCCCGGGATGGGACGTAGCCGTAGACGCAGGTTCCGCCGACCAGGTCCGGTTGCAGCGTGATCATGAAGCCGGTGTCGTAGTTGGTGTAGATGTCACGCTCGACGGACATGCCCGCCGAGGCCTGGGCAATGCCCGCGCCGGTGACGGCTGCCGTGATTGCCAGCGCAGTGATAGCCACGTAACGCAGTGCGCGGGCGGTGATTCCGTTCACTATTTATCTAATTCCTTTGAGATTGAGTGGGTTTCGGTGGAACTTCTGCGGCTACGCCGCTGCGCCGGTCACGATCGTGCAGGGCGCGTTCTTGTATTGGATGAGCAGGCTGCGGTCGCTCGGACAGGTGACGAGCATGTCGGCACCGAGGCCGTTCTTGTCCAGCGCGGCACGGACGAAGGTGTGCGTTTCGGCCCTGGTCAGCCTCGGCGCGGTGGCATCGAAGGTGCCGTTCTGCAAGCGGGCCTTGATCATCGCCCACGTCATGCTGACCGGGTTCTCAATGGCGGCGATGTCGACGCTGTACCGCACTTGCTGTCCTGTCTGGATCGCGCCGTCGGGGTCGACTTCCGCCCACCGGCCGAGGGTGCCGCCTGCGATCTTCAGTGACCGCAGGAACGCCGCCTCTTGCGCCGCCTTGGGTGAGGTTGTGGCCGGCGTCGTCGTAGTGGCCTCGGTGGTCGCGGCGGCGCTCGGGCCCATGGGGGCCTGGTAGCTGGTGGCGGCCACGTAGCTGGCTCCGCCGATGAGGGCGAGACCTAGTGCGGCAGCAGCGATCTTGGCACGGAGGGTGAACATGTCTTCGGAATTCCTTGTCAGGTGGTGGGTTTGGTGAATTCGAGTAATGCGGTGCGCTGGGCGGCGGTGATGATGCCCGCCTTCACTGCGTCGGTGAGGAACTTGGGCAGGTTCAGCGCGGGCGGTTCGGTATCCGTGTCGGTGGCCTGCTCGGCGGCCTCGAGGGCTGCTCTGGTCTCTGGGCTGACCGATTCGGGGTCGGAGCGCCAGCGCCGCACGGTGGCGACGGAGCGGCCGGAGCGGCGGGCGATATCGACCTGCCGGGGTGGTGTGCTCATGGTTTGCCACTCTACCATATTGAGCGCTCATAATTTAGAGCACGAGCGCTCAAGCGATGTTCTCAAGCAGCCTTGCCGGATGAGGCCTATGCCTCACAACATCTCACAAATCCGGAAACACCCCAGGTCGCTACAACCTGGGGTGTTCAATAGCCTTCCGCTATACCCGGACGTCAGTAGGCATCAGTAGAGACCGGCATCACTCAATGGACACCCTTCCGGCTTCTCGACGGATGCCTGCACCAATGAACATTCGATTCTGACCTTGATGGCTGGGGCCGATGAATTTTGGGTGGAGGGGGCGTCCACATCTCTGGATAGGCCGATAGTGAAGTAGATGACCTTGGTGGTGAGCCGGGGCAGCGTGTAGGAGGCACAGTGAGCGGGATCAGAGTATTGGTGGCGGGAGCGAGTATTGCGGGGCCTGCGCTGGCGCATTGGCTGCGGCGGCGGGGGGCTGAGGTGACCGTGGTGGAGCGGGCTCCCGAGTTGCGGCCGGGCGGGCAGGCGGTGGATGCGCGCGGGATTACCAAGGAGGTTATTCGGCGGATGGGGCTGGACACGGCGGTGCGGGCGGCCTGCACGCAGACCATCGGCGCGCACACCGTGGACGCGGAGGGGAATGTGCTGGAGAGCTATCGCGCGGATGATGATGGCGGCGACGGGTTCATTGCGGAGATCGAGATTCTGCGTGGGGACCTGTCGAAGGTCCTGTATGAGGACACCCGCGATGGTGTCGAATACATCTTCGGGGATCGGATCGCCGAACTCACCCAGGATCCGGATGGCGTTGACGTGACTTTCGTCGGCGGTGATCAGCGGCGATTCGACCTGGTGATCGGGGCAGACGGGCTGCATTCGGCATTGCGTGCAATGGTTTTCGGGCCGCATGAGCAGTTCGTGCGGCACCTCGGGTACATGCTGTCCTTCTACAGCGTGCCGAACGAGTTCGGGCTCGATAAGTGGCTGATCGAGTATCAGGAGTCGGGGCGCTCGGCCGGTCTGCGGCCGATTCAGGATGCGACCCGGGCGATGGCCATGTTCTCCTTCCCCTCGACCGACCTCGATTTCGATTACCGCGACATCGACGCCCAGAAGCGACTGCTGCGTGAGCGGATGGACGGCTTCGGCTGGTTGACCCCGGGTATCCTCGCCTACCTGGACGACACTCCGGACTTCTATCTCGACCAGGTCGCCCAGGTGGTGATGGACCGCTGGTCGAGCGGACGGGTGGGGTTGCTGGGGGACGCGGCATACAGCTCGTCGCCCATGTCGGGGCAGGGCACCGGGCTGGCCCTGGTCGGTGCGTACGTGCTGGCCGGTGAGCTGGCCGCCGCCGGGTGGGATCCGGAGATCGGGTTCGCCCGCTACCAGGAGCGAATGCTCGCCTTCGTCGAGGCCAATCAGGAGATCGCCCGGTTGAACGCGCGCAGCCGCGACGTCGCCGGGCCCGATGCCGAGCCGATCGTCGACTTCCAGAGCGAATGGTTCGCCGAGCTGATCGAGACCGCGATCAACGGTGTCGAGCTCCCCGACTACGCGGGGGTGCCGGACTCCGGGGCACCGGCCGAAGCGGGCGTTGACGGCGGGTAACGGGAGCCGTAGCCCGGCCCGGCAACTCCCCGTTCATGTGGCTTACACCACTGTCGATGGCAATTGAGTGGTGGTTGTCGGGCTGTGCCGTTAGAGTGGTCGCCGCGACGCGGGGAAGTTCCTGGATCTATAGCTGGGGGCCGAGTTGAGTTCCTCGGCGTCGTCCAAAATTTTTAGTGAGCGCCCCTCGTGCGCAACATCCTCCGCTCATCGGCATCCGTAATTGCCCTGAGCCCCTCCATTATTCACCGCAATCCGGGGTCGTTACCCGATCATCCATCGGCTGGGGTGACGCGGATGCCGTTGATGCGGCGGGATAGTTGCCAGGGGTTGGTTTCGCGCAGGGGCGGGAGGAGGAGGGCGTCGGGGAAGCCCTGCCAGGCGACCGGGCGGAGGAAGCGTGCGATGGCGGCGGTGCCCATGGAGGTGAAAACCGGTGCGGTGGTGGCGGGGTAGGGGCCGCCGTGGTGTTGGGCCCAGGACAGGATGATGCCGGTGGGCCAGCCGTTCCAGATCAAGCGCCCGGCCAGGCGGGTGAGAGCGGGCAAAAGGGTTCGCACCATGTCGGATTCGGATTCCTGCGCGTGCACGGTGGCGGTCAGGCCGGGCTTGAGGACGCCGAGGACCGCACGCAACTCGGCCTCGTCGGCGTATTCGACGATCAGGGAGACCGGGCCGAAGCATTCGACGGCCAGCGACTCCGCCGATTTCATGAAGTCGTCCGCTCGGACCTTCAGGAGCGTCGGGCGGATCGGGTCATCTGCCGGTCCAGGTTCTGAAAGCACTGTGACAGCAGGGTGTTCGCGCAGCTGCTCACGCCCGGATCGGTAACCGTCGGTGATCCGTTCATTGAGCATTGCTTGACCTGGCACGGAGGCGACTGCGGCACACAGTGTTTCGTCGAGCCCGTGCCCTTCCGGCAGCAGCAGTAGCCCCGGTTTGGTGCAGAACTGCCCGGCACCCAAGGTGAACGAGCTCGCGAACCCCTCGGCGAGCTCGGGACCTCGGGCCTTGACCGCGCCGAGGGTGACGACCACCGGGTTGACGCTGCCGAGTTCCCCGTAGAAGGGGATGGGCCGCGGCCGGGCATTGGCGATATCGAACAGCGCGCGCCCGCCCGCCTCGGAACCGGTGAAGGAGGCCGCGGCGATGTCGGGATGGCGTAGTGCGGTGCGGCCCGCTTCCACACCGCACAGCAGATCGAATGTCCCGGTCGGCGCACCCGCCGCGGTCAGCGCTTCGACCAGGATGTCGCGCGTGCGCACCGACAGCTCCGGATGCCCCGGATGCGCCTTCACCACCACGGGGCAACCGGCTGCCAGCGCGGCGGCGGTGTCGTGCCCGGCGACACTGAGCGCGAAGGGGAAGTTGCTTGCCGTGAAGACCAGCACCGGGCCGATCGGCACCACCGTGCGCCGGATATCCGGGCGCGCGCCCATGGGCCAGTCCGGATCGGCGTGATCGATGGTGGCGTCGAGGAATTCACCGTCGGTGAGTACCTGCCCGAACAAGCGGAGCTGAAAGACGGTGCGCAGCAGCTCCGAGCGCAGTCGCGGCCGCTCGGGCAGGTGAGTCTCCCGCGCCGCCAGCGGAACCAGCTCATCCGCCGCCTTCTCCAAGGCGTCGGCGGCAGCGTCGAGCCACCGCGCCCGTTCGCCGGGGGTGGTCACCGCGAGCTGTGCCGCGGCGGTGGTCGCGGCGGCGATGATGCGGTCGATTTCGGTTCGGGATGTTTCCGCGATCATGGTGTCCTTCAATGATTCTCGGGATCGATACTCAGGATCGGATCCGGTGGCGGTCGACGGTCCAGGCGCGGGCCTGCTCACTGATGCTCACGCCCAGACCGGGTCGCCCCGACAGGTGCATGCGTCCGTCGCGAATGTCGAGCCGTTCGTCGAAGAGCGGATCGAACCATTCGAAATGCTCCACCCAGGACTCGAGTGGATAGGCCGCGGCGAGGTGCACGTGCACCTCCATCAGGAAATGCGGTGCCAGGATCAGCTTTTCGCGCCCGGCGAGGGACATGATCTCCAGGAACCGGGTGATGCCGCCCACCCGTGGCGCATCCGGTTGCGCGATATCGATTCCGGCCCTGAGTAATTCGGTGTGCTCGGCCACGCTCGAGAGCATCTCACCGGTCGCGATCGGGGTGTCGAAAGCCTGGGACAGGTGAGCGTGACCGGTGAAATCGTGTGCATCGAGGGGCTCTTCGATCCATTCCAGCCGCAGCGGCTCGAAGGACCGGCACATGCGCCGCGCGGTGGTCCGATCCCACTGCTGGTTGGCGTCCACCATCAGCGGCACGGCGTCACCGATCTTCTCCCGCACCGCGATGACCCGAGCCAAATCCACCGCGTGGTCGGGATGCCCGACCTTGATCTTGATGCCGCCGATACCGCTGTCCAGTGCGGTGGCCGCCCGCTCGAGTACCTCCTCGACGGGCAGGTGCAGGAATCCGCCCGTGGTGTTGTAGCACCGCACCGAATCACGATATGCACCAAGCAGTTTCGCCAACGGCAGCCCGGCCCGCTTGGCCTTGAGATCCCACAGCGCGATATCGAAGGCGGCAATCGCCTGCGCGGCCAGCCCACCGCGGCCCACCGACGCGCCCGCCCACATCAGCTTGTCCCAGAGTCGGCCGATATCGCTGGGATCCTGCCCGAGCAGTTCCGGCGCGAGTTCGCGTGCGTGCGCGAACTGTCCGGGTCCACCGGCGCGCTTGGCATAGCTGATGCCGATGCCGGTCAGCCCGGTCTCGGTGCTGATCTCGGCGAACAGCACCGCGACCTCGGTCATCGGCCGCTGACGTCCGGTCAGTACCTTGGCGTCGCTGATCCCGGTGGGCAGCGGCAGCCGCACCGAGGAAATCTCGACACCGGTGATACGGTCCAGAATCGCTGTGCTTGTAGTCATTTCGTGAGCGCCCGTCATATGATCGTGGCGACGAGCGCGGTGAGCTCGGCGACTTCGCTCGCGCTGAGATCCGTCAGCGGTGGCCGGACGCGGCTCGACGGGCGGCCCGCGGCCGCCAGCCCCGCCTTGATGATCGACACCGCGTATCCGGGCCTGCGATCGCGAATGTCCAGGTACGGCAGGACGAACGAGCGCAGCTTGCGATAGACCTCATCACGGTCATGGGCACGCACTGCCTTGTAGAACGACAGCGCGAACTCCGGTGCGAAGTTGAAGATCGCGGAAGAGTATGTGGTGACCCCCATTTCGGTATACGGGAGCGCGAACGTCTCCGCCGTGGGCAGTCCACCTATGTAAGTGAGCCGGTCGCCCAAACGCGCGTAGATGCGTGTCATGGTCTCGATATTGCCGACCCCATCCTTGAACCCGATCAGATTGGGGCAGCGATCGGCCATGCGCGCCACGGTCACGTCGTCGCAGGCCGCATTGGCACGGCTGTAGAAGATCACGCCGAGTGACGTGGCCGCACACACCGCCGCCACATGTTCGACCATCCCGTCCGGCCCCGCCTCCGTCAGATACGGCGGAAGCAGCAGAATCCCCTGCGCCCCAGCGGCTTCCGCCGCCCGCGCCTGTTCCACGGCAATGGCAGTACCCGTGGTGGCGGGCGCGATGACCGGCACCCGCCCCGCGGTCTCGGCGACCGCCGCGCGCAACACCCGATCGATCTCCGCCGAGGTCAGCGAGAAGCCCTCACCGGTCCCGCCCGCGGCGAAAAGCCCGGCCACGTCGTACTGAGCCAGCCAGTCGATGTGCTCGCGATAGGCATCCTCGTCGAAGGCCAGCTCCGAGTCGAAATGTGTGACCGGAAAGGACAGCAGGCCCCGGCCCAGCACGGGCCCGAGTTCTCCAGCGGATATCGACGACACAGTGTTCTCCTCGAATACATTGCATGGCACCGGCGTCCAGGACGTCAGGCGTCGTGCCACGTCTCCAATAGATTGACGACGCGGCGCAGCGCCGGATTGGCCGGCTGCCCACGCCAGACCGCATACAGCTCGGCTCGCTCGCGCACCGCGGTCAGCGGCAGATAGCGGACACCCTCGGGATGCAGGTGGCTGGCAGTCTCCGGCACCAGCGCCACCCCGCGCCCGGCGGCGACCAGCGCGAGCATGGTGTGCACCTGGGTCACCTGATCGCCGACATCGTGGGATACCCCCGCCAGTACCCGCGCCATGAGTTCGGCGAAATACCGTGCCGGGCCCGGGGCATACGCCAGGAACCGCTCACCGTCGAGATCCCGCACCCCGACCGGACCCGCGCCCAGCCGATGCTGCTCCGGCACGGCCAGCACCAGCGGATCGCGATGCACCAGCACCCCTTCGAACTCGGTGCGTTCGAAGGGCGGCCTGCAAAGCCCGAGATCCAGCTTGCCACTGGATAATTCGCCGAACTGCTGAGCACTCACCGATTCGCTCAATGCCAGTTCCACCCGTGGCAGCGCCTGAGAGATCTGGTTCAGGAAATGACCCAGAAAGCCGAAGCCAGCGGTGGCGGTGAACCCAATGCGCACGGTGCCGGTATTCCCGGCGGCAACCAATCGTGCTGTGCCCGGCGCGGCTTCGGCAAGCGCCAGTAGACGTTTGGCCTCCGTGAGAAACACCGCCCCCGCCGGGGTGAGTTCCACCTGCCGCTGGGTGCGGTCGAGCAATTGCACCCCGACATCGCGCTCCAACTTCTGGATCTGGCGGCTCAATGGCGGCTGGGTCATTCGCAGCAGTTCCGCCGCGCGGCGAAAACTGCCCTCCTCGGCGACCACGACGAAACCGCGTACCTGCTCCAGGGACAACATGCGGCCCTCCTCGGTTCGTATCGGTCACCCGCTTACGGAGGCTAGGGCAGGTTTTGATACCCGTCCAACATCAATAGAGCATCGGCCGATGCAGTGTGAGTATCGAGCCTGATTCATAACACGAATCCCCGTCGTGCCGTGCAGAACTGCGTTGACCGTTCCGGAAAAGGCTCTCCCACAGCGGCATTGGAATTCATGAAGGCATGACCTGATACCGAGATTGAATCGGAGATCGTATTGCCTCCGCTATACGGGCATGTGACCCTGGGCACACTTGTTCGGCAGTGAAGGAAGCAGCTCATGCAGCAATCGGCAACGGCGCCCGCTCGTCCGAGGCGAATCAGCGTGTCGTATCTCTACTTCTTCGGCGCGCTCGGAGGCATCCTGTTCGGCTATGACCTCGGCGTCATCTCCGGAGTCCTGTTGTTCATCAAACCGCTCTGGCACCTGGGCTCGGTCGCGCAGGGCGTGGTCGGCGGCTGCCTGGCGGCGGGTGCCATTCTCGGCGCGGCATTCGCGGGTCGGATCACGGACCGCTGGGGTCGGCGGCGGTCCATCATGGTCGCGGCCGCGGTCTTCACCGTCGGAGTGGTCGGCTGCACCATCGCCCCGAACTTCGGAATGCTGGTGGTGGCCCGGTTCATTACCGGTATCGCGGTCGGATGCTCGTCGGCGACGGTGCCGACCTACCTGTCCGAGCTCGCACCGACCCGGGTGCGCGGTGCACTGTCGACGCTGAACCAGTTGATGATCGTGTCCGGCATCCTTATCGCCTACATCATCGACTGGGCGCTCTCGGGTGCGCAGAACTGGCGGCTGATGTTCGCGCTGGCCGCGGTCCCCGCCGTCATCCTGTTCTTCGGCCTCATCGGTATGCCGGAAACTCCGCGCTGGCTGGTCAAGGCCGGTCGCGACGCCGAGGCCCGCACCGTGCTCGAACAGACCCACCGCGATGACGATATCGACGCCGAGCTGAACAGCATCCGCGAGGTGATCCAACTCGATGCCACCCAGCAGGGCCGATTGCGGGATCTCTTGACGCCCTGGGCCCGACCGGCGCTCATCGTGGCGCTGATCCTCGCGATCGGACAGCAGTTCGCGGGCACGAACGCGGTGAACCTGTACGCGCCCATTATGTTCAAGGATCTCGGGCTCACCAGTTCCAACTCGCTGCTGGCGTCCATCATCATGGGCACGGTGAAGGTCATCTTCACCGGCTGGGTGTTCCTGGTGGTCGACCGCTGGGGCCGTAAACCCTTGCTGCTCATCGGCAATGTGCTGATGGCACTGGCACTGTTCCTGCTCGGCGCGGCCGTACTCGGCATGGACAAGGGCACCGGCACCGGTATCGTGGCGCTGATTCTGCTCAATCTGTACTGGGTCGGTTACGAACTCGGCTGGGGCGCGGTGGTGTGGGTGATGATGGCCGAGATCTTCCCGCTGCGAGTGCGCGGCATCGGGATGGGCAGCGCCAGCACCGTGCTGTGGGCCTCCACCTTCGCGATCACCTTCCTGTTCCCGGTCATGAACGACCATCTGGGACTGGGGTATTCGGCCTGGATCTTCGCCTCGGTCAGTGTGGTGCTGTTCGTGCTGGTGCGGCGATTCGTGCCGGAGACCAAGGGGCGCAGCCTGGAACAGATCGAACTGGATATGCGGTCACGGGTCGCGGGAGCCGAGGCGTGACGACGGTCGTCTATGTGTCGAATGCCGGTAGCGCGGAAATCTCCGTGCTCCGGCTCGATTCGGACGGTTCGGTGCGGCCGGTGCAGACGGTATCGGTCACGGGTGCGGTCATGCCGTTGGTCATCAGTCCGGACCGTCGGTACTTGTACGCGTCGTTGCGGTCGGTGCCTTACTCCGTCGCGTGTTTCGAGATCGATCCTGGCACTGGGGAATTGAGGGCGACGGGGACGGTGCCGCTGCCCGACAGCATGGCCTACTTGTCGGTCGATCGCGGTGGTCGCTACCTGCTCGGGGCTTCCTATACCGGCAATGTCATCTCGGTTAATGCGATCGCGCCCGGCGGCCATGTCGATTCAATGCCGATCGAGGTACTGCCGACGCCGCCGCACGCACACTCGATCGTCACCGATCCATCGAATCGGTATCTGTTCGCGACAGCGCTTGGTGGTGACGTGATCCTGCAATTCCTGTTCGATCCGGCGACCGGTCGGCCCACGCCCAACAGCCCCGCCGTCGTTGCAACCAAACCCGATGCGGGACCGCGACATCTGCTGTTCCATCCGGGCGGGCGGTTCGTCTATGTGAGCAATGAGCTGGACGGCACGGTGGGATGCTTCGAATTCGACCGGGACACCGGTTGTCTCGCTGCCTCCGACACGTATTCCGTCATGCCCGAAGGCCTTTCCGAACCGTGGACCGCCGAGCTGCGCTGCACGCCCGACGGCAAATACCTCTACATTTCGGAGCGACGCTCGAGCACCCTCACCGGTTTTGAGATCGACGCCGTGACTGGCGCGCTGCGATCACTCGGGCACACCGCGACCGAGACCTGCCCGCGCGGCTTCGCTATCGACCCGAGCGGCCGCTATCTACTGGCCGCGGGACAGCAGTCCGACGCGCTCACGGTCTACGCCATCGAACCCGGCACCGGCGCTCTTACGCCACTGGCCCGGCAGTTCCTGGGCCGCGACCCGAACTGGGTCGAGATCATCGCCCTGCCCGAGCCCGACGCATAGCGGCAATATCATCGCGATCCCGCAAGTGCGGCAAGTTGTTCCAGCGTTCGTGCAAGTGGGCAAGGGAGTCCCGATCCAGGTCTATGCCGAGGCCGGGGTCGTCGGTGACGGTGACCGCGCCGTCGGTGAAGGCGAACCGATCGGTAATGACGTCCTCGGACTGCCATGGGTAGTGGGTGTCGCAGGCGTACTCCAGGTGGGCGACCGTGGCGGCCACCTGGGTCATGGCGGCCAGGCTGATCCCGAGGTGGGTATTGGAGTGCATCGACAGGCCCTTGCCGTAGGCGCGGCAGATTGCGGCCAGATCGCGGGTGGCGAACAAGCCGCCCCAGAAGTGGTGGTCGGCCAGCACGATCTGGACGGCATTCCGGTCGAAGGCCCGGTTTCACTTCATCGAACGACGTCACGATCATATTGGTGGCCAACGGAATTCCGGTGCGCCGGTGCACCTCCGCCATATCCTCGACAGTGGCGGCGGGATCCTCCAGATATTCGACAACACCGGTCAGCTCCTCGGCGACATGCAGCGACGTTGTCAACGACCACGCGCCATTGGGGTCCAATCGCAGTGGCATACCGGGAAATTCGACCGCCAGCGCCTTGATCGCCTCGATCTCCTCCTCGGGCGTCATGACTCCACCCTTGAGCTTGATGGACCGGAACCCTCCGTATTCCACGAACTTTCGCGCGAGCCGCACAACCCCCTCGGGATCCAAGGCCGCGCCCCAGTCATCGGCCTGCGCACCGGCGACGGGATGCTCCGCCCATTTATAGAACAGGTACCCCGAATACTCGACGGTGTCACGCACCTTGCCGCCGAGCAGGGCATGAACGGGAACACCCAGATGCCGTCCCAGCGCGTCCAGCATGGCCACCTCGAATGCCGAGAGGACACTCGATCGCACCTTGTCGGTGGTCAGCGCTCCCCGCAAACCACTGGCCGCGGGCGTGGCATCGAGAAGAGTGGTGGCGGTCCGCCCCCTCCGCCCGAGCGCGTTGACCGCACCGATCGAGGTGCCGACCAGCTCGCGGGAGAGTTCCGCCGCACGCGCCAAATAGACCGTGTCACCGTATGTTTCACCGAGCCCGCACACACCGCCGTCGGTCTCCACCTCCACGATCAGACGCGGCGTGAACGGCTGATGCACGCCCGACCGGTTCAAGAGCGGCGGATCCGCGATCAGAATCGGGGTCAGCCGCACATCGGTGATGGTCGGAAACTTCGTGGTCATCGGCAGCATGAATTGCAGGCTAGGGCCGGTTCCGATATCGGTCCAACATCAATGAGGCATCGTCCTATGCCCAAGAAGTATCGATAGCGGGCGTTCTTGTGTGCGAAGTTCTTATTTCCTCTCGAAATTCGAACAAGGAGTTCTCGTGTCGGAGCAACGCGTTCTCATCACCGGTGCGGCGGGCATTGTCGGCAAGCTCATGCGGCCGCGCCTCATTCGGACCGGTCGCGTGCTGCGCCTGCTGGACGTGCAGCCGCTGGAACCCGCGGTGGCCGGTGAACAGGTGGAGATCGTGACCGCCTCGATCACCGACGCCGACGCCATGGCCGCCGCCTGCCGCGACGTGGACGCGCTGATCCACCTCGGCGGCATCAGCCGCGAGGACACCTGGGAGCGGATTCTCGAAGTGAATATCGACGGCACCCATACGCTGCTGGAAGCCGCACGGGCAGCGGGTGTTCCGCGCGTGGTGCTGGCCTCGAGCAATCACGCGGTCGGATTCCGCCGCATCGGCGAGGCCGGACCGGACGGCCTGCCCGGCGATAGCGCGCCCCGCCCGGACACCTACTACGGCGTCAGCAAGGCGGCCATCGAAGCACTCGGCAGCCTCTACCATTCACGATTCGGCATGGATGTGACCTGTCTGCGCATCGGCAGCTGCTTCGAGCGGCCGACCGACCCGCGCCAGCTGTCGATCTGGCTTTCGCCCGACGATTGCGCCCGCCTGCTCGAGGCCTGCCTGGCCACCGAAAAGCCCGGCTACCGCGTGCTGTGGGGCGTTTCGGCCAATACCCGCGCCATCGTCTCACTGCGCGAGGCCGAGGAGATCGGCTACCGGAGCCTCGATGACGCCGAACGATTCGCCGCCGACGTGCCGCCCGGCATGGTTCCCGAATATATCGGCGGAGCGTTCTGCGATGCGCCACTCGGACAGCCCAACCCACTGTGAGAACAGATCGAATACTGTTTGGGCGGGAAGGGGTTTCGCCTCGAAGGTGAGCCCGATGAATCTCGTCAGGGAGGCTCGAGGCGCGGCCGCGTGCGGGATGGCAACCCGTATGGTCGGTGAGCTCCCTGCTTCGTCAGCTACGTTGTGGTTCAAACGATTTCGCGCGCGATAATGGAGTTGCGTGTTCAGGGGTGTCTCCCAGTAGGATCGACTATGGGGCCGACATCCTTATCCCCCCGAGGCTGTCGCCCCACTCGGCGGCGTGTTCTACCCCTAGTCGGGTCAGTAGCCACCGCTGATGTCGATGTCGCCGGGCAACTCCCCCCTTCGCCCGGCGGCATCCACAGCGCATATCGCCCGGAGCCCCCACACTGATCCTGCGCGCTGCCCGCCTCCCAGCACTGGAAACCGAACAACGCAGGGCGGGTGCGGCGTAGGGCTTGTCTCTGGGCGCGGGGATGACGCGCGTTCGCCGGACACGGCGGCGGGTTCGACGAGATAATCGGTGCGGCACCGACTCTGGTGTTTTGGTCGAGAGGAGACCCCGTGTCGGACTCGCGTGATCAGAGATCGTTTTCGGTGGGGACGCTCGCCGGGGTGAATCCGCCGCTCGGGGCGGCGCGCTTCGCGGTGCGGATGGCACGGTTGGGGCGGCTGGATTCGATATTGACGCCGGATCATTTGATCGGGGTGTTCCCGCGTTCGGTGTGGGACAGCGATTTCACGCCGCAAGCCAAGACGCTTCGCAGCCCGGACGAGCAGTTCGATTACGCTCCGGTGCTGGCGCATTTGGCCGCCGGGGCGGGGCGGGTGCAGTTGGGGGTCGGCGTGACGGATCCGCATCGTCGCCATCCGGTGTTGCTGGCGCAGACGTTTCTCACGCTGGCGCATATGACCAAGGTGCCGCCCATTCTGGGTATCGGCTCCGGCGAGCGGGAGAACCTCGACCCGTATGGCTTCACCTGGAATCGTCCGGTGGATCGCTTGGAGGAGGCCCTACAGGTGATTCGCGCCTGCCTGACCTCGACGGAGCCGATCGAATTCACCGGCCGCTACTACCAGATCGACAGGGCCCCACTGGATTTGACCGTCCCGGCCGATCGCATGCCGCAAATCTGGATCGGCGCGCACGGTCCGCGCATGCTGGAGCTGACCGGGCGCTACGCCGACGGGTGGTATCCGTGGGAGCCGGTGACGCCGGGGGAGTACGAGCGCAGGCTGGACCTGGTCCGCAAATCCGCGCTCGCGGCCGGACGCGATCCCGAGGCTATCGTCCCCGCTCAGATGGTCCAGATTCTCACCGCCCGCACCCAGTCGGGGATCCGCCGACTGCTCCGCGCACCGGCGGTCCGCTATCTGGGCCTGTTCGCCTCGGCCGAAGTATGGGCGCGCAATGGCGCGAAACATCCACTCGGAGAGAACTTCCGGGGCCTGATCGATCTCATGCCCCACCAGCTGAGTGCGGCCGAGGTGCGGGAGGCGATCGCCGAGGTTCCGGATGAGGTCCTGCACGACTGGCTGATCATCGGCACACCCACCGAGATCCTGGCCCGCGTGCGCGCCCTGGCCGACGCCGGACTGCGGCACGCGATCATTTTTCCGTCCTCCGCGCTGGTATCCAACGCGGATGCGGCGTTCAGTTACGGCGTGGTGCTGTGGCTGGCCGCCAAACTGCGCCGATCGCCCGAGTGACCGAGGTCAGTTCACTTGCGGCCCTGAGTGTTCAGCGTCAAACCTGCTCGCCGCTTTCGCGACGGCGATCGATTTCCTGCTGGCGCGCCGCCTCCTGGCGTCGCGCTTCGGCGCGCTGCATTTCGGCGCGCTCCCGGAGTCCGCGCAAGAACGCTTCGTCCGCGGCCGGATCCGCGGGGACGTAGCGGCCCGGACGGTCGTATTCGGAATAGCTCGTCGTGGACCGAGGGCGGGTCTCGGCGATCGGGCGGCCGAGGATCAGCCACAGCAGCGCGCCCACGGTCGGCACCAGAATGACGATCAGCAACCAGCCGCCCTTCGGCAGGTGCCGGACCCCGCCCTCCGGACAGGTGATGATGTCGATCAGGCAATAGATCCACAGGCCCAGCGTGATCAGTGCTACGGCGGCGTACGGCATTGGTGAAATCTCCTGAATTATGTGCGGATCGCGGGCGATTGCCGCGCCGCACTTCCTCCCCGCGAACCCGATCCGGGCGCGCCTTTGTCCGGAGAAATGTACCCGGTGCCGATAACGACCGAATGCCTTATGACATGGCTTACAGTCATGCGAAGGCCGCATCGTGCCTGAATAGACTGCGTTGACCGGCCGAACGCGGGGGTGAACGGCGGGGTGCGGCTCGACAATGTGAGGTTCGTCCGGAGTCGAGGGGCGGTACATGCGAGTTGATCTGCGATTGCTGCGGGATTGGTGGCGTGAGGACGTCGACTACAACTGGGTGGTCGACGCCATCGCGTCCCGCTCGGCGCTCGGAGTCTTGAAGATCGCGATCGGATTGTGTGGCCTGGCCGCGCCGATCATCGGACTGCTGACCGTATTGTCTCCGGCGGGACCGGACGGCCTGCTGGGCAGGGGAGTCCTGTGGCTGCTCATCGGCGCGGGCGCGCTGTGGGGTGTGCGCTGGTGGGTGCTGCCCTGGCCCGCCGAGTCGGAATCGCTGCTGCTGATCGCGGCTGCCGATATCAGCATCACCGCGGTGTGCGCATTGAGTCCCGGGTATGTGGTCCGGTCGGTCGGGATGATGCTGCTCTTGATCGTAGGTGTGTACGTCAGCGCCTTCCAAAGTCCGAAAACCCTTGCCGTGCAGACTATGTGGTCGCTGGCTTCGGCGGGACTGCTGGCCGCGCCGCTCTTCGGCAGCGGGGACATCACCTCGGCGCTGATCATGATCATGGGGATGGCGGCGGCCGTGGTCGTGCCTCCGGGATTGCAGTTCTGTTACTGGGTGCTGCGCTGCGAAATGCTCTCGGACCCGCTGACGCAACTGCTGAGCAGGCGCGGCCTCGACTACCACACGGCGATCCTGCTCTCGCGTCCCTCGCCGCTGCCGATCGGTGTCCTGATGATCGACCTGGACCGGTTCAAAACCGTCAATGACACCTTCGGTCACGCCGCCGGTGACGAGGTCCTGGTGCGCACCGCGGATCGATTGCGTCGGAACGCGCCCGCCGGTGGCATTGTGTCCCGGTTCGGTGGTGAGGAGTTCGCGATCATCGTCCGCCTGCCGATCGCGGCGGCCGTCGACGCGGCCGATCGCCTGCGTCGTGTCATCGCCGAGCCGATCGGCTCGATCTCGGTCACGGCCAGCATCGGCCTGGCGATTGTCGATCGGGAGGTGATCGGCGATCGGCCCCGCGATCAACAGGGGGTCTGGGAGCTCGTCCGTTCCGCCGACCGGGCGATGTATCAGGCGAAACAGCAGGGCGGCGATGCCGTCGTGATCGCCGATCTCACTCCGCCTCGCAAGATCGAGGGTCCGGCGGCGGTGCGTAGCGCTACACTCGAATAGTGTCTGGGACAATTTCGACCGTGCTCAATACCTTCCGACTCAACCCCGGTATCGAGCGCACGAAATACGAAGCAGGGCAACAGGATCGCAGTTCGCGGATTATTGCCGCCCCGCCCGAACGGCTTTATGACCTCGTCAGCGATATCACCCAGATGGGTCGATGGAGTCCGGAAAATCGTGGCGGCCGGTGGATCGGGGGAGCGAGCGGGCCGGTTGCCGGTGCCTACTTCATCGGTTTCAACCGTCGTGGCCCGGTCGTCTGGGCGACTCCCTGCCAGGTGACGGTTGCCGACCGGGGGCGGCGATTCGAATTCGATGTCTATCTCATCGGCGCGCGGTGGGGCTATCTATTCGAACCATGCGACGGCGGGACACGTGTCACCGAATATCGGGACTGGCCCTATTCCGCACCGCTGATGAAACTGCTTCGATGGACAGGTCCCCTCGGCCGCCCGCGCGACAATTTAGCCCTGGACGGCCTCCAGAAGACGCTCGTGCGTCTGCAAGAAATTGCCGAAAAAGGAGGACTGCCATGATCGACAGTCGGTTTCACCCGGGTCCGCTCGTTCTCGTGGCGGCGGCCTGCTGTTCAGTAATTCTCGCCGCTCCCGCATTCGCGAAATCAGCGGCATCGATCGCGGTCGATTCCACCGTGGTCTACAACGTCTCGACCTTGACCGTCAGCGGTTCGGCCACCTGCGATGGCGGCGGCACCGCGGGAGTGAACATCACGAACGGCTCCCTGGAGCAGATGTTCCAAGGCGGCGTCGGCGGCCCGATAGCCATCCAACTCGACGGCGCGGTCCTGGTCGACTGCGACGGATCCGCACACACCTGGTCAGGCAACCTTGTCGCCCCCGGCCGCATACTGCCCACCGATTCCGGCGGAAGCCTCACAGCCACCCTCTCCCAAGGCTCTACCGTCATAGCCACCACCGGTTCGCGCCCCATCCACATCGTCCGCTGACCGAAGCCCGGTCGCTACTTCTCGGTGTCTTCGGTTTCGCTCGGAGTCGTGCCGGACTTCTTGGTCGTCAACGGAACGTTGACCCGACGCTTGCGCTGCTGTGCGGCGACCAGCTCCTGTGCCGCGACTATCTCGGTGTGGGAGGTCGTGGTGTCGCCGAAGTCTTCCTGCATGACCGAGCCAGGGAGTACACCGCCATATCCAGCGGTGGCGAACGGATGATTGAACTCGCCGCCCCCGATCCCGTGCCGCTTGATCTTGACGAGCCGGATCGTCATCAGGGTGACGGGCGCGAGTGTCAAGGCGATCGCCATAATCACCCAGGCCAGCGTAGATCCATCCACATCGGCTCCCCTCGCATTGTCTGCGCCGCCTGCCGGTCGCCCGGTTTCGGCAGTGTCCAGCCAACATAACCGCTGGTCAGGTGTGATTGCCCGGCGGGTCGAGGTTCGGCGCGTCGTCGGTGCACACCCGCCGACGTCGACCAGCCGGATGAACGATTCGATTCCGACGGCCGAGTGGAGAGCGAATCTCGGGCGAGGCTACTGAGTCGGTGCGGCCGTCGTCCTTCCGGCGCGCAGTACGTGCGGCGGGTTGAGGGTGGAGGTCGGTGCGGGGATTCCGGCGTAGTGCTGGATCAGCGCGAGACTGTCCAGATCTTCGATCGAATTGAAACCCAGTGTGCGCAAATCGGATTCGATTTGTACGGGGGTGAGGAAGCACAGCCAGGGCTCGCCCAGGGCGGCCACGCGGGCTGAGCGTTCGCGCAGGAATTCGATCTCGGCGGGGGAGTCGGGGTCGGCCGGACACAGGTAGTCGAAGACGACTCGGGTCGGGGCGGCCTGGTCGGCGATGAAGCGGAGGGTGTCGAGGACGGTTTGCTCGGTCAGGTACATGACGACGCCGAGCCAGACGAAGACCGCGGGCTGGTCGCGATCGAAGCCCACGGCGCTCAATCCCGCTGCGAGGGTTTGAGTTTCGAAGTCCACGGGGGTGAAGGTCAGCGAATCCGGGAGGGGGATGCCCGCCGTTTCGAGCCGGTCCCGCTTCCAGGCTTGCGTGTCCGGATGGTCGACCTCGAATACCCGGACGCCGGGGTACGGATTGCGGTACGCGAAGGTGTCGAGCCCGGCGCCAAGTACCACCACCTGCCGTGCGCCCGCGGCGACCGCTTCGGCAATGGTGTCGTCGGCGAAGCGGGCGCGTGCGGCCACGAACAGTCGCCGCCGGTATTGAATCGCGGCCGCGCCCGGGTCGGTCAGCGTGTTGGCGTCCATGTCAATGAGCTTCTCGGGGCTCGCACCGGCGATCCGGATGGCCATCGGATCGGTGAAAATGCGTGGCTCATTGGCGATTTGGTGATACGCGCGGGCGTAGGCGGTGGCGAGGGCAGTGCGACTTGGTTGTCCGATCCGCATACCGGAGAACCTACGTGCAGTGTCTTGCCCGCGCCACCGACTGTCGCTCAGATCATGGCGCGCAGCATCCCCTGAGGTTCGACTCCCATCGAGGTCAGCGCCGCCGAATGGTAGAGCGAGCCCGGCGTGTGGATGGCGTGTTGCAGGCCGACGTGGGCATCGCGCCAGAAGCGTTGCATGACATTCTGCTTGCGCACCGCATTGCCGCCGGAGCGGGCGAAGATCTCGTCGACCGCGGCGACGGCTCGCCAGGCGCAGCGAACCTGATTGCGCCGCACCATGGATCGGTCTTCGAAGGTGATCGGTTGTCCCGTATCGGCGAGATCGTAGAGCCGGCTCACGCCGTCCAGGAGTTGGATGCGGGAGGCGGAGATCTCGGCGGCTGCCTCCGAGATCGCGGACAGCACGTACGGGTCGTCCTTGATCTTGGTGCCCATGGCGGTGACTCGGTCGCGCTGATAGTCCAGGTGCGCGGCCAGGGCGCCCTCGGCAATGCCGACCACCGCGGCGGTGATGCCGAGCGGGAACATGGCCCAGAACGGGAGCTTGTAGACGGTTTCGGTACGCCCGGCGCGTTCGGCGGCGATCTCGCCCTCCGCGACCTCGGCGGAGTCGATGGTCCGGTAGGTGGGGATGAACGCGCCCTTGACGAGGATGTCCTTGCTTCCCGTTCCGCACAGGCCGATCACGTCCCACGAGTCGTCGACGATCGTGTAATCCTTGCGCGGCAGCACCACATGCAGTGCCTTGGGCGGCATGACGGGCTTGCCCTCGGCGTCGCCGACCAGTGCGCCGAGGAAGATCCAGTCGCAGTGATCGGTGCCGGAGGAGAAGCTCCAGTGGCCGTTCAGGATGTATCCGCCGTCGGCCGGGGTGGCGACCCCCTGGGCGGCGTAGGGGGAGGCGATCCAGGTGTCCGGGTTCTCGCCCCACACTTCGGTCTGGAGTGTGCGGTCCATGAGCGCCATTTCCCAGGGGTGCACGCCGCCGACGCCGGTGACCCAGCCGGTGGATCCGCAGCGGGCGGAGACCGCCATGACGGCCTCGGCGAAATCGCGCGGGTGCGCGGCGTAGCCGCCGAAGTCGGTGGGCTGCAAGAGCCGCATCACACCGGCCTGGCGCATGAGCTTGACGCTTTCGTCGGAGAGCTTGCCCAGGCGTTCGGTCTCCTCGGCGGTCGCCGCCAGCCGGTCGGCGATTTCCGCTACCCGGCGAACAACCTCGTGCGACATGTCCGCACCTCCGAAACTGAGAGCTGATGCCGCACCGTGCGATGCGACTGATTCGACGCTAGGGCGCGAATTGCCTGGCTACGAGTGGGATTCCCGCTGATCGAAACGCCGGTTCGCGGGTCAGCGCGCGTATCGCGCGAGGATGAGCCGGGTGGCCACGCGCATATCCTCGTCGGCGCGCGTGCCCGGCACCCAGCCGCTGAGGGTCGAGACCAGTACGCCCCACCAGCTGTAGACGAGCAGCCGGATGGCGCTGTGGTCTTGCTCGTCGGGTACCGGATTGCCGAGGGTGTTCCAAATTGCTTGCGGCAGTGCGGCTTCAGCTCCGAGCCAGCTGGGATTGTCCGGGGCGTCGGCCATATAGTTGCCCGCGGTGGCGCGCAGCATGGAGGAGCACAGCAGCGGGGTACGCAGCAGTTGCCGATTCAGTCGGACCAGGTTCTCGCCGACGGCGGTCACCGGATCGGCGTCCTCGCGGGTCCATTCACGATGTGCGAAGTGCACGATCTGAGCCTCGAAGACTCCGGCGAAAAGCTGTGTCTTGGAAGGGAAATACCGATACAGAGTGCCGATGGCAACCCCGGCGTTCTTCGCCACATCGAGCATCTGCACCCGGTCGAAGTCCGCGGTAGCCCCGAGCTCCGCCGCCACCTCCAGAATCTTTTCGCGCCGCGCCGCCTGACTGCGTGACCCCGGCGCGGCGGGCGTGCGTGCCTCAGCGATTCGCGCCACCGGTCCCCGCTCTCCCCTGCTCCTGCCTCGCGATTCTCAGCGTAGGCCGATTCGGCGCCGCGGGCCCGCCCAGCAACTCGTCGGAAATAGCGCGCGCCGCCTTCGCCACCAGCGGAGCAACTCGATCCAGCGGAGTATTCGCATCGCCGACCACCGAGATGGCACCCACCGGTCCTTCGGGATTGCGCAAAGCCATAGCGGCACAAGCGATCCCCGAGGCGTACTCCCCCCGCTCGAACGCCAGCCCGTTGGCGGTCCGAATATTGTTCAGCGCCCGATGCAAGACGCCGAGGTCACCAATGCTGCGCGGAGTCCTACGCGGAATCCCGTCCGCGTACTCGAGATCGATACGCTCCGCAGGCAGCCAAGCAAGTATCGCCTTCCCCAGCGCCGTGCAGTGCGCAGGCGCCCGCCCCCCAACTCGTGACGGCACATCAACAGCCGACCGCCCACCCACCTTGTCGAGGTAATAAACCTCAGCCCCATCCAAAACCGCAAGGTGCACTACAAGATTCGTCCGCAGACTCAAATCCAGCAAAACCGGCGCGGCCGCAGCCCGCAACGCACTATGCCCAATCTCCCGCCCCCCAAGCCCGAGTGACCGCTCACCCAGCCGATACCCGGTAGCAGTCCGATCGATCCACCGCTGCCGAGTCAACTGCTCGAGTATCCGATAGGTACTGGACCGAGGCAGATTGGTCCGCTGAGCCACCTGCTCCAACGTCCGCACCGTATGCGGCCGCTCGAACAAATCCATGATCAGCGTTATCCGCTCCACCATCGCCGTAGGAGCCTGCCGCCCATCCTCGGATTCCGCCCCCAAGCTCAACATCGAGGTCATCAAACCCACCTCTCCAAAACTGAAACCAATTCTAGTTCGAGGCTAGCAGCGCAGGTGACGACTGGGAAGAGGAGGATGCGTCGCATGACGTCTGCGCTGCTGCCGGAGGAGTTTCGTGCTGAGGTCGAGGTCCTTTGGGATTACACGCAGATGCACCATGAGGTGCGCCCCGTGGACGTCGCGGTAGGGCTGGGCAGCCACGATCTGGGGGTTGCCTCGTATGCGGCCGACCTGTACCGCCGAGGCATGTTTCCGCTGATTGTCTTTACCGGTGCGCATGGACCATTCACTGTGGAACGGTTTCCGCGTGGGGAGGCGGTGCACTTTCGGGAGCTCGCAATCGAACTCGGGGTCCCGGATCGCGCGATACTTGTCGAGCCTCGGGCAACGAATACCGGTGAGAACATCGACTTCACCCGGAAGCTGCTGGAAGATGTCGTAGGCCGCGAGATCGAGTCGGTGATGCTGATCTGCCGTCCCTATCAGCAGCGCCGCAGCTATGCGATTTGCCGAAAGCGCTGGCCCGCAGTCGATGTCGTATGCAGTTCGCGGCCGCTGCCCCTGGATCAGTACATTGCTGACATCGGTGACACCGACCGTGTCATCATCTCGCTTGTCGGCGAAATTCAACGCCTCTGGGTGTATCCGGCCCGTGACTGGGCGATTCGGCAGCAGGTTCCGGATGACGTTCGTCAGGCGTACTCGCGGCTTGTGGATGCCGGCTTCACCGGACGACTGCTTCCCGGATAGTCAGTGGGTCAGCCGGACTACCGGGCTGTAAGGCCATTGGCCGTGGGCGCACGAGCCCGGACTGCGGTGGGCGGCGTTGTAGGTTCGGGGGATGGACCGGAATGCTGTTGAGGCGTGGGTTGCGGGATATGAGCGGGCTTGGCGGTCGGAGGGGACCGACGGGCTGGGGGAGTTGTTCGGGGTGGAGGTGGAATACCTCGCTTCGCCTTGGGCTCAGCCGATTCGGGGGTTGGGGGAGTTGGGGAAGTTTTGGGAGGAGGGGCGGGATGGGGCTGATGAGGCGTTTGTGATGGAGTCGGAAGTGGTTGCGGTGGAGGGGGAGACGGCCGTGGTTCGGGTGGCGGTGGAGTATGCGCGGGATGTGCCGTGGCGGGATTTGTGGGTGTTGCGGTTCGGGCAGGACGGGCTGTGTAGGCGGTTTGAGGAGTGGCCGTTTGCGCCGGGGCAGGAGGATGGGCAGTGAGGGGTGGTTGCTGGCTGGTGGCTCGGTAACCAGGGTTTGCCCGGAGGTGGGGCGGGATGGGGGTGTGCGACGATCGACGGTATGAAATCGCTTGGCGCGCTCCTGGTTTGCGCACCTTTGTGTATTGCCGGGTATGGCGTGATCAGGTTGATCGGGAAGGCTGACGGGCAGTACGGGCCGGGGTTGGATTGGCAGTTCGCGCATTTGGTCGGGTTGTTGGGGCTGGGGTTGTTCATTCCGGTGGTGGTCGGGCTCGGGTGGATGCTTCCCTCGGGCGGGGTGCGGAATGCGGTGGTCACGGTCACGCTGATCGGGTTGGCGGCCACGATCATTCAGTTCGGGGCGGATGTCGTTTTCGCCGCGGAGGCGAATGATGCCGTGGATATGAGCAGGCGCAGTGATGACTTCTCGGCTATTCCGGGGATTCGGATGGCGATCTATTCGGTGGGGCCGCAGCTGTTCTTCCTCGGCCTGGTGGTGCTGACGGCGCTGCTGGTGCGGGCGCGGCGGTTGCCGTGGTGGAGTCCGGTGGTCGCTCTGGCCAGCGTGCTGCTGCCCGCGGTGAACCTCGGCCTGCTGCCCATCGCGGGGGTCGGGTTGCTCGCCGCCATCTGCCCGGCGTCGGATTCGCGGACTCGTCAGATGTCGAATGTTTGACGTTCGAGCGGGTTAGAGCGCGCCCAGGCGGGCGTCGCGCCAGAGATCGACGGCTCCATCGTTCTTCAGCAGACCGTCGATCTCGGCGAGTTCGGCCGCGTCGAAGTCGAGATTGTCGAGCGCGCCCACGTTCTGGTCCAGCTGCTCGGTCGAGGATGCGCCGACTACCAGCGAGGTGACCCGCTGATCGCGCAGCGCCCAGGCCAGGGCCAGTTGGGCCAGGGTCTGCCCGCGCCGTCCCGCGATGGTGTTCAGCTCACGCAGACGTTCGATCATCTCGGTGGTGAGCAGCTCGGTCTGGAACGACTTGCCTTGGGTGGCACGGGATCCCTCGGGCACACCGTCGAGATACTTGCCGGTGAGCATGCCCTGCGCGAGCGCGGTGAAGCCGATGACGCCGAACCCGTGCTCGTCGGCGGTATCGAGCAGCCCATCGGTTTCGATCCAGCGATTGAGCATCGAATACGAGGGCTGGTGGATGAGCAGCGGCGTACCCAGTTCGCGCAACAACCGCGCCATGGTCGCCGAATCCGCAGCGGTGTACGAGGAGATGCCGACATAGAGCGCTTTGCCTTGCCGCACAGCGGTATCCAGCGCGGCAGCGGTCTCCTCGAGCGGCGTCGTCGGGTCGAATCGGTGCGAGTAGAAGATATCGACGTAATCCAGCCCGAGCCGGGTGAGCGACTGATCGAGCGAGGCCAGCACATACTTCCGCGACCCGCCGCCCTGCCCGTACGGTCCGGGCCACATATCCCAACCCGCCTTGGTGGAGATGATCAATTCGTCGCGGTATCGCGAAAGATCCTCGCGCAGTAGACGTCCCGCATTGATCTCGGCAGCACCGTACGGCGGACCATAGTTATTGGCCAGATCGAAGTGAGTGATGCCGAGATCGAACGCATGCAGGGCGACCTCGCGCTGGGTCTCGAAGGGACGGTCGTCGCCGAAGTTGTGCCAGAAGCCGAGCGAGAGCAACGGCAGATCCAGACCGGATCGTCCGCTGCGGCGGTAGCGCATGGCCTCATAGCGGTTCGGAGCGGCGACGAACGTCATCGATGATCCCCTTCTGCTGTCGGAAGCTTCCAGCCTAATCAGAGACGAATTCGTAGGTGCAGGAGAGGAGCCCCTCACCGATCTTGTGGGTGTCGATGAGGTGCATCGGCTTCTTGTCGCGGGTCTCGTCGAACAGGCGCACGCCGGTGCCGAGCACGACCGGGAAGACGACCAGCCGCAGTTTGTCGGCCAGGTTCTGCTCGATCAATGTGCGCACGAGCCGATAGCTGCCGTAGACCAGGATGTCACCGTCCACTTTCCGCTTCAGCTCCGAAATCTCCTTTGTCGCATCCCCATTGAGGACCGTGGTGTTGCTCCACCCAGGATTCTCGAGCGTCGACGACACGACGTACTTGGGGAGGCTGTTCATTCTGTCGGCCCACCCGCGGCTCACGCGGATGTCCATATGTGGCGTCCGGGCCGCGAACCACTCGAAGCTCCGCCTGCCCAGCAGTAGTGCCTCGGCGCTCAGCGCTTCCTCCGTCTCAACGGCGGTCCAGTCTTCGAGGTCCTTACTGCCCACGAACTGGTGGAACCAACCGCCCAGCTTGAAGCCTTCCTGACCGTCCGGGTCTTGGACCACTCCATCGAGAGTGGCATTTGTGCTGATGACGATCTTTCCCATTTCCGTGCTCCCTTGACAGTGTTGTCGGCTAGCACTGATCCAGACGTCGCGGGCGCGGGAAAGGGGGCGCGCCCCCTTCGCGCCTTGCCCGGCGTCCATACAGGATGGAACTGCACACGAGGAATGAGGTGGCGAGCGTGGAGTCGGAGCGGGCAGACCTATTGTCGAGGGCGCGAGCCGGGGACGGCGAGGCGTTCCGAGCGCTGACCGAGCCACATCGCCGCGAGCTACAGGTGCACTGCTACCGGATGCTCGGATCCTTTCAGGATGCCGAGGACGCTCTCCAGGACACGATGCTCGCCGCGTGGCGAGGTCTCGAACAATTCGACGGGCGCGCCTCGATGCGCACCTGGCTCTATCGCATTGCCACCAACCGGTGCCTCGACGCGCTGCGCTCGGCCCGCCGACGCCCCGCCAAGCAGTGGGATATTCCGGGGATCGAACCACCCGAACCCACTCGTCTCGGCGAAATCCCTTGGCTTGAGCCCTATCCCGATGCCCTGCTGGATGGTGCGATGAGTGTGCCGCTCGGGCCGGAAGCGCGCTATGAACAAACCGAATCCATCTCGCTGGCGTTTGTGACCGCCCTGCAGATCTTGCCGCCTCGTCAGCTCGCCATTCTCATCCTGCGCGACGTGCTCGGGTTCCGCGCGAACGAAGTGGCCGACATGCTGGATACGACCGTCGAATCGGTCAAGAGTGCCCTCAAACGTGCGCGAGCGGGCATGCAGCGCTTGCCTACTACCCGGGAACAGTCGCCTGCCGGAGATTCCCGCGCCGAGGACGCGATCGTGGCGAGGTTCGTCAGCGCCTATGAATCGGCCGATATCGATGCGCTGGTGGCTCTGCTGACCGATGACGTCTTCATGTCGATGCCACCGATGCCTCTGGAATACCAGGGGCGAGACATTGTGGCCCGTTTCTTCTCACTCATCTTCGGCGCGTCCCAAAGATACGCGCTGGTGCGAACCCGAGCCAATGGTCAGCCTGCATTGGGAGGCTATCGACACACCCCGACAGGCATCCATGGATCCGGCCTGTTCGTCCTCACTCTGACCGACGACAGAATCAGCGCACTGACCGTGTTCGAACCCGTCGTCCTACCCGCCTTCGGCCTACCCGAATCCCTCCCGGCCGCATTGCGGCCCTAGCCCATTCGGTAATCCTGGCGGGAGACGTAGAAGTAGTGCCGGGTGCTGGTGTCCGTGCAGGTGATGCCGCTGACGTCGCTGGAGCATTCGATGCTGCCATTGCGGATGGTCTGCCCGTAGTTGAGCACCGAGTAGCTGCTTCCGATCATGGTGTCATGGGCGCAGCTGAAGCCCACTCCGTCGGTTCGGCTGATTTCGAGGGTGTGACCGTATTTGACATGGCAGTCGGCGGGAGCTGCCGTGGGCACATAGGTGAACGTGCCGATATCGCATCGGACGAGTCCGGCTCCGGAGCCGTCCGAGGCAATCACGCATGCGATGTTTCCTGAGGGGGCCTGGAATGTCACCGATTCCGCGGCCTGTGCCGTGGCGGCCGGAAGTCCGATGAAGAGCCCGGCCGCGAGTGACATATTGAATGCGAGTCTGCGGTTTCTCATACTTCTCGATTGTGCGGCGCGACCTTGCAAAGGCCTTACGACGATCTTTCGCCATATCGTCTCCGGCACAGGGGGAGCGAACGTACGATCGGCAAGCGGACCGGACGTCCGTTCAGTCGATCTGATCGAGGTGATCGTCAATGCCTACCGTTGTGCTCGAAGCCGAGGGGCTCAGCAAGCGGTATGGCGGCGTGGAAGCCTTGCGTGGGGCCAACTTTCAGGTATTCGCCGGGGAAGTCGTGGCATTGATCGGGGACAATGGCGCGGGGAAATCGACTCTGGTGAAATGCCTTTCGGGGGCCGAACAACCCGATGGCGGGCGAATCCTCTTGGATGGCGCGCCGGTTCGAATGGGCACGCCGACCGCGGCTCGGCGGCTCGGAGTGGAGACGGTGTACCAGGATCTGGCCGTCGCGCCCGATCTTGATCCGGCCGCGAATCTGTTTCTCGGGCGCGAGCTGTTCCGGCGCGGACTGCCGGGGCGGCTTGGGATGCTCGATCGTAAGGCTATGAGAACCCAAGCGGCCGAACACTTTCAACGATTGGGCGTGGTGCTGCCCCGCGCGGATGTGTCGATCGGATCGCTGTCGGGCGGACAACGGCAGACCGTTGCCGTTGCGCGCGCGGTGATGTGGGCGAGCAAGGTGGTGTTCATGGATGAGCCGACCGCCGCGCTCGGCGTGGTCCAGCGTGAGCGGGTGCTCGATGTGGTTCGCCGCGTGCGAGATCAAGGGATTTCGGTGGTGCTGATCAGCCACAATATGCCCGAGGTCATGGCCGTCGCCGATCGCATAGAGGTACTGCGGCTGGGTCGGCGGGTGGCTCGCTTCACGGCCGCCGATGCCACGCTCGAGCAACTGGTCGGGGCCATGACCGGGGCACTGAATACCGAGGATGCGGCATGAGCGCCGAGACCGACACCGTGCTCGAGCTGCCGCCGCACACCTGGTGGCAGCGACTGGCGGGGGTCAGCACGCTGTGGATCGGGATCGTGCTGGTGGTGCTGTACGCGTCGTTCAGCATTGCGCGCCCGGATGCGTTTCCGACCCGATTCACCCTGCAGACCTTGCTGATCGAGACTTCGGTGCTGCTGGTTCTGTCGATCGGGATGACGTTCGTGATCGTCACCGCGGGCATCGATCTGTCGGTCGGCATGGTGTTGATCTTCTCCGGAGTGCTGGCCTCCAAGACCATGGAGTGGCTCAGTCCCGGCGAAGACGCCACCCATGCGGGGTGGGGCATCATCCTTCTCGGCCTGGCCATGTCCATTGCGGGCGGGGCACTTTGGGGCCTCATCAATGGATTCCTGGTGGCCAAGGCCAAGATTCCGCCGCTGATCGTCACCCTCGGCTCCTTCGGCGCGGCGTTGGGTGCTGCCCAGCTGATCACCGGCGGTGTGGACACCCGCACGGTCCCCGAAAAGCTGCGCAACTCACTGGGTTTCGGCACCATGCTGGGCGGCATCCCGAACCTGGTGTTGGTGGCCGCGGCGGTCACGCTGTTCGGCGCGTGGCTGCTGCACACCACCCGCTTCGGCCGATACGCCTATGCGATCGGCTCCAGTGCCGAGGCGGCCCGACGCTCCGGTATCGGTGTCACCCGGCATCTGATCCTGGTCTACCTGATGGCCGGATTATGTTCGGGCCTGGCGGGTTTCATGAATTTAGCGTATTTCGGCACCACTACCATCGGCGGCCATAGCACCGACAATCTCGATGCCATTGCCGGTGTTGTGATCGGCGGCACCAGCCTGTTCGGCGGGGTCGGGTCGGTGCTGGGCACTGTGATCGGGGTGTTCATCCCGTCGGTGCTGCGCAAGGGCTTTGTCATCGCGGGGGTGCCGGTGTTCTGGCAGCCGATCGCGGTGAGTGTCGTGCTCGTGGCGGCCGTGTGGTTCGACCAGATTCGGCGCAGGTCGCGAGAACGGAAATAACCCAACGCATTTCGAAGGTGAGAGCGTGATGATGAGGCCGTTGTATATTACCGTGCCGCGAGCGGCCGTGCTGGCCGGTGTGGTGCTGACTGTGGCGGGGCTGGTGGCGGGTTGCGGTGGCTCGGTGAACAATTCGGGTGACACCCACCCGAAGAACCTGGTCCTCATCCCCGGTGTCGCCAATGAACCGTTCTACATCTCCATGCAGTGCGGCGCACAAGCCGAGGCCAAACAGCTGGGCTACACCCTGGATACCCAGGCCCCCACCCAATTCGACGCCTCGCTACAAACCCCCGTCCTCACCGGCGTGATCGCCAACAAGCCCGGCGCGATCCTCATCGCCCCCACCCACGCGCAAGCCATGGCCAGCCCGATCAAGCAAGCCAAGGACGCCGGAATCAAGGTGATCGAGGTCGACACCGCGCTGGAAGACACCTCGATCGCCCTGTCCTCGATCGCCTCCGACAATGTGAAGGGCGGCCAGCTGGCCGCCCAAACCCTTGCGAAGCTGGTAGGCGAGAAGGGCCCCGTCCTGGTGATCAACACCAAGGCCGGCACATCCACCACCGATCAGCGCGCCCAAGGCTTCGAGGCCGAACTGAAGTCCAAATACCCCGGCATGACCCCACTAGGCGTGCAGTACAACAACAACGAGGCCGCCCAAGCCGCCTCCATAGTTACGGCGACCCTCGCCGCCCACCCCGACCTCGCAGGCATCTTCGCCACCAACCTGAGCTCCGCCGAAGGCGCAGCCACCGGCCTCCGCAACGCAGGCAAACTAGGCCAGGTCAAAGTAGTCGGCTTCGACGCCAGCCCCAAACAAGTCCAAGACCTGAAAGACGGCACAGTCCAAGCCCTGATCACCCAAAACCCCGGCGACATAGGCAAACAGGGCGTAGACCAAGCCGCCGCCGCCCTCGAAGGCAAGCCGGTAACCCGCAAAATCCAAACCGACATGATCGCCCTAACCCAAGAAAACATGTCCACCAACGAGCAATTCTTCTACAAGTCCAAGTGCTGATTGTCGGCCAATGCCACCAAGAACCGCCCCGGCCAAAGGCCGGGGCGGTTCTTGTCGTCTAGGTTCGTGTGATCACGACCGCCCAAATCGGCAACAGCACCAGCGCGAGCACCGTGGTCTTCACGACCACCGAGGCGGCCAGATCGACATCCGTGTCATAGGTTTGCGCGAAGATGAACAGGTTTTGAGGGCTGGGCATGGCCGCGATCATCACGATGTAGGCCAGCCACGGACCACCAATACGGAACCCCCAGTGCGCGATGCTCAATGCCAATAGGGGGAAGCCCACACACTTGAACCCGATCAGCCAATATTCGTCGCGATCGGCGCTGCGCAGCCGAAGTCCAGTACCGCCCAGATGCAGACCGAGCGCGAACAACGCGACCGGAGAGGCCGCGGCACCCGCCATTGTCAGACAATTCAGAATCGATTGCGGGACTCTCACCTTCGCGATATTGGCGGCGATGCCCGCCCAGCATGCGAGCACCAATGGCGTCGTCAATGCCACGATCAAGCCACGGCGTATCCCGCCCCCAACAGGAATATCGAGGTCGGTCGGATCGCTCGGCGTGTATTCCATGACAGCGATAACCACAGTCGTCAGCACGCAAACCTGAAGAAGGATCACCGGAAAGATCGGTGACACGTCGTTGAACAGCAAGGCAAAGACCGGTAGTGCGACATACGCCGTGTTGACCTGGCAGGCGGCCATGATCCGCAGCGCGATTTCCCGTGGCCCGCCGCCGCGCCATCTCCCGACGCACGCGACCGCGCCCGCCGTGACGACCGCTGTGGTCGTATACGCCGCGAGCGCGGGAAGGTTGAAGATGCTTTGCAAGTCCGCGGTATAAAGGCTGCCCGCTAGGTAAGCGGGGATGGCAAACCGGAAGGCGAACTCGGAGAAGGCCCTCGACACGCTCGCGTCGATGATCCGGCGGCGCGCGAACACTACTCCCGCCGCGAACAAGAACACCACCGGCGCAAGCTTCGCGACCATCCCGAGCAGATTGGTCACCTGCCCGACCCCGCCCATACCGTCACGAGTGGAATGTACTGGGCCCGGTGATCGCGGGCTGAGTAGGCTCGGGGGCACTATGGAAGCCTTCTATGTGCCGGACTCCGGGGACCCGAATCGGTTTCATTCGACTGAGTTGACCAGGGGGCCTTGGTCTCCTGATGCTCAGCATGCTGGGCCGCCTTCGGCTTTGTTGGGGCATGTGATCGAGCGGTGTGAGCCGCGGGAAGGGTTTCGGGTGGGGCGGGTTTCGGTGGAGATTCTTGGGCCGATTCCGATTGCTCCCTTGACTGCTGCGGCATGGGTTAGTCGGCCTGGGCGCAGTGTTGAGTTGATCGAGGCCACGTTGAGTACCGATCAGGGGCCGGTGCTGAAGGCCAATGCTTGGCGGCTGCGGCAGGCTGACCCGGAGTTGGAGATTCCGCGGGAGGTACTGCCGGTTGGCATCCACCCCGGCCCCGAATCTGCCAGATCCGAGCCATTTCCGTCCACTCAATCCATCGGCTTCCACACCGGCATCGAATACCGCTTCATAAAAGGCACTTTCGATGAGGCCGGGCCCGCCGTCTGCTGGATCCGGCTGCGCTACCCCATAGTCGCGGGCACCAGCCCTAGCCCCCTAGAGCGGACCCTGGCGGCCGCCGACTCGGGAAACGGCGTGAGCTCCGTATTGGACTGGGATCAATACCTTTTCATCAATACCGACCTGACGGTCACCCTCCATCGCGAACCGGCGGGCGAATGGGTGTGCCTGGACGCCACCACCTACCCCGACCGCACCGGCATAGGGCTGGCCGAATCCCGCCTCTTCGACGAGAAAGGCCCCCTGGGTCGAAGCACCCAAACCCTCTTCCTCAGCCCCCGCTGAGATGAGGGACGAGCGTTAGGTGGGGAGGTCTCCGGAGTAGGGGTTGGCGCCGGTGATTGTTATGCGGGAGTAGTGGTTGCTGAAGGGGATTACCGCGTCGAGGGTGACTGTTACGGGGTAGAGGTTGTAGTTGCCTGCTGAGCAGGTGGGCTTGCAGCTGTTCAGGTGTTCGGTGCCGGTGCCTTCGGCTTTGGTTGCGTCCCAACGGGTCCAGGTGAGGGCGTCTATGTAGGTGCTCGCGTTTGTGCCGCAGTTCATGGATGTGATGTGGTCTGGGCGAATTTCGGCGGCGGCATCGCACTGGGCGATGACCTGCGGCGGATTCACCGATTGCGCCGGGAGAGTGGTGCTGGATGTCGTGGCCTGGGTGGAGGTGGTGGCTGACGTGAGTGGATTGCCATTGCCGCGGGCGAAGACGAATGCCGCGGCTGCCACGGCCGTGGTGAGCGCTAGGACTGCGGCGGCGAGGGCCCATCGGACCGACCGTGGGGTGGGCGATGGCGGGCGCGTTGCAGGTTCGGGTGTGATCAGTCGCCGGTCGCTGTCCGGGAGCCGGGTCGGCATCATGTGGGGGGCAATGGTTGTGGCGTATGCGGCGGCCAGGACTCGGCGGGCTTCGGTGGCGAATTCGGTGCAGCTGGGGTAGCGGTCGCCGGGTTGTTTGGCCATTGCGGTGGCTATTACGTAGTCGAGGCCTGGAGGGAGGCCGGGGTGGAGTTGGCTGGGGCGGGGCGGCGGGTCGAGCAGATGTGCGGCGATGACCGCGGCTTGATCTCGGCCGGGGAAGGGCTGTCGGCCGGTGAGGAGTTCGAAGAAGGTGCAGCCGAGGGAGTAGATGTCGGCGCGGTGGTCGGCCGGTTCGGATCGGAATCGCTCGGGGGCGGTGTAGGCGAGGCTGGCCATCAGGCCGGAGGCGGTCATCGTGGCGTCCAAGGTGCGGGCGATACCGAAATCGGCCACGACCGCCCGTTCCTGTACGCCATCGATATCGAGCAGCAGATTCGCCGGTTTGACATCACGGTGGATCACGCCGTTCCGATGCGCGTGATCGAGACCCGCTGCGGCACCGGCGATCAGGCCGACGGCACGAGTGGAGGGCACGCTGTGCTCACGGGTGAGCAGCGCTGCAATATCGCCGCCGACTATGTACCTCATCGACAGCCACAGGGTGCCGTCCTCGGTGCTGCCGCGGTCGTAAACGGGGATGATATTCGGGTGTTCGAGGCGCGCCACCAGATCGACTTCCCGATCGAAGAGAGTGCGAACGGCCGCGTCGCCGACCTTGGTGTCACTGAGCACCTTCAATGCCACCAGGCGGTTCAGCCTCGGATGCCGGGCCAGATAGACGACACCCATCCCGCCGACGCCGAGCCGCCGCTCGATCGTGAAGCCGGCGAATATTGTTCCCGGTTGTAGTTGCACCCCCGCAATACCTTTCGGCTGACACGCGTACCTGTTTCTAGCATCCGCCCAGTTGGGGTGCGGCGGAACCGGAGATCAGGGCCTCGGCGATGCGACGGAGGGCGGGGGCTGAGGTCATGGCCCAGTGGGTGGCCTGGATGGGGTGGTTGTGGATTGAGCCGGTGATCGCCGCTGCCCAGGTTTGAGCGTTGACGGATTCCGTCGGATCGTCCAGGGCTGCTGTGAAATAGGTGAGATCACCGGTGTAGGCGCGGGGGTGGTAGGTGGCGGCGAGGGATGCGGAATCGAGGGCGGACGTGATGACTCGTTCGATTCGGTCGGGGCCGAAGGAGGCGAAGGGTTCCGGGAGAGCGGATAGGTGGTGGGCCAGTTCGGTGGGGTTGTCGAGGGTGATCGGTTGATCGGTCAGTAGGCCGCCGAGGAGGTCGGACAGGGTGGGTGGCGTCGCGTTGGGTGGTCCGGTGGGGGACGCGGTGGATAGGCGGCTGTCGAGCATCGCCAGGAGGGCTATCTGATGGCCCTCTGCCTGGAGTTGGACGGCCATGGCGTGGGCCAGGACGCCGCCGAGGGACCAGCCCAGGAGGTGGTAGGGGCCTTCGGGTTGGACTGTGCGGATGTGGTTTACGTAGAGGCGGGCCCAGTCTTCGATGGAATCGGGGAGGGGTGTGCCGGGGGTCAGGGCGGGGGATTGGAGGCCGTAGAGGGGGTGGTCGGACGGGAGGTGGGCGGCCAGACCCGCGAAGGACCACGCGATGCCGCCGAGGGGGTGGATGCAGAAGAGTGGGGCGGCGGTGGTGGTCGTGTGGGGGCGCAAAGGAAGCAGGATGTCGAATGCTGCTTCGGGGGTGAGGGTTTCGGGGGTGTGTAGCTGGGTGATGATGGCTGCGGGGGTGGGGGAGGTGAAAACCCACAGGACGGGGATCGGTTGGGCGAGTGCATCGCTCAGGTTCGCGACCAGCTTGGTCGCGAGGAGGGAATTGCCGCCCAGTTCGAAGAAGTTGTCGTCCAAGCCGATTCGGTCCACTCGCAGGACGGTGGCGAAGACTTCGCAGATCGTGGATTCGAGGCGGGTTGCGGGGGCGCGGTAGGTGCGGGTGGTGAGTTCCGGTGCGGGCAGGGCCGCGCGGTCGAGTTTGCCCACCGGGGTCAGGGGGACGGCGTCGAGGAGGACGACCTTCGCGGGGACCATGTGGGACGGCAGGGTCTTCGCGATCCAGCTGATCAGGGGCTCGGGGTCGAGTGTGCGGGCCGGGGCGGGGAGTACGTAGGACACCAGAACTGTTGCGCCGGTGGGGGTCTCCCGGCCGACGGTCACCGCGAAATCCACGTCGGGATGGGCGGCCAGCACCGCGTCGATTTCCTCGAGTTCGATGCGGAAGCCGCGGACCTTGACCTGGAAGTCGGTGCGGCCCCGGTAGTCGAGGGTGCCGTCTGCGTTCCAGGCGACGATGTCGCCGGTGCGGTACATGCGGGTGGACTGGTGGAACGGGTTGGCTACGAAGCTGGCGGCGGTCAGGCCGGGACGGTCGAAGTAGCCGCGGGCCAGTTGAGCACCGGCCAGGTAGAGCTCGCCGGGGACGCCGGACGGCACCGGGCGCAGGCGCGAATCCAGGACGTAGACCTGGCTGTTCCATTCCGGTGTGCCGATGGGGATGGAGGAACCGGTGATCTCGGCGACCCGATGGCTGGTTATCGACACCGCTGCCTCGGTGGGGCCGTACAGGTTGAACAGGGTCGCCTCCGGTGCGGCCGCCGTGAAACGGCGGGCCAGGGCGGCGGGGAGGGTTTCGCCGATGGCCAGGACTCGGCGGAGCGATTCCGGGAGGTCGCCGGTCAGCAGGGCATCGAGCATGGAAGGGACCGCGTGCAGGGTGGTTACGGCCTCGCGGGCCATCAATGCGTTCAGGTAGACCGGGTCGCGATGACCATCAGGGGCGGCGATGACCAGACGGCCGCCGCAGGCGGCGGCGGACCAGAACTCCCAGACCGACAGGTCGAAGGTCGCGGCGGTTTTCAACAGCACGGCATCATCGGCAGATAGGCCGAATTCGGCTGTCTTCCAGAGCAATTGATTCACGATTGCGTCGTGTGAGACCGTCACGCCTTTCGGGTGACCGGTGGAACCCGAGGTGAAGATGACGTAGGCAGCATGGTCGGCGCGCAGTGGTGCGTGGCGGTCCTTGTCGGTGACCGGGGTGGGGCTGAACGCGGACAGGTCCAGCTGATCTGTATGCACCACGGCCGCAATGGAAGTGGTGAAATCAGTATCGGTATCGGTCAAGATGCAGACCGGTGCCGTCGTCTTCAGAACGTAGTCGGAACGCCGCTCCGGCTGATCCGGATCGACCGGCACGTAAGCGCCGCCGGTCTTGCTGACCGCGTACATCGCGATGACCAGATCCACCGAACGCCGGATGGCCAGCGCCACTCGCGATTCCGGTCCGACACCGAGCGAGATCAGGAATCGTGCGAGCCGATTGACCTGTGCGTCCACTTCCGCATACGTGAATCGACTGCCGTCCGCGGCCACGAGAGCCACTGCCTCGGGGGCGGCCGCGACACTCGCGTCGAGTAGGTCTACCAAGGTCGAGCAGGAAGGCAGCGAATGAGCAGTGTCGTTCCACCCCAGCAGGATTCGGGAATTCTCCTCCACAGTCAGCAGGTCGATCGCCCCGACCGGCACTCGCGGATTCGCGACCACCGCGTCGAGCACCCGCAGGAACCGGTCCGCGAACCCCTGAACCGTCGACTCGTCGAACAGGTCTGCGGCATACGTGAGAACCCCGCCGATGCCCGAGGGCGCACCCTGCGCGTCGTAGGCGTCGGCCATGATCAGGTGCAGGTCGAACTGCGACAGCTGCCGATCGGTCGTCAACCCGGTCACCGTCAAACCCGGTAGCTCCATGCTGACCGGGGCCAGATTCTGGAACGACAGGCCGACCTGGAACAGCGGATGTCGTGCGGTCGAGCGCACCGGATTAAGGACCTCGACGAGTCGCTCGAAGGGGACGTCCGCGTGCGCGAAGGCTTGGACATCGGTTTCCCGCTGCCGGGCAAGCAATTCGGTGAACTGGGCACCCGCGTCGACCCGGGTACGGAACACCAGGGTATTCACGAACATGCCGATGAGATCGTCCAGCTCCGCCGCTCCACGACCCGCTATCGGTGTGCCGACGGCGATATCGTCCGTGCCGGACAGTCGAGCCAGCAGCACGGCGAATGCGGTGTGCACCACCATGAACAGCGTCGCACCCTGCGCCCGGGCCAGATCCGTGAGCGCGGCGTGAGTGGCCGCCTCGATATGCAGTTCCACGCGTCCGCCCGTGAAGGACTGCACGGCCGGACGCGGCCGATCACGCGGCAGCTCCAGCTGATCCGGAAGCTCGGCGAGCTCGCGCTGCCAGTAGGCGATCTGCTCGGACGCCATGGACCCGGGCTCGTTCTCGCTGCCGAGCAGGGCGCGCTGCCACAGCGCGTAATCCGCGTACTGCACGGGCAACGGAGTCCACTGTGGTGCATGGCCGCCGATGCGAGCGGCGTACGCCGACACCAGATCTCGCGTGAGCGGGCCTACGGAATAGCCGTCGCCACTGATGTGATGGACGACCATGGCCAGGATGAAATCGCCCTCGCCGACCTGCCATAGCGCGGCCCGCAGCGGCACCTCGGCCGTGACATCGAAGCTGGTCGAGGCGAGCGTCGCGACCGCCGATTCCACCTCGGTGGCGGCGATGGCGCGCACCTCGAGCCGCGGCACAGCGGCATCGGAGAGCGGCAGGACGACCTGCACCGGACCGGTTTCGAGCTGTGGGTAGACCGTGCGCAGAATCTCGTGCCGCGCAATGAGATCGGTGAAGGCCGCTCGCATTGCCTCGACATCCAGCGCGCCCGAGCGCGGGTCGGCGGAGCGTAGGCGAATCGCGATGGGGATGTTGTAGGCGGCCGAACCGGCATCGAACCGATTGAGGAACCACATGCGCTGCTGTGCCGGGGACAGCGGAATCCGTTCCGGCCGTTCGCCCGCCACCAGGGTGGGACGCGCCGGTGCCCCGGTGAGCTTCGCGAGCTCCCGAGCCAGTCCCGCGACCGTGGGTGCCGAGAACAGTATGCGCACCGGCACTTGGGCATCCACCGCCATGCCCAGCCGAGCGGTCACCCGGGTGGCGAGCAGGGAATTGCCGCCCAGCTCGAAGAAGTTGTCGTCGGCTCCGATTCGCTCCAGGCCCAGCACATCGGCGAAGATGCCCGCCACGGTCCGCTCGGCCGCAGTCGTCGGCTCCCGATGCACACGGCACGTGAATTCCGGTGCGGGAAGGGCATTTCGGTCGAGCTTGCCGACGGCTGTCAGTGGCAGCGCGTCGAGCACCACGACCGACGCGGGAACCATGTACGCGGGCAGCACGCGCGCCGCCCACCGCACCAACTCTTCCGAGTCGAGCGCCCGCCCCACCACATACGACACCAGCACCGTGGCCCCGCTCGGGTTTTCGCGGCCGATGGTCACCACGTGGCAGACCTCGGGATGCGTCGCCAGCGCGGCGTCGATCTCACCGAGCTCGATACGGAACCCACGGATCTTCACCTGGAAGTCCGTGCGGCCCATGCACTCCAGCTCACCGCCGACCGGCCCGGCGGCCGGTACGCCGACCCACCGCACCAGATCGCCGGTCCGATACATGCGGGCACCCGGAGGCCCCCACGGATTCGCGACGAACCGCTCGGCCGTCGCACGAGCACGCCCGTGGTAGCCGCGTGCGAGCGCGGGTCCACCCAGATACAGCTCACCCACCACACCGGGTGCGACCGGTTGCAGTCGATCGTCGAGCACCGCCGCCCACCCGCCGGGGACCGGACGGCCGATCGACACCCGTTCCCCCGCACGCAGAGTCGTGTACGTCGCGCCGATGGTCGCCTCGGTCGGGCCATAGCCATTGATGAAACGCCGTCCGGGCTGCCAGGTGGCCAGCAGCTCCGACGTGGTCGCCTCACCGCCCGCGGAAACCACCGCGAGATCGTCCAGGCCATCCGGATCGAGGGTGCCCAGCAGTGCGGGGGTGATGATCGTGTGCGTCACCCGCTCGGCGCGCAGCAGATCATGCAGTTCGGTGCCGCCGACCATGTCGGCGGCGGCGATCACCAGGGTCGCGCCGCTGTAGCAAGCGGTCGCGATCTCCTCGAGCGATTGGTCGAAGCTCGGCGAACACACATGCAGCATCCGGGATTCCGGCTCGAGCCGCAGCATGTCCGCCGAATGGCTGACGAGCCCGCCGAGACCGGCATGGGTGACGGTGACACCCTTGGGCAGACCCGTGGACCCGGACGTGTAGATCACGTACGCGGGATGCGAGAGACGCAGCGGCGCACGACGTTCCGTGTCGGTCACCGGGCCTCGTTCATGAGCGGCGCAGCTCGCGAGGGTCGAGGGGTCATCGAGCACCAGCCAATCGACCGCGCCCGGCAGGCCATCGACCTGCGCGGCGACGGTAATACCCACTGTCGCAGCCGAATCGGACAGCATGTACCGAACCCGGTCCACCGGATAGCCCGGATCGACCGGCAGATACGCGCCACCGGCCTTCGCCACGGCCCAGATGGCCACCACCATCTCGTAGGAGCGCCGGATCGCCAGCGCCACCACCGTTTCCGGCGCGACACCTCGATCGATCAGCACTCGCGCCAAACGGGACGAGAGCTGGTCGAGCTCACCATAGGTATAGCTCCGCCCGCCATCGCGCACGGCGATCCGATTGCGGCCGAGGCCGACTCCCTTGGTCAATAGATCCGGCAGCAGCCCGACGGTAAGCGGAATGCCCCCACCCATCCGGGTCAGGCGCTCGTATTCACCCGAGGCAAGTATCGGTAGCTCGCCAGCGCGAGTCTCGGGCCGGTCCGCGACCGCAGTCAGGACCCGGCCAAGCCGGGAGGCAAAGGCGTACGCCGCGTCATAGTCGAAAAGGTCGCGAGCGAACGATATTTCGCCATGCATTCCGTCCGTGTCGCCGTCGGACAACGACACCGCCAGATCCGCGACCGCATCCGGAGGGCTCTGGAACGAGAGCGCCACCTGGAACAGCGGATGCTGATCCGCCGCCCCCAGCAGTTCCGCGAGGTCGCCGAGCGGAATACCGGCGTGCGCGAACCCCTGTAGCTCGGTCCGATGCGCCTCCGGCAGCAGATCGATGAAGCGTGCACCGAGGTTGATCCGGTTCCGCAACACCAGTTCGGCCCGGCTACCGCTCGGCGCGGGCGTTCCGATCGCAATATCGTCGGCACCCGAGAGCCGGGCAAGCGTGACGGCGAATGCCGTGCGCACCAACGCGGTCCACGTCACGCCCGCATCATCGGCAAGTCGTCGCAGCCCGAGGTTTACCTCCTCGAGCACCGAGAACCGTACTCGCCCACGGTCATCCGGCCCCAAGCCGCAATGCGCTCGGTCCCTGGGCAGCTCCAGCCGACCCGGCAGTCCCGCCAAGGCATCACGCCAGTACCGGGACTTGGTGATCGAATCATCGGCTTCGATATCGAGCAGCAGCGCGACCTCGGCCGCACTCCGATCCGGTCCGGCAATGAGCTCGCCGAGCACCCGCCGCAGTCGATCGGCGACGGCCTGTGCGGTCTCCTCGGAAACCATGTCCCGCCGGTACTTCACCTGCACCTGCGTGCGGGAATTCAGGAAGACCAGCACGGTGATCGGATAGTGCGTGAAGTCGTCGGCTCGCAGCCCGTCGATCCGCAATCCATCGATGGCCCCACCGGCCTGCCGCAGTCCCTCGACGTCCACCGGGTACGACTCGAACACCAGCATGGTGTCGAACAGCTCGCCGCGCCCGGCAATGCGCTGAATGGCACCGAGTCCCAGATGGTGATGATCCAGCAGCGACGCCTGCTCGGCCTGCACATCGTGCACCAGGGTTCGGACCGAGGCGTCCCGCCCAGCCGAGCCGAATCGCACGCGCACGGGGATGGCATCCACGAACAGGCCGATCATCTCGCCGATGCCGTCAAGTTGTGCCGGTCGTCCGGAGATGGTCGCACCGAACACGACATCGTCCCGCCCGGTGCTACCGGCAATGACCAGGCCCCATGCCGCCTGAATGACCGTATTGGCGGTGACCTCGGCGGTCGCGGCGTAGCTTGTGAGCGCCGCCGTTTCCGAGGTGGACAGTTCGAAGTCGCAGCGGCCGAACCCATGACCCGTTGGGGCGGGCCACGCCAGTGCGGAGGCCAGCATGGTCGGCTCGGCATCGGTCAGAACATCCGACCAAGCCTCGCTCGCGGCATCGCGGTCCTGCCGGGAAAGCCATTGCAGGTAATCGCGGTAGGGCCGGACGGCCGGAAGCGGAGAGTCATCGCCACCGGTCGCGTAGAGAACCAGGAGTTCCTTCAGCAAGAGCGGCATGGACCAGCCGTCGAGCAGAATGTGATGCCCGGTCAGGACGAGGTGATTGTGTGCGTCCGCGCTACCCGACTCGGTGACGAACACGGTGAAGCGCAGCAAAGGCGCGACCGCTGGATCGAATCCGCGGCGCTGCTCGGCGGCCATCAGCCCCGCCAGCTGGGCCTCGGACACCCCTTCGACAATGCGCAGCGGCACCTCGACATCGTCTACGACGAGCTGCACCGAACTGCCGTCCGCGGCCGCCACGAAGGCCGACCGCAGGTTCGCATGCCGATCCAGCATGGTTCGAGCCGCACGTCGCAACCGGTCGGTATCCAGCTCGCCGATCAACTGCGCCGCCAACTGGATGATGTACGCGTCCACTGACTCGTCCAGCAGCTCCATGAGCACCCGCAGCGAGTCCTGCAGCGGCGACAGCGGCAGCACATCCGACAGCCCCGGATATCCGCGATGCCACCGGTCCAATTCGGCCTGGGAGACCCGGACCAGTGGCACATCGGAAGGAGTCAGCCCGCCCGCCAGGGGATTTCGTGCATGCTCGGCAAGTGCTGTGAGCGCGGCCTCGTAATCGGCGGCCAATTCTCGAACCGCGCCCTCATCGAGAATCTCGCTCGCATAGCCGAAGCTGAGTTCCAACCGTGGTCCCGCAGCCGTCTCGGCGGTGATCGCATTGATGTCGACCACCGTGCCGACGGGCAGCGCCGGGTCATACTCGAAGTCGAGCTCACCCAGGTCCGAAGTCGGCAGCCAACTCTGGTCGGCCAGATCGGCGGGCACACCCGTGCGCCCGAGATAGTTGAACCCGATCTGCCCGATATCCCCGGCGAGCAGGCCCGCCGAAGCCGGATCCAGATGCCGCAGCAGGCCGAAGCCGATGCCCTTGTCGGGCACCGCGAGCAGCTGCTCCTTGATCGACTTCACGACGGTCGCCAGGACAGCGACATTCGAGAGTTCGGTATTCGCGCCCATCGCGGACAGATCGATCGCGACGGGATGGACGCTGGTGAACCAACCCAGCGTGCGCGTCAGATCAGCGCCCGGCAGCACGGTTTCCTCGCGCCCATGGCTTTCCAACCGGACCCGGGTCACCGGCGCGTCGATGCCACGCCGTTTCCGCCAGACGCGCACTGCCAGTGCGAGAGCCGCGAGCAGTCCATCATTCACACCACTGCGATAGCGGGCGGGCAGCGTGGTCAGCACGGCTTCGGTGACGTCGACCGGCACCTGCACGGTGATCGATCGGACGGTCGAATGCGTATCGACAGCAGGATCGAGCGCTCGCGAGCCCAGCAGCGGATCGGGTGTGGCCATGGTCCGCTGCCAATACCCGAGCTCATCGGAACGGGCAGGCGCACCGGCGATTTCACTCAGCCCGTGCGCCCACCGCCGGAAGGATGTCCCGACCGGCGGCAAGACAATCCGCTCGCCCGCCGAGTACTGCGCCCAAGCCAGAAGAAGATCGGGGATCACAATCCGCCACGAAACGCCGTCGATCACATAGTGATGCGCCGCCACGACCAGCACATCCCGCGCATCGGATCTGCGCAACCAGGCGAAGGCGATCATCCGGCCACTCGCGGGACTCAGCGCACCCAATGCGGAATCCACTGCCGCACTGCCGATTCGGGAAAGCTCCGCCCCGTCGAGGTCGGCAGCCACCTCGATCTCGGCCACCAGCGATTCCGCCTCGACCGCATCGCGAGACACGGCCTCGAACCGCCACCGGCCCGCGTCCTGCCATACCCGCGACCGCAACACCTCATGCCGATCCAGCACCGCGTCGACAATCGCGACCAGCCCGGCGCGGTCGATGCCCTCCGGCAGTCCCAACACCATGGTCTGCGCGAACCGATCCGATGAACCGGCACTGAGGAATTCGGCGAGTACCGGCGTCAGCGGAATCTCACCGACACCACCGCCCGGCAGCTCCGCCAGCACAACCGGCGCGGCAGCCCCGCCCGCGCTCGAGACCCGGGCCAATGCCGCCACGGTCCGCTGTTCGAACACATCGCGCGCGGTGAACACGATCCCCGCCGCCTTGGCCAGCGACACCAGCTGAATCGACATAATGCTGTCGCCGCCGACCGCGAAGAACGAATCGTTCACCCCGACCGAGGGCACACCGAGCACCTGGGCGAACAGCCCAGCCAGCCGGGATTCGATCGGCCCCTGCGGCGCTCGGGACGCCGAGGTAGCGAAGACCGGTTCCGGCAAGGCCTTTCGATCGAGCTTGCCATTGGATGTCAGCGGCAGCTCATCGATCACGACAATGGCCGCGGGCACCATATGAGCTGGCAGAATCTCCGCCGCATGGGCGGTGAGCCGTGCGGCATCGACGCTGCGGCCTTGCGCCGCTTGCACATACGACACCAGCGCCGTCGCCCCGGACGGCAGCGTCCGCCCCATGGTGAGCGCGAATCCGACCTCCGGATGACCGCCCAGCACCGCGTCGATCTCCCCGAGCTCCACCCGGAAGCCACGCACCTTCACCTGCGCGTCGGTGCGCCCCACATAGTCGAGCTGCCAAAAGATCGACGGCAGTGCGACATTCCCGTCCCGCTCGCCGGGCGCGGCATACCAGCGCACCACATCGCCGGTGCGGTACATCCGCGCACCGGGCGCACCCCACGGATCGGCGACGAAGCGCTCGGAGGTGAGCCCGGCCCGATTGCCATAGCCCCGGGCCAGACCGCCGCCCGCCAGATACAGCTCACCCGCGACACCCGGCGGCACCGGGTTCAGCCTGGCGTCCAAGACCAGTGCGGACATGCCGTGCACCGGAACACCGACCGTAATGCGCTCTCCGGGAGCCAGTTCCGCGTACGAGGAGATAATCGTGGTCTCGGTCGGCCCGTAGCCATTGAGGTAGCGTCGGCCCGGCTGCCAGCGGGCCAGCAGTTCGGGCGTGGTCACATCACCGCCGACCTGCACCATTTCGAAGGCGTCCAGCCCGGTCGGATCGACGGTGCCGAGTACGGCGGGCGTGATGATCGCGTGCGTCACGGCCTCGGTGCGCAAGAGGTCGCCGAGTTCGACGCCGCCCACGATCTCGGCGGGCGTGATAACCAGGGTCGCGCCGACGGACAAGGCGCACAGCCATTCCAGGACGGACGGATCGAAGTTCGGCGAGCAGATGTGCAGGAATCGGTGGTGCGGTTCCAGGCGGTAGCGGCGTACGGCCTCATTGAGCAGGCCGCCCAGGCCGCTGTGAGTGACGGTGACGCCCTTGGGGATTCCGGTCGAACCCGATGTGTAGATGACGTACGCGGGGTGCTGCATGCGCAGTGGCGCAAGACGATCCGCATCGGTAACGGGTGTCGCGGGCTGCGCGGCGCAGCGACGATCTGTCTCGGCGTCGTCGAGCAGCAGCCATTGCGGGCCGACCGGCAGCCGATCGGCGTACTCGGTGGTGGTGATGCCAAGCATCGCGCCGGAGTCGGCCAGCATCTGCCGGATCCGTTCGGCGGGGTACGCCGGGTCGATCGGGACGTGCGCGCCACCGGCCTTGGCAATGGCCAGCACCGCCAGCACCATCTCATAGGAGCGCGGCTGCGCGACGGCGACCAAATGCTCGGGGCCGATACCGTGCTCGATCAGCACTCGCGCCAATCGCGAACTGCGGTCGTCGATTTCGCCGAACGTGATCGAACGACCCCGGTATCGCACCGCGACGCGATCACGGCCGAGCTCCACGCCGCGAGTCAGCAGATCGGGCAGCAGTCCGGTGGCCATCACCTGATCACCGGCGACATGAGTCAGCAATGCCAGCTCGTCGTCGCCGAGCAGCGGCAGGTCGCCGATCAACTGATCCGGTCGCTGCACGGCTGCCGCCAGCAGTCGGAGGAAACGCTCGGCGAAGACCTCCACGGTGCGCCGGTCGAACAGCTCTGAGGCGAAAGCGAATTCACCCGTGCCCCGATCCTGCTGAACATGCAGGGACAGGTCCAACGAATCGCGTACGGCGGGAGGCTGGTTCCCGATCGACACCATCGTCTGGACCAGCGGATGATGTGCGGCCGACCGGATCGGATCGAGTAGCTGGACCAGCCCGTCGAAGGGCAGCTCGGCACGTGTGAATGCCTGGAGGGCAGTGTTATTCGCCTGCCCGAGGAGATCCTCGAAGGAGGCGTCGCCCGGCACGTGAGTGCGCAGAACCACGGTGTTCGTGAGGGCAGCAGGCGCGCCGATCGCGATGTCATCGGTACCCGATAGTCGCGCAAGAAGCACCGCGAATGCCGCGTGCACGACGGTGAACACAGTGGTGTTCCGCGACTGTGCAAGCTCTCGCACTCGTTGCTGAAGCTCCGCACCGAACTCGAAGCCGAAGACCTCGGTGGTAATGGCCGCAGCCCGGGGGCGATCCACCGGCAGGTTCAACTCGTCCGGCACCCCCGCCAGCGCACCTCGCCAGTACCGCGTCTGCGCGATCACGTCATTGCGGGCATCGACCAGTTCATCGAGCTCGGCGGGAGTGCGTTCCGGCATGGCGACGAGCTCGCCGAGAAGCGATCGCAGCCGATCCGCGAGGGCCTGCGCGGTCGCCGCATCGACCAGATCACGCCGATGCTGCACCGCAATCCGCAGCCGGGGACCCAACTCGACCTCGACCGCGACCGGATAGTGGGTGAAGTTGACCGCTTGCAGATCATTGATCTCCAAGCCGTCGATCGTGCCGTAGGCATCGCGCAAGCCCGCGGCGTCGACGGGGTAGGACTCGAAAGCCATCAGCGAGTCGAACAATTCGCCCGCACCGGCAATGCGCTGAATCTCGGCCAGTCCGAGGTGATGGCAGTCGAGCAGCGAAACCTGTTCGGACTGAAGCCGACTCAAAAGAATCCGCACCGGTGCGTCGGCATCGAATCGAACCCGGACCGGAATGGTGTTCGCGAACAGCCCGACCATATCGTCGACACCGTCGAGCTGCGGCGGACGCCCGGAAACCACAGCGCCGAAGACGATATCGTCACGGCCGGTGCACGCCGCGAGCACCAGTCCCCAGGCCGCCTGGACCACGGTATTGACGGTGACCTCGGTCGCCGAGGCGAATGCCACCAGCGCCGCCGTCTCGGACTCCGACAGTACGGCCGCACACACCCCATGGCCAATGGCGGCCGACGCGGGCGGGGCCAATGCCTCGGCCACCCGGGTGGGAGTCACCTCGGCCAGAGCCTCGCGCCAATTATCCAGTGCGGCTTCGCGATCGCGCTGCGTCAGCCACGCAATATAGTCGCGATACGGCCGCACGCGCGGCAGCACCGACGAATCACCGCCTGTCGCATAGGAAACCAGGAGTTCCTTCATGAGCAGCGGCATTGACCAGCCGTCGAGCAGCAGGTGATGCGCGGTCAAGACCAGATGGGTACGTCCGGATTCGGTGCGGTACACCGTGAATCGCAGCAGCGGTGCGACCGCGAGATCGAATCCGCGGGATTGTTCGGCGGCCAGCAGTACACCGGCATCCGCATCCGGAGTATCGATGACCTGCCACGGCACGGCCACGCTCTCGGTCACGATCTGCACCGGAGTGCCGTCGGCCGTGGCCCCGAATGCGGTGCGCAGAATGGCGTGCCGGTCCAACATCACCTGCGCGGCCCGGCGCAAGCGATCCAGATCGATCACACCGGACAACTCCATTGCCCACTGCAAAAGATAGGGGTCCGAATCCTCGGAAACCTGTGTGAGGAACAGTAATCCGAGTTGCAGTGGTGACAGCGGCAGAACATCGGCCAGCCCCGGATACTCCCGATGCCAGCGATCGAGTTCGCCCTGAGTCGTCCGCACCAGCGGGACATCCGCCGGTGTGAGTCCACCGGCCGCCGGATCATGCACATGCCCGGCGAGCATGGTCAGCGCGGCCACCCAGTATTCGGCCAGCTCGCGCACGGCGGGCTCGTCGAGAATCTCGGAGGCATAGGCGAACGACGCGGAAAGCTGTGCACCGGAATCGGTGTCGGTCACGATCGCATTGATATCCACCACGGCCGCCGCGGGCAGCTCCGGATCCTGAGCGGCTCCGGGCTCACCCCAGGCATTGGTGGGCAGCCAGCTTCCGTCCGTGAGCGCCTCGGGCACATCGCCCGTGGAGATGCGGCCGAGATAGTTGAAGCCGATCTGGCCGAGCGCCCCGTCGAGTTCGCCCGCGGTCGCGGTGTCGAGGTGCCGCAGCATGCCGAAGCCAATGCCATTGTCCGGCACCGCGAGCAGCTGTTCCTTCACGGCCTTGAGCACCGCGCCAGTCGCGTCACCACCCAACCAGGCAGCATCGGCATCGATGCCGGACAGGTCGAGCGCCACCGGGTACATGGTGGTGAACCAGCCGATGGTGCGATTCAGGTCGGCACCGGCGACGACATGCTCTTCCCGACCGTGTCCCTCGAGTCGGATGCGGGTCGCCACGGCATCGACGCCCCGATCCCGCCGCCATGCGCGCACCGCCAGCGCCAGCGCCGCGAGCAGGCCGTCATTGCCGCCACCTCGATACAGATTGTGCAGCTCGGTCAGCACCGCATGGGTGACCTCGGCGGCCACCGTGACGCTGAAATGCCGCACTGTCGAAGAAGTGTCGAGGGTCGGGTCGAGGGCACGTGCGCCCAGCAGTGGATCGGCGACGGTCAGGACCCGCCGCCAGAAGGGCCGCTCCTCGGTGCGGTCCGCCTCGATCTGACCGTGTGCCCAGCGCCGGAACGACGTGCCGACACCCGGCAGCGTGATCCGATGCCCACCGGCATGCTGTGCCCAGGCAGCCACCAAGTCCGAAATCAGAATGCGCCACGAAACACCGTCGATCACATAGTGATTGGCCGCGACGATCAGCACATCCGGGCCGTCCGGTCGAGACAGCCAGGTGAACGCGACCATTCGTGCGGCCGCCGGATCCAAGGTGTCCAGAGCGGAATCCATTGCCACACTGGCAAAGTCGCTCAGGCCATCAATATCCAGACCGGCGGGCGCATCGGCATGGCTGATCAGCCCACCCACATCCACCGCACCCGGCGGCAGGGTGCGCAGCTGCCACTCACCCTCGGCGAACCGCAGCTCCGCACGCAACATGTCGTGGTGATCCAGTACCGCGGCGAGCGTGGTCACCAGCCCAGTCCGGTCGATGTGCTCAGGCAGCGCGAGCACCATCTGCTGGGTGAACCGCCCGAACGATCGCCCGCCGCCGAGATGTGCGGCCAGCACCGGAGTCAAAGGCACATCCCCGACGCCACCGCCGGGCAGCTCCGCGAGCGTCGCCACCGGCTCGGTCCCGATCACCGCGACCCTGGCCAGCCCGGCAACGGTGCGATGCTCGAACACATCCCGGGGCGTGAACACCATGCCCGCCGCCCGCGCCCGCGACACCAGCTGGATCGACAGAATGCTGTCGCCGCCCACGGCGAAGAACGAGTCCTCCGCACCGACCGGCACCCCGAGTACCTGTGTGAACAGCTCGGCGAGCAGGGTTTCCACCGGCCCGTCCGGCGCACGCGACACCGTGCTCTCGAAGACCGGCTCGGGCAGTGCCTGCCGATCGAGCTTTCCATTGGCGTTCAAGGGAATCGCGTCGAGCGTGACAATGGCCGAAGGCACCATATGTCCGGGCAGCGATGCTCCCGCGAAGCGCGCGAGCTCTCCATCCGCGATGGCTATCCCATTGCGCGGCAATACATACGACACCAACATGGTCGCCCCCGAGGGCGCGACCTTCCCGAGCGTGGCGGCGAACTCGATATCGTGATGCCGGGTCAGCGCGGCATCGATCTCACCGAGCTCGATCCGGAACCCGCGGATCTTCACCTGGAAGTCCGAGCGACCCACATACTCGATGGACCCATCGGCCGAGCGGCGCACCAGATCTCCGGTGCGATACATGCGCGCTCCGGGTGTCCCGCAGAATGGCCCGGCCACGAATCGCTCCGCCGTGAGGCCCGCCCGCCCCAGATACCCTTGCGCCAGTGCGGGTCCGGAGAGATACAGCTCGCCGATCACATCGGCGGGCACGGGCCGCAATCGCGAATCCAATACCACCGCACCGATTCCCGCGAGAGCGGGCCCGATCGTAATGGCCTCTCCGGACGACAATTCCGTGCTGCTCGTCGCGAGAATGGTTGCCTCGGTGGGGCCGTACGCATTGAAGAACGACCGTCCGTCCGCCCACCGCTCGACCAGCCCCGGCCCGAACGCATCACCCGCGACGACCACCACCCGCAGCGCGTCCAGCCCGGCCGGATCCACCGTCTCCAGCGCCGCCGGGGTAATGAGCATGTGCGTCACCCGCTCACGCCGCAGCAGCTCGGCAAGCTCGGACCCGCCGAACGCCGTGGCGGGGGAGATGACCAGCGTCGCGCCGGAGCTGAATGTCAGTAGCAGTTCGAGCACGGACACGTCGAAGTTCGGCGAACACACGTGCAGCACACGCGCATTGCCGTCCACCGCATACCGCTCCCGCGTGGTGGCGACCAGGTTCCCCAGACCCGCATGGGTCACCACAACGCCCTTAGGGCGGCCAGTGGACCCGGAGGTATAGATGACGTATGCCGGATGCTGCTCGCTCAGCGTGCGCACCCGATCGACATACGAGATCGGATGCGTGGCCCGAGCCGCCACCCCAGCCTGAAATTCCGGCTCGTCGAGATCGATCCATTCGATTCCGCTATCAAGCTGCGAACGATGCGTCGAATGCGTAAGTCCCAGTACCGCTCGCGAGTCGGTGACGATGAATGCGCCGCGCTCGGCCGGAAGCGTCGGATCCACCGGCACATAGGCCGCACCGGTCTTGGCGATCGCCCACACCGCCAGCACGGATTCGATCGACCGGGCGAACCCGACCGCGACCACATCCCCGGGTCCGACGCCCCGCGAGATCAATTCCCGCGCCAGCTGCGAGGAGGATTCGTCAAGCTCCCGATAGCTGAGCTCCCGACGATCGCCGCCCGTACTCGGGTTATAGCTGATGGCAATGGATTCGGCCGCCGATTCGACGGTCGCGGTCAGCAACTGCGCGAAGAGCGGGCTACCCGACCTGCGACGAACACGCTCTCGAACGGTACGACGAACCCTATCCATCCGAGTACTGCGTTCCTCTCACATCGAGCCCGCGGGTGTAGTGATACCGACGGACTCGGCAACCTCCGGTGCGCGTTAGCGGACCGATGCGAAAGCCGAGGGAACATCGATTCTTAGGGCAATTGGCACATATCAGACCACAGGTTGCGGCGTCGTGTTGTGACACCGGTTTCATTCGAGGTCGGTTGCCGGACTATAGCCACTCGCCGATCGACGCTCAGCGGGCGGTGCCCATGAGCTCGGCGCGCTGGGCGCGGACCTCGGCGCGCAGGGCCTCGACCACGGCGGCCACCTCCGGTCGGCGCAGCGTTTCGGAGCGGGTGACGAGCCAGTAGGTGAGTCGCACGGCCACTGCGTCCGGGAGGATCCGGGTCAGATCGGGGTGGCGGTCCGCCATGAAACAGGGGAGCAGGCCCAGGCCCGCGGCGGCCCGGGTGGCTTCCACGTGAACGAAAACGTTTGTGGAGGAGATGGATTCGCGCATCTTGGGGGCGAAGCTGGGGGCCAGGTCCAGGTCGTCCACCTGGAGCATGGAGTCGATGAAGTAGACGAGGGGGTGGCCGGTCAGGTCGGCGATTGTGGCGGGGGCTTCGTGTTCGGCCAGGTAGGTGTCCGAGGCGTAGAGGCCGAGAATGTAGTCGCCCAGCGGGAACGCTTGGGCCCGGCCGACCTGGGGTTTGCCGACCACTACCTCGATGTCCAGGCTGGTGCGTTGCAGCGAGGCGCGGCGGGTGGCGGCGACGATTTCGACGGCGACCTTGGGGTGGTGGCGCTGGACTCCGGCGATGGCGCGGGGCGCGACGTAGGCGCTGAACCCGTCGGTCGCGGACATGCGGACCACGCCCTCGAGGGTGCGAGTGTCCGAAGTCAGTGAGCGCACGGCGGATTCGATCGCCTCGGCCGCCACCAAGGCTTCCCGCCCCCGGTCGGTCAACTCCCAGCCGCCGGAACCGCGGGTCAGGACACGACCGCCCAGTGCGTTTTCCAAGGCGGCGATGCGGCGCGAGATGGTCGTGTGGTTGATCCCGAGCTCCTCGGCGGCCGAGATGTATCGACCCGTGCGGCCCACCGCCAGCAGGACCAGCAGGTCATCGGGGTTCGGCCGGGGAGTGGCGGAGGTCACGCTCATTTCTGCATATTCGCAGATATGGGCTGCGAAGTTGGGCATTGCGGGCAGAAGTATCTGCACGAATACTCTGACGCAGTCGAATTTGTGGGCCGCATCACATCAATGAGGGGTGCTGCGGCCCGAGCGTTAGGAGTTGCGCGATGAGCGTTCGCGTTGACGAGCCCGAGCCGTCGAAAGCAGAGTCCACCACCGGGCTCGCGGGGCTGCGCCGGGTGGTGGCCGCCTCCATGGCGGGCACCGTCGTCGAGTGGTACGAGTTCTTCCTCTACGGCACCGCGGCCACCTTGGTCTTCAACAAGGTGTTCTTCGCCAAGGGGACCAGCGATCTGGACGCCATTCTCGCGGCGTTCGTGACCTATGCGGTCGGCTTCGCGGCGCGGCCGCTGGGCGGACTGGTGTTCGGGCACTTCGGGGACAAGTACGGGCGCAAGAAGCTCTTGCAGCTGAGCCTGCTGCTGGTGGGTGCGACCACCTTCCTCATGGGCTGCCTGCCGACCTTCGGCCAGGTCGGCTATCTGGCCCCGGCGCTGCTGGTGGTGCTGCGATTCGCACAGGGCTTCGCGGTCGGCGGTGAGTGGGGCGGCGCGGTTCTGCTTGTGGCAGAACACAGTCCGAGCCGCAGTCGCGCATTCTGGGCATCGTGGCCGCAAGCCGCCGTGCCGCTCGGCAATATGCTCGCCACGGTCGTGCTGCTGGTCCTGACATCCACGCTGTCGGACGCCTCGTTCCTGTCCTGGGGCTGGCGCGTCGCCTTCTGGCTGTCGGCGGTGGTGGTGCTGATCGGTTACTACGTGCGCACCAAGATCACCGATGCGCCGATTTTTCTTGCCGCGCAGAAGATCGCGGAACAGGAGAAGGCCGCCTCGATCAGTGCCATCGAGGTGCTGAAGCGGTACCCGCGCGGCGTTTTCACCGCCATGGGACTGCGTTTCGGCGAAAACATCCTGTACTACCTGGTGGTCACGTTCTCGATCACCTATCTCAAGGTGCACGTGGGTGCGAACACGAAGGTCATCCTGTGGTGGCTATTGGCCGCGCACGCAGTGCATTTCGCGGTGATCCCGCTGGCCGGACGGCTCAGTGACCGGTTCGGTCGCCGGCCGATCTACCTGATCGGCGCGCTGACCGCGAGCACCTGGGGCTTCTTCGCCTTCCCCATGATGGACAGCAAGCACAATGCGGTCATCCTCTCCGCCATCATTATCGGGCTGGTGTTCCACGCCTTCATGTACGCGGCACAGCCCGCCATCATGGCCGAGATGTTCCCGACCCGCATGCGGTATTCCGGTGTGTCCCTGGGCTATCAGGTGACCTCGATCGTGGCCGGATCGCTCGCGCCGATCATCGCGGTGCGGCTGTTGAACACCTACGGATCCTCGGTGCCGATCGCCTGGTATCTCGCCGGGGCCTGCGCGATCACGGTGGTCGCGGTGCTCTTCGTCCGGGAGACCAATGGCGCGTCCCTGTTGGATATCGACCGCGCCGATGCGGAAATCCTGGCGGCAGAAGCTGATCGGAAGGTAGTGAGTGCATGACGAAGGGTGAGCTAGCTGGGCGCACCGCCCTGGTCACGGGCGGTGCGAGCGGGATCGGGGCGGCTTGTGCGCGAGAGCTCGCCACCCTCGGGGCCGAGGTCACCGTCGCCGATATCGACGGTGTGGGAGCCAAGACGGTGGCGGCGGAGATCGGCGGAAAGGCTTGGGAAGTAGACCTTCTCGACGTCACCGCCCTCGAAGAGCTCCGCCTCGACACCGACATTCTGGTGAACAACGCGGGTGTGCAGAGCATCAATCCGATCGTCGACTTCCCGCCGGAGCAATTCCGGAAGTTGCTCGCGCTCATGGTGGAAGCGCCGTTCCTGCTCATTCGCGCGGCGCTGCCGCACATGTATGAGCAAGGGCGCGGACGGATCATCAATATCTCGTCGGTGCATGGGATTCGGGCCTCGGCATACAAATCCGCGTATGTCACCGCGAAGCACGCGCTCGAGGGGTTGTCCAAGGTGACGGCGCTCGAGGGTGGACCGCACGGCGTGACCAGCAACTGCGTCAGCCCGGGGTATGTGCGAACGCCGCTGGTGGACAAGCAGATCGCCGATCAGGCCGTCACGCATGGCATCGCCGAGGAGGAAGTGGTGGAGCGAATCATGTTGACCGAGAGCGCCATCAAGCGACTCGTGGAGCCCGAGGAGGTGGCCTCGCTGGTCGGCTGGCTCGCCTCCGATGCGGCGCGCATGGTGACCGGCGCGTCGTACACCATGGACGGCGGATGGAGCGCCCGATGATCGAGGTGACCTCGCCGGTGACGGCGGCGCAGTGGACGCCGAGTGAGAGCGATATCGCGGCGGCTCGGATCACCGATTTCACGCGATTTGTGGAGCAGCGCTTCGGCATCGACGCGCCGGACTATCAGGCACTGTGGGAGTGGTCGGTCGACGATATCGCTGGATTCTGGTGGGCGGTGTGGGAATACTTCGACCTCGGCACGATCCCGGCTGAGGTGGTGACCGGGAATGGCATGCCGGGCGCCCGATGGTTTCCCGGAGCCCAGCTGAACTACGTCGACCAGGTGGTGCGGCACGCCCGCACGGACCGGCCTGCGATCATCGCCATCAGCGAGGACACGCCACCTCGCGAGCTGTCGTGGACGGAAATGCTTTCTCGCACCGCAGTACTGGCCCGATCGCTGCGGAAGCTCGGTGTGCGGCCGGGGGATCGGGTCGTCGGCTATCTGCCGAACATTCCCGAGGCCGTGATCGCATTCCTTGCCGCCGCGAGCATCGGTGCCATTTGGAGCGCGTGCGGGCAGGACTACACCGCGACGGCCGCGTTGGATCGGCTCGGCCAGCTGGAACCGACGGTGCTGATTACCGCCGACGGCTACCGCTATGGCGGCAAGGCGCATGACAAGCGGGATGAGATAGCTTCTCTGCGTGCGGGTTTGACCAGTCTGCGCGGCACCATTGTGGTGTCCAGGCTCGGGTTCGAGGTTCCGGACGCGCTCGACTGGGACGATGCGACCGAAGCACTCGACCCGCAGGCCGCCGTTCTCGAGACCACGGCGGTGGAGTTCGAGCACCCGCTGTGGGTGCTTTACTCGTCCGGCACGACCGGCAAGCCCAAGGGCATTGTCCATGGGCACGGCGGCGTGCTGCTGGAACACCTCAAAGCCATTGCGCTGCAATCCGATATCGGAGCCGAAGACACCTTCTTCTGGTACACCAGCCCCAGCTGGATGATGTGGAACTTCCAGGTCGCCGGTCTGCTCGTCGGAGCCACCATCGTCTGCTACGACGGCAGTCCGGCATATTCGGCCCCGGATGCGTTGTGGGCCATGGCCGCTCGCATCGAGGCCACTGTGCTCGGCACCAGCCCCGGATATGTCCTCGCCTGCGAGAAGGCGGGTGCATTCCCGTCTGTGGCCCATGACCTGTCGGCCTTGCGCCTGATCGGTATCACCGGTGCGGCCCTGCCCGCCTCGTCATCCCTCTGGCTCCGCGACCACGTCGGCGCACACATCCCGGTCGCTTCGATCAGCGGCGGGACCGATGTGGTCTCCGCCTTCATCGGCGGTGCTCGCACTGTTCCGGTCTGGCCCGGCGAACTCTCCGCCCCCTACCTTGGCGTCGCCCTCGACGCTTGGGACGAATCCGGGCGGCCGGTTCGAAACACAGTGGGGGAGTTGGTAATCACCAAACCTATGCCCTCCATGCCGGTGAAATTCTGGAACGATCCGGACGGCTCCCGATACCGCGCCGCCTACTTCGACATGTTCCCGGGCACCTGGCGACACGGCGACTGGATCACCCGCACCGACCACGGCAGCATCATCGTCCACGGCCGCTCCGACTCCACCCTGAACCGCAATGGAATCCGCATGGGCAGCGCCGACATCTACCAAGCGGTGGAAGCACTCCCGGAAATCGCCGAAGCCCTGGTCCTCGGCGTTGAACAACCCGACGGCGGCTACTGGATGCCGCTGTTCGTCGTACTGCCCGCAGGACAAGAACTCACCGACGCCTTGAAGCATCGAATCACTGCCACTATCCGCGCCGAGGTATCCGCCCGCCACGTCCCCGACGAAATCATCCAAGCCCCAGGTATTCCCCACACCCGTACGGGCAAGAAGCTCGAGGTGCCCCTGAAACGCTTACTCCAGGGCGCCGATCCAACCACGGTCGTTGACCCGACTGCCGTGGATTCGCCGGAACTGTTGGCCTGGTATGCCTCCCGCCGTCCACAACCTGCCATGAAATGAGGACAAACGCCACGAATGGTTGTGGATGAACAGGCCGGTTGCGAACAACGAGATTGTCTGAATATCCGCAGATCAGATGCTGTATTCGCTTCTCTTGCTTGATCATTCGCGGTAGAATTAGCACATGAGTTCGAACCAGGAAACATCCACCGCACCGGAGGCCAGCCACCTGGCCACCGCGGTGAATGCCCTGCTCGACACCTCCCTCACCGCCCTGCCCGAAGCCGACATCACCGCACTGCTGCACGAGATCGAAACCAGCACACGCCAACTGGCCGCGCTCGGACACCGACTGCTGGTCGAAGCCTGTGAGCGGTCGCTGCCGCAGCGCGTGGGCGCGGGCTCACCGGTACGGTTCCTGGAAGAGACCCTGCGCCTGTCCCATGCCGATGCCATCGCACGGGTGAACGCCGCCAAGCACCTTGGGACTTGGCATGACGTGAGCGGGCGGGCGTTGGCGCCGATGCTCGCGCACACCGCGAACGCGCAAGCCGCCGGGGAGATCTCCGCCGATCACGCCCGGGTGATCGCGAAGATCACCGACCGGATCCCACACCTGATCCCGCGTGAAGACCGCGAAGCCGCCGAGCAGATCCTCGTGGAGTTGGCGCGCTCCGCAAGCCCGGATGACCTGGTGAAGGTCGGTGCGCGGATCCTCGATCACCTGGATCCGGACGGCACACTCACCGACGACTCCGACCGTGCTCGCCTGCGTGGGGTGGTGATCGGGCGCCAGCGTGCCGATGGCATGTCTCCGATCAAGGGTGAACTCACCCCGACCCTGCGCGCGCTGCTCGATCCGGTGTTCGCGAAGCTGGCACGCCCGGGCATGTGCAACCCGGAAGACCCGCAAAGCCCGTGGATCGCGGATGATTCGGTGCCGCGTGAGCAGGTCGAACAGGCCGCCAAGCGTGATCACCGCAGTGCCGCGCAACGCAATCACGATGCGTTGCAGGCATTGCTGCGCCCGGAAATGGGACCCACCGAACTCGGGTCTCATCGCGGACTGCCGGTCTCGACCGTCGTCACCATGTCGTTGGCCGAGTTGGAGTCCGCGGCTGGTGTGGCGACCACGGCCTCGGGTGGCACGGTATCAATTCCGGCCGCACTGAAGCTCGCGGAGAAGGCGTTGCCGTTCCTGGCGTTGTTCGATCACGCGGGTATGCCGCTGCACCTGGGACGTGGGCAGCGCCTGGCCAACCCCGCACAGCGCCTGGCGTTGATCGCCGCCGAGCGGGGCTGCACCCGGCCCGGCTGCAACGCCCCGGCCACTTTGACTGCGGTGCATCATGTGTCGGAGTGGGCCGACGGCGGCGTGACGGACATCGAGAATCTCACTCTTGCGTGCGATCACTGCCATGCCTTGGTCAACGACGGCCCCGACGGCTGGAAAACAGTGAAACTCGGTGCCGATTCGCAGTTCCCGGGGCGTACCGCGTGGATCGCACCGGCGCATATCGATCCGACCGGTACACCCAGAGTCAATCACCGCCACCACTCCAAAGAGCAGTTGGCGCTGGCGAAAGCCCGGATCCGGGTCCGCGAGGAGAGAGATGCGCGCGCGGCATGGTTCCACCGCCGAACCACCGCGCAACGCACCGCCGCGCTGGCCTGCGCCAATATCTGAACATTCCCGCATCGTCACCGCCCGTGACGCCGACACCCCCTGTCGGCGGCACGGGCGTTCGCGTTTTGCTGGGTCGGCTCGGCCTGCGGCCATCGCTGTCATTAACCGCACCGGTCAAAACCAGCGTCTCGGTCGCTCGTGTCCCAAGCGCACGGCAGTACGGATATCGCGTGGTGGCGCCGCCTGCCGTACCCGACGTTGGCTCCCCAGCCAGGAGCCGTCTCCTCTCGTCCCGGCCTGGCTGGAAGGTTGTGGTCCCGTTCCGGGACCAAACCCCAAAAGACAAGAGATACAAGACAAAAGACAAGGGCGCCTGGACGAGAAAGAGAGGAAAGAACTCGAGCACAAGACTCGAGATACCTCAGCCAGGGACACAGGGGGCGGGCATCGGCGTGTCGCAGCGTGTCGACCCGGCCTGTTCATCGAGGGGGGACATGAGCCGGGGTTTTGTCCGTTTACACCAGCCTCATGTCCCCCCTCGATGAGTTCCACCCCGCGCGCTGGGCGTGTCGGGCGGACGGTGGGGCCATGCCGGGCGTTTCGGGCTGCTCGTTGGGGTTGGTCTTTGCTCTTGTCTTGTATCTCTTGTTTTGTCCCTTCTTGTCCAGGCGTCTTTGTCTTTTGTCTTGTATCTCTTGTCTTTTCGTCTTTTCCCTCTACGAAATCGAAGCAATCAGCTCGTCGATGTACGTCCGGAACAACGCGGGCATGTCCACGTGCTCCGGGTCCAGAAGCCATTGCAGCTGAAGGCCATCCATCATCGCGAAGATCTGGCGGGCGTGGGCAGCGGTGTTGATGTCGGGGCGGAATTCGCCGTCGGCTATGCCGTCTTCGAGGACCTTGACTAGGTAGGCCTGGAGTAGGCGGTAGCGGTTGACTACCCAATCCCGCGCCGGGTGGTCGACTGTTACCGCTTCGCTGGTGACGACGGTGAAGAGTTGGACTAGGCCGGGGACGTGTTCGTTGTGTTCTACCAGTTGGACCATTTTTTGTAGGGCGGCTTTGCCTCGGAGGTTGCGGTCGAAGCCGAAGCGGTCGTAGTCGAGGCGGTCTCGGTATTCGAGGACTGCGGCCAGGAGGGCGGCTTTGTTGGGGAAGTAGTGGAGGAGGCCGGGCTGGGAGAGGCCGCAGCGTTCGGCGATTTCGGCTATGGAGGCACTGCGGTAGCCGTTGTCGGCGAAGGCCTTGAGGGCCTCGTCGATGATCTGCTCTCGGCGGGCTTCGCCTCGGGTGCGGCGTTGCGGCGTCATGAAGTGCGACAGTAGTCATGTGTAGTGAGCAGGCAAAATCCTTCCTGGGTAACGAAGGGATAACAGTACCGAGTGAGTGCTCGGTAAACTGGGGATCCGCTGGCACACTCGTGCCAGCCGTACATGGCCGTACGAGGGAAGGAATGGCGATGGCTCGGATCCCGATCACACCGATGACGTTGGGGGGCGGGGCGGGGACGCTCGCCGCGTGGGAGGCTGTGCCGCCTACGGGGGTGGAGGTTCGGGGGACCGTGGTGTTGGTGCCGGGGTTCACGGGGTCCAAGGAGGACTTCGAGGGGATGCTTCCGGTGCTGGCTCAGGCTGGGTATCGGGCGGTTGCTTATGACCAGCGGGGGCAGTGGCAGTCCGAGGGGCCGGAGGATATTTCCGGGTACACGATGGACGACTTTGTGGGGGATCTGCTGGGGGCTGTTGATCAGGTGTCGCCGGATGCGGCTGTTGAGCTTGTCGGGCATTCGTTCGGTGGGTATGTGTCGCGCGTGGCTGTGATTGCCCGGCCGGAGCGGTTCCGCAGCTTTACCCTGCTTGCCTCGGGGCCATCTTCGGTGGAGGACATCAATTTTCCGCCGCCGCAGCTGGTGGCTCAGGAGGTGGAAGCGGGTGGGCAGGAAGTCATTTGGCAGCAGATGAGTGCTGCTATCGCCAGTGGGGGGCTCGAGTTTCCGGCGGGTCGGGCCGAGTTTCTGCATACGCGGATTCTGGAGACGAAGAAGGCGAATATTCTCGGCATTCTGAAGGTGATGGAGCAGCCGCCGGTGAAGGATCCCGCCGAGCTGCGTGACGCCGGGGTGCCGCTGCTGGTTGCCTATGGCGACACCAATGATCTGTGGGCGCCGGAGGTCCACGAGAAGTTCGCTGAGCAGCTGGGGGCTAGGACGGCGGTTTTCCACGGCAGCGGGCATGTGCCGAATGAGGATGTGCCGGAACAGGTGTGCGCGGAACTGGTGAAATTCTGGAGGGAGCTGGCATGAACGAACTGATCGATGAACTGCTCGCCAAGCTGGATTTGGCGGCCAAGATCAAGCTGATTTCGGGGTCGAACTTCTTCCGGTTCGCGGGGGACTCCAGCATCGGGCTGGCTGAGATGCCGGTGTCGGATGGGCCCTCGGGGGTGCGCGGGGAGCTGTGGGACGAGCGGGATCCCTCGGTCAGCTTGCCTTCGGGGACTGCGCTGGCCGCTACCTGGGATCGTGAGCTGCTGACCGAGATCGGTGCGTTGATTGCGGCTGAGGCTCGCCGTAAGGATGTGTATGCGGTACTGGGGCCGACCATCAACTTGCATCGATCTCCGCTGGGCGGACGGCATTTCGAGTGTTTTTCCGAGGATCCCATGCTTACCGCCGAGATTGCCGACGCCTATGTGCGGGCGGTTCAGGCGCATGGCGTGAGTGCGTGCCCGAAGCATTATGTGGCCAATGATTCCGAGACCGAGCGATTTACCGCCGACGTCATTGCGGACGATCGCACGTTGCGTGAGCTGTACCTGTATCCGTTCGAGCGGTCGGTGCAGGCGGGGGCCTGGATGATCATGGCCGCTTACAACTCGGTCAATGGCACCACTATGACTGAGAACGATCTGCTCGACGAGCCGCTCAAGGGTGAGTGGGGGTTCGACGGGGTTGTCGTATCCGATTGGACCGCAGTGCGTTCCACTGGTGGCGCGGCCAAGGGGAATGATCTTGCCATGCCGGGGCCTTGGGAGCTGTGGGGTGCGCCGCTGGAGGAGGCGGTGCGGAAGGGGGAGGTGCCGGAGTCGGCCATTGACGAGAAGGTGCGGCGCATACTGCGATTCGCGGTTCGGGTCGGTGCGTTGAACGGGACGCCGCAGGAGGTACCGGCTTTCACCGATGCGGCCGCGCAGCGGGTGGTGCGGGAGGCGGCGGCCAAGGCGATGGTGTTGGCGTCGAATGATGGGACGTTGCCATTGCGGAGGGATGCGCGGGTCGCGTTGCTCGGGTCCGCTGCTGCTGAACCTCGGTTTATGGGTGGTGGTAGTGCGACAGTTATTCCGGCGCATACGACTTCGCCGCTGGCGGGGCTGTCCGAGGCGCTGACGGTGGCCTATACGCCGGGGGTGCATCTGAGCGATGCTTTGATTCCGGTGCCGCTGGATCTGGTTACCGATCCTGAGACCGGGACGCCGGGACTGGCGTTGCGGTACCTCGATGGTGAGACCGTGTTGGATGTCGAGCATCGGACTGCGGGCGGTCTCATGCTGTTCGGTAATCCGAATGCCATGGCTGCCAATGCTATCGAGCTGCGTGGGCGGCTGCGTGCGGATGTGTCGGGGAAGTGGCGGATCGGACTGGCGGGAGTCGGGACGCTGAGTCTCGAGATCGACGGCGAGAAGCTGGTCGAGGAGACCGTTCTGCCGGAGGGGAGCGATCCGGTCGAGATGCTGTTGAATCCGCCGCAGCGGTTCGCTACCCGCACGCTCGCTGAGGGTGACGAGGTGGATGTGCGCATTCAGCTGGTTCCCGCGCCGGGGCTGCCCGCCATGGGGTTGACGTTCGCGGTGGGGCGTCCTCGTCGCGCGGATGACGAAGAGTTCGCTGCCGCGGTGGAATTGGCGCGCAAGTCCGAGGTTGCGGTGATTGTGGTCGGGACTACCGAGCAGATCGAGTCCGAGGGCTTCGACCGGAAGGATCTGCGACTGCCGGGGCGTCAGGACGAGTTGGTTGCCGCCGTGGCCGTGGTGAATCCGCGGACCATCGTGGTGGTGAATTCCGGGTCGCCCGTGGAGATGCCGTGGCGGGATGATGTCGCGGCGGTGCTGCTGAGCTGGTTCCCGGGGCAGGAATTCGGGTCGGCGCTGGCGGATGTGCTGACCGGGGCGGCCGAGCCGGGTGGGCGGTTGCCTACGACGTGGCCTAAGACGATGGCCGATGTGCCGGTGTTGGATACCAAGCCGGGGGCGGACAATTCGCTGCCCTACGGGGAGGGTATTCACATTGGGTATCGGGCGTGGCTGAAATCGGGTGTGGCACCGGCGTATCCGTTTGGCCATGGGCTGGGATACACCAGCTGGGGGCTGGAAGATCTGAAGGTGTCGGGGCGTACTGCCACCGTTACCGTGCGCAATACCGGCGACCGGCCCGGTCGACAGGTGGTGCAGGCGTATCTGTCTCGCGAGAGCAGCGCCGTGGATAGGCCGGTGCGTTGGCTGGCGGGCTTCGCAGTCGTCGAGGCCGCAGCCGGTGAATCCGTCACCGCCACAATCGAACTGCCGCGACGTTCGTTCGAGCATTGGACGGCCAAGGGCTGGGCTATCGAGCCTGGGACCTTCACCCTGCACGTCGGCACGTCCGTGAACGAACTGCCGCTCACCGCCGACATCGCTTGATCGGTTCCGGGTCCGCATCGTCAGGGTGGGCCTGCGTCAGGCTCGGAAGTCAGGGTGATGGTGGTCCACCCGCCCACGTGAATGCGGTCGCCATTGTGCAGGGGGACTGCGACTTTGGCGCGGATGGGGTCGGGGTTGCCGTTCAGGCAGGTGCCATTGGTGGAGCCGAGATCGGTGACGGTGACTGCGGTGCCGTCGATGTGGATGATGGCGTGGGTGCGGGATACCGCGATATCGACCGGGGCCATGCCCAGGTCGATATCCGGGTGCACGCCTTGGGAGTCGCTGTGCTTGCCGATCAGGATGTCGGTGCCGCGCAGGGTGATTCGGCGGTTGGGGTAGTACTCGGGGAACTCCAGGCGCTGGGCGTCGGGGCCTTTCTGGGCGAGCATGCGGGAGTAGTGGGCGCGATCGGCGGTGATGGTGGCGACCCATACCGCCAGGGCCTCGCCTCCCTCTGTGCCGTGGGGGTCCGGAGGTGGTGGCGGAGGCGGCGGAGGCGCGGGCAGGAGGGTGTCGTGGCCGCAGTCCTCGCAGAAGCGGCCCGCCACCGGCGCGCCACAGGCGGGGCATTGGGTGAAATTGATGGTTGCGGCATGGGATTCGGAGCCCATGGGGGAACCGCAGGTGTCGCAGTAATCCGTGGAGACGGACGGATGGCCTTCGGGGCAGGTGGGCATCATGACCCTTCCTTGCGCACCCGCGCGGTCTTCCTGGATCGCACGTCGAGGGCGAGCGCATCGGTCTTGTCGATCTCGGCGCGCAGGCGGGCGGTGCCGGTGCGCTCATCGACATCGACCACCGCACGCAGGAGTTTGGCGGTGTTGTCATTGCCGGACTCGGCCGCGAGCCGTACCGCGCGTTGCAGTTTGGCGGTGGCCGTCACGAGGTCGCCCGCCTTGCGTGCATCGAGGCCCTGCCGGATGACGTCGGCCAGTTCGGCCTGGCCGGTGTAGTGGGCCACGCGGCGGCTGATTCGCGCGGAGAGTTCGGTGTCGGTGGTCCACACGGCCTTGACCTTGCCCTCGCCGAGCGGCTCGCCATCGGCGACCACCCAGACTCGGGCGGCGAGCTTCTCGCGGCCGGGTGCGGCGGGTTCGATATCGAGGGTGATGTGGTAATCGCGCTCCTCGGTACCCCAAGCGCCGAGCGGGTATTCGCCGATCTGCTCGGAGGCCCCGGTGGTCCGGCGGGACGTGAAATCCTCGATGGAGGGCGCGACCTGCTTGACGAAGACGATCCGCGCGCCGACCGGCGTCCACACCCGCAGTGTCAGCTCCGGAATGGCCTTCTCCATGGCGACTTCCATCATGGAGGCGAAATCCGCGGCGAGTTCGTGCGGCTGCTTCACGATATCGAGGGTGCCGTGCAGTGTGAAGGCGATGGGGTCCAGATCCTCCCGCATCCAGTCGCCGCCGACACCCCGGCAATCGCAGGTGAACACGCCCTCGGATGCCTTGATCTCCGCCTCCAACTCGGCGGTCGTCTCATGCTCGTTGCGGCCGTCGGTGAGCAGGATGGCGTGCACCATGGCGTCCGGATGGTGTTGCGCGACAAGGCGGGCCAGAGCCAGCCAGGTGCCCATGGCGGTGCCGCCGTGCGGACGCAGCTTGTCGAGGGCGTGCCGGGCCGCGCTGCGCGTCTGCTGGCTCGCGACGGCGGACGGGGCGTCCTTCGGATAGACGACTTCGGCCTTGTCGGTGCCTTCGACAACCACGAATCGGGTGCCGTCGGCCACCACATCGAGTGCGGCGAGCGTGGCGCGCCGGGCATTGGCGAATTTGTCGCCCGCGCCCATGGAACCGGAGCAGTCGATAATGATGATCTCGACCCGCTCCTTCGGCGGCTCGGCTATCGCCAGCTGGTCGGTGATTTCGATGGTGATGATCGCTTCGGCGGTGCGTGCGCCCTCGGCCAGATACTCGTTCTGGTCGACGTCGATCGAAATGCGGTTGTCCGCAGCGGAAGTCATAGGGTGTCTCCAGCTTGCTCGGAGGTAGGTTCAGCGAAGGGCACGGGTACGAGGGCGACCGTGATGTTGTCCTTGCCGCCCGCCAACAGCGCCTGATCGACGAGTTTGCGGGCGGCGGGGAAGGGCGGGGCTCCGGTCGCGAAACTGGCCAGGGCCGCGGCTTCGGGGAAGTAGTTCCACATGCCGTCGGTGCAGACCAGCAGGACGCCGGGCTCCTGAATATGCACGGAGCGAACGACATTGGCGGACCACTTGTGCTCGCTGTCCGCGCCGAGCCAGCGGGTCAGCACGTGTGCGTGCGGGGCGTCCATGGCATCGGCCTCGTCCATCAGGCCGGTTTCGACCAGGGCCTGGGCGAGAGAGTCGTCGACGGTGAGGCGTTGGGAGCCTTCGCCGGGTTGCAGCCAATAGGCCCGGCTGTCACCGACATTCGCGACCGTGATCCGGGCGCCGCCGGACTCGTCGAATTGGACGATGGCCGAGACATAGGTGCAGGAGGGGGCGCGGCCTTCCGGGGTGCCTACCGCGCGGACCGCTTCCGCGGCGGCGGTCAGGCCGGACATGACGCAGTCCTCGGCGGGTTTGTCTTCGGCCAGGGCTTCGAGGCAGGCGTCGATTCCGGCGCGGACCGCCGCACCCGAGGCCGCCTGTGGGTCTTCAGAGGTGGATACGCCGTCGCAGACGGCGATCACGACGGTGGCCGGGCTGCCCGTCGGGCCCTCGAGAATGGCGGCCGAGACCGCATCCTCATTGCGCGCGTGCGTGATGCCGCGGTCGGTGATCAGGAAGGTCGCGCCCAGGTCGGCTTCGAAACGGTCGCGCTGCGGTCCCAGCTGACCGCATGCCACGCAGTAGCCGTCGTCGTCGAATTGCGTGCCGCCGCAGTTATCGCAGGCGATCTGGGAATTCGCGTCATAGGACAGCGTGGTGCCGGTGTACGGCGCTACGGTCCGGCTCAGCACGCTCGGCTCGGCCACCGGCATGGTGACGGCATCGCGCGAGGTCGACGGTCCCATGGGCGGCAGCGCGATTCTGCGCACCCCTAATTCCCGTCCGCATTCCTCGCAGAAGCGGTCGGTCGCGGCGGCGAAGGTGCCGCAGCCGGCGCAACGCGGCATCACAGCGTCGTCCTCGGACGTACGGTATTGGCTTGCTCCACGAGTGCTATTCGTTCCCATATGTCCTCGGTTTCGTGGGCGAGGGCTCGATAACAGCGTTCCAAACCGGTTCGCACCCCCTGTTGATCGAGCACCACATCCAGTAGTGGGTCGTGATCGGTGGGTACCCGGCCCAGGCGCAGCCATTGCAGCGCCGCGCCGAGCACCCGCATCTGTGCCTGTGCGGCACGACGTCGGCTGTCGATGGTGAGTCGTTGAATCCGCTGTCCGGCATCGCGAATCAGTGTTTCGGTGAGTTCGCCGGGGCGTTCGACGGCAAGGAGAGTGTCGACCGCCGCGATGGCTGCTTCGGTGTGCACAGCGGACGCGGGGTCGACCTGGTCGAGCACGGCGATCGCGCCCTGGCGATTGCCGGCGTGGCGGTGCAGCCGGGCGAGTCCGAAGGCGGCGCTGGTGAAGGAGCGGTCGGTGCGCCACACCGTCTCGTAGAAGCGCGCGGCGCGATCACGTTCGGCCTCGGATTCATCGGACTGGATTTCAGCGGTGACGGCCAGGGCCAGTTTGGGTGCGAGATCGCCCGGCAGGGCCGAGTACAGGGCGTCGAACTCGGCTGCCGCGGCCGCCCAATCGTGTTGCAGCAGCCGGGCCTGGCCTCGGAACCAGGTGAGACGCCAGTCACCGGCGAGCGTGTCCTCGAGGTCATCGAGGCGGGTGAGCGCGGAGTCGGCATCGCCGTACTCGAGTGCGGCCCGGACCAGACGCAGCGGAATCTCGAGGGATTCCTCCTGTCCGGTCACCACCGAGCGCAGGCCCAAGGTGATCTCGCGCTCCAGATCGTCCGGCTTGGTCGTGCTGATCGAAGCCAGCAGCGCGGCTCCGCTGTCGTTCGGGTCGACCAGCGGAACCGGCAGTCCGGCAATGATCTTGCCGGGATTGTCCGGGCGGGCATCGACGCCGAATACCGCGCGCGGCGGCCCGAAGCGGGAGGACATACCGGGGCGGGCCAAGCCGTCCTCGGCGGCCAGCAGTTCGCGCAGCACGCCGGTGAGCTGATCGCCCATCTCGGTCATGGAGGTGAAGCGGGCATCCGGATCGGGATCCGTTGCGCGCGAGAGGAATCGGTGCAGCGACTCGTGCCGGGCCAGCAGCGGCTCGGTATCGGGGCCGGGGAGCGGGCCCAGGCGGCCGTGCTCGTGCGGGACGCGCATGAGCAGGACGGCCAGGGTGCGGCCGACGGTGTACACCTCGGAGGCGATGGTCGGGCCCGTCTCGCCGACCTCGGGGGCTTGGTAGCCGGGGGTGCCGTAGATGGCGCTGTGCTGGTCCTCCATGGAGATGACCGCGCCCAGATCGATGAGCTTGAGCTGCTCCTCGGTCTGCATGACATTGTCGGGCTTGAAATCGCAGTAGGCCAGGCCGTGGGAGTGCAGATATTCCAGGGCGGGAAGCATTTCCAGGATGTAGGCGATGGCTTGGCCCGGCGGGAGCCACAGGCCCTCGGTCTCGCGGCGTCGGCGCAGCAGCTGCTTGAGCGAGGTGCCGCCGACGTACTCCATGACGATGTAGCCGACCGATTCGCCGTCCGGTCCGAAGCCCTCGGCGAAGTTGTGGATTCGCACGATGTTCGGGTGGTCGACCTGGGACAGGAAGCGGCGTTCGGCCACCGCCGCTCGCATGGCATCGGCATCACCGGTATTCAGCAGGCCTTTGAGCACCATGGGCTTGTTGTCGAGCTTGTGGTCCACGGCGAGGTAGATCCAGCCCAGGCCGCCGTGGGCGAGTGCGCCGAGTACCTCGTATTGCCCGCCGACCAGATCGCCGCGAGAGAGCTTGGGGGTGAACGAGAATCGGGTGCCGCAGTTGCCGCAGAAACCCTCCGTGCGGCCGGGTTTGTTGTCTCGGCTGCGGCCTACGGGCTGATCGCACTTGCCGCAATAGCGTTGATGCTCGGGGACTTTGGGGTCGTCCAGGACCGCGGTCGTGGGGTCGATCGGGGCGACTCGGGGGACATTGACCATGCCCGCGCCCAGTCGGCCGCGAGTCGCGCCGGAGGAGCCGGAACGACCCGAGGGGCCGGTGCGCACCGATCGGCTACCGGTTCTGCCGCTGCCGGTGGAGCGCGCGCCGGTCCCGAGGGAATGGTCGCCCGCTCGCGTTGGCTTGGGTCCGGAGACCTCGGTGGTGGCGAGTGCGGACTGTGGAGCCGGTGCGGCACCACAGGTTTCGCAGTAGCCGTCCTCGGCGATCTTTCCGCCGCAGTCGGCGCACGGTGCGACGGTGCCCACGGCCGCTGGCGCGGCACCGCACACGGTGCAGTAGCCGTCTTCGATGGTCCCGGTACATCCGGCTTCGGTGCAGGTCATGGACGCCTCCCCGTTTTCTGCGCGATGAGTTGGCGGTAGTCGGTGATGGCGCGGGTGACCGCGGCCAGATCGCAGGGCCTGCGGGAGAGCAGGCCCGCGGCTATGCGGCAGGAGGCCAGGACGTCGCGGTCCTCGGCGACGCCGAGGCGGGCGGCCTTGGCGCGGTAGCCGGTGAGGCGGCCGCGGAGTTCGGAGCGGCGATCCAGCAGGCCCTGGGCGAGTTCCTCATTGTGGGTGGCCTCGGCCAGAGCCTCGGTGACTCGGCGGCGGAGGTCCCACAGGGCGGCGGGGTCGGCCGGATGCGCTTGCAGGGTGGTCAGTTCCGCGCCGAAGACGGCCGCGTCGTCGGCGTGATCGGGGAGCGGGGCGGCGAGGATGGTGCGTTCGACCTCTACGCGGGCGCGGCGGGCGCGCTCGTAGGTCTTGGTGAGGGCCTCGATACGGACCCGGACGCGGGTGATGGCTTCGTTCCAATCGGCGGCGATGGCGGCGAGTTCGGTGCGCAGCTCGGCGGCATCGCGCATGCGGGTGGCGAAATCGGCGAGGCTGCGGTCGATCTGGCCGGTGGTCAGGGCCAGCGGGTCCACGGCGGCACGGCGGGACAGTTCGGCGATATCGGCTGCGAGCGTGCGTAATTCGGGCAGGCCGGTGCCGATCTTCTCGAGTTCGATGCGCATGGGCTCGGTTTCGGAGACGATCCGGCTGTTCACGGCGTCGACCGCTTCGAGCACCGCGACAACCATGGGGAAGGCCGAGCGCATGCGCTCGAGCAGGTCGGTGAAGCCCATATGGATCACCTCGTGCCGGGGACCGCCGAGCGCGCGCAGTGCGAGGGGAATCGTGGTGCGGGACAACTCGACCGGCTGTCCGCGCAGCAGGGCGGTGAGCTCCTCGCGGTCCAGCGCGTCCAGCCGTCGCCGGGCGCGGGCGGCACGCGCTTTGTCCAGCAGCGCCCGCACTCGTGCGAAGTCCTCCCACATCAGATCCAGGGCGTCGCGGGCGGGCGTCCAGCGCTGCTCGGTCACCCCCGACGGCGGGAATCGGCGCAACAACACCAGCCCCGGATGCTTATCCAGCTCGACCAGAGTCGAGGCGATGGCGTCGATTTCGCGTTCCCGCTCGGCGATTTCGCGGTCGATTTCGGCGACGGTGAGAATGTGCCCTGAATTCCCCTGCATCACGACTCACTCGATATACCGGGGCGCGGGCGGGGAGGCGGGACCGAGCTTGGTCATGCGGGAGTTGTAGAGCCGCTGCCAGGTACCGTCGCCGCGGACCCGCTCCAGCACGCCATTGACGAAGCGCACCAAATCGGTTTGCGACTTCTGCACGCCGACCGCGTAGTTGTCGTAGGCCAGCGGGTCGCCGACCACTTCCAGGTTCGGATCCTGCTCGGCCAGACCGAAGAGGATGGGCGCGTCGGTGCTGATCACATCGACCTGGCCCTGTTGCATGGCGGTCAGGCAGTCCAGCCAGTTCGTCATACCGATCACCTTGGGGCGGTTCGGAATAGTGAACATCGCCTCCAGTGTCGTCGTCTTGAAGACACCGCACGCCCGTTTTTGCGCGAGATCCGTCGCGGAACGGATACCGGAGCCCTTGGTCACCAGCAGGCGCTGATCGGAAACGAAATAGGTGCTGGAGAACTCGACATCGCGGCGGCGCTCGCAGGTTGCCGAGAAGGTCTGCGCCACAATGTCGACCTCATTGTTCTGCAAGGCTGCCGCCCGGTGCGCGGAGTCGATGGGACGCAGTTCGATCGCTCCCGGATTGCCGAAGAGATCCTTCGCGATCTCCCTGGCGATATCGATGTCGAAGCCCTCGATCTCACCGGTCGCGGGATTGCGGAAGCCGAACAGGTACTGATTCTGATCGACTCCGACGCGGAGTTTGCCGCTGGCGACGATCTTGGCCATGGTGGACCCGGCGGGCATGGCTCCCGGCTGGGGTTGTGCGCCGGGGCGCAGGCTCGCGGTGGCGTTGCAGGAGTCGTCGCCGCGCTCATTGGGGGCGCTGGTGATCTCGGCGGCATTGGGCGGCAGGAGAGATTCGGCGGCGAGTTCCATGGGCGGGGATTGCGGGGTCGCACCGCATGCGGTCGCCACGACGGCGAGGGTGGCCAGCAGCGCCAGCCGGATTCGCTTGTTCACAGGAACTCCTTCAACCGCGGCCACACCCCGAGCCCGATGGCCGTCGCGGCCGCGAGCAGTAGCACCAGGGTGCCGAACGGGGTCAGCGTGAGCGCATCGCCCGCGCCGTCCGCGCCGTCGCGAACCTCGGCGCGAGTGCGTTCGAGTTCGCCTTGCAGTGCGGTGTCCAATGCGCCGAATCGGGTGGCGGAGGTATCGGGACCGGTGCCGATGGACTGCTGGACCGCATCCTTGTAGCTATTGCCCTGGTAGGCGAGGGTCTGCTTCTTGTGACTGTCCTGCCAGCTGGTGAAGGCCTGCGCCGCCGGGGAATTCGAGTCGACGGCGTTGTCCAGCGCGGTGCGCACGCCGTCGATATCGGTGGTGAAGCGTTTCTCGCTCTCGGTCAGATCGCCGCGCGTGATGAGCAGCAGGGTTTCCTCGGTGCGGGCCTGCTGGGCGAGAAGCCGGGCGCGGGAGAGGGTTTCGAAGCGGGTGGTGGCGGCGGTGTCGATGGTGGCGGAGGCGGCCACCTCGGCGGTGACGATCCACAGCAGGGCCAGCAGCACCGCGCCCGCCGCCGCGGCCACGCCCGGATTGATCCAGCGATTGGTGCGGCGCAAGAGCACTCGCGACCCGTAGCCGCAGGCGGCGAGCACCAGCACCAGCGCACTGATGCTCAGCCACGGCAGACCGGAGATGCCGCGCTGGTCCTCGCGCAGCTGGGCGAGGCGGGAGGTCTGGAGGTCCGCGGCGTTCTTCAGGATGGAGGTCTGCATGAGGGCGGAGGCCTGCCGCAGGTAGGCCGAGCCGACCGGGAGGCCTTGACGGTTATTGGCGCGGGCCGCCTCGACCAGGCCGGTGTAGGTGGGCAATTCGGCGGCGATCTTGGCGACGATCCCGCGGGTGTTCGCATCCGACGCGCCGGTGGTGGCCTCGGCCAGGGCGGCGGCCGCATCGGCGAGGGACTGCCGGTACTGCGTGCGCACGTCCGTGGATTCGATGCCGCCGGAGAGGAATGCGGTGGAGGCCGCGGCGTCGGCGGCGGAGAGTGCGACATAGAGCCGCTGGGCCGCATTGGCGAGCGGTTCGGTGTGTTCCAGGACGGTGTCGCGTCGGGTTAGCTTGTCGCCGAGCTGGTTCGCGCATATGAGGCCCGAAATCAAGCACAGGATTATCAGGCCCGCGCTCACCATGCTGATGACGCCCGGCGCGGTGCGCGCGAAACGCCGCGTCCACTCCGCCGCGTTGCGGATGGTCGCCGGTAGCCGACTCCTCACACCGTTCCCCCGTTCGACCGGCCTCTGCGCCCGTAGCCAGATCGTACGGTAGCCGCGCGGGCCGTGTCGATCACATTACGACCAGTCGGAATTGATTGTTGGAAACGATAATTCGAATGTTCTTGCATACCTGGAGCCGACTGTGAAATCCAGATTTAACGGCGTGTAATCGCCGGGAAACGTGCTCGCACAACACTTGGTTCACCCGATGAGCATCCCCGGTATCGCAATCTTGTATGGCGGTATCGTGCAACGCAAATGGGCCGTCAACACCATACTCATGGCCTTCACCGGATTCTCGCTGGTCCTGGTGGTGTGGGTGCTGTGGGTTTCAAGATGGGCTTCGGCGAACCCGTGAAAATGGGGCCAGGAATCCTGCGTGCCGCAATCGGCCATCCGCATACCATCCTGGGTTCGGATAGTCAGGGTCGCGCGTTGATTCCGCTGCTCGACGGACTGATGCCGCCATTACCCCGCTGCTGTTCCTGGGCAGTGTGATCGGCCGCATCAGTTTCAAGGTATGGCTGTGGGTGGCGGCTGGTGGTCGTCGATGGGTGCGCTCGACTATTCCGGCGGATATGTCATCCATCTGGCCGCGGGCACCACCGGATTCGTTGCGGCGGCGGTGATCGGACCGAGACTGGCCCGGGATCGCGAACGCGCGGTGCCGAACAATCTGCCGATGCCAGCTACGGCGGCTGGCTGTACGGGCACCATCCGAAACTCATTCTGTGGCAGGCCGGAGCGGCATTGACGATCATCGTCTGGGATGCCTTCATCACGTTTGCGATCCTGAAGTTCCTGAGCCTGTTCATGAGTTTGCGCATGCCCGACGAAGTGCTGGAGGTCGATCGGCTACGACGGGATGTAGGCGGGCAAGGCCGCCACGATCTCCTTCGCGGTGGCGGTGAGGCCGAGGCGGGGGAAGATTTTGCCTGTCGAGTGCTCGTGTGAGGCGAGGTCGACGTCGGCGACCGCATCGGTGGCCACGACCACGTGGTAGCCGTGTTCGTGGGCCGCGCGGGCCGTTGATTCCACGCCGATGCTGGTGGCGATGCCGCCCAGGACGATGCCGGTGATCTTGCGGCGGCGCAGTTGCAGATCCAGATCCGTGCCGTAGAAAGCGCCCCACTGGCGCTTGGTGATCCGGATATCCGTCGGCTGGATATCGAGCTCGTCGACCAGCTCATCCCAGCTGTCCGGGCGCTGCACCGAGGACGCCGAGTGGGTGGTGCGCCCGGGCGCGACATCCGCTCCATCCGCCGAGAATGACACTCGCACAAGGACAACCGGCAGATCGCGGGCGCGGAACTCGCGAGCCAGGTCCCCGCACGTATGGACGATCTCGGCGCTGGTGTGCGGGACGGTGGGCAGGCCGACCACGCCGTGTTGCAGGTCGATCAGGACCAGGGCGGTGCGCTCATCGAGGGAGAGGCTCACGGGCGTGAATCCTTTTCTGGGAGTGGAGTTGTCAGGACTAGACCAGGCGGGCGAGCGCGGCGGCGAGCCAGTCACTGACCTCAGGGGGTGCGGCGGGCTCGAGCTCGGCGTTTGCCCTCGTGCATGGCCTGGACCCGGGCGACCGGGATGGTGTGGCCCTCGGCAATGAGGTCTTCGGGGAGGGAGTGCGGGGCGGGCATTTCGTCGAGCCAGGGGTCGCGATCGGCCAGGAGCTTGGGAGCCGTGCGAATGGTGAAGTCGCTGGGGTGGATCGCGGGCAGGTCGGCCCAGGGGATGGGGAAGGAGACGGGCGCGCCGGGGCGGATGCGGGGGCTGTAGGCGGCTACCACGGTGGCTCCGCCGGCGCGGGTGGAGTCCAGGAAGACCTTGCCGCCGCGGTCTTCTCGGATGAAGGCGGTGGTGGCCAGGGCCGGGTCCAGGCGTTCGGCGCGGGCGGCGATGGCGCGGGTGGCGGCCGCGGCATCCTCGATGGGGGTGCCGGGGTGGACCGGGATGAAGATGTGAACGCCTTTGGCCCCACTGGTTTTCACGGCACCGCCGAGCCCATCGGCGGCCAGTGCTTCGCGGACCAATTGGGCGGCGCGTACGGCCAAGCCGAAGTCCTGGCCTTCCGGCGGGTCGATATCGAGGACGAGATGGGTTGGGCCCGCGCTGAAGTCTGCCAGCAGCAGGGTCGGGTGGTATTCCACCGCGCGTTGATTACCGAACCACAGCAGCGTGGGGACATCGTCGCCGAGGGCGTAGGTCACCTCGCGGCGGGAGGTTTCGGCCCAGAGGGTGACTCGCGGGACCCACTCGGGCGTGTATTTGGGGAGGTTCTTCTGCATGAACGGTTCTTGTCCGGGACGGACCCGGACCACGGACAGCGGGCGACCGTGGATCGCCCGCACCATCCGTTCTCCGACGACCTCGAGATAGTCGATCAGGTCCCGCTTATCGCCGCCTGCGCCATCGAATAGTTCGACGTCCAGATTGGTCAGTCGAACACCCGCGCGAACCTCTTCGCTGCCCATCGCCCCACCATGCGCCTCCGGGCGTTTCGGGTCAACCGGGCGCGCGGCCGATCAGGCCGCCGCGAGGTGTGAAAGCTGCTGCCGCACGGCTTCCGGGTCGTCGACATCGATGACGAGCCGGGTGAAGTCCCCGCCGGATAGCTCGATGCGCACGCCGTGCCCATCGAAGCCGGTGTCCCAGAACTCTTTACGGCCCTTGCCCCGGAAGGTTCCGGCCGCGATGACGCCCGGGAAGAAGGTGCCCGGCGCACGCAGCCACGGTGGTCGGCGATCGACCTCGGCCGCGGCCACCTCGACGACATTCGACAGATCGAAACTGACGTGCTCCCGCAGCGACAGGATGCGATGCGCCCCGAGCACGTTCACCGTCACCGTTGTTCCAACGACCTCGAGCTCGACCATCGTGCGCACCTCGCCATCACCGGGAATCATCTGCTGCCCCCAGCCTCCCCCGCGCACCTGGCGGGAGCCTGAGGCAATCCCAAGAGTTCTCTCAGATTTGGCACACGATCGTTTCAACTCGTCTGGCGGTAGCGGTCCAGACCCACTCGGCGCAGCTCGAAAATACGGAATTCGCGGTGGTCGGAGCGGCGGTGTTCCATTTCGTAGCCGGGCCAGAAATCGAGGGCGTAGTCCCAGGCCTGCTTGCGGTCGACGCCATGCAGCTCGGTGACGGTGACCGTGAATCTCTGGCCCTGATAGACCACCGACGCGGTCTCGGCGGCACGCAGATTCGCGGTCCAGGCGGGGTGTTTGGTGCTGCCCCAACCGGAGCCGAGGACCAGGAACACGTCACCGCTCGGGACGGTGAGTAGCGAGGTCGTGCGAGGGAGTCCGGTCTTACGGCCGGGAACCGTGATCTCCAGCGAGGGCAGTCCCGCGACATCCAGAATGCCGCGGCGGCCACGCGTCAATCGCCGGATGAGGCTCTCGAGCCACATGACCAGCGGCGCGGCGCGCATCATCCACGGTTGCCTGGCCAGCAACCGGGCAACGGGAGGCAAGGGATTGTGCAGCATGGCGGATCCTCAACGAAGTGTGGTTTTCCGGGCGCGGCACCGAGCCTCGGTGAGAACGAGTTCCACTTTTTCACAACTCGGAGCTGAACGCTCGATGAATAATCTCACCGGGACAAGGGCTGAGATAGACAGTCCGCTGTGTGGGATTCGGGTCCGGTTGCCAGGATATTGCGTGTCGACCCACCCCACCGCCGACGCGCCGGAGTCATAAGGTGAGCGGGTGAGTGTCGAAGTTGAGGGGGCGGGCGGTCCCTTGCCGCGCGGGCGGCATGGGCTGAGCCGGGAAGAGGTGGTGACGTCGCAGTACCGGCGGTTGTGTACCGCGGTGCTGGAGGCGGTGGGAGAGCTGGGGTATGCCGCCACCACCGTCGCCGATATCGTGACGCGGGCCAAGGTGGCGCGGCGCACGTTTTATTCGGTGTTCGGCGGCAAGGATGAATGTTTTGCCGCTGCTTACGATCTCGCGGTGGGGACGGCGCTGGATCAGTTGCAGGAGACCGTGACCGGGATGGTCGGGGTGAGCTTCGCGGATCGGGCGCGGTTCTCGTTCGAGATCTATCTGCGGGTGCTCGCCTCACAGCCGACGGCGGCACGGGCGCTGTATATCGAAACCCTTGCGGCGGGACCGGGATTGGTGGCGCACCGGGCTCGCGTGCACGAGCGATTCGCGGACTACATCATGGCCGTGGTCCGGGTCGGCGTGCGGGAAGGGGATCTGCCGGGGGAGCCGGATCGGCAGCTGATCGACATGCTGCTCGGGGGGATCGATGATCGGGTGCGAGCCTGTCTGCATACGCGCGGCGCGGAGGCGCTGCCGGAATTGGCCCCGCTTTTCACCCGCACCGCCATCGCCATAGCCCGCACCGGCGAGTAATGGTGTCGATCACCACAACCGATGATCCGGTGACGCCGGGGATGGTTGTCTCCTGACACAGGAGTAGTGACACAGCGCACATCAAGAACCTACGGTCGCAATCGAATTCGACGTAATCGGTCGATTCGCTCGAAGGCAGTAGGAGAGTCATGAAGCCGATCATGCGGGCGCTCGGCAGCGCCGTGTTCGCGAGTGCGACCGCCGTGGCGGTGGTCTGTGCGAGCGGAGCGGCGAATTCCGATATCGACACCGGCAGCACGTCCGGATCGGGAATGGTCAGCGCCGCCAGCGATGCGATCGGCGAGGGCCCGGAGATGACGTCGTATTTGGCGGCCTTCGGGTATGGGCTCAGCCATCCCGATGCCGCGCCCGCGGGTTCGAACAATTGGAACTGCAAGCCCAGCGCCGAACATTCGCGTCCGGTGGTGCTCGTGCACGGCACCTGGCTCAATGTCTATGACAGCTACGCCTACCTCTCGCCCCGCATTGCCCGGGCCGGATTCTGTGTCTTCGCCTTCAATTTCGGCCGCGAGACGGTGCTGAACGGAGGTGGTTTCGGGACCATCCTGCCCGGCCGGTACGGCGTCGGGCCCATGGAGGATTCCGCACGTCAGCTCGCGCAATTCGTGGACCGGGTGCGGGAGGCGACCGGTGCGCCGGAGGTCGATATCGTCGCCCATTCCCAGGGCGGTCCGGTCGCCAGCCAATACCTGAAATTCGAAGGCGGCCAAGGGAAGGTGCGCAAGGTCATCACCTTCGGCGCGACCAATCACGGCACCACGCTGCTGGGCATCGCCGCGCTGGGACGGGCGATCAATAATGTCGGGCTGGATATTCTCGGCCTCTACCAACCGCTGATCGGGCAGTCCAATACCCAGCAGGTGGTCGGGTCGCCGTTCTACGCCCGCCTGAACGCGGACGGCGACACCGTGCCCGGCGTCGAATACACCGTTGTCGGAACCACTCACGACGAGATCTCCAATCCGTACGACTGGACCTTCCTGCGTCCCGGACCCGATGCCACGGTCGACAACATCACCTTGCAGCAGGACTGCGAGCAGGATCTCTCCGATCACCTGACCATGATGTACTCGCCGCGAGCGGCCTCAATTATGTTGCGCGCCTTGGATCCTGCCGCGTATCCGAACTTGGAATGCACCATGAACCCCTGGATCATCGGCGGCGGCGGACATTTCTAGCCGCCGCCCGGAAAGGATCACGATGACGATCGGCCATGCGGTCGAAACCACCGGTCTACCGGAGGAATTCGAACCCACGCGCCCGCGGCTGCCCTCGCAGGACCCGTTCTACCGCACGTCGATCGGCCTCGGACAGCTCGCGCCCGGGACGATTCTGCGCTCGCGGCCGGTGCGGCTGGGGCTGTTCGGGGTGATTCCGCAGCAGGTGCAGGCCTGGCAGTTGCTGTATCGCACCGTCGATCTGCACGGTACCCCGGAGGTCGCGGTCACCACGGTTCTGCTGCCCTGGGGAGCCGATCCGGCCGAGCCGCGCCCGCTGCTGTCATTCCAGTGCGCGATCGACGCGGTGACGCCGATGTGCTTCCCGTCCTACGCATTACAGCATCGGGCGCGGGCGGCCGGTGCCATTCCGCAGATCGAACTACCGCTGATTCTCAGCGCCCTGTCTCGCGGTTGGGCGGTGTCGGTGCCCGACCATGAGGGCCTCGACGGACGGTTCGGCGTGGCCCGCGAACCTGGCTACCGGGCGCTGGACGCGGTGCGCGCGGCGCTGCGTTTCGAACCCCTGAATCTGCACCCGCACACCAGGATCGGGCTGTGGGGCTACTCCGGTGGCGGGCTCGCCACCGCCTGGGCCGCCGAGGTGGCCGCCGACTACGCGCCGGAGCTCGATATCGTCGGCGCGGTCGCGGGCTCGCCGGTGGGTGATCCGGCCGCGGCGCTGGTGCGCATGAACGGTTCGCCCTTCGCGGGTTTCGCGCTGGTCTTCACCACGGGCCTGCGCCGCGCGTATCCGGCGCTGGATCACAGCATGCGCACCATGCTGTCGGCGGAATTCCAACAGCTGCTCGGCAAGACCGAGCACACCGCGACCTTCCCGCTGCTGGCCAAGTTCGCCGGGCGAAATGTCAACCGGCACATCAAGGGTGGGCTCGGCGCGCTGCTGACCCGTCCCGAGATCCGCGCCGTGCTCGACGATATCCGGCCCGGCGTGCAGGCTCCCGCCATGCCCTTGTTCGTCCTACAAGGCGTCAATGACGAGGTGATCGCGGTGGGCGATGTCGACGCGCACGTGCACCGCTATCTGAGCCTCGGCGCGCACGTGCACTACGTGCGCAACCGGCTCAGCACTCATCTCCCGCTACAGTTCACCGGCGCGCCGGTCATGGTCGACTGGCTGGCCGACCGGTTCGCCGATCGCCCCCTCGCCCCGCCGGGCATCGAGACGGTGTGGACCGTGGCGCTGTCCAGGAAGGCGCTGTCCGAACATTGGTCGTTCGCCGTGCTGTTCGCGAAGATGTTGTCCGGCCGCCCGATTCGGGTGCGCTCGGAATTGCGGTAGCTGCGCGCCACCAGTGCCGAGCGCAGGTACCACACCCCGGAGGACTGGGACGGATCGAATCCGGTGAGCTGCCCGATGCGTTTGAGTCGATTGTCGACGGTATTGATGTGCACGCCGAGCACGCGCGCGGTGCGCTGGCGGTTCATGTCATTGCCGATGTGGCGGACCAGCGTATCGAGCAGCTCAGGGTATTCATCGAGCGGATCCAGTAGCGCGCCGAGGAATTCGCGGCCCGGTCCGGGACGGGTGAGCTGGTACTCCATGACGAGGTCGTCGAAACGGTAGAGCCCGGCAGCGCAGTGCAGACGGTGCACCATGTCCAGCAGTTCGTGGGCGCGGTCGGCGGCCTCCGGGATGTCCGCGGTATCGGCCTTGATGAGAGTGGCGGTAATGGATACCTGTGCGGCCGTGGACAATCGGGAGACCAGGCCTCCCAGTGTGTCCTCTTCGACCACGCTCGCGGGCAGCAGCACGGTGCCGCCGTCCGCGCCGAGTAGTGATAGCGCGTGTCCCGCAGCGGAATCGGCCAGCTGGGATTGAATGCGCCGCAGCTTGCGCCGCGCCACCACCTCGCTGTCGACGGTGGGGTCGAACTCACCCGCGTGCGGTGGAATGCTCACCGCCAGTATGTAATACGACTCGTCGATCTGTACGCCGCCCGCGCGGGCCATGGTCGAGGTGGGATGCCCGGCCAGTAGCGCCGAGGTGACGGTGTGCACGGCCGTGTGATGTTCGGCGACCACCGCCCGATGCTCGCGGACATAGGCGACGGCGAAGGCCGAGTCGACCATCGCCACAACCTCCAGCAATCGCCGTGCGGTGACGGCCAATCGGTCGTAGTCCGCGGCGGTGGTGGTTTCCACGATGAGATCGAAGCCGAGCGTGAAGCCGTCGTGGACCGCCCGGTGAATGGTGCCGATCGGAATGCCCTCGCGCGCCCAATCCGCGCCCGCGCGTTGCAGCCGTTCGATTTTGGTCGTCACATCGCGGCCCTCGAGGACTCCGGCGGCGAGTTCGAGGCAGGTGCGGGTGACCGAGGTGATGTCACCGCGCAGAGCGTCACCGGGGAGCGTGCCGCACGGGGCGACATTGTCGGCGAAATGCGTGACCAGGCGGTGCGAGAGGGCTCGCACATCGCGCAGCGGGGAGGTGATCGCGGGTACCGGGGGTGCGGCGGCGTGCCGTGTCGGAACGGATGAACCTCGACCTGTCATGCGCCACTCCCACATTCGGTTTCAGGGAACTCTAGAGTTCCTACTGGAGCGTAACCATAGTGGCGGTCGGGTTGGGCGGCAATGACGGAATCGAGTTGTTTGTGCAGTTTGCCCATCGGTCACCACAGTACGTGCCGATGCCGAAGGGCCCGGCGCTCGCAAGCGCCGGGCCCTTCCACTCATGAATCAGCTCTTCAGCGAACCGAAGAACGCGCGAATGTCACCCGCCAGCAGCTCCGGAACCTCCAGCGCCGGGAAGTGCCCGCCGGAGAAGAACTCCGACCAATGCACGATATTGTGCGCCTTCTCCGCGAACCGCCGGATGGCGTAATCGCCGGAGGGGAACACCGCCACGCCCGTCGGCACGGTGCCCTTGGGCTTGGGCGCGAACATGCTCGGGTCGCTGAACCGCTCGAAGTAGTAATTCGCCACACTGCGCGCGGTATCGGTGAGCCAGTAGATGGTGACCGTGGTCAGCATCCTGTCCCGATCGATGGCCTGCTCCGGCAGCTCATGCGCGGCGTCGGTCCACTCCTTGTACTTCTCGATGATCCAACCCAGCTGTCCCACCGGCGAATCCGCCAGCAGCTGCGCGAGGGTGTTCGGCCGCGACCCCGCCAGATTCATGTACGCGGAGCCATTGTCCTGGAACTTCTTCATCGCACCCAGGCGCGTCTTCTCGGCATCGGTGAGTGCGGCCATATCGGCCGGATCGCCGGTCGGGAAGGTGACGAGTGCGTTGGTGTGCACGCCGATCACATGTTCGGAGTGTTCGCGACCCAGGCGTGGGGCGATGAACGCGCCATGGTCGCCGCCCTGCACGCCGTAGCGGTCATAGCCGAGACGCGCCATGAGCTCGGCCAGTGCGCCCGCGACCTTGCCGTCGTGCCAGCCGGTTTCGGTGAGCGGGCCGGAGAAGCCGTGGCCGGGCAGGGTCGGGATGACCAGGTGGAAGGCGGGTGCATCGGGTTCACCGTGCGCGGCCGGATCGGTCAGCGGGCCGATCAGGTCCAGGAAATCGGCGGCGGTGCCGGGCCAGCCGTGCACCAGCAGCAGCGGGGTGGCGTCCTGCTGCTCCGAGCGGATGTGCAGGAAATGCAGGTTCTGGCCATCGATGGTGGTGGTGAACTGCGGGTACTCGTTCAGGCCGGATTCGATGGCGCGCCAATCGAACTTCTCGAGCCAGTAGGTGGTGAGTTCACGCAGGTAGGAGGTGGGGACGCCGCGCTCCCAGCCGGTGCCGGGGACTTCGTCGATCCAGCGAGTGCGGGTGAGGCGGTTGCGGAGGTCGTCCAGGTCGGCCTGCGGGATGTCGATGCGGAAGGGGCGGATGTCCGTGCTGCTCATGAGATAAATACTTCCGGTAACGAGGGGCCCGGCACATCATGAGAATTCGTTATTCGCGGGATGGGTGGGGTCTTTACGCCGGACGCGGCATGATCAGCGAGTGGTGAGTTTTCCAGGCAGCAGCGCTCTGGTCGGCCGGGCCGGAGATATGTCCGCGCTGCTGGACACGGTCGGCGATGAGCAGAAGCATACGGTGCTGATCGCCGGGGAGGCCGGGATCGGGAAGTCGCGGCTGGTGGGGGAGTTCACCCGGCGGCTGGACCCGGGCGCGTTGGTGCTGGTGGGGCGGTGCCCGGAATTCGGCACCGGCGGTGTGGCTTTCGCGCCGTTCCTGGCGGTGCTGCGCAGCCTGGTGCGGCAGGTCGGGGTGGCCGAGGTGGCCGCATTGCTGCCGCCGCGGCCCGCCCTGGCGAATTGGCTGCCGCAACTGGCCGCACATACCGGTGGCGGGGCCCCCGAGACGGATCGGATTCGTCTGTTCGGCGAAATCCTCACGCTGCTGGAGCAATTGGCCATGGCGTGGCCGGTGGTGCTGGTGCTCGAGGACCTGCACTGGGCCGACGATGCGAGCCGGGAACTGCTCACATTCCTGGTAGCCAACCTGGCCGACGGTGAGGTGCTGCTGATCGGCACCTATCGCCCCGGCGATGCCGGACCCCTGCGCGGGCTGGTCGCCGAACTGCGCCGCAACCCCGGCGTGCGAGTGTTCACCCTCGAACCCCTCACCCGTCATGAGGTGGGCCGCCAACTCGCCTCCCTGCTCGATCGTGAGCCCGAACCTGCCCTGATCACCACAGTTTTCGAGCGCAGCGGAGGCAATCCGCTATTCGTGGAAGCCCTTTGGCAATCACCACAGAACGCGCCCGCCGATCTGACCGATCTACTACTCGGCTTCCAATCCGGGCTCTCCGATAAGGCCCGCGAGGTGCTGCGCGTGGCATCGGTGCTCGGTTCGCCGGTGCGACACGACCTGCTAGCGGGTGCGGCCGACCTGGCCCCCGACGCACTCCACACCGCTCTGCGCGAGCTGGTCGACCGTCAACTATTGCTCGCCACCGACACCGGTTACGAATTCCGCCACGTGCTGATCCGCCAGGCCATCTACAACGACCTGCTGCCGATCGAGCGCACCCGCCTGCACACCCGGATCGCCGAAGTCCTCCGCAAGAGCCCCGCCGACGAGTCCGGGGCGGACCTGGCTCACCACACCGAGGCGGCCAGATTGCTCCCGGAATCGCTGGCCGCGTACCTGAACGCCGCAGCGGCACCCACCGCGCTACCTGCCGAACGTCTGCGACTGCTCGACCACGCTCTGGGGCTCTGGGACCGTGTCCCGGCTGCTGAGCACCCGCCGGGCGCGACGAAACTGGCTGTGCTGGAAGACATTCTCGACGCCGCCGTGGAAAGTGGCGCGACCGAACGCGGCATAGCCGCCGCCGATACCGCGCTCGCACTGCACGCTGCCGCCGCATCGACAGATGGCGGTGTCATGTCGACGCTTGGCACTGCCGTGGAAAGTGGTGTGGCCGAGCGGGGTATGGCCGACGCGGATGTTGCGCTCGCATTGCGTACTGCCGCCGCGTCGACGGATGGCGGTGTCATGTCGGCGCCTGATGGCTCTGCGGCAGTACGAGCTGCGGATGATGCGCGGGTCGCACGGTTGTATCGGCAGCGGGCGTTGCTGCGCAGCGGGACCGGTGTCGGGCCGGGGGATGATTTGGCGCGGGCGCTGGAGTTGCTGCCCGCCGAGCTTCCGTCGCTCGAACGGGCCGAGGTGCTCTTGCAATTGGCTGTGGTGCGGATTTTTGGGGGCGATACCGAGGGGACGGTGGAAGACGCCCGGGCGGCGCTCGCCATTGCCGAGCAGTTCGGTGCGAGTGCGCTCGCGGCCCGGGCGCATGGTTATCTCGGTCTTGCTTCGGCCGCTCGAATCGATACCGCGCTGGCGCATTTCCGCGATGCCCATACCGCTGCGGAGGCGGACGGGGATCCACGGGTGCTGCTGGATGTGCTGACTTGGGAGTCGGCGGTGCTGGTGGCCGCCGGTCGGTATCGGGCCGCCATCACCGCTGCCCAGCGGGGGCTGCGGTGCGCGCATGCGGCCCTGCGTTTCTCGGACGCCGCGCCGATCCTGCTGGTGAAGTGGGTGCAGGCGCTGAGCGCGCTGGGGCGGTGGGCGGAGGCCCGAGACCTGGTCGAGGAGGCGGAGTTCGAGCAATTGCCGCCACTCAGCCGGGCGGCACTACGGTTGTGCCAGGGCAGGATCGATCTGGCGCGCGGGGATGCGGAGGCCGCTCGAGCCGGTGCGAGCGCGGCCGAGGAACTGCTGGGCGACGCTCACTGGGCGTTTCAGTACCGCCTGGAACTGCGTACCCTGCAATGCCTGCTGGCCCTTGAATCCGGTGACAGTGACAGTGCGGCAAGGATTCTCACGAAGGTGGCCGCTGTCGAAGAGGCTGCCGAGAGGCTGAATGCTCATCCGCATGAGGCCTGGCCATTGCTGGTCGTCGCGGGTCGGATGCCCAATGCACCTGGTGAATTGATCGAACTGGCCGACTCGCTCTCGATCGCCTTCCCGATCGATGCCGCCTACCATGCCGTATTCACCGCCCGGATGTCCCCATCGGCCGACCGGTGGCAGCACGCGGTCGAGGGCTGGCACACCCTCGAACGCCCCTATGAGGAGGCCGAAACCTTGCTCGCTGCCGCGGGATATCTTGCCGCCGAAGGCAATCGAGACGCGGCCCATGCCGCGCTGCGCACCGTGCTGGACCTCGCGACCCCGCTAGGTGCGACACCCCTCACCGCGGCCGCCACACAACTGGCCACAAGAGCCCGCATCGCCCTGGACCGTGCGCCCGGCGAATCCCCGAATCCCGTGGCCGCCAACCCTTCTCCCCGCTTCGGTCTCACTCCCCGCGAACTTGATGTGCTTCGCCTGGTGGCTAAGGGCCTGAGCAACCGCTCCCTGGCCGCGGAACTCTTCATCAGCGCCAATACCGCAGGCGTGCATGTTTCGCGAATACTCACGAAACTGGGCGTATCCACCCGCACCGAAGCCGCGGCCTTCGCCCACGAACACGACCTGCTCTGACAGTGGGGTGTCGCCCCGTTGAGCCCTTCCGGTGCGGGCGTGGCAAGGTGGACGGGTGGTGATCTTGGGATGAGCAGGGGCGTGCTGGTGACGGGGGCGTCGCGGGGGATCGGGCGGGCGATCGCGCAGGCGTTCGCCGAGCAGGGGGATCGGGTTGCGGTGCATTACTCCTCGCGGCATGCCGAGGCCGAGGAGACGCTGAAGAGCCTGGCCGGGGATGGTCATGTGCTGATCGGCGGTGATGTCTCCATTGCGGCGGAGGCCCAAGCCATTGTCGATACGGCGGTGGCGGCGCTGGAGACCGTCCATGTGCTCGTCAACAATGCGGCGATCAATCTCCCACATCCTCTGCCCTCCACTGATTACGAAGAGTGGCAACGGGTTTGGCGTCAGACGGTGGACGTGAACCTGCTCGGCACCGCCAATGTCTCCTACTGCGCGGCCCGCCACATGATCGAACGCGGTGTGCCCGGCCGAATCGTGAATGTCGGTTCGCGCGGCGCTTCCCGAGGCGAGCCCGACCACCCCGCGTACGGCGCAACCAAAGCAGCCGTGCACGCCCTGGGCCAATCCCTGGCCTTATCTCTGGCCCCGCACAATATCGCGGTCGCCTCGGTGGCTCCGGGCTTCGTGGCGACCGAGCGCGTAGCCGACCGCGTGACCGACGCGGTCCGAGCCCAAAGCCCCTTCGGCCGAGTAGGCGAACCCTCCGAAATAGCCGCGGCCGTTCGCTACTTGGCCTCTCCCGAAGCAATCTGGAGCTCCGGCTCGGTCCTGGACGTGAACGGCGCGTCCTACATCCACTGACGACAAAGAAACAGCCCCTCCCGGCGAGCCGGTAGGGGCTGTTTCGATGCGGCGGTCGATCAGGAAACGACCTCGACCGTGTCACCGGGGTTGAGATAGTTGAAGAACTCGCGCGCACCATCCGGAGTCATCCGGATGCAGCCGTGGGACTTCTTGTCCACCGGGCCGATGTGGAAGGCGATGTCGCCGTTGAAGAAGACGGCGTATTCCATCGGAGCGTTGTGCATGGTGCTCCAGTGGAACGGCTTCTTGAACGCCACGTGGAAGACGCCCGGCGGGGTTTCGAAGCCCGGCATGCCGTGCGAGATCGGGGTGGGGCCGAAAATGACCTTTCCGTTGTCCATCAGCCACGCCTCGTTGGTGTCGAGCTTCAGGCAGGCGCGAGCCTGCGCACCACATGGCGCGGTGACGGGGGTCGTGGTGTCCGGAACGATTGCGGGGACGCCCGGAATGTCCGGCCCGCCGGGCCACAACGGTTCGGCCTGCGCGGGCGCGGCCGCGAGCCCGGCGGTCGCGACGCCGGCCAACACCGCCGATCGCGCCACCACGCCGAGAGAACGCTTGCTCATCATGGAGTCTTGACCTCTCCTACCCTTGGCCCATCACCCTGTTGATGCCGCACGTCAGGATGAGGGACATGTTGTTGGCACAAGCATTGGGACCAGTTGGAGGTACCGGAGATCATTGTGAAGGGTGTACACGAGGATTTGCGGCACAAACTCGCGACACGCGCGCGTTTTACCAGGCGCGTCGTGCCGAGGGGTGTCACTTGATGGGCGGTAGGGTCCGCTCATTGGGATCGACGCCGGTCGGCCGCTGCGCGCCATTATTGGGTACATCCGGGCGCGGAGCATTGCCCGAGCCGCGAATCTGCTGTCCCGGTGGGGGATTGTCGCAGTAGCCGCCCCACTTGGCGAGAGTGCCGTCCTGCACCACGTATTCCGCGACGGTCTTGGCCGTGTACAGGCACCACGTTCGCGGCCAGATGTCCGCGATCGTGTAGAACTCATTGTCGTGCGCCGGGACGCCCATGGCCGAGGTGCCGATGACCAGCGCGGGGAACAGGGCTCGCAGAGCCGGGATTCGCAGTTGTGCGGCATTCACTATGGCGGACAGGGTTCCGGCGAGGGCCTGAATCGGGTCGTCATTGCGGGTGAGAATGGCATCGGCGATCGCGAGCTGCCCGGGCGCATTGTCGAGCAGGCGACGCAGCTCGGCATTGGCGGCATTGGCCGCCTCGAACAGGGTCTCCGAATTGCTGGTCAGCGTGCCGAGATCGGGCTGCGCGTGCGTGGTGGTGCTCGCGATCGAGCGCAGGTTCGCGATCAGGTTGGTGGTCTGCGGCAGCAGATTGTCGAGCCCGTTGACGGCCAGGCTGATGCCGTCGATGAGGTGCCGCAGCTGATCTGGCCCGCCGCTCAGCGCGATATCCAGCTCATTGAGGATGACGCCGAATTTGTCCGGATCGACCTGTGCGATCAAGTCATTGCTATTGGCCAACGCCTCCCAGATCGGCGTCGGGGTGGTGATCTTCTTCGGATCGAAGTGCACCACCGTGCCATTTTCCAGGTAGGGCCCGTCATTGGTATTGGGCCGGAAGTCGAGGTACTGCTCGCCCGCCCCGGACAGGGCGTGGATGGCGATGGTGGTGTCGACCGGAATCCGGTAGCTCTTATCGATCTCCGCGACGGCCTGCACCGCCGCGCCGCCATTGGTGAGCTCGATGGACTTGACCGTCCCGACGCGGTAGCCGCGCCAGGTCACATCGCCGCCGGGCTGTAGGCCGCCCGAGCGATCCAGCTGCACGGTGACGGCATAGGTGCTGTTGGGCGGCCGCACCCGGGCGATATCCAGCGCGAGGTATCCCGCGCCGGCCACCATCACCGTTGCGAGAGCCACGGAAGAAATCAGTGTCTTGTGTTCACTCAGCATGCTCACGGGCCCGCCTTTGCCGATCACGGACAACAGGTTCGGTGCATAGCAAACTCTTGGCGAAACTGCGGGCAATCTAACCACAGGTGCGGACGGGCCCAGCCTCGGCTCGGGGCGGCGGCGCGTGCGGGCTAGTCGAGGCCGGGCGTCAGCAAGCCGAGTTCGGCTGCGCGCACCCCGATTTGGAAGCGCGTCCGCACGCCCAGCCGGTCCATGAGCTCGGCGACCTGACGGCGGTAGGTGCGCAGCGAGACGCCCAAGCGCCGCGCGGCCGCCTCATCGATGAGCCCGAGATTGAGGGAGTTCAAGACCTTCAGCGACATCTCGTCGAACTCGGCCCCGTGCGAATCCAGGTGATTGCCGAGCCCGCACGCGGATTGCCAGGTCAGCAAGGCGAACTGGTGCAGCGTGCGCAAGATCGCCGGTTCTCGGACCAGATACGCGTACGGCTGCTCCGCCCCCGCACCACTCCACAGCACCGCGACGCGCCGGTCGATGATCAGCGCATTGTGGAAATCATTGTCCGTGACCCGAATCTGCGCGCCCTGCGAGGAATGCCGCAGCAGGGGCTGGCGATCCCGGCTCTCCAGATAATCCGGCGAATACAACAACCGGACCTGCTTCCCGCTGGCCAGCAGATCCCCGACCACCACCTGCCCGAGCCGCAAATGATCGGTCGACCTGGTCGGATTCGAAACGGCCACCACCGCTTCACTTCTGGCATGCCGCAGCAGCACCTGGACATCCTGATCCCAGTGCCCATCCTGGCTGAACCGGATGATCCCGGCAGCCGCCCCGGCGTTGGCTCGCGCGCTCATATTCCCCCGATCGTGGCACGAACCGCGCGGTGGCATCAGCTTTGGCAGCTTCCTGCCAGCCGCGCGGGACACGCCCGAATCCTTCGTACGTTCAGGCCATGCACATTGGTTTTACCGAGGAACAGGACCGGTTGCGCAAGCAATTGCGCGAATATTTCGCAGAACTCATGACTCCGGAGCGGCGGGAGGGGCTGCGGCCGGGGCCCGGAGGTGAGCACGGGGACGGGGTCGCCTACCGGGAGATCGTGCGGGCGCTGGGCCGGGACGGGTGGCTGGTGCTCGGGTGGCCGCTGGAGTACGGCGGGCAGGGGCGGTCCATGGTTGATCAGCTGATCTTCAATGACGAGGCGGCCGCAGCCGGAGTGCCGCTGCCGTATCTGACCGTGAATACGGTGGGGCCGACCATCATGCGATACGGCAGCGCCGAGCAGAAGACGTTCTTCCTGCCGAAGATCGCGCGGGGCGAAGTGCTCTTCTCCATCGGCTACTCCGAGCCCGAAGCCGGAACCGATCTGGCGTCGCTGCGCACCCGGGCCGTGCGCGATGGGGACGACTATGTGATCAATGGCGAGAAGATGTGGACCAGCCTGATCGAATACGCCGATTACGTGTGGTTGGCGGCGCGCACCGATCCGGCGGCGGGAAAGCACGGCGGGCTGTCTATTCTGCTGGTTCCGACTGCGGCGCAAGGCTTCTCGTGGACCAAGGTGCACACCATGGCGGGGGTCGGCACCAGCGCCACCTATTACACGGATGTGCGCGTCCCGGTCGCCGATGTGGTGGGCGGGGAGAACCGGGGCTGGTCGCTGATCACCAACCAGCTCAATCATGAGCGAGTGGCACTGAGTTCCGCTGCACCGCTACAGGAATCGCTGCGTCAAGTGCGGAAGTGGGCACAGCAGACCATCCTCCCCGACGGCTCCCGAGTCATCGACGCCCAATGGGTGCAACTGCACCTGGCTCACATCCACGCGCATGCCGAGTACCTGAAACTCCGCAACTGGCGCACCGCCTGGGCCGCCGACTCCGGCGAGCTCGGCCCCGCCGAGGCCTCCGCCACAAAGGTTTTCGGCACCGAATACGCCCCCGAGGCCTACCGCCTGCTCATGGAGATCCTCGGAGCCGAGTCCATCATCCGCGCCGGATCCCCCGGCGAACTACTGCGCGGCCGAATCGAACGCTTCCACCGCTCCTGTCTGATCCTCACCTTCGGCGGCGGCGTCAATGAGGTGCAACGCGACATCATCGCCAAAGCAGCCCTCGGCCTACCCGTAACCCGCTGACCTGTCTTCAAGGAGCCCACCCGTGGATTTCGACTACACCGAAGCCCAGCAAGACCTTTCGGCCCTGGCTCGAGACCTCCTCACCGATTGGTCCGCCCGCAACCCGCATCCCACCGACACCGGCTTCGACCCCGTCCTCTGGACAGCCCTGTCTCGAGCAGGACTGCTGGAAGCCGCGCTCCCCGAACGGGCGGGCGGCACCGGCTTCGGCCTGCTCGAACAGTGCGCCATCCTCACCGAAATCGGCCGAACCGTAGCCCCCGCACCGTATTCCACCACCATTGCCGTCTCCGCAGCCGCCATAGCCGAATTCGGTGCCCAAGCTCAGATCGACCACTGGCTCCCTTCAATCCTGCAAGGCGCGAAAACCATGGCCGCCGCCCTGGCCCGTGAAGCCCCCGCCTTCAAGGCTGTCGAGGCCGGAAAAGACTGGATCCTCAACGGTTCTCAGAGCGCGGTCGCCGCTGCTTCCTTTGCCGATGCCTATCTGATCGAAGCCCACTCCGCAGCAGGACCCCGCCTGTTCATCCTCGACCGAACAACCCCGGGCCTGACCGTCACCGAACAGCACGTAGTGAACGGCACGGACGCAGGTCTCCTAACCCTCACCGACGTTCACCTACCCGACCAAAACCGCCTGTCACCCGATGGCGCAGCCGAGTGGACCCGCCGCCGAGCCACCCTCGCCACCTGTGCCCACCAGCTAGGCGTCCTCGAAAGAGCCCTCGAACTCACCTGCGAATATGCCCGCACCAGAAAGCAATTCGACAAGCCGATCGGCTCCTTCCAAGCAGTCCGCCAACGCCTCGCCGACGCCCACATAGACGTAGAAGCAGTCCGCCTGACCCTCTGGCAAGCAGCCTGGCGCGAATCCCACTCCCTCCCCGCCGCCCCCGAACTATCGGTAGCCAAATACTGGTCCGCCCAAGCAGCCCACCGAGTAGCCCACACCGCAGTCCACATCCACGCCAGCACCGGCATCTACCTCGACTACCCCCTACACCGCTACTTCACAGCAGCCAAACGCTCCGAATTCGAATCCGCCCCCGCCACAACCCACCTCCGCCACCTAGGCCACCACTTGGCCAGCACTCCCGCCTGATGAGAACCGGTTCGATCGGGCGGCGGTGGGTTGGGGCGCGGCGCGGGTGGTCCACCAGGTGGCTTCGGCTCGGGCCAGGGTTAGGTGGGCGGTGAGGGTTGACCAGGATTCGGAGGCGCCGTCGCCGACCCTGGCGACGGCGATCCGGGCGTGCATGGTGCGTGTGCGCACCCCTCGTACGCACGCGGCCATGACTGCAATGTTCGCCTGCACCGTTGACCTCCCTTCGCGGGTGATGGCGTGGGGGAACAGTGCCAGGCGTCGATAAATTTCGAATAAACGGGCCCTACCGAGGGGTGTGGGCGGGGGCGAAGAGGCTGTTCACCGTGGGGGGTGGGAGGCCGGCGCGGCGGAAGATGTCGGTGGCGTCGGAGAGCTCGCGGGCGGCCGTGGCGGTGTCGCCGCGATCGGCGCGGGCGGCGGCGCGCAGGGCCATGGCCCGGGCTCGGTCGATCGGGTCGGCGGCCATATCGAGCAGGTCCAGGGCGCGGGTGGCCTCGTGTTCGGCGGCGGTGGTGTGGCCGGCGCGCAGGTGGATCTGGGCCAGGCGGGTTCGGGCCCAGCCTTCCCAGAGTCGGACCCCATTGCGCTGGGTGAGCCGGACCGCTTCCGCGCCGAGTTCGAGGGCCCGGCCGTGGTCGCCGAGCATCGAACGGGTGGCGGCCAATTCATGGGTGGCCCAGCCCAGTGCGACCGGATTGGAGGATTCGCGGGCCATGGTGATCGCCTTATCGGCCACGGCGATGGCCTCCTCGTACTGGGCGGATTCGCACAGGGTGCGGATGGCCAGGGCGAGAATCCAGGCTTCCATGGAGCGATCGCCCAGGGATCGGGTCAATGCCATGGCATTGGCGTAATGGCGGTGCGAGTCCTTGGTATTGCCGAGGCGGCGGTCCGCGATGCCGAGCAGCAGTTCGGCCAGCACCTGGAGCCTGCGCTCGACATCATTGGTGGGCGGCGCGATCACCTGGAGGTACTCCAGGCTGGCCGCCACCTCACCGAGCCCGACCTGGAGCAGCGCACCCAGGGAGGTCCGGACCCGCCGCACGCTTCCCTCGTCACCCTCACGAATGGCGGTGTGCAGCAAGGCTTTCAGAGCGTCAGCGAGTTCCCGGGCGCGGGTGCCCGCATCGATGATCTCGGCCATCACCCAGGCCAGGTCAGCCGCCACCGCGACCGCCTGACCACCCACCCGGGCAGCCTGCCGATGCAGCGCGATCACGACCGGGCGCTCGATATCGTTCCAGCACTGGCCATCCGCGCCGCTGGAGAAGTGATGTCCGGGCACGTTGGTGGGCACCAGCAGGGATGTCACATTGCTGTAATCGATTGCGCTGAGCAGGTTCTTGGCGCTGGCCAGGTAGTAGTCGAGCAGCCGGGCCAGGACATCCGACTCGTCCTCGCCGGGCAGCCGCCGCGCGAACAGTCGCAGCAGATCGTGGAAGTAATAGCGTCCCGGCGCGGCGGTCTCCAAAAGGCTGAGATCCACCAGTGATTCGCAGAGATACTCGGCGTCCGTCACCTCGACGCCCAGTACCGCGGCCGCGCCGTCGACCGGGAAGTCGGGCACATCGGCGCGGGCCAGCGTGCGAAAAGCCCTGGCCTGCTCCGGATTCAACTGCCCATAGCCGAGCCGGAAGGCCGCCGCGACAGTCAAGTCACCGGTTTGCAGCACGTCCAGCCGCTGGCTCTCATCGGCGAGCCGGGCCGCCAGCGACGCGATCGACCACTGCGGCCGCACCGCCAGCCGCGCACCGACAATGCGCACTGCCAGCGGCAGGCGCGCGCACTGGGTGATCACCGCATGCGCCGCATCTTGTTCGGCGGCAACCCTTTCCGTGTCGAGCAGGCGGGTCAGCAGGGTGAGGGCTTCCTCGGTTTCGAGGACGTCGAGGCGGGTTCGGCGCAGGGCGGGCAGTTCCGTCAACGCTGACCGGCTGGTGATCAGCACTGCGGTCCCCGGCGTCCCGGGCAGCAGCTGGCGCACCTGGGCGCTGTCGCGGGCATTGTCGAGCACCATGAGAATCCGCTTGTCGGACAACAGGGTTCGCAATTGTGCGGCGCGATCGTCCACACCTGGCGGGATATCGCCCTCCGCGACGCCGAGCGCGCGCAGGAATCCGCCGACCGCATCACCGGGGGAGACGGGTTCGGCATCCACTCCGCGCAGGTTCACGTACAGCTGCCCGTCGGGGAATCGGTCCCGGACCCGGTGCGCGATGTGCAGCGCCAGCGTTGTCTTCCCGACTCCACCCATGCCACCCACCGCAGAGATGGCGACCGCGCTGCCGTCACCCGTCAGCTGCGCCGCGATCTCCTCGGCCAGCTGCGACCGCCCCGTGAAATCGGCAATATCGGGCGGCAATTGGGCGGGCGTCTGCACCGCGCGAGCGGGCCGCACCACGGGTGGCAGATCCGCGCGCAGAATTCGCACATGCACCGCGGCCAGCTCCGGCCCGGGTTCGACGCCGACGCCGTCAACCAACGCCCGGCGAGCCCGCGCGTACTCTTCCAGCGCCTCGGCCTGCCGCCCGCAGTGATACAGCGCGGTCATGAGCAGCGCCCGGAAGCGTTCCCGCAGCGGATGCTCCTCGATCAGCGGCCCGAGTTCGGCGACCGCCTCGGCGCTATGGCCGGTTTCGATATCGAGGGCGAGCCGATCCTCCAGAATCGCCAGCCGCCACTGCTCGAGCCGCGCCCGCTGGCGTTCGGCATAGGGTCCGGGCAGCGCGCCGAGCGCGGGCCCCTCCCACTGGTTCAGCGCCGAGACCAGGGTGTCGCGGGCCGTCACCGGATCGTCGTCACGCAGTTTGTCGGCCGAGGCCACCCGGTCGGCGACCTCGTCGATATCCGTGCAGCCCTCCGGAACCCGCAGCGCGTACCCGTCACCGATGGACACCAGCAGCGTGGACGGCCCCCGATTCACCCGGTCCGGTTCCAGCTCGCGGCGCAGCTTGGCGACATGCGTGCGTAGCGCCGGAACGGCCCGCAGCACCGGATCCTCCCCCCAGATGCCCTCCACGAGTTCAGCGGCCGTCACCGCTTTACCCTCCCGCAGCAGTAACGCCGCCAGCACAGCCCGCCGCTGTGGCGGCCCTAATTCAATAGGCGTATCCCCGCGCCAAGCGCGGACCTCTCCCAGTACGGCAAATCTCAACAAACCGACCTCCCCGTTCGGCAGTGTAGATGGCCGCCAGCTGCATTGATCCGCCAACTATCCAACACTGATCCGAGCCCTCCATCGTGGAATATCGGCCCGACCACCGGGTCTGTCAACGCAGTTTCCACTGCAAACAGGGGGAGGGACCCATGACTCACCGCGCATCCGACAATGTCGCGCGCGCCGGAGGGGGCGCTGCTGCGGCGCAAACCCGAACGGCTGCGGGCCTTGCGGCGGGGGAAGCAGACGCTGCTGCGGGAGGAGGCGGAGCAAGTGCTGCTGTGAGGGGAGACGGAACCGGCGAGGGTGTTGATGCGGTGCAGACCCGAACGGTTGCGGGCCCTATGGCGGGAGGAGCCGGAGCGGGCGCTACTGCGGGGCGAGTTGGCGCCGGGGTGGTGCTGCTCGTGGTGTGCGCTGCTTCGTTCCTGACTTTTCTGGACGTCTCGGTGGTCAATATCGCGTTTCCGAGCATCAGTAAATCGTTCTCCGGCACACCGGAATCCGCGCTCACCTGGGTGGTCAGTGGTTACAGCGTCACCTTTGCCGCGGGGCTTGCGCCCGCTGGGCGGTTGGCTGATGTTATTGGGCGCGGCAGGCTGTTTCTGATCGGTCTGGCCGCCTTCGTGCTGACCTCGCTGGCCTGCGCGGCGGCCCCGACCGCTGAATGGCTCATCGGCGCGCGGCTGCTGCAAGGTGTGGCGGCGGCTGTGGTTGTGCCAGCCTCGGTGGGATTGCTGCTGGGCGTGGTCGAACCGGCCAAGCGGGCCAGTGCGATCGGCACTTGGACGGCCACCAATGGGCTTGGCGCGGTGCTGGGCCCGGTGCTCGGTGGGCTGCTCGTGGACCAGTGGGGGTGGCGCGGGATTTTCGCCATCAATATTCCGGTTGGGCTGGCGTTGGTGCTGGCCGGATTCTGGCTGATTCCGTTGAAGCGCCCGCAGGCGCGCGGTCCGCTGCCGGATGCGCTGGGGGCCATTGTGTTCGCCACTGCCACCGGGGCGCTGGTCGCCGCCATTACCCGTGGTCAGGATTGGGGCTGGGACTCTCCGCTCACCACGGCCTTGCTCGTCGGTGGGGCGGCGGCGCTCGGTGTGGCTTTGCTGCGCGCCCACTATCACCGCAGTCCGGCCGTGGACCTGGATCTGTGGCGCGTCGGCCTGTTCGCTCGCACCAGCGCCGCCTCGGCGGTCATCGGTTTGGCGCTGTTCGCCCACATGCTCATGGGCCCGATTTTCCTCGCCACGGTCTGGCATTACTCGGTTATCAAGGCATCATTCGTGCTGACTATCGCGGCGGTCGCGGCCATGATCACCTCGGTGATCGTCGGCAAGATCGGGACGCCGGAGAACGCGGGGCGGCTGTCGGCGCTGGGGGCACTGCTCTTCGCCGCCGGGGCCGCGCTGCTGGGCACCCATCTGCTGACCGATACCGAACGGCTGTGGACGGTTTGGGCTCCGGCAGCGGTGCTGGTCGGGCTGGGAATCGGGCTCGCCTTCGCGGCCTTGGGGATTTCGGCCTCGGCCTCGATTCCGGAGGAGAAGTTCGCCGCCGGACTGGGGATGAACTTCACGGTGCGGCAGGTCGGCGGCGGACTCGGCATCGCGATTCTCGCGGCCATGGTCTCCGCGCACGGGCCGAATCTGCTGGACGCGGTGCACGAGCTGTATCGGGTGGAGGCGGTGGTGCTGCTGGCCGCGGTACCGCTGTGCCTGACGCTGAAACCGGCGAAGACCAAGGAGCCCGTCGCGGTGGGATAGCGCGACACCGCGCGAGACGCGCCGGATCATTGGCCGTTCATTGGAATCCTGCAAGCGCGATCCCGACCCTGGAGTGAGGCGCCGAATACCGCGGTGCCCGGATCAGGGAGGGCACATGAGGATCAGGATCGCCGCTGCCATTGCCGCACTGTCCGTGGGGCTCACCGCCTGCCAGGGGCAACAGTCGCCACCGTCGATGCCGAAAACCCTGAACACGACGACCGAGCAGCCGACCACCGTGCAGCCGACGACCGAGAATCCGCAGACCTCGGACGCGATTCCGCCGAGCAATGCGCTCTCCACCTCGCAGACACGGGTGAACGGCAAGCAGGGCACCGTCAACTACGACGTGACACTGCCGCAGGTGCTGGGCGGAAACGGCAGTGCGGCAACAGCATTCAATGACGGCATGCGGGCGCTGCTCCAGAAGCGCATAGACACCTACTCCACGGCGGTATCGATCACCGATTCCAGCAAGCTGAGCAAGGTCGAGCACATCGGCACGCATGTCGTCAGCGGCTTCCTGTGGCTGAGCATCGACGGCGGCGGCGCACACCCGTGGACTGAATTGGCTACGTATGTCATCAATATCGACACCAAGAAGGAGATCACGCTCGCGGATCTGTTCAATGATCAGCAGGCGGGACTCGACGCGCTGTCCGTGCAAGCGGCGAAGCTGCTGCCCGCGACCAAGACCGGTGACAGCTACGACCGCAAGGGCATCACCGCGACCGTCGAACATTTCCAGACCTGGACGGCGACGCCCTCGGGCATGCACGTCTACTTCCAGATGGGCCAGGTCGGGCCCGCCGCCATGGGGCCGGTTGATATCACCATTCCTTGGGATGACCTGATCAATGTGTTGAAGCCGGGACGAGTCGCGCTGATGTCCAGCTAAAGGACTTGAGCTTCCCCTAGGGGGAGACAGCAAGCTGTACCTCATGGACGACGAGACGCTCTACACCATCGGTGCCCTGGCCGAACGGACCGGATTGACGGTCAAGACGATTCGGTTCTACTCCGATCGCGGCATCGTCCCGCCGACCATGCACAGCCCCGCCGGCTACCGGCTCTACGACATCGACGCGCTGACCCGCCTGGAGTTGGTCCGCACGCTGCGCGATCTCGGGGTGGATCTGGCGACCGTGCGCCGCGTGCTGGACCGGGAAGTCTCGGTCCGGCAGGTGGCGGCCGCACACGCCGACGCCCTCGACGTGCAGATCCGGGTGCTCCGGACGCGGCGCGCGGTATTGCGCGCGGTGGCCGAGCGGGGATCCGACTCACGGGAAATGGAACTCATGCACAAGCTGGCCAAGCTGTCCGCCACCGAGCGGCAGCGCCTCGTCCACGAATTCGTCGATGACACGTTCGGCCGGGCCGACGCCAATCCGGCCATGATGGAACTGGTTCGGACGACCATGCCGGAGCTGCCGGACGAGCCGCGCACCGAGCAGATCGAGGCGTGGATGGATCTGGTGGAACTCATCGGCGATGAGGATTTCCGGGCGGCGATCCGGCGCATGGCCGAGTATCAAGCGCGCGAACGGGCCGCCGGGGATGACACCGGACTGCATCACGATCTGACCGAAGCCGTGCGCGATGAGGTCGGGCGAGCGGTCGCGGACGGGATCACGCCGGGTTCCGCGGCGGCCGACGCGATTATCGACAAGCTGACCGCGCGCTATGCGGAGACCTTCGGACGGCCCGATGGTCCTGCCATGCGCGAGTGGATTATCGAGCGGCTCGAGGTGGCCAATGATCCACGGGTGGAACGCTATTGGCGTCTCGTCGCGGTCATCAACGACTGGCCCGAACTGCCTGATCTCGCACCCATTTTCGGCTGGTTCGGCGAGGCCTTGCGCGCTCGATAGCCCGGCCTCGATCAATAAATCACTGGCGTGGACACCGGTCGGCAGGCACCATTGCCCGCATGTCCACGCTCACCATCGCCGCACAGCCCGCAGTCGCGGGTGCGATGGTTGCTGCCCTGGCACTCTCCGCACTCGACGGCGCACGAAGCTGACCTTCTCCGGGACGTCCCCGGGACCTCAGACGGGGAAGGTCGGCTCGTTGCTGAGGTCCTCACTCGAATCATGCTGTCGCGCAGAGCGATAAGCCGCCACACGGAGAATTCATCATGGCCAAGCAGGCCTTCGTCCGCACCAAGCCGCACCTGAACATCGGCACGATGGGGCACGTCGACCACGGCAAAACCACACTGACCGCCGCCATCACCAAGGTGCTGGCCGAGCAGGGTGGCAGCACGTTCACGCCGTTCGACCGCATCGACCGCGCCCCGGAGGAGATCGAGCGCGGCATCACCATCAATATCGCGCATGTCGAATACGAAACCGCCACACGGCATTACGCCCACGTGGACATGCCGGGCCACGCCGACTTCGTGAAGAACATGATCACGGGCGCGGCCCAGCTCGACGGTGCGATCCTGGTGGTGTCGGCGCTCGACGGCGTCATGCCGCAGACCTCCGAGCATGTGTTGCTGGCCCGCCAGGTCGGCGTCGAGCACATAGTCGTCGCGCTCAACAAGGCCGACGCCGGGGACGGCGAGCTCCTGGAGCTGGTCGAGCTCGAGGTGCGGGAACTGTTGTCCGCCAACGGATATGACGGTGACAACCTGCCGGTCGTACCGGTGTCCGGACTCCGGGCGCTGGAAGGCGACCAGCACTGGTCGAACGAGCTGCTGCGGCTGCTCGACGTGGTGGACGAGTACATTCCCATGCCCGTCCGCTACACCGACGCCCCGTTCCTCATGCCGGTGGAGAACGTGCTCACCATTACCGGTCGCGGCACCGTCGTGACCGGTGCGGTGGAGCGCGGTGTCGTCCGGCTGGGGGACAAGGTGGCGGTGCTCGGGCTCGGCAGCGAGGTCGAGTCGGTCGTCACCAGTGTCGAAACCTTCGGCCGGACAATGGAATCGGCCGAGGCGGGCGACAATGTCGCGTTGCTGCTGCGCGGTGTGCAGCGCGGGCAGATCCGGCGCGGGCAGGTGGTCGCGGCGGTCGGCAGCATTGCCGTGCACACGCGGTTCACCGCCCGGGTGCATCTGCTGAGCGCGGCGCAGGGTGGCCGCCGTACGGCGATCACCACCGGTTACCGGCCGCAGTTCTACCTGCGTACCGGTGACGTGGTGGGCGATGTGGTCATCCCGGAGGGCCGCGCGCTGCCGGGCGAAACCGTCGAAGTGACGGTGACGCTGGGTCGTCCGGTTCCGCTGGAGCCGGGCCTCGGTTTCGCCGTCCGTGAGGGCGGGCGCACCGTGGCCGCGGGCACGGTCCTCGCCGTGACCGAGTAGGAAGTTCCCGGCCCCGAGTCCTGTACTCGGGGCCGGGAATCATTCGTCTCGGCTATCGACATGTGCTCGGCTACACCGCGTGTCGTGCAATGGGAGTGCTGCGGGTAGTTCGCCTATTCTGACCGGATGACCAGTCGTAGCCAGAAATTTGCCATCGCCTTGGGTGTCGCGGCCCTAGCCTTGACCGGCTGCTCCGGCGGATCCAAGGACGACTCCGGCAAGATCGATGTCGGCGTCCTGGTCATCACCATGTTCGACCCCGAGAACGAAGTCTGGCTGAAGCGCGAGCAGCTCCCCACCACGGTGGAAGTGCCCGGCGCGTTCAAGCCGGTCCGCTGCAACTCGGACAAGCTCTGCGTCGCCGAAACCGGCCAGGGCAAAGCCAATGCCGCCACCACCATGATGGCGATCCTCGGCAGCGACAAGTTCGACTTCTCGCACGCCTACTTCCTCACCTCCGGCATTGCGGGCACCCCACCGGACCAGGGCACTCTCGGCGGCGCGGCCTGGGCCCGCTGGGTGGTCGACTTCGACCTGGGCAACCACCTCGACCCCGCCGAAGCGCCTGGTATCCCCTTCGGCTTCCGCCCCGTCGGGGACTACAACACCGGCGCCTACCACTTGAACGAAACCCTGGTGGACAAGGCCTATGAGCTCACCCGCGAAGCCACTCTCGCCGACAGTCCGGAAGCCGCCGCCGAACGCGCCCACTACCCGGGCCAGGAAGGCCGCACCCCTTCGGTCATGAAGTGCGACACCATGACCGGCGACGACTTCTACTCCGGCAAGTTCCTCTCCGACACGGCCCGCTACATCATGGGCGTGCGCACCAAGGACCAAGGCGTCTACTGCTCCACCCAAATGGAAGACAACGCCACCGCCACCGCGCTCAACGCCCACGGCTACCTCAACCGCTACCTATCCCTGCGCACCCTCAGCAATTTCGACCAGCCGTACCCCGGCCAATCCGTGGTCGACCACATCGACCACTCCACCGCTGGCTTCCAACTGGCCTTGGACAACGCCTACACCCTGGCTCGTCCCGTCGCCGAGTACCTCATCAAGAACCCGTAGCATTATCAAAAACCGCCTAGCATTGGCTGGATGGGCGATCACAGTGAGTGGGAAGTCGAAAACACCGAACTGCATGCGCGCCGGGCGAATTCATTCGGCTCCCAGGCAGCCGTCTACTCCGAGCATCGCCCCGACTACCCGCTCGCGGGCATCCGCTGGGCGCTGGAATCTGTGGCCGATCTCGCCGGCCCGGAAGTGCTGGACCTCGGTGCGGGCACAGGCAAACTGACCGGCGGACTACTCGAACTCGGAGCCCGCGTCACAGCCATCGAGCCCGACGACTCCATGCGAGCCGAACTCGAACGCCTCTACCCGAAGGTCCCCACCGCATCGGGTACAGCGGAATCCATTCCCCTCCCGGACAATTCGGTAGACGCAGTCCTGGTCGGCCAAGCCTTCCACTGGTTCAACCAATCCGAAGCCTTCCCCGAAATCGCCCGAGTCCTCCGCCCGGGCGGCGTCCTCGCCGCCTTTTGGAACGCCCCCGACGACACAGTCGACTGGGTAACCGAACTAGACAAAATCTCCCACTCCTCAGCCTCTTTCACCCAACGCACCTCCAATTCCCTCCCCGCCCACCCTCTCTTCCACCCGTTCGAACGATCCGACTTCCCCCACACCCACCGCTGCACCGCTGAAACCCTCACCACCACCATCAGCACCCACTCCCACATCCTCGTCATCTCTCCAGAAGAGCGCACCCAACTCCTCTCCCGCATGATGACTCTCCTCCGCGCAAACCCCGAAACCGCCACCGGCGAATTCGACTACCCCTTGCGCACCTTGACAATTCGCACCACCCTCCGCTGATCCCCACCCCGCAAGGTTCGCGGACGGCTCGGCCTTCGGCCATCGCTTTCATTAACCGCACCGGTCAAAACCAGCGTCTCGACCGCTCGTGCCCCAAGCGCACGGCAGTACGGATATAGCGTGGTCGCCTCGCCTGCCGTACCCGACGTTGGCTCCCCGGCCCGGAGCCGCCCCCTCTCGTTCCAGCCTGGCTGGATGGCTGTGGTCCCGTTCCGGGACCAACAACCAAAGACAAAACACGAAAAGACAAGAGACGAAAGAACAAAAGACAAGAGCGCCTGGACGAGAAGAGATGAAAAGACTCGAGAACAAGACTCGAGACACCCACCGGGTGCGGGTATCGGCGTGTCGCGGCGTGTCGGCGTGACCTGTTCACCGAGGGGGACATGAGCCGGGGTTTTGTCCGGTTACCCCTGCCTCATGTCCCCCTGAACGTGTTCCACCCACGAGATAGTCTGAATATCCGCAGATCAGATGCCGTATTCCCTTCTCTTGCTTGATCATTCGCGGTAGAATTAGCAAATGAGTTCGAACCAGGAAACATTCACCATCTCGGGGGCCGGTCCGCTGGCCACCGCGGTGAATGCCCTGCTCGACACCTCCCTCACCGCCCTGCCCGAAGCCGATCTCACCGCGCTGCTGCACGAGATCGAAACCAGCACCCGCCAGTTGGCCGCGCTCGGACACCGCCTCCTGGTCGAAGCGTGCGAGCGGTCGCTGCCCCAGCGCGTGGGCGCGGGATCGCCGGTGCGGTTCCTGGAGGAGACCCTGCGCCTGTCCCATGCCGATGCGATCGCGCGGGTGAACGCCGCCAAGCACCTCGGGACTTGGCATGACGTGGCGGGGCGGGCGTTGGCGCCGATGCTCGCGCACACCGCGAACGCGCAAGCCGCCGGGGAGATCTCCGCCGATCACGCCCGCGTGATCGCGAAGATCACCGACCTGATCCCGCACCTGATCCCGCGCGAGGACCGCGAAGCCGCCGAGCAGATCCTGGTCGAGTTGGCGCGCTCGGCGTCCCCGGACGACTTGGTGAAGGTCGGTGCGCGGATCATCGATCACCTGGACCCGGACGGCACACTCACCGACGACTCCGACCGTGCCCGCCTGCGTGGAGTGGTGATCGGGCGCCAGCGCGCGGATGGGATGTCCCCGATCAAGGGCGAACTCACCCCGACCCTGCGCGCCCTGCTCGACCCCGTGCTCGCGAAGCTGGCACGCCCCGGCATGTGCAACCCCGAGGATCCGCAAAGCCCGTGGGTGGCTGATGATTCGGTGCCGCGTGAGCAGGTCGAACAGGCCGCCCAGCGCGATCGGCGCAGCGCCGCGCAACGCAATCACGATGCGTTGCAGGCATTGCTGCGCCCGGAAATGGGACCCACCGAACTCGGCTCCCATCGCGGGCTGCCGGTCTCGACCGTGATCACCATGTCTTTGGCCGAGTTGGAGTCCGCCGCCGGGGTCGTCACCACCGCTTCCGGTGGCACGGTGTCGATTCCGGTCGCGTTGAAGCTGGCGGAGAAGGCGTTGCCGTTCCTGGCCTTGTTCGATCACGCGGGTATGCCGCTGCACCTCGGGCGTGGGCAGCGTCTGGCCAACCCCGCGCAGCGTTTGGCCTTGATCGCCGCCGAGCGCGGCTGCACCCGCCCGGGCTGCAACGCCCCCGCCACTCTCACTGCGGTGCACCATGTGTCGGAGTGGGCCGACGGCGGCAACACCGACATCGAAAACTTGACGCTGGCGTGCGATCACTGCCATGCACTTGTCAACGACGGCCCCGACGGCTGGAAGACGGTGAAACTCGGTGCTGATTCGCAGTTCCCGGGGCGTACCGCGTGGATCGCACCGGCGCATATCGATCCGACCGGTACACCGCGCGTGAATCACCGCCACCACTCCAAAGAGCTGCTCGCCCTGGCCAAAGCCCGGATCCGGGTGCGTGAGGAACGCGATGCGCGTGCGGCGTGGTTCCATCGCCGCACTACCGCGCAACGCACCGCCGCGCTGGCCTGCGCCAATATCTGAACACCCTCCCAACGTCACCGCCCGTGACGCCGACACCCCCTGTCGGCGGCACGGGTGTTCGTGTTTGCTGGGTCGGCTCGGCCTGCGGCCATCGCTTTCATTAACCGCACCGGTCAAAACCAGCGTCTCGGTCGCTCGTGTCCCAAGCGCACGGCAGTACGGATATCGCGTGGTTACGCCGCCTGCCGTACCCGACGTTGGCTCCCCAGCCGGGAGCCGTTACCTCTCGTCCCGGCCTGGCTGGAAGGTTGTGGTCCCGTTCCGGGACCAAACCCCAAAGAGCAAAACGCGAAAAGACAAGAGACACAAGACAAAAGACGCCTGGACAAGAAGGGACAAGACCTCAAGGAACAAGACTCGAGACGCCCCGGGCCGTGGAGGTCTCCCTGGCTCGCTGCGCTGCGCGTCCCGGACCTCGCTGCGCTTCGCATCCGGGCGCCGCTGCGCTTCGGGTCCCGGATCTCGCTGCGCTTCGCATCCCGGGCGTCGCTGCGCTGCGCGTCCCGGACCTCACTGCGCTTCGCATCCCGGGCGTCGCTGCGCTGCGCTTCCACCGACTCAGTCTCGAAGGGGGCCTGCGGGTGCGCCGAGTTGCGGGTGGCGGAAGTCGAGTTGCGGTTGGCGGGGGTGAGGGAGCTCTTGTGGTGGGATTTCCGGCGTGTCCCCACCACCACAGCTCCCTCACCGCGCCGACCGGCGTGTCGGGCCGCGCCACGCGCGTGTCAGGGTGGCCGGTTCATCGAGAGGGGACATGAGCCGGGGTTTTGTCCGGTTACACCAGCCTCATGTCCCTCCTGAACGTGTTCTACCCCTAAGACGCGCAGCGGCGGGGCCATCGGAGGCTTCACGGCTGCTCGTTGGGGTTTGTTCTTGTCTTGTATCTCTTGTTTTGTCCCTTCTTGTCCAGGCGTCCTTGTCTTTTATCTTGAATCTCTTGTCTTTTCGTGTTTTGTCTTTGGTGGTTGGTCCCGGAACGGGACCACAGCCATCCAGCCAGGCTGGAACGAGAGAGGACGGCACCCAACGGGGGAGCCAACGTCGGGTACGGCAGGCGAGGCGACCACGCTATATCCGTACTGCCGTGCGCTTGGGACACGAGCGTCCCGAGACGCTGGTTTTGACCGGTGCGGTTAATGAAAGCGATGGCCGAAGGCCGAGCCGTCCGCGAACCTAACCCGGCAGTGGTAGAGCGGAGGACGCTGAGGCTGGTCGTTGATCCGGATGCCGGACAGGGTGGTGGGGTTTATGCAGAAGAGAGGGGTGAGCTCTCGGTGGGCGTGTCAAGTTCGCGTGGAGTGGCCGCACATCTGGCCGACAACAGTAGTAGAGCGATTGGCTGCGCACGACGCATCGGAGCCGTCGAGTTGAATTGTCCTGTTAGTCAATGGCATAGCGCACTGATCCTCTCAGCGTTCACTTCGCCCCGGCCGGGCGTCTGCGGCCGTCAGGGCAGAGGCTGGCCGGGAATGTCTGTTCGGGGTGAGGGAGATCGCGGAGGATTGAACGATGGAACGTGGGCACTACACCGATGATCACCTGGCCTTCGCGGAGTTGGCGCGAGGGTTTGTGCGGAAGGAGGTGGCGGGCCGGTACCTGGAGTGGGAGGAAGCCGGGATCGTGCCGAGGGAGGTGTTTGCTCGGGCGGGGGAGTTGGGGCTTATCGGGTTTGCTGTGCCGCAGGAGTATGGCGGGTTGGGGGTGCGGGATTTTCGGTTCAATCAGGCGCTGATCGAAGTGTTCATGGATGAGGGCTGTGCTGGGGTGGGGCTGAATTTTGCGCTGCACAATGACATTTGCACGCCCTATCTGGTGCAGTTGACCACGGAGGAGCAGCGGGGGCGGTGGCTGCCGGGGTTCGTGGCGGGGACGTTGATCGCGGCGATCGGGATGACTGAGCCTGGGGCCGGGTCGGATGTGGCTGGGATACGGACTGCGGCAGTGGATATGGGGGATCACTTCTTGGTCAATGGCGCGAAGACGTTTATTACCAATGGGATCAATGCGGATTTGGTTATTGCGGCGGTGCGGACTTCGGAGGAGCGGCATCGGGGGGTGACGCTCTTGGTGATCGAGCGGGGGATGGAGGGGTTTGAGCGGGGGAGGAATCTCGAGAAGCTGGGGTTGCACTCGCAGGACACTGCGGAGATGAGCTTCACGGATGTGCGGGTGCCGAAGGGGAATGTGTTGGGGGAGGTGGGGCGGGGGTTCGAGTATTTGATGCGGAATCTGGCGCAGGAGCGGATGCAGATTGCGGTGGCTTGTTTGGCACGGGCTCGGGCGGCGCTTCGGATGACCGTTGAATATGTCGGTGCGCGAAAGGCTTTCGGGCAAGCCATCGGCGGGTTTCAGAATACGAAGTTCGTGCTTGCCGATGTGGCTACCGAGGTTTCGGTGACCGAGGCATTCGTCGACAAGTGCGTCATCGAGCTCAATGCCAACCGGCTCACCGGGGCCGACGCGGCGAAGGCGAAGTTGTGGGCCTCGGAGATGGAGTTCCGGTGTATCGACAAGTGTCAGCAGTTGTTCGGCGGGTACGGGTACATGCGGGAGTATCCGATCGCCCGCGCGGCCGCGGATGCGCGGATCACGCGGGTATACGGTGGCACCTCGGAGATTATGCGGGAGATCATCGGGCGTGACTTGAAGCTGACCGACCGCACATAGCCGTAAATCGCTGGTTGTCAGTATGTCTTGCCCAGGCTATCGGCCTTCGAAATGTAGCCCACGACAAGGCGATTCAGCCATGTCGGAGAGAGTGCTGTGGCGGCACTCAGCAGCTTGGTCTGCCAGCCGACGAGCACATGCGGCTGCGGCGGGCGGCGGTGGGAATGCACTGTGTGCCAGACCTGTTCGGCGATATCCGCCGGAGTCAGCCTGACGCCGAGCGACTTCGCGCTGGCCGCACCGCGATTCACCTCATCCATCATGGCGGTCTGCACGAACAGCGGGAGCAGGTCGTGCACCGCGATCCCGAGCCCACGCCATTCCAGGTCCAGCGCCTCGGTCAGGCTGCGCACCGCCGCCTTGCTGGCCCCGTAGACGGCCAGTCCGGGCTGGCCGTAGAGCGCGGAGGCCGACGCCATGTTGATTACCTGGCTGCCCGGCGTCTCCCGCAGATACGGGAGGGCGCAATAGCATCCGTTGAGGACGCCCTTGATATTCACATCGAGAACGGCATGCTGGGTGGCCAGCGAGGTTTCGCCGAAAGCGCCGGACACCAGAATGCCCGCATTGTTCACCAGCACATCCAAACGCCCAGTGGCGGAAGTGAATACATCCAGCGCGCTACGCCACCCCTCCGCATCGGTGACATCGAAAGCGCCTGTGAGTGTGTCGCCGCCAATGGCCGCGGCGGTCTCCTGCACCGCATCGGCGTCGACGTCGTACAACCCCACCGCCCAGCCGTCCGCCGCGAACCGCTCGGCGATCGCCCGCCCGATTCCCGCGGCAGCGCCGGTCACGAATACGGCACGAGGCATCCCGCTCCACCTTTCGGTCGTGGCGCGCATCGCGCCACGCTCACCCTAACGATTCCCGGCGCGAACCTACTTGAGCGGCAGCGCGCCGTCCATACCGCCGACGTCGGTGACCTTCCAGTCGGAGTTGCCGTCCACAGTGACGTTGTAGGTGACCGTGGTCTGCGCGCCGTCGGGGTTTTGGGCGTTGGTGGAGGAGACGTTGATGAAGACGTTGACCTTGTAAATGCCGCTGGATTCCGACATCACCTTGGCGGTGATGGGGGTGGCGGTGGAGGTCCACTTCAGGGGGGTGAGGATGTCTTGGAGCTTGGGTGCCGAGGTGTCGAATTTGTTGGCCAGGGCGGGGGCGGTATTCGACTTCAGGCGGGCTACCCAGGAATTGAAGTCGGCGAAGTTGACGGTGGACGCGCCGACCGCGTAGTCGCTGGCTACCTGTTCGGCGCGCTTGTTCTCGGCCGCGGCGGTGTTGCGATTCGAGAGGTCACTGCGGGCGGAGAACAGGAAACCGCCCAGCACCACGGCGACGATTGCCAGTACTGCCACCGCACCTGCCCAGCCGACCGAGGCTACCGGGATCGAGACGGTTCGTTGCGGTGTGGCGGATTTCGGTTCGGTTTCCGATGCCTTGTCGCGTTCGATTGTCATTGGTACTCCCGCTGTTTCGGATACGGCTACTTGACGGTGATCTGGAGTTGCAGGGTTCCGTCGGCGCTCGTGCTGTGCAGGGCCTGGGTGATGAGGCTGCCTAGGTCGAGCTTGCTGACGGCGGTGGTTCCGGAGGCGACCAGTGGGCGGAGCAGCGGGACCATGGGTGCGAGTTCCGGACCGAGTTGGTCCACGCGTTCGGCGAGCTGGTTGAGCCACGGGACCAGGCCGATGGTGTCCGGTCGGTCTACCAGGTAGTCGTTGGGCACATCGCCGACCCGGATGACCCGGGCGATGGCGGCGGCCACGTCGGCCACCTTCGGGCCGAAGTCCGCCCAGGGCCCGGATGCGGTTTCCAGCGCGGGCCGCGACCAGGACATGTCGGTGGCATTGGCCTGCATGGCCACCAGTAGCTTCCGGATGACATCGGTCCGGCTCATGAGTGTCGCGGCCAGCAGGTCGGTGGCGTGCGACAGTTGCGGCACCAGCGTCTCGGTGCCTGCCATGGCTTGGCTGAAGGTGTCCACGATGGAGGCCAGGGTGGTCGGATCCAGTTGTCGCAGTAGTTCGGTCGTGGTCTTGGCGACGTCGGGAATGGACAGCGGTTTGGTGACCTTGTCGGCCTGTACCGTCTGACCGTCGTGCAGGTAGGGGCCGTCGCCATTGGCGGGCCGGAAGTCCAGGTATGGCTCGCCGAGCGCGGACAGGCTTTCGATTCGGGCCGGGCTCGCCGCCGGGATCTTGTAGTCACCGTCGACCCGGAACACCACCTGCACGCCCTTGCCGACGTGCGTCACCTCGGTGACCTTGCCGACCTCGACGCCGGACAGCAGCACCTTCGAGCGGGGGATGAGCCCACCGGATTCCGGCAGTGCGAGGGTGGCGGTGACGGTCTCGCGGAATGGATTCGCCTTGACCACACCGAAGGTCAGGTACCCGGCACCGACCACCAGGATGACGGCGATACTCGCCAGCGAGACAAGCGAACTCGGCTTCACCGCACCACTCCGATCATGCGCAGCGCCCGGGCGACGCTGTCCACTTCCTGATCTCCCGCGATCGGCGCGGCCGCGCCCTCGACGGTGAGGCCGGTGATATTCACCTTCGGTCCCTGCGTCACGAAGGGAATGACCTTGCCCTGCACCAGATCCACCAGCTTGTGCAGGTTCGACGGCGAGCTCAGGTCGAGCGGATTGGAGCCCCACAGCAGTGGCACCAGGGCCTTGGCGGTGGCATCGCCTGCGGTCAGGAACGGGCCCAGCCAGCGGATGGCCTCACCGACGAGGCCGAGGCCGCCGACGATGCCCAGGGTTTGAATGAGCGAGTTCGCGTCGGCGGGGATCTCCACCGACCCTTGGGCGCTGAGCAGTTCGGCCAGTTCACGCGGATTGTCCAGCACCGCTTTGAAATCCGATTGAATGGCGTCGAGGAACCGGTCGACGGTATCGAGGTTCGAGCTGACGTCTTGGATATCGCGGCCGATGGTGTCGAAGATGCGCGCGGTGTCCGCGCGGTCATCGGGGAGCACCGCGTTGCTCTGGTTGATGATCTCCTGAACCTGATGCAGCGCACCGCCGCCCACGAAGGTGGACAGCCCGGCGAGCAGATCCTCCACCTGTAGTGGCGGTTTGGTCTGCGATATCGGAATGACTCCGTCGGCGGGGATAAGATTGTCGAAACCCGTTGTCGGTGTTGTTAAACCGATAAAGATGTCGCCGAGAATGGTGTTCTGTCGCAGCTGGGCTGTGGTCCCCGCGGGCAGCTTGACCGATGAGGAGATCTCCACGACCGCCTCGATTCGGCCGGGTCCGGATGTGGACGGATCGACCACGGTCACCGACCGCAGGCTGCCGATCTTCGCGCCATTGGCGACGACCTTGGCCTGGGCGGGCAGGTTCAGCGCATTGGCGAACTCGATCTTGATGTCATAGGTCGGCCCCGATACCGAGGCTCCAGGCACCGGAACCTTTGCCGGATCGAGCGTGCATCCGGAAATCGGCAGTGCCGCTGCCAGAATCAGCGCGGTACCGGCCAGGAGGCGACGGCAAGAGTGGGAGGGTCTCACCGCGCACCTGCCAAGCCGAGAACCAGTGGAACGAGATCGGCATTGGCCAGCCCATTGGCAGCCGTACGGCAGCGGCCCGGCATGACCGTGTTGACCGCCGCGCAGATTTGCTCCGCGTTCTCCTGCGGCAGTTGAACTTTCGGCGCGGCGTAGGTGAGTCGCGCCTTGCCGGTCTCCGGATCGATGGCATTGCGGAAGGCGTCGGAGATCGCCGGAATCATGTCGATCACCTTCTGCAATGTGCTGAGGTTGGCGGAGAGCAGCTTCATGTATGGCATGAGCTCATCGAGCCCATTGAGGATGTCGCGCCCGTACTTGCGGGAGATGTCATTGAGCATCGGGAACACCACCAGCAGCGAGTCCAGCAGCTGCACGGTGGTGCCCCAGATCTCATTGACCAGGGTGATGCCCGGACCGGTCTGCAGGAGCGTGGATTTGATGTCGTCCCAGTTGATCGAGATGCTGCCCACGATCGAGGAGAAGGAGTCGATCAGCGCGCCCATATGCCCGATCGCCGCATCCGGCTGGCGCAGCGCCGTGCCCAGATCCTGGATCAGCTGATTGAGCTTCTGGCCGCTGCCGCTGGTGGCGGCCTGGAAGGCGGCGACGGCGTCCTTCACCCGGGTGGCGTCGGCCGGATTCCCGTTCCCGGTGAGCTGATCGGCCAGCCCGGTGAACGCCTGCAGGGTCTGGGTGATGCTCTTGGGCGTGAACGTCTTGGTGATGCAATTGCCCGGATTCCAGTCGGTCTGTGACTTGCTGTCGCCGAGCACCTCGAGCTGACGGTCGGCGACGAGCGTGTCGGAGACCGTGGTGGCGACGACGTCACCGTGCAGCTTGCGAGCGGCGTCGATATCGAATTCGACGCGAACACCGCCGCCCTGTGGCCGCACCGCCCGCACCGTGCCGACCGGAATGCCCAGCATGGTGACCTGATTGCCGGTGTAGAGCCCGACCGCGTCCGGCATGACCGCGCAGTAGGCGACGGTCTTCTTCAGTGGATCGAATGCCACCAGGTACGCCACGACGGCGACGATCGAGATCAGCGCCACCCCGATGGCGGTGACGAAACCCTGTGATCCCAGTACGCGTTCACTTCGTTTCAACAGCACTCAGCACCCCCGGCCCGGCACCGGCACGCACACCACGGGCGCGGCGACGGTGACCGCGGACTGATCGATGCTGATCCCGTCGGCGGGTGTGACCGCGTTCTGCAACCGCAAACGAATCCCGGTCAGGCTCGACACCACCTGATCGAGCCGCGACCCGAGATCCTTCAACTGCGGCAGCGCTTCGAGGAGCTTGTCCACCAGTGGCTGCAGCTGCGTCTTCCACGAGTCATTTGTCCCCGCGATGCGGGACAACAGCTGGGCGGCGACCCGCAGCGCCTCCTTGATCTCGGCCTGCTTGTCCAGGCCTTGGGTTTCCAGGCGTCCGATCTGGCGTACGAAGGTGCCGAGCAGCGATTTGTTCTGGTCGACCGTGGCCAGGTATTCGTCCATGACGGTCAAGGCGCGCGACACCTCCGTGTTCTGCCGATTGAGGATGCCGACGAAGGTCTCCATCGCATTGCCCATGCGGCGCAGGGCATCCGGACTTCCGTCGAGGGAATTCTGGAGGGCGGCAAGGTTCTTGCGGAGCGTGTCGCCGTCGACTTGGGCGACCGGGGTGGAGGCGTCTTGCAGGGTGTGAATCAGGCTGTAGGGCAGGCGAACCCGGTCGGACGGGATCACGGTCTTGCCCAAGCCCTTGTCTCCGGCGGGGAAGGCGGCGATGTAGTGTCCGCCGACCACGGTGAGCATGCGCACCTCGAGCGTGGTGCGATCACCGAGGAAGACATTGTCTTTGACGGTGAACTTCATTCGGACCCGATCCGGCAGCAGCTCGAGGGATTTCACCGAGCCGACTCGGATTCCGGCGATGCGGATCTCGTCTCCAGCCTTTACGGCGCGGCCTTCGGTGAGTTCGGCGGTGTAGGTGGCCTTGCCGATCGGCAGTACGTAGATCGCGCCGGTAATGATCATCAGCGCCGCGAGCACCGCAGCGCCGAACAGCCCGTAACGCAGTTCGCGGCGCATGGCGGTGGCTTGATGCCGGTCATGGTGAGTGTGCAGGTCGCCCAGCGCCGGAATCAGCCGGTGCAGCAGTGAGGTCTTCTGCTCGGGCGGGTTCAGCTGTTGCATATCGAAATCCTCTGGCCTGCAATGAGAACCGCGAACGGCCCGGGGACGTCGGCCTTGCCCTTGGAGCAGGTCAGATCGACCTGCCCGGCCGGGACATCGGCGGGCGGCAGCAGATTGGCCAGTGACTGGATCAGCCCGGGCAGCTTGCCGAGCAGGTCGAGCGCCTGCTCCGGGTCGGGGAACAGCAGGCGCAGATCCTTATCGAGGTTGGGGTTCTCCGCTTCGGTGAAGCCCAGCGTGGCCAGAATGCTGTTGAGCGGTCCCAGCGTCGACGGCGCGACATCGGCGAAGCTGATCAGGCCGTCCAGCTTCTGCTGGAAGACGGTGAACACATCCGCGAGCCCCTTCAGCAGGGTCACCAGATACGGCGACTTCCCGCCGATCTGATCGGAGATCGACTGCAGATTGCCCACAATGGTGGTCAGCACGGTCTGCCGGTCGGTGACGTAGCGGCTCAGCTTCTCGAAAGCGTCCAGGGCGGGCCCGATTCCGGCTCCATTGCCTTCCACCACCGCGAGCACGCTCTCGGCGAACTTATTGAGCGCACCGGGGGAGAACTCGGCCAGGACCGGCTGCAAGCCATTGAACAGCTGGGTGATGTCGAAGGACGGCACGGTCTTATCGGTGCCGATCGTCGAACCCGGCTTCAGCGTGTCGCCGGGCGAATCAGGTTGCCGCACATCGACATAGCGCTGACCGGTCAATGACTGGTAGCGGATGGCGAACACGCTGGCGGTGAAGACCTGTCGATCCGATTGCACGGTCATCTCGACCCGGGCCCGATTCCCGGCCAGATCGATCGCGGTGACCTTGCCGACCTGCACTCCGTACATTCGTACGTCATCGCCGGTCTTCAAACCGCTGGCGTCGGTGAATTCCGCTGTGTACGACTCGGTGTCGCCCGACACCGGCCGGGTAATGGCCGTGACCACCACCGCCAGCAAGGCCATCATGACGGCGGCGAACAACCCCAATCGCAGCAGTACGCCGCGCACGCTTGTCTGCTTCATCAGTTCCCTCCGGCGGTCAGCGCCGCGAACAGCTGCTGCCCGAACAGCGGCACCGCGATCCCCGGCACCCCGCGCAGCGTGACCGCGACATTCACCACCGGTCCGTTGGGGCCGTCGGCGAACATCCGATTCAGGCGCTCGATCAGTTCGGTCAATTCCGCTTGCGACACAGTCGGATTGGGCACGGTCGCCGCGACCGCGGTGAGCAGCGGCGTGAACATGTCGGTCATTTCCGTGAAGTGCTTGCCCGACACTCCGCCGATCGCTCCGATGGCCGGGAATGCCTTATTGGCGATCATGTCGATGGAGGAGTCGAACTTCTCGCGGTCGTTCTTGAACACCTCGACATTCATGATGGCGTCGAACAGCCTGAAGCTTGCCGAGCTGAAGGTGCCGAGGCCATTGAAGAACGCCCCGTACTGGTCGATCAGGAATGACGACGGGTACTTCTGGGTGTCGGCGATGGCCCGGCTCAGCGTCACCAGGGTCTCCAGTATGGGCGTGAAAGCCCGTAGATCCCCGTTGAATTGGGTGAGTAGCTCGGTCAGTTTGGGGGTGAGCACCTCGGTGGAGGTTTGGGTGAGGCTGCGCAGCAGCGCTCCCATGGTCACGTCATTGACCCGCCCGGCCAGGTCGACGACCGTGCCCTCGCTCAGCGGCGTACCGCCCGCGGCGGCACGCAGGGTGACCGCGCTGATTCCGAACAGGTTCTCGGGCGCGTAATCGACGCTGAACGAATCGGTGAGCGAGGAGGCCTGCGAGCGATCCAGATCCAGGCTGAGCAGCTGCCGCCCCTGATCGATGGACTCGACGTCGGTGATCTTTCCTACCGCCACGCCGTCCAGGCGCACCGTGGTCCCCGGCGTGATGCCCTCGCCGATCTGCTCGGTGCGCAATTGGATTCGCATCCGGTCGGATTCCGGCACGTGCTTGTAGGCGTACCAGGCCACCCCCAGCGCGATGATCAGCCCGAAGGCGACCAGGCCCAGAAGTCGCGAGCCGACCCGGGTCATGGTGACGCCGGGCATCGAGTAATTCGCCATGCCGCCCTACCCCGGGAATTCGATCGACGAGTTGACGCCCCACAGCAGTAGCGTCATCACCATGTCCAGGCCGATAATGGCGACGAAGCTGGCCCGCACCGCCCGCCCCGACGCAATGCCCACGCCCTCGGGGCCGCCGCTGGCGAAGAAGCCGTAGTAGCAGTGGATCAGGATCACCGCGACGCCGAACACCAGGATCTTGATGACGGCCGCGAAAATGTCGTAGCCGCTGGTGAATTGGAAGAAGTAGTGGTCATAGACGCCGCCCGCTTGGCCGTGCAGCAGCACCACCACGGTGGAGCAGGACAGGTACGACAGGATGAGCGCGATGATGAACGTCGGCACGATGGCCACCGCTCCCGCGATGATGCGGGTAGTGACCACGAACGGAACCGACCGCAGCCCAAGGGATTCGATGGCGTCGATCTCCTCGGAGATGCGCATGGATCCGATCTCGGCCGTCATGCGGCACCCGGCCTGCGCCGCGAAGCCGATGGCCGCCGCAATCGGTGCGAGCTCACGGGTATTCGCGAAGGCCGACACCACGCCGCTGATCGACCCCAGCCCGATCAGGTCCAGCGCCGCGAAGGCCTGAATCCCGACCCCGCCGCCTATGGCCACCCCCAGTACCACCAGCATCGGCACCGTGCCGCCGCCGACAATGAAAGAGCCACGGCCCCAGGTCATATCGGTGATCGCCCGCATGGTCTGCCCGCGATACCGCCGCAGCGTCAGGGGAATTCCCGTGAGCGCCTGCCAGGCGAAGCCCAGCATGAAGCCCGCGTTCTCGAGCGGATAGATGGCGCGGTCGCGTTTGCGGAACAGCCGGACCGCCCAGTTGAAGCCCTTGGGAGCGTATGGCGCAGCGGTCATCACGCCACCCGGATCGGCAGGAACATGGTGACCACCTGCGTGATTACCAGATTGACCACGATGATCGAGGCCACCGACAGCACCACCGCGGCATTCACGCCGTCTGCTACCCCGCGCGGCCCACCGCGTGCCTCCAATCCGCGCTGGCAGGCGATGATCACCACCAGGAACCCGAACAGCAGCGCCTTGGCGAGTGAGATCCACACATCGGCGAGCACGGTGAATGCCCCGAAGGTCGCCCAGTAGCTGCCCGGCGTCACATTCTGTGCGCCGATGGCCACGAAGTATCCGGCCACGATTCCTACGAAGATGATCAGGATATTCAGCAGCGGGGCGACCAGCATCATTGCCGCCACGCGCGGAATCACCAGGCGCTGAACCGGATTGATGCCCATGGTGCGCAGCGCGTCGATCTCCTCGCGCACGGTGCGCGCCCCCAGATCCGAGGCGATGGCGGACGCCCCCGCGCCGCCGAGCAGCAGCCCGGTCGCGATCGGCGCACCCTGCTGGATGACGCCGAGTCCGCCCGCCGCGCCGAGCAGCGAATCCGCGCCCAGCTGATGAATCAGATTGCCCACCTGCACGGAGACGACGACGCCGAAGGGGACGGCCATGAGAATGGCGGGCAATGCGGTGACGGTGATCAAATACCAGGCCTGGTACAGCATTTCGCGCCATTGGAACTTGCGTCCGACGATATCGGTGGCCGCGCCGCGGAGGGTTTCGACACCGAGGTCGACCGTCCGTCCGAAGGTGCGCAGGCTGCCGATCGCGATATCGGAGAAGTTCTGGCGGACGATCCGCAGGGCCGTGGCCGTACCGCCCCGCTGACGGGTCGACGACGCTGGCTCCATGTAGTGCTTCCTCCCTTATATCCCCCGGGTCCGGCGTTCGCTGGAAGCAAACGGGCGGAGGCCTTTTCTGAACGCTATGAGTGCCGGGCGGCGCTGCCCATGGCACTGCAAGCCAGGCGGTTGACCTTTTCCGACTGTGACTCGCCTCACTGGCGCGGAGCTGACGCTAACACCGTGCGGGATCTAAAACAACAGCGTAAATTTGCACCGGTATCGACTCGAGGAGGAATCGGTGACCGACGGAATCGACGTACGGACTACCCGGGGATGGCGGGGTCCGGTCAAGCCGCGAACCAGCTTGGAACTGCGGCGAATCGGGCCACTGGCATGGGCGGCGTCGCGGCTCGCCGGAGCCGCCACGGGGTCGGGGCGGGTGCACGCGATCGAGGCTGTCGGCCTGGTGCCGGGCATGCTGCCGTTCTTCGGGCTGTACTTCGGCTACGTGAATTCGCTGACCCGGCTGAAGCGGGCCGACAGTGAGTTGGTGATACTGCGGACGGCCTGGAACTGCGGCTCGTATTACGAGTGGTACCAGCATGTTCACACCTCCAAGCTGGCCGGATTGACCGTTGCGGAGGTGGAGCGGGTCGGGGCTGGGCCGGATGCGCCGGGATGGTCGGACAAGCAGCGCGCAGTGCTGCGGGCGGTGGACGAACTGTGTGCGGATCGGCTCATCGGCGACGACGCCTGGGCCGCCATGCGCGAATTCTTCGACGACCGGCAGACGGTGGCGCTGTGTCTGCTGACCGGTAACTACGCCATGCTGGCCATGCTGATCAACAGCTTCGGGCTGCAACCCGAAGCGGGCATGTGGCAGGCCTGGCCGCTGCGCGCGCTGGTCGGCCGGGACGAGGATCTGACCGCGGTATTGGCCCGCCCCGCAGGGGAATCCGACGCCTCGCGATCCAATCCGGTGCCGGAATGGCAGGACTCCGACAATGTGGCCGCCATCGGCGATCGCATCGACCTGCTCGCCGCCGCACCTCACTTCCGATCCGCGGATCCGAAACGCATCGCGCTGGGCACATTTCGTGATGTGGGGCCGCTGACCTGGGTGCTCTCGCGCCTGGGCGGCATCGGCAATGGCGGGGGAGAGGTGACCGCCGCCGATGCCATCGGCATGGATCCGCGCATGATGCGGCACTATTTGCCGTTCGCGCTGAAACTGGTGCTCGGATCACATCTTTCACGCCGGGATACCGAGCTGGCGACCTTGCGCCTCACCTGGAACTCCGGGGTGCGCTATGAGTGGTTCTACCACGCGCACTTCTCTCGGATCAGTGGAGTTTCGGTGCGGACGGTGGAGCGGGTGGCGGTCGGGCCGGATGCGCCCGGGTGGAGTGCGCGAGAGCGTCTGCTGCTCAGCGCCGTTGACGAGCTTCAGACTGATCGGTGCCTGTCCGAGGACACCTGGTCGCGGCTGCGCACCCACTACACCGAGCGCAAGCTGGCCGCTCTGTGCCTGCTGGTCGGGCACTACGACATGATCGGCATGCTGTTCCGCAGCTTCGGCGTGGAGCCGGAACCCGGTGCGCTGCAAAGTGGTCTGGGGCATTGGGCGATCGCCAAAGCCGCACAGCTGTGGGGGATCTGACATGGCGGCCATCACCCTCACCAAGGACATCGCGGCCCCGCCGGAATTGGTGTTCGACATCCTCACTGACCATCGCGGCTACGCCGACATCACGCCGCTGCGCGCGGTCGATATGGAATGCGAAGGCACTCCGGAACCGAACGGCGTCGGCGCGATTCGCGTAATCTACGTGCTGGGCCGGGCCTTTCCCGCGGTCCGCGAACAGGTCACGGAGTTCCGGTCACCGGAACACTTCGCGTACCAGATCGTGTCAGGGCTGCCCTCGCGTGATATCCACGGTGTGGTGGCCGTGCACGCGCGGCCGGGCGGCGGTGCGCGGCTGGAGTATCGGCACGTGCTGGTGCCGCCCATCCCGCTACCCGATGCCCTGGTCCGGGCGGGCCAACGGCTGGTGATCGGATTCCTGGTGCGCGGCATAGCGCGGGAGGCCGAGCTGCGTGCGGCGCAACAGGTCCGTTCGGCCGAAGGCTGACCGGCTCTGCGTACACTGGCCGCACCGAATGTCAGTTCGATGATCGAGAGAATCCGGAAGGAGTGAGGTGTCCGAGCGACGAGAGCGCATGCTCGATGCCGCACGGGGTCTCATCGTGCGGGACGGATTCGCCGGTGCGAGCATGCATGCCATCGCGCGGGCGGCCGGTGTCACCCGTCCTGCCCTCTATGCCGAGTTCTCCGATCGTGACGACCTGTTCGACGCTCTCCTCGAACGTGAGGAGGCTCGGGTGCTGACCATGTCGGAGGAGGCGACACCCGAGGTCGATCCTGGTGTCGATCCCGTACGGGTGGCCGAGGATTCGGTCGACATATTCGTCGACCTGGTGCTCTCCGCACCGGAGACCTGGCGACTGGTCCTGATGCCCGGCGACGGCATGCCGCCCGCCGCGCGCGAACGCATCGAGCGTGGTCGCGACGCCATCCGGCAACGCACCCACCTGCTGCTGACCGTGGTCGCGGCCCTCGGCGAGCGGCCGGAGCTGGATTCCGAACTACTCAGCCACGGCGTGATCAGCGCCAGCGAAACCGGAGCACGGCTGCTGGTGGCCGAGAACGGCCCGGACCGCGCGGCCGTGACGAAGACGCTGCGCTGGATGGTTCGCCGGATCATCACCGCCTCCGGGCTGCCCTCCGCGCTGCCGGGGAAGGACTGAAGCATGCCGAACGCGTCGAGCCGTGGCACCCAACCGCGCCGCCGCTATGCGAAACGGCTCTCGCCCGCCGATCGTCGCGAGCAATTGCTGGATGCCGCGTTGAGCTTGGTCGCCGAGAGCGGTTTCACGGCCGTGTCCATTGCCGCGGTCGCCGAACGCAGCGGGGTCACCCGCCCGGTGGTCTACGACTCCTTCGGCAGCCGCGACGAGGTACTGCAGGAGCTCATCGAACGCGAGACCGCGCGCATGCATGACGCGGTCGAGCGCTCGATGTCTGCCGCACCCCCGGAAGGCACTGCGGCAGAGGTTGTTTCGGCCGCACTCGGGCACTTCCTCGCCGAGGTGCGGGCTCAGCCTTCCACCTGGCGGCTGGTGTATTTCCCCATCGACGGGGTTCCGCCGATGCTGCGCGAGCGGGTCGAGAAGGCTCGCAATGAACTGCGAACTCCCTTGCGGCACTTGTTTGCCGACTGGCTGGCCAGTAGCCCCGAGGAGGCGGAGGGCATCGACCTCGACGTGCTGGTTCAGGTCCTTCAGGGCATGATCCAGACCATGTCCCGGCTCGTCCTCGACGATCCGGAACACTACGACGCCGAGCGTGTTCTGGCGCTCATCGGACCACTGTTCTTCGCCGAATCCTGAACGGTTACCGCGCGAGTCCCTGAGACTTGGCGATGAGCCGTTCCATGACGGTGCGCGGCAGGATGCGGCGCACTATGAACATGAGCGGCGCGTTGCTGCCGACCGCGTACAGCGGTCCGGGTCGATCCGCCTCCGCCGCAGCGACAATCGTGCTCGCGACCTTCTCCGGGGTGACGCCCCGGCCCATCTTCGCGTCCAGGGTCGCCATGAACTTCGTGAAATCCGTTGTGTGCGGAGAACCTTCGTTCAAGTACTTGGTGCGCCGCTCGCTCAGGCCGGTGTCGACCTGGCCGGGCTCCACCGTGGTGATCCACACCCCGAACGGCGACTCCTCGAAGCGGGCCGCGGTCGCGAAGCCGCGTAGCGCCGCCTTCGCCGCCGCGTATGAGGACCGGTACGGCATGGGGAAGCTGGCAAGCATGGATCCCACCATCACGACCCGGCCATAGCCGCGTTCCCGCATGCCCGGTACTACCGCCTGGGTGAGTGTCACCGCGCCGAAAACGTTGAGCTGGAACAGCCTTTCGATGGCGTCGGTCGGCAGTTCGGCGAGTGGTCCGGCCTGGCTCTCGCCCGCATTGTTGATCAGCAGGTCGACCGCCCCGAGTCCTTCGGTGAAGCGCGTGATGGAGGCGCTGTCGGTCAGGTCCAGGGCCCGGTACTCGACCCCGGGCGCGCGATCGGCCTCGGCGATCTTGTCCGGATTGCGGCTGGTCCCGATCACCTTGTGCCCGCGCGCCGCGAAGGCCGCGGCGGTCGCCCTGCCGATGCCCGACGAAGCGCCGGTGACCACCACGGTGCGAGTCGTATTGCTGCTCATGCAGCGCACGTTACCGAGGCGGGGTGTGATGCGACCAGGAGGCCGGCCGTCGGTGCAGTGATATTTCCGGCCAGAGACGCCGCAGCGACTCACGGGAGACGCGCCGCTCGACTTCCTTCTCGGCCACCGAGCGAACTCCGAGCCATACGCCGGTGCCGAATGCTCCCGCCGCCATAATCGATACGAGCAAAACTGCGGGAGCGTTCATGTGTAGAGCCATCGGCATAGCGAAGATTCCGTTACGTGACGAATTAGCTGGTTGATCTTGAAACCGGCTGTCTCACCACAATTTCGGCAACATTTCCGAAATCCGGCTACGCGGTTCTGTATTCGGCCGGTGGGCGACTCAAGACGCCAGTGGCAGCGTGGCCAGCGTCGTGCGCACGAACTCCGCGAGCTTCGCCGCGATCGGCTCAGGTGAGCCGTCCACCCGGGGATGTGCGCCCGCAGCCACATCGCAGTGCAAATATCCGGGGAACCAGTGCGTGTTCTCCGGATATACGCCCCAGCCGTTGATCACATTCGTGAAGCTGGATTCGCCCATTAGATTGATATACGGGAGCCGCGCGGCACCGGCCTCATACCGGACCGGGGCGAGCGATCGAGTCCGGCAGCCGCCCAGAACGGCCACCGCGTCGATGCTCTGTCGAGTCGGGAAATAGTCCTCGAACACATTGAGCCGCCCGCCCGCGAGAATCTTCGCGAGCTCGACAATGCTCACCACTTCACTGCCGGTGGTGGCGGCCGGAATTCCGGTGCGGGTCGGCTGCTTCGGCGCATCGGGTGTGCCGCAGCGGTCGTAGTCGCGCCAGTGATACAGCTCGTCGAAGGAGGTCGGGCTGTAGCGCGGCGCGGTGCCGCAGGCCGCCTTGTAGAGCGGCCGGATGCCCGGTCGCTGCCCCGCTTCGAAGGACATCGGGAAGGTGCGCGGCGCGACCGCGGCGCTGTCGAGGGTGCCGCAGCTCATCGACAGGATCGCGAAATTGATGGAGGTGTGTGCGCCGGACATCAGTCCGAGGGTCGCCAGATTGGTGAGCCGCAAATCCCGGTAACTCGGTGTGCCGGTGAGGAATTCACGCCAGGTGCGGGCGGTGGACCCGCGCAGGGCGATGCGCGGCGTGCCGTGGTCGGGTAGTAGCCGCAGAATGTCGGATTCCGCGTCGGGCGCGAGCGTGGCCGCCACGGCGGTTGCCGCGACGAGGGCGAATACTTCGGCATTGCCCCAGCCGCCCTTCATGACTGCGGTGCTGCGCGGGGCCAGGCCGCGCCGCATGGCGACCGGAATTCGTTCCAGTCCTCGGGCGAGCGCGCCGACCGGTTTGCGCACTGCCGCCGGGCGTTCGCTCAGTCGCAGCGGATCCAGATGCGTGACGGTGTCGAGTGCGACCAGTCCGGCGATCTGCTCGTGCCCCGGCCGCCCGTCGAAATCCCATGCGGCATAGGTCCCGGCTTGGATGCCGCCGAGTGAGTGCCCGCCGAGGAACACCTTCTGCGCCCGCACATCCGGGTCCGGGAGTTCCCAGATTAGCACGGCGTGCGCATCCTCGACGGTGCGAGCCATCCCGAATTCGCTCAGGAATCCGAGTTCGCGATCGGATCGGAAGCCTTCGAAGACGCGTCCGCCGACCCGCTTCCCGCGGTAGTAGTAGTCGAAGGCCAGGTGATAGTCGCCCTCGGCCATGGCCACCTCGATGGCGGAGTGGTCCTCGACGCCATTGGCGCGCCGGTCGAGCACCCACACCTCGGCGGTGATTCCGGCGTCGCGCAGAGTGCGAATCGTATTGCGGCCCAGCGGTTGTAGTGAGCGTGCCCCGGCGATCGCGCCGGGCAGCAGCACGATCACCGCATCGGCCTGCGCCGGATCGTCCGGGCTGTCGGCGTGCTTGACCCGCAGATGCTGCAATTCGTCGCACTCTGCGGGGTGGCCGGGGAACCCGGCGGGCAGGGGGACCTGATGAACCACTCTGCTCAGCCGGATGCCGTCGGCGATCTCCAGCACGTCTTCCGTGCGTTCCATCTACCCGGACCTCCCCTTGTGGAACTGCCTCGATGCAGCTGTCTCAGACTATGCAGGCTGCCAGAAAAGTTGGCCTGACCGGCGGCTACTCGGCGGATTCGGCATATGGTCCGGCGGAAGAGATCAAGCTCTCACGTTTGTCCGTTACGATCCGGAACACCCAAATGTGTAAGTTGGGCCACACCGGACGGTCGGAAGTTGATATATTTCGCCAACCCGACGGGACAAGACAGTTGGTTGGGTAGTCGATGAGGGCAACGGGTAACTGGTTATGTTCGACTGGGATTTTTTGAGGAATACCTCCAGCGTTCACGTCATGACGCAGCTCGCGGAGGAACGAGGGATGTCCGTCGCGGCCTGCCTCACCGGCACGAGTCTGCCCCCGGAGTCGGTGATCGATCCGAATACCGAGGTCACCGCGCGGCAGGAACTCACGGTGGTGCGCAATCTGCTCGCCCGGTTCGGTGACGAACCCGGGCTCGGGGTGGAAGCGGGCAGCCGGTATCACATCTCGCTGTACGGGCCGTGGGGTCTGGCGTTGCTGAGTAGTCGCACGTTGCGGGATTCCGTCGAAGTGGCCTTGCGCTACGTCGAATTGGCCTTCGCCTTCGGGCAGCTCAGCTTCGAGGAAGTCGGCGGCGAGGCGCGCCTGCGGTTCGACGATCACGAGGTGCCCGAGGATGTGCGGCCGTTCCTGGCTGAGCGGGTCATCACCGGCATTCAGATGCTCGGGCGGGAGCTGTTCTCGGCCGGTGTGCCCATGAATCGCGTTACCTTCCAGCATCCCGCGCCCGCGGACACCACCCGGTATCGCGAGGTGTTCGGGCTCGAGCCGGTTTTCGGTGCGCCCGCCAATGAGGCGGTGTTCGATGCGGCGTATCTGGATATTCCACTGCCGCAGGCCAATGAGTGGGCGCGCAGCACGTGCGAGCAGTTGTGCCGTGATCTGCTGGCCAAGCGGCAGGCGCGCACGGGGGTCGCGGGGGCGGTGCGAGATCTGCTGGTGCGCAATCCGGGGGAGATCCCGGATCAGGCGGCGGTGGCTTCCGAGCTGTTCATGAGTCCGCGCACGCTGTCGCGGCGGCTCAATGAGGAGGGCACCTCGTTCCGGGCGCTGCTGGACGAGGTGCGGCAGATGCTCTCCGAGGAGCTGCTCAATCACACCGATATGACCACCGAGCAGGTGGCGGCGCGATTGGGCTATGCCGAGGCGGCCTCGTTCATTCGGGCCTTCCGGCGATGGAAGGGTTGCCCGCCACAGGAATACCGCACCCGTGGCGGCCGGGTGCCTGCCAGAGTGCCCGAATTGGTCTGACGCTAGCAGCCGCTCTCGAGGGGGACGTTGGCGAAGCCATAGTCGGACAGGTACGGGGTCAGGTCGAGGTCGAAACCGCGTGCCGCGCCTTGCATCACATAGGGCAGGACGAGAGCCATTCCGAGCTGCCGTCGACATAATCTATGGTGGCGGCCATATCGACGGGCATGGAACCGCCGACCGGTGTCGTGGCGGGAGCGTCGACCATTCGGGCCACGGTAGAACGGGTCGTCGCGGCCATGGCCGCCCGATCCGGAGTAGGCGTCGGACGGTGCGCGCGGGGCTGTATAGGGCATCTGCCCGATACAGCCCCAGGCCATTGCCTGGCAGCATGACTCGCGTTCAGTCACCAAATCCAGAGGAGTCGGTACTTGATGCGAAATCTGCGTAGCTCTGTGTCGGTCACGATCGCGCTGGCCGCCGTCGGCGTGGCCTGGAACGCCCCCGCCGCGTCCGCCGACATCGGCATCCAGGTCGTGATCGCCAGCGGCGTCATCGGCACCGGTTACGGCACCGGTTGCACCTACAGCGTCGTCGCCAACGGCTCTGATCCCGAGGGCATGAATTTCTTCGACAACGGTATCCGGTTCGCCGTCACGCCGGGCGGCCAAACCACGCAGGTGGCGCGGTGGACTCCGACCACGGTCGGCACCCACGAGATCCTGATCACGCAGAGCAACGACTCCAAGAGCGTCATGCTCACAGTCGGCACCGGCATCAATGCCGGCAGCGTCTGCCAGGCGATCTAGAGTCTCACTCCATCGCGACCCGATCAGACTGAAAATATCAATCGCGAGTCCTCGACTGCGCTGGTCGCGTGTCCGGAAGTCCGGATAACGTGCCGGGAAATGGCAGCGTGGAGGATGCGACGTGGACAATTCCCAACCCGGGTTCGAGCAGTTCGACTTCGATTGGCTCGTGGTCGGCAGCGGGTTCGGAGCCAGTGTGTCGGCGCTTCGGTTGTCGGAGAAAGGCTATCGAGTCGGCGTGCTCGAACAGGGCCGCCGATTCGCCGACGCCGATTTCGCCGAAAAGGCTACGCAGTTGGGCAGATTTCTGTGGCTGCCGTCGCTCGGGTTGCGCGGAATTCTGCGGCTGGCACCGTATAAGCACGCCATGGTGATCGCGGGTGTAGGTGTGGGTGGGGGCAGTCTCGTCTATGCGAACACCATGTATCAGCCGCAGAGCGATGATTTCTACCGGCATCCGCAGTGGGGCGAATTGGCGGACTGGCGAACGGAATTGGCGCCGCACTTCGATACGGCGCACCGGATGTTCGGTGTCGAACCGTATCAGGGGTCGCGGCCGGTGGATTCGCTCATGCGGGGGCTGGCTGCCGATCTCGAAGTGCGGGAAGGGTTTCGGCGCACACCGGTTGCCGTGTATTTCGGCGAGGCCGGGAAGACGGTGCCGGACCCGTATTTCGATGGGGTCGGACCTGCGCGTACCGGGTGCGTGCGCTGTGGGCAATGCATGCTCGGGTGCCGATACGGGGCCAAGAACAGTTTGCCCAAGAACTATTTGTGGATGGCGGAAAAGGCTGGGGCGGAAATACTTCCGGAGCTGAAGGTTGTCGATATCCAGCCATTGGGTGGGGATGCCGGTGAAGGCGGGTATCGGCTACTGGCTCGTCGGCCCGGCACTGTGCGGCGCAGGACAAGAGAATTCACGGCGCGCGGTGTTGTGGTGGCTGCCGGGGCGCTGGGCACGAACGAATTGCTGGCATCCTGTAAGCGCACGGGCTCGCTGGCCGGTCTCTCCGATCGGCTCGGAGAAGTGGTGCGCACCAATGACGAATCCATTCCCGCCGCCTCTACCATGACGCCCGACGCGGACTATCGCAGTGACGTCGCCATTACCTCGAGCATCTTCGTCGATGAGCACACGCACTTCACCAATAACACCTACGGTGACGGCGGCGGCATGCTGTCGCTCTTCTATGGTCCCGCCACCACCGCGAATTCGGCTATCGGGCGGTGGGTGCAATTCCTGTCGAGCTATCCGGGTTACCTGTTCGGGCTGTTGCGCCGCCGCCGATGGTCCCGTCGCACAGTGATTTTCACTGTCATGCGCGGCACGGATATGGCCTTGCGGCTGCGGCGGGGATTCGGGCCGGGAGGTTTGCAGACCGAGTCGACAGGTACGGAGCCCACGGGGGAGTCGGCCGTGGAGCTCGCGCGCAGGGTGGCCGGGCTGGCCGCGCGGCGGATGGGCGGCCGTCCGCTCGCCTCGATCGGCGAGACTCTCGGATCCGCGCCCATGACCGCGCATTTCCTGGGCGGCGCGGTCATTGGCCGGGACCGCGAACACGGCGTAATCGACCGGTACCACCGCGTTTTCGGCTACGCCAACCTGATGGTGTGCGATGGCTCGGCGGTGCCCGCCAATGTCGGCGTCAATCCGAGTCTGACCATCTGCGCGATGGCCGAGGCGGCCATGGCGCACGTACCGGAGGCCGCCCTGGCCGCCGAGCAGCAGGCCTGACAGCAAACATCAATTCCTTGGCGAAAGGTGCGTCTCCGGACGCCTTACCGTCAATTGGACGACATAACCGTCCCAGACGTTGAGGAGGCTGCGCAGGTGCAGCGAGGAATTCTGGCGGCATTGGCCGCAGTGACGGTCGCAATGCCGTTGGCGCTCACCGAGCAGCCTGCCATCGCGGAACCGGAGACGCCCGATCGCACCGAGGTCGTGCTCGAACAGGACAATGGGCTGGTGGTCAGCGAGGTGCATCTCTATGACCCGCTGCCTGCGTCCATGGGTCCGCGACCGGCCGCCTGCGACGAAATCACGTATCTCCGTTACCGATTCGCTGACGGCCCGACCGACGCTCAGAAGGCGGACAAGGTCTTCGTCATGCAGCCCGGCGCCTTCGCGGGCGCGGTCTCCATGGACGGTGTGGCCCGGGCCGAACTTCGCGCGCTGCGTGAGCGTGGCACCACCGCCGAATGGTGGTCCTACGACCGCCGCCCCTCCTGCGTCGCCGATATGACCGGCATCCAAGAAGGCTCGCGCACAGGCGATTACCACAAGGCCATCGACTACTACTACAACGGCGCGGAAATCAACGGCCGCCGATTCGCGGGCTGGCCCAGCTATTTCCAGCTGAACTTCCTGAAGCAGTGGGGCCTGCCCGAGAACGTGCGGGACCAGTACGACCTGCTCACCCGTGAACTCCCCGATCCGGCCTTCCGCGCCAATAATGTGTACTGCGGCGGACATTCGCACGGCGGCCTGGCCGTGGGCGACTTCGCGGCCTGGGACTTCGGTTCCGGCGGCCGCGGACTCGACCAGTGCAAGGCTTTCGTGGGCCTGGATACGGTCGACAAGTCCGATGTGGCGAACATTTCCGCCGATCCGGTGCTTTCGGCCGTCCTGGAGGCGGCGGGCGGAGTGCAGCAGGCGATTCTCGATCCCGTCGTGACCTCCGGCATCACCCCGAGCTCTCTGAATCTCGGACCCTTCGGTGGCGCAGCCGAATTCGCCACCCTTGTCGCCATTGCTGCCCAAGCAGCCCACCAGCATCCGAACGAAGAATCAGACGTCCTGAAGCTGGTCCCCCGGGACCCCGCCATCGAACTGATCCTGCGCAATTTCTCCAATACCACCCTCGACTTCGTGAGCGGCCAAAACCAGCTCTGGAGTTACCGTTTCACCAATGAGGCCCTCTTCGGCGTCTTGGTGGACAACAACACCAGTCCGCTCGGCCTGCTCCAATCCGGTGTAGGTGGGCTGGAAGGCCCCGTGGCACATAAGGATCACCCGACGCCCGACTGGCTGGCCCAGATCGCCCCCATCCGCCCCCTGGTCTCCTTCTTCGGCGTCAATGAGCGAGTGGGCCCCACCGACCACAATTACCTCTACACCTGGCGCAACTACAACGACGTCGCGGGATTGCCCTACACCACTCCCGACAAGGAAATCGTCGACATCCGTGAATGGGCTCGCCAACTCGCCAGCCCGTACGCCTACGGTGCGATCGAACAGGGTTACGCCATCAAATTCCTCACCGACACCGCTCTGGCCCTGACCGGTACCCGCACAGGCGATCTGGCCCCCATCCGCTATGAACAAGCAGCCCAAGCCAAACCGGCCGTCTGGATCCTCGGCACCGACAGCAACGTCCGCTACCAACTCGAAATCGCCGACGTAGCCCGCCCCTCCACGCCGAGCAGTGACATCGTCTGGTGCCCCGGATACACCCACACCGACGTTCTGAGCCCAGCCCAGGAAACGAACTCCGGCACGCCCGAATGCACGGTGTCCGCTCTGACGGAGTTCCTCCTGAACACCCCACCCACCGCAGGCCAACCAAACAGGTAGCCCCATGCAGGCTCAGTTCACGGAGAGCCGTGACTTCTTGGCCTTGTTGCCGCAGGTGTTCATGGAACACCAACGGCGGTTGGCTCCGCGGCTCGTGTCGAGGTAGAGCCCCGCGCATTCGGGGCCCTCGCAGTTCTTGATGCGGCCGCGATCGGGGCCGCCGAGGATGCGGATGGCGTCCGTGGCCAGGACGCCGAGGGCGTCACCGACGGGGGTCGCGTCCGTCAGGTGCCATTCCGCGCGTTCGTGGTTCAGCGCCGCTTTCGCGTGCCCGGCGGCAGCGACCGTGTTGAGAGTGCGGACATCCTTCGAATCTGGCGGTTCACCTGCGGCGATCGCCGACCCGGTGTGGTAGATGGCCTCACGCAGTGCCACGGCGTCCGCCAGGTCGGCCGACGACACGTCGGTGACTTCGAGTCCTGTGGCGTGCAGCCAGATCTTCAGTCGCGTGGAGCTTGTCAGCCGCTCTCTCGGCACCGTGGCGGCTCTATCGCTGAGGGTGGCGGTGAACCGGAACGCCAAAACCTCGTTGTCCATCCGGAATACGCGCCGTACGTCCTCGGTCATTTCCATGGCACTATTGAACCGTCTTAGACGGTTCAAGGAAAGGGTGTGGTCCCCATGAGCAGCATTGCAGTCATCGGTCTGGGAGCAATGGGGAGGCCCATCGCACACAACCTTGTGAAGGCCGGCCACGATGTCGTGGTGTGGAATCGCTCCGACGCACCTGCGGAGCAACTCGTTGCGGCGGGTGCCCGTCGTGCCGACTCGGTCGCGGCGGCCATGCACTCGCCAGTGGTCTTCTCGGTCTTGTCCGATGACCAGGCCGTCACCGAGACGTTCATCGATTCCGGTGTCCTCGCCCAGACCCCCGCCGGAACCATTCACGTCAACCTCGCCACGGTGAGTCCCGAGCTGGCTCGCCGGGTCGGCGCAGCGCATGCCGAGGCCGGTGTCGGGTACATCGCGGCACCGGTCTTCGGCCGTGTTCCGGTCGCCGAAGCCGGAGCGCTCAACATCCTCGCGGCTGGTGAGAACGCGCTGATCGACCGCGTGCAGCCGTTCTTCGACGTGATCGGCTCGCGCACATGGCGACTCGGCGACCGTCCGGAACAAGCCAACATCGTGAAGATCCTCGGCAACTATCTGATCGCCTGCGCAATCCAGTCACTGGGCGAGGCCGTCAGCCTCGCGGAGGGCAGCGGCGTCGACTCGGTGCAGTTCGTCGAACTGCTGACCTCGACACTCTTCCCAGGGCCCGTCTACACCGGCTACGGCTCGATGATCGCCGAACGGCGCTACCAGCCAGCCGGATTCACCACAGTCCTGGGCCGCAAGGACCTGAACCTCGCGCTCGACGCGGCCACCGACCACGACATTCCGCTCCCGATCGGTCAGCTGCTGCGGACGGTCTTCGATCAGGCGATCGCCGACGGTCGCGGGGCAGACGACTGGGCGGTCATCGCGGAACAGCAACCGCGGTAACCACCGACAGTGACCGCGGCTGGTCAGAATGCTGCCTGGACCGCTCCGAGCAGGTCGTTGACGGGCTGAGTGAGCGGACCGAGGGTGTCGGGGGCGAGTGGGGGCAGCTCGGCGATCGCGGTGCGTAGTGAGGTGACGGCCCGGTTGGTGTCGGGGGTAATCGAGGCGAAGGCGTCGGCGGCCGCTGCAACGGGCTGGGATGCCAGCGGATCGGACTGGGGCGCTTGGGTGTTCACGATGGGGAGGGATGCATCGTCGCCTGAGCCCAGCGCGCCCCCGGCGATTCCGCCGATGACCGCGCCGCCGACGAGGCCGATCACATCCACCGGGATGGCCACTGCCACACCGCCGATCAGACAGCCCGCCAGCCCACCGACCGCTGCACCTACCGGAACGCCCGCACCCACGGTCGGAAGACCGCCGATGACACCACCGGCGATTGCCCCAACCGCCGCACCCACCCCACATCCCACGATTTCCAGTGGGAAGACGACGACCTTGCCGACGGCGGCACCGATGACTCCGCCGATCACGGTGGCGGCGGTGCGGGCATCGACGCCCTCGGGCAGCTGGACGGTGTCGGAACCGATCCGCAAAGAGTTGGAAACCGGTGTCACAGCAGGCGATTCGATCGGCTCGAAACGACCGGCCGCGGGCGAATCGGGAGGTTGCGCCGCAGCGATAGCGGTGCTGGACCCGAACGTCAACAGGAGCGCGGGCACTATGGCCAAGCCTGCGTTAGCACGCAAAACAGACATCGTCGCACCCCTCGATCCGGTTGACCACCGTCGAGCCTCCCGTGCGGACCCGAACCTGCGATGGCCACGCTGAGTCCTGATCTTACTCCGAACCCCTTACCCAACAGAATGATTCGCCCCGACGCGAAAGCCTGGGCGGAGATCAGGATCGGCGAGAGGGTGGGTCTGCCTCGCCCGCGGCTTTTCGTGCCTGCTGTGCGAGCGCGGTAAGGGCGTTCAAGTGTTCGTGGTACGCCGTGCGGCCGCCGTCGGTCAAGGCGAGCCATGTTTTCGGTCTGCGGCCGACGTATCCCTTTGTGATCGTGATGTATTCGGCGGCCTCGAGCACGGTCATCGCCTTTGACAGCGTGGATTTGTTCATCTCACACAGGTCGGTGATCGTGCCGAACTCCGCCTCGCGGCATCCGTCCAGAAACGCGACCACTTTCAGGCGTGGCAGCGAGGCCAGCACGGTACTCAGTTCCGCCATAACGCGATCCGCGGTCGTGCCAATTGGATCCACACCCATACGCCCATGACCAAGGCAAACGCACTGTCACTGAGAAGGGCAAAGGCGACGAACGGCGTCAGCCCCAAGGCAGTTCGCTTCCAACGCTGCAGGGGTTCGTCGGCCAGCGACCGGGGAACGACACCGCCATTCCTCCATGCTCGTATCACCCACGGCATGAAGAATCCGAATGCGACCCCCACCACGATTCCGGCAACCCCGCGAACGGTGATTGTCCGGTCTACGAGCATGTCGATCATGTCGCCGAACAGGAAGAAGGTGCCGAAGCACAGCAGCGCTGCTACCGGTGGCACCCAGCCCCGTCCGGCCTGCGCGCTGCGGGCTCGACGGGTGGAGGCCGAGGCGATGTCCAACGCGTCCTGTGGTGTCAATTCGTCGCTCACACCCGCAGCATAATCAACTAGTTTCCATTCGCCAACTAGTATCTGATTTCGCCGATGCCGGAACACGTTCAGGAGGGACATGAGGCTGGTCTAAACGGACAAAACCCCGGCTCATGTCCCCCCGCGGTGAAAAGGGTAGCCCGGCAGACGATCTGGTCCAGGTGGCTGGCGGTCTGGGGCTGCGGGATTCAGTTGATTGTGTTGAGGATCAAGTCTGCGGAGGTGCGGCTGACTTGTTCTGGTTGGCCGTTGTTTTGGTGTTCGGCGGCTGCGATGACGTCGAGGTGGCTGTAGTGGGGGGCGTAGATGGCTGAGGCGGGTTGGCCGAATTGGATGCCGGGGAGGCCTAGGGATGGGCCGAGTTGTTGGTAGGGGCGCCAGATGTCGCCGATTATGACCGTGTTGGGGATGTGGGTGAGGTAGTCGGGGTGGCGGAGGTTGGCTAGGTCGCCGCCGCGGTAACCGGTTGCGGCCCAGGTCATGTCGGCCAGTTGGCGGATCGAGTCGTACGAGGTGGTGTAGCCGAGGGGGCCTTGGCCTACGTCGCGGGCTATGTCGGTGATGTCGGAGACTTGTTCTTCGGGGGTGGTGAAGGGGGCTCCGCCGTCTTGGGCTCGGTCGAGTTGGTTGTAGTTGAGCCAGCCGTTGAGGCGGCCGGTGGGGTCGGCGGGGCGCATGAGGCGGTGTGCGGAGGCGACCGCGAAAATCCCTCCGATGACCGGGATTTGGGTGATCTCGGGCGGGATGATCACGCGCTTTTCGACGACCGGGCCGTCGAAGACGCCGAAGCTGGCTTGCAGGCCTACCGAGGGCATGGAGTTCTTGCTGATGAGTGCGCCGAGGACGGCGGCATTGGTGAGTCGCCAGGTGCGGAAGTCGGGGGCGTTGGGAAAGAGCGTGGCCAGGATGATGTCCCAGAAGGGGGTGTGTGGAATGGACTGGGGAATAACGCTTTCCGCATCCGGCTGGAAGCGCGCGCCGATGGCCGCGATATTGATGAGGTTGAACAGGTCACCGCTGTTGACGATGCCCATTTGAGTGGACTCCGGCGCGATACCGGCCTCCAGTGCCGCGTTCGCCACCGGCTGGCCGACCATCGAATAGAGATCCGCCAGCGGCTGCAACCCCAGCGATTTGACCAGGAACGGATCCGACCGGATCGGCCCGTCCACGCCGATCACGCCCGCGATCTGTGCGAACCCGGGCCCATCGGCGAAGTCCCACTGCCCGTAATCACTGGACAGCGGCCCGCCCAGGGAATGCCCGGAGAGGAACATCTTCGCCTTGCGGTCGGCCGTCGAAGGCAGCTCGTGGCTATTGATGAAATGCCAGTCATCGATGGTCTGCTGCAGCCCGTAGTCGGCCAGCCAGCGCTGCTGCGTATTGTCCGCCCAGCCGGTGAAGGTCCGCCCGTCGGCGGGTTTGCCACCGAAGTAGTAATCGAGCGCGACGCGGTAGTCCTGCTCGCGGACAGCGGCGATCATGCCGGTCCGGTCCTCCATGCACAGCGGCCGCCGCGCCATGGACCAGTACTCGGCCGTCTTGCCCGCCTCCCGCAGCTTGTGCAGCGTCGAAACGGCGAGCGTGCCCAGCGAACTGGGTCCGCCGATATTGCCGGACTGTGCACTGACGATCGCGTCCGCGTCATTGGCGTCGGCGGGTCCGTCCAGGAAGCGGTAGCGCAGGAACGAGAGCGTGTCGCAGGCCGAGGAATGCGCGGCCGACCCCGCGGGCAGCGGCGCTTCCCAGGTGACCTCGCTGACCTGGATATCCCCGCGTACCTCCACGGGTGTCTCGGTGCGTCCGGGCTCCTCGGCCTGCGCGGCAGGCAGCATCGGCGCTGCCGATAGCGCGAAGAGGGTCGCGGCGGCAGCGATGGCCCGGCCCGAATACTTGTGCGTCATTGCTCTCCCGTGACTCGTCCGATTTCGACGCTAAATCCACGGTTGATCGGTCCGTGTGGCATTGGCAGCCGTGCCATTGACATACACGGCCAACTCGGCGTCGCGCCGTGGTTGCAAGCGCGCGGTACTGGGTACGTTCCGGCTCATGGTGAAGGGCAGAGACTGGACCATCGGCGCGTCGATGGCACGGGGGGCGGGTTTCGGCAATGGATTCGGGGTGCTGCTGCGGCGGGTGCGCTTCGTGCGGCTGGACCCCGCCGACTGCACCGCCATTGCGCACCGCGCCGCCGAGTTGGCGGGCTGTGCGGTGCTGGTGGATGCGTATCGCACCGACCATTCGCTCTCGCCGACGCTGGCGCGGGCGGTGGAGGAGCTCTACCGTGACCGCTACCTGTCCGACAATAGTTGGGACGCACTGGATCTCGATCCCGCGCAGCGAGTTGAACTGTGCTTCCTGGTCGGGTTGATCGATCTCATAGCGATCGTGGAGAACACCCTGACGAACCCGGCGCAGGCCGCGGTCGAAACACCGCTGCGGACCGGTCGCACGCCCGCCGAACCCGGATGGCTGCTGCCCGAGCAACCGCGCCTTCCGCGCCCGGAGTTCCGCGAGATCGGTGTGCGAGCCTGGGCGTTCTCGCGCGGTGTCGGCGCGCTGATGGGCTGCGGCCGGATCGACGGTCCCGAAATGTTCGCGCGCAGTCCACGCATGTTTTGGAGCGTGGCCCCGCTGCTGGTGCGCCTCGGCCCGCTGCGCATGGGCCGCCGCAATGGTGAGCTGGTCACCCTGCGCGCGACTTGGAATGTCGGCTCCGAATACCACTGGGGCCACCACGGTTTCGGCGGCCGCGTGATGGGTTTGTCGGAGGCGACCATCAACCGCGTGGCCGCTGGTCCGGGGGCGCCCGGCTGGGGCAGTGAGGATGCCGCGATCCTGCGCGCCGTCGACGACCTGCATGAGCATCGTGCCATTCGTGAACCGGCATTGACCGAGCTGCGAACCTTCTTCGATGACGGCCAGATCGCTGAATTATGTCTGCTCGCAGCCAATTACGAGATGTTGTGCATGGCGCTGAACAGCTTCGGCATCCGGTTCGAGGAGGGGGCCTGGTACGGCGGGCCGACGCGATACCTGCTGGCGTTCGAGAACTGAGCTGCTGTCGAACGGGGTGCGGGAGCACATGCCGTGAGCACGGCGGTGAGGTCCGGGCCGCTCCCGAGCGGCAGTGGTCAGGCGGATTCTGGGTTTCCGAGTAGGGACGCCTCTCTGGTTGGCACGTGCTCGAGCAGGAAGTTGGTGAAGGCGGTGGTTACCGGTTCGGTGGGGTGGTCGGTGGCGGTCACCATGTCGAGGTGGCCGTAGCCCGGGGCGTAGGACGCGGAGGGCGGGGTTAATCCGGTGAGGCGCAGTGCTTCTGGGACGAAGCGGGCGGGGTCGGAGAGGGCGTGGAGGGTGGGGAGGGTGGAAGCTGTTTCGGCGTGGCGGTAGTCCGCGAGGTCGGCGGTGCGGGCCCCTGCGAGGGCGGTCCAGAGGTCGTAGTGGATGCGCATGGGGAAATAGGTTTCGAAGGTGCTCAGCGGGCCGGTGGCCAGTTGGTGGGCGATGGCGGGGAGGTCGCCGCTGCCGCCCGGCTTCCAGCGGTAGCGGGCGGTGGGGTCGGTGGGGGACGAAGTGGGGGAACCGAATAGCGCTCGGAGGGTGCGTCCCAGGCCGGGGAGCCGGTGCGCGGCGGGCGGTACCGGGAAGGTGGTGCGGGGGAGGGTGGGGCCATCGAGGGTGCCCAGGTCCGCGAGAAGGACATCGAACGGCTGTCCGGCGATCAGTCCGAGCAGTGCCTCACCGGTGAGGTCGAGGGCGCGGATGCTGGTGTCCGTGCGGAGTAGATCGCGGTAACGGCGCGCGCCCGGGAGACGGAGGAACAACTCCCAGCCGGGGGTGCGCGGGAGGCGTAGGTGTACATCGGTTTCGGTGTCGCCGTGGCAGGCGGCGGCGAGGCCGAGAATGTGGACGAGGGTTGCGAACTGGGCCATGGTGGTGGCGCCGAGGGGTGTCGCCCGAGGGATCGCGCCTCGGCGTAGGCCGCTCAGGATTGCGGAGTGCAGGCGGTCGGCCGCCTTGGATGCGGTATTGCCCCAGCGTCGTTCGCCGAGGCCGAGCGGGTCGGGGGAGACCAGCGTATCGATGGCGATCAGGCCCGCGCACTGGTCGTGGCCGGGACGGCCGTCGAGGTCCCAGGCCGCGTAGGCTCCGGCCAGCAGGCCGCCGAGGGAGTGTCCGCCGCAGAAGACCTTGGCGCGCCGTAGGTCAGGGTCGGGGAGTTCGCGGGTCAGGACCTCGTGCTGGTCCAACACCACCTGCTGGAGGCCGAGCTCGGCGAGGAATCGCAGGTCGTCACCGCGGCGGAAGCCTTCGAAGACCTTGCCGTTCAAGGATTTGCGGCCGAAGTAGTAGTCGATGGCCACGGTTGGATCGCCTGCCGCATAGGCGGCGTGGATGCCCGCGCGGTCGGTCGCACCCTCACTGCGTCGCGACAGCGACCACCATTCGATGGATCGGCCGTGCGCCGCGGCCCGGCGAACCACATTGCGTGCCAGTCGATCCATGGATTGCGCACCGGCCCACGTGCCGGGCTGCATGACGAGAATGGCGTCGGCGTCCTCCATCGAGGGCCCCGCGACGAGCCGATACCGCAGATACCCGAGTTCACCCAGACCGGCCGGGCATTCCGGGAACCCCGGCGGCAGTGGCGAATCCAGGCGGACGTGGCTGATCTGCACACCGTTGTCGGTGTCGACGATGGTTTCGATGCGGGTTTTCATGACGTCCTATCTGGTGGGTCAGCGTGGCTCGGGGGTGGACCAGCACTCGTCGAGGAACTCGACCACCGGGTCGAGTAGCGAGTCCGGGTCTGTGTGCAGCTGGTACATGGAGCGCAAGCGCAGATATCGGCTGTCGGGCAGTTCGCCGAGCAGGCGCTGTACCTCGGAGTCGCGGTGCAGCGGGTCCTTCGGGTAGCCGACGACCAGGGTTTTGGCCTTGATGGTGGACCGTTCGGCGGCGGGAGGTGCGGTGCGGCCGAACATGATTCCCTGCAATAGGGCCGCCTTCGCCGCGGGATCACCGCCCAGTGCATCCAAGTACATGTCGCGAATCAAGTTGCGGCCCCGGCGCACTCGCGCGGTGCCTGCCGCCAGCGCTCGCATGGCCGGAGCCGCGAGTGCCCCGGCCGCGAAGAACGGACCGAAGGCGACCATGGCGGCGGTCTGCGCACCCTCCAGGATCGGCCCCTCGGCAATGAGCCCACGCAGCCGCTCGGGCGCGAGCAAGGCGATCTCCAGCCCGGTATTGGCCCCCATGGACCGCCCGGCGATCACGGCCTCCTCGACACACAGGTAGTCGAGAACGCCCAGCACGTAGTGCGCGAACTGCTGCATGGAGTACGCGGCCGGATCGATGGGCCGGTCGGATTCGCCGTGCCCCAGTTGATCCAGGCAGATCACCCGGAATCCCCGGTCGGCCAGCGCCGCCGCCAGGCGCTCGTCCATCTTCCGGTGGAACATCAGCCCGTGAAGGAGCACCACCACCCGATCACCGGAACCGACCTCGCTGTAGGCGAATTCGTGGCCGTGTGTGCGTACTCTCCCGGTGTGTACAGCGGTCATGACGCGCCGCGCGATCGGTCGTAGCCGGGATGAACCGGGCTCAATTCGGCTCGCACCACCTCCCGTAGCGCGACGGCCTGGGCTACGAGATCCGCGTCGTGTTCCCCGGCCCGCACCGCACGGGTCAGCGCGGTGCCATCGAGGCGAACACCGGTAGTCGTCCCCAGCTCCCGCTCGGCCACGTCCAGCGCGTGCGCTAGCACCAGCAATCGCTTGCGTATCACCCCCTCGGCGGAATCCGCCAGCACCCGAGCCTCTTTCGCACTCGCTGCGACCAATTCGCGCGTCCGCTCGCTCACGCTTCCTCCAGTAGATCGATGAGGTCCCATTCGACCTCGCTGATGCGACGGCCGACGAGATACCGCTCCAGATGCTTGTGCCCGCCCTGCCGGAAGGCGAACTCCTGCATGAGGCAGTACACGCCCCAGCGCAGCTGTCCGGCGATCTCCCAATAGCGGACGGTCGCGGAATCCAATGGCTCCGGCGCGGTTTCGGCATAGCCGTCGAGCAGTTCGGCGAGCGAGCCGAGGCCGCCCGCCCGCTGCTCGTCGTGATCGAACCGCCACGGCCGCAGGCAGAAGAAGCCGAGATCCTGTCCCGGGCTGCCCGCCGAGGTGAATTCCCAGTCGATGACGCCGGTCAGTCCGGCATCGCCGACCATGAAGTTGCCGACCCGGAAATCACCGTGCACCAGGACAGTTCGCGACACCGACGGCTTGTTCAGTTGCAGCCAGCGATATGCGGCCGCCAGCACCGGCCGGTCGGCGGCCAGAAAATCCAGCCCGCCACCGAGTTCCGCCAGCGTCGCATCGACGGGATCACCCTCCACCCCGAATCCGTCCGGCAGCTCGGCGCGCGCCAATAGTCCGGCGGCCCGGCCGATATCGCGCACCAGATCCTTACGCGCCACCCCCGAAGCCTCCAGCGCGAGAATCTGATTCGGGCTCGACGTGCCCTCGACGAACTCCGAGATCAACCCGGCGCTCCCGAATCGCCCGCCCGCCGCCTCGAAACACACCGGCCGAGGCACCGGCACTCCCGCCCCCTGCGCGGCGTGCGCGGCCTCGAACTCCCGGTGGCGCGAGGTCATCGGACTGCGCTCATGCAGCGGATCCCGCTTCAGCACATACCGCCGCGACCCCGCCACCACCAGCCACGAATCCCGTGATGCCCCGCCGGGTAGCGGTTCGATCCGCGGCGGATCCGTCACCGGCTCCCCGGCTGCAGCGAGCGCCTCCCGCACCAGCTCGGGATACGGTGGCGTGGAATGCCTCTCGCTCACGATCAGTGCCCCCGATTCCGCAGCTCATGCTTGGCGATGGTCATCAAATGCACCTCGTCCGCCCCATCGCCGATGCGCAATGCCCGGCTCTGCGCCCACATCTTGGTCAGCGGCACATCATCGGAAAGGCCGAGCGCCCCGTGGATTTGGATGGCCCGGTCCACCACCTGCTGGGTCACTCGCGCGGCGAATACCTTGGCAATCGAAATGTCCCGATAGGCGGCGCGTTTACCGTGCTCATCGATGGTGTGCGCGGCGCGCAATACCAGCATGCGAGCGGCATCGATATCGATCCGGTTCTGCGCCAGCATCTCTCGAACCAACTGCGACTTCGACAGCACGCCGCCCTGGTGCGGTCGGCTCGCCGCACGGTCGATCGCCAATTCCTGCGCCCGCTCGGCCCACCCGATCGACCGCATGCAGTGGTGAATCCGCCCGGGCCCCAGCCGATCCTGCGCCAGAATGAACCCCGCACCCACGTGCCCGAGCACCGCGTCGCCGGGCACCCGCACATCATGGAACCGCAGCTCGGCATGACCCGGCCCGCCCGCATGCCCGAAGACCGGCACATTGCGCACGATCTTCACCCCCGGCGCATCCATGGGCACCAGGAACATGCTGCCCCGGAAATGCGGTTCGGCCTCGGGATCGCTGCACGCCATCAGAATGCATAGCTGCGCACCGACCGCATTGCTGATGAACCACTTGTGCCCGTTGATGATCCAGTCGTCACCGTCATGCACAGCCAGTGTGGTGATACCGGTCGGATCGGAGCTGGCGGTATTCGGCTCCGTGAGCGCGAAGCAAGACCGAATGCTGCCGTCGAACAACGGTTCCACCCACCGCGTGCGCTGTTCCGGAGTGGCGTTCTCGTGCAGGATCTCCATATTCCCGGTGTCCGGGAAATTGCAGTTGGTCACCATGGGAGCCCACAGACTGCGCCCGAGCAGCTCACACAGATGCCCGTAATCCACATTGGACAACCCATGCCCGAGCGACTTGTCGGACAGGAAGAGATTCCACAGCCCGGCCTCCCGCGCCCGCTTGCGCAGATCGGACATCAACGGCCCGAACGGTTCCGGACCCTTCAGCGCATCCATCTCGGCATCGAGTTCGGCCTCGACGGGATAGAAGTGCTCGTCGAGAAACGCCGACAGCCGTTCGCGCAACTCCTCACCGCGCGCCGACAGCGTGAAATCCAAGGTCACAGAGCTTTCCTTCCACTGACGAACTGCAATCCGGCCATCGCGACCAGGGCCCTTGCCGCACCGCTCACGCCGCCACGCGCCGGAAGGTCGGTCTCGCCGTGTCCCACCGCGCGGAAGCGGTAGTCCTCGAGCGGGAAATGCCTTGACCGCCACCAGACTTCGACCCCGGTCGCGGGTCGCAGCATGGGTGCGTCACCGTGATGATCGAAGTAGTAGCTATTGGAGGACGTGCAGTTCGCGGCCTTGAATACGGTGTTCTCCTGCCGCCGCAGAATGTCCTCGAAGTACTCCCGGTGCGGTTCCTCCCGGACCTCGATATAGCTCGCGCCGCGCTTGTCGGCCTCGCGCAGCAGCCGCAGCAGCTGGGTGGTCGAGGCCTCGATCATGGAGAAGTACGACGGCCCGATCAGCGAGTACGGCGCGAGAATCGCGAACATATTCGGGAACTTCGGCACGGTGAGGCCTTCATAGGACTGGTACCGCTTGTCATGCCAGAACTGCCCCAGCTCGATCGCATCGCTGCCGTGCACCGGGAACGGCGGCGTATTGCCGAGCTCGAACACCTTGAATCCGGTTGCCAGGATCAGCGTGTCGATCTCGTGGAGCTGGCCGTCGCGTGTCAGGATGCCGCGCTCGGTGATCCGCTCGATCCCCTCGGTCACCAGATCCACGTCGGGCCGCATGAAGCTGCGCAGGTAGTGGTTGGAGAAGGTCGGCCGCTTGCAGAGGAAGTCGTAGCGCGGGGTCAGCTGCTCGCGCAGCACGGGGTCCGGCACCTGTAGCCGCAGATGCGCCTTGCACAGCCGTTCGATGCCCTTGCGCAGCGCCGGGAACTGCCGTTCGTAGGTGGAGCCCAGGCCCATGACGATCTCGGTGATGACTCCGGTGGTCAACCGCACCGTCGATTGGGATGCGGGCAGCCGTTCGAAGACGCGGCGGATCGAGGTGGGGATGGGCGCATCGAGCTTGGGCACCACCCAGATCGGCGTGCGCTGGAAGACCTCGAGATGCGCGACCCGGTCGGCGATGGCGGGCACCAGCTGCACCGAGGTGGCCCCGGTGCCGATCACGGCGACGCGTTTACCGGTGAGGTCGTGGTCGTGATCCCAGCGCGCGGTGTGCATGGTCTTACCCGCGAAGGACTCCAAGCCCGGAATGTTCGGCGGTTTGGGCTGGGTGAGCCCGCCCACCGCCGAGATCACGTACCGCGCGGTGCCGGTGCGGCCGTCCTCGGTGGTGAATCGCCACAGGTGCGCCTCCTCGTCGAAGTGCGCTCCGGTGATCTTGGTGTGGAATTCGATCCGATCCTTCAACTCGTACTTGGTCACGAGATGATCGGCGTACGCCTTGAGCTCATTGCCCGGCGCGTAGACCCGAGACCAGTGCGGGTTCTGCTCCCACGAGAACGAGTAATTGAACGACGTGATATCCACGCCCACACCGGGATAGGTGTTATCGCGCCAGGTACCGCCGACATCGCCGGTCTGTTCGATGATCAGGAAGTCGTTGTATCCGGCTTGCTGCAACTGCACGCCGACGCCGAGGCCGGAAAACCCGGCCCCGACAATAATGATGTGGGCGTTGAGTTCTCGGCTCATCAGGCGCTCGCCTCCTCGGCGAGGATGCGGGGCCGCGCGTTCGGCTGTGCCCCGGCGTGACGGAATTCGTAGTCGTGCATGCTGAATGTCCTGCTGTCCCACCAGGCTTCGATCGCCGAGGACGGCCGCAGGATTGGCGAATCGCCGTGCTTGTCGAAGTAATAGCTGTTCGAGGACGCGCAGTTATTGCTGTAGAACACCGTGCTGGGCTGGCGGCGCTGGATGTAGTCGAAATAGCGCTGATGCGCCTCCTGCCGCACCTCGACGACCGTCGTTCCGGTCTTGCGGGCACGGGCCAGGCAGCGCACGACGTGCCGGGACTGGTTTTCGATGAGCTGGAAGTAGGAGCCGCCAGTGAAGCCGTACGGTCCGGCGATCAGGAACACATTGGGGAAGTTCGGGATGGTGATGCCCTGATAGGACTGGTATCTCTGCTGGTCCCACCAGTCGCCGAGCTCGAGCCCGTCCTTGCCGTGCACCGGGAACGGGGGAGTGTTGCCCTTCTCGAACACCTTGAATCCCGTTGCCAGGATGAGGGTGTCGATTTCGTGCAGCTTGCCGTCTCGGGTGCGAACGCCGTCCTCGGTGATCCGCTCGATGCCCTCGGTCACCAGCTCGACATTCTCCCGGGTGAAGGTGCGGAAGTAGTCATTGGAGAACGACGGCCGCTTACAGCCGAAGCCGTAGCTCGGAGTCAGCTTGGCCCGCAGCTCCGGATCGGACACCTGCATGCGCAGATTCGCCAGGCACGCCTGCTCGATGGTCTTCACCAGCAGCGGCAGCTCTTTGTTGTGCACGATGCCGAGCGTCATCACGGTCTCGGTGAGGGTGGTGGTGACGGCGCGGAAAGTCTTCTGCGCACCGGGAATCCGGCGGAACACCGTGCGCACGGGCGCGGGAATGGTGGCATCCGGTTTGGGGCCCACCCAGATCGGGGTGCGCTGGAAAACGGTCAGCGCTCCGACGCGCTCGGCAATGGAGGGCACCAGCTGCACCGAGGTGGCTCCGGTCCCGATGACGGCCACCCGCTTGCCGGTCAGGTCGTAGTCGTGATCCCAGCGCGCGGTATGCAGTGTCTTGCCCGAGAAGTCCTTCAGACCAGGGATATCCGGCGTCTTGGGCTGAGTAAGAATGCCGACCGCAGCGATGACATAGCGCGCGGTGATCGACCCGCCCCCGTCGAGCCGCAACGTCCAGATGCTGTGCAGCTCATCCCATTCGGCGGCGACAACCTTGGTGTTCAACCGGACTCGCTCGCGCAGCCGGTACTTGTCGAAGCAGCGATCGGCATAGGCCTTGAGCTCTCGCCCCGGTGCGTAGGCGCGCGACCAATCCGGATTCATCTCGAAGGAGAACGAGTAGGTGAACGACGTGACATCCACGGCCACACCGGGATACGTGTTGTCCCGCCAGGTGCCACCGATATCGGCGGCCTGCTCGAGCAGGATGAAGTCGTGGATCCCGGCCTTGGTCAGCCGGATGGCGGCGCCGAGTCCGCCGAATCCGGCCCCGATGATCACCACCTCGTGGTCGGGGAGCGCGCGCAGCGGTGGGAGTGCCGCGCTGTCGTCATTGGCAGCGGTCATGGCGGGTCCAACTTTCTACGGAAGGATACGGCCGGTCAGAGGATCGAGACAGGCTGTCGTGCAGGAGGGTTCGCAATGGCTGAGTCCCAGCACTCGGTAATGAACTCGGTGAGGGACTCGAGCAGCCGATTCGGATCGCGGCGCAGCTCGACAATGGAGCGGCTGCGCAGGAAGCGGGCGTCGAAGAGCTCCGAGGCCAGCGCGCGATCATCGGCAATCGGATGGACCGGGTCGAAACGATGCCCGATGACGAGGGCCTTGGTGCGAATGGTGCTGCGATCCGCGCGCGGGACCATCACCCCGCCGTACACGATGCCCTGGGCGACATCGGCCGACCGGCGGGAATCCTGCGCGATCCAGGAGAGCACCAGATCCGCCAAACTGCTGCGATCGCGCGGTATCCGATCGGCGACCCGGCCGACCAGGTCCACCAGCGGCGCGCCATAGCGCCCGATCATGAGCGCGGGCGCACCGACGGCGGCGCAGAAGGGGAAGGCGCGTTCCAGCACCGGCGATTCGACGACCATGCCGCAGAGTCGTTCCGGCGCTTCGAAAGCTGTGGCCAGGGTGATATTCGCGCCCGCCGAAGTCCCGAGCAGTACGGTGCGCTCCAACCCGAGCTCATCGAGCAGCGCAATGACCTGCCGGGCGAATTTCGGCATCGAGTAATGCCAGTACCCCGCGGGTTTATCGGATTCACCGAAGCCGAGCGGTTCCATGCAGATCACCCGAAACCCGCTGTCGGCCAGCCGTTCCGCCAATCGCAGATGCATGCGCCGCGGCATGAGCAGGCCCGGGACGAGTACGACGGTGCGATCCCCGGTGCCCCGCACGTCGTATGCGAGCCGGTGCCCGTCGACGTGGAGGCTCTGAGTGGGAGGTTCCATGACTACTCCTCATTGAGTACGGAGCAAATACTACACTGTTGTATCTGTATCGCGAAGGGTTGAATTCAACCCGTTGAGCGGCGGATATGTCCGCCGCCCCCGATCAGTCCCCGGGTCAGTCCTCGACCAGGTCGCCGACCAGCACCCGCACCAGGCGCGCATACCGCTGCACCTGCTTGGGCAGTTCGGTCGCGCCCGCGGCATCGACTACTCGCGGATTCGTGAACTTGTGGGTCTTATTGCGGTAGGTCGCCTCACCGCCACCAGCGGCCACGATATTGCGCAGCCAATCCGCCTTGCTGCCGTAGGGGAGCGGCACGATGAGCAGGCCGTCACTGTAATGCGCGACGACCGGATTGGAGAACGGCTTGCCCGACTTGCGGCCGATATGGTGAATCACGCTGTACGGCGGCAGTTTTCCGGCATAGAGCTTGGCGAAACGATTGGTGACCACGCGATTGAAGGCGGGCAGCCAGCTCGGTGTGATGCCATCGCCGCTCTCGGCGTCACGCAGCCAGCTCATGGGCCCGCGCCGCCACATGCCCTCCTCGTGCTCGATCCCGTGGGTCTTGAGCAGCATGGCCAGCATCTCGTAGTGCCCGACCAGCATGCACAGGTCCGCGAGCTGCGCATCCGAAAGGTATTGCGACAGACCGGTGAACGTCTCGTCCGCGATCATGCGGTCCGCATGCAGCTCGTCCACGGCGCGCAGCAGCAGGCGCTGTTGTTCGGTCCAGCCCTGCGCCTCGGGCCCCTCGGCGACCCGCTCCACGGTCTCCACCGAGAGTCCGCTGAGCCGGGCCGCGTAGACATGGTGATGCCATTCGTACCGCGCGCCCACATCCCAGGCGGTGCGCAGCGTGGCGAGTTCGCAATCGACCCGGGACAGCCTGCTGCGCAGCACGACTCGAATGCCCAGCGGCGCGTACCCGAAGAACAGTGCGCCGCTGCGGCCCATGGTCTCCAGCACCTTGATCCGCTCGCCGCCATTGAGCGTGCCGCCGGTCTTGGCGACCAGCCAGGTGAGCGGGTGCGTCTTGCCGAACTTCCCGAGCTCGGGCATGCGTTCGGTGGCGGCGGCCTGCCAGTGCGGCGAGCTGTCGGTCCGTTCCGCGACATCGGTTTTGAGGTTCACGGGGGAATCCTTCTGTCGAATTCGTCGAGCGGCGAGGACGGTGACCGCGGCCGCCGTCGTGATCGCCGCGGTCTTACCTGCCCGCGAGCGTCGCTGGGGCACTGACACCTCCACAGGTCGGGCCGGGTGTGGTACCCGGACCTCGAGAGCGTAAGAATCCGCGGGGAACCCGGTACAGGGCGTGGAGCGCCAGCTGATTGACGATCCACGCCAAGCCGAATCGGGCGTTGACAGATGCCCGTCGCGGATCGGAGACTCACGATACAACAATGTTAATTTCATTGCTCGGCGGCGCAAGCCCCGGGATTCACCGCTCGACGAGGAGCAGCTGATGACTGCCGTGCACACGCCGCCCACGCACCGGTACACGGTCGCGGGCCACCGGCTCGCCTATGACATTCGGGGTACCGGTGACCACACTGTTGTGCTGGTCCCGGGGATTCTCATGTCCCGGCGCATGCAGTGGCCACTCGCCGACGAACTCGCCGCCGCCGGACTGCGGGTGGTGACACTGGACCCGCTCGGACACGGCGAATCCGACCGGCCCACCGAGTATTCCGACTACACAATGCGGTCGGCGGCAGGGCATGTGGTGGCGCTGCTCGACGAGTTGGGTCTCGAGAAGGCGGTGGTGCTGGGAACCTCGGCGGGCTCGCTGATCACCATGGCGCTGGCCGGTCATGCGCCCGCGCGGCTGCACGGGATCGTGCTGGAGGGGCCGGTGCTCGACCACTCGATGCCGTTCGGGGCGGCTTGTTTCGCGTTCCTGTCGACGGCGTGGACCGTGGGTCGTCCACTCTCGCGGCTTGTTTCGCGGGTCGCGGCCCATGCGCCGCGGGGATTCAGCGTGGTTCCCGATCTCACGCTGGACTGGCTGGCGCAGGACAGTGATGCGAGTCTGGCTGGGGTGCAAGGGCTCATGCTCGGCGGGCCCAAGCCCGGCCGGGATGTGCTGGCAGAGCTCGCGCCACGGACCCTGGTCATCGGGTATCGGTTGTTCGATCCGATTCACCGTGGCGTGGATGCCCGCGAGCTTGTGGACATCGCGCCCGATGCCCGGTTGGAACGGGCTTGGACCTGGCTGGATCTCCGGTATCGGCCGCAACGGCTGGTGCCGCGGATCGCGGACTTCGTCGTCGAGTGCTATGCCGCTGGAGAGCGTCGAGAGGCGGTGTCGGCATGACGATGACAGCGGCGTCGCCGGACCACGAGGTCGTCGTGGTCGGTGCCGGATTCTGCGGAATCGGTTCCGGAATCCGGTTGAAGGAGAGCGGAATCCACGACTTCGTCATCCTGGAGCAGGCGGACGATATCGGCGGTACCTGGCGGGACAACACCTATCCCGGGGTGGCGGTGGATATCGCGTCCTCGGTGTACTCGTTCTCCTTCGAGATGAACCCGAACTGGTCGCGCACCTATGCCCCCGGACGGGAGTTGAAGCAATACGCCGATCACTGCATGACGAAATACGGACTGCGGCAGCATCTCCGGCTGCGCACGCGGGTACATGAGGCACGTTTCGATGCGGACGTGCACCTGTGGCGGGCGCAGATCGAGGACCTGGATACCGGTGAACGGCGTGAGCTGACCGCTCGATTCGTCATCGGTGCGACCGGCGGACTCACCCAGCCGAAAGCGCCAGACATTCCCGGGCTGGAGAACTTCGGTGGCGTCACCATGCACACCGCGCGCTGGGACCATTCGATCCAACTCGAGGGCAAGCGGGTGGCGGTGATCGGGACCGGGGCGACGGCGGTGCAGGTGGTGCCGTCGATCGCGCCGGAAGTCAAGCAGCTGTCGGTGTTTCAGCGGACCCCGATCTGGTGCGTTCCCAAGCCGGACCGGACCATCTCCTCGTTCGAGCAGACCGTGTATCGCCGCGTGCCCGTGACGCAGACCGCCATGCGGTATCTCCAGACCTCGATCACCGAAACGGTAATGGTGGGAATCCGTCTGTACTACAAGCGGTTTCCGTGGGCCAATCATGCCGTTGAGCGAATCTGCCTGGAGCACTTGAAACGTCAGGTGCCCGATGCGGATATCCGGGCCAAGCTCACTCCGGACTACGGCTTCTGGTGCAAGCGTCCGACCTATTCCAATGATTACTGGCGAACCTTCATGCGGGACAATGTCGATTTGGTGACCGACAAGATCGAGAGGGTCACCAAGACGGGTATCCGGACCGCCGACGGTCGCCTGCACAAGGTCGACGTGCTGGTTCTGGCAACGGGATTCAAGGTCTTCGAGATCGGCAATACGCCGCCGTTTCCGCTCTACGGCCGCGATGGCACGGATCTGGGGCACTACTGGGACGCCGAGCGCTATCAGGCGTATCTGGGCGCGTCGGTGCCCCGATTCCCGAATCTGTTCCTCATGCTCGGGCCCTACGCGCTCACCGGCGGCTCCTGGTTCCAGTTGGTGGAGAACCAATCTCGGCATGCCGTCCGCGCCATCGTGGAGGCTCGGCGGCGCGGGGCGACCCTGGTCGAAGTGCGCCAGGAAGCCCACGATCGCTACTTCGCGCAGGTTCAGCATCGCCAGCAGGGGACCGTGTTCTTCAACCACAACTGTGGCGGCGCGAACAGCTACTTCTTCGACCGGCACGGCGATGCGCCGTTCCTGCGGCCGGGCCTCGCGGTCGAGGCCTGGTGGAACGCGCGCACTTTCGACCTCGACGACTATCGCTACGAGAAGACGTCGCAGCGCGCATTGCAGCCGGTGCGATAGGTCATTCGGGGAACGTCAGGGCGAACTCGGCTCCCCGGCCCGGCTCGGATGTCACGGTGACCTCGGCACCGTGCAGCTCGGCGACGTGCGCCACGATCGCCAGTCCGAGACCGTGGCCCGGGGTGGTGCGGGCGGCGGTGGAACGGTAGAAGCGGTCGAAGAGATGGGGGAGGTCTGCGGCCTCGATGCCCGGGCCTTGATCGCGCACCGTCAGCCGCCGCCCGCTCAGCTCGACCTGGACCGTCGCACCGGATGGACTGAACTTGGCGGCATTGTCGAGGAGATTGGTGATGGCGCGGGCCAGGCGGGCGGGCACACCCTGGACCGTGGTCGGCTCCAGGTCGACCGTGAAGGTGATTGCGGGCCAATGCCTTCGGGCTGTGTCGAGGCGATCGGTGACGAGGGTGTCCAGGCGAAGATCCTCGAGGGTTTCGCGCACCGCATTCGGGTCGTCCGCACGGGCTAGATCGATCAGGTCGCTGACCAGTCCGGAGAGCTCTTCCGACTGCACTCGCAGTGCGGCGACGGTGTCGTCCAGCTGTTCCGGGGACAGTCGTGCGGCCCGGCGCAACAGGTCGATATTGGTACGCAGGGCCGTGAGCGGTGTCCGCAGCTCATGCGAGGCATCCGCCACCAGACGTTGTTGCGCCGCACGGGAATTGCGTTCGGCGGTGAGCGCGGCATCGAGTTCGTCGAGCATGGTGTTGATGCTTGCTGCCAGTCGCGACAGCTCGTCGGAACCGCCGATGGCAATGTGCTGGTTGGGATCTCGCGTGCGGGCAACTCGTTCGGCCGCCTCGGTCAACTTGGTGACCGGTGCCAGTGTGCGCCGCGCGAGCAGAGCGGCGATCGCGGCGGCGAGCAGCGTCCCCGCCACGGCGGCGGCCAGCAGCGCGATACCGACCCGTCGCAGACCGGTATCCACGGTGTCGGACCGCTGTGCTACCTGCACGGCACTGCCTGGATGCAATTGCTCGGTATACATGCGCATGGGGAATCCATCCAGCGTGATATCGCTGAAGTACTCCTTCCCGGAACCTGCTGCCACAGACCGTGTTTCGGCATCGACAGGCAGCGTCTGACCGTCATGCTCGGACTCGATCGTCCCGTCGGCCGCCACCACCTGCACGCAACTGGGCGCGGCCAGGTACCGGCACGATCCGGACATCGCCGCGACATCCGGCTGTACGGGGAACTGCCGCACGATCCGGGTTGCCTGACGTCGTAGCCCGAGATCGAGCGAACTCTCCAGCTCGTGCCCCACCACCACATAGGCGGCCGTGGCCATCCCCGCGAGCGCCAATGCCATTGCCAGCACGAAGAATACGATGATCCGTCCGCGCAGCCCGAGCCGCCTCACGCCGGACCCAGCCGATAGCCGACACCGCGCACGGTGTGAATCAGCGGCGGCTCGTCGACCAATTCGATTTTGCGGCGCAGATACCGGATATAGACCTCCAGCGAATTCGACGACTGCTGCCCCCAGACGCGATCGATCAGCGTCTCACGCGGTAGTGCCTGGCCCGCATTGCGGAGCAGCACCTCCAGCAGCGCGAATTCGGTTCGGCTGAGCTCGATCTCGCGTCCGCCTCGCTGCACGGTGTGCGCCGTGGTGTCCATGACCAGATCCGCGGACGACAGCACCGCGCCGTCCTCGGTATACGTCCGCCGCACCAGTGCCCGCACCCGTGCCAGCAGCTCATCGAGATCGAACGGCTTGACGAGATAGTCGTCGGCCCCCGCGTCCAGACCCTCGATCCGGTCGGATACCGCGTCGCGGGCGGTGAGCATGAGAATCGGTGTGCGGTCGCCGCGACCGCGCAGGGTGCGGCAGGTGCTCAGGCCATCCATGAACGGCATGAGCACATCCAGCACGACGACCTCGGGCTGCCAGCGAGCAATCTCCTCGAGCGCGGCCCCGCCATCGCCTGCGGAGCGGGTCTCATAGCCTTCGCTTTGCAGGGCGCGCATCAGGGCGTCCCGCACCGCGGGTTCGTCGTCGACTACAAGTACACGCATCCCACGGATAATACGTATGGGCTCGAGCTGGGCGTTCTCATCGGACTCTCATCTGTGGCCGCGAGTGTGGGCACCATGCGACTTCGGAGACTGTCTCGAGCCTCGGCCGTGATCGCCGTTCTCGGATTGACGGCGGCGGGACTGGCGGCCTGTGGGGATGCGGGCTCTACCGCCTCGGCTCGACTGGATGGCAATCATGTGGTTATTCCACTGGGTGACGGCACGGCCGAGGTGGATGTGGCATCGCTCGCTGTCAGCGCGCGGGCCGGTGGTCAGCAGTACGAGCTGTCGGCAGGCGTTGCGGGCGGTCTCGGAACCCCCGGGCCGGCCCGTATCGACGGCACCGGCGCGAAGTGGACCTACCCCGACAAGGCAATGACCGTGACCGCGTCGCCATCGGACGGTCGATTGCAGGTCACCGTCCACAGTGACCGCGACGGCAAGCTGGCCTGGCCGGTCACCGGCAGCGACGCCTCGGCCGCATCCCTCCAGATACCACGCGGCGAGGGGTTGTCCCTGCCGGTGCGCGATGCGTTCTGGAACGGCACCGAGAACGGCGTGACCGGCGAATCCCTCAGCCTCACTTCGGGTCTCACCATGCCGTTCTGGGGCTATAGCCTCGGCGGACGTGGCGTGAGCTACCTGGTCCCCACCGACATCGGCAGTGCCGTGACCGTGGACTCCGACGGCGGCCGCCTGCTGGCTAGCGGCGAACACGACTTCGCCGAGCGCGCAGGCACTCTCGATTACACCGTCACCTTCGCGCTGACCGACGATTCCCCGGTCGCGGCCGCCAAGGATTACCGCGACTGGCTGATCCGGCACGGCGAATTCGTCTCGCTGAAGGACAAGATCGACCGTAATCCGGCTGTCGCGCGGCTGCTCGGCGCGTTCCATGCCTACCTGTTCGGCGATGGCCGCACCGCCGAGACGGTCGCGCAGCTGCGGGGACTGGGGATCGATCGGACGTGGCTCGGCTATGACGCCGACGACCATCCGATGGACGCCGCCGCCGTCCAGGCGGCCAAGGATGCCGGTTACTTGACCGGCCCCTACGACACCTGGGCCAATGCGCAGGATCCCGCAACGGCCGACACTCCGGCTTCCCGCTGGCCCGGCCGAGTGTGGCCCGACGGCTGTGTGCGCCGCGCGGATGGCACGCCTGAATCCGGATTCCACGGCCGTGGCTGCTATCTGAGCTCCGAAGCGCTGGCGAAGAATCCGCGGCTGTTCCAAGACCGGTACGCGCAGATGACCGCCAATGGCTCAGACTCCTACTTCCTCGATGTCGATGCGGCAGGCGAGTTCTTCGACGATTACAGCGCCGACCATCCGATGACCCAGCAGCAGGACCGTGACAACCGTCTGGCTCGCATGCGCTGGCTGGCCGATGACCGCAGGACCGTGCTCGGCTCGGAGGCGGCCGGTGCCTGGTCGGCTCCGGTGCTCGCCTTCGATCACGGTGCGCAGAACCCGATTTCGGATCGGCTGTGGGCGCTGCAACGCGATCGCCAGAGCTGGGGTGGCTATGCTCCCGAAGGCGCTCCGGGGGTCTTCTTCAAGCCGGTCGACCTGCCCGCCGACCTGGTGAAGTCCATGTTCGACCCGGCCTATCGGGTGCCCCTGTACGAGACCGTCCTGCACGACTCCATCGTCAACCTCGACCGGTGGGAGCTGTCGTATTACAAACTCCCGCAACAGAAGACGATGCGTGCGCTGACCGCCATCTTGAACAACACGCCACTGAACTTGGTGCTGGATCGTGCGGCTCTGACCGAGCATGGTCCCGAAATCGCCCGCCTGCAACAGTTCTTCGCACCGCTGCACGAGAAGGCGGGCACGCTTCCGATGACCGACTTCCGGTGGCTCACCGACGATCACCTGGTGCAGCGCAGCGTCTTCGGTGACAATGCCCTGACCGTGACGGCCAACTTCGGAACAAGTGCGCACGACGGTCTGCCCGCCGGTTGCGTCGACGCCCAGCTGAAGGGTGACCCCACACCTCGCCGACTGTGCCCGGCGCAATGAGCATCGGTACGCGCGTGCGGCCGACCGGTATCGGAGGGGCCGGTCCGCTCGATGCCCGGCATCGGAGAGGCTCCGGTAGGGCGCTCGTATTCACCGGTGCGGCAGTGATTCTCGGTGTTGTCATCGCTGCGCACGAGCGTATCCCGGACGCATTCGGCTCCGCAGTGATGCTCGACGCGGCCGCTCCGTGGCTCGTGGTCCTGGTCCCGATCCTGGCTTTGGCGGCTTTGCTGCTTCGCTCCCCGGCGGGTGCGGCGGCCACACTGATCCCGGTCATGGCCTGGGCGTGGACCTTTGGCACCTGGTGGGCACCGAACCCGCACGCACCGTCGATCCCCGCTACCGGCACCGTGCAAGTGGTTTCGCAGAACCTGTTCGCCGACAACAGTTCTCCCACCGCGACGGCCCGAGCCCTGGTCGCCACGCACGCCGACATTATTGCGGTGCAAGAGTTCGCGGGAACCGACCGCGAGCCGGTGCAACGCATCCTCGATGACGCTTACCCCTATAACGAGGTCGTCGGAACCGTCGCGGTGTGGAGTCGCTACCCGACTTCGGACACCACCTCGGTCGATGTCGGTCTGCCTTGGAAGCGCGGCATGCGCACCCATATCGAGACTCCGCGTGGGGATCTCATCGTGTATGTCGTGCACTTGCCGTCGGTGCGGCCCGGCGATACCGCCACCCGCAATGCGGGCCTGTCGACCCTGTCCCGTCGGCTGACCGCGGACACTGCCGAACGCGTGGTGGTAGCGGGCGATTTCAACACTCCCGGCACCGACCGTCACTGGACGGGCTTTGCCACCGGTTACCGGGACACCCACTCCGCCAATGGTTCCGGCCCCGGTTTCACTTGGCCCGCATCATTTCCACTGACCCGGCTCGATCACATCCTTGTTCGCGGCTCGACCACCCTCGCGGCGGCCGTGCTGCGCCTGCCCGGGCCCGATCATCTCGCGGTCTCGGCCACCATCGACCTGGATCGGTAGCCACTGCTGCTCGCGGCGATTCGGCCTTCCGTGGATTCCCGCCCACCATCGGTGACCTGCGCGTGATCGACCCTGGCTCGAAACTCGCCTACACTGTCTGGGACGGGGGAGTCGGGCGCAGCTGGTTTCGCGCGGCACGAAAGGAACGGCAACGTGGCCGGACTCAGACGAACAGGATTCACCCGCATGGCGAAGGTGGCGAGCATTCCCGCCACCTTGATGGCGCAGCGGATTGCCGCCACCGGCCGGGGACTCATCGCGGGCGCGGAGCGCGGGTCGATCACCGACGAGATGCTCGACAATGCGGCCGATCAGGTTTTCGCCGTGCTCGGTGAACTCAAGGGTGGCGCGATGAAGCTCGGGCAGGCGTTGAGTGTCGCGGAAGCCGCTGTGCCGCCCCGGTTCTCCGATCACTTCCGGGCTTCGCTGACTCGTTTGCAGCAGGAAGCCCCGCCGATGCCGGTCGCCGACACCCATCGCATGCTCGACATGCAACTGGGTACCGCCTGGCGAAAGAGGTTCGCGCACTTCGATGATCAACCCATTGCCGCGGCCAGCATCGGGCAGGTCCACAAGGCGGTATGGCACGACGGGCGTGAGGTCGCCGTCAAGGTGCAGTATCCCGAGGCGGAGGAATCGCTGCGCTCGGATCTGAAGATGCTGCAAATGTTTTCGGGCGCGTTCAATACCCTGCTCGCCGGCACCAATGCCCGGCAGCTCATCGAGGAATTCCTGGCCCGCACCGAGGATGAACTCGACTACCGCATCGAGGCCGCCTACCAGCGACGCTTCGCCAAGGCGCTGGCCGGTGACCCGCAATTCTTTGTTCCCCGCGTAGTCGCCGCCGCACCGAAGGTCATGATCTCCGAGTGGATGGACGGCACCCCGCTCTCGCGAATCATCGCCTCCGGCACCCGCGCCGACCGCAATCGAGCCGGACTCCTACTTGCCGAATTCGCCCTATCGTCCCCCTCGCGAGTCGGCTGCCTGCACAGCGACCCACACCCCGGCAACTTCCAGCTCCGACCCGATAACCGTTTGGGCGTAATAGATTTCGGTGCCTGCACGGACCTCCCACACGGTATTCCCGCAGCTGTCGGACGTCTGGCCAACCGCATGCTCGCCGAAGACTGGGCGGGGTTCGAACAGGTCATGCGCGAGGAGGGCTTCGTCAAGTCCGGAGCTCCGATCGACCTGGCTCCGATTCAGCGACGCGCCACCCCGCTCATCGCTCTCCTGGACGGCCCGAACTTCCACTTCACCCGCGCCCTGCTCCAAGAGGAAGCTGCCCGCGCCCTCGATCCCGAGAACATCTCGCTCACCAATGCGCGCGCCATGCGAGTTCCCGTCGATCACCCCGAATACGCCATGCTCAGCCGCGTCTTCGGTGGCATTGTGGGCATCTGCGCACAACTGGATGCGGAAGGCACATTCTTCGCCCTCGTCGAAAAGTGGGTTCCAGAGTTCGGCTCCGAGCGTGAGGCCGCCTCCTGACCACGGCTTGACCTTGCCGCTACGTAAACCTTTAGCGTCTGCGACATGAGTGAGAACACCACACCCGCCATCGACCGGACCATCTACCCGATGCCGATGTTCGCCACCTTCCACGTCGCGGACGTCGCCGCCGCCGAAGCGTTCTACCAGGCCGTCGGCTTCATCACGCTGGCCACCATTCCCGCCGCCGACGGTTCGACCGCACTGATCCACCTGCGCCGCATGAGGTACCAGGACCTGCTTCTCGTCCCGGGCACTCCGGTGCGCGGCAGCACGACCGTCAGCTTCGCCGCGGGCGGTGCCGACCTCTTCGCGTTGGCCACCACCCTCGGAGCCGTGGCTCCGAGGGGAGCCCACATCGGAGGCCCGGCCGATACCGCCTGGTTCACCACCGACCTCACCATCGACGATCCGGACGGCAACCGCATCATCCTGACCGCCTTCCGTGAATCGGAGCTGGCCGACGCTCAGGAATGGGCGCGAGAGAACATCATCGATGGAGATTCCGTGATCAAGAACTAGGGTCGATCCGAGACTCGGGCAGGAGGCGCAATGGAGTGGACCGTCCAAGAAGTGGCGAAGAGCGCCGGGGTAACCCCGCGCACCCTGCGCCACTACGACGACATCGGCCTCCTGCCTCCGGCCCGAATCGGCGACAACGGCTACCGCTACTACGACCTCACCTCGGTGGCCCGCCTCCAGCGCATCCTCCTACTCCGAGACCTCGGCCTGACCCTCCCCACCGTCGCCGAAGTCCTGGCCCGCGAAACCGACGAGGAAGCAGCCCTGCGCACCCACATAGCCCTCCTCGAAGCCGAACGAGACCGCCTGGACCAGCGCATCAAGGCCGTCCACCACACCCTCGAGTCCACTCGAGTGGGCGCGGACCCCGCCATGTCGATACTCCTGGAAGGCTTCAACGACCCCTACCGCGAAGAGGTCATATCCCGTTGGGGCGAAGAAGCTTTCGAAGCAAGCAACACCTGGTGGCACTCCAAATCCCTACAAGAACAACTCGCATGGAAGCGCACCACCGACCAACTCGTCACCGACTGGATCACCACCTGGAAAACCGGCGACCTCCCCTCCTCCCCGCCCGCCCAAGCCATGGCCGCCCGCCACATCGAATGGCTCACCCAAATCCCCGGAACACCGTTAGCCGACGGCAACCACGACCAGTCGATGGCCATGATCCGCGGCATAGCTCAAACCTTCGTAGACGACCCCAACTATGCAGACCTCTACGGAGGCCCACTCGGCGCCGTCTACGTGCGGGATGCGCTCCTGAAGTACGTCCGAATTCGTTCCACCCCAGGACAATCCGAGGAGCCCACTTCGAGATGAGGTGGCCACACCGATGGTCCAAAGCCTGGGAACACGCGTGTACCCGTATCGCCGACAGGGGATATCGGCGACACGGTGCAGTGACGACCTCGAGGTGGTGACGGCCGCTAGGTCCTGGCGGTGGCCATAGTGGGGCGTTCGAGCCAGCGGCGATGATGCGCGGCAAGGCGTTCATCGCGGGCCCGAATCCGCGCATGGGCTTTGGCGATCAACTCTTTCGGGTACTGCCGGTGATTGACTCGCGGGGTCCCAGTCGGGTCGATGTGCGCGGGCGCGATCCACCCGGTGCGGCCCGGGAACGCCGAGTCCGCACCAAGTTTCACTGTTTTCCAGCCATTGGGGCCATCATTGACCAGTGCATGGCAGTGATCACACGCCAAGGTGAGATTCTCGATATCGGTAGCGCCGCCATCGGTCCATTCGGAGATGTGATGCACCGCAGCGAGAGTGGCGGGTGCACTGCAACCCGGGCGAGTACACCCCTTCTCCGAGGCGATCAACGCGATCCGCTGCGCAGCATTGGCCAGGCGCTGGCCGCGTCCCAGATGCAGGGGCAAACCCGCATGGTCGAACAAGGCCAGAAACGGCATTGCCCTTTCAGCAAGTTTCAATGCTGCCGGAATGGACACGGTGCCACCCGATGCAGTGGTCGCCACGCCCGCAGCCTGCTCCAACTCGGCGACAGTCATAGTAAAGATCGCCGAAACCGGCAATCCTCGATGCGCACCCAGCCGGTCGGGCCCGAGTTCGGGGCGCAGGAAGGCCTGCAGCGCATCGTGGTTGCGCTGGGCCACAGTGCGGGTGTCGCGGGCTGCGGCGGCGTCGATCCAGGCGCGCGTGGCGGCATCGATGAAGTCCACGGAATCATCGGCACCGTTGAAGCCGCCGACAATGCCGGAGCCGCTGGCATTGCTCAAGCTGTCGGCACCGCCGAAGCCGTTGGCACCGCCCAAATCGTTGGAACCGCCGGGGCTGCTGGAACGGCTGGGGCTGTTGGCGCTGCTGGAATTGTTGCAGCCTGTAGAAGCTGCGGAGGCGGCGAAACCTTCGGTGGTCCAGGGGCTTTCGGGGTCGTCGGGGTTGCACATGCCGGGGCGGGCCAGTTTGGCGAGTACTGGATCCAGCAAGGCGCGCAGGGTGGGGGTGATTTCGCCTTTGATTGTGGACATGCCGTCGGCGCGTTGGCGGCCGAGGGTGATTCCGCGCTGGCGGGCGCGGTCCGTATCGTCGGTGAGTTTTCCGTCGGGGTCCAGGTGGGCGAGGAGTTGTTCACCGACCTTGGGCAGGTCGTCGGGTGTGGCGGAGCGGGCGAGTTCGACGAGGATTTGTTCGGCGGCTTCGTGGTCTTCGCGGGGGACGCGGTGGGGGATGCGGTCGGTGATGCGCGCGATGACGCGGGCGTGATCGGCGGAGATTTCGCCTGCGGCTTGGGCTTTCGCGGTGTGGGCCAGCGGCGGATCCAGGGATTGTCCGCCCGCGTCATGCCAGGTGCCCAACTGTTTGGCGGCCCGCAGTCGCGCCACCGCGTCGGCATGGGACAGCCGCAGGGTTTCCTCGAGGAACCGGACCGGGTTGCCCGCGCCCAAGCGTTGCGGCAGGGAGCGTTCGACCGCCTCGATGAGCAGGCGATGTCCCACCGCGGCCAACTGTCGTGTGCTGGTTTCGATCTCACGCAGAAGTTCGGTGACCTCAGCTTCCGGGAGCCCGGTGAGGGTGGTGTCGAGCAGGGTTTTCACCGCGGCGGCCAGGGGGCTGGCTGCCGTTCGGCTACATGGTTCCCCATTCGAACTCATGTGCTAATTCTATAGCGAATGATCAAGTAGGAGAAGGGAAAACAGCATCTGATCTGTGGATATTCAGACTATTGCCTTCTTCACAACAACCTCACTGAACGTCCCGGACAACCCCATCCGGATTGGCCGGGTCGATGTGCCAGCTGCGAATGCGCCGGGGCCGGATTCGGATGATCTCCTTGGAGAACCAGTCCGGCGCCACGGGCGGCACCTCGACCGTGAGGATTTCGGCAATACCCCGAATCTCCACTCCACGCCCCCATCCCGGCTTTACTTCCTTCGGGTCATCAGGCGTCATGTCATCGATCACGATGCTCACGTTCGGATTGCTTCGCACATTGCGGTATCGGGCGGCGGTGGGGGTGGGCCCGCCGATATCGATGGTGCCGTCGGGATTGAGTTGGTACCCGACGGGGACGATCTGCGGGGTGCCGGACGGGCTTACGGTGGCGAGGCGGGCCAGGTTCTGAGTGGCCAGGTAGTTGCGTTCGGCTTCGGAGTACGTCATACGGCGACGGTAGAACCTGAAGCGCGGTTCAGGTCAAGTCGTGGTGGAGGCTTCGAGTTTCTTCACCAGGCCTTGGGTTTGTCGGCGTAGGAGGCGCCGCCGGTGCGGTGGCCGATGCGTTCGAGGATGGATCGGGTTCTGCGGCCGAGGGTTTCGTAGTCGGCGGGGAAAGCGAGTGCGCCGATCAGGCGGAGGGCGGGCATGGCCACGCTCGGTGGGAGGTATCGTCCGGCGAGGGTGGCCCAGGCGTCGGGTCCGGCGGCTGCGGCGCGGCGGCCTTTCATCATTGCCTCTACGCCTTTGCGGGCGGTTGGTGCGGGTTCGTGGAACATCGGGAGATTCCATACCCAGTCGGGTAGGAAGCTGGTTTCCTCGATTCCGTAGGCCAGGGGTGTTTTGGTGATGCCGGGAATCAGTGTGGTGCAAGAGATTCCACTGCCGCGTAACTCCTCGTGCAATGCCATGGAGAAGTAGATGACGAATGATTTCGCTGCCGAGTATGACGCCACATAGGGCAGCGGCATTACCCCGGCGGGGGAGGATACGTTCAGGAACGCGCCCTCGCCCCGCTCCCGCATCCCGGGCAGGAATGCGCCCGTGAGATGGTGCAGCGCACTGGTACTGACATCCACGAGGATGCGTTCCCGCGCCAGGCTCATCTGGTCGAATCGCCCGGCCGAAATGAGCCCGGCCACATTGCACACCCCGGCCACGGCGCGCGGTCCGGCCTGCACCTTGTCGATGAACGCCTGCCGGGCCGCGGCATCGGTGAGGTCCAGCCGGTATTCGTCCACCTCGACATGCTGGGCACGCAATTCCTCGGCGACGGCACCGAGTGAATCCTGGAGATCGGCCAGCGACAGGTGATAACCGCGAGCGGCGAGCTCGCGCGCGATCTCCTTGCCGATGCCGGAGGCCGCGCCGGTGACGATCACCTGGATGTCGTCGGCAGGTTTGGGGAGAGCCATGTTGGATGTTCCTTCGTAACCGGGTCAGTGCACGGGGGTGAGTGCGTCGTCGGCGTGACCGTTCCCGGTCACGACCAGCGGCTGGGAGGTCGTGTACCGGTAGTCATCGAGGGGGAAATGCCGGTTCTCCCAGTACATTTCGAGTTGTGTCGACGGCCGGAACGCGGCACCGTCGCCCTGGTAGTTGATGTAGTAGGTATTCGACGTGACGCAGCCCTGGGAGAACAGGTGAGTCTGCTTGGCGCGGCGATACATGCGCTCGAAGTACTTGTCGTGCGGCTCCTGGCGCACTTCCACTCGAGTCGCGCCGCGTCGGCGGGCCTCCTTGATGGCACGTGCGGCGTGCGCCGCCGTCGATTCGATGAGCGGAATGTAGGAACCCGGCGCGTAGCCATACGGCCCGGTGATCAGGAACGCATTGGGGAAGCGCGGCATCGAGACGCCCTGATACGCCTGGTAGCGGTTCTCGTCCCAGAACTCGCCGAGTTCCACGCCGTCGCGCCCGTAGATCGGATACGGCGGGGTGTAGCCCTTCTCCATCACCTTGAACCCGGTCGCGCACACCACCATGTCGAAGTCGTGCTCGGTGCCGTCGGTGGTGACAATGCCGGTCGGCGTGAACCGTTCGATGCTGTCGGTGATCAGATCCACGTGCGGCTGGGTGAACGTCTTGAAGTAGGCGTTCGACACCGACGGCCGCTTGCAGCCGAGTCGATAGTCGGGGGTGAGCTTGCGCCGCAGTTCGCGATCGCGCACCTGCGTGAACAGGAAGCCCTTCAGTGCCGTCTCACCGATGGTGAGCCCGACCGAGGTCAGCCGCGGATAGTTGGACGCAGCCAGGCCCGCCCCGAGCCCGACATTCACGCCCACATTGCCCGCGAAGCGAACGGTCTTCTGTAGCGGCGAGAAGTTGAGCACGGTATTGAGCACGGGCCCCATCGGGAAATCCGGTTTCGGCCCGATCCAAATGGCCCGCCGCTGGTACACCGCGAGGTGCGAAACCGCTTTGGCCAGTTCGGGAATCGCCTGTAGGGCGGTGGCCCCGGTGCCGATCACGGCCACCCGCTTGCCGGTGTAGTCGTAGCCGTGATCCCAGCGGGAGCTGTGCATGATCTTGCCGGTGTAGTCCTCGATCCCCGGGATTGGCGGATTATTGGGCTGCTCCAGCCCGCCCACCGCGCCGATCACGAACCGCGCGGTGACCACGTCGCCATTCTCGAGGGTGATCCGCCACAGGTCATCGGCCTCGTCGAAGGCGGCCTTCGTCGCGCCCGCGCCGAGCCGGAGCTTGCCGCGCAGACCCTGCTTATCGACCACTTCCTCGGCGTAGCGCTGAATCTCGACGCCGGGCGCGAAGAATCGGGACCACTTCGACCGCGGCTGGAAGGAGAAGTTGTACACCGGCGACGGAACATCCACCGCCACACCGGGATAGGTATTGGCCAGCCAGGTGCCGCCGACCTTGTCCCACTTGTCGACGATCAGGAAGTCCTCGACGCCGGCCCGGCGCAGCGCGACACCCGCGCCGATACCGCCGAGCCCGGCACCGATTATGACAACGTCGTATTGGGGAGTGATACGGGAACCGTTGGGGGAGTTCATGAAGGAAACCTCGGGTCTCGGAAGGCGGGTCAGATGTACCAGTGGGCGTTGCGGGCCCGGTCATAGAAGGCCCCGAAGAGCCGTTCGTGCTGTTCGCGGAAGCCCGCGAGTCGGTCCTGCGGCACACCCCACTGCGCCAGCAGCGCGATGAGCTGGTCACGGAAGAGCATGTGCCCCACCTGAACCGCGGTGATCCCGGTGCTTCCGACGGCGTGCACCCACATGCGCACCGCCCACAGTTGCGGCACCGGTGCCGGGAGCTCACTGATGCGATCGTCCAGGCGCTGCATGAGCGGCGGCGGCTTGATCAGATCCGAGATATGGGCGGGAACAAAGGATGCGGTGGCATCGGCCCGCGCCGGGGCCGACTTGCCCTGTGCCGTCGTCTTGTTGCTTCCGTCGGTTCGGAAAGTGGTCATGGTGCTGTCGCCTCTGCGGTGTCGTTCGGTTCGATATCGGATGAGGGGCTGGCCTGCGCAATGACCTCCGGAAGCTGTTGCCGCCGAAGCTTTCCCGCCGTGGTGCGTGGCAGTTCGGGAACGAAGACGACGTCGCGCGGCACCTTGTAATTGGCCAGGGTGGTCTTGACGTGGGCTTTCAATTCGTCGGCCGTGGTCCGCGCACCGTCCTTGAGCACAATGGCCGCGGCCAGTCGCTGCCCGAAGTCCTCGTCGGGCACGCCGATGGCCCCCGCGTCGGCGACGGCCGCGTGCGCCAGCAGCGCGTCCTCCACCTCCTGCGGGAAGACGTTCTCGCCGCCGGACAGGATCATGTCGTCGGAGCGGCCGTCGATGAACAGCCGTCCCTCGGCATCGAAATGCCCGACATCGCCGGAGTCCATGTACTTTCCGAACATGGTCTTGTTCTTGCCATCGCTGTAGCCGCGGAACAGGATCGGGTTCTTATTGATGATCCGGCCGCTGGTCCCGGCAGGCAGCTCCCGGCCCTGATCGTCGATGATGCGGATATCCACCACACCGGTCGGCGGCTTGCCGACCGTGCCGGGCGCGGCGCGTAGATCCGCCGGGGTCGCCATCGCTCCGACGCCGGTCTCGGTGGAGGCGTAGCCGTTGAACAGCACATCACCGAACTCGTCCATGAACGCGATCGCCAGCCACGGCGGCAGGGGAGCGGCCCCACACGGAACCGCTTGCAGGCTGTCGGTCTTGTAGTTGCCCCGCACCTCTGGCGGCAGATCCATGATGCGCTTCACCATGGTCGGCACCAGGCAGGCGATGTGCACACTGTGGCGTTCGATATCGGCCAAAACCTGTTCGGCATCGAACTTCTCGTGCACGATCGCCGTCGAACCCAGGAGGAACGTGCCCAGCAATGCGAAGAAGCCATAGGCGTGATGCAGCGGCGGGGCCACGATCATCGGACCGCCGAGGCGCGGAATCGGCTGGAACTTGGCCACATCCGAGAGGGCGAGCACCATCTTCGGATGCAGTCCCGCGACCATCGGAATCGCTTCCCGAATACCGAGCTGGCGGGGTGCGCCCTTCGGCACGCCGGTGGTGCCGCCGGTGAGTATGACAATCGCACTGCCGTACGCGGGTGCGCGCACGGGAGCACCACCCTCGGCGATCAATTCCTCGACCGTCGGCAGCTCGCCCGAGCTGCCGCGCACTATGACGCGGCGGCCCTCGTAACCGGATTTCTCTATCTCGGTGTGGAATTCGGCGTCGTAGAGCAGCACGTCTACGTGTTCGCGCTGCAATACCTCACCGATCTGCGGGCCCGCGAATCCGTAGTTGAGCGGCACGATATCGGCCGACAACCGGGCGGCGGCGTAGATCCCCTCGGCGAAGCCGCGATGATTGCGGCACAGCACGCCGACTCGATCGCCGCGCCGAATGCCCCAGCGCGAGCGCATGGCTGCCGCCAGCCGCTCCACCCGGGAATGCAGTTCGGCGGCGGTGATCGACCCGTAATCGTCGATGATCGCGGGCCGGTCCGGGAACCTTGCGGCGAACGACGCGAGCACCGTGGACAGCCCGACTCCGCCACGCAAGGACAATGCCAGCTGCGGAATCCTGGTGGGCGGCACCAGATTCAGTACGCCACTGTCGGGCAGCCAGCTCGCGATGGTGACCATATCGTCGAGCAGATTGGCGGCGGTCTCGAAGCCCCGCAGCAATGGAGCCGAGTCGACCGGCCGGTTGTTCCAGTTCCCGGCCTTCGCGTACAAGGTCAGGGCCCGCTGGGCGGTGCGAGAACTGTCCAGTGCATAAAGCATTGGCGCACCGGCCCTTTCGAACCACGGCCGGATCGCGAGCGGCCGATCGACAATGGCCCGGCACACCACGCTCGCCGCCTCTTCCGGCGTATTGCCCGGGGTGTACCGCCACATCCGATACGGACCGAGCATGTCCGAGCGCACCAACTGCAAATGGATGGCGGTCGAGGTGATCCCGTCCGCCCGCAATTCCGGTGCGGCTCCGCGCATCCAGGCATTGAACGCCGCCTTGGTGGCGATGTAATTGGTCCAGCCGACCGCAGGCGCGTGCACGCCCGCGGTGCTCACATTCACGATGTGACCCCGATGCCGGGCGCGCATGGACGGCAGCAGGCTCATGACGAGCCGCACCGGACCCAGATAGTTGACCATGGTGGTTTCGTCGAAGTTGTCCCAGCGATCCACCGAATCCGTCAGCCAGCGGCGAATCGAACGGCCCGCATTATTGACGAACACATCAACGAAACCGTGGTCGGCCAGGACCCGTCGCACCAGCTCGGCGCAGGCGTCGATATCGGTGAGATCGGTGGGATAGGGATGAATCGTGCCGGGGGAGTCGGCGACCTCGTCGCGCAATTCCTCGAGCAGCGCCTGTCGACGGGCGACGGCGATCACCGTCGCGCCATTGCCCGCCAATCGTTTCGCCGTGGCGCGGCCGACGCCCGACGACGCCCCCGTCACCAGGATTACCTTTCCGGCGACCGCCGGGGACAGCCGCCGGTCGCTGATGCCGTAACTGCTTGCGCCGAGCGCGATTCGAAGGGACTTCGGCAGTTCCATCGCAGGACTCAACTTCCTTGTCGAGCAAAATCAGGCACCGGTGCGAGCGCGCCTGGTGGACTTCGTTTTGGAACCATTGGTCTTCGCCTTCGCGATTACCGGCCGCAGCACCTCGAACTGATAATCGGAGAACGGGAACCGGCGGTGCCCGCGCCGCGCCCGGAAGAATCCGCTCGGGCGGATATAGGTGCTGTCGCCCTGCGAATTGCGGTAGTACGTCGGCACATGCGCATTGAGTTCGGCCAGGTAGAAGCGCATCGCCTCACCGTGGGCGTAGATCTTGCGGTGGTACTCGTCCTGCACGTCCTGCCGGATGGCCACGAACGTCGCGCCCCGGCGGCGAGCCTCGGAGATGGCGCGCACCGCATGATCGGCGGTCATCTCCACGAAGGCATGCCAGCCGCTGCCGGACCACGAGTACGGGCCGACCAGCGTCCAGCGATTGGGCAAGCTTGGCAGCGAGACGCTTTCGTACGCCTGCAAGCCATGTTCGGTATAGAACTTGCCCAGGTCGAGGCCTTCACGGCCGACCACCATCCCGGGCGTGTAGGTCTCCGGATCGGAGAACACGTTGTACCCGGTGGCCAGCACGATCATGTCGAATGCGTGCTCCTCGCCATCGGTGGTGCGCAGGCCCTGCTCGGTGAAGCGTTCGATCGGGGTGGTGACCAGTTCGACATTGTCGCGATTGAAGCTGAGCAGATAGCCGGTATTCGCGGTGGGGCGCTTGGCGATCGGGCCGTAATTGGGTGTCAGCCCGGCGCGGGTCTGCGGGTCCTTGACCATGAGCCGCAGCAGGCCCTTGTAGCCGCGAATCGCGGCGGCGTCCACGGTGCGCATGGTGGGTCGTACCACGGCCATCGGTGCATTCGACATCACCCGCAGCAGCCCGTCGATGACGACCAGCACCGCGCCGTGCGTGGCGGCCTGCAACCCCGGGGTATGCAGGACCGCCTTCACCGCGGCCGGAATCTTCGGATTGGGCTTGGGAATGCACCACACCGGAGTCCGCTGGAACACCGACAGCGTGGCGACCTGCCCCGCGATGGACGGCGTGATCTGCACCGAACTCGCACCCGTACCGATAATGGCGACACGCTTGCCGGTGAGGTCATACTCGTGATCCCAGTCGGACGGCCGCTGGAGTTTGCCCTGGTAGTCGGGCAGCCCGGGAATCCCGGGATCCTGCTTGGGACTGATGAACGCGCCGACCGCGCTGACGACGAACCGCGCGGTAATCACCCCGCCGCCTTCGAGATGCAGGTTCCAGCGGTGGTTGGTCTCGTCCCACTCCTCGCCGGCCACCGCGGTATTGAACCGGATGTGCGGGTACAGACCGAACCGGCGTGCGACGTCGATGTGGTACTGCTTCACCTCCGCGCCCGGCGCGAACAGCCTGCTCCAGTTGGGGTTTCGCGCGAACGAGTACTGATATGCGATCGAGGGAATATCGACTTCCAGCCCCGGGTAGTGATTCTCGTTCCAGCTGCCGCCCACCTCGTCGGCGCGCTCGATGATCACAAAATCGGTGACGCCCGCTTTCTTCAGCTTCACCCCGGCCGCGATCCCGCCGGGCCCCGCACCGATGACCGCCACCTCATGATCCGGTCTCGAATTTGCCGTTGCTGTTTTAGCTGCGGACGTCTTCCCGTTCGCCGTGCTGCCAACCATGCCAGGCCTTTCGAACGCATCGGCGGCTGGTTTCGAGGCCGCCATGGACTCGACCCGCGCAATGGCGGGTGTCACACTAGGTTAGATCTGTCTGGGACAGTGATCAATAGTCTGGTCAGGAGTGAATGCGAATGTCCACACTGCCGCCCAAAGTGGCCGAAATCGACTACCGCGAGGACGCTCTCGTCATCGAGTCCATACCGGGAGCCTCCCCGCTCACGCTGCTGATCGACCAGGGGCTGCGGGTGTTGCGACCGTTGGAGGCAATGCTGGTGTGGTGGCAGCGGGCGATGCCGGACCGCGATCTGCCCGCAGCGGATTTCACCGATATCGCAGGCGTGCTGCTACCGCCTCGACGCGGAACGAGGGTGCGGCGGGAGCGCCTCGGGCCGTTCGACGCCGACTGGGTGATCGCCCGTGGCACCAGCGAATTCGCGCCGGTCCTGCTGCATTTTCATGGTGGCGGACTGCGGTTGGGTGGTCGCAGGACCTATCGGCGCGTGGCCTCGAACCTGTCCGCTCTCACCGGAACTCGCGTGTTCCTGCCCGGCTTCCGACTGCTCCCGCGCGCCACCCTACGAGAGACGCTGTCCGATGCGGGTACCGCCTACCGCTGGCTGCTGGACCAGGGCATTCCCGCGAATCGGATTGTGGTGAGCGGGGATTCAGGCGGTGCGCAAATGGCAGTACAGGCCGCCCTCAGCGCACGCGACGCCGGACTTCCGGTCCCGGCGGGCCTGGTCCTGCTGTCACCATGGCTGGATTTCGACCATGCGCGCAAACGTGCCCACCCGACATTCCGTATGGATCCCATGGTGTCGCACCGCCTGGCCGAGGTCGTCGATCGCTGGGTGGCGAATCGCGTCCTCGAACCGGCCCTCGGCGCGGTGAACGCCGAGCTCTCCGGATTGCCGCCCGTGCTGATTCAAGTCAGCTCGACCGAGGTCTTGCGCGCCGACGCCGAACTCATGGCCGAGCGGCTGGCCGCTGCGAAAGTGCGCTGCCACCTACAGATCTGGGACCGGCAGATGCACGTATTCCAGGCCATCAGCGATGTCCTGCCGGAGGCTCGTCAAGCCGTCACGGTGATCGCGAGCTTCATCGACGCGGTGACCTCGGCCAGGGCCTACCGCGCCGCCTGACGCAGCGGCGTCGAACCCTGCTGCACCGCAATGGTTTCGCAGCGATAGCCCGCCAGCGGCGCGCGCATGCTGCGGACCATCAGACCGATATTGCTGGTGCGGCGCAGGGCGGCCATCTGACCTTGGGAATTGATGTAATAGGTGCGCAGGCCGCGATTGAGATCCTTGAAGTAGTAGTGGATGTTCTCGCCACGGCCGAGAACCGTTGCGTGATAGGCGTCGTGGACCTCGCGACGGACCTCGACCAACGTCGCGCCACGCTCCCGGGCGGCGGCAATGGCACGGGCCGCGTGGTAGGCGACATTCTCGGCCATCGGATGCAGGGAGTGGCCCCACGAGTATGGTCCGGAGATCATCCAGCGATTGGGAATGCCGGGAACAGCAGCGCTTTCATAGGCTTGCAGACCGTGCTCGGCATAGAACTCACCGAGGTCGAAACCATCGCGGCCGACGATCATTCCGGGCTTGTAGTACTCGGGATCGCTGAAAACCTGCTGCCCGGTGGCGAGGACGAGGACATCGAATTCCCGCTCGAGGCCGTCGGCCGAGACGATGCCCGTGTCGGTGATCCGTTCGATCGGCTCGGCCACCAGTTCCACGTTCGACTTCCGGAACGCTTGGAGATACGTGTTGGAAGCCGTGGGGCGCTTGCCGATCACGCCGTAGGCGGGCGCGAGAGCCGAGCGCAACTCGGGACGGTCGGGAAACATGAGCGCGAGGTAGGCGCGATAGGCGCGTTTGGTGGCCCAATCGACGGCCTTCATGCCCGGTGCCATGACGGGATTGGGGAGATGGGTGAGGCCGTAGATGCCGAGGTCGAGCACCGCGAAGCCACCCGCGTCCATGGCCCGGCCGAAGGGCTTGGAACCCATCGCACCGGCCAGCCACTTGGGCAGCGGAAAGTCCGGGCGCGGCCAGCAATACGACGGTGTGCGCTGATAGACGGTGAGTGCGGCGGCTGTTCGCGCCATCCCCGGCACGATCTGAATGGCGCACGCGCCGGTGCCCACCACAGCGACCCGCTTCCCGCTGTAGTCGAAGTCGGGGTCCCAACGCGCGGGCCGCAGGATCCGGCCGGAAAAGTCTGCCGCACCGGGGATTCGAGGGTCATTGACATCGACGAACGCACCCACCGCCGTGATCAGGAATCGGCAGGTGAGCGTCTTCCCGTCGGCCAGGTGCAACCGCCAGAAATGCCCGCTGTCGTCCCAGACCTGGCGCAGCACCTCGGTATGGAATCGGAAATGCGGGTCCAGCCCGTGCTCGTGGGCCACCCGATGGTGATACGCATTGATCTCGTATCCCTCGGGAAACAGCCGCGACCATTCGCGATTGCGTGCGAAGGAGTACTCGTACCAGGGCACCGGAACATCCACGGCGATACCGGGATAGCAGTAATCACGCCAGGTGCCGCCCAGGTCCCCGGCCCGATCGAGGATCACGAAATCGTCGATCCCGGCCCGCTTCAACTTGATTCCCGCGACGATGCCGCTGGGCCCCGCGCCGATCACGACCACCTCGTGGTCGGGTCGGCCGGGCAGGCGAGCCTGCTCTCGTTCCGGTGCGGTCATCGGACGCCTCCGTCTACTGTCTGAGTCAGTACCCTCAGTGTAGACAGGGATGATTGATCAGCACAGAGACTCCGATCAGAGCCGAGGACGCGACCGCGATATCGGGCAGGCCATCGCCATCGAAGTCGGCAATCACCGGACTCTGCGGCGCGGGAAGCACTTGGTGCCGGGCAGTTTGGACGAAGGTGCCGTCGCCATTGCCGTGCAGGATGTTCACCCCGGAGGACACGGCATTGGCCGTGACAATATCCGGAATGCCATCGTCGTCAACGTCTCCCGCGACCATGCCTTCGGGGAGGTCCCAGGTGAAGGTCGAGGTGGACGGACGGAAGGTGCCGTCGCCATTGCCGAGCATGACCGACTCGTCGAAGGTGAGCAGGTTCGAGGTGACGATGTCGAGATTGCCATCGCCATTGAAGTCGGCCAGATTCACCATCTCGGTGACGAGGCCGAACTCCTGCATGCGATACCCGCCGAAGGTGCCGTCGCCATTATTGAGCAAGACGCCCGCCTTACCGGGGGACAGGCCCACCACCAGATCCGGCTTGCCGTCATGGTTCAGATCCCCCGCCTGCACCGCGCCCGGAACGCCGGGAATCAGATTCGCCGGACCCTGGCGCATGGTGCCATCGCCATTCCCGTAGAACACCTGCACATTCGGCGCACCCGCGACCGCCACATCGAGCTTGCCGTCCCCATCGAAATCGGCGACGGCCAGACCCTGCGGCACCACCTGCCACGCGAATTGGATACTGCGGAAACCGAATCCGCCGTGCCCGTCATTGAGTGCGATCGACATGGTGCCGAGCACCTCATTGGCCACCACCAGATCTGGTGCGCCATCGCCATTGAAGTCGCCGACGGTGACCGCGTACGCGCCCGGCTCGGTGTAGGCGCGATAGGGGAAGGCGAAACTGCCATCGCCATTGCCGTGCAGGATATTGATGCCCAGGCCCGCCACATCGGTGACGGCCAGGTCCGACTTGCCGTCGCCATCGAAATCGGCTGCGGCCAAGGTATTTCCGGAACCACCCGAGGTGAAGATGGTGCCCGGGTAATGCACCGGAGCGGCGAAGCATCCGGCGGACGTCGCGCCGATGGCATGCGGGGCATTGATGGTCAGGATCGCAGTCGCTGACAGCACCGTAGTGGTCGCGATGACGGGAATAGTCCAGGGGCGCAAGGTCATTGTCCTCATCGAGTCCGGTTGGGCAGGATGGCGATCTGAGCGTCGAAGGAGCTCATGGCCAGCAGATCGGGGCGGCCGGTGCCGTGCAGATCGACGGCGAACAGAGCCTGGCCGCCGGTCGCGGCCTGATGCTCCTCGACATAGGAGAAGTTCAGATTGCCGTTATTGCGGTAGATCTTCACGGTGCCGGGCAGGTAATCGAGCACGCCGATATCGACCTTGCCGTCACCGTCGAAATCGGCGGCCTCGATGCCGGTGGGCGCGAAACCGGTCAGCACCTCGGTGGGCCAGAGATCGAACGTGCCATCGCCGTGGCCCCGGAAAACCGAGAAACCGAAGGTGAAGGCGTTGGCGGACACCACATCCAGGTTGCCGTCGCCGTCCACGTCAACCAGCTTCATATCCTCGGCGGTGAGGTGAGTGAAGGTGTCGATACGGGTGTCGAAATTGCCATGACCGTCATTGATGAGCGAGTACAGCAGCCACGGCTGTCCGGCATCGGCGGTGACCAGGTCCACCGCGCCATCGTGATTGAGATCGCCGACCAGAATGATCGAGCGGAAAATGCCCGCCAAGACCTGGCGCGGCGGATCGAAGGTGCCGTCGCCGTGGCCTCGGACGAGAGTGATGCCGTAGGGCGCTGCGATGAGATTGTCGATGGCGATGTCATTGATGCCGTCGCCGTCGAAGTCCGCGATCACCGAACCGACCGGAGCTATCCCGCCCGGCACACCCGCGCCTTGCAGATCGGTGGCCTTGCGGAACTGCCCATGGCCGTCATTGACGAGCACGGACACGGTGCCGATTCCATTGGTGACCACCAGGTCCGGACGCCCATCGCCGGTGAGGTCGCCCGCGGTCGCGCCGGTCGCGACGAGACCGGTCTTGACCTCTTGAGTCTTGGTCAGCGTGCCGTCGCCATTGCCGTGAAAGATGACCACCGCATCGAGGAAATTACTGACCGCCACATCTTGCTTGCCGTCGCCGTCGAAATCGCCGGAGGCGACGGTCTGTGAGCCTTCGCCATTGGCGAGGCCGCCGAAGTACGCGGGGTTCGCGGGTGCGCCGAACCAGGGTTCGGCCGCGCTCGCGGTGCCGGGTGCGACGAACGCCGGGATGACGGACGCGGCGACCGCCAGCGCGAAAATCGACAGTGATGTCCGCTTCAAATCACAAACCTTCCACACGAGGTGTCGTCACGATGGCCCGGCGGATGGGGTGCGGAACAGGGCGGCGGCGGCCAGATGATTGACCGCTGCGGTCAGCTCGACCGCGGCGGTTTCTGTCAATCAGCTGGCCGACGGTGTCGTAACGCTTTGTCCCAGACAATCCCTACCGTTATGGGTAACCAGACATGCGCTCGATGATGAGGGGTTCCCTTGCCGCGTCACCGTTTCACGCTGGCCGCATCCGCGGTCGGTGTCGCCGCCATGATGTTCGCGAGCGGGCCGGCCGCGCCGCCCGCCTTCGCCGAACCGGCCGAGCCCGCCATCGATTACATGTATCCGCTGACCGAGGTCCTCGATATCCTCACCGGTCCGGCCTTCGACCTGAGCCGCCCGGGCATGCTCGACTATTTCGTGAAGGCGGGCATTCTCACGAATGCCAAACACCTCACCGAGCCGTTCCAGAAGATCCTCGATCCGCGGACCTACGACGGTCCCGACGGTGCGCGCCAAGCGCAGGTCGCGGCGCAGACCCTGATCGACGCGGTGCTTCATCTGCCCCCGTTCAGCGCGGGGTTCCCACCGAATCCCGACTATCTGCCGGACTGGAACGCCAATGGCGTGTTCGGAATGGCCGATACGCCGGGATTGCCCGGTGCGGACGCCGACATGATGCTCGACGACGATTACAGCCCGGACGCGCCCACCTCCGCCAAGTTCCGCTACCCGTGCATCGATATCGGCGGCACCGTGGATTTCGAAGTGCGGGACGGCAGTTGCGTGGCCGGGGATACACCGGGCGCGGACTTCAAGCTCGGGACCGTGTACAAGACGAAGGTCGTCGACTCGCGCGGCATGAAGATGATTGCCAAGGTGTGGCTGCCCGAGGGTGCGGAGACCTCGGGGCAGAAGTATCCGGTCACGCTGGCGAGTCCCGGTGCGGCCGAACGCCAACTCGACTTGGCCATGTACATCGAATCCGGTGTGCGGAACGGATTCATCGGCGTCAGCTACGACCAGGCGGGCAATACCGGGTCGGAGGGCGACATCGCCGATCCGTTCACGCCGCTGCTCGGCGTGCCGTATTGCGTGTCGCCGGGCTCCTGCCTGGATGTTCAGGACATGACGCGCTGGATCGTGCAGGACGACATCACGCCCATCATGGATCTGAACAATGAGCTCGCGAACATCATCAAGCTGCCGCTCGGTGATGTCACGGTGCCCGGCGTGAGCGTGCCGCGGCTGGTGCGGCGCAATTCGTACTACGAGCCGGTGGGCGAGAACGTCCGCAATCCGTGGATCGATCTGATGGATGCCGACCACATCAATCTGTGGGGGCAATCGCTCGGATCGGTCGGCGCGACCGCCTACCTGCACTGGCAGAAGATCGGGCATGGCGCGGATGGGCGTCCGCTGCCGCGGGTTTCGTCGGTGGTGGGGCTCTCCGGCTTCACCGGTCCCGGCGATGCCGATGTGCCTTACCAGATGCAGACGGCGGACTTCGATATCCCGGGCCTGTTCGCGCACGGCCTGCTGCCCTTCGCGAATCCGGTCTTCGATACCACCGACGGACCGGTCGGCACCAAGCAGCTCTATGACGAGATGCTCGGCAAGCGGCTCACCGATCAGCCGCTCATGTGGATGTCCTACGAGGGCGGCAGCCACGGCGACAACATCAACTGGCCGGGCGTACCGCGCGGCGTGTGGTCGGCTGCCATCTCCACCAGCTATGCCGTGAATTGGTTCAACTGCTACGGCCGCGCGGACAAGAACCAAAGCTCGTGCGACGCACTGCTGAAGCCCATGCCGCATTTGTCCCGTGCGGTGGCCACCGAGTACGCGCCGCAGGGGCCGAATGGGCCGAGCCTGTGCGTCACCATCCCGGATCGGGCGACCATCGGCCAGCTGATCCAGGAGCCACTGAAGTTCTGGGACAACCTGAACGGCCGCCCGCAGTACAACTGCACGCCGCAGAGCTGACTCGCACAAGAACCGGGGCCCGTCACCATGATGGTGACGGGCCCCGGCCCTTTTCCAGATACTCCCGAAAAATGCTGTCCGTCAGGAATGTCCGCCCGCGATACCCGCCAGCCAGCCGTGCAGCCATGAGGTCGCGGTATTGCCATCGTTATCCACCACATAGCGCGGATACGACTGATGCGCCCCGGACTTGAGGAACGCCTGGAGCTGCTTCACCCACTGCTCACTCGGCGGGTTGTCGGGCGCGGCGTCCATGAACGCCGTATAGCCCGGCATCAGCGCCTCACTCAGAATCGATTGCAGATTGAGGAGGTAGCTGCCGATTTGGAGCACATCCGGCGCGGACAGCTGCGTCGCCAGCCCGGCGAGGCGACCGGCCAGATCATCCCTGGCGAGCGAGCAGTACAGATCGCCCTCGGCGCAGAAGGTCCGCACCTTCGAGCTGAGCCAGCCGAAACCACCGGCCCGGGTGCCCGCCGCACCCACACCGGGCACCGGCGGACCCACCAGATCATCGGTGGGTGAGCGGCGCGGATCGGCGATCAGCCCGACCGCCGCCACCCGCTCGGGCCGGATGGTGCCCAGCCCGGTGCCGATCTCGGCGGCCAGATCGCCCGCCGCATCCGCGCCTTGGCTGTAACCGAGCAGGGCGATTTTGGTTGCGCCGCACAGGTTCGCCATCCCGGAGACCAGTTGGCGCGCATTGTCGACACCTTCACGCTTGGACCGGCCGTAGACCTGGCCCTCCCACGGCATCGCCGTGGCCGCATAACTCACATAGTCGGTGCGCACATTGCCGGGTAGTCCCCGGGTCACCTGCGACAGCATCCCCTGATGGGGATCCTCATTGGAGGTCTCCCAGGTGCCCGGTACGGCCACCACATACAGGTCGGGGCAATCGGTCGGCGCCGCAGAGGCAATGGGCTGGCCGGTTGCCGTCAAGATTCCCGCCGCGACCGCGACCGCGGAGACGGCGGCACCACACGCATTCCGTAAGGACAAGGCCCACACTCCTTGTTCAGACTCTTGTTTTGATCAGGCACTGCTGGCGATCAAACGCTGCGCCAAAGAGATTGGCGGTACTGCGGAATCCATTGCCGCGCCCCTTCGCCTCCCGACTGCCAGGCGATAGCGGGGTGCGCGGTGTCTCGCGGGTGCTGGCCGAAGATACCAAGAAACTGGCCGGTTCGGAGACTACCGGCCTGGCCGCAAGTGTCAACCTCCCCGCAGCCATTGCCGCGCTGGCCACGGTACCTGCCGGAGCGCTCGCCGTACCCGCACACGCCGAATCTGTGCGGGGTTCGCACCGAGATTTTCGGCAGCTTGCCCGCCTCGGTGGGCATTCGTCCGGTGTGTCCGCAATGTCGCTGGCGGCATGCGATTCGGACATGATCGGCGTGAGGGGGGCGCTGTCCTCGCCGCTCGATCTTTCTTTGCGTTCGGGACTGGCCGGGCGCGTCGGGCAGGGCTGTGCGGGTCGCCAACCGTCGCGGCGACTTTCGGAAAGGCTGAACTATCCGGCGGCGGCGTCGCGGGTCGGTGCGCTGGCGCGTCGTAGCCGGGCGGCATTCAGGTCGACCGGCTGGCCGGTGCGCGCCCGGTAGCGGTCGAGGACCTCGGTCAATTCCGGTGACCAGCGCAGGATTTCGTCGCGAATCGGGCCGCTGGTGCCGAGTCGGCAGCACAGGCCCAGCAGCGTGAGGATGGCGCGGGCGAAGGGGGTGTAGTAGGCGGGCATGGTGAGCTGGCGATTGACATTGGTCAGGCGCGGGTTCAGGGCGACCTGTACGCGCCGGCGCAGCCAATTGCTGTCGACGCGGAAGGTGTCGTGGCGCAGCAGCTCGGTATAGGGGAAGAGCTGTTCGGCGACGGCCTCGACATCGAAAGTGTGGCGGCGATCGGCGAATTCGTGGCGGCGCATGGCGGCATCCAATTCCGCCGGGCCGCCATTGAACAGGGCATCGGCGATATCGTGGACCATCGGCCGGAAGTCCGGGGTCGGCCACGCGGTGCACGCGCCGAAGTCCACCACGCCGAGCCGCCCGTCCGGCAGCACCCGGAAATTGCCGGGATGCGGGTCGCAGTACAGCAATCCGGTGCGATCCGGCGAAGAGAATACGAACCGCAGCGCCAGCATGCCCACCCGATCGCGTTCGGGTTGCGCACCGCTGTCGACGAGTCGGGTCAGCGGAATGCCGTCCAGCCATTCGGTGATGATCACATCGCCGCGCTGGAGCACCACGGAGGACACCACGAAGTCCGGATCATCGGCGTAGGCGGCGGCGAAGGTGCGCTGATGGTCGGCCTCGGCGGCGAAATCGAGTTCGCCGCGGACACATTCCGCGAGCTGCTCGGTGACCGCCCGGACGTCGGCGTTCGGGACGAATACGCTGGCCAGCGTGGACATTCGGCGCAACTGATCGAGATCGCTGAGCACCGCGGCGCGCGCGCCCGGGTACATGATCTTCACCGCGACGGTGCGGCCGTCGTGCCATATCGCCCGATGCACCTGACCGATGCTGGCGGAGGCGGCGCGCCGATCGTCGAACTGCCGGAACTGGGCGCGCCAGTCCGACCCGAGCGATGCGGTCAGGGCCTCGTGCACCGTTGCGGGCAGCATGGGCGGCATCGAATCCTGCAGGCGGCTCAGGGCGATTCCATACGGTTCGGCGAGTTCGGGCGGCAGGCCGAGCTCGTAGATGGCGAGCAGCTGGCCCAATTTGGCCGCGCAGCCCTTCAATTCGCCGAGCACCTCGAACATGTGCTGGGCGGTGCGCAGGCGAATATCGGCGTCGATCTCGGCCGCCGGGCGACCCAGCGCGCGCTTGCTCGCACCCGCGGCGCGGCGTCCCGCGAACGCCACCGGCAGGGCGGCGAGCTTGGCATTGCGAACCACCTTGCGCGTCGGCGGATTACCGCCCACATCCCGCATGGGCTCGCCGTGATTTCCCCACCTGGCCCCGATGCGCCGAACTCCCACTGATCAACCCCTCGCGCGTTTTACGTACAGATGCGCCTCGAGAAGTCTCTCATAATCTGAAACTGGGTGGTCTGAAAGCTGCGGCTAGTGGCGCAACGATCCCGGATATTGGGATTGGCGACGCGGGGCGCTCGGCAGGTTCGGGTGAATATTGCACAGCGACAGGTGCGCCAGATCGGCGAGGCGGTGCGCGCGGGCGATCTCGGCGGGAGTGAACGGTTCCCCCGAGCGCACGAAGGTCATGGCGTCGATCGTGGTCTCCGGTTTGATCTCCAGAATGGTGCTGCCGGGCGTGCGCTCCGGATGCGGATCCGGAACGTATTGCGCCCCCAGCAATTCCGCGATGACCAGGGGCAGCTCATCGGGATCATTCGCGATGCGCGCGGCCAGGCCCAGAGCCCTGGTCTGGCCGTCGACCAGAGTCAGCGCGGAGGCGGGCCAGACGCCAATGGCGATGCCTCCGGCCCGGGCGACGGCATTGGAGAGTCGGTGCGGGGCCACATCGGCGGGGGTGGACACCACCAGCTCATCGAGCACGCCGTCTTCTAAGTGATGCACGTGCACGGTGAGGATATTGGCGTGGCGGTGCGCGAGCTGCTTGGTGAGCATTTCGAGGCGGCCCGGCTTGTTGTCCAGGCGCACCCGAATGCGCCACAGCCGCTCGGCGCTGTCGAGCTGATCGCGGTGGTTCAGCTCCGGGCCGTGCAGCCAGCGTGCGAGATAACGCATGGCCCCGGGCTCCACCACCCAGATGACGAGAATCGTGGTGGTGAGGGTGAGCAGCGCGACCGTGACGAGGTAGGGCAGGTCGAAATGGATCACCAGGGCGTGCAGCGCCAATTCGACCGGAAATACCGCCGCCAGTTTGGCCAGCGTCAGCCGGGTGCGACGGGGGTGGGGCATGCGACCGCACACTTCACACGCCAGCGCGTGCACCTCGGTTTGCCTCATATTCACCAGCTTGGGCACATCAGATTTCTGTACTGTGCTCCGATGTAAAGAAGCAGTGAATCAAATCGACAAAATGACTGCGGCACGGGCGAATTCGGTGAACTGCGGCACAGGATTGGCGAGAATGTGTCGGGTAGCACATTCATAGCGCACCGGGCCGGTCACACACCTATTTCGGCGGCAGCGTGCATGCGTACGCCACACCGCGATCGACCCACTCCTGCAGAACTTTGTCGTCCTCCAGGATCTGTGTGCCGACCCGTAGCCAGTTGTGCATCTCGCGGCCGCCCATGATCATGGCTTCGACCGAATCGCGTTTCAGCAGGTCGGCGGAGTCTTCGGGATCCACTCGGGCCATGAGGCCGCCCTTGCCGCTGGCGGCGACCGCCATATTGCCGCCGACCAGGAAGGCGAGGCCCCCGAACATCTTCTTCTCGACCACTTCGCCGAGCGCGGGGCCCAGCGCGTCCCGAATTCGATCGGCCAGTTTCTCGTCGTATGCCATGCAGGCATTGTGGCGCAGGCCACCGACAATTGTCCGGGCCGCAAGCGACAAAAAGAGACCGCTCCGGAAGGTGTCGAGGGGGCGCGGATGAGGTACAACGGAAAGGTGGACGCCCCGCCGACGGTTGGTGTCGAAGAGGAGTTTCTCCTCGTGGATCCGCTCACTGGTGTGCCTGTCGGAAGGAATGTCGACGTAGCTCGCACCGCAGCGGACTTTGGCATGGATCTGCAACTGGAGATCATGCGATGCCAGGTGGAGACCAATACCGGGGTGCACACCAATACCGCGGATCTGCTCGACGAATTGCGCAATCTGCGGCGCGCGGCCGCTGCCAGCGCGGAGAAGAACGACGCGATGCTGCTGGCCGTCGCGGTGCCGCCGACCGGTGCCGACCAGCTGACCATCACCAGCACGCCGCGCTATGAACGCATTGCCGAGAGGTTCGGGCGAGTCGCCAGTGAACAGGGCCTGTGCGGCTGCCATGTGCATGTGGCGGTTCCGGATCGTGAGGTCGCGCTGCGGGCGAGCAATTACCTGCGCCCATGGCTGCCACTGTTTCTCGCGCTGACCGCCAACTCCCCGATCTATCATGGCGACGAAACCGGTTATGCCAGTTGGCGGAACATCCTCTGGCGGCGCTGGCCGAGCGCGGGACCGCCCCCGCACTTCGATTCGGTGCGCGACTACGACGTGGCCATCGAATCCATGCTGTCGCAGGGCCTCATCCTCGATCGTAAGATGGTGTATTGGGATGTGCGGCCGTCGGCCACGTTCCCGACGGTCGAGGTCCGGATCAGTGATGTACCCGCGACCGTACAGGAAACCGCTCTGCTCGCAACCCTCGTTCGCGCCACCGTAATGACCTCCTTCACCACCGATTCCGTCCCGGTGATCGCGGAACGCACACTGCGAGCGGCCTATTGGAGGGCCGCACACGACGGGATCGACGGCCCGGCCATCGATCCGATCGACGGCAATCCCATCCCGGTCCAGGATCTGCTGGCGAAACTCATCGAACGCATTGCTCCCGCGCTGGAGCAATTGGGCGACATTGATTTCGTCGCCGCGGGCATCACTACGGTACTGGCCCGCGGTAATGGCGCGCGCCGACAGCTCGAGGCCTTCCGGGTCCGCCGCCAACTCATCGACGTCATAGGCGAATTGGCCGACGCCACCCTCGACTCCTGCCGCTGACCCGGCTCACTTCGTGTGCAGGCAGAGGATGTAGCTGTTCACCTGGGAGAACGCGCCCGTCCACGTGACGGTATACACGATATCGGTCTTGGGATAGCGCTCGCAGATGGACTTGCCGAGGATCCCCGGCACATTCGCCAGCACCTCCGCCTGCGCGCGTGGGTCGGCACAGTCGATGATTTGGATATCGGGATGACTGTCGCTGACATCCATGCGGCCGTGCGTGTTCCAGACACAATCACCCTGCTTCGGGTCGGCCGAAGTGGGAGCCGCCGCCGTCGTTGTCGTTGGCACGACCGGTGCGACCGTGGAGATCGACGTGTAGATAGTGCTCTGATAGCCGGAGTCGCTGTGCTTGCCGGAGTTGTCGGCGGCGGACCAGAGCGCGATCAGTCCGATCAGCGCGGGAGGCAGCAGCGGGCCCAGGATCTGCCATCGGCGGGTCAGCGGCTTGCCCGGATCCATCGGCAATGACGGTGCGCCCGGGATCGGTGGTGGCAGCTTCGCCACCTTCGGGCGCAAAGTCAGATTGAGAAAAATGGTGAAAGGATTGAAGACCATGGCGGAGAGGGGACCCCACCAGCCCTGAACCAGGCTGTCTCCGGTCATCTTCCGGAACAGCGCCAGGCCGCAATCGCGGCAGACGGGTCCTCGCATCGTGCGGAACTGCATGAGGAGGATCAGGCCGCGATGGGCGCGGAAATCCACGGCGACCGCGGGCGTGGAGCCGCAATATCGGCAATAGACGCCATTGGCCGTCCCGAAAACGGAAGGGTCGCGTGGCGATTCGGATGAAGACAAATGGATGATCCCCCCGGGTGAAGCTGTGGAACCGCCGTATTCAAGCACACGGTGGTGGGGACCGCAGCATTATTTCGAGGGAAGACAGTGGTCAAGCCAGCGGCTTATCGTCCACGACAATTCGCTCACGTGCGAATTCGGCCACGCTCGGCCAGGATCTGGCGGCGTCTCTCGGCCATGGCGTCGGCCGGGGAGGTTCCGGCGAGGATCGCGTCGTGGATGGCTTGTGCGTCTTCGATCGCGTCGCGAGCGCCGATTCCGGCGGCGGGGGAGACGGCGTGGTCGGCATCGCCGCACAGCACGATCGAGTCGCGGGGCGGGCGAGCCTCGGCGAGTGGGACATTGCGGGCATTCAGGGCGTGCACGGTGTCGGTGGCGGCCAGGAGTTCATCGATCAGGTCGGCGGCGTCCGGGGCGGTCTCGCGAATTCGGTCGGCCAGGGCGGATACCGGGTGCAGGCCCAGTTCGACCGCGGTGCCCGCGGGGCGGGTGAGTCGTGCGAACCAGACAGCGACGCTGTCGTTCCAGAAGTGGCCGAAGGCGGGGGAGGCGACCGGACCGGCGGAGGAGCCGCCGTGGAAGTGCATGATGGACGACTCGCTGTCGAGGTGGACCGGGCGGACAGTGGTGCCGTAAACGACCATCTGCCCGGCATATTCGGCGCGCCGGGGTTCGATGCGGGAGCGGGTGAGGGAATCCGTGCCGTCCGCGCCGATGATCGGGCCTGCCGCGGCTATTGTTTCGCGGCCGCTGAAGAGTTGGCCGGTGTCCGGATTCAGATCGGTGATCGCGGTGTCATAGTGCAGTTGCGCGGAGGTGCCGCGGGCGAATTCGGTGAGCACCCGGCTCAGATCCGCCCGGTAGTACAGGCGGCGGCCGTTCGAGGCGAGGGTGCGGCCGGAGGTCGGCGGGAAATGCGCCTGTAGTGCCGTGACGAGATGAGAGGCGGCGTGCAGCCGATCGGAGGGGACGCCGAGGGCCTCGAGCGCATCGTGGGCGCGGCCGTCGAGCACCAGGAACGCGCCGCCCTGCGCTCCGGGTTGCCGCTCATACAGATTGACCGAATGTCCGTGCGTGGCAAGCGCTCCCGCGAGCACCGTGCCCGCGATACCGCCGCCGATAATCGTCACCATGCGCTGCTCCCTACGTCGAGGATGAAGCTGCGGTTCTGGTCGAGCGCACCCGGACACGACAGAAGCGCGGCGGGAATCATTCATTATCGCGTTCCCGCCGCGCTCCGGTTCGTGGTTCGGGTCAGTGGCCGCGTTGGCGCCACTCGTCGAGATGTGGGAATTCGGCTCCGATGGTGGTGGATTCGCCGTGGCCCGGGTGCACGAGGGTGTCGTGCGAGAGATTGAGCAGGCGATCGGCGATGGAGCTCAGGATGGTGGGGAAATCGGAGTAGGAGCGGCCGGTCGCGCCCGGGCCGCCGTGGAAGAGGGTGTCGCCGGTGAAGACCGCGCCCAGATCCGGGGAGTGGAAGCAGACGGCGCCGGGGGCGTGGCCGGGGGTGTGCAGGACGTGCAGCGTGGTGTCGCCGACCTCGATGGTCTGCTTGTCCTGGAGTTCACCGTCGGGATCGATATCCGGGTGGGTGAGCCGCCAGAGCACCAAATCATCCGGGTGCAGCAGGATGGGAGCCCCTGTCGCGCGGGACAATTCGGGGGCCACGCGAATGTGGTCGTCGTGCGCGTGGGTGGCCAGGATGGCCTTCACCTTGCGGCCGTCGACCAGATCCAGAATGGCGGCCACATTGTGCGGCGCATCGATGATGACGCATTCGGCGTCATCTCCGACCAGCCACACATTGTTGTCGACCTCGAACGTCTGGCCGTCCAGGCTGAAGGTGCCGGAGGTGACCGTATGGTCGATGTGTCCCATCAGAACACCACCACCGAGCGCAGCACCTCACCGTGGTGCATTTTGGTGAAAGCGGCTTCGACATCGGTCAATTCGATGGTCTCGGTGACGAAGGCGTCCAGGTCCAGGCGGCCCTGCTTGTACAGCTCGATCAGGTAGGGGAAGTCCCGTGAGGGCAGACAGTCGCCGTACCAGGAGGACTTCAAAGACCCACCGCGCGAGAAGAAGTCGATGAGCGGCATATCGAGCGTCATGTCGGGGGTGGGCACGCCGACCAGCACCACGGTCCCGGCCAGATCGCGGGCGTAGAACGCCTGCTTCCAGGTCTCCGGGCGGCCGACGGCATCGATCACCACATCCGCGCCGAAGGTGTCGGTGAGCTCCTGAATGCGTTCGACCGCATCCTCTTTGGAGGCGTTGATGGTGTGGGTGGCCCCGAAACCGCTGGCCCACTTCAGCTTCCGCTCATCCACGTCGACCGCGATGATGGTGGTCGCGCCCGCCAGCTGCGCGCCCGCGATGGCGGCATTACCCACACCGCCGCAGCCGATCACGGCGACGCTGTCACCGCGGCTCACATTGCCGGTATTGATGGCCGCACCCAGCCCGGCCATGACGCCGCAGCCCAGCAGCCCGGCCGCGACCGGCGACGCGGTGGGATCGACCTTGGTGCACTGCCCGGCGTGCACGAGGGTCTTCTCCGCGAACGCGCCGATACCCAGCGCCGGGGTCAGCGGCGTGCCGTCGGTGAGCGTCATCGGTTGTGACGCATTGAAAGTCGAGAAGCAGTACCACGGCTTGCCCTTGCGACAGGCGCGGCAGTTACCGCACACCGCCCGCCAGTTCAGAATGACGAAATCGCCCGGCTCCACATCGGTGACGCCCTCGCCCACGGCCTCCACGATGCCCGCGGCCTCATGCCCCAGCAGGAACGGGAATTCGTCATTGATGCCGCCCTGGCGGTAGTGCAGATCGGTGTGGCACACCCCGCACGCCTGGACCTTGACCACGGCCTCACCCGGTCCGGGATCCGGGATCACGATTTCGGTCAGTTCCACCGGGGCGTTCTTCGAGCGGGCGATGACGCCGCGCACAATCTGGGACACGTAATTCCTTCCTGAATAACAAAGCAATCCCCACGACTATCGCATCAGTCCGGGAATGTCGGCGAGTGAATCTCGGTCAGTACGGGTTTCACAGCAGTGCCGCCGCGGCCGCCTCGGCGATGGTGGCGGCGACCAGACCGAGGGCGGGGGAGTCCAGCTTCCACTGCTGCCAGTACAGGGGGACATCGATGAATACCTTGTCGTCCAAGGGAATCAGGGTGTCGTTCCGGCGCATTTGCAGGTCCGGCATCATGCCCCAGCCGAGCCCGAGGCGGATGGCGTCACCGAAGCCCGCCGAGGAGGGGATGTAGTGGCGAGGCGGGTCGAGGGGTTTACGGGTGTAGTGGCGGACCAGCCGGAACTGTAGATCGTCCTTGCGGTCGAACAGGATTACCGGCGCTTGCGCGAATGCCTTGGCGTTCGGGCCGTCGGGGAACCAGGTCCGCAGGAACTTCGCGCTGGCCACGGGGCGATAGCGCATCGCGCCGAGCCGCCGCACCGTGCAGCCCTGCACGGCCGCCGAGGTGGAGGTGATGGCCGCCATCACGGTGCCGTCGCGCAGCAAGCGGGTGGTGTGTTCCTCGTCCTCGCGATGGATCTCGTAGGACACGCCCTTGGCGGCGCGGCCGAGCGCGGCCATGACCCAGGTCTGTAAAGAATCCGCATTGACGGCGATGGGAATGTTCACCGGGCGGGAGGATGGCTGATGGGCGTCGCCGAGTTCGCGGGCGGTGTCGCTGGTGATGAGCTGAATCTGCCGGGCCAGGCGCAGCACGGTGAGCCCGGACTCGGTGGGCTGCACGGGTTTGGTGCGTTGCACCAGGATGCGACCGGCGGAGTCCTCGAGAGCCTTGATGCGCTGACTGATAGCCGACGGGGTGACGCTGAGCCGGCGCGCGGCGGCCTCGAAGGTGCCCTCGCTGATGACGGCATCGAGTGCGCGCAGCTGATCGAGCTGGAGATCCATATTAAGAAACTGTAATGGTCCTTCAGAATCTTTAGCTGGCCTGGTCCTGGACGACTGCCCTAGTTTCTTAGGAGTGAACGCATCATCGGCGGCCCTGGCGGGCATTTCAGGACTCGGCTTCGGACTCTCCCTCATTGTGGCGATCGGCGCGCAAAACGCGTTCGTGCTGCGACAAGGAATCCGACGCGAGCATGTCCTGCCGGTGGTGGCGGTCTGCGCCTTATCGGATGTGGTGCTCATGACCGTCGGCGTCGCCGGATTCGGCGTCGTGGTCGAAAAGGCCCCGATGCTGCTGACCATGGCCAAGTACGCCGGTGCGGCCTTCCTCATCGGCTACGCCTTCCTCGCCGCCAAGCGCGCGTTCTCGGCCTCGGGACTCACCGCCGGTGGCGGCGCACCCATCGCCCTCGGCGCGGCCATCACCACCTGCCTCGCCGTGACCTGGCTCAACCCGCACGCCTACCTCGACACCATGGTCCTGCTCGGCTCGTTCGCCAGCACCTACGCCGCCCCCGACCGCTGGTTCCTGGCGGCGGGAGCCATCCTCGGCAGCATTATCTGGTTCGTGTCGCTCGGCTTCGGCGCACGGTTGCTGGCTCCGCTGTTCGCCAAGCCGAAGGCCTGGCGAATCCTGGATTCCGGCATCGCGTTCGTCATGGTGAGCCTGGCCATCGGCCTGCTGGTCAGCTAACGACGGACCTCGGCCACCTGAACCGGCCTGCCCTCCCGGCGCGACAGTTCGCACGCCTCGGCGATGTAGAACGCCTCCAGCGCTTCGCCGGGAGGGCAGGGGTTCATCAGCTGGCCGGTGGCTACTCCGATGAACGTGGCCAGTTCCTCGGTGTAGGCACCTTGGAAGCGATCCATGAAGCCGGGGTAGGCGGGGAGTGGGGAGGGTGGGTAGTCCGGTTCGACGGAGTGCAGCGGGGCCCGATCATCAAGGCCCACAATGGCATTGCCCTGGGAACCCAGTGCTTCCAGTCGGACGTCATAGCCCGCACCGTTGTAGCGGCTCAGCGAAACCGTCGCCAGCGCACCGTCATCCAGGCGCATGATCACCGCGGCGGTGTCCACATCGCCCGCGTCGACGAAGAACTTCTCACCGCGATTGGCTCCGGTCGCGTAGACCTCGGTGATCTCGCGTCCTGTCACCCAGCGGATGATGTCGAAATCGTGGACGCCGCAGTCGCGGAACAGGCCACCCGAGCGCGGAATGTATTCGGCGGGCGGCGGGGCCGGATCGAGAGTGGTGGCGCGCAGGGTGTGCACCCAGCCGAGTTCACCGGAGGATACGGCGGCACGGGCGGCGCGGTAACCGGCGTCGAAGCGGCGCTGAAAGCCGATCTGCACGGGCACTGTCGAACCTGAGACCCGCTCGACCACCGCGAGAGTGCCGGTGATATCGGCGGCGATCGGCTTCTCACAGAAGACCGGAATGCCGCGATCCACCGCCGCGGTAATGAGTTCCGGATGGGAGTCGGTGGCGGTGGTGACGACCAGGGCGTCGAGATCGGAGGCGAAAAGCGTGTCGATATCGGCCGCGAACTCCACCTCGAGCTTGTCGGCGGTGGCGCGGGCGCGCTCGGCATCGGCATCGGCGACGATCACCGTGCCCACACCGGGCAGGATGCGCAGGGTTTCGGCGTGAGAGGTCCCGATCCGGCCCGTGCCGGCGAGACCCACTCGGATGGACGGCATTATGTGCTCCTATTCGCGGGGTGCGGCCGTCGTGGAGCGGACGACCAGGGAGGGCTCGAGGCGTTTGCGCACCGGTTCGGTCCGGCCCTCCCGGAGACGTTCGGTGAGTGCGTCCACGGCCAGCCGCCCGATATTGGTGCGCGGCTGATCGATGGTGGTCAGCGACACGTGACGCAGTGCCGCCAATGAGGTGTTGTCGTAGCCGACGATCGAAACGTCCTCGGGGACACGGAGTCCTGCTTCGGCGAGCGCGGACATGGCTCCGACGGCATTGAAGTCGTTGCCGCAGACCAGCGCGGTGGGAAAGGTGCTGGGGGAGAAGATATTCAGCAGCTTGCGGACGGCCGCCGCGCCCGCTTCGTCGGTGTGTTCGCTGGGGATGACCATGGGTTCGAGGTTGTAGCGCTCCATGGCCGCGGTGTAGCCCTTGCGCCGCGGCGGCGCGGCGAAGGCGGCTCCGCCATCGAGATGCACGATGCGCCGATGGCCCAGTGCGACAAGGTGATCCACGGCCAGCGCCGCACCGACTTCGCCGTCGTCATTGACGGTGTCGACGGTGGTGATGCTGGAGGCGCGGGACACCAAGACGACCGGGCACCGCTCGGCCGCATCCCGAATGGCGGATGCGGGCAGAACCGGTGAGAGCAGGATGATTCCGCCGGGGCGGAAGGCCAGCAGGCTCTCCAATGCGGTGCGTTCCCGGGCCGCACTGCGCCGCCCGGTATTGAGGATGAGCTCCAGCCCGGCCTCCTGCGCGGCCTCGTCCATACCCTCCACCACATCGGCGAAGAAGGCATTGCGCAGGTCGGAGACCATGACGCCGACCAGATTGGAGGTCCGGCTGGCGAGTGAACGGGCCATGGCGTGCGGCTGGTAACCGAGATCGGCGGCGGCTTGCAGGACCGCCTTGCGGCGATGCTCGCTGACCTTGGGGGAATTGCGCATGACCAGCGAGACCAGGGCGCGGGAGACGCCCGCCGCGGCGGCGACGTCTTCCATCGTCGGTCGCGTCATGGTGCCTCCGTGGTTTGAGCGAGGGGTGCAGCGGGTTCCGAATCGGTTGTGACGGACGGTACAGCCTCGCTTCGTTGCGATCAATAGAGCGCTCTAATCGGATTTTCTGGGCATCGAATTTCGGGGGTGTTTGCCCTGGAAGACCCTGTATTGCATGGTTATCGGCCACTTTTGGTTCCGCGGAGGCCTCTTGACACTCGAGTGAGCCAGGTTACATTGTTGGAGCGCTCCAATGACGAGCGACCACTCGATGGTTTACGACGGGTCTGGGAAGTGCCGATGACCGAACCGCTCCATCCACTGCGTATTGCCGCCGCACCGATCTCCTGGGGAGTCTGCGAAGTTCCCGGCTGGGGTCACGTCCTCGAATCGAGGACTGTCCTGGCCGAGATGGCGAAACTGGGAATCACCGCGACCGAGTTCGGTCCACCCGGCTATCTACCCGATGATCCCCACGAACTACGAGAAACCGTCGGCGCGTACGGCCTCACCGCCCTCGGCGGTTTCCTGGCCCTCGCGCTGCATCATGAGCCCAGCGCCGCCCTGGCCCAGGCCCGCGAGAGCGCGGCGCTGTTCGCGGCCACCGGCGCGGAAGTGCTGGTGCTCGCCGCGGCGACCGGGCAGGACGGGTACGACACGCGTACGCCACTCACCGATTACGAGTGGCGGACGCTGATCGACACCGCTGCCACCATCGGCGATATCGCCGCCGAACATGGCCTGCGGGCCGTGCTGCACCCGCACGTCGGGACGCATGTCGAGACCGAGGCCGAGGTGGAACGCTTCCTGGCCGACTCCGAGCTCGATATCTGCCTCGACACCGGGCATCTGCTCATCGGCGGCACCGATCCGGTGCGCGTGGCCCAGCGCCACGCCGAACGCATCGGGCACATTCACCTCAAGGATGTGAGCCTGGCCGTGGCCGGTGAAGTCCGCAGCGGGCGAATGGAATACAGCGAGGCGGTGCGGCGCGGACTGTATGTGCCGCTCGGTGACGGGGACGTCGATATCGACGCCCTGGTGCGTTTCGTGCACGACGCCGGATATCGCGGCTGGTATGTGATCGAGCAGGACACGGCCCTGTCCGTGGGCGATACCGCGGACGCGCCGAGCCGAGATGCCGAACGAAGTCTGCGTGTCCTGGCCGAAATCGGCGACTCTTTATCGTCTGCCCGGATTTAGTGGGGAGGTGAAGACGATGATGTCTATATCCAAACTCTCTCGGCGGTCGCGCTGGTCGCGGCTGAGCCGACTATCGCCTTGGATCGCGGCCGCGGCCGTGCTCGCCGCGTGCAGCGGCCCGGGTTCCGATGTCGCCAGTTCCACGGAAGCCCCGGCGGCCGTCGGCAAGTTCGAATCGGTCGCCGTGGTCACCCACGGTTCGCCCGGTGATGCCTTCTGGAATGTGGTCAAGAACGGCGCGGAAGCGGCCGGGAAGGATCTCGGGGTCCGGGTCGAATACAACTCCTCCGGTGATCCCACCCAGCAGGCCAAGCTGATCGACAATGCCGTGGCGCAGAAGGTCGACGGGCTGGTGGTGTCCATGGCCAATCCGGATGCGCTGAAGCCGTCCATCGCCAAGGCGGTGGCGGCGGGCATTCCCGTGGTCACCATCAACTCGGGCGAGGCCGAGAGTGCGCAGTTCGGAGCCATCGGCCACGTCGGGCAGAGTGAGCGGCTGGCCGGTGAATCGGCGGGCAAGCGGCTGGCCGAGGCCGGAAAACGCAAGCTGCTGTGCGTGATTCACGAGGCGGGAAATATCGGCGCGAACGAACGCTGCGCCGGTGCGACGCAGGGCTTCGGCACTGCGACCACCCTTCAGGTCGATATCAATAATCCGACCGATGTGCAGGCCCGCATCAAGGGTGCGCTCGAGTCCGATCCGTCGATCGACGCGGTGCTGACGCTGAATTCGCAGATCGCCGCGCGTGCGGTGGACGGTGTCCGCGAGTCTCGTTCCGCGGCCGCGGTCGCGACCTTCGATTTGAATACCGATGTGGTGGAGGCGATCCGAGCGGGCACGCTGCTCTTCGCCGTCGACCAGCAGCAGTACGAGCAGGGGTATCTGCCCGTGGTCATGCTGAAGCTGTACCGGTCGAACCTGAACGGCGTCGGCGGTGGACATCCGGTGCAGACCGGTCCCGCGTTCGTGGACAAGAAGAATGTCGATGCCGTCGCCGCGCTGGTCGGCCAGGGCACCCGGTGAGCGGGTCGGGAGTGAATGAAATGACTGTTCAGACAAAGACGTCCGATACGACGCCGTTCGCGGAGGTGAAGGCGTCGATTCTGAATCGCCTGATCGTCCGGCCCGAGATCGGCGCGCTGCTCGGTGCGCTGGTGGTGTTCCTGTTCTTCTCGATCATCACCGACAAATTCCTCAGTGCGCTGGGTGTTTCGACGTGGCTCGATGATGCGTCGACGCTCGGCATCATGGCGGTGGCCGTGGCCATGCTCATGATCGGCGGGGAGTTCGATCTGTCCGCCGGTGTGATGACGGCATCCACGGCGCTGATCACCGGGTTGCTCGCGGTCAATGCCGGGTGGAATGTATGGCTGGCACTGGCGGTCTCGCTGGTGTTCGCGCTGGCCGTCGGTGCGCTCAATGGTTGGGTGGTGATGCGCACCGGGTTGCCGAGCTTCATTGTCACCCTCGGCACGTTCCTCGCCTTGCAGGGTCTGAATCTCGGTGTGACGCGGTGGGTTACCGGAACCGTGCAGGTGTCGGGCATCCGCAGCGCGGACGGGTATCAGTCGGCGGGGTGGGTCTTCGCCTCCACCACCAATATCGGCGATGCCCGCATTCAGGCGTCGGTGGTGTGGTGGATCGTGCTGACCGCCATTGCCGCACTCGTGCTGGTGCGCACCCGATTCGGCAACTGGATCTTCGCGGTCGGCGGTTCGCTGCCGAGTGCTCGCGCGGTCGGTGTGCCCGCCGTGCGGACGAAGATCATTCTGTTCATGACCACGGCCTTCGCGGGTTGGGTGGTGGGCGCGTGCAATCTGCTGCGCTTCGCCGGTGTCCAGGCCAATCAGGGTGTGGGACTGGAGTTTCAGTACATTATCGCCGCGGTCGTGGGCGGCTGCCTGCTGACCGGTGGTTTCGGCTCGGTGGTCGGCGCGGCCATCGGTGCGCTCATCTTCGGTATGGCGCGACAGGGAATCGTGTTCGCGCGCTGGGACAGTGACTGGTTCATGTTGTTCCTCGGCGTGCTGCTGCTCTCGGCCGTACTGGTCAATAACGCGTTCAAGAAGCGGGCGGAAAGGGTACGGCGATGACTGTCCCACTTATCGAAACCATTGATATCGGAAAGAGTTACGGCGGCGTGGTGGCGCTGCGGGATGTGTCGACGGTCGTCAAGGCCGGTGAGGTCACCTGCGTGCTGGGCGACAATGGCGCGGGCAAGTCGACCTTGATCAAGATCCTGGCCGGAGTGCACCAGCACGACACCGGGGAACTGAAGATCGAAGGCGATTCGGCCCGATTTTCCTCGCCCCGTGAGGCTTTGGATCGGGGTATTGCCACCGTCTACCAGGATCTCGCCGTGGTGCCGCTGATGAGCGTGTGGCGCAACTTCGTGCTCGGCTCCGAACCCACCAAGAAATATGGGCCGCTTCAGCTGCTGGACCGCAAGGAGGGCCGGGACATCACCCGTAAGGCCCTCGCGGACATGGGAATCGAGATCCGGGATATGGAACAGCCGGTCGGCACGCTGTCGGGCGGGCAACGGCAGTGCGTCGCCATTGCCCGGGCCGTCCACTACGGGGCCAAGGTGCTGATTCTGGACGAGCCCACCGCGGCGCTGGGCGTGAAGCAGGCGGGTGTGGTGCTGCGTTATGTCGTGCAGGCCCGCGACCGTGGGCTGGGGGTCGTGCTCATTACGCATAATCCGCATCACGCCTTCCCGGTCGGCGATCGGTTCCTGCTGCTCAAGCGCGGTGCACAGCTGGGCAGCTACGAGAAGTCCGAGATCGACCTGCCCGAGCTCACCCGGCAGATGGCCGGTGGGGCCGAACTCGAAGCGCTGCAACATGAATTGGAGCGGGTGGTGTCGCCGTGACCGAACTGGAGGTGCTGACGATCGGCCGGGTCGGGGTCGACCTGTATCCGGAGCAGAGCGGCGTCTCCCTCGCCGAGGTGTCGAGCTTCGCGAAATTCCTCGGTGGCACCGCCACGAATGTGGCGGTAGCGGCGGCCCGGCGGGGCCGCCCCACCGGGGTGGTCACCAAGGTGGGCGGTGAACGGTTCGGGGAGGATGTGGGAAAGTTAGGAATAGCCTCGTGTAGGGAAAAAGTGTGAAAACGACAAGTTA
>NZ_JBFBCD010000011.1:273448-371716 GCF_040683015.1 Nocardia sp. NPDC051030 | reverse complement strand
GTGTGACGGCCACCCGCGCCGCCGTCCGGGCGACGATCCGCGCCGCCCGCGCGGCCCCGAGATGATCACCGACCCCGTCCGCGACACGGCCGGGCCGCCCCTCATTTGCGGTCCGGCCGAACTGGTTTCAGCCCTCGGTGTTCTTGCCGCCCTCGAAGAGGGATTGGCCGAGGTAGCCGCCGGGGGTGGGGACGCCGGGCGGGATGGCGAAGACGGCTGAACCGACCGGTGTGGTCCATTGGTTCAGGGCGTCGAATTCGGCCAATCTCTGTTGTACGGGCAGGAATTGGGCGTCGATATCGCGTTGGTAGGACGCGAACAGGAGGCCGGAGTTCGAGACGTAGCCGGGGGCGGGGGCGTCGTCGTAGTTGTAGCCGCGGCGTAGGAAGCGTTCGCCGTCGTGCTGGTGGTGGGCGCGGGCTATGTGGGAGGACGGGGGGATCAGGGTGATGCCGTACTGGTCCACGGCCTTGAAGTCCGGCTCGTCGAATTCCGAGGTGCCGGTCAGGGGTGCGCCGGTGGAATCGTGGCGGCCCAGGGTGATCGCGCGGCCGTCGGCGTCGAGTTCGTCCCAGGTGTCGAGCTTCATGGCAATGCGGCGCAGCACCATGGAGGTGCCGCCCGCCAGCCAGCCCTGCGCCGACCCGTCGTCCCAGATGAGCCGATCGAAATCGACTGTGCCCGGGGCGATATTGACCGTCCCGTCCACCTGCCCCATGAGATTGCGCATGGTCTGGCCCTTGGACGCATTGCGGAATCCGCGCTGCACCCATCGCACCCGCACCAGCGATTTCACATGCTTGGACAGCACGCGCACCGCATGCGACACCGTGGTCGCCTCCTCCGCGCACACCTGCAACAGCAGATCTGCGCCGGTGTAGGCGGGATCCAGCCTGTCGATGTCGAACGCGGGCAAGGGTTTCAGCCAGGACGGCCGCAGCTCGGTGAGCCCGGCCGCGGTGAACAGCTCCGGGCCGAATCCGACCGTGACCGTCAGGCGGGACGGCCGCGCCGCCAGTTCCGGCTCGGTGTCGGCCAGCGCGGGCTTGCCCTGGGTGATGCGCGCGGCATCATCGGTCCAGATCTTGAGCAGCCCGATAATGTCGTCGCGATCCGCACCCGGCAGCAGGTCGAAGCCGACGAACGCCACCTGCCCCTGCGGGTCGGTGTCGATGCCCGCCTGATGCCGTCCATGGAAGGGCACCGTGTCGAACGCCGGATCCCGGTCATGTTCGCGATGCGTGAGAGTGGCCGCACCCCAGCCGATTCCGGCGGCACCCGCCGCGCCCGCCACGGCGGCACCGCCGCCGAGTAGTCGCCGCCGGTTGAGCCGGGGTTGCGCGCGATCAGCCACCGTGGGCGGGGTTCTCGGTCGCGGGGCCGTAGTTCTCCTTGCCGCCCGCGAAATCGCGCACCTGCGCGGTGATCGTGGTGGTGGAGCCGTCGGCGAAGGTCAGCGTGATGGGTGTTTCCGCGCCGGTGCGCAAGGGCTGCTTCAACCCCATGAACATGAGGTGCTCGGCGCCCGGCTTGAGCGTGGCCTTGCCGTGCGCGGGAATGGTGAGGCCACCCGCCTTGGGACGCATGGTCTTGTCACCGGAGGCATCGGCGACCACCTCGTGAATCTCGACGGTGTTCGAGGCCGGGCTGGTGGCGGCGACCAGCTGCACCGGCTCGTCACCGGAATTCTCCAGGGTGCCGAAGGCGGCGGACATGCCGCTGTCGGCGGCCTTGATCCACTGATCGGTCATGGTGACCGTGTCCGCGCCCTTCTTCGCGGCGGAGGCCGCGCTGGAATCGGTGGAACACGCGACCGGGAAGACGGTGAGAGCGGCAATGGCGGCGGCCGCGCCGAAACGGCGCACAGCACAACGGCCGAGGACAGAAGTAGACACGAAGACTCCGAATCATCGGGGAGGTAGAGGGAAACCCCGGACCGGTGCAGCTGTCGGACATGGCGGATTGCGTACACGGTCAGGCGAATTCCAGCGACAACAGTGCTGTCGCGGGGCGCACGACAGCGCTATGCGCGTCGAATGCTGTGCCTGGCCGGATTCCGTATCGGCCGAATGCCGTGCTCGTCGAATGCTGTGTCAGTTGAACAAGATGACAGCCGAATGATCGAGCTACGCCGGAGCGAGGTGAAGAAGCGGACGCGCTTGCCGAGGTGGCCCGCGGCGGCCGATGCCGGGACTCACCAGCAGTCGCCGCGCCCTCGCTCGATCATCGGCGGAGACGGTGGCTGCGGGAGCGTGCGGCGGAACCGGTGCGAGGCCCAGCGCCAGGATGAACCGCCGCACGCTGGTGACGGCCCGCCGCATTCCGGCCTCGGCGGCCCGGATGAGCATCGCGCCCACCGGTATGGCCACCAGGTGCGCGAGCAGCATGACCGAGGTCGTGGCCGGGTGATGATGCCCCGGCGACATGGACAGCGCGATGTGCCCGATGCTCTGCCCGGCGGCCAGCATGCCCATGGTCCAGAAAAGGCCCGAGCGCGACCGCGCGGAAGCGACCAGCACGCCGGTCAATCCGCAGGCCGCGAACAGCAGCGCCAAGGCGGTCCCATCGGGAAATGCGGTCCCGCCCCCGAGCGCATGCGCGAACACCGCGACCGCGCCCGAGGCCGTGCCGACGGCAGCACCGCGCAGGGACGCGGTGTGATCCGTCGGTGAGCGCACCGAAACATGCTACGACGCTGCGTCGCAGGTCCAGCGCCCAGGTGGTATGACCGGCGTCTCTCGCTCAGCGCGCGCCCAGCAGATGCTCGACCGCGAGCTGATGCAGGCGAACGAACCCGTATCCGCGCTCACCGGCCTTGTCGGCGTCGAACGCGGCCAGGTCCGGATCGGCCAGCAGCTGCTCGTAGCCCTCACCGTGCTCGAGCGTCGGCCTGCGCAGGTCGTCCACACCCGATGCCGAGAGCGCCTGCTGGACTTCGGGATCGGCGCGGAAGGCGCGGGCGCGTTCCTTCAAGAGCAGGTAGGTGCGCATATTGGCGGCGGCCGCCGCCCAGACGCCCTCGATATCCTCGGTGCGGGAGGGTTTGAAGTCGAAGTGCCGCGGCCCGTCGTAGGCGGGTCCACCGTCCGGTCCGCCGCTTTCCAGCAGATCCACCAGGCTGAAGGCATTGAGCAGATCGCCGTGCCCGAAGACGAGGTCCTGGTCGAATTTGATGCCGCGCTGGCCATTGAGGTCGATGTGGAACAGCTTGCCGTGCCACAGCGCCTGCGCGATGCCGTGCGTGACGTTCAACCCCGCCATCTGCTCATGCCCCACCTCCGGATTCACGCCTACGAGGTCCGGATGCGCGAGGGTTCCGATGAAAGCCAGCGCGTGGCCCACGGTCGGGAGCAGGATGTCCCCGCGCGGCTCATTGGGCTTGGGCTCGAGGGCGAATCGCAGATCGTAGCCGCGGTCGCGCACGAATTCGGTGAGCAGATCCAGACTTTCGCGGTAGCGGTCCAGGGCCGCCCGCACATCCTTGGCGCTGTCGTATTCCGAACCCTCGCGCCCGCCCCACAGCACGAAGGTGCGGGCGCCGAGCTCGGCCGCCAATTCCACATTGCGCAGCACCTTGCGCAGCGCGAAGCGGCGGACCGTGCGGTCGTTGCTGGTGAAGCCGCCGTCCTTGAATACGGGATGGGTGAACAGGTTGGTGGTCACCATGGGCACCACCAGCCCGGTGTCGGCGAGTGCTTGCCGCAGCCGATCGATGCGTCGCTGCCGCTCGGCGGCGGACGCGTCGAAGGGAATCAGGTCGTCGTCATGAAAAGTCATGCCGTACGCACCGATTGCGGCCAGCTGGTGCACCGCCTCGACCGCGTCGAGCTCGGGCCGCGTGGCGTCGCCGAAGGGATCGCGGCCCCGCCAGCCGACCGTCCACAAGCCGAAGGAGAACTTGTCCGCAGGAGTCGGAGTGAGCATGGCGACCTCCATGTGGTTCGAAAAGTGAACTCACCATTGCAACATGGCCGCGAGGTCGCTCATGCGCCTTTTCGGAAGTACGCGTCCTGGACCCGCCGATCGGCGCGCAGATGGTCGGCGGTGCCCGAGAGCACCATTGCCCCGGTCTCCAGCACGTAGCCGCGATGCGAGATCGACAGTGCCGCATCGACATCCTGCTCGACCAGCAGCACCGCCGTTCCGGTGGCGGCGATTTCGGGGAGGCGGGCCAGGATTTCATCCACGACCAGTGGCGCGAGCCCGAGGGACAGTTCGTCGATCATGATCAGGCGGGGGCGGCTCATCAATCCTCGTGCGATGGCGCACATTTGCTGTTCGCCGCCGGAGAGGGTGCCCGCGGTCTGCGGAAGTCGTTCCGCCAGACGCGGGAACAGGGTCAGGACCTGGTCCAGGTCGGTGTGCCGGGTCGACCAGCCGCCCACCCGCAGATTGTCGCGGACCGAGAGACCGGCGAAGAGGCGGCGGCCCTCAGGGACATGGACCAGTCCGCGGCGGACCAGTTTCTCGGCGGCGACACCCGCGATCTCGCGGTCCGCGAAGCGAATTCGGCCCGAGGACGGGCGCAGCAGACCGGATATCGCGCGCAGCAGGGTGGTCTTGCCCGCACCGTTCGGTCCGAGGAGGGTGACGATCTCACCCTCGGCGACGGTCAGTGTCACGTCGTGCAGGACCGGTGTGCGGCCGTAACCACACGACAGCGCATCCACCTCCAGCAGTGTGTTCATGATTGCTCCGAGGCTTGAATGGCATTGGGGGCCTGCGCTCGCCGGGCATAGCGGGCTCCCAGATACGCCTCGATCACGCGGTCGTCGCCGAGAACCGTGTGCGGGTCACCGCGGGTGAGCAGTTCACCGTGGTGCAGGACGGCCAGTTCATCGCTGACGGCGGTGATCGCCGCGATCACATGCTCCACGGCGACGACGGTGACGCCCTCGGCGGGCAATTCCCGGATCAGCGCGATCATCTGGTCGATTTCTCCGGCCCGCAGGCCCGCCATCACCTCGTCCAGCAAGAGCAGCCGCGGCTCCGCCACGAGGGCGCGGGCCAGCTCCAGGCGGCGCGCGTCACCGACCGACAATGAGCCGGGGTCGGAGGTCGTGAAGCGGGTCAGTCCGATCCGTTCCAGCATCCGATCGGCGGCCTCGAACGCGGCCCGTCGTCCCCGCCGATTCCGGGAGTACATGGCCGAGATCGCGATGTTCTCCCGGACGGTCATGCCGCGAAAGGGCTTGACGATCTGGAAGGTTCGCCCGACTCCGGCATGCGCGATCCGCCACGGCTTGGCTCCGGTGACGTCCACGCCGTCCACCAGCACCCGGCCCGCCGTCGGGCGCAGATGCCCGGTGACCAGATTGATCAGCGTGCTCTTCCCCGCGCCGTTCGGCCCGATCACGCCGAGCACACTGCCCTCGGCCACACTCAACGACACCTTGTCCAGCGCCGCCAGGGCACCGAAACGCCGTGTCAGGGCGCGTACTTCGAGTACCGGTGCGCTCATAGCCGATACGCCCTGATCGTGTCGAGCAAGGGTATTCGCCGCTGCGCGATCGCATCCCGCGCGAATGTCACCACACCCATCGGGAACAGCAGCACCGCGACCACGATCACCGACCCCAGCACGAAGATGTGCACCGACGGATAGTGATCGCGCAGGTACTCGGACACGAATTGCAGACCGACCGCGCCCAGGACCGGCCCGATCACCGTGCCCGCACCGCCCAGCACCACCATGATGATCATGAGCACGGTGATGTCCACATCGAACAGCCGCTGCGGGAAGATCGTCACCTGCTGGAAGGCGTACGCCGAGCCGACCAGCCCGGTGATCGCTGCCGAAATGACCAGTGCGATCACCTTGCTGACGGTGGTGTTGATCCCGGCTGCGGCGGCCGCGTCCTCGTCCTGGTTGATCGCCCGCAACCCGTAGCCGAACCGGCTGTGCGACACCAGCGCACCGCTCAGCACCGAAACCGCCGCCAAGCCCAGGAACAACAGATAGAACCCGTCATTGCCGAGCCAGGGCGTCCCCCGCCCGGCGATCGTCGGCACGGTGATGCCGCTGCCGCCGCCGGTGAGGCCGCCGAGATTGGTGACGACCTCCCGCATTCCCTCCGCGGTGCCGAGCGTCGCGATGGCGAAGTAGTGCCCGCGCAGGCGCAGCAGCGGGAAGCCGATGAGCGCCGCGAACACCGCACAGCCGAGCGCGGAGACCGGTAGCGCGGCCCAGAAACTCCAGTGCGCCTTGGCCATCAGCACCGCGGTCGTATAGCCGCCGATGCCGAAGAATCCGACCTGCCCGAAACAGGCGTAGCCGGTCAATCCGCCGATAATGTTCCACGCCTGCGCGAGCGCCACGAACATGAGCGCCGAGGTGACCACGCGTTCCTGCCCGGTATAGAGCTGCGACTGCAACCCGAGCATGGCGATCACCGCGACCACACCGACCAGTGTCCAGACCGCCACACGCCGATCGATCACGCGCCCAACCGTTTCGGCGACGGAGGTCATGCCTGGACCCGCGCTTCGTAATACGCCTTGCCCACCAGCCCCGTCGGCCGCACCACCAGCACCAGCACCAGCGCGCCGAAGGCGAACACATTGACCCATGTGCCGCCGACGAAATGCCCGGCCCAGGCCTGCACCACGCCCAGCAGCAGCCCGCCCAGCAGTGCCCCGTACATATTGCCCAGCCCGCCCAGCACGGCGACCACGAAGCTGAGCAGCGTGTAGGTGGGCGCGGCGGGCGGGCTGAAGAATCCGATCATCCCCACCAATGCGCCTGCGGCACCGGCCAATCCGGCCGCCAATCCGGCGGTGAGCGCATAGGTGTGGCGCGCGTTGATGCCCATGAGCCGTGCCGCGGTCCGGTCCATTCCGGTGGCCAGGATCGCGACGCCGGTGCGGGTGTGGCGGGTGAACAGCACCAGGCCCGCGGTGGCCAGCAGCGCCACCCCGAAGGCGATGAGCCGCCCGTACGGCACCTGCACCTCACCCAGGACCAGCGACCGCCCGGCGTACGCGGTGGGGATGGCGCGATAGTCCGCGCTGAACAAAAGCACCATCCCCTGCACGAACACCAGCTGCAACCCGAACGTCAACAGCAGTGTGAGAAAGATCGGGGCATTCACGATCTGATTCACCAGGATCCGTTGCACCGCATAGCCGATGACGAACAGCAGCGCACCCGCGACCGGTGCGCCGAGCAGCGGGTCCAGTCCGAAGGCCGTGTTCAATTCCCAGGCCGTGTAGGCGCCCATGACCACGTAGGACCCGTGGGTGAGGTTGACGACATTCATCACACCCCACACCAGCGAGAATCCGACCGCGATCATGGCGAGCAGCCCGCCCTGTAACAAACCCCAGATCGTCGCCTGGAGGAACCCGCTCACCGCTACCGCCGCGCGGGCCAGGCGAGGGTGCCCTCGGCCTGATCCTTGGGCCAGACCGGGACCACCTTGCCGCCCTGGATCTGGATCACCGACATCGGCTTGACGACGTTCTCGCCGACCTCGTTGAACTTGATCGCGCCGAAGAACGACTGAGTGTCCAAGGCCGCCAGCGCATCCCGGACCTTGTCCGGTGCCGCGGATCCGGCCTTCTGCACTGCCAGCACCATGGCCAGGCAGGCCGCCGACGCCTCGGCATTGTGATACTGCGGGGTCCGGTCGGCGCCGAACTTGGCGCGGAAGGCGGTCACATAGTCCTTGGCCGAACCGAAGATCGGATCACTGCCGCCGATGGCCGAGCTCCATTGGCTCGAGGAGAGCACGTTCTCGGCCTTGTCGCCCAGGGTCTTCACGAAATCCGGGGTCGGGGGAGCGACGGTCTCGCCGAATCCGGAGGCGGGCGTGATGCCGAGTTCGGCGCTCTGCTGAATGATCGCGATGCCCTCTGCCAGATGCACCGAACCGATGATCAGATCCGGCTGCTGTCCCTTGATCGCGGTGAGCGCGGAACTGACATCGGTGGTGCCATTGGGGAATTCCTGGCGCGTGAGCACTTGCCAGCCCAGTTTCCGGGCGGCATCCTCACCGCCGGAGGCGACGGTCTTGGAGAATCCGTCGTCGGCGGAGAGGAATACCACCGACTTCGGTTTCGGATTGGCCAGCTCGTCGATGGCCTGCACGATGGCCGCCGCGTACTTGCTGGCGGGCGAGAGCACCGCGAAGGTTCGCCGGTAGCCGTGGGTGAACAGCGTGTCGTCCGCGCCCGCGGAGTCCACCATCACCTGGGAATTGCGTTCCACCACCGGCATGGACGCGCCGGTCGGTGCCGTGCCATAGGGACCGAGCAGCAGTTTCACGCCGCTGTCATTGAATCGGTCGACGATCTGCCCGGCCGTATCGGGATTGGACGTATCGTCCTGATAGTCGATCTCGAGCTTCAGCTTCCGGTCGCCGACCTGGATGCCGCCCTGCTTGGTGACCTGATCGACGCAGAGGTCGTAGCCCTCCTTGGTGAGCTGTCCCTCGCGCGCGGTCTTGCCCGAAAGTGAGAGCGAAGCACCGAATTTCAGGGTGTCGCCGCTCGTATCGGCAGTGTTCTCCGCGCCTTTGGAGCCGCACCCGGCGGCCACCAGGACGATGACCGCTGAGATCCCGACGGCGCGGGACAGGCCTCGCACACCGCCTCGGAAGCCGTTGATTGTTCCCACTATTGCTATCCCACTTCCGATCCGTGCCGCTGTCGCGACCGGGCACGCCTCCCCGACGTACCCGAGAACGATAGGTTGCCGTCGGCGATCCGTCCCGGTTATCGCGAGGACGGCTCGCACAGCCTTCACTCCGCGGATAACCAGCAGATTGGCAGCGAATAATTTCAGTCGGCCGGACAGCGGTTCCTGTCGGTGGCCGTGCTTACGCTGAATCGACAGACGTTCCAATTGTCCGTCGAGTCAAAAGAGTTGATTTTTCATGACCGTATTCGCTGTTTATGGGGCCACCGGTCACACCGGCCGTCTCGTCACCGCCGATCTGCTCGCCCGCGGGAAGGACGTCCTGGTGTCGGGGCGCGATCCCGATGCCCTCGCGGCGCTGGGAACCGGGCGGATCATGCCCGCCGCGCTGGACGATCCGCATGCCTTGCGTGCCGTGGCCGAGGCCGCCGACGTGCTCATTCACTGTGCCGGGCCGTTCGCCGTCACCGGGTTACCGGTGGCCACGGCGGCGGTCGAGGGCGGGTGTCACTATGTCGATCACGCCGTCGAGGTGCACCATGTGAAGCTGCTCTTCGACACTTTTCAGGAGCGGGCGCAGCACGCCGGAATCGCCATGCTGCCGAGCGTCAGTTTTTATGGCGGGCTCGGTGACCTGCTCGCCGGTGCCGTCGGGCGGGGTTTTCCCGAAATCGACCGGGTGACAGTGGCTTATCACGTCCACAACTGGATGATGACCCACGGCGCGGTCGAGACCGCCCGCCTACTGTTCGCCGATACCGACCGCATCAGTTACGTGGATGGGGAATTGAATTACGGGTTCGTGGAACCGCGGCAGGCGATTTTCGCGTTCCCGCCGCCGGTCGGCCCGCGCCCCATGATCGCGCCGGTGCCGTTCCCGGAAGCGGTCACCGTGCCTCGCCATACCCGCACCAAGGCGGTGGAGGCGCAGCTCACCGCGGCCACGTTCGCGGAGGAGCAGGCCTTCGCCAGCGAGAATGTGGATCCCGCCGAGCGCGCGGCGAGCGAATTCACCATCGCGGCAATGGTGCTCGCCGGTCGCGCCTCGGCGGCCGGTTACCTGACCGGGCGTGACCTATGGTCAGCGGCGGCGCTGGCCTCGGTGGAGGCGGCCGTGCGGCTCGCCGGGGGCGCGGCCAAGGCCGGAGTGGCCAGTCCCGGTGAGGCTTTCGATGCGGTGGAGTTCCTGACCACCCTCGCCGATCGCGGCGCATTCACTCTCGAACTACCGGATCAGGCATGAGGAGCAACACCATGGCACCGATTCTTGTCACCGGCGCGGCCGGGGGGAGTCAGGGCGGCACCGGCCGCCGAGTCGCCGAAACCCTGCTGCGCGCGAGTCTGCCGGTGCGCGCGTTCGTGCACAGTGAGGATGCGCGCGCCGCCGAACTGAAGGATCTCGGGGCGGAGATCGCGCTCGGTGATCTGCGCGAGATCCAGGCCGTGACGCCCGCCCTGCAGGGTGTGCGCCGCGCCTACTTCACCTACCCCGTCAGCGCCGGAATGCTGGACGCCGCAGCGGTTTTCGCCGCGGTCGGCCACCAGGTCGGCCTGGAGCGGGTGGTCGCGGTGTCCCAGCTCGGATCCGACCCGCAGGCGGGCACCCCGCATATGCGCCGCCACTGGGTGGCCGAGCAGGCGCTGGACCGCGCGAATATCGGTGCGGTGCATCTGCGCGCGGCCGTCTTCTTCGAGAACCTACGGGTCGCCATCCGCGACACCGGGGAACTGCGGCTACCGCTCGGTTCTCCCGACACCGTCCTGCCGCTGATCGCCGGGGAAGATGTGGCCGGAGTCGGTGCGGGCGTGCTGCGCACCGAAGGTCCGGTCGATCCCGTGCTCTGGCTCGCGGGAGAGGTCATGACCGTCGCGGAGGCGGCCGAGGTACTCGGCGTTCCCTACATGAACGTCGACCCCGACGAGTGGGCGAGCACGGCGATATCCAAGTACGGCAACGAGGTCGCCGTCGAACATCTCACCCACCTATGGACGATGTTCGCGGCCATCGGATCCGGTCATGAACTGTTCCGGGTCACCGAATCCATCGAGCAGTTCACCGGCCGCCCGCCGATCACCCTGCGTGAGTTCGCCGGTTCCACCGAGTGAGGATCGGGCGGCACTCTCAGCCCTTGACGACCCGGGTGCCGCCCGCGAAGGTGTCGTGCCAGCCTTGTTTGGTCGAGCTGGCACTCACCGTCACGGCAATGCCGATGGCCGCGAAGAACCAGAGTATGCCGCCGATCCACGGGATCAGAGTGAGCAGCATGTAGGCATTGCGCTTGGCCGATTCCACAATGCTGGGCTTGCCCGCCCCGGCGGACCCGACGACATGCAGGCCGAGGAACTTCTTGCCCGGCGTGGACCCGGTGATCACCTCGAAGAACACGAAATACAGGAAGCCGAACGCGGCCCCGGGCAGGACCGAGACCCATCCCGGCACGCCTGCTATGTCCAGTACCCAGAACAGGATTGCGCCGACAATCGCGGCGATGATCCAGTCGATGAACCGCGCCACGGCGCGAGGGCCGATACCCGCGGCCGTCACCCCGATACTCGTTCCCGCAAACTGCCCGTACCCACCCGTGGTCATGGTGCCTCCTTGAATCGAACACGCTCTCACTCCATGGTGCGGTCGACGCGGGCTCGCGCGCATCAGGGGATTCCCTGGCACCGACCCTGAACTGTGCGACCGGCGGCGGGCGACTATCCGACGGGCTGGGCGGCGAAACCGGCCTGCCGCGAACGGTATTCGCGACGCCAGCGGGTGAATCCGAGCAGCACCAGCACGAAGAAGACGCCATAGACCGCGGCCGAGGCGTACAGGCCGGACTTCACGGCCAGCGGAACGCCCACCAGATCCACGAGCATCCAGATGATCCAGAAATCCACCAGCGCCCGGCTCTGCGCGAAGGTCGCGATGGCGCTGCCGACGAAGACATAGGCATTCGCCCACGGCGACCACGCGATATGCAGCCACGACAGGTGCGTGAACAGTTCCGCGACGGCGGCGGTCCCGACGGCGAGCACCACCAGCAGCGTCACCCGTTCGCGAACGGTGGCGGGCCGCACCAGCAGATCCCGATGATCCCGGGTGCCGCGACTCCACGCCAGCCACCCAAAACCTGCCAAGGCAATGAACAGCAGTTGCTTGAGCGCATTACCCGGCACGTCTGCGTGCACCGAAGCCGCCAGCAGCAAGGCCGCACCCGCCAATTGCACCGGCCAGGTCCACAGCGTTTTACGCATGGCCAGCCAGACCACCGCCAGCGACAGCACATTGCCGATCGCATCGGTCCAGAGGATCCGTTCCCCGAGCAGTTCGAACGCCGCGTTCACACCGCAACGCAACCACACCACCGCGACCAGGTATTCCCGGGGCTCAGGGCGTGCGGCCCCAGGACGGGTCGCGGCGGCGCAATTCGCGGTGCGCGATGGTCCGCTTGTGTACCTCGTCGGGGCCATCGGCCAGTCGGAGCGTGCGCACGTGCGCGTACATGCTCGCCAGTGGGAAGTCGTCGGACACTCCGCCACCGCCGTGCACCTGGATGGCCCGGTCGATCACCTTCAGCGCGACCTGCGGTGCCGCGACCTTGATGGCGGCGATCTCGGTGCGCGCGTTCTTGTTTCCGACGGTATCCATGAGATAGGCGGTCTTGAGGGTGAGCAGCCTTGCCATTTCGATCTCGATGCGCGACTCGGCGATCCAGTCCTGGATATTCGCCCGATCGGCCACCGGCGCACCGAAGGTCGTGCGGGATTGCGCGCGGTCGATCATCAGATCCAGGGCGCGCTCGGCCATGCCGATGGCGCGCATGCAGTGATGGATGCGGCCGGGGCCCAACCGGGCCTGGCTGATCATGAACCCGTCACCCTCACCGGCCAGCAGCGCGGTGCGCGGCACCCGGACATTGTCGAATACGACCTCGGCGTGGCCTTCGCGGTCCTGATAGCCGAATACCGGCAGGCCGCGCACCACGGTGACGCCGGGGGTGTCGATCGGGACCACCATCATGCTCTGCTGGCGGTGTACCGGCGCGTCGAGGTCGGTCTTGCCCATGACGATGAGCACGCGGCAATTCTTGTGCAGCGCATTGGATGTCCACCATTTGTGCCCATTGAGCACGTAGTCGTCGCCGTCGCGGTCCATGCGCAGCTGGATATTGGTGGCGTCGGAACTGGCGACCTCGGGCTCGGTCATGGCGAAGGCCGAGCGGATCTCCCCGGCGAGCAATGGCTGCAACCACTCCCGCTGGTGTTCCTCGGTGCCGAACAGTGTCAGCACCTCCATATTGCCGGTGTCGGGGGCACTGCAATTGGTGGCTTCCGGTGCCAGATGTGGACTGCGGCCCATGATTTCGGCCAGCGGTGCGTACTCCGAATTGGTCAGGCCCGCACCGTATTCCGGATGCGGATGGAACAGATTCCACAGGCCGCGCTTTCTGGCCTCGGTCTTGAGCTCCTCCAGGATCGGCGGATGGCAATGCGGGTCACCGGATTCGGTCATCTGCGCCGCGAAGATCGGCTCGGCGGGATAGACGTGCTCCTCCATGAAGGCGAGCAGGGTGTCGCGGTGGCGGCGAGCCTGGTCCGAGAGCTCGAACATGTCTACTCCTGATCCTGGTCGGTGTCCTGCTCGCGCAGGGCGGCGATTCCATTGCGCAGTAGTGGGTCGACCATGTCGCCGATTTTCGCGAAGCCCGCCCCCACGGTCTGCCCGTGCAGGTAGCGGTAATGGATGCCCTCGGCGATCACGGCCAGCTTGAACGAGGCGAGCGCGATATAGAAACCGATGTGGGACAGGTCGATATCGGCGCGCTCGGCATACCTGGCGAGCATCTCGGACTCGGTGAGGAAGCCGGGCGCGGTGGATACATCGGTCACGCCCGGGATCTTGCGCGCGCCCATGCGCTGATAGACCAGCAGCAGGCCGATATCGGTGAGCGGGTCGCCGAGTGTGGCCATCTCCCAATCGAGTACGGCCGCGACCCGGTCCTGGGCGTCGATCAGAATATTGTCGAGGCGGTAGTCGCCGTGCACGATCCGGGCCGCGGACTGTGCGGGCTGACGGTCGGCGAGCAGGCCGTGTAGTTCGGTGGCGGCGGGCAGATCCCGCGAATACGAGGCGTCGAGTTGCTTCTTCCAGCGGCGCACCTGGCGTTCGAGGAATCCGTCCGGGCGTCCGAAGTCCGCCAGGCCGACCGCCGCCGGATCGACGCGATGCAGGGCGGCGAGCGTATCGATCATTCCGGTAGACACGATGGCCGTGCGCTGCGGGCCCAGCGGTTCGAGCTCGGCCGCGGTGCGGTACGGCGTCCCGGCCACGTACTCCATCACGTAGAACGGCGCGTCGAGGATGTCGGTGTCCTCGCACAGCGCGTAGGTGGCGGGGACGGGGACGTCGGTACCGTTCAGAGCGCTGATCACGCGATGTTCGCGGACCATATCGTGCGCGGTGGCCAGCACATGCCCAAGCGGCGGGCGGCGCAGCACGAATGTGGTTGTGCCATCGGTGAGTTCATAGGTGAGGTTGGATCTGCCGCCCGCGATGAGATGACCGTGCAGGGGACCCTTCACCAGATCCGGGCGAGTGGCGGCCAGCCAGGGGGTGAGGCGCTCGAGGTCCAGTCCCGGCAGGTTGTTCACGGAGTTCATCCTTTCACCGGCGAGTCGAGAACATCAGTGCTCGGCGGAATCGAGCAGCTTGCGCTGATATCGGCGCATGCCCAAGAGCCAGCGGTCGTAGTCGGACCCCTTGTGCCGGTACATGTCGAGCACCTCCGGATGCGGCAGCACGAGAAAGCGCTCATCCGCGAGGGCGGCCATGACCGCCTCGGCGACGGCCTCCGGCGTGAGCACCGCGCCCGCCTCGGTGACGGCCCTGGTTCCCGCCGCGCCGACGACATCCCCGGACTCCTCGAACGCGTGCAGGAGTTTGGTCTCCACACCCATCGGGCACAGACAGCTGACCCGAATTCCACGATCGCCGTAGGTCACCGACAGCCACTCCGCGAATCCGACGGCGGCATGTTTGGTGACGGAGTAGGCGGCCGAACCGATCTGGGTGAGCAGGCCCGCCGCGGACGCGGTGCTGACGAAGTAGCCCTCACCACGTTCGAGCCAGCCCGGGATCAGCAGGCGCGCGGCGCGGATGTGCGCTTGCAGATTGACATCGATCGTGCTCGCCCAGTCCTTGTCGTCCGCACCGATGCCCAGCGGCCCGGCGACGCCCGCATTGGCGAAATAGAAATCGACCGGCCCGAATTCTGCCTCCGCACAGGCGATCAATGCCTCGATGTACGCGGGGTCCGCCGCATCGCCCGCCAGCGCGACCGCCGTGCCGGGATGGTCGGCGGTAATGGTCGCGGCGACCTCGTCGGCGGCCTCGGCATCCAGATCGGCGACCACCACCCGAGCCCCGTCACGCACCAGCCGCGCCGCGATCGCACCGCCGATTCCCCCGCCGCCACCGGTGACCACCGCAACCTTGCCTGAGACCTGCACGAGCACCCCTTCCGGACCGTCACCGCGAACCACCGGGGGATTCGAATCGATGATCACGCCTGTCTACCCGCCGGTGCGGCCGCTTTCAAGGCTGCTGTGCGGGATACGGTGGGTCACACCCGATACAACACGAGGTGAACGACGTGGCCACGCGAGACCTGCTCGCGGACTGGCAAAGCCTGGGCAGCCGCCAAATTCCCGCCAATGGCATGCCCGCCGCACTGACCGACCTGCGCGGCTCCCTCATTCTCGAGGGCGCGGGACACTGGATTCAGCAGCAGCGCCCGGCGGAGGTCAATGCGGCGCTCATCGATTTCGCCCGCGAGATCGGCTGATCAACGCCGCGACGGCTTTGGGGGCGGCGAGCCATTCCCGAATGCTGTTGCGTACCAGAGTCGTTCGCCTGCACTCGAGGTAGGCGTCCACACCGTAGGCGTCGATGCCCGCCCCGCGGCACAAGGCGACGGCCCGTGGTGCGTGCAGGCGCTGAGTGACGATGATCGCGCGGTCGATGCCGAACTGGCGGTGGGCGCGCTCGCACGTCGCCTGGGTCGTCAGTCCAGCGCCGTCGGCCCGTATCAAGGTCGGGTCGACCCCACGATCGTGCAGGTATCGCCGCATCGAGGCGATCTCGTCCCCCGACGTGCCCGCCGCATCGCCGGAGATCAGGACCTCACCGACCTTCCCCGCCCGTAGCAGTTCGATCGCGATATCGAGCCTCCCGCGCAGATACGCCATCGGCTGACCGTCCGGGCCGACCTTTGCACCCGGCACGATCACGACCGGGGCCGCGGGCACGGTCGCCACCGCGAACCGATGTCCCGACGACAGCATCCGCAGCCGGATATTGGCTCCGATCACGATCAACGCCGACCCGATAACCAACCCGCACGCGCCTCGCAGCAAGGACCACAACCGCTCGCCCATCACCCGGCCCACTATTCCAGCGCAACACCTTCCGCTGACCACCCACTCGGTCTCACGCGTCGTATGCGCGGGTCAGCGGACCGTGACCGGGTTGTTGCAGCTGGAAGGCAAGTCCTGGATGGAGCACAGGGCGGGGGATCGGGTGGGGACATAGCCGGAGGGGACACCGCCGGTGGCGATGATGTCCCGGTAGGCGGGGACGGCATCGGTGGGGAAGCGGCCGAGGCTGGGATCCGTGGTCACATTGACGGTGTAGAGGCCGAAACGTGGTGAGTAGCTGCCCCATTCGTAGTTGTCGGTGATGCTCCAGTAGTTGTAGCCGATGACGTTCATGCCGTCGGCCTTGGCGCGCTGTATCCAGTAGGCGGTGTCGCGGAGGTCGTCCACGCGGGTCATGCCGTCGGTGGTGGGTGAACCGTTGTCGGAGGGCATGCCGTTCTCGACCACATACAGGGGGCGGCCGGGGAATTTCTGGGCGTATCGGCGCAGGGCGTAGTAGATGCCCTCGGGTTCGAGAATCAGGTTCGACGACTGGTTGGTCAGCAGGGCGGCCAAATTGGGCGGGTTGCTCAGCGATCCGCCGTAGTAATAGTCGATTCCGACGTAGTCGAGCTTGTCCGCGATGCGATCGACGAATTCCGCGTCGGACTGCGCCTGGCCGATACCCGAGAAGGCGATATTGCTGGTGACCTGCGCATCCGGCTGGCGGGCGTGGATGTAGTCGTAGATGCCGCGATGGGCGGCGACCATCCGGTCGAGCATGGGCATGACCTCGAGCGCACCGAGATCGCCGATTCGCTGCTCCTGTGTCGCATAGGCCAGCGGCTCATTGAAGGTGACCCACATCGGGTCGAGGTGCGCGTAGCGATCCACCACGGCCCGGGCCTCGGTCAGCCAATCCTCGACCATGCCCGGATTGCGCCAGCCGCCGCGATCGACCGCCCAGCCGGGGAAGACCCAGTGGTCCAGGGTGATCATCGGCCGGATGCCCGCCGCGCGAATGCGCGCGATCATTGCGTCGTAGAACGAGAAATCCCATTCGCCCGGATTCGGCTGCACGCGGGCCCATTCGACGCTGATCCGGTAGACGCCGACACCGAGGTCGGCGGCGTGCTGGATGTCTTCGCCGTATCGATGGAGAAAATCGACCGAATTGCGGTAGTCGTCGGCGCGGCCGGATCCGGCGTAACGGCGCCAATTGCTGTCCGGTGCGAAGCCCTCGCTCTGAAATCCGGAGCTGGACACACCCCAGAGGAAATTGCCGCCCACCGGCGGTAACCCCGGATCCGCGACTGCGATACCGGGCGTGGTGATCGCGCACCACGCGGCCAGAACGACACTTGCCACGGTGTACAGCGCACGACGCCCCATCGCATCGAGGTTACGTGCTGGCATCGGATCCTGTTGCGGGCTTTGGTAATTCGGCCCAGTCCTTGCAGGTCCGCGGTGAGAATGGATTTCAGGTTGGCTCGCGTCATGCCCGGCACGTCGGCCGTCGCGTCGAACGGGATGTGGTCAGCAGAATCCTTCGGTGTATCGGAAGCTCCACAAGATCTCCACAGGCGGCGCGAACCATCTCCATGCCGACCTCATAGGGTCAGTTCATGGAATCGAGCCAGCAGCGCACCGGGCGGCGCATTCTCGTGGTCGAGGATGAGCCGACGATCGCCGAATCCATTGCCGCGCGCCTGCGTGCCGAGGGGTTCACCGTGGATCTGGCGCACGATGGGCCCGCAGCCGTGGAGGTCGCCGAGACCGGTGATCCGGATCTGGTGGTCCTGGATGTGATGCTGCCGGGATTCGACGGGCTCGAGGTGTGCCGTCGGATTCAGGCGCGGCGGCCGGTGCCGGTGCTCATGCTCACCGCGCGCATCGATGAGACCGACATGCTGATCGGCTTGGGGGTCGGGGCCGACGACTATCTGACCAAGCCGTTCTCCATGCGGGTGCTGACCGCGCGCGTGCATGCCCTGCTGCGACGGGTCGAGCGCAGTGCCGCGCCCGACGCCACCCTCATCGTGGGCGACTTGCGCATTGACACCGATCAACGGCGGGTGTGGCGGGCCGATGCCGAAACCCAGCTCACGCCACTCGAATTCGAGCTGCTGGTGCATCTGGCCCGGCGTCCGCGCACCGTGCTGGCCCGCGAACGACTATTGAGCGAGGTGTGGGGCTGGGCCGACGCGTCCGGCACTCGGGCCGTGGACAGCCACATCAAGGCCCTGCGCCGCAAGCTCGGTGCCGATCTGATCCGCACGGTTCATGGCGTCGGCTACGCCTTGGAATCACGATGAGCGCGCGGGATGGCACCGGACCCACGATGGGTGCGCAGGATTCCACCGGACCTGCCATAGGCGCGCAGGACGGCACCGGGCATGTCATTGGTGCACAGAATGTCGGCGAGAGCGCGGCGGGCGAAGCAGCCATCGGGTGGACGATGCGCCTGTATGCCGTCGTCCGACGGGTGGCGGACGTGCTGCCGCGTCCGCTGGACCGGGTGCCGTCCATCAAGGCGAAGCTGGCGATTCTCATGCTGGGTTCGGGTGCGATGGCGTTCGGGTTCTTCGCGCTCAAGATCGGCTGGCTGCCGCCGCGCACCACTCTCGCGGCCATGTTCGTCGCGCTGGTGACCTCGCAGTTCCTGGCGCACGGCATGACGCTGCCGCTGCGCGAGATGACCGCCGCCGCCAAACGCATGGCGCAGGGCGACTATTCGCGCCGGGTGCGCGCCACCTCCCGCGACGAGGTGGGGCAGCTGGCGGAGGCGTTCAATCAGATGGCCGCCGACCTGGCCGCCGCCGATCAGCAGCGCCGCGAGTTCATCGCCAATGTGTCGCACGAATTGCGCACTCCCATCACGGCTTTGGGTGCGGTGCTGGAAAACCTGGTCGACGGCGTCTCCGAACCCGATCCGGCCACCCTGCGCACCGCCCTCGCCCAGACCGAACGCCTCAGCCTGCTGGTCTCCGAACTCCTGGCGCTGTCCAGCATCGAAGCGGGCGCGGTCCGCCTGGACCTGGAAACCATTCCCCTGGAACCCCTCCTGAAGGAGGTCGTCGCCGAGGCCGAGGTCATGGCCGCCGCCGTCGACCGCCCCGTCCGCTTCACCATCACCACCCCCGACCTGACCATTCGCGCCGATCGCGCCCGCCTGCACCAGGTCCTGCTCAACCTCCTCGACAATGCGACCCGCCACGGCCCCGCCCACGGCGAAGTCCGCATCCAAGCCCACGCGGTCCGCACCCACACCATCATCGAAGTCCAGGACGACGGCCCCGGCATCCCCGTCGCCGACCGCGCCCACATCTTCGAACGCTTCACCCGCGGCGGCCGCGCCACCACCGGCGGCACCGGCCTAGGCCTGGCCATAGCCCGCTGGATGGTCGAACTACACGGCGGCACCATCGCGGTCGCCGACCCGGGTTCCCGAATCCGCGTAACCCTCCCCAACCCCTAACCCATTCTCCCCCTTCCCATCCCGCCGCGCCCCGCGCCCCGGGCCGATCCCACATACCCCTCGGAGGTTCCCATGCCCGAACACCCCACCCCCGACCCCACAATCCCGCTCTGGCCCGACCAATCCACACCACCCCCGGACCTCGCGCCACCCACGCCCCACCAGGGCACCCGATCCGGCATCGCCGCCCTCTCGAACTTGCCTCCCATGCGGAATCCCACCCAACCCGAACGCATCCCACCCCGCTCCGCCCGAGTCCCCCTCCCGCCCCTCGCCCTCCCCGCAGTGGCCGTCTCCGGCCTCGCCGCCGTCCTCCTCATCCCGATCGACCGCCCCGGCCTCGGCTGGCTCCTCGCGGGCCTCACCACCACCGCCGCCATCTACACCGTCGACCGCACCGCCCGCCGAACCCCGTCGCTCTCGCCCGACAAGCCCGCCGCCCCTACCGAATCCAGCAGTGGCAGCACGGAGCTCGACCAACCTGAGCGAGCTGCGGAGTCGAGCGCTGCCGGAGTGTCCGCCCTTGTTGCCGAGCGTGTCCCGGCCGATGAATCCAGCAGTGGCGCAACAGACCTCAATGGGTCGCAGCACACTCCTGAGCCAGACCGTCCCGAAGTGGCTGAACGGCTGATGGACACCGAACCGGCCGAGGGTACCGGCGCGGCGGTGCCAGTCGAAGAAGACTCGGCCGAGCCCGAGGCTTCGGACGGTTCACCCGCGAAGCCCACTGCTGGGCCGGGAGATTCGTCCACCTCGGCAGCTTCAGCCACGGCCGACACTGCCCACGCGGCGGGGGATGCCGCGTCATTCGAACGGCCCGCACTCACCGGTGCGGTCGGTGGCGCAGGTGTGGCGCTGCCGGTTGCGGAAGACTCGGCGGAGTACGAGGCATCGGGTGCGTCACCCGCGAAGGCCACTGTGGGGGTGGGCGATTCGTCCACCTTGGTCTATTCATCGACCGCCGAAACTGTTCGCGCGACGGAGGCAGCGGCGGTGAGTGGGCCGGAAAATGCGGGGGCGCAGCGCGTGGGTGAGGGGTCGGCCGTTGATACGGATCGGCCGGGAATCGTCGGGCGGGGTGGGTTGACTCGGGTCGGGGCCGTCGATTGGGGGCGGGTGTTCTGGGTTGGGGTGGCGCTCGGGTTGTTGGGGGTGGGGGTGGTTCGGGCTGCGCCTTGGCTTTTCGTGTGTTGCTTGGTGGGGGCGGGGGTGGCCGGGTCGGTGGCTGTTGTGGGGCGGCGGTCGGTGCATGGGGTGCTGTTCGATTCGATCGCGGTGCCGTTGGCGGCGATGATGTCGGCGCCTTGGCTGTATCGGGGATTGGAGCGGGTTCGGGTGACGCGGGGTGGGGCTCGGCAGCGGGTGTGGATGTCGTTGATCGTGACGGTGGGGTTGTTGCTGGTGATGGTGCCATTGCTGGCGGGGGCCGATGCGGTGTTCGCGCGGTTGGTGGACGGGTTGATTCCGGAGCTGGATGCGGCTGCCTGGTGGCGCTGGGGGTTCGTGTTCACGGTGGCGGGAATGGGGACCGCGGGGGCGTTGTATCTGCTGGCGGGGCCACCGCCGAGCAGCGGATCGACCGAATCGGTTGGGGGGCGGCGGTTCTCGCGCGTGGAGTGGGCACTGCCCATGGGGGCGCTGACCGTGGTGTTCGCGGTGTTCGTGGCGACGCAGTTGGCGGTCATGTTCGGCGGCGACGGGTATGTGCAGCGGACCGCGGGGCTGACCTACGCGGAGTATGCGCGCAGTGGGTTCTGGGAGCTGTCGGCGGTGAGCATGCTGACGCTGGCGGTGATCGCGGTCGTGCAGCGGTGGGCGGGGCAGCAGTCGGCGGGGGATCGGCTCTGGCTGCGGATCGCGGTGGGGGTGGTGAGCGTGCTGACGCTCATCATCGTGGCGTCGGCGCTGCACCGGATGTGGACGTATCAGCAGGCGTACGGGTTCACCGTGCTGCGACTGCTGGTGGAGGTGTTCGAGGTGTGGATCGGGTTCGTGTATGTGATGGTGCTGGCCAGTCTGGTGCGATTGCGGCGGGCCTGGGTGCCGCGCGCGGCGGTCGGAGCGGCGGCGGTCACCTTGCTGGCACTGGCCGTGCTGAATCCGGAACGGATTGTGGCCGACCGGAATATCGACCGGTGGCAGGCGGGTGCGAACCTGGACGCCAGGTATCTGAGCGAGTTGTCGGCGGACATCCTTCCGGCCACCGATCGGCTGCCGGAGGCGCAGCGGGCGAAGATCCTCGCGGCCATCCGCGCCCGACTGGACGAGGACGGCTGGCAGAGCTGGAATCTCTCGCGATCGGCCGCGCGGCCATAACCTCGGGAATTCACCGGTGGCCGCGTTGCTCCGCGAGCAGCGCGGCCACTCGGCCGATGAGGTCATAGGGAATCGGCTTGTCCAGCGGGAACTTCAGCGTTCCCTTGCCCGCTCGATAGGGTTCGATGGCTCGCAGGAAGGCCTCGTCCCCGGCCGGTATCGGGTAGACGCTCACGTGCTTGCGCCACCCGGCGTACCCGACCACCGGTTTGCCGCTCACCTGCACGGTCGGCATGTCATAGCTGATGGTCTCGGTGCTGTCCGGCACCGCGTCGTGGATCGCGGCACGCATTTTCCTGAGTACCTCGCGCACCTCCGGCGATAACCCCGCGAGGTACTCGTCGACCGTCGACACCTTCGCCATGACTGTCACCTTCCACATTGGGCCGGGTTCACACAGCAATGCTCGGATTCGACCGTACCGGTCAGTCGCGCAGCCGCCCCAGCAGCCCGGTCGCCGTGTCCAGCGCGGCATCCACCGAGTCCGCCACATACAGGAGGTCGATGAAGAAATGCTCGAATCCGGTATCGGCCGCGACCTGTTCGATGGTCGAGGCCACGAGCGCCGGATCGGTCCCGGCCGCGACATTCACGCGGACGATGGTGTCGATGGCCTGCGGGTCGCGCCCGGCATCTCGAGCCGCCTGATCGACCACCGAGCGCAATGTCAGCAACTGCTTGCCCCATCCCGGCGGCCCGGGCACCGGAACCACCGGCAGCCATCCGTCGCCGCGCCGTCCGACCCGTGCGAGCCCCGCCGGGTTGAATGCCCCGAGGTAGATGGGTGGCCGCTGCGCCCGCGTCAGCTCATTGCGATGCTCGGGCACGCGGACGAACCGTCCCTCATACCCCGCCGGATCGCTGGTCCAGATGGCTTCCAGCGCATCGAGAGTCTCGTCCAGTCGCGCACCCCGATGCGTGAACGGCACCCCCGCCGCCTCGTACTCTTCCGGTGACCATCCGATCCCGAATCCCGGCAGCAGCCGTCCCTGACTCACCACATCGAGGGTGGTCAGCGACCGTGCCAGCAGTGCGGGCCGATGCAGCGGCGCGATCAGCACATTGGTGCCCAGCAGCACCCGCTCGGTGACCGCGGCCGCAATGCCCAGCACCAGGAACGGATCCAGGATCGAATTGAATTCCTCGGGAATGGTGTCCTTGCCGCCGTACCCGACCTTCGGATTCGTCGCCGCGATGAGCCGTTCCCCGACCCAGAGACTATCGGCCCCCGCCCTTTCCATCTCGGTGGCGAACCGCGCGACCTGCGCGCCTTGCCGAGCCTGTGACCCGTACTGGGGAAGCGAGAATCCGATCTTCACCCTTCGGTGATACCAGATCGCCGCAACCTCGCAGCCCACCGCCCGCCCCGCCCGATGCCTCTGACCAGCCTGGTATGCGCGACCCGGCGTCGCCACGCAGGATGGTCGGCGTGGGTGAACACAAGAACGCCATGCTGCGCGGTGACCTCTACCGCGACAATGATCCCGAACTCGTCGCCGAGCGCCTGCGCTGTCAGCAGCTCCTGGACAAGTTCAATGCCACCACCGCCGGTGAGGACGCCCAGCGCCGCGGCATCCTCGAGGACCTGCTCGGCGAGATCGGCGAAGGCTCCTGGATCATGCCCCGCTTCCAATGCGACTACGGCCACCTGATCCGCCTGGGCCACAACAGCTTCCTCAACTACGACGCCATCATCCTCGACTGCGCCCCCGTGACCATCGGCAATGACGTCTCCATCGGCCCCCGGGCCCAACTCCTCACCGCCCTGCACCCGATGCAAGACCACGAACTCCGCCGCCAACGCTGGGAAACCGCCGCCCCCATCACAATCGGCGACAATGTCTGGCTCGGCGGCGGCGTCATCGTCTGCCCCGGAGTCACCATCGGCCCGAACACCGTCGTCGGCGCGGGCAGCGTAGTCACCCGAGATCTCCCCGAAAAGGTCTTCGCCGCAGGCAACCCCGCCCGAGTAATCCGCCCCCTCTAGCCGCGCCCAGTGCGCCGACCAAGATCAGGGAGCGCTGGTGGCGTCCAGCGGACCGATTTTCCACCACCAGTGCTCCCTGATCTTGCTGAGCGGTGGGGGCTGGGCGTGGGGAGGTCGTGCCGCGATCGGAGGAAGTCGGGTCGCGTGAGGTTCCCGGAGGTGGAGAACCGGACTGCCGTCGGCGTGTCGCCTTGATACGCTCGGGCGACGGATGCCCGTGCGGTCCGGTCGATCGGTGGAATCGTCTGCTTCGCAGGGCACCGACGGCCGAGGTCGCGACATTGCGGGCGTCCGAGCATATTTCGAGGGGGCTAGGTTGGACGCGCTGGAGGGGTCCGTTTTCGCGGGCTACCGCATCGAGCGCAGACTCGGTTCCGGCGGAATGGCTTTCGTGTATCGGGCCCAGCATCCGCGGCTGCCGCGCAAGGAGGCGCTGAAGATTCTGGGGCCGAACCAATCGGAGGATCCGGAGTTCAATGCCAGGTTCCTGCGTGAGGCGGAAATGGCCGCGCAGCTGGATCATCCGAATCTGGTGGCCGTGCATGACCGGGGGATTCATGACGGGCGCCTGTGGATCGCCATGCAGTATGTGGACGGTATCGACGCCGCCCAGTTGATCCGTGAGGGCGCGTCGGTGCTGCCGCCGGAGCGGACGCTGTTCATTATCGGTCAGGCGGCGCGCGGGCTCGATGAGATCCATGGCGCGGGCCTGGTGCACCGGGATGTGAAACCGGCCAACATCATGGTCACCCGCGGCCGGGACGGCAGCGACCGAGTCCTGGTCACCGACTTCGGCATTGCGCGCTCGGCCGATGACACCGGCCGATTGACCGGCTCGGGTTCGATGGTGGGCACGCTCGCCTATGTCGCGCCCGAGCAGTTGCAGGACCAACCGGTGGATCATCGCACCGACGTCTATGCCCTGGGCTGCACGCTGTATCAAATGCTGACCGGCGCACTGCCGTTCCCGCGCAAGGATCCCGGTTCGGTGGTCTGGGCGCATCTGTATGAGCAGCCGCCGCGGCCCTCGCAGGCGGGGCGCGGTCTGCCCATCGAGTTGGATGCCGTGATCGCCCGCGCCATGGCGAAAGATCCCGCCTGGCGCTACCCGAGCTGTGGTGCGCTGGCCGCCGATGCCCTGGCGGCCTTTCACCGTTCGGCCGCGGAACCGCCGACGGTCCGGCAATCGATGCCGCCGATCGCGCAGCCGCCGGACTCATCCATGCCGCGACACCCGCTCTCGTCGATGCCGCATCAATCGCAGCCGTCGATGCCACACCAATCGCAGCCGTCGTCGCCCGGAGTATCGCAGTGGTCGAATCCGCGGCCACCGGAACCGTCGATGCCGCGACTGTCGCAGCCGTCGATGCTGGCACCGCTGCAGTCCCTCGGCACCCGCCCACCCCGTAGACTCGGCCTGCGCCTCGGAATCGGAATCGGTGCAGTCGTTCTCATTCTTCTGGTCACCGTCGGTGTTGTTGCATTGCGCGGCAAAAATGGCCCTGATACGCCGCCCGTCGCCTCGGGCCCGGCGACGGCCACCACCTCCGTGTCCGCCGACAGCTATCCGGCGTGGAAGTCCTACGGCTTCATCGTCGCCGCCTTCCCGGCGCTGCTGCCGGATCGGCCGTCGACGGTCAATATCGGCGGTTCCGGCAGCTGCTATCCCACGGATGAGAACGACAACGAGGTCTCCGCCGATGTGGCCCCGAAGACCACCGCCTCGATCTTCTGCGCCGGTGTGGCTCCGCCCGCCGATGCCATGACTTTCATGTGCCTGACCGACCGCACACCGATGCCTGCGACTGCGGACAGCGCCCTCACCGTCGAGGGTCGCCAGGATTGGACCCGATCCTCGGGTTCGGGCCATCTGGTCTGGGGGAAGAGCGAACTCACGCCGGGCCGGGTGCGCGGCGTGCTGCAGGTGTTCTTCGACAATCCCGCCCGATACTTCTGCTCGCTGACGGTGGTCGGCGGAACCACCGGAACCGACCTTCTGCAGCGCTGGTGGCCGAGCGCGCCGCTCTGATTCGTTCCCTCCCGGCGAAAGATATGAGAACCATGATCGTGGCACGAACCCGGACGCTGATCTCGACAGTCGCGCTCGCGGTCGTCTGCGTGCTCGCCTCGGGCTGTACGACGGCGGGCCATCCGAGCGAGACCCATGTGGACCTGAGCAAGCTGGACGTCGGTGACTACAGCACCGAGCCCATGAATGCGCCCTCCGCGCCGGATGGCAAGTACGGCAAGCTCATCGAATCGGTGCGCATGGGCGAGGCGATGATCGATCCGGTGCTGGCCGATCCGGCGGCCAAGTACAGCCTGAGTGTCGGTGTCGCCGCCCTGCCGACCTCGGATTACGTGACCCGCCGCCTGGGCGACGCCGTCAAATCGGTGCTCGATCAGCAGCGCATGGTCGCCGGGTTCTGGGTCGGGGGCACCGATACCGAGGGCCGCGCCGCACAGGTGGGCAAGATGCATCGACTGTCTGTGACGCTCTTGCGTTTTCCGGACGACGCGACCGCGAAGGCCGCCGCGGACGGGATCGATGCCGCGGACTTCGCGGTCAGCCCGGACAATGTCGCGGTCACCGTGCCCGGATACGCTGCGGCGCGCGGTCATTGGCGTCCCACCGTGCCGACCATGGCGGCCACCCTCGCGCACGGCTCGTTCGTGGTGAGCGTCCTGACCGAACTGCCGAGCACCGACCTCCCGGCGCTGAGCGATATCGCGGCCAAGACGTTTGCCGCACAATTACCGGCACTCGATAAATTTCAGCCCACCCCCGTCGACGGCCTGGCCGGATTGGCACTCGACCGCGACGGCATGCTGCGCCGCGCCCTCCCCGCCAAACGCGGCGAATGGCCCTTCCCGACCCAGAGCACGGTCCCGGTGAACAGCATCGCCAACTGGGACGACCCCATCGTGGATTCGGGAATCGTCTACGGCCCCCAGGTCATTCACCTCAAATACGCCCGGCCCGAGAGCGCCAAACTGGCCCCGGCCGAGGCTTTTGCGAAGGTGTCGTTCTTCGGCGTCATGCGCTTCCCCGACGCCAAATCGGCGCGCAAGTACTACGGCCCGCCGAAGGTGCTCGCGGAAAACTATCGCGAGGCCGACGGGCCCGCCGGAGTGCCCGACATCCGCTGCGATGAGGACACCACCAGCAAGGTCTCCCAGCAGCGCTTCTTCTGCTTCGTCTTGTACCACCGCTACGTGGGTTACGTCGCGAGCGATGAACTCAAAGACGCACAACGCAAGGCCGCCGCCCAATACGCGCTTCTCGTCAAAACCGACGACTAGCCGACCGCCCAGGGTTCGCAGTCCAAGATCAGGGAGCTCTGGTGGCGCGGAATGACTCGAAATCACGCCACCAGAGCTCCCTGATCTTGTTGGATCAGGCTGGGAGGCCGGTCAGTTCGGCGCAGGCCAGGTGGAGGCGGCGGGCGGCGGCGTCGTCTTGGGCGGTGGCGGTGGGGGCCTTGACTCGATTGCGCTGGAAGTAGCAGCCGGAGACCGCGGCTACGTCGGGGTCGGTGGCCAGGTAGGTGAGGGCTTTCGCGCCTTCCTCCGGAGTGATCATGAACAGGCGTTTGGTCAGGGCGAGGGCGGGTTTGGTGAACTTGGGGGCCGCGTCCCAGATATTGGTGGCGACCGCGCCCGGGTGGAAGGCGTTGGCGGTCACGCCGGTTCCCTGCAGGCGATGGGCCAGGTCGCGGGCGTACAGGATATTGGCGAGCTTGGAGCGGCCGTAGGCGGCATTGGGGGTGTAGCCGTGGCGGAAGCTCAGGTCATCGAAATCGAGGGTCGAACCATAGTGCAAGACCGAGGAGGTGAACAGAATGCGGGCGGGGGCGGAGGCGATCAGCAGGTCCAGCAGGAGTTCGGTGAGCAGGAAGCCGCCGAGGTGGTTGACGGCGAAGGTGGCCTCGACGCCGTCGTCGGTTTCGGTGCGGCGCATATGGAATCCGCCCGCGTTATTGGCGAGTACGTCGAGATGGTCGTGGTCGGCGCGCACGGCTTCGGCGAGTTGCCGCACGGATGCCTGAGATCCGATATCGCACAGATAGGTATCCACCACGGGTGCGCCCGCGGCCCGGACTTGGTCGGCGGCTGCGGTGAGTTTGCCCTGATCGCGTCCGACCAGGGCGAGTCGATGTCCTTCGGCGGCGAGCTGTCGCGCTGCGGCCAAACCGATTCCGGATGTGGCCCCCGTGATCAGCATGGTTTTCATGCACGGCGAGCCTGCCATACCGGCGGCGTGCTGTCATGCCGTACGTCATGGAATCCGTGATCTGGATATCGCGAAAGTCTCTGTCACGCAACGTGAATGGCCGCTTGGTCGATTGCATAATCCGGGTGCGTGAAATCCGGCTCGCTGCCGTATCGACAGGACGTCCGCCACCCGCTACCGTCTGAGACAATACGTTCGCGGTGGTGGCGGACGGTCTCGGCGAAGGAGCCGACAATGGCGCATCCCCAAGACTTTTCCGGCTCGTCCGCGCTGCCCGCCCGGAGCAATCCGCTGCCACCCCATGCCAGGTTCAAGCTCGGGCCCGCCATCCACCCCAGGATTCACGTGGACCGCGGCGTCGCAATCCGATTGAGCGACGGGACGATTCTGTCCGCCGACACACCCGCCCCGCCGACCGGCACGGGAACGCGGTCACCGCACCGGGGCTGACTTCACCGAGGTTCCCCGCACACCCAATCACCGGGGCCGAACGTGGGTGAGGAGCGCCGGTAGTGAAGTCGCTCATGTCGGCAAACCATGATCTGGTGCCGAGAGTGTGAAAGTTGCTGTGGCGCTTGGGCGGGGGCCGTACCGTTGGGGGATGGAGCCGGTACTTGTCACCGGTGCTGCCGGGGGACGACAAGGGTCGACCGGGCGGCATCTGACGGCGCAGTTGTTGGGGCGGGGTATTCCGGTGCGCGCCTTGGTGCATACCGATGATGGGCGCGCCACGGTGCTGCGGGCGCTCGGGGCACAAGTCGTGGTGGGGGATCTGCGCGATATCGCGGTGACCCGGGCGGCGGTGGCGGGGGTGCGGGGGATCTATTTCACCTATCCCGTGATCGATGGGCTGGTCGATGCGGCCGGGGCTTTGGCGGTGGCCGCTCGGGAGGCGGGGGTGCGGCGTGTCGTGTCGGTGTCGCAGTTGGCGGCGGGGGCGGAGGCATTGACGCCTCGGATGCGGCAGCACTATGTGGCGGAACAGATACTGGATTGGGCCGATGTGGGGGCTGTTCATCTGCGGGCGGCGGTGTTTCATGAGAACCTCGCGCTGATTGCCGACACCGGGGGAGGGGCCGCGCTGAGCTTGCCCATGGGGCCCGCGCAAACCGAATTGCCGCTGGTCGCCGCGACGGATGTGGCTCGGGTGGCTGCGGCATTGCTCGCCGATCCGGAGCTCGCGGCGGAACCGGTGCTCCTGTTGACCGGGGATGTGATGACCATCGGGGATGCGGCCCGCACCTTGGGGCGCACGTATCGCGATGCCGATCCCCATGCCTGGCATCAGTGGGCGCTCGAGTTCTACGGCAGCGCGCATGCGGCGGATCACCTCACCAAGTTGTGGGAGATCTTCCGGCTGCTGGGGGAGGGGACGGGGCTGTACCAGGTGACGCCGAGCATCGAGAAGTACGGTGGTCATCCGCCGATCACGCTGGGCGAATTCGCGATTCACCGGCCCGCGCACTGACGTTCGGGCGGGCATTACCTCGCGAGTAATCGTTTGTGTGGCCGGGGATTCGTACGATCGGTGGCATGCGTACACAAACGGCAGGCGACCTGCTGCGGCACTGGCGAGTGACACGGCGACTGAGCCAACTCGAACTCGCCGGGCGCGCGGAGACCTCCACCCGGCACCTCAGCTTCATCGAGACCGGGCGCGCCACACCCAGTCGCCAGATGCTGCTGCACCTGTCCGAGGAACTGGATATTCCACTACGCGAACGCAATCGCATGCTGCTCGCCGCCGGATACGCGCCGGTCTACACCGAACCCGCGCTCGACACCCCAGGGATGGAACCGGTGCGCACCGCGGTACGGCAAATCCTCACCGGACATGAACCCCACCCCGCACTCGCCGTGGACGCCAGCTGGAACATGGTCGACGCCAATGCGGGCATCGCGCTGTTCCTCGAGGGCGTCGACCCGCGCCTGCTCGCACCGCCGGTCAATGCGCTGCGCCTGAGCCTGCACCCCGACGGCCTGGCCGGGCGCATCATCAACCTGCCCGAATGGCGCGGCCACCTCTTCGAGCGCCTGCAACGCCAGATCGATGTCAGCGGCGCACCCGAATTGATCGCCCTGCTGAAGGAACTGCGCGAATACCCGGGCGGCGAGGAACTACCCGGCCTGCCCGAACCCGACCAGGCCGTGGTCCCGCTGCGCATCCGCATCGACGGCGACGATCTCGCGTTCCTCAGCATCACCACGGTCTTCGGCACCCCGATGAACGTGACCGTCGCCGAACTCGCCATCGAAGCCTTCTTCCCCGCCGACGCGAAAACCGCCACCTTGCTCCGCGAACGAATCGCCATCCCCGCCGACTGACCGACCCCATGCGCGGACATTCCGTCGTTTGTCGGACAATTCCGACCATGGATGCCGTGGATGCCCGCCGATGAACGCCCCCTACGTCCGGCGGGCCGTCCTGGACCGGCCCGGAGTGCCGTCCTTCGACGACTATCCGTTCTCCTTGCCGGTGGTACGAGAGCTGTCGGAGCTGGAGCTGCATCCCCGCGTGACCTTCCTCGTAGGCGAGAACGGCAGCGGAAAGTCGACGCTCTTGGAGGCCATCGCCACGACCTGGGGCTTCAACCCGGAAGGCGGCACCAAGAACTTCAACTTCTCGACCCGCAGCTCCCATTCGGTCCTCAACGAGCATCTACGGCTGGTGAAGTCCATACACAAGCCCCGGGACGGGTTCTTCCTGCGCGCGGAAAGCTTCTTCAACGTCGCCACCAATATCGAGGACATGGATAGCGACTCCATCCTTGGAGCACCCGTGATCGGTTCTTATGGTGGCGTCTCCCTCCACGAACAGTCACACGGCGAATCCTTCTTCGCCCTCCTCATGCACCGCTTCGGCGGCCACGGCTTCTACGTCCTCGACGAGCCCGAAGCCGCACTATCGCCGAGCCGACAACTCGCAATGATCGCCCGCATGCACGAACTCGTACGCGCCCGATCCCAATTCCTGATAGCCACCCACTCCCCAATCCTGATGTCCTACCCAGACTCCTGGATCTACCAAATCGGCGAAACTGGTGTCGAACGCGTCGAATACGAGGACACCGACCACTACCGAATCACCCGCACCTTCCTCGACAACCCCGCCAAATACCTCGACGAACTACTGGATTGACCCGAACACCACCCGCGGCCCTCAGAATGTGACGCTATGGACGTGACATCGCACCTCGCCTCGCTGCTGGGCGAAGGGGTCGACCGGCTGGAGCGAATCGGCGACCATCACGCGTGGACGCTGTATCGAGCCGAATTGGCATCCGGGCGTGCGGTATTCGTGAAGGCGCGGCTCGATCCGAATGCTCCGGGCGTGGGCGTCTTTCCCGCGGAGGCGGCGGGCCTGTGCTGGCTCGCGGACGGTGACGCGACCCTCGTCCCGCCGGTCCTGGCCGCCGATGAACGAATGCTCGTACTGCCTTGGCTATCAGCCGAACCCGCGACACCGGCCGTCGCGGAACGATTCGGGCGCGAGCTGGCCACACTGCATGCCATCACCCCGGACAGCTACGGCGCCCCCTGGCCCGGCTACATAGCCGAACTCCCACTGGACAATTCGCCGAGCACAGGGGAGTGGGGAAGCTGGTACGCCGAGCGACGCCTCGCCCCCTTCCTCCCCGCCTCCGCACCCGTACTAGGCCACGACGGCGTCAAGCTGATCGAGCGAATCATCGCCCACATCAATGACCTCGCCGGTCCACCGGAACCACCCAGCCGCATCCACGGCGACCTATGGTCAGGCAACATCCTCTGGACCAACGGCCGCGCCCTGCTCATCGACCCGGCCGCACACGGCGGCCACCGCGAAACCGACCTGGCCATGCTCGCCCTCTTCGGTGCCCCGCACCTGAACCGAATCCTGGCCGCGTACCAGGAGGTCACACCCCTGAGTCCAGGCTGGCAGCAAAGGATTTCACTACACCAACTACACCCGCTACTGGTCCACGCCGTGCTCTTCGGTAGCTCGTACCGCGGCAAGCTGCTAGCCGCCGCAGCCTCCGCCCTGGCGGGGTAATCGCCTAGGGGATCGTGTGCTGCCGCGGGGGTTTCCCAGCACTCCCGATGAGTTCGCCCAGGGGCGTGCTGACCGGCGGCGTGGTCACCCGGAGGTCAGCTGAGTCAATCACAATAATACCTAAACGTAGATATGCGCATCTATGCATGTATAGCGAGAGGGTTGGGGACTGGCGACATACGGACGTGGTCAAGGTCAAAAACAGCTTGGGGGAGGGGAGTGGTTGTCTGGGCTCGACGGGCCGGTGGCGGCGGGTGCCGCGGGATCGGGAGGGGGGTGGGATAGCGTCGGGCGGGTGGAGTTGCGGCGGATTCATCATGCGGCGATCATCGCGACGGATTATCAGAGGTCGAAGGCGTTTTATACGCAGGTCCTGGGGTTGCGGGTGGTGGCGGAGAACTATCGGGCGGAAAGGTGTTCGTACAAGCTGGATTTGGCGTTGCCGGATGGTGGGCAGGTGGAGTTGTTCTCGTTTCCGGAACCCCCGGCTCGGCCCTCGCGGCCGGAGGCTGCGGGGCTGCGGCATCTGGCTTTTGTGGTGCCGGATGTGGGGGAGGCGGTGGCCGAGCTGGCCGCGCAGGGGGTTTATGTGGAGGAGGTGCGGGTGGACGAGTACACGGGGAAGCGGTTCGCGTTCTTCGCCGATCCTGACGATCTGCCGCTCGAGCTGTATGAAGGCTGAAATGGCTGCCTCCGCATGGAGGTTGTCGTCTTAGATTAGGTAATAACACTATGCGCATCTGCGCATGTAGTTACAACACACTATCTACCTGGACTCGCCACCCAGCACACGTCACGTCCCAGCCCCTCATCTCCTCACATTGATGAGGAAGGGGCGGCCTTTCGCGCTGGTCAGGGTGTGATGGCGTCGAATTCGATTGGCAGGGAGGCGGGTCCGCGCAGGTTGACTTGCGGCCGGTACGGCGGCGGGTCCACGAGCAGGCGCGGGTTGCGGACTCGCTGGGCGAAACGCGATATCGCGATGCGGGATTCGAGCCGGGCGAGCGGTGCGCCGAGGCAGAAGTGGGTGCCGAGTCCGAAGGACAGGTGACGGTTCTCGCGGTGCAGGTCGAAGGCTGCGGGGTCCGGGAAGACTTCGGGGTCGCGATTGGCGGCCGCGAGAATGCCGATGATGACTTCGCCCTTGGTGAGATCGGTGTCGCCGATACGCATGTCGGTGCTTGCCACCCGAGGGATGAGCTGCACGGGCGGGTCGTACCGCAGGGATTCCTCGAGAGCGATCGGCTCGAGCTCCGGGTCTTCGCGCACGGCGGCCAGCAGTTCGGGTCGGCGCAGCAGCGCGAGCAGGGTGTTGGAGATGAGGTTGACCGTGGTTTCGTGCCGTGCCATGAGGAGCAACCCGCAGGTGGAGATGAGTTCCTCGTGGGTGAGTTGGTCCCCGGCGTCCTCGGCGGTGATGAGGTGCGTGAGCAGGTCGGGGCCGGGATGGTTGCGGCGGTCGGCGGCCAGGTGGGCGAAGTAGGCGTCGAGTTCGGCGCGGGCGGTGACCATTTGGGCGAGGTCGGCGCCGAAGCCGGGGTGATTGGGTGCGGCCGGGTCGAGCAGGCTTGCCAGTCCGGAGGACAGGCGGCGCAGGTCGGGTATGTCGCGCACGGGGATGTCCAGGAGCCAGCAGATGACGGTGATGGGCAGCGGGTAGCCGAGGTCCTCGACGGCGTCGAAGGCGCCGAGGGCGGCGGAGCGGTCCAGAACGCCGTCCACGAATTCGGTGATGCGCGGGGCGAGTTCGGCAATCACATGGGGTGTGAAGGCCTTCTGCACGAGGCGGCGCAGCCGGGTGTGGTCGGGTGGGTCGAGGAACAGGAATGACGGATTGGTCCGGGGCGGGGGTTTGAGTGCGGGTTGTTCGGCCGGGCTTACCGGGGCGGTCGCGCCGGAGGGCAGGAATCCGAATCGGAGCTTGGGTGCGGCGTGTTCGACGCTGGCGCGCGGATCACGCAGCAGGGCGGCGCAGTCGGCGTGCCGGGTGAGCAGGACGAAGGGCGTGCCGGGCAGCCGGACGGGCCCTCGGGCGCGGAGCTGCTCGTACAGCGGATAGGGGTCGGGCCGGACCTCCGGGTCGAAGAGCTGGGAGTACAGGGTCGCGCCGGATGGTTCGGCGATGGTCATGTCAGCCTCCTTGTCCGGCTGGCCCCGTCCGGCGTGCCGGTGATCGTCCATATGTCTGTTGGGTGCCCAGTGTGCTTGAGCCGCAACCCTTTGCGCAGGGGTTCGGGCCCGCATTCGATGCCGCGCGGTCTCTCGTTTCGGGGCTCCCATACGATGGGTTGCATGACCAAAGTGCTCCTGAAGACCTCCGCTGGGGATATCACCCTGGAACTCGATGAGGCCAAGGCGCCGAAGACCGTCGCGAATTTCGTCGACTACGTCAAGGCGGGCCACTACTCCGATACCGTGTTTCACCGGGTGATCCCGAGCTTCATGATCCAGGGCGGCGGCATGACCGCGGATATGGGTCAGAAGCCCGCGCCGAACCGGGTGGAGAACGAGGCCTCCAATGGCCTGAAGAACGATAAGTACACCGTCGCCATGGCGCGCACCTCGGATCCGCATTCGGCGAGTGCGCAGTTCTTCATCAATACCGCCAACAATGGCTTCCTGAACTACCCGGGCCAGGACGGCTTCGGTTACGCCGTGTTCGGCAAGGTCGTGGACGGCACCGCCGTGGTGGATGCCATCGAGGGCGTGCGCACGGGTTCGAAGGCCGGTCACGGTGACGTGCCGGTCGAGGCCATCACCATCCTGTCGGCCGAGCTGGTCTGACGCTTCTCGCTGTACGACAAACGCGCCGGGTTCGAGGAATCGAACCCGGCGCGTTGCTGTCTGTGGAAGGTCAGGCGTCGAGGACGCGCGGCTTGCGGTCGACGACGGGCGGCAGCACCGACCACGGGAAGTTGATCCAGCGGTCGGTGTGCTTCCACACGTATTCGCAGTTCACTTCCGAGCGCGGCTTTTCGTAGATGACCGCGCAGCGCACTTCGGCGACGTGATGGGAGCAGAAGTCGCGCACCAGTTTCAGGGTCGCGCCGGTGTCGGCGACGTCGTCGGCGACCAGGACGGTCGCGCCGGTGAGGTCGACGGCGTTCGGGACGGGCGGGAGCATGACGGGCATGTCCAGGCGCTGGTCCACGCCGGTGTAGAACTCGACGTTCATGACGTGGAGGTTCTTCACATCGAGTGCGTACCCGAGGGCTCCGGCGACGAAGAGTCCGCCGCGGGCGATGGACAGGATCAGGTCGGGTTCGAAGCCGTCATCGGCGATCTGCCGGGATAACTCCCGGCTGGCGGTCCCGAACAGGTCCCAGTCCAGTTCCTCGCGATCGCTCATTCCATCTCCCGTTCTCGGTGCGTGTCCCTGCGTATTCGACCCTATGGATCTTACGATCCGCCCGGTTCACGGCTGGTGGGTGATGGTGTACCAGAGCAGGGCGAGGGTGCCGAGCGCGAAGATCGGTACCAGCACAAGGGTTTCCATCTTGTTCCCGGTGCGGTCGATGATGGGGATGCGGGTGCGCAGCTTCAGTGGCCAGAGCAGGCGGCAGCCGCGGTCGGTGAGGCAGTCGCCGATGAGGTGGGCGAGTGCGCCGAGTCCGACGGAGAAGGGCAGCCAGGTGGGTTTGTCGCTGATCCAGTGATCGATGGCGAAGGTGCCGCAGGTGGCGAGAATGACGTCGGTGCCCCAGGCCTTGATGCCGTCACCGGAGGGGCCGAGGTTGAGCGCGCGCACGGCCAGGGCTAGTAGGAAGAACACGAGGGCGAGGGTGAAGTAGCGCCCGATCCAGTGTTCGCCTGCCCAGGTGCCGTAGGTGACGAGGGCGACGAACGCGAACGAGTGTGTGCCGTGACGGTGCCCGCCGGAGATCTTGGAGATGAACTTGCAGGCGTAATGCGAAACCGGGCCGAGCACATGGGAAATGGTGCCGCTGGGGTGGTCGGCGTCGGGCAGCAGCGCGGCCCCCGCGGTGAGGAAAGTTCCCATGATGAGGTCGACGGCGCGGATCTCTCCGGATTGCATTGCCGGATAGGTCAATACGGTGAGCGGTAGCGATGCTGCTGCCGCCGACCAGGCGAGCGCGCCGCTGGTTGCGTGTGAATGTCCTAGCACCGCTTGGAGGTTAGCTCATGGAACTGGTCTTTCGTTCATGTGTTCGTGTGAGCTGAGGAACGTTGAGCGCCAGGGGATTACGGCGCACATTCGGTGAAGTGTTGAAAACGCCTGGGGGCGGCATGGTTTCGTGTTCATGATTGCGTCCGCAGGCGGTAGCCCGGTCCCCTGGACGGTGTACGAACCGGGTGCAATAGTCTCGGATCGAACACGCTTTCCGCTCAGAGAGGAACGGACATGTCGGTAGCGTCCGCGGTGAAGGACCAGATCCAGCAGATCGGCGGGGGGTTCATGTTCTCCCGCGAGGCGAAGGTATTCGCCGACACGACCGGCGTCGCGGGCTTCATGCCCGCCTACACCCGCGGCCGCGGTGGCGTGCTCGGTGATGTGGACGCCGATGTGGTCGCCGCCGCGTTCGGATTCTTCCCACCCGCCGGTATCCGCGCCGCCTGGGAAGCGACCGCCGCCATGCCCGCCGCCAAGGGCGCACAAGGCTATCTGCAGGCCTGCCAGGACTTCGGCCGCCGTAAGCTCGCGGGCTTCGAACAGGCCGAGCGCCTGGCCGAACTGCTGGAAATCGTGGTCGACACCGCGAGCCCAGCCGGTGTCCCGCTCTTCGCCGGATGGCGTGCCCTCCCGCGCGCCGAGGATGCGCCCGCCCGCGTCCTGCACCACATCCAGACCCTGCGCGAATTGCGTGGCGGCCTGCACTTCATCGCGATCATGGCCGGTGGCGTCTCACCCTTACAGGCGGTCCTCATCGCGGGCTCCCCTCTCTCGACCGGCCCCGAACAGGCCCGCAGCTACGGCTGGCCCGAGCCGTTCGAGGAGATCACTCCCGAACTCAAGGGCCGCTGGATGGAAGCCGAATCGGTCACCGACACCCTCATCGCCCCCGCCTTCGCCACCCTCACCCCCGAGCAGGCCGAGGAACTCCCGATCCTGCTGACCGCCTGCCACGCCACGATTTTCGGCGGCCGCTGAAACATGCGGCGATAGAATCGCAAGTCGGCACAGCGGGGGAGGCTGAATGCGATCAACGGGTGAGATTCCGGCATTTCCAGTGAGAGCACCGACCAATCCCGAAGAGGTCGAATTCCAGAACCTGTGGGGCCCTTGGGCCGTGCTGACGCCCGCTGATGCGGCGGGGCTTCTCGACGGCCTCGGACTCACATGGTGGGTTGCCGGTGGCCGGGCGATCGACGCCTTCACCGGCACGGCGCGCGAACACGGCGACATCGATGTGGGGATGTTCCGCGAGGACATCGCAGACCTACGACATGCCCTGAAGGGGCGCCTGCACATCTGGTCGGCGGGAGCGGATGGCCTGCGACCGGTCGATGACCGGTTCCCCGAAGTGGCCACGAGTGCGGATCAGGTGTGGCTACGCGAAAACGCCCACGGCCCTTGGCTCCTGGATGTCCTGCTCAATCCACGCCGCGACGGTATGTGGGTGAACCGCCGCGAGCCCTCGATCGCCGTACCTCTGGACGAGGTGACCTGGGTCGACGCCGACGGGATCCGCTACCTGAATCCCGAACGCGTACTGGGCTTCAAGGCCAAGATGATGCGCCCGAAGGATCGCCACGACATGGACCGCACCTTGCACCTGCTGGACGAGACCCGGCGTGGTGTCCTCCGCGCGTATCTGGAGGACTACCACCCCGGTCACGAATGGCTGAACCTGCTGTAGGGCTCAGCTATTGGACTCACCGTTGAAGGAATTCGAGACTGACCCGCTCGAACGCTTCCTTCGCCTCGTACATGACCCAGTGCCCGCAGCGCGGGAAGACGTGCAGTTCGGCTTCGGGGATCAGCCGTAGCGGGATCATCGCCATATCGGGCGGGCATTGCCGGTCATCGGCTCCCCAGGTGATGAGTGTGGGGCAGGTGATCTTGTGCATCATCGACCAGTACGGCGGGGTGTTCGACGCCGCGAGGTACTGCTGTTGCAGGGCAAGGGCTTGCGAGCCGTACATGGCTTTGAGACTGGCCTGCGCCTCGGGCTCGGCCGCCGACTCCCAGCGCTCCTGGACGAGTTCATCGGTGATCTGCTTCGGGTCGTAGATCATGCAGTTGAGCCAGCGCAACAGCCCTTCGCGGCTGGGGTTGTCGGCGAATTCCTGGAGCAGCCGGGTGCCTTCGCTCGGGTTGGGGCTGAAGACGCTGGCCCCGATGCCGCCGATCGAGATGAGCTTGTCCACGCGCGCCGGATGCTGCATCGCGACATTGACCGCGACCACGCCGCCCATGGAATTGCCGATCATGGCGGCGGATTCGATGTTCAGGGCGTCCATGAACCGGATGACCGAGTCGATGGCGTTCAATACCGGGTTGCCCTTGACGGGGTCGCTGACGCCGAAGCCGGGGAATTCCAGCACGTAGCAGTGGAAGTGCTCGGCGAAGCGGCCCAGATTGGCGCGGAAGTTGCGCCAGCCGCTGACGCCGATTCCGGAGCCGTGCAACAGGATCAGCGGCGGTCCGTCGCCCGCTTCGTGATAGCGCAGCACGCCTTGGTCGGTGCTGATTTCGCGCTTGGTGCTCTCGTATGTGACATCCACCCCCGCCACAGTAGAACAGGTTTCAGTTATTGGGTCGGGTCCGGACTACGGCCGCGCGGGGTTGTGGGGGCCGCGTATGGTCGGGCTGCCAGGCTCAGCCTTGCGAAGACATCGAATGGAGGCTGGGAATGCGGTATTGGGCTCGCTACGCGGACCGGATCAGTTGGGAGGCGGGGGAACCTGCGACCACCGTGGTGCGGCAGCATGACGAGACCGGGCATGCGGAATCCTTTCGGAGTTGGGGTGGGTGGGCTCCGACGCAGGTGCTCGACGATCTTGCCGATGCACGGCCCTCGAGCCCGGCGCATCTGGTCGAGATCGACGCCGAGGAAGCCGATCGGCTGCTTGCCGCTGCCTTCGGGGTGCGTGCGGCGACCGGGTTGAGCGAACCGGTGCTGCGCATGCCCGAACTGCTCGGCTATGAGGCGGAGTCGGTGCGCGGGCATTGGGTCGAGGCCGGTCTCGCCGCGAGCGAGGCCGCCGGATTCCTCGATGACGTCGTTGCCTCGCTGGCTGATTCGCATGGTGCGCGGCGCGTGGAGGGGAATGGGCTGAAATCGGCTGAGGCATTGTTGCGGCAGGTCGCCGTTGCACGCTCGGAGGGGGTGCCGCTGCCCGTGGCGTTGCGCGCGATCACCGATGTCGTGCGCTTCACGCTGGTGTTCGACACTCGCAGTTACACCGACGGTATGGAGCGCACCACCGCGCTGCTGCAGAACCGCGGCTACACCATGATCCCGGGCTCGGCGGTCAGCTCCTGGGAGAACCCGACATATAAGGACTGCCGCTCGGCCTGGCATCCACCGCAGTCCGGCGTGGGCATGGAGATCCAATTCCACACCCCGGAGAGTCTGCGCGCGAAAACGGTCAATCAGCATCTGCACGAATTCGATCGGCAGAACGCGCTGTGGCCCACCGGCGTTGAGGCGAGCCAGGCTGCCGCCTTCGTGCGGCAGAGCTCCTGGTGGACGACCGGCACCGCGGAGAACGGACCGGCGATCGCGGCGCTGCTGGGATTCGGCTCGATCGAGGAGGCCCTGCGCGGTCTGGTCACGGCGGCCGAACGCCTGGGCTACCTGATCGATGTGCCGATCAGTGATCTGCGGGCACTGGTGCTGCTGCGCCGCGTACTCGTGACCATCGCGCAGGGACTGCGGATTCCGCAGGCCTCGGAGTTCGACGAGGTCGAGGATGCGATCGTCGCCCTCGCACGCGGCATGGTCGACGGTGATGTGTTGGCCGAGGCCGCCGGATTCGGTGTCCCCGAGGCCGCCGATGCCACCCGTGCGGTATTCGAAATCTGCTGCCGTGCGGCGCAATTGCTGTTCGGCGCGGTGATCATCGCGCGCGGGGACCTGGACGGGAACACCGCTACGGCGCGGCCCGTGCACGACAAGCCCACCAATGGGAGCGTCGCCGCGGCGGTGCTCGGCCTGAATGTGGAGGCGATGAAGGCCGATCCGGACCTTGCCGCCAATCGACTGGCGTATCTGCTCGGTCTGCCGGTGCGCGATGAATTCGGGCTGCGCGTGGTGGGCACGGTGCTCGAGACCTTCGTCGAAGAGGCCCACGTGCCACCGGCCGGGCGGACCGAGGAACTGGTCGAGGAAACCGACCGGGTGGCCGCCCGCGCGACCCCGCTCGATCCGGAGCTGTATCGCAAGGCCGCCGACGCCTTCGGGGTACCGGATCTGCCGCAAGACGGGGCCGGGGTCTACAAAATCTGTTCCCGCACTGCCGTTTTCCTGTTCAAGGCGGTCCTGATCACCCGCTTCGACTGATCTTCACGCTTATAGTCGAGGGCATGTCCGAGCCGGGTGTGCTGCGGGTCGCGCAGCTCAATATGGGTTCACTGCTGGAACCACGCTGGGATAAGCGCCGCCTCGAGATCCTGGCGTGGCTCGAGCGCCTCGACCCGGACGTGGTGTGCCTACAGGAGGTGTGGGAGAACACCACTGAACCGGGCAGCAATACCGCCGCATGGCTGGCTGAGAATGCGCCGCAAGACCGCTGGCACTGGTGCTTCGGCGGATTTCCTTTGCCCGAGAAGGCCTGGCCGGATCAGAACGTCCACTTCGGATCGGCGATCCTGAGCCGCTGGCCCATCGAACGCCACGAAGTCATCGCGCTGCCCCTGGATCCGGCCCCGCGCGACCCGCACCCCTCCTGGACCATGCAGGCCGAACTGCTGCACGCCCACACCGCGGGAGCCGATCTCTTCAGCACCCATCTGGCCCCGCCGCCCTCGCAGGCCTACCACCGCGTCCAGCAGGTCCTGGCCATCGACGACGCCATCCGCGCCCGCCACCCCGCCGACGCCGCCCTGCCCGCGATCCTGTGCGGCGACTTCAATGCCAAGCCGCAATCCGATGAAATCCGTTTCCTCAATGCCAATGCCGTGCTCGAGGGTCGCAGCACCTACTTCGTCGACGCCTGGGAAACCCTGCGCCCCACCGAACCCGGGCACACCTACGACCCGCTCACCAACCCGCAGGCCCGCACCCTGAACGTCGCGCCCCAGCGCATCGACTACATCCTCGTCGGCGACCCATTCCTGCGACCTCAGGGCGCGGGCCGAATCCTGAACGTCGACTTCGCGTTCCACGAACCCCTCACCGGCATCCTCGCCAGCGACCACTACGGCCTGGTCGCCGACGTGCGCTGGCCACAGAAGGGCGAATGACATGGCGACGAGCGTCAGCGACCGAATCTCCCGACTGCGCGCCCTCATCGACCACCCGCGCACCGGCGACGCCGAACGCGCAGCCGCGCAACGCATGCTCGAACGAGCCCTGGGCAAGTCGGCACAGCCGGGCCCGGTGGGTGATCGCACCTACGGGGACCGCTACGACCGCGTCGGCAGGCATGCGAGCCTGCCCCGCATCGCCGACATGATCGGTGAGGACATCGCCCTGGCCCGGATCTTCACGATCCCCGAGCCCGGAGACCTCGCCGAAGCCAGTGCGGTGCGTGATGCCCCGGCATCCATCACCTACACCGTCGAGACGCCCTACGACGGCAGCATCCTCATCACGATCGACGGGGTGCCGAAGGACTGGGGCTGGGTGAGCGAGCACGGCATCGAAACCGTCAGCCCCGCACTGGAACATCTCACCGCGCAACTCGACGACATCATGAACGCCTACAACCGCGACGGCACCGACATCGCCCGCCGCTTCTTCGGCCAAGTCCGCATCCAAGGCGCAGCAGCCTCCAGCAACTGAACGGCCGACCCATCCAGACCAAGATCAGGGAGCTCTGGTGGCGGAATCGCAGGTCGAATCCCGCCACCAGAGCTCCCTGATCATGAAAGGCGCCCGGGTGCCCGGCTCGCAAGGCGGAGAGCGCGCTCACCCTGAGTTGGGGCCCTGCCCGGTCATCGCATCCGGCTACTGTCCGCGACCGACACCAGGACCCGCCGGGGTCGCGGCGGCCGGTTGCGGCTAGCGGGCGTTGATTTCTCGGGCTCGATGTGTCAATTCCACTGTCGCGGAACGCAATTCGCTGGCAGAATGGAGGGGAGAGGCGTAGCCGACTCGGGTGACGGCGATGCCTCGGGGTGTTGTCACGCGGAGGTCGAGGCCGTAGCGGTCGGCGCGTTCGCAGCTGGCGGCGGTCGCGTCCGGGTAGCCGCCGAAGGCTTGGACCATGTCCAGTAGGGCGTCGGCGTGGTCGTCGTTCAGGTGAGTGACGGCGCGCTGGGCATTGGGCACGATCGGGTCCGGGGCTGCTGCGGCATAGTCCTCGGCGGTGGCGGAGTCCATGCGGCCGTAGCCGCCGACCCAGCGCACTCGGTGCACGCGCAGCACCCACAGGGAGAAGTCGCTGAAGTCGATGTAGTACTTGGCCGACGGCACCGCGGCCAGGTGTGCCGCGCGGGCCGCGGCGGCCTCGTCGCCGGTGGGAGTTTCGACGATTCCGGCCAGGGTGACGCGGGATCCGGCGAGCGGGTCGGCCGGGGCATCGGGGGAGACGATCGCCAGGCTCGCGCGCGGATCGGTGAGCAGATTGCGGCCGTGCTCGGCCATGCGTGACACGCACAGCACTGGCTGCCCGTCGAGCAGGCCGTAGGTGATCATCGATGCCCAGGGATCGCCCGCGCCGGTGAGGCTGGCCAAAGTGGCGGTATTGGTGGCCGCCGCAACGGTTCTGGCCTCCTCGGCCGGGGTCGGACGGCGCGGGTTCTCCACCGTGGTCAGCGGTGGGGGTGTGGACGGCGCGTCGCCGGGATCGCCATGATCGAGGGTCATGTCAGCAGGCTACGCGCTGCGCCCGGAGGCCGCGATCGGCGTTCCCATACCACCGGACCCCGGGATGCGCTCGGTTTGTACCACGTTGTTTGTTATGGCACAGTCGATTCGCGGAATCACGGGCGGTGGATGGGACGCCGCGAAGGGGAGGGACTCGCCTATGTCATCGGTGTCGCTGTCGAAACTCACGGAGCTGGAAACGTTCCGGGTGACCGGCGACTCCGGCGACACCTACGTGGTTGCGGGCGAACCGATCGGCGGCGACCAGCGGTCGCGGTGGTTTCGATGCCACGACCAGCACGGGCGCGAACGCGTCTTCAAGCAGTACCGCGGCCCGGTCACAGACCCCGAAGCGATCGGATGGGCCGCGCAGACAGTGCAATTCGGGCGCGGCATCGTGCTCGCGGCCGAACAGCAGCCCAATGCGCCGCGCGCCGCGGCCAACTCCATCAACTGGCCGATCGACGCGATACGCGGGGACCGCACCCTGGCAGGGGTCATCCTGCCGCCGATCCCCGCCGAATTCCTGCAACCCGACGGGTCGCCGCTCACCCTCGATCACCTGTACTCCCAGCACCCACCCGAGGCGTACTACCGTGTCCGCGTACTGATCCGAGTCTGCGAAATCCTCGCCACACTCGACGAATGGGCCGTCGTACACGGCGACATCTCGCCGCGCACACTGATCTGGCAGCGCACGCACCCCCACGCCTACCTCCTCGAATGCGACGGCATCCGGCCCGCCCACGCGAGCGCCGCTCAGGAATCCGGCCCCGGCGGCGTTCAGCCCGGCCAGGGGACCGCCAGTCGAGATTCCGGCACTCAAGAATCCGACACCGTTCGGATCAGCCAGGGGACTACCACTCGCGGACCGGGCACCGGGGGAGATGTCACCGGCGGCCGCGATGCCGTGCGAGGCGAAGGGTATGACCCGCGCTGGAGCACCGGGCGGATCACCGCCCCCGACCGCTACAGCGACCGATTCGGACTCGCCGCCCTCCTCTACCGGGGCCTGCTGCTCAATGACGATGTGCCGACCCTCGAACACGGGGATTGGCAACCACCGTCAGGGATTCCGGTCGACCTCGACCCGGGACTGCGCGCGCTGTTCGAGCGCGCCTTCACCGACCCGTTCGCCACCGACGCCCGCCCCACCGCCGCGGAATGGCTGGCGGCGCTCACCTCCGCCTTCCTCGCTCTCGATGGCACGTTCTACCGGGAGGACGCGCTCGCCGTACTCGACCGGCACACGCAGCGATTCCGCGCAGGCTCGACGCTCCCGCCCACGGTGCCCGGTGCTCCGCAAGCCCAGGAGCCGCCGTCGTCCGATCCGATACCGCCATCCGGGCCGATCCGGCCCGAGGGCTTCGGTGTGCCGCCGATACCGCCTGCGCCCCCGAACAATCCGCACCATGGTTCACCCGGCCGCACCGCCGCGATCGTGGTGGCCTGCGTCGCATTGCTCGCGATCATCGCCCTGGTGGCCTATCGGACCGATAACTCCGAGGACAGCGACTCCGCCTCGAGCTCCACCTACACCACGTCGAGCTCGTACTACACCGCGCCCACCACGCCCGCGTTCAACTGGGATTCGCTCAATACCGAGGCCACCGACAAGACCCCGTTCACCACGAACGCGTTACTCCCGCAAAGCTTCCGGGACTCCAAGAATGTCGAATACACCCTGCGCGGCGCGGGCGTGCACGACTGCTTCTCCGGCTACATGACCGACAATGTGCGCCAGATCCTCACCGACTACCACTGCGCGCAGTCGGTGACCGGCTCCTATGTCGATCACTCCGACCAGATTCTGGTCGCCGTCAATATCTACGCGTTCCCCACCAGCGCCGAGGCGCGCCGGTTCTACGACACCATCAACGGCCAGCCCCAGGACTGGGTGATCTACTGCCCTCAGAACGGTCCCGGCGCCACGGTCTGCGACCAGTTCACCGGTAATGCCAATCGCAGTGGCTGGGGCTCGACCAATTACCGCTACGTGTACAAGTCCACCGCGCTGTACATCAACCTGACGCGTGACGCCAGCGCCACCGAATGGCTGGACCCGGCCGCCCGAGAGGCCGTGGTGAAGGTGGGACCGGAAAACTACTGGCCCAAGTGAGCCGAAAGAATCTGCGCGAGTAGGGGAGCGGCGTCAACGCACGGCGCCCCGCGAATCCGTACGGATTCGCGGGGCGCCGGGTAAAGCAGGCGATCAGGCCAGATCGAACCGATCGAGCTCCATCACCTTGGTCCACGCCGCGACGAAGTCCTGAACGAACTTCTGCTTCGCGTCGTCGGTGGCGTACACCTCGGCGACCGCACGCAGCTGCGAGTTGGAACCGAACACCAGATCCACACGGCTGCCGGTCCACTTGGCCGCACCGGTGGCACGATCGGTGCCCACATAGGTGCCGTCATCGGCGGCGGACGGCTCCCACTTGGTGGCCATGTCGAGCAGGTTCACGAAGTACTCGTTGGTCAGCGAACCCGGGGTGGCGGTGAAGACACCCAGCGGCGACTGCTTGTGGTTGGCACCCAGCACGCGCAGACCACCGATGAGGACGGTCAGCTCCGGAGCGCTCAGCGTCAGCAGGTTCGCGCGATCGATCAGCAGGTACTCGGCCGGAAGCTGCGCATCCTTGCCGAGGTAGTTGCGGAAACCGTCGGCATTCGGCTCGAGCGCCGAGAACGACTCCACATCGGTCTGCTCCTGCGTGGCATCGGTGCGGCCCGGCGTGAACGGCACCCGCACGTCGAACCCGGCAGCCTTGGCGGCCTGCTCGACCGCGGCGGCACCACCCAGCACCACCAGATCGGCGAAGGACACCTTGATAGTGCCGGTCTGCGCCGAGTTGAACGAGGACCCGATGCCCTCCAGCGTGCGAATGACCTGTGCGAGCTCGTCGGGGGAGTTGACCTCCCAGCCCGACTGCGGCTCCAGGCGGATCCGGCCGCCATTCGCGCCACCACGCTTGTCCGAGCCACGGAACGACGACGCCGCCGCCCACGCGGTCGAAACCAGCTGCGGCACAGTCAAACCCGACGCCAGGATCTGGCTCTTGAGCGCGGCGATCTCGGCCTCACCGATCAGCTCGTGATCAACGGCCGGGACCGGGTCCTGCCACAGCAGCACCTCGGAAGGAACCAGATCGCCCAGGTAGCGCACGATCGGGCCCATATCGCGGTGAGTGAGCTTGTACCAGGCCTTGGAGAACTCGGCGGTCAGCTCCTCGGGGTGCTCGAGCCAGCGACGAGTGATCTCCTCGTAGATCGGATCCACGCGCAGCGACAGGTCGGTGGTCAGCATGACCGGGGTGTGCGTCTTGCCGGGGACATGCGCGTCCGCGACGGTGCCCGCGCCCGCGCCGTCCTTCGGAATCCACTGGTAGGCGCCGGCGGGGGACTTGGTCTTCTCCCACTCGTAGCCGTACAGGGTCTCGAGGAAGCTGTTGTCCCAGGTGGTCGGGGTCGGCGTCCAAGTGCCTTCCAGACCCGAGGTGATCGCGTCCTTGCCGACACCGGTGCCGAAGCTGGAACGCCAGCCCAGACCCTGCTCCTCGAGGGGAGCGGCCTCGGGCTCGGGGCCGACCAGATCGGCATCGCCCGCACCGTGGGTCTTGCCGAAGGTGTGACCGCCCACGATCAGCGCCGCGGTTTCGATGTCGTTCATGGCCATGCGGCGGAACGTCTCACGAATATCGGTGGCCGCCAGCAGCGGATCCGGATTGCCGTTGGGGCCTTCCGGATTCACGTAGATCAGGCCCATCTGGACCGCGGCCAAGGGGTTTTCGAGATTGCGGGTACCGGTGTAGCGCTCATCGCCGAGCCAGGTCTGCTCGGGACCCCAGTACACGTCCTCCTCGGGCTCCCACTGATCGACGCGGCCGCCACCGAAACCGAAGGTGGGGAAGCCCATCGAGTCCAGCGCGACATTGCCCGCGAACACGATCAGGTCCGCCCACGACAGCTTCTTGCCGTACTTCTGCTTGACCGGCCACAGCAGGCGGCGCGCCTTGTCCAGGCTGGCATTGTCGGGCCAGCTGTTGAGCGGGGCGAAACGCTGCATGCCCGCACCGGCTCCTCCGCGGCCGTCATTGATGCGATAGGTGCCCGCGGCGTGCCAGGCCATGCGAATGAAGAACGGGCCGTAATGCCCGAAGTCGGCGGGCCACCAGTCCTGCGAGGTGGTCATGACCTCTTCGATATCGCGCGAGACGGCGGCGAGATCGAGGGTCTTGAATTCCGCGGCGTAATCGAAGTCCGCGCCCATGGGGTTGGCCACGGCGGGATTCTTCTGCAGGATCTTCAGATTGAGCTGGTTCGGCCACCAGTCCCGGTTGGCTCCACCCTCAACCGGGGTCTTGAGGCGACCGAACCCAACGGGGCAACCGCCTGCGGCCGGCTCGGTGTTGGCCTCTCCGATGGGCGGGTGTACTTCAGGCACGGTAGTTCCTTTCAAGAGTGAGTGATCTGGGCTGTCGAGCAGTCGGGGCACAAACCCCAATAGATGACCTCGGCCTCATCGAGGACGAAACCGTTGTCGTGCGACGCGGTCAGACACGGGGCGTCGCCGACGGCACAGTCGACATCGGCGATGACACCGCACGACCGGCACACGAGGTGATGGTGGTTGTCTCCGACCCGCGTCTCATAGCGCGCCACCGAACCCATGGGCTGGATCCGCCGAATCAACCCGGCAGAAGTCAAGGCCCGCAGCACGTCATACACGGCCTGATGCGAGACCGCGCCGAGGCTGCCACGCACCAGAGCCAGAATCGAGTCGGTATCGGAGTGGGGGTTGTTGTGCACCGCGGCCAGCACAGCGACACGCGGGGCAGTCACGCGAAGAGCGGCCCCGCGCAGCATGCGCTCGAAGTCCGAAGCAGTGGACACATTCCGAAGTATGACTCATTCAAGTTTAAGTTCGGGTGGATTCAGGTATATATCTTCGGCGCAGTCCACGGGGAGCGCGCCCACCAGTGTGATGACCGGCGGAACTTCCGGATTCGAGGCGTGCCGATCCCGCATGACCCCTTCAGGACATCGGCTCATTGTGGGCACCCGGCGAGCGAGGGGAGATGACTCCGGGGCGACCGTTGCCGGACTCGTCGGGGTGCGTGGGGAGCGACCACTGATCGACTACTTGACATAATGTCGATTATCGGCACTTTTACGACGTGGGCTGGAGCGGGGTAAACGCCTGTGCGACATGCGTATTCGGGTGTGTGGCGGTTTCGTTCGCTCCGGCACGGCCTCGGGCCGCCGCTCCGGTGTTGTCCTGGCTGCACGCGCGTCGGTCGCCTCGGATGCGCGTAAAACACTGCCGGAATTATTCTTTCGGCAATATCGGCGTTGGCCGGAAAAATTCCGGATTCCGGTGGATAGGCTGGATGGGGGTCGGATCGGCCCTGATTGGCGGATGTGAGCCTCTCCCCTGGTATCCCGTCAGTATCCCGTCAGCCCAGGTTGATACGTCACAGTGACGTATTGAGGAAGGGTTCCCGGGACTGAGTAGTTACCCGGTATCGCGGTCTGTGGGCGTGTACCAGGATGGAAGCCGTTCGCGGAGTTCAGGAGTCGGGGGTAGATATGAAGAAGAAAGCGGCTGGGCGGCCCAAGGGGCTGGGTAAGCGGGCGTGGGTGACGACCAAGGTGGTGCGGCGGGTATTGCGGGCGCTGGCGTGGTCGAATTTTGTGCGGGTGACGGTGGTCGGGCGGGAGTTGGTGCCCAAGACTGGGCCGGTGATTATTGCCAGTAATCACATTTCGATGTTGGATGCGGTGTTCTTGTGGGGTGCCTTGCGGCGCAGGGCGATTGCCATTGCGATGGCGGAGCTGTGGTCGTGGCCGGTGGTCGGGTGGCTGGTGCGGCGGCTGGGGCAGATTCCGGTGGTGCGGCGCGACAGTGAATCCGGGCAGTCGGCGATGTGGCAGGCCGAGCAGACTTTGCGGCATGGTGGGGTGCTGATCATTTATCCGGAGGGGCGTTTGGTTGCTCCGGGTGAGGATGAACCGTATAAGCCGGGGGTCGCGAAATTGGCTTTGGCGACCGGAGTTCCGATCATTCCGGTCGGTACGAATGGCACCGATCGGGTGTTGCCCATGCGGCGTATCCGTGGCGAGGGGCCTGCCTTCGATCGTCGTGCGCAGGTCACCATCCATTTCGGTGCGCCGATCGATCCGGCCGAATTCGATGATCCGGACAAGCTAGTGGATCATCTGCGGCAGCGGATCGAGGATTTGCGCCGAGGTTGATCGCTCCTCCCCCGTAGGATTGCGGCCATTTGCCTGGAACCTGAATTTATTGCGTCACAGTGACGGAATAATGGAGGGGTGGGAAGCGTCGTCGGCGAATCGGGTGAACGCTACGGAGTCGATGAGACGCCGTTCGGGGAGATCGCTGGGTTCAATGTGCTTTTCCGATGCTGGGATGGGCGCGGGCGGGAACGGGTGTACGCGCGATATCAGCAGCTGGTCGTGGACGGGCGGTGGGTGCGGGCCGCGGCCATGCACGGGCGGGCCGTGGTGCAGGCGGTGGAACAGACCGGCGGATGCGGCGTGGAGTGGCCGGTCGATACCGTGTCGGTCGGCAATGCGGTGTCGGGGGTGATCACGCCGGTGGTGCCCGCGGCATTCCGGCACAGCGACGGGCGCGGACGGACCCTCGAAAGCTTTTGTGCGCCTTCCCACGATGCCTCCGATGCGGCACGGCGGGTGGGCGTGCTGATCCGGGTGTGTGACATCTTCGCCATGCTGGAGGCGGAGGAATTCGTCTACGGGGATCTGTCGCTGAGCAGCATCCTGTGGTGCGACGAGCCCGTGGACGCGTATCTGCTCGGTGGTGATCGGTTGCGCCCGCGCGGCAGTGGCGGAAGCGTGGCCGATGACCGGCTCGCGCTGGCGGTGCTCATGCATCAGGGGTTGTTCATGGGGCCCGTGACAGCGGAACTGGTGGTGAATGCGTGGCGGGTGCCGGGGACCTTGCCCGCCGGGTTGGATCCTCGGTTGCGGGTGCTGTTCGAGCGCGCGCATGCCGGGGTGGATCGGCCCGCGCCGAGCGAATGGCGGCAGGCGCTGATGGCGACCTATCTGTCGCCGGATGGCAGTGCCTATCTGACGCAGCCGTTGAGTCTGCTGTCTCAGCATGCGGAGTACTTCCGCGGCACCGTGATCGGGCCGATCGCCTCGACCGCGTGGAAGCAGCCCGAGTATGCCCCGCCCGTCGTGTCCGGGCCGCCGTCCGGTGTGTCGGTCGCGCGGATCGCCGCCCTCTCGGCGGCGGTGCTGGTGCTACTGGCCGGTGCGATCGGCATCGGCATGGGTGCCGCAGTGCTCACCAAATCCACACGCACCGACGCGAATTCGCAATTGCAGGCCACCACGGCGGTGAATCTGGATACCAAGGCCATCGTCACACCGCAGGCGACCAACCCGCCGACTGCTTCCGCCCTGCCGACGACCACGGTGGCCGCGACCACTGCTCCCCCGGCCTCGGATCCGTATGCGTCGGTGGTGCAGGCCTACTTCGATGCGATCAACCGCCGCGACTTCTCCGCCGCATGGGATCTGGGCGGCCGCACTATCGAAAACGGCGACTGGAATCACTTCATTCACGCCTTCGACGACCTGTCCCGCGATGTCGTCACCGTCTATCCGACCGGCGGACCGACGGTCTACATGCATCTGGACGCGTACCACACCGATGGCAGCGTCCTGCGGTTCGACGGATATTACGTCGTGCGCGACGGGGCGATCGTCAGCTGGAACGTGCACAAGAGTTGATCACGCCTCCCCCACTTCCCCACTCCCCCAGGGTTATTCGTCACAGTGACGGATATGGGTGGGGTTGATCAGCCATGCCAGCGACGGTAAATTTCGGCCGCACCCGGGTGCAACGGCACAGTCCCGGTACCGATGAGTGAACGGGCATCGAGGAATTGGGTGCCCGCCGCCTCGGCCGGGACCAGAGCATCCGGATGAGTCAGCAGCACCTCGGTGAGGGCGGCAGCGGTCTCATCCGCGAGCGCGGGCGCGACGACGAGCAGGTTCGCGACGCCGATGGTGTGCAGGGCAGGAGTATTCGGGTAGGTGTCGGCCGGGATGAGGACCGGGTCATAGAGATAACCGAAGCGATCACGCATGGGCTGCGCCAGCGAACCCAGATCCAGCAGACGCAAGGAGGCGAGCGCGGCCGTGGGGACCCCGCCCGCCCACAGCAATGCATCGAGACGCCCCTCGGTGAGCGCGGCGACCGCCTCACGCAGTGGCAGGTGTGTGAGGGTGACATCGGCGGGGGTGAGATCGGCCGCGTAGAGCAGCTTTTCGCCGGTATGAGTGGCTCCCGAACCGGCCGCGCCCAGATTGATCCGGGCACCGCGCAGGTCCGCGACGGTGTGAATGGGGCCGGTGGCGGCGACCGCCAGCTGCAGGTAGTTCTCGTAGACGCGGCCGATGGCGGGCGGCGGGTCGGGGCTGTCCTCCATCGAATCGGCAAGCACCAGTGCGGCATCGGCATCGCCCCGGGCCAGCAGCGCCAGATTATCGACCGAACCGGCGGTGACGATCGGGTCGATACGCAGGTCAGACCCGGCCGCCGCGCGGGAAAGCAATTGCGCGAAGGCGTGATAGAAGCCGCCGACCTCACCCGCCGCCAGTCGCACGATGGTGTCGCCGCCACCACCGGAACAACTGGTGAGGCCGACAGGCAGAGCCAGCCCAGCAGTGAGAGCCGCTGCGCCCCTGAACAGTTCACGCCTGGTGATCAAGAGTCACCGCTATGGGTGGGTGCGAGCGGCGTCACCGCCGCAGGCAAACGCACGATGACCGAGAGGCCGTGCGGATGCACGGGTTCGATGGTGAGGTTGCCGTGGCGGGCCTTGGCCAGGGCGGCGGCGATGGGCAAGCCCAGGCCGGAGCCGCCGATGCCCTCGGCGGTGGAGCCGCGGAAGAAGCGGGTGGTGAGCTGGTCGAGTTCGGTTGCGGCCACCCCGGTTCCGGTGTCGGACACCGTGACGGTCACCCAGCCAGGCTCGGATGCGCCACCGGATGCGATGCCGCTGTCTGCTACGCCACCGAGCGTCGCTTCGGCGAATCCGCCGGTGGTCGGCCCGCGGGTGATGGTGATGCGGGTGGCGGCACCGGGTCCGGCGTAGCGGCAGGAATTGCTCAGCGCCACATCCAGGATCTGGGCCAGTGCACCGGCGGGGATGGCGGTGTCGGCGTGCTCGAGGGACGTTTCGCAGGTGAGGGTCATTGCGGCGGTGTCGAAGGCGCTGTGCCAGGCGTCGATTCGATCCTCGGCGACCTGGACGGCGTCGCAGGTTTCGGAGGTGGGTGCGGCCGGGTCGAAGTCGGTGCCCTCGGCGACGGCCAGGGTGAGCAGGCCGTCGAGCAGGCCCGTGAGGCGTTCGACTTCGCGGGTCGCGCCGCGGAAGGTGGCGGCGGATTGTTCGGGGATGGCCGGTTCCAGGGAGTCCAGGCGAATGGTCAAGGCCGCGAGGGGGTTGCGCATGGCGTGGGCGGTGTCGTCGACCAGGCGGCGTTGCGCGGCGGCGGAATCGCGCACGGCCAGGGTCATGGTGTCGAAGGATTCGGCGACCGCACGCAATTCCGGTGGCCCGCCGTGGCGGCGGGTGACCGCGGCGGTGGTGCGCGGTCTGGGCAGGGTGGCGGTGAGGTCGGCCACGGCCGTGGACAATTCGGCCAGCGGGCGCAGCACCCAACGGGACAGGATCAGGGCGAGCCCGGTGAACACGGCCATGGCGGCGAGCGCGCCGAGTGCCACGATCCCCCAGACGCGGGTGATATCGGTGCGGGCCGCAGCGGTGGAGGCGACGATCAGGACCGCGCCGTCCACATGCACATCACTGCCCGCCGGGCGGGCGATCAGAACCGTGGGCGGACTCCACGGCGTCAGGCGTTTCATGGTGGCGGTGCGCTGATTGCGGCGCGCGGCACTCAATGCGGCCGACACCACCGGGTCGGCGAGATCGACTCCCGCATTGACGATCGGCACTCCGCGCGCGTCCACCACCAGCACGGGCTCGCCATACAGGTCGCGATAGCGCTCGATCTCCGTGGCCAGGGCGCGATTGTCGCCCGCACCCTTGGCGGTGACGGCGAGGGCGGCGAATCGGTCGGCGTCACCGGTACGTCCGAGAATGAGCTGCTGGGTGCGACTGGTGGCCGCGGTCAGACACAGCGGCACCGCGAACGCGAGCACCGCGAGGGTGGCGAACACCGTCAAGGCGATCAGCAGGCGGCGGCGCATCGGCTCACTCGCCCCAGCGGTAGCCGTACCCGCGAATGGTGGTGATCAGGCCCGGTCGATCGAGCTTGGCGCGCAACCCGGTCATATGCACATCCAGGGACCGCGACACCGCGACGAACGCGTCACCCCAGATGCGGTCCATCAGCTGCTGACGGCTCACCGCCGCGCCCGGCCGCTCCAGCAGTGCCTCGACCAGCTCGAATTCCTTGGTGGTGAGCGGTATCTCGACACCGGCGACCTCGACGCGACGGGCCTCGAGATCCACCCGCACATCCCCGCTGGCCACCACACGCGAGGACGGCGTGGTCGCGGCGGCCGCACGCCGGGTGACATTCTCGATGCGCGCCAGCAATTCCACGATGCGCGGCGGCTTCACCACATAGTCATCGGCTCCGCCGCGCAGCCCGCGCACAATGGATCGTTCGTCGCTGCGGGCGGTCAGGATCACCACCGGCACCGCACTCACCTCGCGCAGCTGGCGCAGCACCGTCAAACCATCGGCGTCGGGCAACCCCAGATCCAGCACGATGGCGTCATACCCGCGGTGCGCGATCAGCAGATCCGCGCCGCGCCGCATCCGGTCCGCGTGGTGCCCGCGGGCGGTGAACGCCTCGACGAGCGCATCCCCGACCCCGTCGTCATCCTCGACCACCGCCAACCGCATGGGTCCGATTCTCTCGTGCATGAGTGACTCGCTCCTCGCCGGGCTCCCGGCCGCCGCTGCGAGCGCGTCCCGCCCGGTGAATGTCCCCGGCCCCGCTGCACACCGCAGGGCCGGGGACATTCACCGGTAACGCGGGTCAGCGCAGAGCCGGGGACATCCACCGCGAACACGGGTCAGCGCGCCCGGATCCGACGGGTCAGCGCGCCGGAATCCGCTCGGGCGCGGGCTCCTTCACCAGCGTGGCGGCCTCCGCGTCGATCGTCGACTCGGACGAGGTCTCACGCATGAAGAAGTAGGTGACCAGCGAGACCAGCACACACGCGGACACATACCAGAAGTACAGCGACTCGTGCCCGGCCTTCTTCAATGCCAGGGCGATCATTTCCGCGGTGCCACCGAAGATCGCCACCGTCAGCGCATACGGCAGGCCGACACCGAGTGCGCGAATGCGGGTCGGGAACAGTTCGGCCTTCACGATCGCATTGATCGAGGTGTAACCGGTGATGATGACCAGCGCGCTGAGCATGAGCGCGAACGCCGCGAACGGATTCTTCGTCCCGCCCAGCACCGTCATGATCGGCACCGTGCACAGCGTGCCCAGCACACCGAAGGTGATCAGCAGTTTGCGGCGCCCGATGCGATCGGAGAGCGCGCCCGCGATCGGCTGCAACACCACGAACACCAGCAGCGCCGCGAAATTGATCCACGCCGCGGTCGGCTTGGATATGCCGGAGGTATTGACCATGAACTTCTGCATGTAGGTGGTGTAGGAGTAGAACGCGACCGTGCCACCCAATGTCAGGCCCACCACCAGCAGGCATTCACGCGGGTACTGCAGGAGCACCTTCAGCGAACCCTGACTCGACTTGGACTGCGCCCCCGCCGATTCGGAGCGGAAGGATTCCGATTCGTCCATGCCGCGCCGCAGCAGCATCACCACGATCGCACCGAGCGCGCCGATCGCGAACGGGACCCGCCAGCCCCACGAATACATCTGCGAGTTGGTCAGGAACTGCTGCAAGATGATCTGCACACCCAGCGCCGTCAGCTGCCCGGCCACCAGCGTCACGTACTGGAAGCTGGAATAGAACCCGCGCTTGCCCGCCGAGGCCACCTCCGACAGATACGTTGCGCTGGTGGCGTACTCGCCGCCCACCGACAACCCCTGCAGCAGTCGCGCCAGCAGCAGGATCACCGGAGCCGCCAACCCGATCGAGTGATAGCTCGGGGTCACCGCGATCAGCAGCGACCCGGCCGCCATCACCGTCACCGATAGCGTCAGCGCCGCGCGCCGCCCGAACCGGTCGGCATAACGTCCCAGCGCCCACCCGCCGATCGGCCGCATCAGGAATCCGACCGCGAACACCGCCGCCGCGGACAGCAGCCGCGCGGTCGCATCCCCGTCGGGGAAGAACGCATTCGCGAAGTACACGCTGAACGCCGCGTAGACGTACCAGTCGTACCACTCGACGAGATTGCCGATCGAGCCGCGCAAAACGTTCGCGACCACCCGGCGCTCACCGGCGGGGCGTGTCGTTGTCACTGGGTTCTCCTCACGTTGCACGGGATGCCGCATCGCATCCCGCGCCACCACTGTGGCGGGCGACACACCCGCGGGGAAGCCTTCGCGGCGGTTCCTAACACTCCCTTAAGCGAATAGGCCTCGGGCTGTGCGGGCGGAGCGGCCCGAACGATTCGAGACCGGACTCGTGGCCTGGACCGGATGCGCACCGGCCTGATCTCGCGATGATCGGGGTAGTGCCGATGTTCGCAATCAGCCGCGCGGAGGACGGTTCGGGCCTTACCGTCTGAGTCAGAAGCTGTGGGTGTGAGTGGATCGAGAACTGTTATGAGCGAACCGAATACGTCCTGTGCCGCGTTCCAGCAGATCGCGGCCGTCGATCCCGGGGCGGTGGCGGTCCGCAATATCGGCGGGACCCACACGCTCACGTGGGGCGAATATGCCGCGCAGGTGCGTGCGGTGGCGGCCGGGCTGGCGGCGCTGGGGATCGGGCGCGGGGACACCGTGGCCCTGATGATGACCAATCGGGTGGAGTTCTATCCCCTCGAGGTCGGGGCGCAGCACACCGGGGCCACCTCGTTCTCGGTGTACAACACGCTCTCGGCCGAGCAGCTGCATTACGTGTTCACCAACGCGGGCAATCGGATCGTGCTGTGTGAGGCGCAATTCGTGGGTCGGGTGCGCGCGAGCGGGGTGCCGATGCAGACCATCGTGTGCGTGGACGCGCCGGTGCCGGGGACTGTGAGTGTGGCGCAACTGGTTTCGCTGGGACGGCACGACTTCGACTTCGAGGCCACCTGGCAGGCCGTCACGCCCGAGGACATCGTTACCCTGTGCTACACCTCCGGAACCACCGGTAACCCCAAGGGCGTGGAGATCTCGCACGCCAATCTGGCCTTCGAATGCCGCGCCTACGCCTCGGTCATGCCGGTGGACTTCGGGGATCGGATGACCTCGTTCCTGCCGACCGCGCACATGGCCGACCGGGTGACGTGCCTGTACCTGCACGAGTTCTACGGCACCCAGATCACCGTCGTCCCCGATCGCACGCAGCTGCCCGCGGCGCTCGCCGATGTGCACCCGACGATCTGGGGTGCGGTACCGCGGGTATGGGAGAAACTCAAAGCGGCCGTGGAATTCTCCGTCGCCAACGAGGCCGATCCGGAGCGCAAGGCGGCGTTGACGTGGGCGCTGGAGGCGGCCGGGCGCAAGGCCGAGGCGCAACTGGCCGGGGCGCCGCTCGATGACACCCAAGCCGCCGAGTGGGACAAGGCCGATGAACTCGTGCTGTCGAAGCTGCGCGCGACACTGGGCCTGGATCAACTCAAATGGGCGCTCTCGGGGGCCGCGCCGATTCCGGCGGAAACCCTCGGGTTCTTCTTCGGGCTGGGCATTCCCATCTCCGAGGTGTGGGGGATGTCGGAGCTGACCTGCATCGCCAGCGTCAGCCCGCCCGCGCAGGCGCGACTGGGGACCGTCGGAAAACTGCTGCCCGGACTGGAATCCACGATCGCCGATGATGGTGAATTCCTGGTTCGCGGACCGTTGGTCATGCGTGAATACCGCAAGGAACCCGACAAGACCGGCGACGCCCTCGACGCCGACGGCTGGCTGCACACCGGCGATATCGTCACCGAGGATGCCGACGGCTACCTGCGTGTGGTCGACCGCAAGAAGGAAATCATCATCGACGCCGGGGGCAAGAACATGTCCCCCGCCAATATCGAGAACACCATCAAAGCCGCCACACCCCTGATCGGCACCCTCGCCACCATCGGGGACCGCCGCCCCTACATCACCGCACTCATCGTCCTGGACGCCGAATCCGCCGCGCCCTACGCCGCCGCCCACGGTCTGCCCGATGCCTCCCCGGCCGCGCTCGCCGCCCACCCGGAGGTCATCGCCGAGATCGCGCGCGGTGTCGCGGCCGGAAACATTCGCCTCTCGCGCGTCGAGCAGATCAAGCGCTTCACGATTCTGCCCACCTTCTGGGAACCCGGCGGTGACGAAATCACTCTCACCATGAAGTTGCGCCGCAAGCCGATCGCCGAGAAATACGCCGCCGAAATCGAGCACATGTACGCCCCCGAGCGCCCCGCCGACGTGCACGAGCCGCTCACCGAGGAGACCTCCGCCGCACAGTGAGTCGCATCGAACCGGGTCGTTGAGGCAGGTCCCGGCACCGAACCAATAACAGAGCAGATGCTCTGTTATAGTTTTCTCGTGCCCCGACCTCGCACCCACGACCCCGACACGGTCCTCGACGCCGCCGAGGCCCTGGCCGTGCGCTCCGGGCCCGCCGCGGTGACCATTCGCGCCGTGGCCGCCGCGACCTCGGTGTCCAACGGGGCCATCTATCACACCTTCGGCTCGCGCTCGGAACTGTTGGCGCGCACCTGGATTCGCGCCGCACACCGATTCATGGCACTGCAGGCCGAGCTCGTGGACGGGCACACCGGTGCCGAGGCGGTGATCGCGGCCGCCGAAGCGTGCGCCGAATTCGCCGCGCGCTACCCGCTCTCGACCAAACTGTTCTTCACCGTGCGCCGGGCCGATCTGCTCGGGGAGGACCTGTCCGAGTCGGTGCGCACCGAACTCGACGCCCCGCAACGCATCCTCATCGACCTCATGAAGCGCCTGGCACTGGAGCTGTGGGATCGCAAGGACGCGCGCGCCGTCGATGCCATCACCACCTGCATCGTCGATCTGCCGACCGCGATCCTGCTCGAACGTGACCGGCTCGCCGATCCCACCGCCCGTGAACATCTGCGCGCCGCCGTGCGCGCCGTCCTGCACGTCGGCCCCACGCCGCGATAACCCGACCCGAAGGAAGATCCGATGTCCGCAGTGCTCACCTACCGCGACAAGATCGCCGTGCTCGACCTCGGCAATGACGAGAACCGTTTCTCCCCGGACTTTCTCGCCGAAGTCAACGCCCACCTCGACACCGTCGTCGCCGACGGCGCCCACGCCCTGATCACCACCGCGGGCGGCAAGTTCTACTCCAATGGCCTGGACCTGGAATGGCTCTCCGCCCACGGCGACCGCGCCGAATGGTATGTCGCCCAAGTCCACAACCTCTTGGCCCGCGTCCTGACCCTCCCGCTCCCCACCGCAGCCGCCCTGCCCGGGCACGCCTTCGGCGCCGGAGCCATGCTCGCCATCGCCCACGACTTCCGCGTCATGCGCGCCGACCGCGGATTTTTCTGCTTCCCCGAAGCCGACATCCGCATCCCCTTCACCAACGGTATGGCCGCCCTGATTCAAGCCAAGCTCACCCCCAAGGCCGCCGTCGCCTCCATGACCACCGGTCGCCGCTTCCCCGCCCCCGAAGCCATCCAATACGACCTCATCGACGCCACCGCCCCCGAATCCGCCATCACCGACACCGCCGTGTCCCTACTCACCCCCCTCGGCCCCAAAGACCAAGGCACCCTCAACGCCATCAAGTCCGTCATGTTCGCCGACGCCTTCGCCGCCCTCACCCGCCCCGCCGTCTGACCCCGCCCGCGAACCCTGTGCGCCGCAGACCTTCCCCCGACCGCACAGGTAGATCAAGATCAAGGAGCGATCAGGGTGGTGGATCGCGCTGATTCCCGCCACCAGCGCTCCCTGATCATGAAAGCCAGCGGTGATTTCGGTCCACGCCGAGCGAATTCGGAGTGAGAGGCCGAATGCGCTGCGGCCGCCACTCATTCCGGGCGTGCGGACACCATCGATCAGGTAGGGGCTCAGCGCTTTCGGGTTTCGCGGGTCGGGTCGGTGGCACGCAGGTGTGGAAGCAGGCGGGCCGCCACGTCGGCGGGGCGTTCGGCGTGCAGGAAATGGCCGCAGCCATCGAGGCGGGCGTGGTCGATGCCCGCGCGCTCGGACAGGATGCGCTGCAGATCGGCGGACATGCAGCCGTCGTTCGCGCCCGCGAGAGCCAGGGTCGGGAGGACGGCCGACGGGGAGAGCACGGCACGGTGGAATTCTCGGGTGGGAGCCCGGTGCACCGTGAACAGCGAGCGGTAGTAGCGGGTGGCGGCCCACGCCCGCAGCGGGTCGGTGAAAACTTCTGCCGTGGGCGCGAATTCGGCATCGGTGAACTGCCAGTCGGGCGACCAGCGATGCCACAGGGCGCGCACGAAGGCGGCCTGGTTCCGGGCGAGCAGGCGCGGGGAGGCGGCGGACTGCATGATCGGGATGTACGAGGACATCACCGTCTGGCGCGGCAGGTGGCGCACGATGCCCGGGGCGAAGCCGTCACCGAAGGGCGGGATGGCCAGCAGGGTGAGCGAAAGCCATTGCCGCGGGGACTGCTTCGCCAGCACGGTCGCCGCGAACGCACCCCAATCATGGCCGACCAGGTGCGCAGGCGCAGACCCCAGTTCCCGATGCCAGGCCGCGATATCCTCGCTGACAGCCATCAGGTCATAGCGCGCTGCGCGGTCGGCCGATCCCGGCGTGTAGCCGCGCAACCACGGGGCGAGCACCCGATATCCGGCATCGAGGAGCAGCGGGATCAGACCGTCCCAGCTGTGCGGAGTATCCGGAAACCCGTGCAGCAGAACGACCAGCGGAGCCGCCGTATCGCCGAAGTGTCGCGCGGAGAGCTTGAGCCCATCGCGACGCAAGGTCAGGGTGGACTCGCGAGAATCAGCGGACGCCATGGAAGCCCTCTTTCGGATGCCGGCGGAACATCTCCGCACCCGCAAAGTTAGAACAAGTTCTGATTTCTGGGTAGATGGATCACCACGACCTGCCGGAATGATCCGAACTTCGGTCGCCACAACCCCTTTCGCGACACCCGGCGCTCACGTCGACCACACGGCCATTACGGCACTGCTGCTAGCGGCCGCGCCAGAGGGGTGGGCGCTTTTCGACGAAGGCGCGCATACCCTCGCCCGCGTCCTCGGAGGACAGGGCGGCGGCTGCCACCTGGCCCTGGCGGGAGAAGGCTTCGGCGGTGGACCAATCCGGGGACTGGTCGATGATCTGTTTGCCCGCGTCGATGCTCAGGGGGGCGTTGATCGCGATGCGTTCGGCTAGCTCGAGGGCAGCGTCGAGAGCCTTGCCGGGGTCGGCCACCTGGTTGATCAAGCCCAGTGCGGCGGCACGGTCGGCGGTGATGGGGTCGCCGGTGAGGGTGAGTTCCATGGCGATGGCCCGGGGTAGACGCTGGGACAGGCGCAGGACTCCGCCGCCTACCGCGACCAGGCCGCGTTTGACCTCCGGGATGCCGAAGACCGAATCTCGGGCGGCGACAATCAGATCGGCGGTGAGGGCAAGTTCGCAGCCACCGGCCAGGGCGGGGCCCTCGACCGCGGCGATGAGGGGTTTGCGCGGGGGTTGGGAGACGATGCCGAGGATGCCGCGTTTTTCGGTGACCGGGACCTCGCCGCGCGCGGCTGCCTTGAGATCCATTCCGGCGCTGAAGTATCCGCCCGCGCCGGTGAGGATGGCGATGCGGGCGTGCGGGTCGGCCTCGTACGCGTCGATGGCGCGCTCGATGCCCACGGCGGTCGCGAGGTTGATGGCATTGCGGGCGTGCGGGCGGTTGATCGTGATGATCATGACGTGGCCGCGGCGCTCGATCAGGACCGGAGCCGGTGGCGGGGCGGGCAGTTCCACGCGGTCGGTGCCGTCGAGAGTGACGGTGTCGCCGGAGACGGTCACCGGCAGGCCCAGCGCGTCGGTGTCGGTCAGTGTGGACAGCAGGGCGGAATCGCTGCTGCGGAGCAGGATTCGTTCGCCCTTGGGGGTCAGCAGGCTCACGATCGCGGCCTCGGGACGACCGTCGCGGCCGTAAGGCAGGGTGTAGGCCTCCACGACGGCGGGGCCGTCATAGCCGGTGTGGGCCGGGCGCGCCGGGGGATGCTCGATCACCGGGGTGAGGTGGCGGAAGGCGGCCTTCGGAGGCGTCGCGGAATACACGGCGAGCGCGTGTTTGGTGAGGTACCAGCCCAGCGACGAAGCCAGGCCGAAGGATTCGGGTTCGGTGCGCAGGCGCTCCACCAGGGTGGCCACCGCGTGCCCACCGTAGTTATTGCCCGGACCGCCACCGAAGGTGAGACCACCGGTCACCGTGAGCGGGCGCTTCGGGTCATCGGCGGGCAGGCCCAGTTCACGGGCCGCGATCTGCACCGCCACCGGGAAGCAGGCGTAGAGGTCGACATGGGTGAGGTCCTGCGCGCTCACTCCGGCGTGCTCGAGCACGGCCGCGCCGAGCGTGCGGATCGCCGGGGACGCCGCCAATTCGGTGCGCTCACTGACGAACCACTCGTCGGTGCCGGAGGCGCCCGCGTGGATGAACACCCACTTGTCCTGCGGTATCCCGGCCGCCTCCGCCGCGGCCGCGCTGCACATGATGATGCCGCTGGCCATATCCACGGTCAGATTCGCGCATTCGAGCTTGGTGTAGGGCGCGGAGATCATCCGATTCGCGTCGGTGACCGTGGCGATCTCGGCGGCGGAGAACTCCTGGGACTGCCAGGCATGGGGATTGGCCGCGGCCACCGCCGAGAACCGCGACCACAGCTCCGCCACCGCCTGGGCGTGCTCGGCGGGCGGGCGGCCCAGCCGATGCCGGTTCGCCGACTCCAGCAGCGCGTACATATTGATCGGCGCTTGCAGGCCCGCGGCGGTCTCGGCCGGGTTATTGGCGGGCTTGTCGATGCCGACGACGCGGGTCGGGGACACGTCGGAATCCTGTACCGGCCAATCCAATTCGATCCCGGCCCGCTGTGCGGCGGACTGCGTGGCACCCGCCTCCGCACCGGTCACCAGCACCACGTCATACTCGCCCGCGGCGATCGCGGCGGCGGCCTCATTGATCAGCAGCTGCCCGCCGTCCCCACCGAACGGACTGGACTGCACCGTCTGCGCCGCCTCCGCGCCCACCGCCGCGGCGATCAGCGCACCCAGATCCCGGTACTGCCACGACGTCGGCGCGACCGAGAACACCGCATCCGCGCGCGCCAGCAGCCGCTGCCCCGCACCGGTGTCCTGCGCGGCCCGGCCCAGCGCGCGCACCGCCAACTCCGAGGGATCCACATACGCGGTGTCCGGAGTGCGCTGCACCACCTGACCGACACCCACCAGCACCGGCGTCGTCGGTGCGAGCACCACACCGGAAGCCTTGTGCCGCACCGCCTTGCGGGACGGGCGAGTCGCCGAACGCGCGGCCGCCAGTGCCGCGGGCAGGGCGGCGAGCGAATCACGCAGCGCATCGCCGAGACCACGCGCGACGGTCGCCCCCAAGGGGCCGTCGATGGGCTGGCCCGCCAATCCCGCATCCAGATACACCGTCGCCCCCGGCGCGGCCGGAACCACCGTGATCCACAACCCCAGCCTCAGCCCTTGCGGCCCGGTGCCCTCGAGCGCCAGCCCCGTGCCGGTGACGTCGGTGACCGTCCACCGCAGATCCGCCGGGATCCCCATGAACTTGGCGACCTGTGTGAACTCCACCCCCACCTCGGCCTGTGCTGGCGCATCCCCACGCCAGCCGCCGTGGAAGGTGAACCACTCCGGAATGCGTTGCAGCTCGGTCAGATACGCCAGCGCCGCCGGTGCGTCTGCATCCACGCTCGCATGAGCGTGCGCCGTCCGGGTGTACTCGGCCAGACCGGCCGGAGCCCGATGCTCCCCGAGATCGGCAGGCGGCTCGGGTTCCACGCCATGCCCGGTCAGCCCGGACACCAGATCGCGCACGATCCGCGGGTCCCGGCGCACCGCGCCCAGCAGCTCACCCCCCGCGCGAAGCTGTTTGCGCACCGCACGTCCCTGCGCGAAAACCGCGAGGAAACGCTCGAACCCGGGCACCTCAGTCACAACCGACCTCCTCATCGAGGGCTGAAACATCTGAGACTCACCGTATCGCCTACCCGCGCCGGCCGGGAAGGTCGCGACCGACTTCGCACCGCGACACTCGCTGTCTGTTCGCGCGGCAAACGTTTCCGCCGGAGCGTGGCCGCAGCCATCAACGGCTGTATGAGCGGCCCATCAGTGGACGCCATCGTCGCTGACGCTGGCGGAGCCTGAGCGTTTGTCATGATCGGTCGCATGGAATTCTCGACCGGCACCTCGGCCCGGAAACGACTGCGCGGACCCGGTTTCCGGGTCCGCGCGGGGGTGTGTCGGTGGCCGACGGGGGGTTGATCAGAGGCGGATGCCCAGGAGGGCGTCCACGGCGTCGGTGATCAGACCGGGGGCGGAGGCGTCCGGGCCGCCGTAGGTCAGGGCCTGATCGGCCCAGCTGTCGATGGCGGCGAGGGTTTTAGGAGTGTCGAGGTCGTCGGCCAGGTGCTGGCGCACGCGGGCGACGGTGTCCTCGGCGGCGGGACCCGAGGCCAGGGCGGCGGCCGAACGCCAGCGATCCACACGCGAAAGAGCTTCGGCGAGAACACGATCGGACCATTCACGGTCCTGGCGGTAGTGCCCGGCGAACAGGCCCAGGCGGATGGCGGCCGGATCGGTGCCCGAGCGGCGCAGCGTCGACACGAAGACCAGGTTGCCGCGCGACTTGGACATCTTCTCCCCGTCCAGGCCGATCAGGCCCGCGTGCACGTAGTGGCGGGCGAAGCGGCGGCCCTTGACCAGGGCTTCGGCATGCGCGCACGAGTATTCGTGATGCGGGTAGATCAGGTCGCTGCCGCCGCCCTGCACATCGAATTCGGTGCCGATGCGATTGAGCGCGATCGCCGAACACTCGATATGCCAGCCGGGACGACCCGCACCGAAGGGCGCGGGCCACGACGGCTCGCCTGCACGCTCGGCCCGCCACAGCAGCGCATCGATCGGGTCGCGCTTACCGGGGCGGTCCGGGTCACCGCCACGCTCGGCGAACAACCGCTCCATGGTCTCGCGGTCGTAATTGGACTCGTAGCCGAACTGCTCGGTCGCGTCGTGACGGAAGTAGATGTCCGGGTACTGCGCATCCTCGACCACATACGCCGCCCCCGAGGCCAGGAGCTTGTCGACCAGATCGACCACCTCCTGCACCGATTCGATGGCACCGATGTAGTCGCGCGGCGGGATCACCCGCAGCGCCGCCATGTCCTCGCGGAACAGGTTGATCTCGCGGGTACCCAGATCACGCCAATCGATGCCGTCCCGCGCGGCACGCTCGAACAGCGGATCGTCCACATCGGTGGTGTTCTGCACGTAGTGCACCTCATGCCCGGCGTCGCGCCAGAGCCGGTTGACCAGATCGAAGGTCAAGTAGGTGGCGGCGTGCCCGAGATGGGTGGCGTCATAGGGGGTGATGCCGCAGACGTACATGGTGGCGGTCGCGCCGGGGGTGACCGGGCGCACCTGCCGGTCGGCGGTGTCGAACAGACGCAACGCCGGTCCGGATCCGGGAACGGTCGGGACAGCGGTATCGGACCAGGACTGCATGAATCGAGGTTAACTGGACGAGTGATGCGTACCGTGCGCGCCCCCGCACACCGGTTCCGCGCCGCACTCGCGACAGGCCGGTCCGACCTGCACCTTAATGCCATATGCGCACGCGTCAATGGTTGAAATCATGATGCATGCAACGTTTTCCGAGCGGCCCGCAATCGCCACGACGGCCAGCGGTCAGAACGCGGGCCACGGGATCGGCCGCGACGAGGTCGGCATCGGCAGCACCGGATCCTCGAGCAGCGCCCGCGCCCGGGACTCCAGGGCCTCGATCTCGGAGTCCGTGATCAACTCCGCCAGTCGCTCCCCCAGCTCCCCGGGCAGCGCCTTCACCAAAACCGTGATGTCGGTGAGCAATTCGTCCGCGATCGGTTCCCCGGCCCAGCCCCACAGCACCGTGCGCAGCTTCGGTTCGCCATGCAGGCAGATGCCGTGATCGACCCCGTACACCCGCCCATCGAGCCCCTCGAGGGCATGCCCGCCCTTGCGGTCGGCATTGTTGATCAGCACATCCAGGACCGCCATGCGATGCAGGCGCGGATCATCGGCATGAATCAGCGACACCTGATGCCCCGAGGGGTCCAGCGCGCGCAGCACCTCCCGAAAACCCTCGGGCACCTGCCCGACCGGGACCAGATCCACCAGATCCGGACCTTGCCCGTCCTCGACGATGTCGATCCAGCGTTGCACCATGCCCGGTCCGTACGGCCCGTCGCGCAGCACCGTTTCCGGAATCACGCCCCAGCCCAACGCATCCGAGACCAGGTACGAGGCGACCTCACGCCCGGCCAGGGTGCCGTCGGGGAAATCCCACAGCGGCCGCTCCCCGCGCACCGGTTTGTACACCACGCGCAGATCCTCGGCCTCGCACACGAGGGTGGCATTGCTGGCGGTGGTGATCTGCCCGATGACGGTGAGGTCGGCGGTGCGTAGCGGGTCGCTCGACACGATCATTCCTCTTCGTCGTCGAGCGGGGTGGTGGCACCGAAGATGTCACCGCGCTTGTAGCCATTGGTGCGCACGCACATGTGCCCCACCGGGGACAGCGGCTCCCCACACAACGGGCAGGGCGGGCGGCCCGCCGCGATGACCCGCGTGGACCGTAGCGCGAATTCGCGCGCCTGGATCGGGGTGAGGAACACCCGCACCGCGTCGGGTCCCTCCTCGGTGTCGTCCAGGACCACCGATTCGTCCACCTCGGTCTCGGTGATCGCCAATAGCTCCACCACGACCGCGTTCGCATCCGCGTCCCAGCCCAAACCCATGGTGCCGACCCGGAATTCGGCGTCGATCGGCGTCATCAACGGGGCGACATCGGCGACATCGGCGGGCTGCGGTGGTACGGGCGTACCGAAACGGCGCGCGACTTCGTCCAACAGCAGACCCATCCGATCGGCCAACACCTTCACCTGCTGCTTTTCCAGCAGCACGCTGACCACCCGCGGTTCCTGCACGGCTTGCAGGTAGAACGCACGGTCGCCCGGTTCGCCGACGGTGCCGGCGATGAAACGATCGGGGGTGCGGAAGATGTGGATTGCTCGGCTCATGGCACCTCCTGACTGCTCACTCACACTAAGAATCGGGGCGTTCCGTTACCCCATTATCCGTACTCCCAGTCGTACCCGTTTCTCCGCCGGGAACGGGGCCCGACCTCGACTCGCCGCCGGTTTGCGGCGAAATCGCCGCCAAGCTGGACAGATCCGAGCCGGTGTCGTTCACCCGCCACACGTACGGGGCGGTCGGGGTGTAGCGGATGACGCTGATCGAGGCGGGCTCCACCACGATCCGCTGGAAACCGTCGAGGTGGATTCCGAACGCGTCGGCCACGATGGACTTGATCACATCGCCGTGCGTGCACGCCACCCACAGCACATCCCCGCCGTGTTTGTCCGCGAACTGCCGGTCCCGTTCCCGGATCGCGGCGACGGCGCGGAACTGTACCTGCGCCAAGCCTTCTCCGGAGGGGAACACCGCCGCCGAGGCATGGCGCTGCACCACTTTCCACAGCGGCTCGCTCACCAGGTCGGCCAATGCCTTGCCGGTCCAGTCGCCGTAGTCGACTTCCAGGAGGCGATCGTCCGGTTCGGCCTCCATGCCGAGCTTGTCGGCCAGGGGCGAGACGGTGCGCTGGCAGCGCAGCAGCGGGGAGCACACGATGTGTTCGATGGGCAGCGAGCCCAGTCGCTGGGCGATCACCTGAGCCTGTTCGCGTCCACGATCGGTCAGATCGACGCCCGCGCTGCGGCCGGCCAGAGTGCGGGCGGTATTCGACGTGGACACGCCGTGCCGCAACAGGATCACCGTCACCGCAACAGCCTACTGGTCATGTCGCGGACACGACGCCGGTCGCCAGCAGACCCATGACGGTCAGGCCCAGCGCGATGCGGTAGCCGACGAACCAGTCCAGGGAATGCTTGGTGACGAAGCGCAATAGCCAGGCGACCGAGGCGTAGCCGACCACGAACGAGATCAGGGTCGCGACCGCGATCTGCGGGCCCGAGGCGTTGAGGCCCTCACCGGCGGGTTCGAAGGCATCGGGGAGGCTGAACAGGCCCGAGGCCAGCACCGCGGGGATCGCCAGCAGGAACGAGAACCGCACCGACGCCTCACGGGTCAGGCCCAGGAACAGGCCCGCCGAGGAGGTCGCACCCGAACGCGACACGCCCGGGATGAGCGCCAGGCATTGGGCGAAACCCATGACCAGGCCATCGCGGGTGGTGAGCTGCTGGATCGGGCGGCGCTTGGTGCCGTAGTACTCCGCGGCCGCGATCACCAGCGCGAACACGATCAGCATGGTCGAGATCAGCCACAGATTGCGTGCGCCCGTGCGGATCTGGTCCTTGAGCAGGAACCCGATCACGCCGATCGGGATGGTGGCGATGATCACATACCAGCCGATGCGGTAGTCCAGTTCGCGCTGCGAAACCGGGTCCAGCACATAGCCGCCGGGCACGGTGTCGTCATAGACGGGCAGGACCGTGGTGGGGGCCTCGTCGTAGGGAACCGTCTGGCGTTCACGCCCGGTCGCCTTCGTGGACAGCGTGCCGAACCAGGCCTGCAGGATGCGCCAGATGTCCTTGGCGAAATACACCAGCACCGCGGCCTCGGTGCCCAGCTGGGTCACCGCCGTGAACGAGGCGCCCGCATCGTCGCCGAAGAACACCGACGACACGATCCGCATATGCGCCGAGGAGGAAATCGGCAGAAACTCCGTCAAGCCCTGCACCAGACCCAGCACCAGGGCCTGCACCCATGTCATCGACTCGCCCATCACCCTCCAGTCCCGAATCGTCTCCTGCCGGTGGGCAATTCGCTCACCTGCGGCGGCATCGGCCGCCAGCACCGCGCCGACCCTACAGGGCAGCGTGCGCACCCGGGCAGCGGAACCGGCGATCGAGGCAGCCTTCGCACCCGGCGCGCCGAGCCACCGCGTGTCGAGCCAGGACACGGGGTGTGCAAGACCCGCCGCGAGCGGGTGTCGTTGCGGGGCAAAGCCGAGTGTCGGCGTGAGGCGTGGGCGGCAGATGCGACTTGTGCGCTTAGGCTGACGCATGTGACGAAAGTGCAAGCGCGGTGATGGAACAGCGGACGGTGGGGCGCAGCGGGCTCCGGGTTTCCCGGCTGGGCCTGGCCACCCACACCTGGGGGCGCGAAACCGATGCCGAGGACGCGGGCGCGCAGTTGATGGCGTTCGCCGAGGCCGGTGGGACGCTGATCGATACCTCCCCCGCCTACGGTGACGGGGTCGCGCAACGCATTCTCGGGGAATTACTGCGCGAGGTCGGGCGCGAGGATCTGGTGCTGTCCGGATGTGCCGGGCAGACACCCGTATTCAGTGATCCGGCGGCCGGACCGGTGCCCGCGCCGACCCGCTGGGCGGTGGACGCCTCGCGGCGCACCATGATGCGCCAACTCGATCAGACCCTGGCACTGCTGGGCACCGATCACCTCGACATCTGGACCGTCGCCGCCTGGGATCCGCACACACCGCTGGAAGAGATCGCCGACACCTTGCGGTGGGCGGTGCGCACCGGGCGTGTGCGTTATGCCGGAGCCCGCGGCTATGACGGATGGCAGCTCGCGACCCTGGCCGCCACCGCGCCCATCACCTCGGCGCAAACCCCGTATTCGCTGCTGGCGCGCGGGGTGGAACACGAATTCGTGCCCGCCGCACAGCATCACGGCATCGGCGTGATCGCCACCGCGCCCCTCGCGGGCGGGATTCTGACCGGCAAATACCGCGACGGAGTGCCCGCGGATTCACGCGGGGCCGACGAGGCCACCGCCGCGGAGATCACCGCGCATCTCGACGATCGGGCCGTGCGCGTGGTCGATGCCGTCGTGACCGCCGCCGACGGGCTCGGGACCTCGCCGCTGGCGGTGGCGCTGGCGTGGGTGCGCGATCAACCGGGCGTGGCAAGCATGCTGGTCGGGGCGCGGGATATCGGGCAGCTCACCGGGATTCTGGCCGCCGAGACCCTGGAGTTGCCGCGGGCGATCGCGGCCGCACTCGGTGACGTCAGTGCACGCACAGAATGAGCGATGGCTAGCCTTACCTGCATGAGGTCTCTCGTGAATGCCCGGTCGGCGCGGCCCGGCGGCAGCCGCAGTCTCATCCTGCGCACCCTGCTCGTGACGCTGGGAGCGAGCCTGCTCGTCGGCGCCACCGCCTGCTCGGATCCGGGCAGCACCGGTTCCTCGGGACACGGTCCGGCCACCGCCACCGTCGGCGATCTCAACCCGGTGCCCATCGGACCCGAACCGACCCCGACGCTGCCGGTGACCGTGAAATCGTTCGACGGCTCCGACGTCACCGTGACCGACGCCAGCCGCATCATCACCGCCGACCGGTACGGGACCCTCGCGCAGACCGTGGTCGCGCTCGGACTGACCTCGAAACTGGTGGGACGCTCCACCGTCATCCCGCCCGTGCTCGAGAAGCTGCCCAGCGTCACCGCGGGCTCGGGCACGCTGAACGTGGAAGCCATTGCCGCACTGCGACCCACGGTGTTCCTCACCGACACCACCAGCGCCACCCCCGTCATGCGGGACCAGCTGCGCGCGTTGGGCATCACCGTCGTCTACTTCGACCCGCAGCGCACCATGGACGGTGTCGTCCCGCAGATCGAGGCCGTCGCCAACGCGCTCGGCGTGCCCGCCGCGGGCCAGAAACTCGGCCAGCGCACCCGCGATGAGATCACCGCCGCCTCGGCGACCGTGCCCCCGCGGGACAAGCCGCTGAAAATGGCGTTCCTGTACCTGCGCAGCACCGCCATCACCATGATCGCGGGCCCCGGCTCCGGCGCGGACTCGCTCATCGCCGCCATCGGCGGCACCGACGCGGGCACCGCCTCGGGCCTGACGGAACCCTTCGTCCCCATCACCAGCGAAGCCCTCATCGCCGCCGCCCCCGACGTCATCATCGTCATGTCCGACGGCCTGGCCTCGGTCGGCGGCGTCGACGGCCTCGCCAAAATCCCCGGCATCGCCCAAACCCCCGCCGGTCGCGACCGGCGCATCGTCGACATGTCCGACAATGTCGTCCTGAGCTTCGGCCCCAACACCGGCCGCGTCGTCGCCGCCCTCGCCCAGGCCGTCTACGGCGAAAAGACCGCATGACCGACACCCCCGCCCATCCCCACCCTGAACAACAGGATCCGCCAGTGCCCGAAGTGAACTCGCCATCCCGCCCGGAAAACGGTGCGGATGAGTCGAATTCGCCCCCATCCAACCCGCACCCCACACCGAACACGGTGCCGACAGAGGCCGGAACCACAGACTCGGCGGCGGCACCCGGTCACACAGTCGGCGCAGGCGGCAGCCGACCAGCTGCTCAGCCGCCATCGGATGCCGCTGGGGCAGCACAGGATCAGTCGGCCAACCCCGATGTCGAGTGCACACACGCCGGAGTCGGTGCTGCCCGGGCGAGAGATACCTCGGCGGCTCGATCGGACGACTCGACTGTGCCAGGCGCCCCCGGGGCGGGCACGTCACTGGTCGGGGCAGGTGCACAGGGTCGGCGGTGGTCTCGGACTGCGTTGATCTTTGTTGCGGCGTTCGCCGGATTGGTTGTGCTGGCGTTGATTTCGGCGGCGGTGGGGCAGGTGCCTACGACGCCGCTCGAGGTGGCGGGGAGTTTGTTTCATCGGATGGGGCTCGATTGGGGGCCCATGCCCGCGCATCCCGCCGGGGACGTGACGTTGTGGGAGGTGCGATTCCCTCGGGTGGCGTTGGCGATTCTGGTGGGGGCGGCGCTGGCCACGGCGGGGGCGCTGTTGCAGGGAGTGTTCGCGAATCCGCTGGCTGAACCCGGTGTGATCGGGGTTTCGGCGGGGGCCGCGGTCGGGGCGGGCGCGGTGATCGTGTTCGGGGGTGCGTTCGTTGCGGCCTGGTCGGTGGCGGCGGGGGCGTTCGCGGCGGGCTTGTTGACCACGTTGCTGGTGTATGTGCTGGCTCGGTCCAATGGGCGCACCGAGGTGGTGACGCTGGTGTTGACCGGTGTGGCCATCAATGCGTTTGCGGGCGGGCTGATTTCGTTCCTGTTGTTCACCGCCTCACCGGCCGCGCGGGATCAGATCGTGTTCTGGCAGTTGGGCAGCCTCAACGGTGCCACCTGGCAGTCGGTGAGCGTGGTCGCGCCATTGACCGCGATCGGGGTGGCGGCGGCGGTGCTCATGTCCTCGAAACTGGATCTGCTGGCGCTGGGGGAATCGGCGGCGCGGCATCTGGGTGTGGACGTGGAACGGTTGCGGCGCAATGTGATCGTGGTGGTCGCGGTGCTGGCCACCGCTGGTGTGTCGTTCACCGGAATCGTGTTGTTCGTCGGGCTGATCGTGCCGCATCTGGTGCGCATGCTGGTCGGGCCCGCGCACCGGGTGCTGATCCCGCTCAGCGCGATCGTCGGGGCGGTGGTGCTGTTGGCGGCCGATATCGGGGCGCGCTCGCTGGTGCACAATGCGGATCTGCCGCTGGGCATGCTGACCTCGCTGGTCGGCGGTCCGTTCTTCTTCTGGTTGCTGCGGCGCACCCGCGCCCGTGCGGGAGGCTGGGCGTGAGCACCGTATTGCGAAGTCTCTCCGGCGTTTTCGCGCGCCACAGCGAACTGCCCGTCGTGCCGGAGCCGGGCACCGTCACGCTGCGCGCGCGAGGCGTCGGGCTCGAGCGCACCGGCGGGCACCGCGTGCTCGACGAGGTCGACTTCGAGGTGGTCGCCGGGCAGATCGTCGCCCTGGTCGGACCCAATGGCGCGGGAAAATCCACGCTGCTGGCCGCCCTCGCCGGTGAACTCGAACCCAGCAGCGGCACAGTCGAACTCGACGGGCATCCACTCTCGTATTGGGCCCCGGTCGACATGGCCCGCCGCCGCGCGGTGCTCCCGCAGAATCACACCGTCGGATTCCCGTTCACCGCCCGCGAGGTCGTGGCCATGGGCCGTGCGCCCTGGGCGCGCACCGAACGCCAGGACCACGACGAGCAGCGCATCGCCGCCGCCCTGGCCGCCACCGACGTGGAACACCTTGCCGGGCGTACCTTCCCGGCCCTGTCCGGCGGCGAACGCGCCCGCGTCGCGCTGGCTCGCGTGCTGGCCCAGGACACCGCCACCCTGCTGCTGGACGAACCCACCGCCGCCCTGGACCTCGGCCACCAGGAACAGGTCCTGCACCTGGCCCGCGAACGCGCCGCCGCCGGTGCGGCCGTCGTGGTCGTGGTGCACGACCTCGGCGTGGCCGCCGCCTACTCCGACCGCGTCGCGGTCCTGGAATCGGGCCGCATCGCCGCCGACGGGCCGCCCCGCGAGGTCTTGACCACCGAACTACTGACCCGCGTCTACAAACACCCCGTCGACGTCTTCGACCACCCCGTCACCGGCGAACAACTGGTCATGCCGGTGCGAGGCCGCTCCGCCGACTGAGCTACCCGCCGAGAGCGGCTCGAATCCCCGTGTCCTGAGACTCATTCCGCCTCACCTGCCCACCTCGTGCCGATCGCGGGAAAGCGTCTCTGATCGGCTGAGTGATCCTGCGTTATCCCACAGATGCGGGAGCAACGGCTGCCGATCGTGCGCACGTCCTGGTTCCGGTTACTGCACAGGGCAGAAGCCAGCCCGTGGGGCGTGTCCCTCCGGACGCTGGCCCACCCGACCGAAGTGCGGGTGAGGGAGGGAACCCTGCGTCGCCTGGGCACAGGGCGGAAAGTGGTTGAACCGGCACGACTTTACCGCTCCACTCACGATGGTGCCGGAAAATTAAGAGACTTCGGGAGCCTGCAAGATCGACAGTAACCGTGTGGGCCGCGCGTGCACGGCCCGCACGCGTCGTTTCGTCGCACTCACCGCCAGATGAGTTTGAGCACCGCCGGGGTCAGGAGCATGCGGATGACGGTGGCGTCCAGAATCAGCGCGGCGATCATGCCGTAGGCGATGTACTTCATCAGGACCAGATCCGAGAAACCGAACGCGCCCGTGACCACGATGAGAATCGCTGCGGCGGAGGTGATCACGCCACCGGTGTGGGCGATGCCGTAGCGGATCGCCTCCTGCGGCGGCGCACCCGAGGCACGAGCCTCGGCCATGCGCGATTGCAGGAATACCTCGTAGTCGGTGGACAGTCCGAACAGCACCGTCACGATCAGCACCAGGACCGCGAACATGAGCGGGCCGGGCGTGAAGTTGAACAGGCCCGAGCCGTGGCCCTCGACGAAGAGCCAGGTGAGGATGCCCAGCGTCGAGCCCAGGCTCAGCGCGCTCATGGCCACGGCCTTGACCGCCAGGATCAGCGAGCGAAATGCGGCATACATCAAGGCGATTGCCGCCAGCACCAGGATCGATGCCAGCAGGGGTAGACCCTTGATCAGGCCCAGGATGCTGTCGCGTTCGAGGGCGGGCACACCGGCGACCATGACCTTGACCCCGGACGGTTTCGGTATGGCGCGCAGCGCGGACATGACCGAATCGGCGTCGCGTTTGTCGGTCAGGCCACTGGCCAGCACCGTCACCCCGTCCTTGGTGGGTGCGGCCGGGTCGAACGGGCCCGTCATCTCGGACTGGGTGAGCTGGTTGGCCTCGTAGCGAATATCGCTGAGCTGCTGCGAATTCGCGCCCACCACCACGAGTTTCAGGGGTTCGGTGCGAAAGTGCGGGAACAGCCGGTCGAAGTCCTGTTGCGCCACGCGTGCCGGATTGTCCGAGGCCAGATAGCGTTCGCTCAGGCCGCCGAATTCGATATTGCGGAACGGCAGGATCAGCGCCAGCAGCATGAGCACGATCGGCGTGATCACCAGCCAGGGTTTGCGCATGGCGAAAAGTGCCAGGCGGGAGAAGAATCCGGCGTCGATCTGCTCGACGGTGCGAATGCTCGCCAGCCGATGCCAGCCCAGGAAATCGATGCGCCGCCCGACAATGCTCAGCACCGCCGGGAGCGCGGTCACCGACAGCACCGCGGCCAGCAGCACCGAGCTGATGCCGCCCAGCGGCACCGAGCGCAGCACGCCATTGGGGTAGATGAACAGCGCGCCCAGGCTCACCGCGATGATGGCCGCCGAGAACAACACCGTGCGCCCCGCCGTGGCGACCGTGCGCGCGGTGGCCTCCTCCACGCTGCGCCCGGCCGCGAGTTCCTCGCGGAACCTGGTGACCGCGAACAGTCCGTAGTCGATGGCCAGCCCCAGGCTCACCAAAGTGACCACGGCCGAGGCGAAGACGTTCACCTGGATGTGGTCGGTGAGCAGTCGCATGATGCCCTGGGTGCCCAGGATGGTCATGCCGCCGATGAGCACCGGTAGTAGTGCGCCGATCACGCCGCCGAACACGAAATACAGCAGGATCGCCACGATCGGCAGCGCGATCAACTCCGCGCGCTCGATATCGCGCTGCATGCCGGTATTGATGCCCTCCACCACCGGCTGCATGCCCGCCAGCTGCACGGTGGTGCCGCCGGGGCCCGCACCCGCTGTGCCCGAACCGAAGTCGTTCTTTATCGCCATATAGTTCTCGACCGTGGCGGTGCCGCCGTCCCCGCGCAATCCGATGCTGGCGAAGGCGTGCGTGCGGGACTGGTCGGCGAACTGGCCCATGAGCGAGCCGTCCCAATAGGAGTCGATCTTGAGAATGCGGTCGGAGTGCTTCTCGCGCACTCGATTCAGATCCGCGGCGACCGCCGAGCGCACCGGCTCGTCATCGAGGGTGCGGCCCTCGGGCGCGGTGTAGATGACGATCAGATCGCCGTCGGTATCGCGCCCGAAGGTGGAATCGGCGAGCTCGGAGGCGGCCACCGATTCGCTGCTCTCGTCGAACCAGCCCTCCTGGGTCAGATGATCCCCCAGGTCGCGCCCGTAGAACCCCGACACCAGCACGACCAGACCGAAGAGTCCGAACACGAGGAAGCGGTTGCGGTGGATCAGACGCCCCCACCGCAGGGATCCGGCTTCGAGCATCAGCCGCAGGCCGAGGTGCGGTAGTCGGCCGAGCGCAGAATGCCGCACAGATCGGTGCGCGAGATCTTCCAGCGACCGTCCTTGTTCACGAAATGCACCACCGTGGTGCGCACATTCGTGCCGGAGCCGTCCTTGTCCAGGCTCAGCGTCGCGGTCAGGGTGCCGTCGTGATTATCGAATACCGGGTCCTTGACCCCGTACACCGCGCGCGGATTGTCTTGCAGCGCCTTGTACATGTCCGGAATGGCGTCCTTGAACGCCTCGCCGTCCTCGATGAGCGCGGTGCGGTCACTGTCGGGCAGATTCGGGTCCAGCGCCGACTTCATCTGCGCATCGAGTTCGGCGGCCGTGGGCAGCGGCGGCCGATTGGCGCTGCTGGTGGCGGCCGCGGCGGACGACGAGCTCAGCGCGGCATAGGCCGAGGAGCGGGCCGCGGCCACCGAGGCCTCGTCGTCGGATCCGCTGCCACAGGCCGTCGCGGCAAGGCCGACGGCGAGAAACAGGGCGGCGGCGGCCGGTCGTCGAAATGCCATCAACATCCTCGGGTGCTCGAACTGCGGGTGCTTGCCCACAGTCTGTCATGCACCGGGCCGGGAACTGACTTTCGAGTCACATGCCGTCGATGACGGCGCTCAAACGGCCCAATAGCGCTCGCACCGTGGTGCTCTCGCGGGGTTGGGCCGCGGGGACCGGGACCGCTTGCGGGATCAGGTCGCGGACCAGGGCGATGATGCTGCGTTCGTCGTCGAGGTCGATATCGGTGATGCGGGCTTCGGCCACGGCGGCAATGTCTTCGGCGGCGGGGACCTCGGTGTCGAGGTCGGGGCGGTAGATCTCCAGGCTGAGGATCGACCGGTTGGTTCGGAATGCGAAGGTGCGGCCGTCCCCCGTCACCCCGAAGCCGTGCGCGTAACGACCCGTGCTCACGTCCTCGACGGTGAAGCCAGAAACGGGAACCCCCGATGTGTGGTCGGCTACCAACAGATCTCCCTGACACTGCGCTGCGTTCAATATCCACCGTAACCGCTGTCACCGACACCGTCACGAACTCCCATGTCACGTCATGCAACTGGCTGCGAAGAAGTATCCGGCCGGTGCGCGATCGGTTATGCCACGCGGGGGCCCAGTGTGACGGCTCGCCGTATTGAAGACCCCCGCGCACCGGGCGCGTTCGGGGATCATGGTCAGATTAGGGAGTACGCATGATTTCGTCGGTCAGGTAAGGAGTTCGCTGCATGCGCCGTCGCGGCTGGATTCGGTCGGCCCTCGCGGGTGCGATTGCGGTGACCCTGCTCGCGGGGTGCTCGTCCACGGACGACGCCTCGAACAATCCGACGATCGAACCGCCCACCCCGGCCGCCGGGCCCGCGAACACCGCCACGCCCGCGGGTGAGGTCACTCCGAGCGGGGCGATCACGCACCTGCTGGCCGAGCCGACGACCGGCGTGCTGGCCGCGACCGGTGACCTGCCCGGAGGGCAGCGTGACACCGTCCTGCGCCTGACCCACCCGGCGACCGTCGCCGGGAGCCCCGGGAACACCACCTCGCTGACCAGCGTGGCCACGGTGCCGCTGTCCGGTCCGGTCGCGTCACTGGCCCTGGGCAAGCCCGGCGAGATCCTGGTCGGCGTGCCCGGCAAGGTGCTGCGCGTGGACGCGGCCACCGGCGCGGTCACCGAGACCAAGGTCGATGGTGACGTGCGCGCGGTCACCGCCCGCTCGGACGGCGGCCTGGTCGCCGGAACCGCCACCGGCAAGGTCCTGCTGATCGGCGCGGACGGCACTGTGCGGCATACGATTTCGGGGCTGGTCTCGGTCGATGCCGTCGATGCGAGCGCCGAGCGGGTGGTCGTGCTCGATCGCCGCCAGACCACCATCACCGAGATCGACCTGGGCGATGACAGCCTCGGACTGACCCTGCGCGCCGGGGACGGCGCGACCACCATGATCGGCGATCACTTCGGCCGCCGCATCGTCGCCGATACCGCCGGGCGCGAACTGCTGGTCTACACGGCCGATCCATTGGTCCTGCACCAGCGTTTCCCGGTAGGATCTTCGCCTTACGCACTCGCCTACGACGATCGGTCCGAAACCGTGTGGGTGACGCTGACTGGGGTCAACGAAGTTGTCGGCTACGACCTGTCGACGGGTATACCGGTAGAGGTAGGGCGTTACCCGACGGTTCGCCAGCCGGACACCGTGACCATCGACAGCCGCACCGGTGAGATGTTCGTGGGGTCCGCGACCGGCGACGGTCTGCAGCGGATCACTGCGGACCAGCGGAAGAGAGGGCAGTGATGGCTCGCGCATCACGATCAGCGCGCCAGACGCGCACAATTCCGGCGGAGTGGGGGGAGGAATCCAGTGAAGACGACGAATACGAATACGTGCCGCTGCGGTTCCCCCGCGAGATGAATCGCGTGACCGCCACCATGCGCCTGGCCATCCAGGCCGAATTCGGTGGCTGGGAGCTGTCGCGGGTGCGTGCCTATACCGACGGCAGTCGTCGCGTGTTATTGCGCCGCCGCAAGAGCCCCCTGCTATCCCCGACACCCGAGGCGGTGATGTAACCCGCATGTCTGAGCGTCTTTACGCCCTGCTGCTGAAGCTGATGTTCCTGCTCCCGCCGGAACGCGTACACCATCTGGCCTTCGGTGCCATGAAACTGGCTACCCGGTTCGCGCCGGGTCGCGCGCTGACCCGCAGACTGCTGGTCGCCGACGACCCGATTCTGCGCACCCGGGTATTCGGTGTGGACTTCCCCGCGCCGCTGGGCCTGGCCGCCGGTTTCGACAAGAACGCCGAGGGCGCCGACGCGTGGGGACCGCTCGGTTTCGGTTATGCCGAGATCGGCACGGTCACCGCGCAGGCGCAGCCGGGCAATCCGGCGCCGCGGCTGTTCCGGCTGCCCGCGGACCGGGCGCTGATCAATCGGATGGGCTTCAACAATCTCGGCGCGGCCGCGGCCGCTGATCACCTCGCCCACCGGCTGCCCGGCGGCATCCCGATCGGCGCGAATATCGGCAAGACCAAGGTCGTCGAAGCCGCCGACGCCGCAAGCGATTACGCCATCAGCGCGAAACTGCTCGGCCCCCTCGCGGACTTCATGATCGTCAATGTCAGCTCGCCCAACACGCCCGGCCTGCGCGATTTGCAAGCCGTCGCCTCCCTGCGCCCGCTGCTGCAGGCGGTCCTGGACAGCGTGTCGGTCCCGGTGCTGGTGAAGATCGCCCCCGACCTCTCCGACGAGGACATCGACGCCGTCGCCGACCTCGCCGTGGAACTGGGCCTGGCCGGAATCGTGGCCACCAACACCACCATTCGCCGCGACGGCCTCGCCACCCCCGCCGACGAGGTCGCGGCCCTCGGCGCAGGCGGCCTCTCCGGTCCCCCGGTCGCCGACCGCTCCCTGGAAGTCCTACGCCGCCTCTACTCCCGCGTAGGCGAGCAGGTAGTCCTCATCTCGGTCGGCGGCATAGAAACCGCCGACCAGGCCTGGGCCCGCATCCTCGCCGGAGCCTCCCTCCTGCAAGGCTTCACCGGCTTCATCTACGGCGGCCCCTTCTGGGCCCGCCGCATCCACCGCGGCCTCGCCGCCAAACTCCGCGAACACGGCTACACCAGCCTGTCCCAAGCGGTCGGCGCGGAACACAGCACCCGCGCCTGAGATTCACGCAATCCCCCTGTTTGTCCCCGACGGTGCCACATGCCGTCGGGGACAAGCTGTTTCCAGCCCCGCAGCTGTGGCGGGACCACCACCCGATGTGCCTGCCGGTTCGTGTCGCGGGCTTACCTCGGGATTGCGCCGATCCCAGCAGCCGGGAGCGATCCGCGAGGGTGTTCGGCCGCGACCCCGCCAGATCCGGGCCGAGGGGCTGGGCCCGGCCTTCAGTGCGGCGTGCGGTGCCAGCGTGCGTCGAATGCAACGGGTTTCGGGTCAGGACCACAGGCGCCGGGAGCGGGCGCCGGAGGTGATCGGGGTGGGGGCACCGGCGAACCAGCTGGTGAGGATGGGTTCGGGGAGATCGACGGGGGCCGCGCCGAGGCCGGTTTCGCGGTCCATGCGGGCGGCCATGCGCTGGGCGAGCAGGATCACGGCGTGTTCGACGTCGACGCCCAGGCGGGAGGCGCGTTCGGCGGCTCGATTGTGGGCGGTGTCGTCGTACACGACGTCGGGGTTGGACAAGATCTCGTCCAATTCCATTCCGGCGTGCGCCTGTTCGCGGGTGAGCCGGTGTTCGGGCAGCCAGGTCAGGCGCCACACCGCGTCCCCGTGCCCATACACCCGAAAGGCGTGTTCGGGGGTGATGTCGCTGATCATCGCCCTGGTGGTGATATCGATCGTCACAGCGGGGTCCTCCCTGGGCCGGTCGCTCGAGCGTCAGGGTCACTGCCCGCTCGCCTGGTGTGGTTCCTGTCGTGAATGGTTTTTCGCGCCGGAACCGTTGTCCGTTCATCGAGTGCCGGACGGTCGGTATTAGCGAATCTCCGCATACCGTCCGATTTGTCGGAAACTCTCACCCCTGCCTCCGCTCTTGCAGCACGCGCATCGCCTGCTCCACGGTCATCCCGAGCTCAGCCGCGCACAGAATTGCCCGCGCCGCGACCACCATGTCGCGCCGATAGTGATTGCCGGCGAAAACCTCCGCCAACTCCATCCCCGCAAGCGCCTGTGCCCGCGAAACCAGCCGCCTCGGCAGCCAACTCAACCGCCACTCCAGCTCCCACCCATCGGCAACCCGATGCGCCGCCTCACCGGTGAGAGCACTGGTCATCTGCCAGTCGGAGTCGGAATAGCACACAGTCACGGCCGACCCCTCTCCATCATGCGCCGCTGCAGCACCGCCATGACATGCTTCAGCGTGGTTCCGAGCTGTTCGGCAATGAGCTCGGCACTCTCCCCCGGCTCCTCATGCCCCCCGCACATCTCCGCGAGCTTGATTGCCGCCCGGGCCTGCTCCCGAGTCAACAGCGGCTCCGGCCGCCAACTCAACTTCCACGCCGGTTCCTCGAGCCCGGCCAACCGCCGAGCCCACTCCGGACTGATACTGCTGGTGATCGATCGACTGTTCTCGTAGATCACGACGGTCTCCAATGGGTGAGGCGTCGTCACCACGAGCAAATTCAGTTTCCGGAATGCCTCGAACCGGCTGATCGAATTGCGATGATCAGCCGGTGATTTCGCTGCCAACGAGTTGTTAACCCAGATCGAGCGGGCGACGACGGTACAGGGGTGGTCTCAGGAATCCGGGCGAGCGGATCGGCCCGCCTGGACGGCCTCCGCTTCGGCGTCCTTCTCCGTCTCGGGTTCACCGGCCGCCGCGCGCGTGCCTCTTCGGAATCTCTGGATCACGAGAACAGCTCCCAGCACCAGGACCTCCCGACTGTCTGGTGGAGGCGTTACTTCGCCAAGCCCAGTATGGCATTTGCCGGAGGCTTCCGGCATTTGCCGTTTACCACAAGGGAATTGACGATTCTCCTGTTCCCTAAACCTGTCCAACGGTATCGTTGGGGTCGAATGACGAGAAACCATGCTCCGCGAGAAGCCGACGCTGCCTTGGCACGGCAGGACGCCGACATGGTGGCTGTGCGTAGCATCCTCACCAGTCTGCGCAAGTTCTCCGGCCTGAGCGTGAACCGCTTGCGCAACACCGAAATCGACACGACCACGCTGCTTCAGCTCGCCGTCGTGCGGCGATTTGCGCACCGGGCCGCAACGACGCCGGAGGCTGCTCTGTCGAGTGTGATCGCCTACGGAGCAACACAATTGCCGCCGACGCACCGGCTGATCGTCGACGCCGAGTTGAATCTGGGGCTATGGCGCGACGATCCTCCGGAGGGCATCGACGTCGAGCAGCTGTACGGCCCGGACCTCGGTCAGCGTCGCAGTTACCTGGTGCGGCACTGGCAGGCCCTGCACGCTGAGTTGCAGGCCGTGGATATCCCTCGTGTGTCAACCGTTCGCAGCCTGCGCGATACCCCGGAAACCCAGGCCTTCACCGCCCTGGCCGAACTGCTCACGTCGGTTTCGGAGTTCGATGGTGTCGCGGCGCTGAATCAGGATGCTGAGCAACCGGATTCAGCAGTCCAAGGGTCGATAACCATCGTCGGTGACGCGGTGATGGACGAGATGTATGTGGTCGAGAGGTTTCCGGTCCCCGGCTCCTCCGACTGGGGTGACCTGCGCCGCCATTCGGGCGGGAAAGGACTCAATCTTGCTGTGGCGCTGGCCCGGCTGGGCCTCGATGCTCGACTCATCGCGGTGATCGGCGCCGACGATGACGGGAGCAAAATTCTCGGATACCTCGAGAAGCGGAACGTTGACACGAGTCTCGTCCGAGTGGTCTCCGATGCTCATACCCCGGTGACATGTGTCCTCATGTCGTTGAGCGGTGAGTCCGCCACCATCGCCTTCAAACAGGACAGATTGAGGCTGACCCACCGCGATCTGGGGAGCGCGGCGATTCGACAAGCACTCAGTACCGCAGACGTCGCGATTGTGACATTCGAGCAGCCAGTCGACATCGTCGCGGAGGTCATCGCCATGGTTCACGCCCTCGAAACCCGTCCGAGGCTGATCGTGAACGCATCGCCGCCTGTGGTGCTGCCCTGGCATGTGTACCGGCATCTGTCCGCTGTGGACTACCTCATCTGTACCGCTGGCCAGTTGTCCGGCCTGTGGCCCGGAGGCACATCCGATGTCGTCACTCGCAACTTGCTCGATCGTGGGGTGGGTGCGGTGTGCACCATCGACGGGCCGAGTTGCACCGTTCGCTCATCCAGTGCCGAGTGGACTTTTGCTCCGTCACGGCAGGGAATTTCGGCGTCCGCCGGGGCGGCCTCAGCCTTCTCGGCGGCTCTCGCCTATCGGATGATTGTGTCGGGGCAGCGAGCTGATGAGCAGGACTTCCAGTGGGCGACTGCGGCGATATCGGCGCGGAGTCCGGAATCCAACGTGCCTGACAGAATGCCATCGGTCGCCGACATCGACACGGTTTTCCAGCCGAACAGCGGCCGGTAGGTAGAACAGACCCAGGGCTTGCCCTGTGTGACGGCGGCGCGATCCTCCGTGCATGTTGTGACCGACTATCCAACCGACTACTGTCACCTCGTGCTTCTCGCGCTCATCGTGTGGGCAGCACTCGAGATCGGCCCTGGAACTGAGGCACCCGTTCGGCCTTGCCCAAGCGTTCTGCCAGAGGGAGTGCGAGGATTGACAATCGCTGAGCCGATGCCGCCCGGTCTCACCGAATCGCATGGACCGCGAGCGACCAACTCGCTGGTTGTCGGAGTGTCCAAGGGCCCGGCTCGGGCGGTGCATGAGTTCACTCGCAAGGGACGCACCCTGAAGGTGACCGTCCAGGAGATCGTGGCAGCCGAGAACGCTGGTTACATGTTCATCTTCGGCGACTCCGAGCCTGCGAACGGTTGGCTGGTTCGAATCCACTCGGAATGCCTTTACGGTGAGGTCTTGGGCTCCGACTCTTGCGATTGCGGCCCTGAGCTCGACTTGGCCATGGATCTGATCTATCGGATGCGGTCCGGCATCTTGATATACCTCGAGCAAGAAGGTCGAGGTTCGGGACTGCTTGCGAAGGCCCGAGGTTATAGCCACAGCCAGCAGAATAACGTCGACTCGTTTGCCAGTTTCGAAGCCCTCGGGTTCCCGCCGGACTGTCGCACGTACGATAGCGCCGCGTTGAGCCTCAAGGCACTTGGACTCGAGCGAGTGAGGCTGCTGACCAACAATCCCCGCAAGGTTGTGGCCCTGAAGATGCACGGACTCGACGTTGACCGCGTCCGGTTGTGGACGAAACCCAGAGGGCCCGCGGCGGCTGCGTACCTGGAATCCAAGCGCCGTCAGCGTTACTCCACGCAGTCCAAGGAATGGTCACCCAAGCATCGACTGGGATCCCCGACGATGTGGACTTGGCTGGCTGGGATCAAGAAGAGTTTGGCAGTAATCGTCGGAATTTCGGCTGGAGCTGCCGTCTGGTGGGGGAACCGAGATCTTATGTGTGCCACCACAATGGGAATTCTGGTCGGCAGCCTCGCTCGCAAGATATCGCGACGGTCCCAGCCGATTTCATCGCTACTGATTGCGATTTGGGACTGTCACCGTGGTGGCGGGCAGTTTGCACTCGCCACCGTCCTGTTGGTGAAGAACACTCTTCTGCGTGGGGTCACCCCGATCCGGAGGTCAGCGAGTACCACCAGGCCGCACGCACAGGCGACCAGAGTTGCCATGGCGGGGACCAGCCTTCGCGACTGATCGCAACTCGAGTATTCGCCTTGCGGTGTGGGCGGAGTCGATGTGCGGAGTCGCGGCGACCGGGCAACACGGGTACGTCATGGGGATGTTGCCCAGGACACAAGCGGGCTCTTCTGGCTACGATGAGTGAGCCGCGCCACAGTGGTGCGCGTCCGTCAGGGTTTGGGCTGGTTGATGGGGTGCGCGTGGCGGGTTGAGCGAGAGGCAATCGGAAAAAGGGTTATGACGACTGACATCGGGTTCACGCATAAATCGGGGAAGACGGTTTTTACGATTCCGGAGGCGTTTCAGGAGACGTTGACGCTGCGCCCGGAGCAGGTGGCGTTGCGGACCGTGGGGGGTACGCGGAGCATCACCTGGCGAGAGTATGGGGAGCAGGTCAAGGTCATTGCGGCCGGGCTTGCGGGGTTGGGGGTCGGGCGCGGGGATACGGTCGGGATCATGCTGACCAATCGGCCGGAGTTCAATCTGGTGGATACGGCGGCGCTGCATGTGGGGGCCACACCGTTCTCGATCTACAACACCAGTTCGGCCGAGCAGATCGCGCATTTGTTCACCAATGCGGAGAACAAGGTCGTCATTACCGAGCCCGCGTTCCTGGATGCGGTGCGGGGGGCGGGCGTGGAGCTCGAGCACATCGTGCTGGTGGAGGGAACCGCCACGGGCACAATCACATTGGCCGAGGTGGAGGCCGCACCCAAGGCTGATTTCGACTTCGACGCCGCGTGGCGGGCGGTGCAGCCCGAGGATATCGCTACGCTCATCTACACCTCCGGCACCACTGGGCCGTCCAAGGGTGTGGAGCTGACGCACAGCAATGTGGTCGCTCAGATCGTGGGACTGGTCGAGGGGCCGCTGGTGGTCGGGCTCGATGATCGGTCGGTGTCGTATCTGCCCGCCGCGCATGTGGCGGACCGGATTTCGGGACATTGCGCCAACCTGTTCACCGGGGTGCAGATGACCACGGTTCCGGATCCGCGGGAGATCGCCGCCGCGCTGCCCGATGCGCGGCCGACCGCGTTCTTCGGTGTGCCGCGGGTATGGCAGAAGATCAAGGCCGGAATCGACGCCAAGCTCGCCACCGAGTCCAGCCCGGTGAAGAAGGCGCTCGCCAATTGGGCGATCGGCGTCGGGGTGAATGCCGCGCGGGCCGACCTGGCCGGTGGCGGGCGCGGGCTGCTGCTGGACGTGCAGCACAAGCTGGCCGATGCGCTGGTGCTGTCGAAGCTGCGGGCCGCCTTGGGATTCGACGAGTTGAAGGTGGCGGCCTCGGGTGCGGCGGCCATTCCGCCGGAGACCCTGGAGTACATGCTCGGCCTCGGCTTCACGGTCACCGAGGTGTGGGGTATGTCGGAGACCTCCGGTGTCGGCACCTACACGCCGCTGGACAAGCCCAAGCCGGGCACCGTCGGAATTCCGTTGCGCGGGGTGGAGATTCGTCTCGCCGAGGACGGTGAGCTGCTGCTGCGCGGTGCGATCGTCACCGGCGGATACCGCAAGATGCCGGACAAGACCGCCGAGGCCATCGACGGTGACGGCTGGCTGCACACCGGTGACGTGGCCACCATCGACGGCGACGGCTACATCACCATCGTGGACCGCAAGAAGGAACTCATCATCAGCGAGGCGGGAAAGAACCTGTCTCCCACCAATATCGAGAACACCGTGAAGGCGGCGTCCTCGCTGGTCGGGCAGGTGGTGGCGATCGGCGACGCCAAGCCGTATATCACCGCGCTGGTGGTGCTCGACCCCGACACGGCCGTGGTGCGGGCCAAGGCCCTGGGCACTCCCGACGCCGATCTGAAGACCCTGGCCGCGCGCCCGGAGATCATCGAGGAGATCAAGGCCGCGATCGGCGTCGCCAATGCGAAACTCTCACGCGTGGAACAGATCAAGCGCTTCGTACTGCTGGACTCGGGCTGGGAGCCCGGCGGTGACGAGCTCACCCCGACCCTCAAGCTCAAGCGCAATCCGATCACCAGCAAGTACGCGGCCGAGATCGCCGCACTGTACACCACGCCCGCCCCGGACAATGTGATCAACCTGTCGTAAATCAGCATTCGAAAGCACTGCGGCCCTGGATGGTTCGTCCGGGGCCGCAGTGCTGTGTGCGGGCCGTTCAGCCGTGCAGCGCGGCTTCCGACACCCGGTGGAGCTGATCGCGCATGGCCTGGGTGACCCGTTCCATCTGCGCGTGACTGTGTGCGGCCGTGTCGTATTCGACCTGGATGATCAGGCGGTCGCCGACGGTGAAGATGGTCATCTTGGGTGGCATGCCCGGGTTCGTGGCGAAGACGTCGTCACGCACGATGGTGACGCCCGCCGGGGTCGGATGGGCGGGCAGGCGGCCCATATTCGACAGGGCGATGGTGGGCGGCGCGGACAGGATCGCGGCGATCTCGGCATCCAGCTCTCGCTGCACGGCCAGCATGAACACCGCCGGGAAACGCGCCTCGAGGGTGTGACGCAGGTCCGCGTCGAGGGCCGTGCCCAGCGCCAGCGGATCCGCGTCGGTATCCACCAGGGCGGGTGACCCGGCCCCGGCCGCGCAGTTCAGCAGCGTGGTGCGTGCGAGCTCCGGGGTGATCTCCGGGCGCAGGTCCACCGCATGCCCGCACAGCAGCGGGATCGGCCCGGTCGCCTCGATCTCGGTGCGCACCGCCGCGAGTGCCGCGCCCGCGAGCAGGCTGTTGACCGAGATCCCCTGTGCCCGTGCGGCAGTCAGGAGGCCCGAGGTCGGGTATGTGCCGAGTTCGATGCGCCGCATGGCGAGCCTGCCACCGGGATCGCCGACACCGTCGCCGTCGACGGGCAGGGTGCGGGCTGCGGCCTCGGGGCCGAAGTTCGCGGCCATGGCGCGCACCTGTGCGAGCAGGCCGTCGATGTCGGCCTCGGTGGTCACCCGCGCCAGCTGCGCATCGATGCCGGGGATGAGGTCGCTGTCCGAATCGTGCAGTGGCAGTGGGTATCCGGTGATGTACGCGGTGTATCGCTGCCACATCTCCTCCAGCAAGGCGAAGGCCGAGCGGCCGTCGCTGATGCCGTGATGAATGACCAGCACGATCCGGGTGTGTTCGCTGCCGTGCAGCAGGACCGCCCGGAACAGTCCGGCGTCCCAGTCCTGAGGGGTATTGACCAGCGCCCAGTACTCGTCCACGCCGCCCGCGCGCTCCTCGACCACGGGCTGGTAGCCGGGGTTGGCCACGAAACGCTGTCGGCCATCGTCGCCGGTGACGACGTGGCTGCGCAGCAGCACGTGCCCGGCCGCCAATTCGGCCAGCACCCGGCGCAGGATCCGCGCATCGATCCGGCCGCGCACCGTACTGCCGATGAACAGCGGCATGCCGCCGATCGGCACGCTGCCCAGGCGGGCGTCGGTGCTGAAGTAGCCGATTTCGAAGGGGGACAGAAGACGTTGCGTGCTCATTGTGCGACTCGTGCTTTCGTGCGATGGAGTGCTGAGGATCGGGCGCAGCCTGCTGATTCAGACCATACACACGATTTAGACAATCGTGCAATACATGTGTTTGAAACAGTTGTCACAAACATGCGTATGACCGACTGCTACTGTGATCGCCGTGGGAACCCGAGAAGATCTGCTGGCCGGAGCCAAGCAATGCCTGGCCGAACGCGGCCTGGCCCGCACCACCGTGCGCGATATCGTGGCCGCCTCCGGCACCAACCTGGCCGCGATCAACTACCACTTCGGGACCCGGGACAAACTGCTCAATCAGGCCATGCTGGAATCCACCGCCACGGCCGTGAGCCGCATGCTCGATTCGCTACCCGACGCCGAGGACCTGGGTCCCGCCGAACGCCTGAACACCTTCTGGCACAAGCTGATCGAATCCTTCGCCACCGACCGCGCACTCTGGTCCGCGAATGTCGAAAGCATGGCCCAGGCCCTGCACTCCCCTGAACTCCGCGCGGAAATCGGTGCGGCTCAGCAACTGGCCCGAGACGGCCTCGCCGAACAACTCGGCGGCTCCGACCCCCGCATCGGCGCAGTCCTGCAAACCCTGATCGGCGGCCTCCTCACCCAGGCCCTCATCGACCCCGAAAACTCCCCCACCGCAGCAGATCTCACCGCAGGCCTCACCGCCCTGGCCGCCCTCATCACCCCCGGTCACAGCTGACCAACGGCACGTCCGCCGACACCCAATCGGCCCTGACCAGCAGCTCCCCCACTCATGGCAGGGGCTGATCTGCGTCCGGCAGCGCGTGCATCACTCCCATCTGACGGATCCGCCCCGACACGGTGAGTGTTCAATGGTGCAGGCCCCGACCAGCGTGTCGCCTGCATCAATGAACACTCGATCGCGCTGAAACGGACTGTGGCCCCGGGCGGATTGCCTGGGGCCACAGGGGAATTGCGGAGACTTCAGTGCTGTTCGTGGGTGCCGATCAGGGTGGCGCGGGCGATGGCGTTCATGAACAGGTTGAAGCCCAGGTAGGCGGGGGACGCGGTTTCATCCACTTCCAGGCGTTCGACGCCGACGGCGTGGACGACCACGTAGTAGCGGTGGTAGCCGTGGCCTGCCGGGGGGAATGCGCCGGTGTATTCGGTGAGGCCCGCGTCATTGCCGAGGGTGACGGCACCGGCGGGGAGGGTGCCGCCCTTGCTGCCCTGGCCGGTTTCCAGGCTGGTGGTGGTGGCCGGGATATTGGCGACCACCCAGTGCCAGAAGCCCGACGCGGTGGGGGCGTCGGGGTCGTACACCGTGACGGCGAAACTCTTTGTCTCGGCGGGGAATCCGGACCAGCTCAGCTGGGGGGAGATGTCGCGGCCGCCCGCTCCGCCGAGGGCGCTGACCTGGTCGAGGTGCAGCGGCTTGCCCTCGCTGATGTCGGTGGAGGTGAGGGTGAACTCGGGGAGCGGGGGCAGCGCGGCGTACGGGTTGTACGAGTAGTCGGGCACGGGGCGTCCTTTCGACTGAGTCAGCTGTGCAGGATGAAGTGTTCCAGTACGCGGGTGCCGAATTCGAGTGACTCCACCGGAACTCGCTCGTCCACGCCGTGGAACAGTGCGGTGAAGTCCAGGTCGGGCGGGAGTTGCAGCGGGGCGAAGCCGAAGCAGCGAATTCCCAGGCGCGCGAAGGCTTTCGCGTCGGTGCCGCCGGACAGCATATAGGGCACGGTGCGCCCGGCGGGGTCGTGGGCGAGGATGGCGTCGTTCATGGCGTCGACCAGGTGGCCATCGAAAGTGGTTTCATAGGAGTCGAGTTTGGTGATCCACTCGCGTTCCACATCGGGGCCGATGAGGGCGTCGACTTCCTTCTCGAACTCGGCTTGGCGGCCGGGGACCACACGGCAGTCGACGACAGCCTCGGCGGTCTGCGGAATCACATTGGCTTTGTAGCCCGCGCGCAGCATGGTCGGGTTGGCGGTGTCGCGCAGGGTCGCGCCGATAATGCGGGAGATGGTGCCGAGTTTGGCGAGTTGGCCTTCGATATCGGGGCTGGACGGATCGAATTCGAGCCCGGACTCCTCGGCGACGGCGGCCAGGAATTCGGCCACCGAATCCGAGACCACCAGCGGGAAGGTGTGGGTGCCCAGGCGTGCGACGGCCCGCGCCAGAATGGTGACCGCATTGTCCTCGTGCAGGAACGAGCCGTGCCCGGCACGGGCCTTGGCGCGCAAGCGCATCCAGCCCAGGCCCTTCTCGGCGGTCTCGACCAGATACAGTCGGCGTTCGCTGCCATCGGGGCGCGGCACGGTCAGGGAGAACCCGCCGACCTCGCCGACCGCTTCGGTGACACCTTCGAACAGGTCGGGCCGATTGTCGACCAGCCACTGCGAGCCCCACTTGCCGCCGTTCTCCTCATCGGCGAGGAAGGCCCAGACGATATCGCGCGGCGGTACGGTGCCTTCGATCTTGAACTGCCGGGCGATGGCCAGCATCATGCCGACCATATCCTTCATATCGATCGCCCCGCGGCCCCACACGTAACCGTCGCGCACCGCACCCGAGAACGGGTGCACGCTCCAGTCGGCGGCCTCGGCGGGCACCACATCCAGATGCCCGTGCATCATGAGCGCGCCCTTGCTGGAGTCCGCGCCCTTCAAGCGCGCGAACACATTGCCGCGACCGGGCGCCCCGGATTCGACGTATTCGGTGATATAGCCGGCCTGCTGCAGTTGATCGGCGACCCATTGCGCGCATTCGCGCTCGCCCTTGGTGGTTTCCAGTTCTCCGGTATTGGAGGTGTCGAACCGGATCAGCGCGCTGACCAGGTCCACCACTTCCGAGACGGCGCGGGAGGTGCGGGGTTCGGCGGTTTCGGACACGTCCCTTTCCTACCACTTCCGGCGGACCGGCCGGTCGGCGCTGCCGGGATGCCAGGTCGCCGCCGCAGGTGAATCGCGCGTCCGCGATTGGAATCAGCCGTGGCGCAAGACCTCCGGTCGCGCGAATCCGAGACGATCACGAGCGGGTGACCTTCGACAGCAAGAGCGGTTGTGGTGGAGCGCAACTCGGGCCTCAGCGGAGAACGCGCAGGGTGGTGGTGAGGGTGGTCAGGAGGGAGTCGAGGCGTTGGTCGGCTATGCGGCGTTCGAGGACTTCGGGGTCCAGGCGGGTGGAGGCCCAGAGTTCGCCTATGCGGGCTTGGACGTCCACGTCGGTGGCGGAGAGGAGCCAGAGCAGGGGCGGCCAGAGGCGACCGGCTTGGACCAGGGCGGGGAGGGTGCGGACCGTGGTGGGTTCGAGTAGGGCCAGGCGGATGCCCGCGCGGCGGCGGACCGAGGCGGGGGTGCGGGCCAGGGATTCCAGGACGCCGCGCCAGAGGGCGACCTCGGTGCTGCCGTCGACGGCCATGACGAGGGCTTCGCCCAGTTCGCCCATGACGGGGTTGAGGGCCAGGCGGGTCAGGGCGCCGTGGCTGAGCTGGCCCAGGAAGCGCAGGAGGTCGGGGGTGGCGTCGGATCCGATGTAGGTGGTGACCAGATCGGCGATGGCCGAGGGCGGGGCGACATCGAAAAGGATGTCGCCGACCCTGGCGATGACATCGGGCTGACAGCGGGCGAAGACCGACAGGGCGGCCAGGCGGAGTTCCTTCGAGCCGTCGATCACCGTGGCGAGCAATCGCGGCAGACGCTGGCTGTCGCCGTCCAGCAGTTGGCGCACCACCGCGCTGATGCTCTCCCCCGAATACGCGTAGGCGGCCGAGCGGATCAGGCCCTCGTCGTCGGGGACGCCCTCCTCCACGGCGCGGATCAATTCCGGTGTGGCATAGGCCAGGAACGGTCCGGCGGTGATGTAGTCGCGGCGGCGCAGCAGTTCGTTCACGATGGCGACGACCGGCGGGGCGGGGGCGTCGTCGGCGAGCTGCCCGACCGTGCGGGGGTCCAGGAAGGGTGCGCAGTCGGCCGCGTAGTTCACGTCCAGGCGCAGTAATGCATCGACTGCCTTGTCCGGATGCTGCACGCCGATCGCGCCCGCGGCGCGTCCGGTCATGGTGGCCGGGACCAGGCGCTGCACGATCGGCAGGGAGATGCCCAGCGGAATGATGGGCACCAGCTTGCTGATTCGCTCGAAGATCGGGGTGTGCTGGTCGAAGAGCTTGCCGGACATGCGTTGTTGCAGTTCATGCAGGCGGTGCGGGCCGAGTTTCTCGAGGTGCGCGAGTCGTTCGACGGGCACGTGCAGGGTCCGCGCCAGGAGGACGAGCTGGGCTCGCGTCACCAGATCGGTCATAAGCCGGGCCGGTTCGCGATCGTCCAGCTAATTGCGAATTCGGCTGTGGCAGACATGGTTTCCTCGATCCTCAGCTGTCCGAGACAGTGCACCTCGATCTTGACCGCCCATCATAGAGGTGGGAAAGGGGCGAAATGCACAAAAAGTGCAGAGTCCCTGTACACCGTTAGGATGCGGCAATGAGTTCTCCCCCGGGTTGGTACCCCGAAGGTCCTGGTTCCACCGTGCTGCGGTGGTGGGACGGCACACAGTGGACGGATCACACCCAGCCCCAGCAGCAAACGCCCGAGCAGCCCCAGGGCCAGCAGTCGCATGCCCAGCAGTCGCAGCAGAGTCAGCCCCATGCGCAGCAGCAGTACGGCCAGCAGCAGGGGCAACCCGCGCAGCAGTACGCACAACAGCAGGGCCAGCCCGCACAGCAGCAATACGGGCAACAGCAAGGCGCGCAGCAGCAATACGGGCAGCAGGGCCAGCAGTATGGGCAGCAGCCGCAAGGTCAGCAGTACCCCCAGCAGCAATACGGTCAGCACCGCGGTGACGCCAGCCCGTGGGAGCTCGAGGTCGGCAGCGCGAACGACCCGGGCGCGATTCAGCGTCAGGTGCAGCAGCAAGCCGGTGTGACCCCGACCCAAGCCGGCGGCGGCACCCTGTTCACCGAGCCGATCCTGGTGGTGAACCAGAAGGTCAAGCTCATCGAAATGGCCAACGAATACGGCGTTTTCGACCAGCACGGCCGCCAGATCGGCGCCGTGGTGGAGGTCGGGCAGAGCGCGCTCAAGAAGGCCGTGCGCTTCCTGTCCAGCTATGACCAGTTCATGACGCACAAGCTCGAACTGCGCGACGCCTACGGTCAGACCCAGTTGCGGATCACCCGGCCCGCGAAGGTGTTCAAGTCCAAGTTCCTGCTCGAGCACGGCAGTGGCCAGCCGATCGGTGAGATCGTGCAGGACAATATGATCGGCAAGATCAACTTCTCGTTCATGGTGAATGGCCAGCAAATCGGCAGCATGCGCGGCGAGAACTGGCGCGCCTGGAATTTCGCCATCCTCGACCACACCGGTCAGGAGGTCGCCCGCATCACCAAGACGTGGGAGGGCCTGCTCAAGAACATGTTCACCACCGCCGACAACTACGTCGTGCAGATCCACCGCCAGCTCCCGCAGCCGCTGCTGTCCATGGTGGTGGCCTCGGGTCTGGCCATCGACACCGCGCTCAAGCAGGATTCGCGCGGCTGGAATTAACCCCGGTGATTACCCGGCGCAAGTGCCACGCAAGGCAGTGCAAGCGCCGGGTAATCACCCACCACCACAGTGGGTTTCATGAACGAGAGACACGATGTGGTGGTAGTCGGAGCCGGACCGGTCGGGCTCATGCTGGCGTGCGAACTGCGCCTGGGCGGGGTCGACGTTCTGGTGGTCGAGCGGCTCACCGAGCCCGACCTGACCATCAAGGCGGGCGCGATCAATGTCCCGACCGCGCAGGCGTTCGCCCGCCGCGGCCTGCTGCCCGACCTGCTCGCCGAACAGAGCACGGCCCTGGCCCGATTCACCCAATTCCAGCGTGCGGCCGGTGTACCCGGGGATGGACACCGTCAGGTGCTGACCGCCGGTAAGCGTCCCGCGGTCGGCCATTTCGCCGGAATCATGCTCGACGCCTCCTTGATCGACTTCGACGATCCGGTCTTCGCCGACGTCGGTCCGGCCGGTGAGGCATTCCTGGTCTCCCAGCAAGCCATCGAGGCGATCCTGGCCCGCCGCGCCGCCGAACTGGGCGTCCCGGTCCGCCGCGGCGTCGACGTGACCGGCCTCTGGGACGACGGCGACACCGTCACCGTGCGCTGCGGCGACAGCCTCGTCCACGCCGGCTGGGTGGTCGGCTGCGACGGTGGCCGCAGCACCATCCGCAAGCTCGCCGAATTCGAATTCCCCGGCCTGGACGCCGAAATCACCGGCCACCAGGGGATGGTCGAGATGACCGGCACCGAGGGCCTGCGCCCCGGCTGGAACACCACCCCCACCGGCATCTACGCCCACGGCCCCTTCCCCGGCCGCTTCCTCACCGTCGAACTCGACGGCCCGCCCGCCGACCGCGACGCCCCCCTCACCGCCCAGGAATTGCAGGACAGCCTGCGCCACGTCTCCGGCGTGGACGTGACCATCACCGCGGTCCACTCCGCCACCCGCTTCACCGACAACACCCGCCAGGTCCCCGACTACCGAAAGGGCCGAGTCCTGCTGGCGGGCGACGCAGCCCACGTGCACTCCCCCTTCGGCGGTCAGGGCCTGAACCTCGGCGTCGGCGATGCCGTCAACCTCGGCTGGAAACTCGCCTCCGTGGTCCGCGGCGACGCCCCCGCTCCCCTGCTCGACACCTACAGCTCCGAACGCCACCCCATCGGCGCCTGGGTCCTCGAGTGGACCCGCGCCCAAGTAGCCCTCATGCGACTCGACCCGCGCAGCAAGGCATTACGCGAAGTAGCCTCCCAACTCTTCGCCACCCGCGACGGCGCCACCACCATCTTCAAAAAGATCTCCGGCGTCCTGCACCGCTACGACCTCGGCGGCAACCACCCCCTCACCGGCGGCCCCACCCCCGACCTCGAACTGGCCGACGGCACCCACCTAGCCGACCACTGCACCTCCGGCACCCCAATCCTCCTCGACCTCACCGACTCCCCCGACCTACGCGCCACCGCCGCCCCCTGGTCCCACCGAATCCAGACCCTCACCGCCAAACCCGCCCAACCAAGGGAACTCTCAGCCCTCCTGATCCGCCCCGACGGAATAGTCGCCTGGGCCGCCGACACCCCCACCAGCACAGGCCTCCCCGAAGCCCTCACCCGCTGGTTCGGCACCCCCGCCTGACCTCCCACACCCGCGACCTCAATTCCAGCACGCAATCCCCGGGTCCGCGCTGACGAGCATGCAATGGCGGACCTAGGCCGGGTCACCATGGCGCCGCCCGGGGCGTGGAGGCCGTTGCCGGACACTGAATTCGGCGGGCTGTAAGACAGGGCTTGCGTTGGAGTGCACTCCAGCTTTTACGGTCATATCCATGACCACCACAGAGCCGTTGTCCCCCACCGAAACCCGCTACGACCGGGGCATGGCCATCCTCGAGCAGGTCTCGGGCGCATCCGGTGCGGCCGTGATCGCCGGGCTCGCCGAGATCGCTCCGGACCTGGCTCGTCTGACCGTCGAATTCGGCTACGGCGACATCTACAACCGGCCCGGTCTGACGCTGCGGCAGCGGCAGCTCGCCAATGTCGCCGCGCTGACCGCGCTCGGGAACGCGGCACCGCAGCTGCGCTTCCATATCGGCGGCGCGCTGCATGTCGGTGTCACCCGCCGCGAGATCGTCGAAACCATCATGCACATGACGGTGTACGCGGGTTTCCCGGCCGCGTTGAACGGACTCGCCGCTGCCCGTGAGGTTTTCGTGGAGCGGCAGACGCCCGCGGACGTCGAGGACTCCGGAGCTCAGCCGGGTGAGACCACGGATGATCGGTACCACCGTGGCCTGGCCGCCCTGGAAGCCATCGACGGGCACGCCGGTGTACAGGTCGTCGCCTCCCTGCAGGACATCGCACCGGATCTGGCCCGCTACATCATCGAGTTCTCCTTCGGCGACATCTACAGCCGCACCGGCCTGGACCTGAAGACCCGCGAACTGGCCACCGTCGCCGCCCTGACCGCCATGGGCACCGCCGCGCCTCAGCTGCGCGTGCACCTGCACGGCCTGCTCAATGTCGGCGGCACCCGCGAGGAGGCCATCGAAGTCATCACGCAGATGGTCGGTTACGCCGGTTTCCCCGCCGCCATCAACGGGATTGCTGCCGCCCGTGAGGTTTTCGCACAGCGTGATGCGGACCCCGCCACCCACCAGCCGCGCTCATAGGTGGTACCGAGCGGCGAGGGCCGTGCGTCAGGCGCTGACGTGCACCCGGTCCGCGCCGATGCGCTCTATCCGCCGCGACCCCCAGGCCCCCAGGGGCGCGAGCGCGGTATTGAGTGCGATGCCCTCCTCGGTCAGTGAGTATTCGACGCGGGGCGGGATTTCCGGGTAGATCTCGCGGTGCACGATCCCGTCCTCGGCGAGCTCACGCAATTGCTGATTGAGCATCTTCTCCGAGACGCCGGGCAGGCCGCGCTTGAGTTCGCCGAAGCGGCGGGTTCCGTGCTCGGCCAACTCCCACAGGATGAGCGACTTCCATTTGCCGCCCACCACATCCATGGCGGCGTCGATACCGCAGAAGTATGGCCCGGATCTCTTTTCGCTCACTGCCCGTCCTTACTGCCTCGGCACTCACCTTTCGGTCAGTACCCGAGAAATTAGTGCGTACTTGTGGGCCAACACGGCGACCGGCAATCTCGATTCCAGAGCGCGCGCCGGTCAGTCCGAACTTCACGATAGAAGGAGTTGTCCCACAATGACGAACACTCAGCAGACCGCGGTGACGGTGCTCGGGCTCGGGGATATGGGTCAGGCGCTGGTCCGGGCGTTCCTGCAGGGCGGCGTCTCGACCACGGTGTGGAATCGCACTCCCGGCAAGGATTCCGAGCTGGTGGCCGCCGGTGCGGTATCCGCCGCGACGCCCGGTGCGGCCGTTGCCGCCGGTGGATTGGTCATCGCGGTGCTGTTCGATCACGCCTCAGTGCATGAGACCCTCGATCCCATCGCGGCCGATCTGGCCGGGCGGCAGTTGATCAACCTCACCAGCACGGCTCCGGAGCAGTCGCGGGAATTGGCGCGGTGGGCGAGTGAGCACGGTATCGAGCTGCTCGACGGCGGCATCATGGCGATTCCGCCGATGATCGGTGGCCCGGGGTCGAGCATTCTGTACAGCGGTTCGCAGCCGGTCTTCGACGCGCATCGGGAAACCCTCGAATTGCTCGGCACCGCCGAATATTTCGGTGCGGATGCCGGTAAGGCCGCGCTCTGGGATTTCTCGCTGCTGGCGAGCATGTATCTCATGTTCGGCGGGTTCTTCCAGGGTGCCGCCCTGGCGGGCTCGGCGGGAATCACGGCGTCGGAGTTCGCGGCGCGCGCGGTGCCGTGGGTGACGGCCATGGCGCAGGGGTTGCCCGCCTATGCCGCGGCCATCGACTCGGGTGATTACTCGGCGCAGGTGCAGCACTTGGCCTTCCAGAAGGCGGGGCTGGATGCCATCGTGCAGTCCGGGCGCGATGCGAAGATCGGGGTCGATCTGATCGCCGCATTCGCGGGCCTGGTGGATCGTCAGGTCGCGGCCGGGCACGGTCAGGCGGCCTTCGCGCGGGTCATCGAGGAATTCCGCTGACCTCGAACGGTTTCGGCCCCCGCCGCGGAATGCGGTGGGGGCCGAGGCCTGTCGTCAGTGCGTGATCTGCAAGGTTGCCGACAGTGTCGTCAACTGCTCGCCCAGCCCCAGATCGGCGATGCGCTGTTCGATCTCATTGCGCTCCAGGGCCGGTAGCGCCGACCACAATTCGCCGATGCGCGATTGCGCGTCGGGTTCGGCGGCGGCCAGCACCTTCAAAAGCGGCGGCCACAGGTGCGTGGTGCTGAGCACGGTCGGCAGCTGCGCCAGGGTGGCGGTATCGAAGTGCGACACCTTCTCCCCGATGCGCCGGGCGATGGCCGGTTGGGTGCGCTCGCCGAGTTCGAGCAGGCCCCGCCACACGGCCGTGTCGAGAGTGCCGTCGACGGCGACGGTGATCGCGTCGATGGCCTCGAGGTCGGAGATGATCGGATTGGCGGCCAGCAGATCCAGCGCCGACGGGCTGAGCTGCCCGGCGAACCGCAGCGTCTCCGGCACCACCCCGGAATCGATGAAAGTCCCGATCAGATCGGCGATCTCATCGGCCGACCCGAGGTCGAAGAGAATATCGCCGATGGCCAACTCCACGTCGGCGTCACAGCGGGCGAACACCGACAGCGCCGCCAGCCGCAGTTCCTTGGACCCGTGCAGGATGGTCCGCACCAGTCGCGGCACCCGCTCCCCGGTCAGCAGATGCCGCAGGATGACGCTGATGTTCTCCCCGGAGTAGGCGTAGGACGCCGACCGGATCAGCCCCTCGTCGTCGTGGACGTCCCGCTCGACCGCCCGGATCAATTCCGGTGTGGCATAGGCGAGAAACGGCCCGGCCGTCACGTGATCGCCGCGGCTCAGCAGCTCATTGATGATCTTCATGACCGGTCCGACCGGCGCGATATCGGCCAACTGCCCGACCCCGTGCGGATCCATGTACGGCGCGGCGGCCGCGGCATAGGCCGGGTCCAGCATGCTCACCGCCTCGGCGGCCTTCTTGGGATGGTCGACGCCGATCGCGCCCGCCGCGCGCCCCGCCATGACGGGCGGCACCATGCGCTGCACCAGCGGCAGCGAGATGCTCAGCGGAATGATCGGCACCAGCATGCTGAGCCGGGAGAACGTCGCATTGTGCTGGGCGAAAATGGCTTTCGCCATGCGTTCTTGCAGCTCGTGCAGGTTCGCCGCGCCCAGCTTCTCGAGGTGCGATAGCCGGTCTTCGGAGACGTGCAGGGTGCGGGACAGCAGCGTGATCTGCGCCCGGGTGACCAGATCGCTCATCCGAGCTTGTTCCCGAACATGATCTTCTTGGCGGCCGTGCTGAGCGGCCAGGGCAGGGCGCCGACGGTCTTGTCGACGGCCTCGACCATGGCGGCGGTCTCGGTGCGCTGCGCGGCCCGGAAGACTTGCAGCAGGTCGGCGGTCTCGGCGTCGGAGAGCAGGTCGAGCGAGGCCAGCGGGCCGCCCAGTTCCTGTTCGAGCTCGGCTCTGGCTTCCATGATTCGTCCCCGTCCTCCGGAATGATCCGGATCACCCCTTTTTCGTATACCAAGGTGTACCAAGATCATTGGCGGGGCGCCAGTTGTCCGGCCGTTGGATTCGGGGCGTGGGGCGCGGGGGGGGGCGCGGCCCCCCCCCCGGGGGGGTTCCCCCCGGCGGAGGTAGCGGGGACCGGCGTCGGGGCCCCCACCCGCCAAAACCGGATGGGGT